>CAVTQM010000035.1:0-392501 GCA_963736805.1 uncultured Chloroflexia bacterium
CACGTCCCTGGACATCATCTGATTTTACAGTTAACATTTCCTGCAGGGTATATGCAGCACCGTAGGCTTCCAATGCCCAGACTTCCATCTCACCGAAACGCTGACCGCCGAATTGAGCTTTACCACCCAAAGGTTGTTGCGATACAAGGCTATACGGACCTGTTGAACGAGCGTGTACTTTATCTTCAACCAGGTGGTGAAGCTTAAGCATCGTCATTACACCCACTGTCACTGGCCGATCGTACTTGACACCCGTTTTTCCATCCCGTACAACCTGCTTTCCTAAAATGGGCAATGGGATGGCTGTGTTGATTGAAAACTTTTCCGCTTCACCGGGGATATCTGCGTCACTGATACCAGAAACGTCTACCCCTTGCTGATCCATCCAATGGCGCAGGCATACGCTCTTTGAATAGGTATCCATCTTCGCCTGTTGTGCACCATCGACAACGATGCCTTCTGAAGAGATCACCAGATCGGGGTCGTAGCCAAATACTCGCAGCCATTCGCGAAGAACGGAGCGCCGGGTGTAATGGTAATTAGATTTGAATAGGGATGCGTCGTAACCCAATTCACCCAGCCAATCTTCAAGATACAAGTTACGAACTTCGTTGTCATCCTCATATTGTGTGGGATCATGCTCAGTTTGATTAACCTGTTCCCAGGCTTTAATACCAACTTCCTTCCATGCCTCATCGATTAACCAGGCACGCGCAAGCTCAGCATCGATCTCAAATTCGGTTGCACCATCGAAAACTGGAGTGATGGCGCGGAAACCTAAACGACTGGATGCCCAACCGAGGTGGGTTTCAAGTACCTGCCCAAGATTTATACGACCAGGCACACCCGTTGGGTTGAGGATGATATCCACAGGCGTTCCATCATCCAGGAATGGCATGTCTTCTTCGGAAACAACTCGCGAGACAACACCCTTATTTCCATGGCGTCCAGCCATCTTATCTCCGGCTGTGATCTTGCGACGCTGAGCCACTGAAACCCTGACCATTGTATCCACACCGGCAGCCAGGTCAGTGTTATCTTCACGGGTAAATACTTTTACATCCACAACTTTTCCCCGCTCACCGTGAGGCATTCGCAAGGAAGTATCTTTTACGTCGCGTGATTTCTCACCGAAAATTGCACGCAGCAATCGTTCTTCAGGGGTTAACTCTTTTTCACCCTTGGGTGAAATTTTTCCAACAAGAATGTCGTTTGGACCGACTTCTGCACCGATACGAATGATGCCGGTCTCATCCAGGTCTTTAATGGCTTCCTCGCCGACATTGGGAATATCGCGGGTGATTTCCTCCGGACCAAGGCGAGTATCGCGTGATTCGACTTCGTACTTTTCAATATGCACAGAGGTAAATCGATCTTCCTGAACAAGGCGCTCAGAAATCACGATGGCATCTTCGAAGTTGGCACCTTCCCATGACAGAAAAGCCACAACTACATTTTGCCCTAATGCTAGTTCACCATTCTCCGTAGAGGATGAGTTTGCTATGACTTCACCCTTATGAATCCGCTGTCCTTTAACAACCGCCGGGCGTTGGTCGATACAAGTGCTCTGGTTGGAGCGCTGATACTTACGCAACTGATAGACGTGGTCGCTCTTCGGATTGTGAATTACGATCCGACTTCCAGTTACTGAAGTCACTTCACCATCTTCTTCAGCGATCACTACCTGTCCTGAGTCCATGGCGGCGTGGTATTCCATACCTGTAGATACGGCTGGGATGTCTGGATTGAGTAATGGTACGGCCTGTGCCTGCATATTTGAACCCATTAAGGCACGGTTAGCATCGTCATGCTCCAGGAATGGGATGAGCGCGGCGCTGATACCAACAATTTGATGAGGAGCGACGTCCATGTAATCAATATTGTCGTTGGTGGCAAAAATAAAATCTGAATAGTGGCGGGAGGAAATACTGGTGCGGATAAATTCATCATTCTCATTCAGAGGTGTATTTGCTTGAGCTATTACGAAACGGTCTTCCACATCCGCCGAAAGGTATTCGGTTTCTTCGGTTACAAATGGGGTTACCAGGATTTCTTTAACTTTTAGTTTTTTGATCTTATCTGCGAGATCCAGAGTTACCCGGTCCTCTTTTTTGGCAATCAATTCACCGGTATCGCCATTTTTCAGATCTTCACGCAATTGTCGACCAACCATGCGCTCATCGTTAGGTACCAAGACTTTGCGTACCCGCCGATAAGGTGTCTCGATGAAGCCGTATTCATTGACACGGGCAAACGATGCCAGGCGACCGATCAGGCCGATGTTCGGACCTTCTGGTGTTTCGATAGGGCAAATTCGACCATAGTGTGAATGGTGGACATCCCGCACATCAAACCCGGCACGCTCACGGCGCAAACCGCCCGGACCAAGTGCTGATAAGGTCCGTTTATGGCGCAGCTCAGCCAGTGGATTAGTCTGATCCATGAATTGCGACAATTGGCTTGATCCGAAGAATTCACGTAGCGCAGCCACAACCGGGCGAATATTGATCAGGGTGATGGGGGTCAGCTGGTCCTGGTCTCGAATGGACATACGTTCCTTGATCACACGCTCCATGCGGCGAAGACCAATGCGAAGTTTATTTTGGATCAATTCACCGACGGTTTTTGCACGTCGATTGCCCAGGTGGTCGATATCATCAGGTGCCTGAGTGCCGTTATTAATCATGATCATACGCCGAACCAGGCGCACAATATCCCACTTGGTGATCATCCGGTTGGTGATGGGTACACGGTCATGCAGGTCCAGTTTTTGGTTCAGCTTATATCGTCCGACGCGTTCAAGATCATAATGGCGCTGGTCGAACAGCTGCTCCTGGAGAAAACCACGTGCATTTTCCAGGGTGGCTGGATCACCTGGTCGCATTCGCTTGAAGAATTCCAACAAGGCTGCTTCCGCAATGGTCTGGCGGTTGTTGATTTCCCATTGAGGTTCCTGTTGGAAAGACGAGGCAATGAACATACGATCAGGATTGTTGTCCACATCATCGAATAAGGCGATCAACTCTTCATCTGTTCCTGTATTGAGGGGAGAATCTGGCAGACCATCATTGACAGCTGCAAGAGCACGCAGGAATATGGTGATCGGAACAGTGCGTTTACGATTGAATCGTAGGGTAAGATAATCGCTTTTACGAGTTTCAAATTCCATCCAGGCGCCACGATCGGGTATCAGTTTGGCGATTGCTAAATTACGACCGGTTGCACGGTCTACAGGTGCTTCAAAATACACACCCGGTGAGCGAATTAATTGCGAAACAACGACACGCTCGGTGCCATTAACAATGAACGTACCTTTTTCAGTCATTTCTGGGAAATCACCCAGGAAGATATCCTGTTTGATGGGTTGGGGTACTTCTGGCCCGGCAAGCAATACGGATACATACAGTGGGCTGGCGTAGGTTAAATCACGTTCAACGCATTCTTCAAGCGAGTGTTTCGGTTCTCCGAACCAATAACTGAGTTTCCAGTCGCTTGATTCTTGCGTTTTAGAGGGGAAGTATAATTTCATCCCCTTGTTATATGATTCTATGGGGGAAATTTCGTGGAAGAGATCAGCCAGGCCTTCGGATTTTTAATCGCCCAAAGGATTCAAGCTGAACTTCGATCAAGTCCGGGAGCTTAAGGTCGATAGTAATACGAGCATAGGACTTGCTTGGCAGATTTGATGCCATAATTCTCTCCTAATAAAACGATTTTGCTAAATCTTTCGGTGGTGAAAAACAAATTCGGCGTGATGAGAATTCTTACACCACGCTTCGAGTTGTTATCTCCCTTTTTGATTATCCATTTTCTATCACTAATATTGCAGGACGAACAAGCAAACGCTCATTATATCATGAGATTTATTTTGGTCAAGATTGGAAGGATTAGGAGAATATGAATTTATTGGGTTGTGGATTTTTATCAGGTATACAAGGCATACGTATCCTGATAAAATTTATATATGAATAATAACGTTGATTTATATCGAGTTGGCTTTGTAGCAGTTATGGGGAGACCGAATGTTGGAAAATCAACCCTGATTAATGCGATCGTCGGGCAGAAAGTAGCAGCAGTCTCACCACGACCACAAACAACCCGTCGTAGGCAGGAGGGAATCCTAACCACTCAGGATTATCAGGTCATATTGATTGATACCCCGGGCGTCCACCAGGCTCGTTCTAAGCTTGGGGAAAGCATGAATATTGAAGCGCATTCTGCCCTGAAACATTGTGACCTGGTGCTATTTTTGGTTGATGCCAGCCAGGTTCCCTCTGAAGAAGACAAGATGCTTGCGAGTATGGTGCGTTCAATGGTAAACCCTGAGTCGATATTTTTAGTGATGAATAAGATCGACCTAGTTCATACCAATCGTATGCCTGAAATTCAGGCAGCTTATCAATCCATGCTTCCTGATAGTGAGCTCATACAAATCTCTGCCACTCGCGGAGATAACCGTGAAGATTTGCTAAAAAAGATCGTCGCCCATTTACCGTATGGTGAGCCATTTTATCCTGAAGAACAGGTAACAGATCTTTTCGAGCGAGATATCACTGCAGACCTGATTCGAGAAGCCTGTTTAAACTTCCTTCATTATGAAGTTCCGCATGGAATTGTTGTGCGCATTGATGAGTTCACTGAACGAAATGAGCAGGAAGCATATATTGAAGCGACGATTTTTGTTGAAAAGGAATCTCACAAAGGTATCGTGATTGGTCAGAATGGTCAAATGTTGAAAAAAATTGGAACAGCTGCACGAATGGAAATTGAAGCCATGAGTGGAAAAAAAGTTTTCTTGCAACTCCGTATTAAGGTGAGGAAAAATTGGCGTGATGATGAGAAGTTGGTTAAGCAGATGTTCAGCTCATGAAATAGGAGAGAAGATATGACCTATATCCCAATTCTGGTGGCTTTGATCCTGGCGATCCTGGACTGGATAGCAGCCGATAGGAAATTGAAAACAGTTGAATATATAACCAAGCCCGCCACCATGCTGGCACTACTTTGGTGGATGTGGTCTAGTGTTGGCCTGGGTGGAGATATGCTATGGTTTACCCTTGGAGTAATTTTTTGCCTGGCAGGAGATGTATTTTTAATGCTCCCACGCGATATGTTCATTTTTGGATTAATTGCATTCCTCATCGGACATGTTTGTTACACCATCGGATTTAATAACCAACCACCATACATTAATCCATGGGGACTATTAATCATCGTTGCTTTGGGAATATATATCGGATGGTTATATCCAAAAATAGCCGGGGGGCTTGCATCTAAAGGTAAAAACCAACTAAGAATTCCTGTGTTGATCTACTCACTGGTGATCAGTGCAATGGTTTACTCGGCACTGATGACATGGTTTCGGTCAGGTTGGCCAGCTGCTGCAGCCCTATCTGCGAGTATCGGAGCATTATTGTTTTTCACATCTGATTCCTTCCTGGCATGGGACCGGTTTGTCAATCCATTATCGCATGCGCGATTGAGGACAATGGTGACATATCACTTAGGTCAATTTGGAATTGTCCTCGGAGTGATATTGCACCTGACAAATAAATAAAGAGCTGTGAACTCGTACAGTCACAGCTCTTGTTTCTAGAAAACCAACTTTTCGGCAATAGTATTACCGCTTCAACTCATTGAGTTTCTGCAGGTAGGGAGACATCTGGATTTTCTTCCGGCAGGATTGGATTCTGACCATAAGGTTTCCTTCCAAACTGGGTCAATAAGACTGCACCCAAGCCAACCAAACCGACTAGTAGTTTTGGTATCCATCCAATGCAGGGGAGGAAGGTTTCCAATCCATTTAGAACGATCATTAATACAAGTGTACCCACTCCAGCAGTTATGGCTGGATGCCACTCCTTATTGAACATTGCGCTGATACGCTTACCCACTTCAATGCCCAATGCAACCAGCCCAAAAGCCCAAGCGATGAACAATATGAATGTCCCAATTAAGGAGATTGGGATCAGGCATATCGTTATGGCAAGTAAGATCAGGATCATGGGAACGATGAGCAGGGTCAAGCAACCCAGCCCACCAGAAATAAAGGGTTGCGTCATTGCAGTTTGGGAGGCACGTGATAGATGGGTAGGGATAAACATCGCCACCACCATGGCGACTAACGCCCACAACAGGAGCCGCACGAAAAATCCACCCACTCGTAAAACTGGATCGAAACTGCTGCGTGAATTTGTTGGAGAACATATTGGTGAAGTTGGGCAGATTTAGCCCTCCTGGGAGAATAATATTTTGTGTGATTATCTCCCTGAAAGGTTTGCCCAGAGATCTGCGCAGCTGGATCTTTATTTACATAAGTTCCAGCGTGTGATCAAGTCACCATGTAAAACAAAGGTTTCCGCCAGGTTTAACGTGCCGCCAAAGATAATGATGTCACCATTCACTGTTCCGGCTGCGTCCAAACTTCCTCCGAGAAGAAAAACAGTGCCATTAATGGTGGAGCCAATCATTAAATTTGCGTTTCCACCAATGATCATTAGGTCGTCGTTTAAAACGTCTCCACTTTGCAACGTATAGCTATTCCCGATGACCACATCGGCAGGCGTGGCTGCATAAGCTGTAATGGGTAAAAGACCTAAGATCAAAACAGCCAACATTATTGCTGAAATAAATTTCCATCCATTCTGTTTCATAATATCCTCCTTGCATAACTAAGTTTTCGATAGGTTGCTAACCAAAGTACGCTCATGAAGCTTGCGAAGCCAACCAAGAAAAATACTGCTGTCAGGGTAATTAAGGATATGCTCCCGGTAAACGAGCTGAGCAGATCCTGTAATGTGTAATAGATGGTAACCAGACTTAGGATACGGGTAAACCATACCACAAGGAATGGACCAGGAGTTTGTAAAAGTGACCATAATTGATTTGACACTATTCCAAGCAAAGCAATAATGATTATGGATGTTAAGCCGATCATCATCCATCCTCTGCGTTTTTGTTTACGCTCCAAATATTCAGCCAGATGGGCTTGCCAGCGGTTGGTGAACCCGGGTTCTGGTTGAACCTGGGGAGCTTTGTGGAGGGTTGATTCGACCTCCTGCCAGGCAGATCCGATTTGCTTGCATGAAGCGCAAGAGTTTATGTGTTCGTGCAGCTCGTGAATCTGATCGGCAGATAATTTCTCGTCGGTGAGTAACCAATCTCTAAAAGGCTGGTGATTTATGGGGTTTCCTTTCGGCGGAAAAATTATTCGCTCCTTGTTTTTGCCAGGTTTGGGCAAGGATAAGCCTTGCCCGATGCAGCCTACTCTTAACTGCGCTAACCGTGATGGATAAGCTTTGGGCGATCTCTTCGTAAGAAAAATCATACCAGTAATACATGACTACAGCTGCCCTATCTTGTGGATTTAGTGATTTAAGCAATACTTCAACCTTTTTTTGATCCTCTAGTAAGCGAAATGATGTTTCTGGTCCTGGGGAGGTGTCGGGAGGATCGAGGTAGGGAATGGCATCCATGGAAACAACGACCAGGTGGCGCTTCCGTATTTGATCGATGCAGTGATGGGCTGCAATGGAAAGCAGCCAGGTAGAAAATGGGCGTTTGTGGTCATAGCGCTTAATATTCTTATACACTCTAAGAAAGGTTTCCTGTGAGGCATCTTCTGCTTCATTTGCGTCACCCAACATTCGATAACATAAATTATAGACTGGTCTCTGGTAAGTCTCAACCAGCTGGGTGAATGCTTCCTGATTGCCTTTCTGAACCTGGTCGAGAACTTCAGGCTCTATGGTATTCACGGCATCGCTCCTGTATGGCTATCTGATCCTGTATACGCAAATGTTGGAATTTGGTTGCATATCAGCAGGTTATTCTTATCTATTTCATTATCATTTGACCATACGCTTACAAGACTGCACTCATATTTTCTCAGGGTGTGGTTCAATCGGGTGTTTAAAAAACCTGAAATGGGAACCTTCTTTATGACTCACTCAACAATTTGGTATTTGCCAAAATTTCAAAAATTCCAAGCACGGCAGAATTATCCAGCTCGCCCATACCCATTTCTAACATAGCATTATAAAGCTGGGCGTCAACTGCAGCAGAAGGCAAAGGGATGCCATATTGATGGGCAGTCTCCAGGATAATGTTAAGGTCTTTGGCTTGCATATGAGCTTTAAAACCCGGGTTTCGGTTGCCTGAAAATAAGCGGGGTGGCTTAATATCCAATGTCCAGCACTGGGCAGCCCCGCCTTTGATCGCTTCCACCACTTTCTCGGGATCCGCCCCAGCTTTCTTTGAGAAGATCAATAACTCAGCCATAGCCACCATTTGAGCCGCAACCATGATCTGATTCGCAGCCTTTGCGATTTGTCCAGCACCTGAATCACCAACGTGTGTGACTGATTTACCCATGGCAGCAAAAACAGGGCGGACAGAATCGAGAGCTTCCGCTGAACCTCCAACCATGATCGTGAGAGTACCCTGCCGGGCACCAATATCTCCCCCACTTACCGGAGCATCCAGGCATCGTACGCCTTTTTCTGCGAGAACACCAGCGATGTGCCGGGCAGTTGCTGGCTTGATCGATGAATTGTCAACATAAATTAAACCCGCATGGGCACCAGCGATAATACCCTTATCACCTAAGGCAACCAATTCAACATCTGGGGAGTCGGGGAGATTGGTGAAGACAACATCGACCTGGGAAGCGATCTCAGCTGGAGATGCAGCTGGGCTTGCACCTTCATTCACCAGCTCTGCCACCGCTGCCTGGCTGCGATTATGTACAACCAGTGGGAATCCCGCTTTGAGGATGTTTCGGGCGATGGCTTTGCCCATTAATCCCAGGCCGATATATCCAACTTTGATGGTGGGTGGCATAATTAATCCTTTTGATACATGCGGCGTATATTTGGCACCAGGTATTCATCGAATGAACGGTGGACATCGAAATCTGGCTGCCAATCCCAATTACGCCTGGCTGCACTATCATCCAGATCAGCCGGCCATGAATCAACAATCGCCTGGCGTTTTAAATCAGGTTGAAACGTGATCTGGGCATCGGGAAAGAACTTCAAAACCCAATCACGGAACTCTGCTGCAGATAGGCTGAAACTGGTAACATTGTAGACCGAATGTTTGAGGGCTGATTTAGGAGCCTTGGTTAATAATAACAATGATTTTACTGCGTCTGGCATGACCATAAATGGAATGCGCACATCTTCACGCACAAAACACGCATAGGATTTCTTCTGGGCTGCATGATGCAACATTTCAGGTCCATAGTCGCTGGTGCCTCCGCTTGGGACAGTGAATGCGCTGATCAATCCCGGGAACCGTAAACTACGAAAATCAAGCATCACTGGCAGCTCAGCGGCCAACTGGCGATAATACTTGCTGAAATAGATACCTAATTGCTCGCAGTACAGTTTGTTACAACCGTACATCGTGCGTGGATTATTCCATTCCCATTCCCGTACACGGGTATACGCAGTTTTCGTTTCCAAATCGGGGAGTCCATAAGCAGCTATTGAACTTGGGAAGATGAATTTAACAGGCGCATCACGCCATTCTGATTGCTCAGCAGCCAGGTTCAGTAATCCAAGAGTTCCCTCCACGTTCACCTTATGGGCAGCTTCCGGGGTGAATTCACTGCGGGTTGAGAGCAATGCTGCCAAATGATAGATCGTATCGAGCTCGTATTCACTCACCAGACGGGAAAGCAAAGATCGATCCATTATGTCACCCTGGAAGGCCGTGACCAATGGTTGGATCTCTTCCGGCAACGGGGCGATATCAAGCGTGATGATGGGCATTTCATTCTGTTCAGCCAGGCTTTTTACCAAAGCCTGACCAATTTCACCCGATGCTCCAGTGATAAGGTAAGCTTTTTTGCGCATAATTTCTCCTTCGTAATATGGAATAGGATAAGGTTGTGAGTATCAGTAAGTATATGCTAGAATGAACATATCTATTTTACAACACCTTCGAGATAATTCCGTGGATTATTTATCGAGAGATATATCCGGTTTCAGATGCATGATCAAAGCATGATTATCAGAATGAAAAATATTTTTTTTATCATTATCATTTGCTTTTTTAGCTGGGGCATGCGTGGCTACACCTTCACCCACTCCTGTTTTTACACAGGTCGCAAATACTCCAACTTCGACTGCAACGATGACAGCAACCATTGTGTGGTTTCCTCCGACTGAAACACCTACACAGTTCCCAACTCCCGTTATAACACCCACTGCGGATATGCAGCCTAAGATTGGGGAAATCTTATTTGAGGATGATTTCTCGTCCCAATCCGGCTGGACACTTACCCAATCCCAAGCAGGAAGTGTGGCTTATGGAAATAATGAACTAACCATAGCAATCGCAGAGACGAATGCATATTTGTTCAGCATACGGGAAAACCCAACGTTTTCTGATTTTTACCTTGAAATCACAGCCTCTCCAAATTTATGTAAGGAATTGGATGAATACGGTGTGCTGTTCCGGGTATCTCCTGCCATCGATTACTACAGGTTTTCCCTGTCTTGTAATGGACAAATCCGAGTTGATAGGATCATCGGGGGGCAGGCTTCCTCACCACAGCCATGGGTATTAAGCGGTGCGGTGCCACCGGGAGCGCCTAGTTCTTCTGTGTTAGGTGTTTCCGCTGTGGGTGATGAGATGCAATTCTTCGTGAATGGTCGTTACCAGTTTTCAATCCAGGACCCGCTACTGACCTCTGGTGCTTTAGGCGTTTTTGCCCGTTCCACCAATAACCAGGCAGTAACGGTGAATTTCTCAAATCTAATTGTTTATGAAGTTATTCCATAGAAAGGCAATTATTATTAATCACTGACACATCGATATATGCCCAAGCGCCAAATTACTAACCGCTTAAATAATTTACCAGCCAAAGAATGGATAAAATTCCAGAAATCCTGGTTTGTGCATAATCCACCCCCACGTCAAAAAAACGTGCTGCGCCATCCAGCAAAATTTCCAGAGACTTTAGCGATGGAATTTATTTCTTTTTTTACGAAAAGAAATGAAGTTGTGCTCGATCCTATGGCTGGGACTGGAAGCACCCTGGTGGCAGCTCTGCGGACGGGAAGACATTCTTATGGGGTTGAGTTAAATCCAACATATGCTGATATCGCCCGGACTGCACTGGCAGAGGAGAGGCAGAACCAGGGGTTGATGGATGAGAATCTGATATCAGACATGATCACAGGTGATGCCACCAACTTATTGGAAATCATTTCTGAACACCAGGTTCCTCCCATCGATTACCTGTTTACCTCACCACCCTATTGGGACATGCTGCATATGCATGGATCATCCACCCAAAAAGAACGGCGTGAATCACAAGAACTGGACGTGGTCTATTCCAATGACCCAAACGATCTGGGAAATATCCAAGATTATGACGAGTTCCTGAGACGGCTGACCAGTATCTATGTCGGTATGAAGCCGATTTTGCGTCCAGGCGCTTACCTGACCATTATTGTAAAGAATGTTAAAAAGGGAGGTAAGATTTTCCCGTTGGCATGGGATATCGCAAGATCTTTAAATCAAACTTATACTCTGAAGGATGAAAAAATTTGGTGCCAGGATAATCAGCGTTTAGCACCATATGGGTTTGGAAATGCATGGGTAAGCAATACCTTTCACCATTATTGTTTGCAGTTTCGGAATGAGTAGAACTAAAATTAATATTCTCTCCTTTTATTTTATTGGAAAAAGAGTACAATTGTTCTGAATAGACCGATGAGTGACCCGTAGGTTCTGCCCCAGGTGGCGTTCATCTGGAAATTAAGACAGACCGCTCATCGAAAAGGAGAATCCACATGTACCACACAATTATTTTAGTTGGGAATCTTGGCCGTGATCCTGAAATGCGTTATACCCCCAGTGGCCAGGCGGTTACGAATTTTAGTGTAGCAACGAACCGCCAATATACAGGTAGTGACGGCCAGCTTGTTAAAGAGACGATCTGGTTCCGCATATCGACCTGGGGAAAGACTGCTGAAAATTGCTCTCAATTTCTCAAGCGTGGAAGCAAAGTGCTGGTAGAAGGCAGGCTTGTGCCTGATGCGAGTACGGGAGGTCCACGGATCTGGAACCGGCAGGATGGCACACCGAGTGCTTCATTCGAAGTTAACGCTCAGACTGTTCGGTTTTTATCCACGCGAGGTGAAGATGATGGTGGAATCCCACCAAGCGAAGGTGCAGGTCAAATTGAGGATGGTGGGGATATCCCATTCTAATCAATAACCAAAAAAGGTGCAGAGAGTTTCCTCTGCACCTTTATGATAATACCCAGAGGATAAAAATTATGTCCACTCCTGCTCAGAACCGTCCAGCGCCACCCCGCCTGCGTTGGAAATTCCATCGGATTTAAAAACAGAATATGCGAATGTTGTACGGATTGCTCATTCACCTTCCGAGTTGGTATTTGATTTTGCACACCTACTACCCGGGGTCACTCCAGCTCGGGTTGGGATGCGGGTGGTGATGTCTCCCCTAGGTGCAAAATTGCTGCATAGAGCACTGACTGATAATTTATCGCGCTTTGAGGCTGCTTTTGGTGAAATAAAAATTCCTGGAGAAAATTCACTGGCAGACTTCTTATTCCATCCCCCCACACCACCGAAAGAATAATGTAAATGTCTCAAAAATTAGAAGAGATCGCAGAAAAAATACACCATACATTTGATGTAAGTACCATGGAGCGTGATAGGGCACTCACCCAGGCGCGCACGCTTACCCGCCACTGTGCCAATGCCATCCGAGCTATCCACAGGGATGAGCAAGACTTAGCCTGTGAGCATCTGGAAGAAGCCCGCAAATTGGTTCAATCCCTGCGGGAAAACCTGAAAGATCTTCCAGAATTATTCTATGCTGGATATACACAAGATGCTTTTAAAGAATATGCTGAAGCAGCCCTGGTGTATGCATTGATTGATTACAAGGAATTTCCATCCCCAGATGACTTAAATCTGGAAGCCTCCACATATCTTCAAGGCTTGGCAGAAGTGGTAGGAGAGCTACGCAGGCGATGCCTGGACATGCTGCTTAAAAATAATCCAACCGAAGCCGAGCGTCTCATGGGTGAAATGGATGATATATATGCGATTTTGGTAACAATGGACTATCCAGATGCGATCACTGGTGGCTTGCGCAGATTGACCGATGTTGCCCGTGGAATCATAGAACGGACGCGGGGCGATCTTACCTTGAGCCTGCGTCAGAGCAGGCTTGAAAACAGCCTGAGGGAACTAGAAACACATTTGGACGAGTACAATCATAAAGAATGAAAATTATCCGTGCTTCGGAGATAGGCACATACCAGTTTTGTCACCGTGCATGGTGGTATCAGCTTCAAGGAAATGAGCCCGAAAATAAGGCTGAATTGACCGGGGGAAGCGAGCTACATGAAAAACATGGCCGGGTGGTGATGGCAAGTAATTGCCTTCAGCTAATCGCTTACTGTTCCTTATTATTAGCCATCATAACCTGCACCATCTGGATCATCCAATCGATCATGTAGAAATATCTTATTCGATAAATAAATAATTCTCGTGCCTTACCTATCAATTTTATTCTTCCTTATTGCAGTTATATTATTCATCGTCGCTACCCGCACAAAACGCCAGGCGGGAATCCCTGGTGGCAGGGTAATATACGCTGACACGAACCAGTGGGGGAAGGTTGAAAAGCCTTTATATGATCCAATTTTACGGTTGACTGGAAAACCGGATTACCTGGTTAAGCAAGGAAGCCAGGTGATCCCTGTTGAAGTAAAATCCAGGAATTCACCCCAAGCCCCATATGATTCTCATGTTTACCAGCTGACGGCCTATTGTATTCTAGTTGAGCGTGAATATGGCACACGTCCAAATTATGGCATTATTCATTACCGAAACCGGACATTTGCGATTGATTTTACTTCTACATTGGAAGAAACTACTAAGCAAATCATCCATGAGATGCAAGAAAAGACAAGTCGTTCACATTATGAGCGTTCGCACGATAATCCACGTAATTGCCAACATTGTGGTTATCGATCCATATGTGATCAAGCTCTCAGGATATAATTAGGGAATTATGATGGAAGAAAAAAGACCTATAAAAAAGATAGCAATATTTGGTCACCAAAAACTGCCGGACATACAAAAGGAATCGATCGCCATAGCTGCCTATCTGAATGAGAAGGGTATTGAAACCCAACAAGGCTATTTGTATGACGAGACGATATACCGAAAAGTCAAGCAAGGTGATTTCGATTTATTAATTGCCTTAGGAGGGGACGGGACCATGCTGCGTGCAGGTCATCTTGGCGGTCCATCGGATGTTCCAATCCTGGGGATTAACCTGGGTCGTTTTGGCTTCCTGACTGAGATTGCCCGCGACGAGTGGAATGAATACCTGACACGTATGCTCGATGGGGATTATTGGCTGGAAAAGCGCATGATGTTATATGCAGAACAATGGCGCGCTGATTCTCTCCAGGGTAAGTGGGATGTTTTGAATGAAGTGGTTGTCTCCAGGGGGCAACTCATCCGGCCAGTTCATATAACAGCCCACGTGGATGGTCGTTTTCTGACTACCTATGTTGCGGATGCATTAATTGCTGCCACTCCCACCGGGTCAACTGCTTATGCACTTGCGGCTGGGGGACCGATCTTACCTCCAGAATTGCGTAATATTATTTTAGTGCCTGTAGCCGCGCATCTTTCCCTTGACCGTGCGATTGTCTTAGCCGAGGGATCTTCAGTGAGTATCAGCATCGAGGGAAACCAACAGGCGGTATTCAGTGTTGATGGCCAGGTACCCATTGGGCTAACGGATGACGACCGGGTGCATGTATATGCTTCCCCGCATGTTGTCAAATTTATCCGATTTCACGATCCCGATTATTTTTACCGAAATCTTACTTTACATATGAATCAAAACCCGACAACGGGAAATCATCGATAGAGGTTGAGCATGACTGAAACACCACCGACAATTTATTGTGTAAATCATCCGAGCGTTGAAACTACTTTGCGTTGCAATAAATGTGAAAAGCCAATTTGTGCGAAATGCGCTGTCCTGACGCCAACGGGGTATCGCTGTAAAGAGTGCATCAAAGAGCAGCAAAAAATCTTTGAAACAGCTGTCTGGTACGACTACCCGGTGATTTTCATCGTAGTCGCGATCATGTCATACCTGGGCAGCTTGCTGGGAGGATGGATATCCATTCGTTTTGGGTTTTATATCATCATCCTGGCGCTCTTCCTGGCTCCAGCTGTCGGGGGATTAATCGCAGAAGTTGCCCGCCGTGCGACAGGCAAAAGACGCTCAAAAAAACTTTTTCTCCTGGCAGCCATTGCAGCTATCATCGGCTGCCTTCCGGTTAGCTTGCAATTATTACAGTTCTTTTACCTGTATGGATTTATCTTCCAGGTCATGTATGCCATTTTAATGACTTCAACTTTATATTACCGCCTGGCAGGCATCAGAATCGGTTAGGTATGCTAAGTGAATTACGTATCGAAAATTATGCCATCATCAGCCAGCTGGAGCTAAGCTTTAATCCGGGTTTAAATATCTTCACTGGGGAAACTGGTGCTGGAAAGTCGATCATCATTGATGCAGTTGAGATGATACTGGGTGGGCGCGCGGAGTCAACCATGGTAAGAGCAGGGGAACAACGTGCCTTGGTTGAAGCCAGTTTTGACCTGTCAGATGAAAACACTCAATCCATTCACCAAATTCTTGAACGTGAAGCTTTAATGGATGAGTCAAAGATACTCACATTGGGGCGTGAGATCCGATCCAATGGGCGCAGTTTTGCCCGGGTGAATGGCCGCAATGTAAATAATCATCTGCTGATCGAGCTCAGTGAATTCCTGGTGGATGTGCATGGGCAATCGGAACACCTATCCTTGTTACACGTCAAACAGCACCTGGGATTACTGGATCGTTATGCTCACGTTGAGAGGGATGTGGCAGAGTACCAGGATACATACCATCGTCTGATCCATGTCCGTAGCCAACTCAGTGAGCTTCATGCTGCCGAGAAGGATGCTTCCAGGCAGATCGATATCCTTGGGTATCAGATTAATGAGATTGAATTGGCGCATTTGCGGGAGGGTGAGGAAGATGAGCTGCGTGCAGAACGAACACGCCTGGCGAATGCAGAAGGAATCGCCTCGCTAGTGCAGGAAGCCATCCAGGTATTAGATGATGGAACACCCGAATCACCAGGCATTACGGAATTAGCTGGACAGCTGTCCAGCATTATTAATAATCTGGTACGCCTGGATACCTCCCAGGTGACAGTTAGTGAGCGTTCGCAAAGTGCTTTGGATGAGCTGATTGACCTTGCAACTACATTACGGGATTACCTTGATACCATCGAGTTTAATCCCAAGCGCCTGGACCAGGTGGAAGAGCGCTTGAACCAGATTCAGAATTTAAAACGCAAATACGGGGAATCAATTCCGGCTGTGATGAAGTTCGTAGAGTTGGCCCGAAATCAATTGGAGTCAATTACCCACGCTTCTGAACGTATATCTGAGCTGGAAGCAGAGGAAAAACAGCTTCTGGGCAGGTTGGGAGATATCGGTGAAACCCTGTCCGATAATCGTCATGCTGCAGCTGTAAAATTGGAAAAAACGCTTGTGATTGAGCTAGAGCAGTTAAGCATGGCTGAAGCGCGCTTTAAGGTTGATTTTTCACAGCACCTTTCAGAAAATGGTGTGTTATTAAAGGATGGCCGTAAAGTAACCTTTGACATCAACGGTCTCGAGCACGTTGAATTCCTGGTTGCGCCAAATCCAGGTGAGGGATTAAAACCTCTGGTAAAAATTGCTTCTGGTGGTGAGACTTCACGCCTGATGCTGGCCATAAAGAATGTTCTCGCGCAGGCAGATCGAATCCCCACCTTGATCTTCGATGAGATCGATCAGGGAATTGGTGGACGTGTAGGCATGGTGGTTGGGAGAAAATTATGGGATCTCGGTCGTCAACACCAGGTATTATGTGTCACCCATTTACCCCAATTAGCCGCATTCGGCGACCAACATTGGAGAGTTACCAAACATTTTCGAGATGGGCGAACTGAAACTCTGGTTGGATCATTAACAGGTGCAGATAGGCTGCTTGAGCTGGCGCAGATGATGGGAGACGTCAGTGATGGTACTCGGCAATCTGCACAGGAATTGATCAATTCCGTGGAAAAATCAATCAGCCAGGATCCAGGCTAAGCATTTTTTTACCTTATTTATAATTGCAAGGATAGAAGCCAGGTATACGTCTTCCCATGCCCACTATTTCCCAGATCGTAAAAATCCGCAACCAACGAAGGAATAAAATAAAGCATCAACCTTGGATGAAGATTGGTCTGGCGATCAGCATCCTGCTTTGCCTGGGGTGGGTGGTTGTTTGTATTGTAGGATTATGGCTATATACAAACATCACTCGGGATCTTCCATCGATTGAAGTCCTACCATCATTACTTGAACCTCCTGGCGGGGTATACCTTCAACCAACACGCTTGTACGATCGAACCAATCAGCACCTGATCCTGACACTGGAAAACCCAAGGGCGGCTGGTAAACGGTACCTGAAGGTAGGTAAAGAAGGGGAACCAGGAATAGATCAGTTTTCACAATTCCTGATCGATGCCACAATTGCTGAATCAGACCCTGGTTATTGGAAGCATCCTGGTTATTCATTCGCAGGATGGCTTGAAGGTACCCATCCCACCCTGGCACAACGGTTAATATCCGATTTAGTCCTTATCGATGAGCCTCCATCGATCCAACGTAATATTCGCGAGCGATTATTGGCAGCCCAGGTCAGTAATAAGTATGGGCGTGAGAAAATTATGGAATGGTACCTGAATAGCGCTGAATATGGTGACCTAATATATGGTGCGGATGCTGCTGCGCGGGTGTTATTTGCAAAATCAGCTTCTGAGCTTGATCTAGCCGAAGCAGCTATGCTCACCGCTATGTCAAAATCACCCGAGATGAATCCAAATACAGGCACGCAAGTGCTGAAACAAAAACAAGAGCAGGTTATTCAGACAATGTTGTACTATGGGTTGGTCACAGCAAATGAAGCCCAAAACGCCATCGATGAAGATTTACATTTTCAAGCACCCCAAGAGAATTTGTCAATCACATCGGCATTTGCTGGATTGGTCCTGGAACAACTCGGCTCAAAAATAAATCTTCAACAAGTGCGCCGAGGAGGATTTGATATCATCACCACCCTCGATTACGATCTGCAAATACAAGCATACTGTGCCGCGAAGACCCAGATTGCTCGAATGCAAGGAAGCCGAGAACCTATCGGAATGCTCGGGGATGATGATTGTAAGGCAGCCCAGTTACTACCCAATCTACAGATGAGCTCGGAAAATCCACTGCAGGATTTGCATGCCGAAGTGGTTGTGCTTGATCCACAATCCGGGCAGATATTATCGCTGGTTGGAGATGATATTTCTGATAATGATCCCTCAATCCATGAAGGACATACTGCAGGAACGATCTTATCGCCATTTATTTATTTAACCGCATTTTCACGTGGCATTAGTCCCGGAACCCTTTTATGGGATATTCCAAGAAACAACGAAATCAGCAAGATGGAGATCGATGGGGCTAATCCGCCTCAACCGAGTTCTGAAACTTTTCATGGTCCTGTTCGAGCGCGCACGGCTATGGTGAATGACTATTTAGAGGCTACCGCACAGGTTTTACAGCAAATTAGAATTGATAATGCATTAGTAACCGCAAAGCGCTTTGGGTTATCAATATCCTCCTGGCTACTTGGATCTGAAACAACACTTAGCGATTTATACTCTAAAGATGCATCATTAATGGAAATTATATCGGCATATGCAGTGATGGCAAATCAGGGGGTGATGACTGGCCAACCTGACCTCGATAGAGTAAACGATAATGATCCGGATAGGTTAAAACCGACCACTATCCTGCGTGTGCTGGATACCGACGGAGAGGAATGGGTGGATTGGACGCAGGCTCAATCAAGGCCAATCATCAGCCCACAATTAGCCTACCTTGCCACGCATGTCTTAAGCGATGAAAACGCACGTTGGCCAAGCCTTGGTCACCCGAATTCGCTGGAAATTGGACGACCTGTAGCCGCAAAGGTTGGTATAACACAAGCAGGTAATGATGCCTGGACGGTGGGTTATATTCCCCAGCTGGCTGTCGGAGTCTGGATAGGTCATCGCCAACAGGAAGCTGGTGCTATCTCCCCAGAAATACCATCAGGTTTATGGCATTCGATCATTAAATATGCCTCCAGGCAACTACCCGTGCAGGAGTTTACAGTACCGAGTGGAATCAGCCAGATCCAGGTATGTGACCCTTCCGGGTTACTCGTATCTGAATTATGCCCGAGAATTGTCCAAGAAGCATTCCTGGAGGGAAACGAACCAACCCAGGTCGATAATCTATACAAAAAATATTATATAAATCGTGATTCTGGGCACCTGGCTACAATTTTCACCCCCTCAGAAATGGTGGAGGAGAAGGTTTTTCTGGTTGTACCACCTGACGTAAAAGAATGGGCAAGCAAGGCAGGTATGCCGATTCCACCCGATACCTACGACGTGATCTATGCAAAGCAGAAAAGATCATCCGATGTTCAAATTATCAGTCCGGGGACGTTTGACCATGTAAAAGGTCAGGTGCGTGTCATCGGTACAGCAGCTGGGACTGATTTTTCATATTATCGCTTGCAAGTGGGTCAGGGATTGTACCCCCAACAGTGGATCCAGATTGGAGCGGATATTAATCATTCGGTTAAAAATGGATTGCTTGGTACCTGGAATACCGATGGGTTGCAAGGTTTGTATGTAATACAATTGCAAGTGGTCAGGAAGGACCAGAGAGTTGAGTATGATATCATCCAATTAACGGTGGATAACATTGCTCCCCAGATACAAATCCTTGCTCCTACGCCAGGTGAGGAATTCACCTATCAGCAAGGGGAGTCAATCATGATTCAGCTGGAAGTGAGTGATAATCTGATGTTGGAGAAGGTTGAATTTCTGGTAGATAATGAGCTGCTTATGACCCTATTCCAACCACCTTATGTTGTTCTTTGGTCAGAAAGATTGGGCGAACATATCTTGCTGGTAAGGGCTTATGACCTGGCAGGGAATCTATCCGAGTCGTCAATCTCATTTTCTGTTACTAAGTAATCAACAAAAAAGTCGGGCTGATTTGCCCGACTTTTTATTCTGCATAATATATTTTTTAGAAGCCCACGTAGAATGTACTCCAGATTTGTTCCACGGTTGCGGTATCACCCGGATATGTTTGAATTTCTACTAAGATAATCTTTGAAGTTTGATCTACGATATCGACTGCGCTAAGGACATAGGCATCAAATCCACCCGCTCCCCCGCAATTGCTGTATTGATCATATTTACCCCGGTACAGGCCATCATTGTAATCAAATCGTCCTTCCAGGGTACAATCCCCGCTGTAGGTACCGGTGTAATAATCCAGGATTTCTACATATCCACCTGCTTTAGCCCATGAATTTGAGGCACCAAAGAATACACCTTCAGCATTATATAAACTTTGAAAATCTTCCAGGCTGGGTGCTGCAGAGATTGCCACGCCAATATCCTCACCATCAAATGTCCATGTACCACCATTAAAATCGGTCCAGTAATTGGGCACATCCACCTCAATGGATGCAGTATCATCTACGCAGGTCATATAACCGCTGGTTGTGCTCTCCGAACAGTTTGCCGGCATGGTTGAAGCTGTATCTGTTCCCGTGGTGCCGGTATCATCAGAACCAAAATAATATGCAACTTCCAATGCACGACCATTCAGCTGCCCTTCAAGTACTTCCTGGGTATCCCAACGTAAAACCTGGAGAGCCAGTGTGTCCTCCGGGTCATGAGTGCGCAGAATATCGCAGTAATCCTTCATCGTTCCATCGGTAGCCAGATAGAGGTTTTCAAGCGAGGTAACAATATCCCCAGCTTTGATACCTGCTTTATCTGCCTGTGAACCGGATTCGACAGAACTAACCCAGATCCCTGTGATCGACCCATCCTCAGATGAAATAGCCTGGCCATTGATACCGATTGAATCTACATTTTTTCCATCACGAAGCTGGTCGATCACCGAAAGGGCAGTGCCGCGGTCAATAGCAAAATATTGGTTGGTTTCGTTTGTGCCTGCATAATTGACTCCAACAACTTTGCTATTTTCGTCCACCAATGGACCACCTGAGTTACCAGGATTGATCGTTGAAGTGTGTTCAATAACAGAATCTACAGAAGCCCATGACGTTTCACCATCTGCCTTAGCTTTTGAGACGATACCTTTGGTCATGGTGTACTCAGGGTCACCAAGCGGGAATCCGGCAGCATAAACTTCCAGACCGACATTGGCAGGATCCTTGTACCATTCAAGATAAGGGAAACCATCACCTTCGATGTCTATGACGGCCAGGTCGGAACATTCCGATACACCCAGGATGCGAGCGTTGTAGGTTTTATTCGTATCACCACCTACCCATACTTTTAGCAGGGCTGCCCCGGTGACAACATGATTGTTGGTCACTGCAATTCCGGATGGGTCAATGATAAAACCGGAACCACGTCCAGCGGCGTTAGCCATATAACCAAATTGTGGATCGATAAAGGTTCCTTCAGATTCTATTTGAATGGTCGCATTCTTTAAATCTGTTAGATTCATTGCAAGACCTGTAGGAATTTCGGTCGCAGTGGGTTCAGGAGGTATAGTGGGTTTTGCCTGAACTTCAACTTGCGTTGGAACTACCTGGGTGGGAGTATCCTTTGCCCCTCCACAAGCTGAAACTATCAGCATGATAGAGATAACCAGAAATATTGAAGGGATGAGCGCTTTCTTATACATAAATCTTCTTCTCTCCTGTTTTAGCGAAAATAATTTCGTTTTATGGGTTTTCAATACTAGACTAAGTTTACCATAAAAATAGTTTTAAAAATACGCTGCTAATATCTCGTTTGTAGAAATAAAAGCCAGTGGAGGAAGGTGGTTTATTTCGAAAAACGCTGCCTGTTTGGCATCATCCCCTGGTTTTAAGTGCCCGGCTTCCACGTCTGCACGATAAAGGATCAAGATACTTGCTCCTTGAGAGTGTTCCTGGCTGTAAATTACATCCAATAGGGATATATTCTTGATCATCACCCCGATTTCTTCCAGGCACTCACGTTTTGCCGCCTGTCTTGGGTCTTCACCGGCGTCTACAAAGCCACTGGGTAAGGTCCAATGATCTCTTTTCGGGTCATATCTTCGCTGAACAAGTAAGATCTGATCGCCTTCCTTGATCAGCACAGCCACAGCTACCTTGGGATCTGGGAAATACACCCATTTGCAATGTACGCAAGAGGGGCGTAGCTTACCTGAATGGAATTGCTCAACTAGAGAAGATCCACAGTGGGGGCAATATTGAATCGGACTTTCAATCATCGACCTGCTCGTAAACGCAGGATGATTGCCAGGATTCCAGCAATGATTGCAATGCTAGCCAGGCTGAGTTCAATGGTTAGTACGATATATTTTACAAACTCAAAATTAGGAGATTTGCCAGAATTCTCCTCAGATGCTGAATCCAGAGGTGCTGATCCTGATGTATCCAGGAGCTGGTTGGAAGGAGCAGGAATTGCAGGCGCTTCAAGAATCGATCCCGAGGGAATATCCTGGGTGATCGCTGGTGTATTCGTTGGAACAGGTGTAGGTGAGGGCACTAGGGTTGAAGTAGAGGTTGGGAATGGTGTGGCTGTAGGATAAGGCGTTTCCGTAGGATGCAAAGTCATGGAAGGAAGAGGTGCTACCGGGGAGGAATTCAGTGAGTCCGTTGATAGCAAACCCTGCAGGGAATTCATTGCTGTACCTGTGGGAGTGGCGCACTGGGATAAATTAGGCGTCCTTTGATTATCACCGCTAATAATAGTTCCTTCGCAGGTAATCGTGTTAGTCACTGTCTGGCCACTCAGTATAGAAAATAAAGCTTCAGGTGTCGATGAAGGCAGTAAAGCATCGAGGTAGATCGTAGTTGGAGTTGCAATTCCAGGCTCACCAACTTTTGCTACGGCTGCGGGGGAGGTTGGAAAAACCTGAACCTGAGATTCCATCATTGCATTTGGAGCAGCTTCAACAGGAGATGAGGTTGCTGCCTCACTGCGGGCAACTTCCTGCTCAACAACAAATAATTCAGCAGGAGCAACTTCGGCAGGAGCTAATGCAACTGGACCTGAGGTGGATATCAGGCGATCAGCAAAGATTACCATGACTAACAATATGGTTGCGATCGCAGAAACAATTCCGTATGCGGGAAATAATTTAAAAGATGGGCGAACTCCGACCGGTTTTGATATGGTCTCCGGATGAATATAGAAATTTCGAGGTGCGTGTAATCTGGGCAGTTCACGAAGCAGTAAGCGGGTTTTTTCGAGTTCCTGCAATTGTTTCCGCAGTTCCGGATCTGCGATTAACCGTTCTTCCATGCGGGTGCGTTCCTTGCCAACCAGCTGGTTATCCAGGTAGGCAGAGAGCCGTTCATAATCCCGCGAAGAAATTTGGTTTTTCATGTTTTACCCATTTTTCAGACGAAATCCGGAAGGTAAAAGTTCCGCGAAACTGTTCAAACAATCGCGCAAACGTAAACGGGCACGTGCCAGGCGACTTTTAATCGTACCAATGGGTTTGTTTATCACCCTGGAAGCTTCGAAATAATCCAATCCTTGGATATCGACCAATAAAACCGTGGCACGAAATTCTTCTGGAAGATGGTCCAGGCAATGTTGAATTGCATTTTGAAGTTCTGCTCTTTCAACCTGTTCTTCAGGCTGATCGGTTGTATCAATCATCCAATGGACTGATTCAACTTCCTCCCCTGTGTCATCTAAAGGCTCTAAAGGTACAGTAGGACGCCGTTTTCGCCGGCGCAGCTCATCGTAACAGGCATTGGTTACTATTCGTAACAACCAGGCTTTAAATGATCCCCCTCGAAACGAATTCAGGTGGTTATAAGCTGAAATAAATGTAGTCTGAGCAGCGTCGTCTGCCGATTCTTCTTCCCCGATCATACGATATGCATGGTTATAAACCATGTCCTGGTAAGCCAGGACTAATCGATTAAACGAGTCCAGATTTCCCCCCTTTGCTTCCTGGATCAATATATTTTCGTCCACAGGATGTATTTTAACGCATAATATAATCGAAAGCCATTGCTTTGCATGGATAAGCAGATTACAATCTTCTGGGAGGACCAACATGAGTGAAATGCATCGTAGGTGGTTAAATTCTTGCCTGGTGATCATGGCAGTCATTGCTGTGTTCATCAGTGTCTTATTTATTGTTGGGGCAGGGATATTAATCCTGGGCTTTCAGTCTTAAGTTTTTTTATATGCCCATAGATCTTGAGCGGGTAAAGGCTATTTGTTTTGATATTGATGGTACTTTAAACGATACTGATAATCAATTTGTCCTAAAATTAGTCAGATTATTCTCCCCGATGGGTTTACTTATTGGGAACCAGGCTGTCCATCGAATTGCAAGAAAATTTGTTATGGTCACAGAAGGCCCAGGGAATTGGTTATATAATTTTGCTGATCGGATAGGGTGGGATGAAAAAATTATCAATCTGGGTGATAAGTTTTATGAGTTGGGTATGGGAGAATTGGCTGACCCGTATATATTAATCGATGGAGTCCGAGAGATGCTGGTGAAATTACGTTATTCCTATCCTCTCAGCCTCATCAGCGTGCGGGGAAATAAATCAACCCTCCGATTTTTATTCCAATTTGAACTCTTACCTTTCTTCACTGCAGTTGCCACTGGACAAACATGCACTCATACCAAGCCTTATCCAGATCCGATCCTCTGGGCTGCAGAAAATATGGGCGTCCATGCTTCAGCTTGCCTGATGGTAGGTGATACGGTGGTAGACATTTTGGCTGGTAAAAAGGCGGGTGCTCAAACTGTTGGTGTTTTATGTGGATTTGGGGAGGAAAAAGAACTCATCCGGGCAGGAGCAGACCAAATCATACAGGATACTCCTGATTTGTTAAAGTTATTATCGATTTCTTGAAGGTAAACTACCAGTCATTCAGCAGGTGGGGAATTATTAAGTAAATCTATTTTCCAGCTTGAAGCTCCACCAACATGCGTTGGTAAGTTGTGGGATTGTCAGGATTGAGGGTTAGGATAACCATGATCGTAGAAATCGCAGAGGCATTGTTTCCAGCGTGGACATAAATCTCTTTTGCGTGCTCCAGCTGATTTATGGCGTCCTCTTTTCTACCCATCAGGCGATAGAGTTCGGCTAGGTGCTGGTAAAGTTCTGGTTGATTTTGGTTCTCACGGATTTTTCCGTTAATATATTCCAATGCTTCGGTGGAGCGATTTAGGCTGATTAAATGATTGAGGTAATTATCCAATTCAGCCATTGCCTGGGTAGATTGTCCAAGGCGTAGATTAAGATCAAATAACATGTCCCGGGCTTTAATATCCTCGGGATCTAGTGTTCGTATCTGCTCAAGCACCCGAATCGCGTTCCGTAAATCAAGGCTCTGCATATCGATATCTGCCATACGATGCATTAGTTTAATTTTTGTCTCACGGTCAACATTGAATTGTTGCGCAAAACGGAATGCCTGTGCGTATGTCTTCCGCGCCGATTGCAGGTCAGCGATGCTGTAATAGGTTTCGGCCAGTTTAAAATACTCCTGAATGGTTTCAGAAATTTTTCCGCGGGCAGATAATAGCTCTATCAGGTTATTCCGCGCTTCCAGATCCATCGGAGTCAGCTCGCTAACGCGTTTCAGCAAGCTAATTGCTCGGTTGGTTTCACCACGAAGGTTATAGCTTTTTGCAACAATCGTATATTTAAGAACTGCTTCTGGAACGTGGTTTTCCTGTACCAGGAGGTCACCGATACATACATGCAAGGGCAAGTATGAGGGGGCAAATTTTAAAGCATAATAGGCTTCTTCCATTGCGCTAAGCAGCTTGTTCGCCCGGGCAAGCTGGTTTACTTTTGCAAGAGATTCCACAAGCTGGCTGCTGGTTGCTTCAGTTAACATCTCAGCGAGTGGGATGGGTGCTGACCCGAATGGTTGGGCGGGGAGTTGTCGTCTTGCAAGTTGGGTCTGCTCCTTCCAATCCGGCCGGATGAGCATCTTACTGATATTCTCACAGATACGTTTTTGTAATTTTTGATCTTCCAGTTGTTTGAATGATTCAATCAATGGCTCGTATAACTGTATCAATTCTTCTGCTTGATCTGGTGCTACACACTGAGAGTCAGCAATACGTAAAGCTTCCAAGTATTCAATCGATGCTTCTTTAATAGTATCCATTTTATATAAAGTAAGTGCAAGTAGTAAATGCGATCCAAAACTAAACACTTCATGTTGAATGGATTTTTTTAAATTTTGTGCAGCCTTCTCGAATTGATCAGTTTTTGACTGCATGAAACCTAAATCAAAATTTGCCGCTGAATTTTCCAATCCAGCAACAATAGCACGCTCCAGCTCATTAATAGCATGCACTTCATCACCATGGGATTGGTAATCAATTGCCTGGCTGAGGTGGGAAATGATCTTTGGCTGATCAAATTGATCCAGGCTTTCTGCATCTTGGCCTTTTATAATCGTAGAAAGTCCTCTGCGGGACTGTTGCCCATATACTTCCTCCTGTTCGAAAAGCAGCTCAGCCAGCATGGTTAATGCTATTTGCTTTGCGTCCTGGATTGGATCAAGTCTGGGATGAATTTCTTCAACCGTTTTAGAAGTTTCAGCCTGGCGAACCTGTGACATTATTAACGGCGCGGTTACACCTCCAATTCTCTCCGGTTTTGGTAATGGTTTTCCGTTTAATAACAATGAAAGACCTTGTTCAGCTTCTTTGCTATTTGGAACTACCTCCAGGGCATGTTTCATCGTTTGTACGGCTTTTGGCATGTCTCCTTTGCTCTGTAACAGGCTGGCGATCGATAAAAATTCAACCATTGCTTCACTGGTGCGACCCAATCGCTCGTACACGAGAGCCAGGCGTGTATGCGCAGTCATGTGTTCGGGATTTAAAGCAACTACCCGTTTCCAACTTTGGATAGCTTTTTCAATTTCCCTGTTACGAGCAAATAAATCAGCTACATCCATATTTGCCTTGGTGGCACCATCGAGGTTCCCCATCCGTTCATAGATTTCAGCCACTTTTAGCATTGGAACCGGATCTGTGGGTGAAAGTTTGGTAACACGCAGGTAATAAACAAGCGCTTCTGGATATTTTTGGGTTTCATAGAGAGCAAGAGCCAGGCTGCTTAAAGCTGTGGTATTTTCGGGAAATTCATCCACAGCAATATGATAGTATGATGCTGCCTTTTCCCATTCCAAGTCCCAGGCAGCTGAATGACCCTGGTTAATTGCGTTTTGAAAAACCTGTTGATCACCACTCATAGTTGCTCCCTAATTGTCTATTATTGATAGTGTTCCCCAATCTTGACCATAACGGGCTTCGGTCTTTAGGGGAATGACTAAATTATAGGCGTTTTCCATCATTGTGCGGACAATTCTTGTAGTCTCTTGTAACTCGATGTGAGGACATTCTATCACCAGCTCATCATGTACCTGGAGAAGCATGTGTCCTTTTAATCCTGCATCTTTTAAAGCTGAATGTACGCGAATCATAGCCAATTTCATGATATCAGCAGCACTACCCTGGATGGGGGCATTAATCGCCTCGCGTTCCTCACGGGCACGCGTTGCCGGGTTACCACCTGATTTTAATCCTGGGAAATAACGGCGACGGCCAAGCAGGGTTTCCACATATCCTTGTTTCGCTGCAATGCGGCGGATGTTGTCCAGGTAATTTTTTACCCCGGGAAATTGTTTGAAATACGCCTCAACAAAGTCTTCAGCTTCTGCCAGGGTAAGTTCGCTGGAGCGGGTGAGACCAAACGCACTCATTCCATAAAGCAAGCCAAAGTTGATCGCCTTGGCATTTCGGCGTTGTTCTTTGGTGACCTTATCCAATGTGGTGCCTAATATCGCTGCTGCGGTGGCAGTGTGAATATCCTGATCTGCCCGAAATGCAGCCAACATAGCCTCGTCATTCGACATATGGGCAGCGATACGTAACTCGACTTGCGAGTAATCCACGGATAACAATGTAAGATTGTCGGCAGCAGTGAATGCCTGGCGTACTTTTCTTCCAAGCTCAGTTCGAATAGGGATATTTTGCAAATTTGGATCTGAAGAAGCAATTCGCCCAGTAACACTTCCCGCCTGGTTATAGGATGTATGGATACGACCGGTGCGAGGATTTACTTGCAAAGGTAGTGCGTCCACATAAGTAGACTTGAGCTTCGAAAGCTCACGATATTCAAGTAACAGATCAACAACAGGATTTTGACCTCGTAATGCTTCCAATACTTCTGCCGACGTGGAATAAAAACCAGAATCGGTTCGGCGAGTGCCATCGGGTGGTGGAAGCTTCAGACGATTAAATAAAGCGTTTGAAAGCTGTTGAGTAGAATTAATATTAAATGGCTCGCCAACTTGCTTAAAGACACTATCTTCAATTTCAAGCATGCGTGTCAAGAGCTCAGCAGATATTTTATTAAGGAAATCACTATCCAGAGCAATCCCGGTCATTTCCATATCTGCCAGTACCGGGATCAATGGCATTTCAATTTCATTAAATAAATTAATGGCAGAGTTCGCTTTAAGCTCTGATTCAAGACCGGGCATTAACCGAATTACCGCAACAGCGTCCATCGCTGCGTAAGAAGCCGCCTCGTCAATTGGAACTTGTGCCATGGTAATTTGCTTCTTACCCGAACCGATCAGAGCCGATATCTCGGTCATCCGCAAATCGAGGCGTATCCAGGCAAGGTTTTTTAATCCGAGATTATGTGAGGTTGGATTGGTGAGCCATTCGGCTATCATGGTATCAAAGGTAAGTGGAGTGGGGCGTAATCCATTCCTTGCCAACATAACGAAATCGTACTTAATATTATGGCCAACTTTGGAGATACCTGCGTCTGTTAAAGGACCTTTCAGGGCATCCATCACCTGTCCGAGTGGGAGCTGGCGTTCTGGTTCCGATTTGTGCCCCACGGGGATATACCATCCCTCATTATTATCCACTGCCAGCGATATTCCAACCAGATCAGCGCTCATTTGGTCAGTAGACGTAGTTTCAGTATCGAAGGAGATGATTTTGGTTGATTGAAGCCGTTGAACAAGTTTGTTTAAACTTTGCACGTTTTCAACGACATGGACAGTTATTTCTCCTGATTGTTTCATTGGAGTGGTAGTTGATGAGGTTGAGGGAGTGAAGAGGGAAAGTTGCTCTTCCCGCCTGGGGCTGGATTTGCCAAAAGCTGGGTATAAAGCAGTCAAGCGCCCCATCAAAGAACGAAATTCCAGCTCACGGAATAAAGCTTCAACCCGTGCCGGATCGAAGTGTTCTGTTCGAGCCATATCCATATCAAGCTTTATTGGGAGACTGGTAACAATGGTAGCTAGTTTTTGACTCAGGTATGCATTTTCTTTGTTTGCTTCCAACTTTTTCTGCAAGCTCTCAGATATTTCACCGATATGTGCATATATCTCATCCAGGTTGCCATAGGTATTTAGCAATGTACTGGCTGTTTTTTCCCCAATCCCAGCAACTCCGGGTATGTTATCAGACTTATCTCCAACAAGCGCTTTGTAATCCACTACCTGTTCAGGTTTTACTCCAAATAACTCTTGCACATCCCTGGAAAAATAGTCCTTAGCATCCGCCAGAGATTTTCCGGGAAGATTTATCAAGATGCGTTCATTGACCAGCTGTAACAGGTCGCGATCTCCGGTGATGATTTTTACCCCAAATCCTTCCACAGCAAGTTGCCTGGACAGGCTGCCCAGGATATCATCGGCTTCATAACCTTCCATTTCCAAACGAGGAATATTAAACGCATCCACAATCTGTTTTATTCGATCCATCTGGGGGCGAAGATCTTCGGGCATTTTCGCACGGGTTCCCTTGTAATCAGGAAACAAGTCATCCCGAAAGGTCTTACCCGTATCAAAAGTGACTGCCAGGAAATCCGGATGGTCTTGCTCGAATAATCGTAGCAATATTGATGTAAAACCGAATACCCCAGCTGTTGGTTCACCCGAGTGGGTGGTAAATGCTGTTGAGGAACCCTTTGTTAGTGCAAAATATGCTCTGTACGCCAAAGCATGGCCATCTAGTAAGTAAATGATTGGAGGCATAGGATCTAATTGAGTGATGGTGTGCTATTCACACCCTGGTGTTCCCTGATCTCACTGATAAATCGGTCAATCAGGTGTGTTTGTATGGTTTGCTTGCCGCCTGAAATAAAAAATCCAGGTGCCCAGAAATCTCCCGACGGATTTTCGTTCGTTAGGGGAGGAAATTGGGAGAATATATACTGAGAAGTCTTCTGACGCAAGGTTCTTACCAGGAAAGCAGGCGAGGTTGCCAGGGGAGCACCGGTCACCATTTGGACATGATTCGAATGGATGGAGAGGTGTTCAAGTCGCCATCCATAAGCCAGGCAAAGCTGCCCCATCCATTTAAACAAATAGGATGCCAAATTACCGTTAAGCATGTGTTCTGGTATACGCGGTATGAGTAAACATGAATAAGTGATGTAGTTCCCATATGAACCCTCTGAGGTGATCGAATTCGTTTCAAATCCCGCTCCAGTGAGTTCTGACTTTTCCGTTTCACTCAGGGAGAAATCCAATGGCTCACCACTATACTCTTCTTCTAATTCAAAACCGTTATGATAATCAATCCTGCCTGCTTGTTCAGATTGGTTGGTATTCGATTTGAGCGTCTGGACTGACCGTTTCAGGAGAGGTTGGCGGTGAGGAGAATACTGCATCTTTTTGTTCTTCTGCATAACTCGGTGGTATCAATTCTTCAGGGGAAGAACTTTCCAGCAAGCTGGATATTGCTAGCAGCTTGAACCACACTGGTCCCTGCTGCTGGTTGGTTTGGATGCTCATAAATTGCTTCTCCTGACGAGGATTGAACAATGTTAGTTTGCTCCAGCTGACTCACCTCAAGAGATGATGGGTGATATGCCAGAGGCAGGCTTTGTTGAGGCTCGATTAATTCATGGGAAAGCTGTATTGTTTGCCGTCGGATGTGGCTGAATGGTGTATCCTGGTCGTAAATCAGGGAGAGCTGCATTTCTTTGGTTAAAGAGATTCCATAAAGCAGAAACTTACCTTGTATCGATTGTAATTGAATCGACCGGATCATATCCCCACTTCCGGTTTTATGGAAAGTGGGTGGGGCTTTCTTTTGGAGATTTAGTGCTGATGTAATACTGAAACTATTGATTTGGTCAACAAGCTCCTGAATTGCAGTATTTGGGAAAATTCCACAATGGGATATCAGCTGTTTTCGTCGAAGAATAATTATTGCCAGGGCAGTTGTTTCTGCAGAAAGGTCAGAAAGACGTTGATTCAATCTTGAAAAATCGGCTGACCTGGAAAATGGAGGGAAATTTAACAAATCCGAGTTTTCTAGAGCGGGTGCGCTTGGCATAGCAGGGTTGGTTTGTGCCGTTTGTTGACTGGGAGATGTAATTATTTCGTATTCTTTTGGAATCTTGAGCAAGGCTGATTTTAATTGCGCTGGACTGAAGGAGCGGGGAAGCAGACCATCTGGAATGATCCCTGGAATTTCTCCGCTACTCAGGCTTGTATCAGAAAGAACCAGGATAAGGTGCATATCTGGCTGCTTGCCCATTAATTCTTTCACCACTTTAATAACGGGAAATTCTGGATGGAATACATCCAGAATACAGATGTTAATTATGGTTTGCTGGGCTAATTCTAAAGCCACTGCAGGGCTGGAACTCGTTATGACTTTGTATCCACCAATATCAATCAATGTTTGCTGGATTTTTTTTGTCATATACGGTGATGGCGTTATCACCAATACGCTCGATGCACCCATCATAATATCAGTTTATCATGCCCTTTCGGTTGCTGCAAGTAATATTGACAATGGTGACTATACATGATATGTTATAAACAGATGGAAAGGCTGAAACGACTTTTCCGCTTTTGTTTTGCATGCCTGTTCATTACGATCACCAGTATAAATGCAGGTTTGGTTCGTGCCGCAGGTGAACCACCCGATGAAATCATCCGACAGACAACCATTACGGTTACATATACACGCTACGAATGGTGGTTGTTAAGCTGGTCTGATAATCAAATCAAATGCCAGGTATACATTGACCACGAAGGATGGCCGACTCCCGAAGAGGTATTGACTGATTGTGGGGGTGATGTATATAACCAATGGTTGGCAACTCAATCATGTTCTGGATTGGACCAGGGACTCATGCCACCCATGGGTTGTACGGGACTATATCTATTCTTTGTTGGGAGTGCACCAGCTGAAAATGAAGTTGTAATAAATTTACCTCCTGCACAAGTGAATTTATCATTATCCGGGTGTGATCCAGTCGCCCCAGAAAATTTATGCCCCACAATTCCAAAATTACATTTTATCGGCAATGAGCCATTACCCAATGAGCAGATAACAACCATCCATGTGAAAATGGATGGTGTTGAAACCACCTGCCAGGCAAGCACTTGTGATGTTCAATTACGACCAACCAATATGTCTGGTGTGATGGTCGAGTTTTGGGCAGATTCCAGCTTTGGTGATTTAAGTGAGGTTTTTTCAGCATTGGTACGTGTTATCGATAGCGGTGTGAGCGCCACTCCAACGAGTGGTGGTTGGTTTATCGATGTCATTTCCACACAGTGGATTGGTAATGATATAGCCACATGTTCTAAGGTTTGGCAATCCTTTCCACCGGTCGGAGGGGTGCCTGAATGGTTATCCACACCTGAAGATCCAGCTTTCCTGGCGTCTGAAGAACCTTACTCTTACCTGGCTGGGAGATTAATTGCCGAAGGTGCTGTGGATGCCTCCTCCTGCCCGAGTGGCGGTTTGTTATCGAATGGATATGCGGATAATTGCGGGCTTGAAGTGGCGATGCCAGAAGTGATTGTTTGGCAAAACAAGTTTGATGAGCAGATAATTCAGATAGCGCTAGAAACCAAAGTTCCGGCACAATTATTAAAAAACCTCTTTGCTCAAGAAAGTCAATTTTGGCCAGGAGAATTCCGTACGGCCAATGAATATGGTTTAGGTCAGATCACTGATAATGGAGCAGATGCGCTTCTTTTATGGAATCAAGATTTTTATAACCAGTTTTGTCCGTTAGTTTTAACAGAGGAAGAATGCTCTGGAGGATATGTCAAGCTCACTCCAGAGGAGCGGGCGATCTTGCGAGGCGCGTTAGCGGTCAGTTCCGACGCTAATTGTGATGATTGCGAATATGGTATCGATCTGACCAACATTGATGAAAGCATAAACCTGGTGGCACACACTTTGCTAGCAAATTGTGATCAGGTAGCACAAATCATCTACAACGGCACCGGCTATCTTGCTGGCGAAATTTCCACCTATGAAGAATTATTCAAATACACCATTGCAAATTATCATGTTGGCCCAGGTTGTCTTTCGTATGCGATCTATACATCATGGGCTGCACGGGCAACCATGGATTGGGAGCATGTCTCATCTTATCTCACTGAACCATGTGAATCGGTGATACCCTACGTGACCGAGGTAATCACATCCCCCTGAATTTTTCTAATTCCTAAAGCACCAAACGAGAATTTACTTTTTTCCCAATAATCTGATCAATTGTTGGAATTCTTCCCATTCTTCTGTGAAAAAATGAATGGTTACATTGTTCAATTCCAGATGGAAGGTGGTCTCTCCATCCGGTTCATCGGCCTTCCAGATCTGGTAATGTAGGTTATCGGTCTCTGCAATCACTTGGGTTTTAAAATCCATATCGTTATCAGTCATAAGAATTCCTTTCATCGATTAATGATTAATTTGAAAAACGGGTAAAGCCACAAGTATGCTATTGTTAAGGAGGTGGTAAGACAAACCAGGGGTTGATGAATCCTCCCAGGTAGCGCACTTCAAAATGCAAATGCGACCCGGTTGAATTTCCAGTGCTGCCCATTCCGCCGATATATGAGCCTGTGTAGACGCTTTGACCACAGCTTGCGCTCACAGAACTCAAGTGAGCATATAGAGACTGATATCCATTGCCATGATCGATCATGATCATGTATCCATAACCACCATTTGCCCATCCTGAAAATACCACTACACCCGAATCGGAGGCGAATATTCCATCACCCGTGGCACCAGCTATATCAATACCAAGGTGACCTGACCAGTAATCGTTTCCAGACAAAACATGGTTGGATGATGGCCATGCAAAAGCACCAGAACCATAAGCCCCATCGTAATTACCTTCACAAGCTCCTGGTCCGAGAACAGATTTTAAAACTCCCGAATTTGATCTTGCTATGGTCGGAACCAGCCATTGGCGGAATTCTCGATGACCTTCTGGAATCATGAGCCATTGTTCTGCTGCAACTTGAGGGTTGGTTAAATCGAAGTCATTTCCCTCCCAGTTAAGAATATCTTGAATATTAGCTTCAAATTTAGCCGCAACAGCTTCGAGTGAATCGCCTTCCTGCCATTGGTAATATACCCCATTCACTGGTGGCACGTTCAGCTTCATCCCAGGATTTAACATATCTGGGGAGTCATTCAGCTGATCATAATTTGCCCAGAGGATCGTTTCAGGTTCTAGATTAAAGCTTTGAGCAATCCCAAATACCGAATCTCCCGTGTCGACGGTGTATTCAATGGTCTTTGTGCGCGGGCGGGTTGGGATATTTGTGTGCATTGTAGTTCGCCGCGATATACCCGGTGCAGAAATTCCAGCGTAGAATACTGGAAGTTCATTATTCACTGAGCTTGACCCCTGAATCGGAGTAGATGTCTGGGTTGGGACAACTTGATTAAGGCTGTCCGAAGCAGCCTGGGTGGTTTGGACACGCCAGCCCAGGTAAACAGCCAATAAGACCAGGCTTATTGCAATCATCCAGGTACCTGTTAATATTAAACCGCCTGGTTCTCGAGAACCAGGCGATTTTTCTGGCATCGATTCGGGTGTGGATGAATTTGTTTCGTCAGTAATTTGTTCTTTCATGATTAATACCAATATTACCGCGCTAATTATAACTGCATTATATCGTCGCGGTCATTTACCAGTAAGGAAATTAGTCTAAGTCTTCGTTGAGAGTTTCAAGGAAAGCGTTGTTGTCGTCGGTTTTCGATAGACGCTGCAGTATTGCTTCAGTCGCTGTTGCTGGATCCATACCAGCTCCAAATGGGGGGGATGCGATCATTTGATCATACATCCGGCGCATCAGCCAAACACGCGGGGTTAAATCGGGACCTAGCAGTAGCTCTTCACGGCGGGTGGATGATCTCTCGATGTCGATCGCTGGAAACACCCGGCGTTCCTGTAATCGCCGCGAAAGCAGCAGCTCCATATTACCGGTGCCTTTAAATTCTTCGTATACGACATCATCCATTCTTGAGCCAGTATCTACCAGGCAAGTGGCTATAATTGTCAGGGAACCACCTTCTTCAATGTTTCTCGCCGCACCGAAGAATCTCTTGGGTGGATAGAGCGCAGATGGGTCAATACCACCGGACAATGTTCGACCGGATGGGGTAACTACCAGGTTATACGCCCTGGCAAGGCGGGTGATCGAATCCATTAAAATAACTACATCCCGCCCGGTTTCCACGATACGCTTCGCCCGTTCCAAAGCCATCTCTGCTACTCTTACATGGGATGTGACAGGTTCATCAAAGGTGGATGAGATTACCTCAGCATCCACCGAACGATCCATATCGGTCACTTCTTCCGGTCGTTCACCAATCAATGCAACCATCAAGTAAACATCCGGGTGATTGGTTGAGATTGCATTGGCTAATTGTTTAAGAATCGTGGTCTTGCCAGCCTTGGGAGGTGAAACGATCAATCCGCGTTGCCCCCGTCCAATGGGTGTGACCATATTAATCAAGCGGGTTGCCAGCGTATGGCGATCCGTTTCCAGGTTAAATCGCTGGTCGGGGAAAATCGGGGTCAGGCTTTCAAATGCAGGTCGGTTGCGAACCTCTTCAGGATCGATCCCATTAACGGTTTCTACTTTTAATAAACCATAATGTTTTTCCGATTCACGCGGAGGACGGACATGGCCAATGATCAGGTCCCCATCCCGCAAGTTATACCTGCGTATCTGTGATTGAGAAACATAGACGTCAAAAGCACCTGGTTGGTAGTGACCTGAACGAAGGAATCCCATCCCATCACTCATTATCTCCAGGATTCCACCACGCAGCTCAAGACCATCCCTTTCTGCTTCAGCCTGCTGGATTTTTAAGATGAGATCATCTTTCTTTAATCTATTTGCGCTGGGAACATTGAGATCCCTGGCAATTTGACGCAGTCGATCCAGGGAGGTGGTTTGCAATTCAATTACTTTCATATCGTATCATCTCTAAAATTGGATTTGGAATTACACAAGATTGTATGTTTTATGCATCACCCCCACCGAATCTCACACAAATAATACAAACATGAGCGGGGAGCCAGAAAAAAATTTGGGCTGATTACTGGTAAAGGGGGGATATACAGCACAATAATTATAGCATGTAAATTAGATTAATGCAATCATCAGGCAATGCATTTTGCTAATGTATTCGTGTATTTTTTCTCAATTCAAGATTTTTGTCAAGGGTTAATCATATCTGCCTGGTTTGAGGCCTTTGTTGAATCGCTTGGGTTTGAAAAAACGGTTGTGTTTTTATTCGATGAATGAATGGAATTCATTAATATGATCATTGCCCTAACAGTGGAGTAACATATTTCTCCAGCATTGCATTACTAATCGGTCCTGTCCAAGCCAGGACAACCTTTCCATCCCGATCAATTACATATGAGCTGGGTAAATTATCATTATGGAAGTTGATTAAAGATTTACTATTTGGATCTAGTAAGATCGGAAAAGTTAAACCATACTCGTCCACGAACTTTGCCACATCGTCTGGCGGGTCTCCAGCATTAATACCAACCAACGTAAACCCGTCTTCAACATGTTTTTTATAATATTTCAAGAGGGTTGGCATCTCTTCTCTACATGGGGGGCACCAGGTCGCCCAATTGTTTATCAACACAATTTGTGGGCTGTAGTCGGAAATGGAGACCTTCTCACCATTCAAATCGTTTAGGGTTAGTTCTGGGGCGGGAAAGTTGACGGTTGAAGGTGTCACTGAGAAATCAGTGGATAAACTTCCAGGTTTCAGTATGGTAACCGCTGCGACCACTCCTAGGACGATCAAGCCAGCGCCTATAAAAACAAGCGGGATAATATGGCTAAATTTTTTACTCATGCTCTATCCTGATAATCCAGGTTTTCTCGGTTCAAGGATGAAGGGCATTAAATATTTCTTTAAGTAAGTGACTTTCTGGCACTGCACCCAATATAACTCCTGCACCATCATTTATTGTCGTCTGGGGGACGCTGCTAACATTATAACGCGAGGCAACCTCATAAAAATCATTAGCCTCAATAATTTCTGCATGGATATTGGCGTTTTCGATTGCCATTTGATGAGCAAGCACCACGGCTTGTGGGCAGTATGGTCAGGTAGGGGTGACAAAGACCTTTAAATTAACAGGATTGGTTAACCGTCTCAGGTCTTCACGGATCTCAGGTTTTAAACCTGAATCGCGCCTGGAAACCAGGATAATTGTGTGGATCAATGAACTAAACTCATAACCGGATGGGATTCCGGAAAACCGAATGCCATAATCCAATAAATCATCCACCTCACGACCGAGTATTACCAGTCCTGGTGCGAGGTAAACTTTATACAAGTCTGCTAATTGTGGATTTTCATCCAAATTATAAGTGGTTAAATGCAAATTCTCTGATATTGAGGTAATTTCATCTAACAATTGGTAAGTATCTTCACATGTCTCGCAAGGATCATGCTTTGAAAAATAAATAATCTCGACCGGATGAATTAACTGATTCTCAAACATTTCCTGGAGCTGATTATAAATTTCATCGTTGAGAAGCGTATTTGCCATATTTCTCCTAAATTAATATTCAGATTAATGTGTTTTTACGCTAATTAGATGCTTAAAGGATGAAATCGTTACAATTGGTCACTAATCTATCCGTCATGTGAAGTGTTATAATATTTAATAAGGTAAGGATATTGTTTAAAATTAGCTGATAGAATTCAGAAAAATCATTCATGGAATCTACTCAGACCGGGATGTGTAAAACAATAAAAACAAATCACAGGTTATTTATATATATCCTTGGAATTTTGTTATTGGGAATTTTACTGCTAATTCCAGTATCGGTGTCTTTTGCCCAAGGAGCAACACAGTCTGGAATACTCCAAAGCTCTTCTGATGGATGGCAGTGGTTCGGGTATTGAACAAACTATTGTACCCACCGACACAGCAACTGCAACTCCAACAATCACATTAACACCCTCTCCAACAGATACTCCTACCATTACTCCAACCCCATCTGGAACACCGACTGCAACATCCACACCAACTGAAACATCGACATTAACCGCAACACCAACGGATACCTCGACTGTAACCCCAACTGGAACGGTAACACCTACCAGCACTTCCACTTCAACCGTCACGCCTACCGTTACTGGTACTCAGCCTACCAAGACGGCTACTCCAACCGTAACCGGGACATTAACCATCATACCGTCTCTAAAAGTCGCCGTTCAACCATCCCAGGCAAAAATTAATGAGAATTTTTCTTTTGCGATTGAAGTCGGTAATAATGGTACTGGACCGACTACGAATAATATCGTGTTGGATTCTTTTCCAACTTACATCGATGTACTCACAGTTACAACCAGCAGGGGGACGATCACCAAGTTAGCACATTCGTTTGTAATTACCATCGGTGACGTTGTCCCTGGTGAAAAAATAACCATCGTTGCAGGGGTGAAAGTAAATTCCACCCTGACCAGGACAGAGACAGTAGCGAATGTTGTCACATTGACATACGACGTATCCAAGTCGATGACAGCCAGCGTTAATTACAAAGTGATCTTTCAAACCTTACCACCAACGGGAGAGTTGCCCCTGAACTGGCGTTCCTCCCAGGTTTGGGTCAATATCCATGCTCCCTGGATTATTAATATTGGGTTTGGGAGCAGGATTGCTCTTCTTTGGGATATGGTCAAAAGCAATTAAAAAGAAGAATACCCTGTGGATGATTGCCATCGGTTCGTTGATGATAATCATTGGATTTATCATGGGTGTTTACTCAACCGGTGCATTGCCTTCCAGTCTGCAGGCTAATGCGAGCAACTCCTCCCCAAATAGAGCAGATATCCTGGAGCAAGCACAAGCCTCAGAAACAAGCCTGCCACGTTTGCCAGCCTCGGCATTCTCCACGCCAGAAGCGATAATACCGATCGTAACCTTGCCCAATTATCCCATTCCTACACCGGTGATTACAATAACACCACTTCCAGGGGAACAAGGACCAGACACCAGCCCGGTGGTTCGTATCGTTATTCCAAGCATATTCCTGGATACTGAAGTTAAATATGTCCCATATGATGGAAATTCATGGATGATCACTGGTTTACGACATGAGATTGCCTGGATGGGAAACACATCCTGGCCGGGACTGGGAAGCAATACTGCACTGGCAGGTCATGTGACTGTGGCAGGTTTGGGAGATGGTCCATTCCGCCACCTGGACGAGCTGCAAACAGGGGAAGTGGTTCTCTTGTATACCGAAAATAATGTTTATACCTATAATATGCGTGATTATCGAGTGACCGATGATGGAGATATGTCGGTAATCCTGGCAACAAACAACCCTCAAATTACTTTGATCACTTGTATGGATTGGGACCAGGAATCACGAACCTATTTACATAGATTGGTCGTTTTTGCTGACCTGGTACGTACAGATCCGATCAGGATGGGGTCAGGTCCCTGATCCAAAAATTACTTGCAAGTAAAAACGCTGGAGAAAAAACAGCGTTTTTTTTATCCCATCTCTGAGTATACCCATTCGCCGCCAACCATTGTAGCAAGGGGATGGATATTCATAATCTCATCTGGCAAACAGGAAAAGAGGTCGCTCATTCAATAGGATGAGGTCAGCCCAATAACCGCGTTCAAGTCTACCAACTTTTGCTTCAATACCAGCTGTAAAAGCAGGTCCGGTTGTGTAGGCTTGTAAGGCTTCATTAACTGTCAGGCATTGTTCTGGGAACCATCCATGGACTGGAGGGTGAACCGTCAGCACGGCGGCGAGTGACGGCAGCATGAATTCCCCAAAAAGGATTTGGAGATTCCACGGGGGCATCCGAACCAAAAACCAGTTTTGCTCCATGCGTGATCTGCTCGCGCCAGGCATAAGCAAGCGCGGCGCGTTTACCCCAGAACTGATCAGCCATAACCATATCTGAAGTAGCGTGGATAGGTTGCATGGATGCGATGACGTTTAATTTAGATAGGCGACCGACATCATCGGGGTGTAATACCTGTACATGCTCAATGCGATGGCGAAGCTGCACCTTGGATAGTGGTTGAATCGATCGTTCAAGGTTCCGCAATTGTTCATACGCATTCAGGACTTCATGGTTGGCACGGTCACCAATTGCATGGATTGCCAGGCTGATGCCATTTCTTACAGCCAGTTGCCCAAGCTCAAAAAGCTGCTCAGCATCCAGCATCAATAAACCCGTATTATGCGGGTCATCTTCATAGGGTTTCAGCATGGCAGCGGTGTGCGGTCCAAGGGCACCATCCGAAAATAGTTTCAGCGATCCAATACGCAGCATATCATCTCCAAACCCTGAACGAAGACCCAGGGCGATGGCATGATGCAGGTTTTCAAAAGGAATACTTTTCAGCACCCGTAATTTCAGCTCACCTGATCTCGTGCATAATCTGCAGGGCTGAAAAACATCGCTCGAGGTCGAAATCATGCACACCCGTGAGACCCATTTTCCATAAAATAGGCTGCGCTAAACGGATTGCATTAACCACCTGTTCCAACGACGGCTCAGGTATTACATTCTCAACCAGGTCCATGCTGCTTTCAAAAAGAATTCCATCCGGTTCACCATTCGGCAGGTGTCCAATAAGCCCGCTAGTTGGGTTGGGAGTGTTGCGGTCAATTCCTGCAAGCTGCATCGCCCGGCTGTTTACCCAGGCGCAATGCAGCGACTTATGGGTCAAATATACCGGATTGTGTGGAGCGATATCATCCAGTTGGTTTGCGCAACCATATCCATCATCCCAGGCATTTTGGTTCCACCCATGACCTAAGATCCACTCCCCAGGGGGTGTGGTGATTGCCCGATTTGCTATCCTTTGCAGACATTCAACCTTGCTGGGAGTTTCACAATCCACTTTTTGTAAGCATAATGCATAGTTTTCAAGGTGGATGTGGGCATCGGTAAGACCAGGGATCAGGGAATAGCCTTGTGCATCGAAAGTATTCCTTGTTGGAAATGAATGTAGAATCTCGTCATCGGTGCCTACGCCAAGAATATTCCCTTGATCTACCACGAGAGCAGTAGCCGATCCTTGCATTGGGTTTTGAGTATGGATCCTGGCGTTATGGATAACGAGCATATTTTTATTCAGATTGTCCTAATATACGGAGAATTAATTGATCCAACTCTTCGTCAGAATAATAATGAATGACAAGCGTGCCGCCATTTTTTCGTAGGGTGCAGGCTGACCCTTGTACCCAGGCGTTGGCGCAACCTTTCTTCAAGAAACGAGACATCTGGTTGTGGAGGGCGTTTTGGTTCCAATCGTGGACGCTGTCCAATCAATTTTTGGACCAGTTCTTCCGTTTTCCGAACGTTGAGCTCGTGTTTTATGATCATTTGCAAAGCTGCCGACTGTGCCTGTGGGGTTGGCAAGCCAAGCAAGGCACGGGCGTGTCCTTCACTGATATCTCCTTTTGAAAGTGCCTGGCGGACTTCTTCAGGAAGTTTTAAAAGGCGCAGTGTGTTGGTAATGGATACCCGGCTTTTACCTAGCTTTTGGGCGATTTGCTCATGAGATAAGTTGAAATCATCGGCAAGTTGGCGAAAAGCTTCAGCTGCCTCAAGTGGGGTGAGATCTGTGCGTTGAACATTTTCGATCAAAGCCAGCTCTAAGCGTTGCTGTTCGGATGCTTCTCGCACGATAACGGGTACAGAATCCATCCCCGCCAACCCCGCAGCTACCAGGCGCCTTTCACCAGCAATAAGGATATATTTTCCCGATTCTTCAGCAGGTGTTACGATAAGCGGTTGTAAAATTCCATTTTCGCGAATTGAATCTGCCAATTCTGACAGTTCATCTTTGTCCATTTGTGATCGTGGTTGTCGGGGATTGGGGCTGATGGCAGTAATAGGCAGGCTTTCGTAACCAGTGGATATATTTACGGGCATCGATTCAGGCGCGAAATCTCCGCCGGGGATGAGAGCATCAAGTCCTCTACCAAGACCGGTTTTTTTTGTCATTCTGCACTCACTAAATGTTGAATTGGTTGGGTAGTTAACACACCATCACCCATCAGGATTTCACGAGCCAAATTTGAGTAAGCAATCGCCCCATTCGAGCCGGGTGCATATACCGAAATGGGCTGCCCGTAGGAAGGGGCTTCAGCAAGGCGAACGGAGCGAGGAATTATGGTTTTGAAAACCTGCTCTGGGAAATGACGATTGATTTCATACACCACATCTGCACTAAGTTTCGTACGAATGTCAAACATGGTCAGCACAACCCCTCGCACTCGTAAATCGGGAAAAATTGCGGCGCGAATACGGGAAAGGGTTTGGTTAAGCTGACCAATCCCTTCCAAGGCAAGATATTCGCATTGAACAGGGATTATGACACCATCCTTTGCAGCGACAACCCCATTCAAGGTCAATAAACCGAGGGAGGGGGGGCAATCGATTAAAATATAATCATAGCGTTCAATCAGTGGTTTTAGGGCTTCCCTCAGGCGGGTTTCACGAGATATGACCGGAACAAGTTCAACTTCAGCCCCAGCCAAGGAAGGAGAGGAAGGCAGGAGGGAAATTTTTAATTTTTGGTTGAATAGGATATTCTTCAAAGCAGGAACGGCACCGATGATAACATCGTATGTGCTATTTTTAACACTTTTTTTATCGATCCCCAAACAGGAGGTTGCATTCGCTTGTGGATCGAGATCTACGAGTAAAATGCGTTGGTCGAATGCCGCCAGGAATGCGCCTAAATTCACTGCGGTTGTAGTTTTACCTACCCCACCTTTTTGATTGGCAATTGCATATACCCGCCCCATTAAAATACCTCGACCAGGTGTTCCTGTATTTCTTCAGCGGTTGGGATGCTATCCAAACCGCGTCTGGTAACTGAAACAGAGGCAATTTGGCATGCAAACCTGGCAGATTCCCATGGATCCCGCGTTAGATATAAGCGGATGAAGAATGCTGCAGCAAAAATGTCACCTGCACCTGTAGCGTCTAGCTCTTCCACTTTAGGTGCATGAAATCGACGCACATCCCCATTCCAATATACCCTTGCACCTGCGGGACCCTCAGTTACAACCAAAATTCGTGCTGCAGAAGCCATCTCTTCAATTCGGCTTTCATCGTTCAACACATCCTCAATTCCGATGACAGCAGCACCAGCTTGTTGCAACATGAAGGAAGCTTCAGGCCATTCGGATGGAGATACATGACCTGATTTATCCCAGCTGCGCATCCAGCCTTGTGGGGTAATTCCTACCAACGATGTTGGGAATCGCCTCACCAGGCCAGGCTCAACTTCTTGAGCGATAGGTCCGAGGTGCACAATGGGTGCTTGCCTCCAGGGTTCTGGGATCAAGTGAAAGTCTAACCTGGGGGCAACCGCATGGATAACCTGTATGCGTCCTTTCTCGGTATAGATATTTTCAAAAGTAGTCGAATGTTCCGTAAGGTAATTAATGATCGGAATTTGTTTCAAATTACCTAGAGGTAAACCACCGTCCCAAGAAGTAACGATACCGACCTTTAAACCAAATGCATGGGCTGTTAACCCCGCATATGCAGCGGTACCTCCCAGTTGTGGACCTGCTGGAGTAAGATCACACGTCAGGTGCCCAATGACCAGAAAATTAATAGGTTCTAGGGGGGCTAGGCTGAACATGAGTAAATTATACCTGAAAGAAAAAAAGATGCTGCCTTTCATGGTTCCGGCAGCATCTGGTGGTGTTACATCACTGTTTTGGGAGGATGGTCACTTTACGATGTGGGTCTTCACCATAGCTTTCAGTCGTAACACGATCATCTTCGCGCAGCTCCATGTGAATAATTCTGCGTTCGTTCGCCGGCATTGGTTCTAAGGTTTGTTTTTTTCCGGTTTTAATTACCTGTTCAGCCATACGATGAGCAATCTGGCGCAGCTGTCGTTCGCGACGACTCCGGTAACCTTCGACATCGATGACCAGGGTGATATTTTCTCCCAGTTCTTTACTTACAATTAATCGAGAGATATATTGTAAAGCGTTCAATGTTTCAGAATGTTTGCCAATTAACACACTCAAGTCTTTGCCAGTGATATCTACCAGAATTGCACGTGTACCGCGGACATCATCAATCTCACCATACGAAGCAGTTACATCAGCCTGGATATGCATTTTACCAAGCAGCTCGCTGACCGTTTCCTGGGCAACATGCAGGGGAATCTCCTCTTTGGTGTTGGCAGGCGGAATACGTACTGGTTTGATTTCCGGTTCTAATTCCGTATCTTCCTCAATCAGATAATCATTCATGGATTGCGTGGCTTCTGTTTCATTTTCTTCGGGAATATTTTGCTTAACGATAAGGCGGACTCGTGCCTGGTGAGCACCAAGTCCAAATAATCCGCGACTTCCCTCATCGAGGATCTCGATTTCCACGGCTTCGCGGGATAATCCCAATTCAGCCAGGCCATTTTCGATGGCTTCATTTATTGTTGGAGCGATAATTTCTATGGTTGCACGTTGTAGGCTCATATTTTTCTTTCAGGGTTGAAGAATTCCTGCTATTTTTTCGTTTTAGCGGGGAGTAAATTCTTGGGCAGTATGTTTTTCCAGTTAACTTTTCCCATATAAGCATATTGGGCAATTGCCAAAATATTACTGACCACAAAATAGAGCGCCAGGCCGGAAGCCAGCGTATAAGAAATCCAGCCCATCAGAATAGGCATATACAGGTTCATCATTTTTGACATTTGAGCACCCTGATCGCCTGGTTGGGAAGTTGGGGTCATTAACTTGGATTGCAAGAAGGTGGTGATCACCACGATGATCGTCATTATGGGTAAGGCAAAGTTAGTAAATGGAATCATGATTGCATTTGGGCTGGCAGTTTCAGGCAATCCAAGGTTCATCCATAAGAATGTGCTATTTAATGGAATTAATACCGAAGCCGGGATGAAATTATACAGGTCGCGGCTCAGGTTTAGCAACTGGATGGGTGCAGAAGCCATAGCAAGCGAGATGGATTGATACAAGCCAATCATAATGGGGAACTGTATGATCAACGGTAAGCACGAACCAAGAGGGTTGATCCCCATCTCCTGGTATAGCTTTACCTGTTCCTCTTGAAATTTTTGTTTATCGTCTTTATATTTTTTCTTGAGCTCTTCCATCTTTTTAGAGCTTTGCATTTGCCTGCATCTTTGCCTGACCTTTAACTTGCTGGGCTGTAAGCGGGTATGTGATCAGGCGGATGAGTATAGTAAAAACGATGATCGCCAATCCAAAATTATTAAAAATAATGTTATATATCCATATCAGGACATTGACCATGGGGGAAAGGATGAATGTGTTCCACATATATTATTTACTCCGTAGGCAATTATTGCCTGGTTCTCTCATTACTTAGCTGGCGTGAAAGGGGTCCATTTCTGGCTTCCATCCAGGTTGAGGGCGTAAAGGATTGCATCCGTCTTGGATTGAGAAGTTGGTGCGATCAGGATTGTTTCTCCGCTGATGACTGGAGAGGCATAAATCAAACCACCAATAACCCGGCTGTCTACAACCTTTCCATCAGATTTGTTGATGATAAATAAAGTATCTCCCTCAGTTGTTAGATAAATATTATCATCCAGAAGCACTGGTTTATCGAGGATAGAATTCTGGGGTTGGATGCGCCATACTAAGGATTGAGCCGTAGCATCCAGGGCGTAGAAAAACCCGGATAGATCGCCAAAATAAAGTACGTTATCGGCGAGAACTGGACCCGACCATACCCAATCCTCGGTGGTGTAACGCCACACTATCGAGCCATCAGCAGCATCCATGGCAATTAATTCACTTCCAAATGTTCCTACAAACAATAAACCTTCAGGGCTAACCGCAGGTGTACCCACCAAGGCCCCGCCGAGCTCCGGGCTCTGCCAGAGCAGCTCACCCGTTGATTGATCAAGGGAATAGACAGTATGGTCCATGGATGCTAAGTAGATGCATCCACATTCGGGTGAAGTAGCAGGTTGAGCCCATAATGGTTCACCAATTTCCTTTTCCCATTTCAACCTGCCGTTCATATCCAACGCGTAAATATACCCATCCGATGATGGTTGGAAAATTGTCTCGTTGGAAACCAATGGACTGGCGATAAGACGATTGTGTGAATCAGAAAAAATCCACTTCTCGGCTTTTGTAGCAGGGTCAATACTATAAAGTTTATTGTCATAACTTGGCACCAGCAGCTGACCATCCGGAGTGAGAACGGGATTGGCGTAAAATCCCTTGATATTGGCTTTTTCCGGATAGCGCCACATTTCACTGCCGTTGTTCACGTCAATCTTATATACCTGGGGACCTGCGGATAGGTATGCAGCTTCAGAGTCAGCTGTTAAACCATGCCAGCTTGTAGATGCGTAGGCTCCACTGGTGCACGCAGTGATCAAAATGCTGATTATTGCTATGGTAATTAGAAAATAGATTTTTTTTGATTTCATGGGTTATCTTTTCTAGGGAACAGGATCAATTCCGCCACGATTGAAAGGATTGCAGCGCAAAATTCGCCAGGCAGCCATAAGACTGCCTTTAATCGCACCGTATTTATAGATTGCCTGGTAGCCATAGTGCGAGCAGGTGGGGTAAAAACGGCAGGAGCCTTCTGGAAGGGTAGGTGATATCATTTTCTGATAGGCTCGGATCAACGCCAATATAGGTATACGTGGCAGGTTCCAAATGGTTATGGGTAGATCGCGTAAACGCGGCTCCACAATGGTATCAGATTTGTGTGACATTCAGTTTGAAATAGTGATATTGATCAATTTTGCTTTTTTAAACAGCTGGTCCAAGGTGTCTTGTATTTCGGCTAATTCTGCCATTAAAATGGGGTGCCGCGAGATCAGGATGATTTTCCAACCGGGTTTAAGCTGCGGTAGGAGGCTTCTGAGCGCTTCGCGTAACATTCGTTTTGCACGATTTCTTTGGACAGCCTTACCCACAGATCGACCAGCAATGATTCCAATCTGTGTCTGCTCGTCTTGAGAAGGTAACACGACCAACACAACAAGCGGGTGAGCATAAGACCTTCCAGAACGCCTCACCCGCTTGAAATCGAGAGAATTCGTCAGCCGAAAATTGCGATTCACCCACGCCAGTTGATCTTCTTAACATGATTATTTTTTACGACGGTGAGGCGGTATCTTCCTTTGAGGCGGCGTGCTTTAATTACCTTCCTCCATCAGCAGTTGACATTCGTTGCCTGAAACCGTGCACACGTAAACGGCGACGAATTTTAGGTTGATAAGTTCTTTTTGGCATTCTGTATTACCTGATTCCTTTTAAAATATTATACTTCGATTAAACGATTTTCGATTATACCCGATGGATGGGGTTTGGTCAAACATTATTCTGGGCATCCGTTTTCGTATCTGCCCTTACCCCCACTTTTTCTAGCATCCGTAGTGAAATCATTCCAAATAATAACGGGATCCAGAATGTAATTCCCCGATAGCTGAGTGTAATCACGGCTGCATCCTCCAAGGAGATATACATGGATGTTAGAGCCAGGGTTAGAGCGCCTTCTACCACACCTATGCCCGCAGGTGTGGGTGAAATGATCACAAATAGCGAGCTGATACTGAAACACGCGATGACAGTTCCAATTGATATTGGAATTTTAAAAGCAAAGAAAACCAGTGCGAGAATTAGAAGCTGAGATGATTTGTTTGAAAAAGCCAGGAATAATGGCAGGAGCATGCTCCGAGGTTGGTTACGCATATTAACCAGTCCTTCAGCAGCATCATGGGCAAATTCATGGGCTCGTACCTCTGAAAGATAGTCACGATGAATGAAAGGACGCATGATCTTATTAAAAAAACGTGCCATTGACGCCAGGGTATTCCCCAAAGCCACCGCTGACTGCATACCAAGGTTTAATAAATATGCGAACAGCATGGCCAGAGCAATCAAAGCAGCTGAAGCGAGAATAACGACCAGTGTAAGATCGTTTCGCCGGATCAGGATAATCAGGCCAACTAGAAGAATGCAGATTAATCCTAAATAATCAAAAAATAAGAAAAGTACACTGGCGACTGCCGCCCTGGCAGTAGAATAATTACGTCGCCGGGCTTCGCTCATGAAAATCGCCATTCCGCTAACCCCACCGGATGGTGCAACAACATTGGCGAAATTTGCAGCAATCATCATCAGGGAAAGTGTTCCAAGCTGCTCTGTAATGCCCAAGGCACGATATATGGTTTTTAATGAAGCCCCACAAATTAATACCCAAAATACTTGAACAATAAGGGCAAGACCTATAAACCACCATATGCCCCTCTGTAATGTCTCTGCTACTGATTGTAGCTCGGAGAATCTGCCGACTAAAAAAATAAAACCCAGGAAAATGGCAAGTGCGATGATGAAATTTCGCATGGAATGGATTATACCAACCTTAACAGAGGAAATTGAGAAATTTTTCTCTGCAAAGATATGCCTATTTATAAACTCTTAACGCCTGCGCCCACCTATTCCTCCGACTAAAGAGACAAAGTATAGAAGCTGCATCACCGCAGCAAATAGACCAGCGACGTAAGTCAGGGAGGCAGCATTTAATACACTATTCACTCCCCGCCGTTCATCTTCGCCAACAATCATGCCGGTATCCGTGAGAAGTTGTTTTGCCCGTGCTGAGGCATTAAACTCAACCGGCAAGGTGGCTAATGCAAAGAGTGCGCCACCTGAAAAGACAAGCACTCCTAACCACGATAGGTTGGTTTGCCGAAATATCATCCCGATAAAAATTAAAATCCATCCAAGATATGAACCAATATTGACCGCCGGGACCATGGCAGCCCTCAGTTTTAACGGAAAGTATCCTTCTCGATCTTGCATGGCATGTCCGAGCTCATGCGCGGTTATGGCTAAAGCTGCCACAGACGGGCTATTGTATACACCTTCGGATAAATTGAGCACTTTTCGACGTGGGTCATAATTATCCGTAAGTTTCCCATGAACACCATTGATACTGACATTTAACCCTCCTGCCGATATCAACCGTTGAGCTGCCACTGCGCCGGTTAATCGGCTTTGCGCGATTACCTGGCTCCATTTTCGATACGCGCCGCTGACATAGCTTTGAGCAATGATCATCAGTATTAAAGCTGGCAGCATGAAAATCATGTATGTTGGATCAAAAAATATCATAACCTTCCTCCAGAACTACAGCCTATCCAATTTACGTTGGTTCCAATAAAAAGTTGTGGGCTGCTAAATATTATGGCTGTGTGAGTAGCTCAATAGCCTTATCCAGCTGGGGATCATTCTCAGTCTGGGAGTTCTCTTCGGTAATTGGCACTTCGAAATCAGGTATTAAACCCGTGCCTGTCACATTTCGCTCATTGGGTGTTAACCATCGGGCAATCGTGACCCTGATTGCACCTTCATCATCTGATAAAGGAATCCAATTTTGCACGGTTCCTTTCCCGTAAGTTGTAACGCCAACGAGCTGGGCTCGACCACGGTCCTGTAATGCACCGGCTACCAGTTCTGAAGCTGATGCAGACCACTCATTTACCAGCACGACCATGGGTATGTCAGTCGCGATACCTTTTCCAGAAGCGTTGAAGGTATCACGTGAACCATCTCCATACTCCTCGTAGGTCACAACCCCATCTGGAAGGAATTCCGAACCCACCTCTATGGCAGCAGTGAGATATCCACCCGAGTTATAGCGCAGATCCAGGATCAAGCCTTGTGGATTCTGGGCAAGCAATTCTGTTAGAGCTGTGTGTATCTCGTCTTTAGTAGTATTACTGAATGCGTTTAAGCGCAAGTAGGCAATTCCATTATCCAACATGCGGTATTCGGTACTTGGAATGGATATCTGAGCTCTGGTGATCGGGATATCGATAGGTTCTTCAACTCCCTCCCGCAATACTGTTAATACAACCTGCGTCCCTGCCTCACCGAGGATTTTCTGCCGAGCAAGCTCGGGCAGGGTGCCAGTCATTTCTTCTCCATCGATCGCAATAATCTGGTCACCTTCTTTTAATCCAGCAGACTCCGCCGGCGAATCCTTCATCGGCTCGGTGATTGTTAGGTATTCGCCTTCTGTATTCACCCAGGCACCAATTCCTGAATATCCTTCTAATGGTGCTTGGGCATCCTCATATTCGACGGGATCCATATAGGCAGAGTGAGGATCATCGAGTGATTCCATCATTCCGCGTATGGCACCTTGCATCAATTTCTCATCATCCACTGGCTGAACAAGGTACTGGTCATGAACAAGCTTCCAGGCTTCCCAAAATGGGGTAAATAATTCGGAATTTTCTCTTGGAGTGGCTGTACTCGTGATACTGGTTTGATTAAAACCGAGACTTGATGGTAGATTTTTCCCATAATACCCGGCAACAAAGCCAAATGCTAAACAACCAAACAACAATACAACGACCAGACATCCGATAAGGATCTTGCTTATTCCACGATTGGATTCCATGTGAACTCCTGATTCGATAATTATATTTCTTTTATGTCAAAAGAATATCATAATTGGGTTAGTAACAGTTAAAAATGCGTGGAAAGGTAATTTTCGAAGGATGCCAGATCGCTGACCTGGACTGCATATTCCAGGATTGCTTCAGCATCCAAAGGATAAAGGGGATGGCAGGAGGTTGGACTTGCCCCACCCTGGGCCAATACTACCGCATCCACACAAGGTGCCACCAGATCGGCTTTGGATAATTCGGGTACAATTTCTTCTGCAGTGATTATGACCGTATTTGATGTTAGGGATAACTCGATATCTACCCCCTTGTTATCACCAATCAACGCATTACCATCCAGGTCAGCGCTTACTGCGTGGATCACAGATATATCCGGATGAATGGCTGGAAAGGCAATCAATTCCTCTCCACTATAAGGATCGATAATCGTGCGTACGTCCGGGCGAAGGCGAGGAAGATCCGTACCAAGCCAACCTAAACCCGGCATGAATCCAACAGAAGCCATTTGTGCGCGTAATCCCATGGATATACTGTTTTCAGTTTCTTCGATGACCTCAAGTATCCCTTTATTTGTAAGGTCCGTAAACATTGGCGCAAACCCGAAGATTTCAAGCCCAAAATAACATGAGCGTACACGTGAAACCAATCCCGCACCAACTAATAGATCACTTTCATAGCCTGCGGTAAATGCTAAAAGCGTCAGGTCAATGGGTCTAGCGGTTTGCCGTTGTTTGTTGATTAGTGCTCGAACAAAAGCCACCGGGCGCCGGTAAAGTGTCATTCCTCCCAGGCCTAACATATTTCCAGACTGAACCAGCTCAACCGCCTGGTCCATGGATAGTTGCTTATTCGGCATGCAATATCTCAATCATTTATCTGCCATAACTCGGGTATACCTTCTCTCATCTCATGCAGATTTGAGATTGTTCGATCCACCGTGGGTTCTGTACCATTTTTTCCTACCAGAACAGTGAAAAAACCAAGCTCCCTGGCTGGATTTAAGTTGCGTACTGCGTCGTCAAATATCACACAACGTGATGGATCGGTATCTGTCGTGATAGCCAATGCTTTTTGGTAAGCGATTCTTTCTGGTTTACATGCAAAATCGATTGCCCGAATATCAATGATGCCTGCAAAACAATCCGAGATTCCCAGGATGTTCAAAACACGCCGAGCATGATTGGAATCAGCATTCGTAAAAATCCATCGTTTCTGGGGAAGACTCAGCAGTAAATTTCGTAAATTTGGATCGGGCTGAATGTATCTCTCAAGGGGGAGATCATGCACGAAAGTTAGGTACTCATCTGTGTCAATCTCATAATGGGCTTGCAAACCCCGCAGGGTTGTGCCATATTTTTCCAGGTAGCTTTGCCGTATTTTTGCGATTTCGGGAATCGGAAGATCGATAAAGCCCTGCATATACTCATTCATACGCTCTCGTATAGCATCCCATAACCCGCTGCTGGGTGGATAAAGGGTATCATCGAGGTCAAAATACAGGCTGTCAAACCGCATGGAGGGTATTATACGAGATATTGAATGAAAAGCATAATCCTTTGTTATATAATATCCCTGTGCCTATTCATATCCTATCTGCCCAAGTTGCCTCCCAGATTGCTGCGGGTGAGGTTATAGAAAGACCTGCCTCTGTTGTAAAAGAGCTGCTTGAAAACTCCATTGATGCTGGTGCTAAACAAATCGTTATCCATATCAGAGATGCTGGTCAGAGACTGATTGAAGTCTCAGACGATGGGTGGGGGATTCCAGAAGATGAATTATTCTTATCCGTGGAACGCCATGCGACCAGTAAATTATTCTCAGCGGATGAACTTTTTAAAATTGAAACCCTGGGATTTCGGGGAGAAGCATTAGCATCGATTGGCTCGGTTGCTCATCTAACCATCACCTCCAGGATTGCAGCATCACCAACAGGTGCGAAACTGCGTGTACAAGACGGAAAACCTGCCCCAATCGAAAAAACTGGTGCTCCGGTGGGAACTACAGTACGGGTTGATGATCTGTTTTATAACGTCCCTGTCAGGTTAAAATTTTTAAAGCAACCATCCACCGAACGTCGACATATCGATGAGCTGGTCACTCGATACGCATTAGCCTACCCGCATGTCAGGTTTCAGCTTTACCAGGACGATCGCCCTGATCTATTAACCAGTGGAAATGGCAGCAGGACTGAAATCCTGGCGAGCTTATATGGAATCGAAGTGGCAAAGCAGATGCTGGAAGTATTGGCTGAGGAGCAGGGAATTGTCCCTCACAGGTTATATCAGCCCGATCAGCCTGACCCGATCAAACCGGCGTGATATTACTTTCTTTGTTAATGGTCGCCCGGTTCAAGATCCTGCCTTGGGGACTGCTTTAGTCCAGGCATATCACACACTTCTCATGGTAGGCAGGTATCCGCTTGCGATCCTGTTCCTGCAACTTCCAGCCGATACAATCGATGTAAATGTCCATCCAACTAAAGCGGAAGTACGCTTTAAAAATTCTGATTTGGTATTTCGAGGAGTTCAACGCGCAGTCAGGCGGGCATTGTTGGCACATTCTCCGATACCATCGATGGGCAATCACCCGTATTGGCAGTATTCCCAGATTTGCCCACGGATCTCACCAACAGGTAGATCCTGCCTGGGGTATGTCTAAAAATTCAGAAAGTGATACGAGTGGAGTTGAACCAGGACCGGACATTTCAAAACTTCAAACCACCGGGCAACCTATATTTACTGGTGTAGGGGTTCCATTACTACGCTTAATTGGCCAGATTGCTTCTGCTTACCTGGTTGCCGAAGGACCTGATGGTTTGTATCTGATTGACCAACATGCTGCTCACGAAAGGGTATTATTTGAGAGTTTTATGACGATGTATATGAACACCATACAGGTTGATGAGAAAAATAATCCTTCTCCAATTCCAGCCCAGGTATTACTCCAGCCGGTCAGTGTTAACCTTTCGACATCCTATGCACGCATAATTGAAGAACAATTACCAATTTTAAACCGCTTGGGATTCCAGGTGGAGCTGTTTGGTAAAGGTAGTTTTCTTATCCGTGCCGTTCCTTCTTTATTAGTGGGGATGGACCCTGCTGCAGCATTGGGGGTGATTGTTGAGGACTTTGAAGAAGATGAAACTCCCCTCCAGGCTGTTACTGAAGCCAGGATTATTGCTAGAGTGTGTAAACGCGCTGCCATCAAGGCGGGGCAAGCTCTTTCGATGGAAGAACAACGCGCCCTATTAAATGACCTGGAAGCATGCCAGTCTCCACGAACATGCCCTCATGGACGCCCAACCATGATCCACCTCTCAGTAGATCTGCTGGAGCGCCAGTTTGGACGGAAAGGCGCTCGTTAACCAAGGACTTCTTTATCATGCAATCCCTTTGGCTTGAAAAACAAGTACTCACATTTCGAGAAGACCTGCCAATCCCGGTTCCTGGAAAAGATCAGGCGCTGATCCGCCTCCTTTTGGCAGGGGTATGCAGTACAGATCTCGAGTTGGTGCGTGGTTATTACCCCTTTACTGGAATTCCTGGCCATGAGTTTGTTGGTGAGGTGGAGAGTTCTCCTGATGACACCACATGGATTGGAAAGCGAGTAGTTGGTGAAATTAATATCGCTTGCACCAAATGCCAGACTTGTTTGCTTGGACTTCCAGGACACTGTGAAAATCGTAAAACCCTGGGTATCCATGACTGGAACGGAGTATTTGCAGAATACCTGGTGCTTCCTTTATCAAATCTGCATGTCGTTCCAGAGAGTGTTGCTTCTGAAATGGCAGTTTTCACTGAACCATTGGCTGCTGCATATGAAATCCTGGAGCAGACAACGATTCTGTCATCCGATCGAGTATTGATCATTGGTGCTGGAAGACTCGGCATCCTTGCTGCCATGCTAATCCGACACACAGGCTGTGAGTTGGACGTCGTCGTCCGGCACCCCAAGCAGACCATGTTGGTGGAAAATCTGAAAATCCATACGATTTCTGAGCAATATATCGGGAGTAAGAAATACGACCTTGTCGTTGAAGCCACAGGGAGTATCGATGGATTCCAGCTGGCGACTAAGTGTGTTCGCCCACGCGGTCGGATTCTTTTAAAAAGTACTTATAAAGGCAGTGTGGATGTGGATTTTTCGAAAATCGTTGTGGATGAAGTCACTATAATCGGTTCACGCTGTGGACCATTCGATCCTGCTCTCCAGTTGCTTGGAAATGGACAAGGTAGATCCGAGACCGATAATTGATGCGATCTATCCGATTAGTCGGGGAATCAATGCATTTGAGCAGGCATCCAACCCGGGGGTCTTAAAAATACTGATTAAACCAGATAAAAGTTAAAATTCCTGCTTGAATGGAAGATAAACCGTAAAAGTTGAGCCATTACCTTCTGTGCTGGATACTTCAATTTTTCCTTTATGTGCTTCCACAATCTGCTTACAGATGGTCAACCCCAAGCCAGTCCCCTTAACCCCTTTCTCTGTGCTTGGAATGCGATAAAACCTCTCGAATAACCGTGGCAGGGATTCCTTTGGTATTCCAAGGCCACTATCGCGGATGCTGAAGGATACTTCTACAGGCGAGGAATTGGTTGAGACTTGAATTGTCCCTTCAGAGCGGTTGTATTTGACGGCATTACTCAGCAAATTCAAGATAACTTGTTTTATCTTATCCTTATCTGCGCTGATGATGAGCGCTTCAGCTGGTAAATCGATGGATATTTTTATGTCTTTACCATCCAGCTGCATCTGGAAGATGTCAATGCTCTCCTTGAGCAATTGGAGAATATCAAATTGGGAGAATTTAAATTTTGCTCTCCCTGATTCCATACGCGCATAATCCAGGAAGGAGGTGGTTAATTGTGTAAGTCTGGTAAATTCATCGTGGATCATCTGGGATAATTTTTCGCGCCTGTCAACTGATAAGTCAGGTCGCTGAAGCAAGTAAAGTGCTGTATTTAAGCCTGCCAGGGGGGTGTGTAGTTCATGAACAAGTTCAGTCACCAGGTCTGATTGGAGAAACCTATGGGTATTTTCTATATAAATTGCCACCTGGCTCGCAAAGGAATCAAGGATCTCCAGGTCCAGTTGGGTGAATTTTTCTGAGCGGTTGTTAATAACTTCAAGGACACCCATACATTTACCCCTGAATGTTATGGGGATCGCAAGCAATGATTTAACCTCAATACCAGGAAGGTATATTAAATGACCATATCGTAGGTCGTATAAACTAGGATCATTGACCATCACAGGCTGTTTATTGGTGAAAACCCACCCTTCCAGGCTTGTATTGACCGGGGTGGATAATCCCAGGTGATGAGTGTGGATCGGGATATTACTTGTTTTCAGGTATAGCGAAGAATTAATTAGATCCGGGAAAAGTATCAAGGATAAGTTCGAATTAGAAAGTTCGGCAGCTGAATCAACGATTCTTTCCAGGAGTGCTTCTGTGTTCAGAATACATGCCAGTTCCTGCAAGACTCTGAGCAATTGTTTGTAACGATTCAGTGTACTTGACTGCAAAGAACTAGGCATTCAAAACCTTATCTGATATCTGGGGAAATACATCAGCGACATTCTCTCTGATAATTATATCTGCCCGTATATCAATATAGGTATCAGTTTTATTTAACAATTATAAGGGATGCATTGTTATCCAAAGCCATGACGGGCAGTTTAGCGGAGGGCAGAACCTCTAATGAAGTACCAGCAACAATGAGTAAATCACATTTTCGACATGCTTCTTCAGCCTTTAGCCAGGTCTTGATGGGTAATTGTTCTTCATACAAAATAACGTCAGGTTTTAATATTCCACCACAGATTTGGCAGTGCGGGATTGCGCAATGGTCTATATAATCTTGCATGATTGCTTTAGATGAGACCTGGATGAAGCATTTTATACATGTCAAAGTATTTAATGTTCCATGCACTTCGATAACATTTTTTGAACCAGCCCGGGTATGTAAACCATCGATATTTTGGGTGATAATCGAGGAGATGAAGCCATTTTCTTCCAGCCTAGCCAGCGAATAATGCGCAGGATTAGGATGAGCTGACATCATTTGTACTGCAAGGGGATGGAGCCACTGGTAGAAGAGCTCTGTATTATAACGAAAAGCTGATAAAGAAGCGACTTCCATCGGAAAAAATTTAGTCCATAAACCAGTCTCTGGACTCCGAAAATCCGGTATGCCGGAAGGGGTTGATATTCCAGCACCTGTTAGCACCACTGCTTGGTGTGAATGTTTGATTAAATCAGACGCATGTTGAATACTATCGACTGTATCTAGAGTAGTACTATTCATTCTTTGATACGTACACGTTTGGAAATGTTATCGGCTAGTTTGGCAAACTGTTGAGATGTCAGATTGTCGGGATGTTGGATCACAAGGGGTACATTGGCTTTCGAGGTCTGATAAGTCAGCTCGGGGGCAGCGGTAAAGACAATACTGATCGGATGCCGGTATTCCATTTGGACTTGTGATAAGGAATATTGCATTTCAGTTCTTTGGCGGTTGTATAGAACAGTATTTATTCTGCCTTCACCAAATCCTTTTTTCATTAATTCATCCACTAATGTCATCGTTCGTGCAATCGTGGACGGGATTGGTTCTAAAAGGACAATGACCTCATCACAATAGGTCAGGATTCGATCTGTTATCGGGGTTAACCCTGGACCTAAATCAATCACGATATGCGAAGCCATATATGCCAAATACCTGGCTATTGCATCGTAGTGGTCAACGGCAACGATATACTTTGCATCTGCTGGATCATAGGAAGATAATAGTAACCTTACCCCGGATTTATGCTGAAATAACTCCCCTTCAATCACAGCGTGGGAGATATCTTCTGGTGATTGTTGTAATAAATTTGTCATCCCTTCAGGATTGAGGTAGCCTAAATCTAAAGCCATCGTCCCTTCACCAGGACGAAATTCAGCAATAATTACATCCCTTTTACTTCGCGCTTGCAAGCTGATTCCCATATTCAAGGCCAATGTGGAGACGCCTAATCCACCTTTAACCGCCATCACACCCGTTACGTAACCCCTTTTCCTTGATTCAGATGCTTGGGGTACGGATACGGATGGTTTCTTTCCACGTGCAAGAACAGCTTTCACATGAGCAAATAACTCACGTGGTTGGGTGGGTTTGGTGAGATAGTCATCTGCCCCGGCTTCGAAGCCGTGAACTTTGTCGTCTACCTGGGTTTTTGCCGTGAACATGATGATTGGAATATTGCTCGTGGCTGAATTGGAGCGCAATTGGCGTGCAACCTCATAGCCATCCATATCCGGCATCATAATGTCTAATAGGACCATGTCCGGCTTATCTCCTTGAGACAATGCGATCGCCTGGGCACCGCTGCTCGCAGCGACAATCCGGTAACCCTGATGTTGAAGCATCAGACCAACCAACCTCAATGTATCCAAATCGTCGTCAACAATAAGGATTTTTTCAGTCATGGTGCCTACTCCTCATAACTCAAGCATTAGCCTTCTAGTTCTTTTCATGTTTATCATGACAATTATCTAGAATATTGAATATTGATTATACGCTATAATTCTTTACGAGATGCTTGACAGAATTGCAAATATTATACAAGAATGCCAATTGCACACAGAGAATTGTCTGGTGGTTGGTGTATCTGGGGGTCCTGACAGCTTATGTCTGTTGCATAGTTTGCACCACCTTGGTCACCAGGTAATTGCTGTTCATGTAAATCATGGGCTTCGACCAGAAGCCGATAAAGAAGAGCAGCAGGTGAAGCAATTTGCTGACCATTTTGGGATTGAATTTATATGCAGCCATGTGGAAGTAATGAAATTCGCCGTCCATGCATCATTATCAATTGAAGAAGCAGCAAGGAACCTGAGATACACCTCACTTTTCGAACAGGCGCGCAGATCTGGCGCTCATGCGGTCGTGGTTGGGCATAATGCGGATGACCAGGTGGAGACGATCCTTTTGCACCTGCTGCGAGGCTCAGGAATGGTTGGGTTGAGGGGAATGGATTACCGGACTCTACCAAATCAGTGGAGTCAGGAGATCCCTCTTTTACGGCCATTATTATCAACCTGGCGGTCTGAGGTTCAGGATTATATTGCTGATCCATCATCTCACTCCGGTCTTTGATGAAAGCAATGATGATGTTACATACTTCCGGAACAGGCTCAGGCATGAGCTGTTACCCATCCTTGAGAATTACAATCCCGCCATACGTGGGGTTTTTCTACGCATGGGACAGGTTTTCAGGGATGATTATTCAGTTTTGGAAAAAATAATTGATTCTGCTTGGGAATCAACGTTAATTCAAATGGATAAAGGTTTTCTGATTTTTCGAACACAGGAATTTAATCGATTGCCGACTTCTATTCAGCGCTATGTTCTAAGGAGGGCAATATCCCATCTGATTCCTGGATTGCGGGATGTGGATTTCAAAAGCATCGAACGGGGAAGGATGCTGGTAGTTGGTGAAAAAAGGAATTCCCAATCTGACTTGATTGCAGGCTTGCGTTTGATCAAGGAGGGGGAGCAATTCGTGGTTGCGTCCGAACAGGTCGAATTCTTGGGAGAAGATTCACCAGCGATCTTGTCGGATGATAAATGGATTTTAACGAATCAAGCCGTTCTTATTTTAAATCAAGATTGGCAATTGGAAATTGATGAAGTTTTAAATGCGAAGGTCTCGAATATCCTTGAAATACGCAGACATGGATCCATTCCAGGCATACCTGGATATGGATGCGTTGGAATTGCCTTTATATGCTCGGAAACGCCACCCAGGGGACCAGATCAAACCGCTTGGCTTGAACGGTCATTCGATAAAAATCTCCGACCTGATGATTAATCTTAAGATACCGAAGCGTGCCCGCTCTCGGTGGCCGATAATCTGTTCTGGGACGGAAATTGTCTGGGTACCAGGCTACCGTGTGAGTGAAAGCACACGCGTCAAAAAAGGCACCTCTCGGATTATTCACTTACATTTATTCCGGGATCGAGCTGCCTAGCTTTTGAAGTTTCAATTTCACTTCCCGCCACTGAATCTTTGATAAGCCCATTTTTTGGCGGACCTTGTTGGCTTCCATGCCTGATGCAAGGTCAGTTAATGCACACGTCCAGCGGCACATTTCAAAAGAAAGGTGTTTGGATAATCCAGCTTCCTCACCAAGATCCTCAAGAAGATATTCAAGCCGGCGCTGAGACCAAGGAAACAATTGATCTCCGAGCTGGTATTGTTGCTTATATTCGTGATATGCATTTACCCACTCTTGAGACACAGCGATCTTGCGTTCTTTATAACGATGCTGAGGGCTGGCATAACGCACAAATAATAGGGGTCCGTTCGGGGCATCGAGATCCAGGTGATTAGGACTGAGTGCCAGGCATTCGTTTTTCTTAATTCCAGTCTCCAGGATCAAGGCGAGCAAGGCGAAATAGCGTGCATCAGGCTGTGATGCCAGGCGGTGATTATTCGCCACATCCAACACGGACTGTACTTCTTCTGGGGTGAGAACCTGGGGAAGTGGGCTGATTACTGATTGCTGGAGCACTTTTTCAGCAGGATCTACCAGGATTACTCCAAATTTTACAAGCCAACGGAAAAAGGCTTTAATGGAGGTGATCCGCCTTGCCAGTGTTTTTGGGCTGCAGGGAACACCACGTTGCTTCTGCATCCAATCCAGGAAATTATTCAGCTCATTGGTGGTTATTGCTCCCAGCGGACGATCAGGAGGCAGGTAGCTCGCCAGAAGGAGCACATCTGCAGTGAATGCTTTTACTGTATGGGGTGATTTTCCCTGGTCGGTCAGAAAAATACGCCAGGAGTTTATTGCGGGAACAAGAGGTGTTCGGTCAGTTATATGGGAAGGGATTTTAGATTCTTGTGCCATGGATACTCCAATAGTATTGCGTATAGGATTTTCGTATAGCCGTCATAATATAGTTTATCCGATTTTCCTGGGTTTGTCAACTCGATCAATACTCGATCAATAATTAATCCATATCCAATTAAAAAAAGTGCGAGCATATCCGCTCGCACTTTATCGATCTTGGGTAAGGACTATCCCGCTAAACCCAATTCAGGGGCGATGCTCCGCATAGCCAGAATCACATTTCCCACGTGCTCCCAGAGTTCAACACCAAATTCCTGTGCCGCCTTTGATATTTCATCCCGGTTGGCACCAGCTGCGAAAGCCCGGTCTTTCCACTTCTTTTTCACCGAGCTTGCCTCTAAATCTGCCAGCGATCGGGAGGGACGTACAAGTGCCACAGCTGTGATCAAGCCTGTAATTTCATCACATGCATATAGCGCTTTTTCCATCAAAGTCTGCCTTGGTATTCCTGTATGATCAGCATGGCTTAGTACTGCTCGCACAATTACTTCTGGAACGCCTCTTTCCCTGAGGATAGGAGCACCGGCTTGAGGATGCTCTGCCAGGGTTGGATGTATTTCCCAGTCAAAGTCGTGCAATATCCCGGCGATTCCCCAGGTTTCCTGATCTTCATTATACTTTTCGGCGTAAAATCGCATGGCTGCTTCAACAGCCAGCATGTGCCGTACCAGGTTTTCATTTTTTACGTATTCATGCACGATACTTAATGCCTCATTTCGATCCATTCTTGCTCCTTGTTCATCATTTTAAAAAGTTATTCATTGCCAGGTGAGAATATGGGTTCAGGATCGCCGAGAACAGGCACCGGGTGGGTTAAGTGCACATCTACGAGAGCGGTCAAGGTGGCAGGTAATTCACGCAGGTTCCAGTAGATCTGCGATCGAATGCTGTAATCTCTACGATCAGAGGCAACACCTACCGCATTCAATCCCAAGGCATTGCAGGTATATAATGCACGCGGCAAGTGGAAACTCTGGGTGACTAAAATTAGCTCCTGGACACCGAAAATGGCGTGGGCACGGTAGCAGGTGTCATAAGTACGCCTGCCAGCATAATCTAGAACGATGGCGGAATCTGGGACGCCTAAACTGAGTGCATATTCCCGCATGGCTCCTGGTTCGTTATAGTCAAGGAAGCGGTTATCACCACTCATTAAGATTTTTTGGATTTTTCCGGTGAAAAATAAGTCTGCCGCGGTCGCAATCCGATCGCGCAACACATTGGTTGGGGTTCCATCCCTCCACAAGCCTGCCCCAAAGACCACAGCCACAGGTCTGGTTGGTGCATTTTCCACCGAGTAAACACGTTGAATTGAATGCAATGCGGTGATTATGCGCGGTCAGGATTAATACAGCCATCCCAAAAACGATCGTTATTTTTAACAACCTGATAATGATTCTAAACACCCAATTCAACACGCGCCAATTCTACCATGTATATATTTATGAAAATCCAGGGAAATTTCACCGGTGGTAATCCAATCGTCCCCTTCCATATAGCTAATCGAGAGGTTACAATCCGTGAAGTATGAATAAAAGTGAAGCCGCCTATAAAGAAGCATTGGACTATCTATATAGCTTTGTAGATTTCAGTTTACAAAAGATAGATACTTATTCCCCTGCCAGATTTAAGCTTGATCGTATGCAGGCATTGGTTGAATCTTTAGGAAATCCTCAAAATACGTATCCGATCATCCACGTGGCAGGTACAAAGGGAAAGGGATCGGTTTCGGTATTTTGTGCTAGTGTGCTTAAAGAAGCAGGCTACAAAGTAGGTTTGTATACTTCTCCCCATCTGGATGATTACGCAGAGCGTATACAAATCGATGGTTTGTTCATACCTCATTCAGATTTGGTTGATTTGGTTGAAGAGATAAAACCTTATGTTGCTGTGATTCCAGAACTCACCACATTTGAGATAACCACTGCCATGGCTTTCATGTATTTTGCTAAAAGGCAGGTTACCGCAGCTGTCATCGAAGTTGGATTGGGTGGACGTCTGGATGCAACCAATGTGGTTGAGCCTGAAGTGAGTGTAATCACCTCCATATCGTATGACCATACGCATTTATTAGGGGATACTCTTACTGAAATTGCGGGTGAAAAATCTGGAATTATCAAACCTGGGATAACCGTGGTTTCTTCAATCCAGGAGGAGGAAGCCCGCCTGGTTATCGAAAGAATTGCCCGTGAGCGGTCTTCAAAACTAATTCAAGTTGGGCTGGACGTTCAATTTGAGCAGTTGCATCACTCACTGGAAGGTCAAACCTTCAGGGTTTGGGCAGCCCTGGAAAACAAGGAAAAATCACAAATACTCACTATTCCACTTCTAGGGTCTCACCAGATGGTAAATGCAGCCACTGCTTTTGCAGCCCTGAGTGTTTTTACACAAAAGGGTTATAAAATAAACCCGGATGATATTAAACAAGGCTTTACAAACGTATTTTGGCCTGGTCGCTTTGAAATTGTTCAACATTCACCACCAGTCATCCTCGATTGTGCCCACAACCGCGATTCAGCATTAAAATTACGTCTGACTTTGGAAGAATATTTTCCAGGAAAATCTATAATATTGATCTTTGGTGCATCAGAAGATAAAGATATCCAGGGTATGTTTATTGAGCTTATGCCGCTTGTAAAAGAAGTCGTGTTCGTCAAGTCATTTCACCCGCGTGCCATTGAACCCGAAAAATTAGTGCAGATGGTTCAACCATTTAGAAAACCGGTTAATATCTACGAGCAGATACCCGATGCAGTCGATAAGGCAATCCAATTAGCAGGCGAGGACATGGTCGTGGTTATTACTGGAAGTATATTTGTGGTTGCTGAAGCGAGAAAATATTACGAGAAGAAAGTAAGTATCAGGAGATATTGATGAAAGATAGTGATTGGTATTACCACGACGATGAAGACGATTTTGGGGAAGCTGTCCATCGTCGTACGGAAGAATTATATAAAGTACCGGATGCGATCGTCGATGCTGATGGGCTGATTGAGTGTCCGGTTCTACCTTTACGTGACCTGGTGATTTATCCGCACATGGTTGCCCCGGTATTTGTAGGGCGTGAGGCTTCACTTCTGGCAATTGAAGAAGCTCAGATGGATAATCATACGGTCATAGCTCTTTTACAGCGAGATTTTGCTAACGAAAATCCACGCGTTGCGGATTTCTTGACCATCGGTGTTGAGTTAGCCGTAGGTCGCTTGGTAAGTATGCCTGATGGTTCAAGTTCAGCCCTTGCTCAAGGTCGACGCAGAGTGGAAGTGGTCGAGTTCACCCAACATGAGCCTTTCATGATCGCTCGAGTGCGGCCATTGTATGAAACCACCGCCTTGAGTCGAGAGGTTGACGCCACCATGCGTACTGCCTTGGAGATGTTCCAGAAATGTGTGCAGCTTAATCGCAGCCTTCCTGATGAAGCCTACCTTTATGCGTTGAATATTGAAGAACCCGGATGGTTGGCCGATATGATCGTCACGACCATTGCCCCAGCCATGGAAGAAAGATTAAACTTCTCCAGTTACTTGACCCATCTGATCGATTAAAGCAGGTGGTTTCATTATTAGCTCAAGAAGTGGATGTGCTTGAGTTGGAGGACCAAATCCATACCCGGGCACAGAGTGAAGTGGACAGAACCCAACGGGAGTTTTATCTGCGTGAGCAGTTGCGCATTATCCAAACTGAGTTGGGAGAATCTGACCCCTGGATCAGGGAGATTTCCGATCTACGTAAACGGGTGGAAGGCATCAGCCTGCCGGAAGAAGTCATGCTGCGCGCCTTGAAGGAAATCGACCGGTTAAACCAGATGCCTGCCATGTCACCGGAAGTGGGCATCATCCGAACCTATATTGATTGGATACTTGACTTGCCATGGATGACAGCCACTGATGATAATCTGGACGTAGCCCATGCTGCAGAAATTCTTGAGCAGTACCATTATGGATTGCCGCGTGCCAAGGATCGTATCCTGGAATACATTGCAGTAAGAAGCTTGAAACCAAAACGTTCCAAACAACCAATCCTGTGTTTTGTGGGTCCTCCCGGAACTGGAAAAACATCCCTGGGACGGTCAATTGCAGAAGCATTGGGTCGGAAATTTGTGCGCTTATCCCTGGGTGGGGTCAGGGATGAGGCGGAAATTCGCGGCCATAGGCGCACTTATATCGGGGCTTTACCAGGAAGAATATTACAAACCATGCGCCGCGCAGGAACCATTAATCCACTTTTTATGCTGGATGAGGTGGATAAACTTCGGACAGGATTTTCGGGGGGATCCATCCTCTGCCTTGCTGGAAGTCTTGGACCCGGAGCAAAACCACGCATTCTCGGATCATTATCTTGAATTAGCCTATGATCTATCCAAAGTGATGTTCATCACCACTGCCAACTATATTGGCCCAGTCCCTCCCGCGCTTGCTCGACCGGATGGAAATCATTGAATTTCCTGGTTATATCGAAGAAGAAAAATTGGAGATCGCCTATCGATTCTTGCTTCCTCGCCAGCTCGAAGAAGCAGGTCTGGATGAAGATAAAGTACGCTTCCAGGAGCAGGCTCTTAAACGAATCATTCGGGAATATACCTATGAAGCTGGTGTGCGCAATTTTGAGCGTGAGATCGGAAAGGTTTACAGGAAGATTGCGCGTATAAAAGCCGAAGGTAAGAACTACCCAAGTCGAATTACCCCATCTGCTATGGAAAAGTACCTCGGTCCTCCCCAGTTCTTCACCCAGGAGGCAGAAAGGCGAGATGAAGTGGGAGTTGCTACCGCGATTGCCTGGACAGAAAATGGTGGTGAAATTATGCCTGTCGAGGTCCTGCTCATGGATGGAAAGGGTAATATGCAGATAACCGGGCAGATCGGCAATGTGATGCAGGAGTCAGCTCAGGCAGCACTATCCTACTTAAAATCGCGCTCGGATCAATTTGGGATTGATCCAGAGATCTATGAAAATTTGGACATTCATATTCACATTCCTGAAGGTGCTATCCCAAAGGACGGACCGAGTGCTGGAATTACCATTTGTACTGCATTAATTTCAGCCTATACAGGGCGGGAAATAAGAAAAGATGTGGGAATGACTGGTGAGATCACACTGAGAGGAAATGTCTTACCCGTGGGTGGAATCCGTGAAAAAGTCCTGTCTGCCCATCGTTCGGGTCTGAAAACCGTTATTATGCCTAGACGGAATGCCAAAGATCTGGTCGATGTTCCTAAACGCGCCAGGAGCGAGCTTCAGATTGTGATGGTGGACCATATTGACGAAGTCCTTGAAGTGGCATTAAAACCAGCCTAAACCACTTGAAACCAACCATCGCCATGCTTCCAAGAAACCAAAAGCCAGTAAATCAGGAAATACAGAGGAAATTGTTTCTGGATCCAGTCCTGAGTAAAACATCCACAAACCGAGCCCAAATATCCTGGAAGTCGTATTTATATTCTTATCATGTTTCATTCGGATTTCCTGAATCTGGATATTGAATAATCGCAGCGTAACCCTGCTGTTACTTTGTGGGTTATAAACTTGCTGATTTAACCCGTTCAAGTAATTTTGGTACCTGATCGAGGATCACTTCGGCCTTGCTGCGCCACTCGAACTCAGCTCCGACACCCCCATATTCGAATGCCAGCATCCAGGGCAGGCTCCACTCGCCTGTTCGAATGTGCGCATAAAACCGCAATCCAACCAATGCCAGTTTCGCTTCAAAATTGATAGATGGTCGGTCCATCGACCCTTTAATCCGGTGAATTCCTGCAAAGTGCAGTTCCTTCAATTTGTGGACAGGCAATTTGGATAAGTATTCCAAAGGATCCATTCCTATGTAAATCGAGGTTATTATTGCATGGGAGATATCCAATAATAATCCACATCCGGTTTCTTCAATGATCCGGCTAATTAATCCAGGCTCAACACATAACCGTAAAGTATTCCCAGCATCTCCATGATATGGTGAATTCTCGATAATTATCCTATCGGATCCAAATCGCTTAACCAATTCCGTCACATCGGAAAGGATGATTTGATATACATAATCAATATCCGACTTATTGGTAGTGTTCACTGAAAGCCATGGGAAGTTTCTTTGCTTTGCATCCAGGTGAAGATTGATATAGGGTGTGTTCGTAGTACGTAGCTAAGTTGCTCAACTGTTTTCCAATCCACCTGGTCTAGCTCATTGTTACCGGCTTCAAGCGTGAAGTGCACTGCAACTGGTCTTAGAGATTTCGGCTTCATCGACCATCCACTGCCAATCCGGTGTTTTAAAACAATCGATTTCAATGAGACCAGACCTAACCAGGTCAGCAGCGGGTGGTGAGTAATTGATTGCCAGCTGCATAATTTATGGACACTCGTTGGCTACGTGCTCGTTGAAGGTTTCAGCAAACGAGTGGCGCCCTGAGCCATCGCAAGCCGCCCGGAAGTAATAATAGGGTGTTTGGGCAGGGAAGGCCACAGCTTGTAATGCTGATAGACCCGGGTTGGATATTGCACCCGGTGGCAAACCGTTATATAGGTATGTATTGTAAGGTGAGTCCACCTTTCAAATCATCCAGGGTGAGTGGATTGGTCCACCAGGTACCCTGGTCTTGATTAAATCCCAATGCATATTGAACGGTTGGATCAGAGGCCAACACACTTCCCGAATTCAGACGATTATAGAATACGGATGCTATTTTTGGCATTTCTTCATCCACAATAGCTTCCCGCTCGATGATTGAAGCAAGGCTTACTGCCTGGCATATATCCAGGCCTTGAGCGGCAAAACCATTTTTAATCTCATTCGTAACCTGAGCTTCAAAGTTCATTAAAATTTGAGGGAGGAGTTCTTCCATGGTGGTTTCACGTAATATCTTGTAGCTTGCAGGGAATAAGAAACCTTCCAAGGAATGATTTCCCAGGCAGGTGGAGAAACTGTATCCATCCGGACCATTTTGGGTTGCTTGAAGAAACTCTTCTGGTGTTATGGTCAATCCTGAGCTGTAGAGCGTGTTGGCGATTTCCTCTATGCGCCAACCAGGTAAGATGGTTAATGTGACATATGGAGAACTGGACACCTGTATAGCACTGACAATCTCAAGCGCAGACATTGAAGGAGTAAGCAGGTAATCTCCAGCTTTCAGGTTGGTGTCCAGACCTGAATATTGTAGGTAATTACGAAAAACACCGGGACTACCGATCAAACCTGCCTCCCAAAGCTTTCCGATAATGGATGGTACCGCCTCCCCCTGGTCAATAGTGATATCAACCTCAAGACCGTTCGGATCAATGGGTTCTACCAGGTCATCGCGTTGGGCCAGGAGCAAAACTGAAAGATAAAGGCGCTGGAAATTGCTTAATTCGGGTGAAGCCGGACCGAAAGTTTGTTCAGCCTGGTCTGTAATGATTCTGGGAATAATAATTCCCAGAATAACCAGTACACAAACAAAAAAAATAAAAAGAAGCAGGCAAGATTTAAACTTGGAATGGTTGCGATTGGTTGTCATTTTATTGTCGTGTTTGCATCCAAATATGACTGTAATATCACTGAGGCAGCCAGGTCATCCAAATGACCTCGGCGTTTCCGGCGAGTTGTGCCCATTTCAATTCGAGCTTGCCGGGCTTCATGGGTGCTAAAACTCTCATCCCACATTTTGATGGGTATATCACATTGCAAGCGGATGGCCTCCGCAAGACGAGTTGCTCTGCGGCTTTGCGGTGTGGATGATCCATCATCATCCAATGAGTGACCGACCACGATCAACGCTACCTGGTATTGCAGTGCAAGATCAGCAATTGCGGCTGCATCCTCTGGTCGCGACGTATGATTAAGAACCATCAGGGGCGAAGCGATCGTCCCAGTCGGGTCACTGAGTGCAAGCCCTATCCGCTTTTCACCTGGATCAATGGCTAATATTCTCATTATGAATCCGATTGAACCACCTGAATTCGCATCGGTAAGAATGGTAGACGAGGCCACCAACTGGGGGCCAGGATGATTTGGGCTTCATGGGCCAGGGGTAATGCATCATTGAGCCTGTCAATGGCTTGAGGGATTTCCAAACCGGAGATAATCTTACCAATCTGGTCGGAAATGATATCCGCTTGAATTTCACGCTGGGCATTGATCCTCCAGGAAGCATTGCCATCTTCACCAAGTATCAGGCGTTGTGAGCTGTTTTAAGATGAATGGTATTTTCAATGGGTGTGTATCCCCGGGGTAGGTTCGCATCCAGGATGGGCAAAATCAGCTTGTTCAACTCCTCTGAGGAAGCGACCTGGGATTCAAATCGAAGTCGCATGGAAAGACTGATATGGCTGCCTGGTTCTCCGATAGCTGGAGCTGCAGTCTCATCCAGGATTTCAGTCATTGTTAATGTAGGCGTGATTAGAAAATCACCGGCAGGGATCAGCTTGTTTAAATCCATCAATGCAGTTTGCTCTAAATCCTCAATCAGCTGTTCACGAAGTAATCTGAAATCCCGGTTGGAAGGGGCTGAAACCGAGGCATTCGTCCCTCCATATGTAGCATTTGGGTTGGTGACGGTTAAATCTGGACCAAGATCACCCTCGATGGCAACCAGAGAATTTGGGGGCAGGTTCCCGGATATCCCTGGAGCGATTGAGCGGGCATTGATGATGGCTGATATTCCAGGTTTTATAACTACTATCATTACTCAATGAGGTCACATAACGGATGGGGTCATTGCCTAAAGTGGTAACAACGGTTCCAACAGGGATCGTGAGTTCTCGATTGGAAATGTTCGTAAATCGAAGGGTCCCAGAGGCAGCTTTATCCGGGATTGTCGCTGATCCTGATGTAATTGCATCTTTTCTTCCTTCAACGATCACTTCCTGGGTATAACTGGGAAGGCTGCCCGTGGATAGATTGATATCTGACTGGGAAGGGTCTGCAGTCAGCATTAATTCCATCGATTGAGTATTCGTCTGTGGCGTGAGATAGATCGTCGCACCAGGTAGAATGAAAATCCCAAGCACGAATAAAGCGATTACAGAAATCCCGAATAAGACGATCCTGGTTGCTGGGTGCTCCAACCATGCATGGGATTGCGAGTTCATCGATTTACGGATGCTATCCAGGTCTGGACGGTTCCCATCCGGTGGTGAGATGTTCTTTTTCTGCCTGTTAATTCGCCAATGTGTATCCTGTGCTTGACGAAGGTTATTAAAAACCGGGATACCAACCTGGTTGGGCAATAAACCGAACTTCCGCATCATGCGTGACCAACGCAAGCTGAGCTCCCAATCGACTGGCATGCCGCTTTACCATGACAAGCTCGAGCCGTCGGTTCAGAACCTGCCCTTTGTTTGGCCAGACCAGCAAGAATACGCCCGGTTTGACTCCAGTTCATTTTATCGCAAACCGAGACATGGTCATCGTTCTTACTGACCTGGATGATTTGGGTTTTCACGAAGGTATCTTACTCGCAGCGATTATTAAGCGAAGAATATGCTTTGCCGTCCAGTTATTTGTCTGATAATGCGTGGGCACAAGGCAATCCCGGATTGAATTGGTCCTTATTTCCAACAATTGTTAACCATTATCAATCCAGCATCTCCTTCACCCAGCCTTCCACACTTTCCAGGGCTGCATCCAATTGAGAAGCATCCTTTCCACCTGCCTGTGCAAGCGTTGGTTTACCGCCACCCCCTCCTCCGAGAGGACTTGCGACATACCTGACCAGGTCAATCGCGTTAATGCCACGTGCAAGAAGATCATGGGTGATGGCAGCAATGATCGTGGGTTTCCCATCTCTTTCGCTGGCTAGAACTGCAATTCCCTTATCAGGGTATTTAACACGAAATCGATCGACCATTTGTCGTAAAGTATCCGCGTCTGCATCATTCAACCTGGCAACGACTACATTTATATCTTTAACCTGGATAGGATTATTCAGCTTTTTCTCGAATTCAGCTGAAACCAGGCTCTGCCGCAAGGTAGTGACTTGCTTTTTTGCATCGCTCAGTTCATCCAGTATGCTGGTCGTTTTTTCTAATAAGTGATCCGGTGTGCTGCCAAGCAGCCTGGATACCTGGCTGATGGTATTAAACCGGTTCTGTACGAGCTCATACGCTTTTCGACCGGTCACTGCTTCGATGCGGCGGGTATTTGCAGCAACACTTCCTTCACTCGTGATCAGGCAGATGCCAATATCTCCGGTCTCACCAACGTGCGTGCCACCACACAGCTCATACGAAAATGGATGCTCATCCCCAATGGTGATCGTGCGGACAGTCTCGCCGTATTTCTCACCGAATAATGCCATTGCACCTTCGTCGACAGCCTGTTGGTAAGGCTTGATGGTGGTTTTGAGTGCAAAATCACCCAGGATATGCTGGTTCACTCCAGCCTCGATCTCCGCCAGCTGGCTTGGAGTGACTGCTTCGGAATGATTGAAGTCAAACCTCAACCGGTCTGATGCAACAAGCGAACCAGCTTGCCTGGCATGTTCACCAAGTACACGCCTAAGCTCGGCATGTAATAAGTGCGTGGCGGTATGGTTTCGCATGATATCCCTGCGTCGTTGGGCATCCACAGATGCAATCGCCTCATCGCCTACCTTGGGTTGCCCTTTGATCACTTTTCCAACGTGCACGATCACACCCGCGGCGGGTTTACGCATCTCCACCACTTCAATTTCCCAATTTCCATCCGCTGACCGGATCCAACCAGTATCTGAGACTTGCCCACCTGATTCGATATAGAAACATGTCTCTGGCAAGATGACCTCTACCTCATCATCCAGTTTAGCTTCCTGCTCGGGTTCCCCGTTGCAGAATAATGCCAGTACCTTTCCAGATACTTCCAAGCGGTGATATGGATCGTAATCGACTCCAGATGCAGGTAAGCTACCCTGTTGTTCCAATTCGTCCACAACCTGGCGAAATATTTCCACATCCTCGCCACCCATTTCACCAATGGCTTTTCCACCACCCGATACCTGGCTGTGTTCTTTCATAAACTGGTCATATCCAGGTTTATCCACATCGAGGCCTCGTTCACGTGCAATATCCCGTGTGATCTCGAAAGGCATTCCAAAGGTTGTATATAAATTCCCAGCCTCTTCACCGGGTAGTAACTTTTGACCGGAATTATTTACACCCTCCAATAAATACTCAAGTTGAGTGATCGCACGGTCAAGTGTACGTTGGAATTGTTCTTCTTCCTCTTTAATGGACGTCAGGATCGTTTTTCGATTTCGCTTTAACTCGGGATAAAAATCACCATAGCTGTTGATCACCACCTCTGCCACCTTGGAGAGGAATGGCTGGTTCAGTCCAATCTTGCCGCCAAATCGGTATGCCCGGCGAATGATCATGCGGGTAATATAATTCCGCTCTTTGTTGCCTGGTACGACTCCATCTGCAATCAAAAATGCTGCTGCCCTGGCATGGTCTGCGATCACCCGGTAGGGAGTCAGGTTTGCTTCGCGCTGCTCATCTGAATCCCCGCTGAGTTTTTGGGTGGTTAAGATCAATGGCCAGAGCAAATCAGTGCGGTAATTCGAATCAACACCCTTGAAGAATTGAGACGATACGCTCAAATCCCATGCCTGTATCCACATGTTTGGCAGGCAGGGGTTCAAGCTCGGTGGGACTGAGGCGGTTATATTGGATAAAAACCAGGTTCCACAGCTCCAAAAAACGCTGGCAGTCGCCATTGACCTGGCAAACGTGTCCTGGGAATGCCTTGTTTGTCGCAATACTCGTTTCCTCGGTCCAGGTGAATCTCGCTGCACGGTCCGCATGGACCTTTTTCTGCCATCTCCCAAAAATTATCCTTGCGCCCGAAAAATAATACATGGTCTGGATTTATACCCGGCTGTTTACGCCAATTTTCAGCCGCTTCATCATCCTCTGGAATATCGCCTTTATCATCCCGAAAAACAGTTGTCCACAATTTCTCTTTGGGCAATCCCCAGACATCTGTCAGCAGCTGCCATGCCCACGCGATGGCTTCTTTCTTGTAATAATCACCAAATGACCAGTTACCAAGCATTTCGAAGAAGGTGTGGTGGATATTGTCACGCCCAACATCATCCAGATCATTATGCTTACCGGCAACCCGCATGCACTTCTGAGAATCGGCCGCGCGTTGGTAGGGTCGTTTATCTGTTCCAAGGAATACATCCTTGAATTGAACCATGCCTGCGTTGGTGAATAGCAGGGTTTGATCGCCTCCAGGGACGAGCGAGGCTGAAGGAACGATGGTATGTCCTTGCTCTAGAGAAAAAGTCGATAAAATCCTTGCGGATCTGTGCGCCGGTTGGTTTGGTAGAGGTCATTCAATTTCCTGTTTCACTTGATTTCAGAGGTGCAGTTTGGACAGCGTGTGGCTGGAATTGGGATTTGGGTATAGCAGAACGGGCATTCCTTGGTGGTTGGGGCAGCCGGTGCAGGAGCATGCTTCATGCGATTTCATCTGCTTAACGATCAGGAAAATTACAAATGCCATGATGATAAAATCGATGATTGTATTGATGAACACGCCATAATTGATGGTCGGAGCACCAGCAGCCTGGGCAATGGCAAGGGATGCGTATTGATTTCCATCCAATGCAATGAACAGATCTGTGAAGTTTACATTACCCAGCAGCATACCAATGGGTGGCATAATGATGTCATTTGTAAAAGAAGTGACAATCTTTCCAAAGGCTGCCCCAATGATCACAGCAACAGCCAGGTCAATCACGTTCCCTTTCATTACAAAATCTCTGAATTCTTTTAACATCGCATTTTCCTCCTATATGTGATGGAATGTACCAATTATACGCAAGATTATCAATTCGTGATTGGGTAACTGGATACTCTGAATGGATTTAAATTTGATAACCACATCAAAATAAACATCTACATAATAATGTATCATGTTTGTATGAATTTATGCTGTGAGATATAATCCCTCCGTCTTTAATCTTACTGAACGATCAAGGAAATTTGAAATGACCTCCAGGTCCGGAAATAGGAACATTTACTTATACTTCACGGTTTTTTCTTCTGGGATGACCTGCCTGGCGATCGAGTTTGCTGCTTCGCGCTTGTTGGGAAATACCTTCGGAACCAGCAACCTGGTTTGGGCCAGCATTATTGGTCTGATCCTGATTTACCTCACCATCGGATATTTTATCGGCGGGTATTGGGCAGACCGGTCACCCAAATTTCAGACCATGTATACCGTGCTCGCCTGGGGAGCGTTTACAGCAGGGCTTGTACCTTTTTTTGCCAGGCCTGTGTTACGAATGGCAGCTGATGCATTTGACCAGCTTCGCAGTAGGTATCCTATTTGGATCCTTCCTGGCTGTATTGATCCTTCTCATCGTACCGGTAACCTTGTTGGGCACCACCTCACCCTTTGCGATCCGTCTTGCAATGGTCGATTCACGCCATGCTGGTCGGATTTCGGGTCAAATTTATGCCATATCAACGCTTGGATCCTTCGTCGGTACTTTCCTGCCGGTGTTGGTGCTCATCCCATTGGTGGGGACGACCATGACCTTCTTGATATTTAGCTTGTTTCTCACCCTGGTTGCTTTAGTTGGCTTATATAAAACCTCCGGTTGGAAGGCCACAATTATATGGATATGGATGCCGATTGTTTTATGCATATTAGGAATTCTTTGGGGTAAAGGATCGATCAAGCAAACTGCAGGAGAAATCTATGAAAGGGAAAGTGCATATAACTATATTCAGGTGCTTGAGAAGGATGGTTACCGCTACTTGCGGCTCAATGAAGGGCAGGGGATCCATTCAGTATGGAACGCAAGCAATTTGAATTATGGCGGACCATGGCAGGAATTCCTGGTCGCACCCTTTTTTAATACCCCACCTTACCAGGCTTGACAAAGTTAAAAATATGGCGATCATTGGACTTGCTGCTGGGACGGTGGCAAGGCAGGCAACCGATGTGTATGGGAATATCCCCATCGATGGATTTGAAATTGATCCGGCAATCATCCAAATTGGGCAGAAATATTTTGATATGAACATGTCAAACCTAAACGCCATTGCTCAGGATGGACGGGTGGGATTGAACCAAAGCAATAAAACTTACAGCATTATCGCTGTGGATGCTTACCGCCCTCCGTATATTCCTCCCCATTTAACCACTCGTGAATTCTTCGAAACTGCAAAGGAACATCTCACCGATGATGGGGTGCTGGTAGTCAATGTTGGCAGGTCTCCAACCGATCGAACGCTGGTTGACCAAATCTCGAGCACAATTCAAGCCGTTTTTCCTTCAGTATATACTGTGGATGTGCCTGGATCATTCAATACAATGATCTATGCCACGAACCAACCCACCAGTTTTGACAATCTGAGTCAAAACCTGGACTATCTCAAGAATGAGGTCGATACTTCAGATTTACTCTTGCAATCAATCCAGGTTGCACTCGAAAATGTTAAACCCACACCTGCTTCAGGCATAGTTTATACAGATGATTGGTCGCCAATAGAATGGGTGACCAACAGCATGGTCATGAGTTATGTTCTGTTTGGAGATTTGGAAGAAATCGGACATTGATCATTAATAAAGGATAGACCAATGAAAATCGTATATAAAATATTATCCTGGGTAATCGCCCTGCTCCTTCCAGTGGTCATTGTATTGCTGGTTGTCAGGGTGGTCATTAATCCCTGGTATCTTGTCTTTGAATACCATACGCCTGGGTTTCCAGATGATCCATATGGTTTTAGTCTACAAGACCGTTTGAATTATGGAAAATTTGCAGTGGATTACCTGGTAAATTCTTCCGACATATCTTATTTAGGTGATCTCCGATTTCCATCCGGGCAGCAAGCTCCAGAACCTTCATGCCAATTTATGAAAGATTGTGCTTATCTGTATAACGAACGCGAATTGGAACACATGTTGGATGTCAAGAATGTGGTTAGCGGGGCGTTGAAGGTTTTAGGGTTAAGTTCTGGATTGCTTATCGCACTAGCAATCTGGGCTTGGATTGGAAAGTGGAAGGTGGAATATTTGAAGGGATTAGAAAGGGGAAGTATATTACTTTTTGGATTAATTGGTCTGATTATTTTTTCAGTATTAATTCTATTTCAATACATATTCGTTCTATTCCATCAAATTTTCTTCAATGCCGGAACATGGTCATTTTTGTATAGCGATACCTTGATTCGCCTCTTCCCAGAGCGCTTCTGGCAGGATACTTTCCTGATGGTGGGCGGTTTATCAATAATTTTTAGGCCTCCTGGTTTATTTTGGAGCCCGGAAGATTCGATTAAAACTGTCAAAACCTTAAAAAAATCCCATCGGTAGGATATTGCTCGATGGGATTGTTAATCTTTGCTCTACTGGCCTGATGCAGTAATTACCACGTTGATATTTTGCAGGTCGATATTCTTCTGGTGGATACAAAAATACCTCGTATGAGCCTGTCCCATTATTTAGCAGGATTTCTGGCACAAAGGAACTGTTGGTTGCCATTAATTCTCCGGTTGATGCATTGTAAATCGACACCGTTACGATTACCGAGCTCAAATCTTGTCCTGAATTATTGATCACAGTCCCGCTGAAGATTCCCGCTCCTCCATCAAAGGAATGCATATCATCTTTGGTAGCGAATTCGAACGCTGGTGATGATGCTTCGTAGGTGGAGATCCAATTCATCAATACGCGTATATTTATTTGCAGACTTCACAGCTTCTGGTACAAAGTCCAATGCACCCCACATCGTGAAATCATAAGGTAAGCTATCGCCTGGGTTTAGTGGGATCGTAAAATCAGGCACATACAAAGAACTTGCATCAATACAATTACCGTTCTCATCATATGCACCCGCTAACAATGAAATGTTCATTGGCTCTGATGCATTATTTGTTAAGGAGCCCACCAGGTGGAAGTCGCCATGCATATCCCGGTACGGTAATTGCGTATCAGAAATTGATAGCTCATTAGGTGAGATGGGATTGGTGACCAGTGCGTCGGATGTAATGGAGTAGTTGGTTAGTTCCCCAGCCTGCCCAACGGGTGCATCAAACCGCATCACAAAGGGACCGCTGCCATCCGGTTCTATATAGTCAAAAAAGGGTAGGCATAGGAGGCTGTAACCAGGTTTCCATTTTCATCGCTCAGTGTTCCCGCGATTGCATGGATATCGACCGGATCTGCGTTACCATTGAATACTTCCCCTGCCAGGTAAACGTCATTATATTCATCGGCCCAGATGGTTATACCCCGAAATTCAATATTCGCTCGATGAATAGCAACCGTGCTGTTATATCCGGCAACCGTGGCTTGCATGGTTTTTCCATTGGGGAAAGGTTCAGTCGTGAAATCTGAGAATGGAGAGCTTTCACCAGGAGTAAGGTTATTAAGCATTGAATACGTGGCATAGGAATAAATTACTGCTCCCGTTGCGTCCAATAATTTCACCTCGACCTGTAAATCGGAAATTGATTGGTTCGTATCATTCCGGACCAATCCATAAAAGTACCAATAATCCGCATCGTCTTTGAATCCATTAATTTCCAGGATATTAATCTGTCCTGTAGCAGGTGGAATCTCAGTCGATACGGATGTGGGAGTTGCTCCAATCGGGGTATCTGATGGTATCGGGATCGTTGTTGGTGAAGCAGCCGGGAATGGAGTATCCGTTGGAAGGCGATGTATTAACTGGAGTGGTTGGTTGAGGAATTTGGGTGATCTGATTAACTCCAAAACAAGCCATGATACCAGATGCCAGAATCAGGCTAAATATAGCTAATCTGATAGGTCGCTTATTGAACGTGACCATATACCTTCAGTTGGAAACCCATTTTTATTTGGCTTTTCCCTGGTTTGCTACCGCTTCAGCTGCCTTACGGATTTCTTCAGGATCTCCCAGGTAGTAACTTCGCAATGGACGCAGGTCATTATCCAGCTCATAGACCAGTGGAATGCCGGTTGGAATATTTAATTCAACGATTTCATTGTCTGCAATATTATCCAGGTATTTTACCAATGCGCGCAGGCTGTTTCCGTGTGCGCAAATAATGACCTGTTTCCCTGATCTTACGATTGGAGCAATCGTACTGTGCCAATAGGGCAGCATTCGGGCAACGGTATCCTTTAAACATTCAGTGCGTGGCAGCTCAGTTTCTGAGAGGGAGGAATAACGGCGGTCAAAACGTGGATGGCGTGGGTCGTCCAGCTCAAGCGCGGGAGGCTGTATGTCGTAGCTTCGGCGCCATATCTTTACCTGAGCTTCACCGAATTTAACAGCCATCTCTGCCTTATTTAAACCTTGCAGGGCACCATAATGCCTTTCATTCAGCTGCCAGGCATTGATAACCGGAAGCCATTCCAGGTCCATTTCTTCCATTACGATCCAAAGGGTTTTTACTGCACGTTTCAATACGGATGTATAGGCCAGGTCGAAGCTATAGCCACCTTCGCGTAATAGTTTTCCAGCTTGATGAGCTTCACTTACACCCTGGTCGGTCAGTCCAACATCTGTCCAACCTGTAAAACGGTTCTCCAGGTTCCATGTGCTTTGACCATGACGTAGTAATACAAGTTTATATGCGGGGTTCATGTTTTTTCCTCTATTTCTTGGTTTTAACAAACATCTCCCCAGTATTTACATTTTCCTTGATAAAAATGTAAATACAAGGAGACGTTTTTATTCATAAAACACAATGATCTTACGGATATTTACTTATCGGATTGCTGCCTCTGTCTCTGGATCAAACAAGTGCATATTTCCCATATTGAAAACGACCTGGGTTCTTTCACCCATACTTACTTTAGTGCGTGGGTCAACCCGGGCAACGAAATTATGCTCACCTGTTGTTATATAGAGCTGAATTTCATTTCCCATTAGCTCAGTCACATCCACCAAACCATCGACCGCGTGGGTCAACCCGGGCAACAAAATTATGCTCACCTGTTGTTACATAGAGCTGAATTTCATTTCCCATTAGCTCAGTCACATCCACCAAACCATCGACTGGCTGGGGAATGATCCCAGGGGGTAGGTAGTGGGGGTCTTGGATATCTTCGGGTCGTATGCCCATAATAACGGGTTTATCTACGTATTTAGAGTATGTATCATTCTTAAAGGAAGGTACTTCGACCTTAAATGATTCACCATCCACAAACAGCTTTCCGTCACCACGTACCAATTTTGCTTTAAAGAAATTCATGGCAGGTGAACCAATGAATCCAGCAACGAATAAATTATCTGGTTGGTCATATAACACCTGAGGTGTGTCAACCTGCTGTAATAAGCCTCGGTTGATCACCGCGATCCTGCTTGCCATGGTCATCGCTTCAATCTGGTCGTGGGTAACATAAATGAATGTCGTTTTCAGCTGTTGATGAAGCTTGCTGAGGTTGGCGCGTGTTTCCACCCGCAATTTTGCATCCAGGTTTGAAAGCGGCTCATCAAAAAGGAAAACTTTAGGCTCGCGTACGATCGCCCGTCCAACCGCCACACGCTGGCGCTGACCACCAGACAATTGCCGAGGTTTTCGATCTAATAAGCTCTCTATTCCGAGCGTTGTTGCTGCTTCACTCACCCTACGCTTGATTTCCTCTTTTGGGGTTTTGCGTAATTTTAAACCAAATGCCATGTTGTCGTATACACTCATGTGGGGGTAAAGGGCATAGGATTGAAAGACCATCGCAATATCCCGGTCTTTGGGTGCAACATCATTCACCACACGGTCTCCGATCATGATCCGACCTTCTGAGATCTCCTCCAAGCCTGCCAACAGCCTTAATGCGGTTGTCTTTCCACACCCGGAGGGGCCAACCAGAACAAGAAATTCTTTGTCAGCAATTTCAAGATTAAGGTTGTTTACAGCAATGACTTCTCCGAACCGTTTTGAAACCTTTTCGTACGTGACACTAGCCATAAAGTTTTCTCCTTTCAGTAGAATATCGTGATTAAATTATAGCTGTGGAATGCAATTAATACAATCTCTAAAAGTATATTCGTGAAATTGCACTTGCCTATTTCCATCCCTCATACTAGAATGAGGTCCTGAGGACGAATGACAAAAGCTGAGGACATCACCCCGATACGTAAACAATACCTGGAGATCAAACGCCAGTATCCAAATGCCATTCTCTTCTTCCGCTTGGGGGATTTTTACGAGACCTTTGACCAGGACGCTGAAGTGGCTGCTCGTGAGCTGGATATTGTGTTAACTTCCCGTCCTGTGGGGAAGGGGGTGAGGGTACCTCTGGCGGGCATTCCCTACCATGCCCTGGAAAACTACCTGGCGCGTTTGATCGAGCGTGGTTTCCACGTAGCCATCTGTGAACAGATGGGCGATCAACCCATTAAAGGGATTTTTCCTCGTGAAGTTGTGCGGGTGGTTACCCCAGGGACCCTGATCGAATCGGGCTTGTTACCGCAAAATTCTAATAATTACCTTGCCTGTGTGCAAATCTTTGAAAATTTGGCTGGGATTGCTTACGTGGATATCTCCACCGGTGAATTTGCGGTGACTGAGCTGGATACTGACGATATTCAGGTTGCATTAAGGGCTGAGCTCCTTCGGCTGCACCCTGCAGAAATTTTGTATCCTGAGCCTATCATTTTACCGGATGGAATTTCCGGACATCTCACTGCCTGGCAGGCATGGCACTTCAATGCTGAGCGCTGCCAGGATGCTCTTTTGCAGCATTTTGGGGTTGCCTCGTTGGACGGATTTGGTTTACGTGGAAAGCCATTGGCAGTCCAAGCGGCGGGGGCGATTATTCAATACCTTTTGGATACCCAGCCTGCGGCTCTCAAGATGTTAAACAGCCTGAGCACCTATACCACCTCCGAATTTATGAATTTAGATGCCTCAACACGCCGCAACCTTGAGCTGACAGAGACGATCCGCGATGGCAGCGTTCAAGGCAGCCTGTTGGGCGAGCTTGATCGGGCGATTACACCGATGGGAAAACGCTTGATCCGCCAATGGGTGAGCAAACCACTCCTGGACGTAGAATTGATTCACCAACGGCAAAAGGGTGTGCAATATTTTTATGATCATGGTTTGTTACGCGCTGAATTTCGGGCTGCCTTAAAACCATTAAGTGACCTGGAACGGCTGACCACCCGTTTAGCCAGCGGATCGGCACAACCACGCGACCTTGTGGGTATGCGCGCGAACACTCCAACGAATGCCTGGAATTGCCTTGATCATCAGTGGATCAGGAAACGTCCAAGCTGGATCGGACTCTGGCTTTGCTATTTCCGCCCTGGATTCAATTAAGAAGGAATTTGACTCCTGTGTAGGCGAATTGCAAATATTAGAAGCCGCAATTGCTGAGGACCCTCCTGCCACGCTTCAAAACACGGGCATCATACGCGATGGTTACTCAGCCGAGCTGGATGGGGTGATTGAAAGATCGCGTCATGCACGTGAATGGATTGCAAATCTTGAGACAATAGAGCGTGAGCGGACGGGGATAAAAACTTTAAAGGTTGGCTACAACAAGATATTTGGGTATTACATTGAAGTCACCCGCGCAAATGCTGAGTTGGTCCCCGATGAATATATCCGCAAGCAAACCTTAGTTAATGCCGAGCGTTATATTACCCCAGAGATGAAAGAGTATGAAGCATTGGTATTGAATGCAGAAGACTCAATTCACCAGATTGAGACGAGCATATTCCACCAGGTATGTGAGCAGCTTGCAACATCTTCAAACCGTTTGCTGGTCACAGCTCGAACATTGGCGGAGCTCGATGTATTGGCTTCACTGGCCGAGGTGGCAGCCCTGGGAGGTTATGTGCTTCCGGAAGTTGTGGCAGAAGATATCCTTGAAATCCATGAAGGACGCCATCCAGTGGTTGAACACTCATTAAAAGGTGAACGTTTTGTAACCAATGACGCCATCTTTGAAGATGGAGAACGCATCCGCATCCTGACCGGGCCAAATATGTCGGGAAAAAGCACTTTTCTTCGCCAGGTTGCTTTGGTTGTGCTGATGGCCCAGATGGGCAGCTTCGTACCCGCTGCATCAGCCCGCATCGGCCTGGTCGATCGTATCTTTACCCGTATTGGTGCCCAGGACGAGATCTATTCTGGTCAATCCACTTTTATGGTGGAAATGGTTGAAACTGCCAATATTCTTCATCATGCCACCAATCGCTCTTTGCTGATCTTGGACGAAATTGGGCGCGGCACAAGCACCTATGATGGTGTATCGATTGCTTGGGCGGTCGTGGAATATATCCATAACCATCCATCTTTGCGCTCGAAAACGCTCTTTGCAACCCATTACCATGAGCTGACCCAATTGGCTGATTTGCTTCCTGGAGTCAGAAATTATAACGTCGCCGTGAGCGAATCTGCAGGAAAGGTTGTTTTCCTGCATAAGATCATTCCTGGAGGGGCGGACCGTTCCTATGGTATCCATGTCGGGCAGCTGGCTGGACTGCCCTCTCCCGTCGTACAAAGAGCTGAAGAGATATTGTTGCAGCTGGAGAAATCCTCGGGGAAAGCCATAAAGATCGATCCTGAATTGCCTCACCAGATGGCACTGTTTCCAGATACGAACCCCTTCCTGGATGAGCTGAAAGGGATGGATATCAATGCTTTATCACCCATTGAAGCTCTGAACAAGTTGTATGAGTGGAAGAAGAAGTTCTTGGATAATCAGTAAAGATAGCATCGAATGGTTCTCTGAAGTCTCATTAGCCCTGGGAGGAAAGAAAATCAGGGTTTTTTTACTGCCAATTCCAGCCATTATCGGTAATAGGCAAACATTAATAGTATATTTCATTTTCAATGTTTGCGTCCTTAATAATTCGATGATTGTGGTAAACTATTCGGTTGGGTTTGTGCCCTAATTGTGAAAACTACTACACATTGATGTAGAGAAATATTCAATTTGGAGAAAAGAAATGACAGAAAAGAAATGGGTTTATTCATTTGATGAAGTTAAATTAGCTGAAGATTATGTCGGGGGCAAATGGGACGATGTGCGGGCATTGCTGGGTGGTAAAGGCTCTGGACTGGCCGATATGACCCGTGCCGATGTCCCCGTCCCGCCCGGGTTCACCGCGACGACCGAAGCGTGCAACGCTTATCAGGCAGCCGGCAAATTTCCCCCTGGGATGTGGGATCAAGAATTGGAAGCCTTGAAAAAGGTCGAAAAACTGACCGGCAAGAAATTTGGGGATGCCAGTAATCCTTTACTGGTTTCCTGTCGCTCGGGGGCTAAGTTCTCCATGCCCGGCATGATGGATACCGTGCTGAACATCGGATTAACGGATATCACCGCCGAAGGCATGGTGAAACTGACCAACAATCCCCGCTTTGTATATGACTCGTACCGACGGTTGGTGGAAATGTTCGGTACTGTGGTGCTGGGTATCCCGGATGAAGCCTTTGAAGAGCCACTGGCTGAGTACAAACACAAAAAAGGTTACAAGCTGGATACCGAGATGAATGCTGAGGATTGGAAAGCCATCACTGCAGCATTTAAAGCCGTTGTCAGACAGAAACAAGGCTTTGACTTCCCGCAGGATCCGTTCAAACAACTTGAGCTGGCGACCGAGGCAGTCTTCAAATCCTGGAATGGCAAACGCGCCGTGGATTATCGCCGGGCTACCAATATCCCGGATGACCTGGGCACCGCTGTGAATATCCAGACTATGGTTTTTGGTAACATGGGCGAAGACTCTGGAACCGGTGTTGCCTTCACCCGTGATCCATCGACAGGTGAAAAGAAAATGTTTGGCGAGTACCTGCTGAACGCTCAGGGTGAGGACGTGGTGGCTGGGATTCGAAGTGCAGATAAGATCGCCAACCTTAATTCCAAGATGCCCGAGGCTTACCGCCAGTTCATGCAGATCACCGACAGGCTCGAGAAGCACTACACCGAAATGCAGGACGTGGAATTCACCATCGAACATGGTAAGCTATGGATGCTGCAGACCCGCAATGGTAAACGAACTGCCAATGCAGCTGTGAAAATTGCATTGGATATGGCAAATGAAGGCTTGATCAAGAAGGAAGAAGCGGTTTTACGGATCACTCCTGAACAGGTTGATATCTTGCTCCACCCTCAATTTGTTTTTGCCGACAAAGAAGTTGCCAGGAAAGATAACCGATTTTTTGCCAAAGGTGTAAATGCCTCTCCAGGTGCAGCCGTTGGGCAGATTTACTTTGATGCCGATATGGCTGAGAAGCAAGCCAAGGAAAACAAGCAGGATGTGATCATGGTACGCCCCTTCACCAAGCCGGATGACGTGCATGGTATGATCGCTGCCAAGGGTGTCCTGACCTCCGAAGGGGGAGCCACCTCCCACGCAGCCGTGGTCGCCCGCCAGTTTGGTATCCCGTGCGTGGTAGGAGCTTCGCAGATCAAGATTGACCTGGAAAACCGGTTGATGACCGCAGATGGCAAGCTAATAAAAGAAGGTGAGTGGATCTCGGTGGATGGAACGACGGGCGAAGTGTTCACTGGGAAGATTCAAACTTTTACTCCCAAGATCGAAGAGCAAACTGATTTGCTTACAGTTTTGAAGTGGGCAGATGATATCTGCGCCACTCCCGGGATGCGCAAATTCGCCCCTGGCTGGCCGACCAAAGGCTTGCAGGTATGGGCAAATGCCGATTACCCGAAGGATGCCCAGAGAGCACGCTCCTATGGTGCGGTTGGGATTGGGCTGTGCCGCACTGAGCACATGTTCTTCGAAAAAGAACGCTTGCCGATCGTGCAGCGCATGATCCTGGCAGAAAAGCTGGAGGATCGTAAAGCTGCGCTGGATGAATTGCTGCCATATCAGAGGGCAGATTTCGATGGTCTTTTCAGGGCTATGGATGGTTACCCGGTGATTATCCGCTTGATCGATCCACCACTGCATGAGTTCATGCCCAATGAGGAAGAGTTGCTTCGAAGAGGTGATCACCATGCGGGTGAAGGGTGAGACCGCCGGTCTGGCGGAGAAGGAAAAGCTGCTGGCAGACATCCGTGGCATGCATGAGAGCAACCCGATGATGGGATTGCGCGGTGTACGACTGAGCATTTATATGCCGCAGATCGTGGAGATGCAGGTACGGGCGATTTTTGAAGCTGCCGCTGATTGCACCTTGAGCGGTGTGGTGGTCAAACCCGAAGTGATGATCCCATTGACTGGTACAGTCAATGAATTGAAGTGGATCCAACCACGCTTGATTAAGATTGCCGATGAGGTGATGAAAGAGAAGAAGGTTAACTTCACATATAAGTTTGGGACGATGATCGAGATCCCCCGCGCCGCAGTGACCGCCGCTGAGATTGCCGAGTATGCCGAGTTCTTCTCCTTTGGCACCAATGACCTGACCCAGATGACCTTTGGCTACAGCCGGGATGATGCCGAACGCAACTTCCTGGTCACTTATGTGGCTGAGGGTATTCTACCCAAGAATCCGTTCCAGACCATCGACCGGGATGGGGTTGGGCGACTGATGGACATGACCATTAAAGATGGTCGCACGACACGCCCCGACCTGGAAGTGGGTATCTGCGGTGAGCACGGTGGTGACCCCAATTCGATCGAGTTCTGCCACCTGATCGGGAACAACTACGTCAGCTGTTCTCCGTTCCGGGTGCCGATCGCCCGCCTGGCAGCTGCCCATGCAGCGCTCAAGCACAGTGGAAAAGGGTTGGCTGAGGATAAGTAAGGATTTTTTATCAGCCTCAAGTGGATTTCAGATAAAAAGACTGCCCAAATAAAATTTGGGCAGTCTTTTTTTTATCGTTCATTTCCAAATTCCCACGTCCCCGCCCAGTCGGCTTGGGATACGCTGGCGTACATGAAAGAATATGGCGAAGCCTTCTATCACCAGGCTTTTCAGCTCGGGTGAACAGCCTTCTTGTACATAATACCGTAAGCATGTCCTCTAAACAGTCTGTTAAAGATTAATAAAACCAACCATTTTCTTCTTTTTGCTCATTTTATAGCACCTTATTGATTAAATCCTATAACGGGTTGCTGTATTGGCAGGGTGGGCGGGTGTGGGCAATGTTTGGGATAAAGAAAAATCAAGGTGGGAGAAATCCTAGAAAACAGTATCAAATCCCCACCTTCCAGTGCAAGCTGTGCTAGCCCACATTTGATTTTTATGGACATACTACAGAAATAATTCCGTTACTTTTCTCAAACCTGTTACAAGGAACCTCCACTTAGCTGTCTGCGTAAAATTTTAGACCCTTAGCGAGCCACGGAACCCCCTGACACCATAGTAAGACTCCGCACCGTTGTGATACACGAAGACATGGTCGTAGCGACGATCGGCAAAAATCGCGCCGCCGAGTTTCCTAATTTCAGAAGGGGTTTTCAACCAGCTCGACGTTTTTGTATCGAAATTTCCAAGTTCCTGCAACTCTCGATATTGTTCTTCTGTTAAAATCTCGATGCCCATGGCAGCTGCCATACCCATCGCGCTATCTTTTGGTTTAAATTCTTTCCTTGACTCCAGCGCTTCACGGTCATAACAAACATTTCTGCGGTCTTTAGGAGTTTCCGCTGAACAATCATAAAAAATGTATTCGCCCGTCTTTTTATCATCACCAACAACATCCGGTTCACCGCCAGTTCTTTCCATTTCATGGAGCGACCACAGTTTTTCAGTATTTGCTTCCAGCTTTGCTTGTACTTTAGCCCATTCAATACCTTGATGGCGGTTCATGTTTTTCTCAAAACGGGCTTTCAATGCTCTGAGTAGTTCATCACGTTGTTCTGGAGACAACTCTTTTTGATGGCTATTAATATTGTTCATACTTTTATATTACCTCTGTTGATTGGGTGTGTTAAGCGTATCATTGACTGAATTTATATCAAAAACTCACTTGCCGATACTTCAAGCGCATCAGCCATTTTTTCTAATGTCGCAAGGGGATTCATTCTATTCATTTATTGATCCTCTGAAAAGATACAAAAACCACTTTTCAAATTCAATGAAGCGTTAATATTCGTTATAGTTGGGCTCCATGTTGGCTTAAATTGTATTATTAATCATACCATTAATATCCAAATAGGAACAAATATAATTAACATTTACTCTAATTGCTCACTGATCTGCATTTTCAAATCACCTTTCAGGCTGTTCCCCCCGTCGCAACCGGCACCGGTCAAAGTATTAGAACTCTACTCTTTCGTTCTGACCACAAAACCGCACTTCTCCATCTGATCCAGCAGTTCCTTTGGGTCGCTCCACCACTGGCCCGACTTGCGCGAGATGTGCTCGGTCCACGAATAATTCTCATAGGTGAAGGTTTCTTTTCGATCCGCTTCCAGCTTGATTTTGACTTTCTGTTTGCGGTAATAGCCCTGCGCCAGATACCCTTCGTCCATGACGCGCATGGCATTTTCGACCATTTCGTCCGTCAATTCGGGATATTGATCCTCGAACAGCGTAAACTCGAGTGGATAGCGCGGGCGGGGCGGGAACTCCTCGGCCGGATACCCCATGACCAATTCCACCAGGGGGAAAACCCGTTTGGGCAGGTGATACTGTTTCTGGATGCGCTCAGCCCGGTAAGGCGTCATCCCCAGAAAACAACTGCCCATGCCGAGGCTTTCTGCCGCGATGACCATGTTCTCGGCCATCAACGCCACATCCTGAATCCCCACGAGCAGCAGCGACAGATCGCTTTCCACCACCGTCCAGCCGCGCTTTGCCATGATCAATTCCATGCGATGCATATCCACGCAGAACGTGAACCACAGCGGCGCGCCGTACGGCGCTTTCTTGCGCGAGAGCAGCACGCTGCACAACTGCGCGCTGAACGGCGCTTGCTGCCCAGCGCGCACGATAGTATCTATCACTTCATCGGTGGGTTTCTGATCCGTGTATTTGCGGACCGATTTACGGTTGAGCATGGATTCGATAACCGGATTGGTGAGCATACATTACTCCTTATTGTCCGTTTTCTGTTCCACGAACGGGTGCCTAATGGTTTGGGTTACTGGCGTGTGGGCAGACGGTTGACAAAGGCGCGAAAACGGAGAAAACTCAAAGCGTAGAAAAAGGCTTGGAAACGCGCCGAGTCCCATATGTCTGTTGCACGCGCGTTGCTGGGCGACTTTTCACTGAGATGAATAGGTGAGTGATTTCTTATGAAATCTCCTTTCCACCAAAGTCAATATTATGCTCTTCGTAGAATATTTAGCGAAGCTATTTTTCTCTCACCTTGATCGCCAGATGCGAAGTCCTGAAGGTCATATAAATAGTACATAAAGCCGTCTTTTCCATATTTCTTTTCGGATCCATTGAGATAATCACTATCCATCGCGGCTGACAATACTTTTCCGATAATTAATGAAGATATGCCTTTTCCCGATAGATCGTTATTGGAGTGGAATTTGCACTCTAGCGATAAAAATGCTTCCTGAATACGCGGTACGTTAATACTGCATGCCTGTTCTGGTGTAAAGCCACCTGCGGCAATCTCATCCGTTTCGTCAGAATTATCAGTAATTGTCTTATAACAAGCCTCAAAGTATTGGGCACTGATGAAATTTATACAAAACTCTTGTGTACGAAGGATATTATGATACGTATGTGTTGTATGAAGTAATGGAGTTATTGCGAAGTAGCCGCCACTATCTCCGCAAAATGAGCTCCAAGATTGAAAACAGGCATTCGATTTGCCATTCTCTTTCAAAGTGGTAATAAGGAAAAGAGAGTGCGGGATGCCTAGCGCCATTTCAAAATGAGAAAATATATGGAATTCGCCAGGCCATCTATCAATAAAATTATCGGGTTTTGTACAACCAATTTCAATTTTCATGGTAAACGATCCTCTCATTTATGCCCCCTAACGGTTTAACTCACCAGCCGCTGACTCCGACAAGACAAGAAATCCCTAAAACCATTTATTCTATCAAGTGGCCGCTGCGTACCCGCGCTGAAGGCGGTCAGGGGGAGCCGATGTTGGGTGGCGATTGACCAAAAATAGGGTCACCTTTTTCTTACAAACTCTACAACTTGACGAATGGCAGCTACTACGAGTTCAGGTTCAGAGTTTTGGATGTAATGGTTATCATATTTCGAAAAATATTGATTACTTTCAGGCGACAACTTTAAGAATTCAGCTTGCAAATTTGTTTCGATAGTATTCAATTCGTCAAAGTCAGTAGCCCACGTTAAAACAATCAAAGGAAAGTCGAAGGTGCGTTTGGTGCTACAGATTTGCTCAATGCTTGCAATACGGTCAATATTTTCATCATTTTTGGATGGGTCTTTTACAAAGGCCCACATGCGATTTGTGCGTTCATCCGAAAGAACTTTTTCGAAATGCTTATATTTATCTTCATGGACAGCATCAATGAGCACCATGCCTATAATCTCATCAGGATATTGATTTGCATACCAACGGGCATTAAACCCACTCCAAGAATGTGCGACAAGTATATATGGTGGGTGAAGGTTTGCCGATGACAATAAATTTCTAAGATCAATGACAATATCTTTGCAGGTTCGTGGAATCGGAGCTTTTCCGCTACGACCTAATCCGGCACGATCATAGCTCAACACACTTGAAAAACTAGCGATTTCTGGTTGGGTTTTAGACCAGATTTCAGAAGTATCACCAAGCCCTGCATCGAGAATAACAGTAGGTTTACCTTCACCAGCAAGCAAACCATACAGCCGACGACCATCTACCTCCGAATTTACTACCAGAGTAGTCAACTGTTCTTTTCCTCCATCGCCACATTTTCAAGACAGGCACCTAACTGATTATTATACGGAATATATGCAGTATTTCCAGCCAATTCTGGTGGTTTTACGGATTCACTATATATGTTATTTATAAGAGCTGTTATCGTATCCGAGCGATTTAAGGATCAGTTCCAGATGAGGCACATTTTTTATTAACACGTATTTTAGAATATAAGCTTTGGTACTAGATCATTAAAAACTTGGTGTGGGATTATCTGTAATTAAACGTTTCGGTTATAAAAAATAGCTTGTCGGTTTTGTGAGGTGAAGGAGTTCTTTTTCCCTAAACACAAACGTGGGTAATTGTAGCTCTAAATTTTTTATTGTCCGTTCCAATTCTTTTGGAAGAGCTTGATCACCTTCCCAGCATGAATAAAGTTCAATTACATCATTCTTGCGAATGTAGGTCAGTAATTCAATTCTCGACTCTTCTGCAGCAAGTAAATCGTCATGGCTATCCTCATAATCGGGATATTCTCTTCCATAATTAAACCCACAACTACATCCTTCATAACTGCCAGCGTAAACAATATATTGAGAGGAAAAATGCTTTCGCACAACTTGATCTGTATCAGTTAGCCCCATTGTATAGAATCTTTGTGCAATTGCAGGCCATTCGGGTGATTGAACAATGGCTTTTGGATAATCGGGATACGTAATTATCGGTAGTTTTTTCTTGGAGCAAAGATAGATAGCTAGACACATATGGATTTCTCGAATTAACGCTCAACTACTGAATATATTGATTATTTTCGTCTGACCAATCAATTCGGCATATTATACTTTTTTATTCAATTTGATTGTCATAAGAGTGGTTACCATAACCTAGCAGTTGAAGGTTCAATTCCAGTTAAGGGGTAATTTCAATTACCAATCAATCTTAAACGAATGAGCTGATCGGATTACACACCCCATTTTATCAAGTCCAGGAATATTGAGTGCCGTACCAATCCGCCACCCATAGTTGACATTGCCAGGCATTCCCAGGGCACCGTGCAGGCTGTCTGGTAGAGATTAGGTTCAGGGATTTTCATATAATAGAACTTTTCCTCCATAAAAATCGCGCTGCCGGGTTAATGTCATCTGTGATGCAATCGTTTGCGGGACAAGTCCCATTGGATCCGTATATAAATCATGGCTGTAAACCAGCCAAACTCTGTCATGTCCGCTCAACGATGAAATTAACCTGGGTATATCGTCAGTCGTCATTCTGGGTTCCAGGATACCACTGTCGAACAGATCTTGAGGAACCCCCTGTTTTTCAACCTGGATGTTATACAGGTTTTCATAGGTCCTAAAATAATAGTTGAACGGGATTTCCACAAAGTTTGAGTTGAAAAGGACCAAATCATCCTTTTGAGCGAAATTTGCGACATAACCGGCAGCAGTGCTCCAATCCTCTTTTTGAAAAAACCTGTAATAATCGCCGGTGGAGAACAGGTAGTTTGTTCCTAAAATCCCCAGCACCACGATCATAAGCAGGCGAAATCTTAATTGAGCGATACCAGCCGCCAGTAGCAGGAACAATGGAATCGTTATCCAAATCAAGGTTCGATCTAAAAAAATAGGTCGGCGGATGCTCACGATCAGCTCACTTAAGATGGGAATGACGAACAGGGCAGCCAAAAATAAGACCATCGAAATTTTTTTTCGATAATACACCAACCCAAAACAAAGCACCACGCACATGATCCCCGTCATAACCTGACTGGCTTGACCTGGCGCAGATGGATTTAATAATGCTCGAAGCGTCTGGGTGACGGCGTCCCAACTTGGTTGGGAATCCAGAACTCCTGATCGACTCTGCTGGCTTGCTTGATAAAGACCACTAGCCATGGACTCCATAATAAGAATATACCAATCTGAGCCTTCACCCAGTTCCCAAAAGAAGGTGCCTGGAAGGCGGGTGGAGGCCTTGATTGCATTATCCTTTGATAAACCATCAGACCAAGAACGAAGATATTGGTGGCTACAATAAAAAAGACTGCGGTATTGTGGCTGAGCATAGTCGCAGCTGAGAACACGATATATGAAACCCAGGCCAGATCAGTCTCAATGGTCCGTATAGGTATCCAGCGATGGCGGAATATCCAGGCTCTCCATCCGGTTTGATAGCGGGTCTCATCCTTATAGCTGAAATCTCCATCGGTGTTTGGTTCAGGCTGTCTGGAAGTACGCCAGGCATTCCAGATATTCCCGGAATTGGCTGCCGATAGGCCTGACGGAGCGTGAATCCGTAAGCAGTCTGACCAGTGCATATATCGCAACGGCTGCGTTGAATGTAAGCAGCGTGTACATGCGCGTTTCCTGGGCAAAGGAGATGTTGAAAAGTGAAAGAGCCAGAAGCACTGCTGCCACTAATCCCATCAGCACACCAGACATGCGTTTGCCGATCAGGTAAATAATCGGGATCGTACCTGCACCGAAGAGTACAGAAAGCAGGCGGACGGCATAGGGTGTATCCCCGTTAAGGGCTATCCAGTAATGGAGCAGTAGATAATAAAGCGGTGGGTGTTGGTCGATCCTGACAATCCATTGCATCATATCCACAACATTGTGGTTGGCTACCCACACGCTGAACGTTTCATCCAACCATAATCCTTTAGTACCGAGAACAAAAACTCGTAGGCAACCACCAATAAATGTGATGATGATTACCAACCAGGGCGCGAATTCTTCAATTTCGATGTCTTCGTTCATTGTCTATCTGGATCATGCAATTTATCGATGTAGCCATAAGCATGCTATTTTTCATGCTCGACCATGAATTGCCAGGTTCTAGAAATTTTTATATCACCATATTTGTTATCTGCAAGGGCATGCGGGAGAAGTATCCGATGATGGTCAGAGCTGGTATCATCCTGGCTTTGACGCTAAGGGCATGGGTCTGATTCCAATCCACACCGATCATTGGGAAATCCGCAAAAGTATCACTGTCTTAGCGGGAATCCACCTCGAAATAATAGGTCCTCATTTTTTTCCGATAACAAATGATAATTTTGGTGTGACACATTAAGTATAGCGTTATTTGGATCATTATATATATTTTTTCCGATCGATTTCACCCATCCACTCTTAATTTACCTCATGCATTTGTAACATAATTTGCCAGCATTATAAATTCAATTATCCCTAACTCTATTTCTTGAAAATGCTTTTCTCGATCGAATTTCCCACCTGCTTGCCGATGCCGCTTTTCTTACTGGCGGATTCGAATATTACACCCCACTGTTTTTGGAGGGTGCCCCCAGTAGCCTGATCCGAAGCCAGATGATATTCCACTACACGAGCGAATTTCTAGTCTTGGAGGAGAGATTCTCATACAAGTATTTCCGTTGACCCCAAGCTGTTCCCTTTGCCTACCTTTACGTCCTTTGTAGAGTTATTAATTTTTATGCTCACAGCAGATGGCTCAATCCTCGAGGCTCGCGGCTCCTTCCTAATAACTCTAACATGAGAAATTATACATCGAGTGCTTTTCTCGATGCCAATTTCCTTAAACCCCTTGTGGATTAGAACATTTGTGCTATAATGAGAATGCCTTCAATAATGGGTTTTAAATAAAGGCATTCGTATACCGGTTGATCTTCACCGGTACAAGGTGTGTTCATGACTGATTTGGTATTTATAGATGAACACACCCGTACATCGGGTGGTTTTTCCCGATGAAGGCCTGTAATTACTCACCGGATCCGGTATTTTTAGATCGCCTGTGGCGACATTTGGAAGCAGTCTCATTTAGAAAAATGGGATGTCACAGGTGGTTTTCCCTGTGACATCCCATTTTCAAACCTCTTCCCCCCATCCCAGAGTTTTGGTATAGACCGGGGGACAAAAGGGGGTTGGGTTTGTCATAACTAATCGGTGAGTAATTATATGATGCGTAATTACTCACTGATCCGCATTTCCATATCCGGCAATAATTGGAGTGGATCTTATTGGGATGGGTGATTAGTTACATGATGCAATTGGTTAGTAAATTAGGAATCAAAGTATATTCGAATTTATTTGTTTTATTAAAAAAGAATCAAAAGGGTTGCCAATACCTGGCAACCCTCCGGTGATCGATTGAAAATTATACTGCGGTAGGTGCAATGGTTTCGAGAGCTTCTTCGGAAGACGAAGTTGATTTTTCCACTACCAGCTCACCCCGGGCGAAGGCGGCACCCTTATCCAAAGCCTCCACATTGCTTTTGAAAAATTTCTTGTGGCGCTCGGGCATGTGTTCATCCAGGGCGGTCTTGATATTTGCTAAGCTTAGAATCGGGAGTTTATCGAGTAAGGCACCTAACATCACCATATTCAACAAGCGGCGTGGACCGATCGTCTCGGCAATCTCCTGGGCAGGGATCATCACCCAGGTAATGTCCGTTCGATATGGGTCACGGTTGACCAATGAGGAATTCACGATCAGCACGCCACCCGGGGTAACCAGGGGCTCAAATTTATCCAGGGACGGCAGGTTCATCACCACCGCCGCCTTGGGGTTTTTGACGGTTGGCGAACCGATCTCCTCATCCGCAATCACGACCGTACAGTTGGCAGTGCCACCGCGCATTTCGGGACCATAAGAAGGCATCCAGGTCACCGCATATCCAGCATCCATGGCAGCAAACCCGAGCACCTGCCCGGAAAAGAGGACACCCTGTCCACCAAACCCTGCAAAAATGACTTCTGTCTGCATTGTTATCTACCTTTCCTATGCCTTGAAACCATCAAGTCCAGAAGTGACTTTAAAATCCTCGAGTGGATAGACCGGGATCATGTGCTCGACAAGCCAGGTGAGAGCTTCCTGGGCAGAAACACCCCAGTTGGTGGGGCAGGTGGAGAGCAGCTCCACCATCGAAAAGCCAAGCCCACGTTTTTGGATCTCAAAGGCGGTGCGGATGGCTTTCTTTGCCAGGCGGATATTCTTTGGGTCATGCAAACTTCGCCTGACAATATATCCTGCGCCATCCCATTTAGAGAGCACCTCTGCCATATGCAGCGGATAACCCATTGTCTCCACATCACGCCCATGGGGTGAGGAGGTGGTTTTTTGCCCTGGCAGGGTGGTGGGTGCCATTTGCCCACCCGTCATACCGTAGATGGCGTTATTGATGAAAATGGTGGTGATATTCTCACCTCTACCGGCTACATGCATGATCTCGCTCATGCCGATGGAAGCCAGATCACCATCTCCCTGGTAGGTAAAGACGAAGCGATCGGGCAAGACTCGCTTGATACCGGTGGCCATGGCAGGAGCGCGTCCGTGGGCAGCCTCGACCCAGTCGAAATCAAAATAGTTATAGGCAAAAACGGAGCAGCCCACCGGAGCAACACCAATCGTCTTTTCGCGGATATCCATCTCATCCATCACTTCAGCAATCAGGCGGTGGGCAATGCCATGCGTGCAGCCTGGGCAGTAGTGAGATGGGGTATGGGATAGGGAAGCCGGGCGGATATAAACGGTCTGAATTTCGGTTTGTACAGGAGTATCCATCATTCAATCCTTATCATCATGATAGCGTAATAACGCCGTCTTTCAAACGCTGCATCCAGCGCCTGCGCGGATCACCGTCGGGTGATTTTGGTTCGTGGACCAGTCGCCTGATCTCACCCAGTATCTCGTCTGGGTAGGGGACAATTCCACCTACACGGGCATAAAACTCGATGGGTACCCGGCCTTTGACCGCCATGCGTACATCTTCCAACATCTGGCCGGTGTTCATCTCGGTAACCAGGAACCCCTGGGTTGTCTTGATCAGCTCTTCGAGCTGAGGAAAGGGAAATGGACTGACGGAAATCGGGCGGAACAAACCAACCTTGATACCTTCGAGGCGGGCATTCCGGACAGCTGTCAGTGCAATGCGACCAGCCGTGCCAAAGCCTATCACCACGTATTCCGCATCATCCAGGTAGTATTCCTTGTAGCGGATCTCATTTTCCTGGATCCTGTACCAGGTATCGAGGATCTTATGGTTGTAAATTTCCTCCAGGGTCGGGTCGATGAGAATCGATGTCAGGATCCTTTGGGGGCGGTTCAGGCAACCATCCACAGCCCAATCCGGGGTGATGGTGCGCAAAGGTCGCATTTCAGGGAGCTCAGCGGGTTCCATCATCTGGCCAATGCTGCCATCCGCCATCACGATACATATATTGCGGTACTTTTCCGCCAGGTCAAAGGCAAGCACGGTCAGGTCGATAGCTTCTTGTACCGAAGCAGGAGCCAGCACGATGGGGTGGTAATCACCATGTCCACCGCCGTGAACAAGCTGGTTGTAATCTCCCTGCGAGGGGGCGATATTACCCAACCCAGGACCACCTCGGACAACATCGATCAGCACAGCAGGGACCTCTGTGCCAGCGATATAGGACAAGCCTTCCATCATTAAACTTACGCCCGGGCTGGATGAAGAGGACATCACACGTGCACCAGTGCAAGCTGCACCATAGACCATGTTGATCGCGGCGACTTCACTCTCAGCTTGCAGGAACGCACGCTTCAATTCGGGCATGCGGTGGGACATCCACTCAAGGATCTCGGTTTGGGGTGTGATGGGATAGCCAAAGTAGGCTTCCACTCCAGCGCGCACGGCTGCTTCAGCCATGGCGAAATTACCTTCGAGGAATTCTTTTGCCATGGATACTCTCCTATGGATTTATAGCAGGTACTTTTACAGATTTTATGGGTGCTTCGCGATACACACTCAGGGCTGCCTCCGGGCAAACGATGGCACAGATACCGCAACCGGTACAGCCATCCATAACCAACGACACGGGGTGATAGCCTTTGGGCGTAAGCCTTTCCATATCGAGTGCCATGACATGTTGGGGACATTCAGCGATACACAACTCACAACCTTTACAAAAAATCTCATCAACTTCAATCCATCCCTTAACGGGCATTGGCTTACCTCCTCGGAAATATATCAAATTGGATAGATTCAACCAAGATTATCGCTAATTATAATCCTTGTTGCCAGTGTATACTATCACATGACATTGGAGACAAAAGTACTTAGATTAATCGGTTGACAGGAAAAAACAACCCTATTATAATTCAGCCCGCACTGCCCCGGCAGCCTTGCTGGGGCTATATATTGCCAATTGCCAGGCAGACTGGCGAATAATATCCCCAACTTCCCCGAAGCTCTGCGTGGGACAGGCTGTGAAAGCAGCCTGGCTAATTATGAATAAACGCGGACCTTCTGGTGAAGTGAAGCTTGGAGGAAGCTTATGAAGTATGCTATTGTTGAAGATGGCGGTAAACAATATAAAGCCGTCATCGGTGAATCCATCGACGTGGACAAATATCCACTTGAGGTGGGCGAGGAGCTCGATATGGATCGGGTGCTGCTCATTTCGGATGGAGAGCACGTAAAAGTCGGTAAACCGTTCATCCAGGGAGCGAAGATACAAGCAACGGTTGTTGCCCAGGTCAAAGGACCTAAAATCATCGTTTTTCGATATAAACCCAAAGAGCGCATCCGGTCGAAAACGGGGCATCGGCAAAAATACACGCGTGTACGGGTCGATGCGATCATCGAGGAATAGGAGATAGAAAATGGCACATAAAAAAGGTGGCGGTTCTGTTCGTAATGGACGCGATAGCCAGGGGCAACGCCTGGGCGTGAAAAAATACGGTGGTGAGTTTGTGCGCGCCGGGAATATTTTAGTCCGCCAGCGTGGTACTCACATCAAACCTGGTGAAAATGTCATGGTTGGCAAGGATGATACCCTGTTTGCCACCATCGATGGGTATGTCTTATATGAGACGATTCGTGATGATCGAAAACGTGTAAGCGTAACGCCTGCAGTAGCAGCGTAAGTTTAGTATTTTTTGAAAGGATCTAAAAATGAAGGAAGGTATTCACCCGACCTATTACACAGATGCACAGGTCATTTGTGCCTGTGGCAACACATGGACTACCGGATCGACCAAGAAAGTGATCCACACGGATGTATGTTCCAACTGCCACCCATTTTTTACGGGAGAGCAGCGTATCGTTGATTCTGAAGGACAGGTTGATCGCTTCTATAAGAAGCTGCAAGTACGCCAACAGTATATCGATACTAAATCTGCCCGGGAATCTGCCCGCACTTCCCCCGAGCGCCCAGTTGCAGAATTGGGGATCGGGAATCGTGCTACAGAAGCATTAGCAAAAGCAGATATCACCAAAGTTGGACAGGTAATGGATCTGTTAGAGAATGGTGAAGCTGGAATCCTGGCTATCGATGGATTCGGCCGAAAATCACTGGCTGATCTCAAGAAAAAACTGCGCCAGTTCGGTTATGAGCTACCCGAAGCAGCCCAGGAAATCGTTGTTTAAGCTTGCACCTCGGATTATTTCAGTTACACTTAACAGGCAGACGTGATCAACGTCTGCCTGTTTGCTATAATTAGGTTTATCTAACATTCATGGATTGGAATAACAGGAGGAGTTCATGGAACATCGTACTGGATCGGTTGAAGTGATCACTGGTTCAATGTTTTGCGGGAAAACCGACGAGCTAATCCGGCGTTTGCGACGAGCGACGATTGCTCGGCAGAAAGTGCAGGTTTTTAAGCCGGCAATTGATTACCGTTATGCGGTGAGGAAGGTGACATCGCATGCCGGAAATGATTTTGAAGCCCACCCGATCGAACAAGCTGGTGAAGTCTTGACGCATTTAGCAGCAGATACGACCGTCGTAGCGATCGATGAAGCCCAGTTCTTTGATAATCAGATCATTGAAATTGTGCAAAAACTGGCTGACCAGGGAATGCGGGTGATCGTGGCAGGATTGGATACAGATTTCAGAGGCGAGCCGTTTGGACCGATGCCAGTACTCATGGCAAAAGCTGAGCATGTGGATAAGCTGCAAGCTATTTGTATGGTTTGCGGTGAACCAGCATCACGAACCCAAAGGATTATTAATGGAAAACCAGCCCGGTATGATGAACCAGTGGTGATCATCGGTGCAGCCGAGATGTACGAGGCACGCTGCCGCAAGCACCATGAGGTTCCCAAGGAGTGAGCCATGCAAGATTACCATGAGTTTCTAAAAGAAGTGTTGATCTCGGAACAAGCACTGCAAAAGAGGATCGCTGAGTTAGGTGCAGAGATCAGCAGTGATTATAAGGGTAAGGAACTGTTGCTGGTTTGCATCCTGCGGGGTGGTGTGATGTTTCTGACCGACCTGATGCGAAACATATCCATCCCACACATGGTTGATTTTATGGCTGTCTCTTCTTATGGGGTTGGGGCGCGGCGTTCCAGGGGCCAATCTCGCATCACATTAGATATTAACACCGATATCCAGAACCGGCATGTGCTTTTAATCGAGGATATTGTCGACAGTGGTTACACGGTCAAAGCTGTGCTGGAATTATTAGGTGGACGCCATCCGAAGAGTCTGAAGATATGTGCATTGCTAAATAAAGCCGAGAGGCGTGAAGTAGAAGTGCCGATCGATTACTGTGGATTCGTGATCCCTGATAAATTTGTATTTGGTTATGGATTGGACGCTGATGAATATTACCGCAACCTGCCATTCATTGGGGTATTAGCAACCGAAAAATATAAACCGAGTGAGTAACAGGCATTCTGCCTGCAACTTCAATTGAAGAAGCAATTTCCATGGATGAATTTTCAACCAGAATTAGCAGTCCATTATTAAATCGGATCATCAGCTTGATACCGGAAGATGAACCGGTATACCTGGTTGGAGGAGCGATCCGGGATGTGTTACTCAATCGGCCGAATTATGACCTCGATTTTGTCATCCCTGGGGATGCAATGAAATTAGCGCGCCAGATTGGCAACAGCCTAGGAGCGGCCTACTTTCCACTGGACACAGACCGGAACATGGCCAGGCTGGTGCTCAAGACCGATACAGCTGGAAATATTGAAAGTGGAACCACGAGACGGATCGATTTTTCGACCTTTCAAGGAGCGGATCTGATCGCCGACCTGGAGGGACGAGATTTCACGATGAATGCCATGGCTGTGGAGGTGCATCAGCTCTCATCCTTAATCGATCCCCTGGGAGGAGCAGCTGACCTGACCAGTAAACGCTTGAGATCATGCTCACCAAGCTCCTTCACACATGATCCGGTGAGGATACTGCGCGCAGTTAGATTTTCTGTCGATCTTAATCTCAGGATACACCCAGATACCTTGCAATTCATTCGGCAGGCTGTGGATTTATTACCCGGAGTATCTCCGGAAAGAATACGAGATGAGTTATTTCGCATATTGACCCAATCTAATCCGAGCAGCTCAGTACGGATCCTGGATAGGCTGAATGCGCTTGAGTACGTCCTGCCTGAGATCGTTAGACTAAAAAATATTCAACAATCACCACCCCACATCCAGGATGCCTGGGAGCATTCCCTGGATACCCTGGCGCAATTGGAAAACCTGATAGCGTTCCTGACGCAAGATTATAATCCAGATAACACGGGCAACCTGATGCTGGGATTAGTTGCGATACGAATTGGACGTTACCGCCAGCATCTGATTGAGCATTTTCAAAACTCGATCAATCCAGACCGGCCTCAACGAGGTATCCTGGTCCTGGCAGGGTTGTACCATGACGTGGGTAAAGCAATGACTCAAAAGGTTGATGCGAATGGAAAGATCCGTTTCTTAGAGCACGAACATGTGGGGCGTGAATTGGTTGAGAAACGTGCGAAAGCATTGAAATTAAGCAGCCAGGAAACCGAACGAGTGGTAACGATCGTTAAACATCACATGCGACCATCCTTGCTTTCACACAGTGATGAATTTCCCAGCAAGAAAGCGGTATACCGTTTCTTCCATGATACACGGGAAGCGGGTGTGGATATTTGCATCTTATCCATGGCAGACATATTGGCAACCTATGGAACCACGCTTTCCCAGGAAAGATGGGTAAGGCACCTGGATGTTATTCGTGAGTTGTTGAAAGCATGGTTCGAAGAGCGAACAGAGCGCATATATCCAACTCCATTGATTAATGGCGATGAGTTGATGGAAGAATTTAATCTTGAACCGGGGCCGATTGTGGGATATTTATTGGAAGCACTCCGGGAAGCGCAGGTGACAGGTGACATTCATACCCAACCGGAAGCTCTTAATCTGGCAATGCGCCTATTACAGGATAATACAATAAAAACGGGCTGATTATTTCAGCCCGTTTGATCGAGGGGGATTGTTTTATGGATATATTTCATCCAGGTAAGGCAGGTAATACGACCGACATCCGAGGGGGTGCGAGCATTTTTCAATTGGCAAACGGGGAACTTGATCTTTGGGGTAGGTGCCGGTTAAATTCTGGCATGCTGGACAAGCATCCTCGGGAACAACGATCACGATATATTTAATGCGCGAATTGGCTTTCATCCGTTCAAGCGATTGGGCTGCAGGTGAGGTTTCCCACGCTTCTTCAGATCGGTCCGTTAATTTGACAGAAGATATTTGTGAGGATTGTTCAGGTTTTTGGTTTGACACGCGTGCACTCCTGGGAATTAAATATTGCTGATTTTAACCCAAGACCATAAAGAATCAAAGGTTAATTCCTGAAAGATTACGCTGCAGACAACGACGGATTATTTTGTTTTAAATTAAATCGACGGGTAAGCTTTTGCAAGTGGGCAACAAGGATATCTGAAGAAAATGGCTTGGTCAGGTAATCATCAGCACCAGCATCCAACCATAAGGCAATCGAATTTGGATCCGAGACTGCAGCGAGAACCAGGATCGGAGCCTGGCTGTATTGGCGCAGTTTACGGCATAACTTCCAGCCGTTGACAGCGGGTTGCATGATATTTATGATTATCAGGTCAGGATTAAAAGTCTGAGAGGTTTGAATTCCATCGGAACTGGAATTTACTTTGATTACATCGTAACCATTCGGATTAAGAGACTGCTTGATAAAATTCTCCCCGAATGTATCCTGGTCGATGACAAGTAACTTCGTGGGCAATGGATTTAACATAAGTTGAATTATCCCTCAAATCATCATAATATTCCTTATAATTACTTTACACAATTGTTAGGCTTGCGTTAAGAGATAAGTCAGGATATGATATTAGAAGGAAAACTTGGTAAAGATGGATCATCTAATACCCTGCCCAAACTGCGGACACCTGTGCAATCAGCAGGAGCTGGAATGCCCCCAATGTGGGGTTAACCTGGCTTTAGCAGCCGTAAAAGAGGAACAGGAGGTCATCTCCAGGATCAACCTTAATCCCACAATACCGATTACCCCGGAGATCCTTGTCCCCAGGGTAGGTGAATTGTTGATAGAGAAGGGGGTACTGACCCAGGCAGACCTTCAGCATGCACTGGAATTCTCAAGGAAACCAGGTCCCGATGGTCATCAACGATTGGTCGGTCAGGCATTACTAGAACTACACCTGATTAACCGCGAGACATTAGATCAGGTTATTACTGAACAAATATTTCAGCTGCATACTGCTTTGCAGCAATCCAATTTAAAACTTGAACAGCGGGTTAAAGAGCGTACCCAAGAATTACAAACAGCATTAATCAAGCTGGCAGAACTAAACCAATTGAAATCTAATTTTATTTCCAATGTATCGCATGAATTGCGGACACCTTTAACCCATATTCGCGGCTACTTGGACCTTTTAAATGACGGCAGCCTGGGCGAATTATCGAATGAACAAGAGATTGCCCTTGACGTGATGCTAAGGTCAGAAGCACGGCTCGAAGAATTGATCGAAAAGATGATCCAGTTCTCCTTGGAAGCAAGTGGTCAATTTACATTGCAGCTGAAACCAGGGAATTTAAGAGAAATCGTTGACCATGCTTTGCAACAAGCGAAAATTAAAGCTACTAATCGCCCTGTAACTTTGAGTATTGATTTGGGTGATGACCCTTGCCCGGTAATGGCAGACCAGGAAAAAATTCAATGGGTGGTAATGGAGCTTGTGAATAATGCGATCAAGTTCACGCCACCGGGAGGTATTGTAAAAGTAGGATTAGATAAAGATACTGACAATGCCCAATTCTATGTAATTGATACTGGAATAGGTATTTCGCCTGAAAGTCTATCGGAAATATTTGAACCTTATCACCAACTTGATGGTTCAAGCACGAGGCATTATGGTGGAATTGGTCTGGGACTTGCATTAGCTAAGAAAATAATTGAAGCCCATGGCTCCATAGTGCAAGTGACCTCTGAAGTGGACCAAGGTACTTATATCCAATTTGCTCTCCCAATTATTCGTGCGAATGATTGATATGACCGATGAATTTAATGAATCAGTTGTCCTAAAACCCGAAGATCTACGAGCAGTATATGCGATTGGTTTAGCGATTGCTCAAACCGAGAATATTGATTCTGCCTTGGATTTGATCGTTCAGCACACACGCCACATCTTGATCTTTGACAACATGGTTTTGTACCTGCCAAAGAACAATAACGGCCTTGATCCATCTTACGCACGGGTGATTGGTCGTGGAAAATGTGCAGAAGGAAATATCGAATGGGGTGAGGTTATCGCATCACAGACGTACAAGGACAAACTGACTTCCTTACGCCAGGAGAAACTTGATGGATGGGAGAATAATCGGTTATTCTGGCGGGATTTTCTTGGTCTCCCAATCAAAGCAGGCGAGGAAGTACTGGGCGTTTTAGTTTTTGGTAGATTTGGTGGACCTCCATACACCCCGGATCAGGTCCGCCTGGCAGAGTTTATCGCTGCCCAAACGGCACAGCTAATTGAAAATCACCAACTGGTGGAAAGGGTTTCAAAGTTGGAGGCAGAGCGTTGGTTGCGACGCATGCAGGATGAATTTATCACAACCATTTCGCACGAACTAAGGACGCCGATTGGTTTCATAAAAGGATACGCAACCACGCTATTAAGGGATGATACAAAATGGGATGACGAATCCCGGCGAGAATTCCTCACGATCATTGACGAAGAAGCAGATAGATTGCATGAATTAATCGATGATCTGCTTGATTCTGCACGACTAAAAGCAGGGACGATGTTCATGCAACTTCAACCCACAAGAATTGACCTGATCTTAAGGGAAATTGTGGTCAGAAGCACGAGCCGGTATTCATCACTATCAGTTCAGTTAAATGCGAACCATGTTGTAACCGTGATGGCAGATCCAATGCGGATTACTCAAGTATTTGATAATTTATTGAGCAATGCTGTAAAATATGCACCAGGTGCACCTGTGAAAATCTTTGTAAAAAATAGCAGTGATATATGCACAATTACAGTAGAAGATCAAGGTCCTGGAATTTCAGAAAATCATCTTCCACACCTATTCGAACGTTTTTATCGTGTTCCAGAAACCAGCGTTTCCAACCATGGTACTGGATTAGGATTGTTTATCTGCCAACAAATCATCCATGAACATGGTGGCGATATTTCAGTAAATTCTGAGGTTTCGAAGGGAACGGTATTTACGATCAACTTACCATGCAAGGTGAACACACAAGACACCCCACCTGCGGAAGAGGAGCCTATCGCATGAGCAAGAAAATATTAATTGTCGATGATGAACCACGCTATGTCCGCTTGATGGAAGCAAATTTGATCTCTGATAATTATCTGGTGTTAAAGGCATACAATGGAGAACAGGCGTTGGAAGTTGTAGCCAATGAAAATCCAGATCTGGTTTTATTGGATATTATGATGCCTATCCTGGATGGATTTATCGTATGCGAACGGATCAGAAAATTTTCAACTGTTCCTATCATCATGGTTACGGTGAAGGGAGAGGAACAAGATCGGGTGCGTGGTTTAGATATGGGGGCGGATGATTACATTGTAAAACCATTTTCTGCGACAGAATTGTTAGCGCGCGTTCGGGCAGTTTTACGTCGGGCAGCAAAACCGACCAACATCCCTGCGCCGTCAGTTTTCCATCACGGTACCATGGATATTGACCTGGCTAAAGCCGAGGTGTTTCTCAATGGAAAAATGGTTTACCTATCCGCTACAGAATACCGGATCCTATTGCAGTTAGCGCAAAATGTGGGAAGTGTGATTCCGTCGGAACAGCTTCTCAGTGATGTATGGGGAGAAGAATATAAGAAAGATAAAGAAATCCTTTGGGTAAGTATTTCTAGACTACGACAGAAATTGGAGAAGGATCAAAATAATCCCCAACATATTGTAACCCGTTCAGGAGTGGGATATATCATGCCAGTTCTCCATGAAGGACAAACGAACTAGATATTTTTCTAAAAGATCCGAATAAGTATTATTAATTGTTAGGAAGGTGTTGAAATGAGCGTCAACCCGGTACTAAAAATCATCAGAGCAAAGAAATTGGGTTTATTAATCCGTGATGCAAGGGTTAAATCTGGGAAAACCATCGAAGAATGTTCCCAAGCAATGGGTCTTACCGTAGATGAGTTATCCGTGATTGAATATGGTGATCGACCCCCTACATTACCAGAGGTTGAATTATTGGCATATTACCTGGAAATACCATTGGATCATTTTTGGGGTAATCAAACACTGACAACAGGTGGGGTTGAAAAGGATTATGATCCTGTAGAGATCAAGCAAATGAGGCAACAGGGGATTGGTTTGTTACTCCGAAAAGCACGTATCGAAGCGGTATTATCCGAGGAAGAACTTGCCAATCAGGCGGGAATTTCTGTTACAAGCTTACAATCCTATGAAAATGGTGAAGCCTCTATCCCATTGCCTGAGCTAGAGATACTAACCCAACTATTGAACAATTCGATCAATAATTTTGAAGATCCTGAAAGTCTGGTAGGCAGCTGGTTTGTGGAACAGGATCATATGCACGAATTTCTTGCCCTACCACAGGAACTACAAGAGTTCATTGGAAAACCAGTCAACCGACCCTACCTAGAATTGGCAATAAAGCTAAGCGAACTAAAGGTTGAGAGATTACGCGCACTAGCAGAAGGGTTGTTGGAAATCACTTTATAATTCATGGAAGCATTGACACCTCAACAGCTTGCAGGTGAAGGGCATGCTGAATATAACAAAGGTGAGTATTTTTCAGCGGCAGGGCTTTATAAGGCAGCCGCTGATGGTTTTTCATTGATCGGTGATGAATTATCTGCTGCAGAAATGGCAAATAATAGCAGTGTGGCATATCTAAAAGGAGGCGATGCAAATTCTGCCCTGGAGACGGTCAATGGAACTGACCAGATATTTGCAATAAATGGAGATGTCAAGCGCCAGGCGATGGCCATCGGAAACCGGGCAGCTGCACTGGAGGGGATAAATCAACTCGATGATGCGATCATCGAATACAAACAATCTGCAGAACTGTTCAACCAAATTGGTGAATATGAGATGCGTGCTTACGTGTGCCAATCCATCTCATCCGTGTTGATGAAGCGTGGAAAGTACCTGGAAGCGTACGGCACCATGCGCGCAGGCGTGATGAGCGTGAATGAACCCAACCTGACTCAAAGGATATTAAAAAAATTGATGGATGTCCCATTTAAATTCATAAAATAATAGATTATCTTAGACGAATTTCATTAAACGTATTGTCACAAAGTTCCTTTATAAATCCCACCATCAACAGTCAACATGACCCCAGTGATGTAGGATGCAGCGGGGGAAAGTAAAAATACAGCTGCATTTGCGACTTCTTCAGGACGCGCCATGCGCCCCAGGGCAGTATCTGCAACCAGGCTGGGAGATTTCATGCTCCATGGTGGTGCCGTTGGCATTTGCACGATTAGGTCATCAGTTCCTGGATCCGTTCAGTCATCGTCCAACCTGGCAGGATAGAGTTGAAACGGATGCCATCAACTCCAAGCTCTAGGGCTAGGCTCTTGGTTAAGCCGACTGTTGCAGCCCGGATACTGTTTGAGAGTACGAGGTTGGGGATAGGCTGTTTGACCGAGTAGGAGGTCGAGAGTAACAACACTGGCGCAGTCTGATTGACGTAAATAAGGAAGTGCTGCGCGTATCAAGCGCACATGGCTGAGCAGTGATAACGTCAATCGCATCCTGCCAGGCAGCTTCATCGATCCTATCGAACTTACCTGAGGGAGGTCCCCCAGCATTGGTCACCAGCAGGTCAAGTCCATTAAATGCCTGAATAGTTTTTTGAACCAATATCAGTGGAAAATCAGGTTGTCCAATATCGCCGGTTATCGGTACGATCTCCGAATTTGTTTCGGCATGTATTTTATTGGCTGCATCGGAGATGCTTTGAGGATTTCGGCTGTTGATGGCTACTCTGCAGCCTTCATTTGCCAACCCTAAAGCGATCGCATATCCAATACCTTTGCTTGAACCTGCAATCAGGGCACGTTTACCTTTCAATTTTAGGTCCATAAGTCCTTCCTAAGTGATAATCTCGATATGGTCATCAACTAACGCGATATCTGGCCAATTCTTATTCAACCAATGAATAATACTTTGGAGAAAGCTGAAAACATATTGTCTGTCATTGCTGATCAGTGCGCAACCGATGGTGGCTGAGTCCCAATCATCCTGCTGATCAAGCTCTGCTGCAGATACATTAAATTCCCTATGCAGTCGGGTGATGAGCGGTTTTAGCCGGCTACGTTTTTCTTTTAGTGATTTACACCCTGGAAGATGAACCTGTAGGGTAAGGATTCCAACATTCATAATTACTTCTAGTATAATATATTCTTATGAACGACACATAAGAACCTACTTCCCTGGATCCTGGTCGTTGGTATTTTGGTGATTTTAAGTGCAACAGCAATCGGTGTTGTGTTAACGATCCAAAAGACGACTCAACAAGCCATCCAGCCTGTCAGTGATATGGCAAGCGGCTTAAGTACCCAGGTTGCCCAGTTTCTGCATCCAACTCCTACCGTTCTTCCTGATCCGGTAACCATCATCAACCAGATTCGCCCCCTGGCACGCCTGGAGACTATCCAGTATACCGTTGAGAAGGTGATCACGGCAGAGATTGGACAAAATGCACTCGCACCTCTTTTCGGAGACAGGTTGCTGTTCGTGGGCATGGGTACGTGATTGCAGGGATCGATCTATCTAAAATTCGCTCGGAAGATATCGTTTTTGAGGATGGAATATTGGTATTACGGCTACCTAAGGCTGAGGTGTTTGTCGCAACCCTGGATAATAACCAATCTTACGTTTACGACCGTGAAACTGGACTATTGACTCATGGGGATATCAACCTGGAAACCACTGCTCGCAAGGCAGCAGAAGGACAAATCAAGCAAGCCGCGCTTGATGATGGGATATTAGAGCAGGCTCAAACGAATGCAGAACTCTACCTGGAAAGTTTGTTGAATGAATTAGGTTATCCAGAGGTCTCATTTGTATACCAAGATAAATGAGCTAAAAAGTTGGGGGTAGTTTTAAATCCGTTCCAACCAGGAAGGATGTGTATATTTTTTATCGCAAGAGTTCAGTTGCCCTTTGGATTTCTTGCTCGGATAACGATCCTGGGTGTAAATCTAAGTTAAGCTCAGATTGAAAGCCAATCATAAATGCATCAACTGCCTGTTGCCATGAAATGCGCATCCCAAGAATCATCTCAGCAGTTGTCGCATGAATAAGCACACGCGAAGCAGCAGCACGGCGGGCATCCTCATCCGAAAAAACAAGCACCTCAATAATCCGAGACAGGTCACCCCCAAGCGGAAACGTGCCATGCTGGAGGAGAGCATTTTTTCGGCGTGCCTGGGCACTACCGATCAATTTTTTTCCTTGGACTGTAATTTCATAATTTGAAGGTACCTCAAAACAGACCGGTTGATTCTCGGAATTGGATCCAAGCGACTTGTTTGGAAGTGATTCTGCGGGGAGATTTAGGGTACGTAATGCAGATAATAACGCAGAAGATAAGCGCTGGTAGCTTTCAAGAACACCACCAGCGACCCTTGGATCTGATAATGGTGCGATGACCGAATAGGTCAGCTCATCGGTGTGAAGAATTGCCCGACCACCCGTGGGTCGGCGAACCCAGTCCCATCCCAGTGCATCTAATCGTACCTGGTCAATATCAGCACAAGGCTGCGCATAGCCAAGGGAAAGACACGCAGGGTCCCAGTCATATAGGCGTAAAGTTGCTAGACCAATATTCCGCTCAACCTCTTCCAGGATCACTTCGTCAACTGCCATGTTCCATGCACCAGGAGCGGGGGGTGAAATTATTAATCGCCAAGACTGTAGTGGATACTTCACGAGAGCACTAAAATAGTTTACGGAGTGGATGTGGGAGTACTGGTTTCAGTCTCTGTGGGAGTGATGGTTGATGTCAAAGTTGGCGTGATTGTCGGACTGATCGTAGGGGTAATAGTTGTCGTTGGAGTCACTGTCCGTGTAGAAGTCGGGGTAGCTGAAGAAGGAGTACGAGTACGGGTTGGGGTTGGACTTTTGATGGGAGTATTTGTATAGGTCGGTAATGGAAAATAATCCAGCTTTAATCGAGCCAGCGTTGTATATGAACTTTTTGGGTAATTCCGCCATACCCATAAATACTGGTCGATTGCATTCCCATACTCATCGTTCAGATTATGGACAAATCCAAGGGTGTAATGAAACTGGTCACAAATATTAAATGCAATACAATCTCCTTTGAAACGAGGTGAATTCAATAATTCAAGCAGGTCATTTTGGATCAGTTTTGGATCAGCACCATCCATCAATGTCATTTACAGCGTTTGTATATTCATCCAAGATTATTGTTGGACGAGCATAATCCACATCCACCCATTCAATATATGCTTCACGCGTATCAGGCAGCCTTCTCAGTATAAAACCTTGTTGAAGCTCGAATTGAATGACAGGAGTTGACCCTGCGGGCTCATGATAATAGGGTAATGATTCGCTGCCCTCCAAAACTTGAACAAATACTGCCTGAACTCCCTCTGCTCCATTTGATAGGATCCAGAATTCAAGTTTGGATTGCGAATTTGGTTGAATGATTACCCAACGTTCATCCTCCCCGTCCAGATCAAAATCAAAGACACCACTGGATCGGATGGTGATTCCGTTATTTTGTAAGTAGGACAAGACCTGTTGGATATCATCCATACCGCTGGTGGCTACCATGGTCCGCATAGCATCTCTCTGATTACAGAATTGTGCCTGCTGGCAGGCTTTATATAAATCCTGTGGGGTATGATAGATATTCAAAAATTCCTGGGCGGGGATGATCCATGTGGAATCAGGAGTGATGGGCGTGTTTACAATCTCATTCAGGTAACGAATTGCCTCTGATGATTGCCCTGCAAGGGCGTACAAAATTCCCAGTCGGTAGCGGAGTTCATCATATGCGTCTGGTGGATAGGGTTTTCCTTGTATATCGGTTGTGGGAGGCCAAATATCCAGGAGGGGCAATGCAATATCGATGGTAGCTTCTGGTCCCCATTGGGTTGATGCAGTATCCAGAACAATTTCGCAAAATGATTCCTGGCCGCTTATAGGAACCAGCTCGTATTGTAAGGGTGATAAAGTAAATATTGTCCCATCCCAGATGAATTGTTGGGTCACTTTCGTTGGGCAGGCGGGTAAAAGTGTATTTGTGAGCTGCAATTGATTGGTTCCACCATTATCTGCCAAGACGACGACTTCGGCACGCGGTTCTAATCCGAAATCGGTGGGAATTTGGTCCTGGATTGGCATCTCGACAGGGGGCTCAATGGATAAATCATAGATATGAGGAAGGATTTGTTGTGTATCACCAGGTGAAGTTCGCCGGTAAATCACTAATTCAGGAGAAGAATCGCCTGTCAGGTCGTCATACAAAAAGGAATTTTCGTGAGGTTGGTCGAAATCGATATCGTTGACCAATGGATAGATATTCACTCCATTCGGGGTTTCGATGAGCCAAAAGTACGCGCTTCCCGGACCGGAAATCTCGATCAATGACCTGCTTAATTCCCCAGGTTGGGGAGTCAGGGAGGACGTTTGTAAATTCAACCTGGTTTCATATTGAGTGAACCAGGCAGGCAGATCGCTGGTGCGGACCTGCCCTGAAACGATTGCTGATTGGATCAGGTCAGCATACAGCGCCATAGCCTGTGGATCACCGATCCGGATCAAATTATAAGCACGATCCCAACGCCATTCTATGGCGTTCACTGCTTCAGGAAAGCGGAGATTTGCTTCCCCTTCAGCGAAGGCAAGCACTTCATAAGAATCATTTGAATTCTGCAGGATCGTATCAGCCTTGAGTAATTCGATCGTCCTTTCCTGCTCAGAAAGATCCCATGGCTTTAGCTCATAAAAGGTATTTAATTGTGCTGCCTTTGCTGGAGTTATCGTGGGTATCAATGTTGGGGTTAAGGTTGAGGTTGGTGTTGGTGTTTCCGTTACCGTGGCAGAAGGACGCAATGTCCATGTCGGACGAGGTGTAATTGTTATGGTACTGGTACTTGAAGCTGTTGGACTTGGAACAGAAGTAAAGGTGAATACCGCAGTTATGTAGGGAATAGTGGGAGTGGGGGAAGGATTCTGAAGGAATCTAATTAATACGCCGATAAACAACAATATGGCTAAACTAAAAATAACCATTACTATGATAAGAATGGGTGAACGTTGTGTGGAGGATGTGGCCATTCTAGTAGATTATTCTAGTGCAGCTATATACTCAGGTAGGATATTATTCACAAGATCCGGGTTTGAATCCAATAAAGGTGGCTTGACTCTCCACATCGGGAAACCATACTCCCTGGATAACACTTGTTTAATCAGGGGTGGCATGGGTGGATAACGATCAAATAGCTCACGTACCTTGCTCAATTTGTTTTGGTTGATTTCATCTGGGAAACCTGCTTGAAAATTATCCCACACGGCTCGATGGAGAGGTGAGATGAGATTTGCCAGGGCGGTGATGCACCCAGAGGCTTGGGATTTTAAAGCTAGACTAAAAAGGCTATCATTGCCGTTTAATACCAGGAGGTCGTTCCCAAAATGTAATCCGAGAGTACGAGCCCATGCCTGATCACCTGACGAGTCTTTTATTCCCAGGAATTGGTCTGGAAAGGAATCTTTTAATCGTGATAATAATTCTATTGAGAAACCGATACCTGTAACCGGTGGAATGTGATAACCCAACACAGCTCCATTTTTTGGAACCGATTTCTTTATAAACTGACTAAACCAGGCGAATAACCCCTCGTCTGATATCTTGCGATAATAGTATGGTGGTAAAACTACTACACCAGAGTAACCCAGGTCGAAAACTGCCCGGGTGAGATAAACACTATCCTCCAGGCTTGGGGTACCTGTCCCGGCAAGAAGGTGGAAATTTGGAATTAATTTAACAGCTTCTGCAGCTGCTTTATAAATTGATAACCTTTCTAGGATAGAAAAAGATGGACCTTCTCCCGTGGTCCCCATGAGCAATGCTCCATGACATCCCCTATCTGCCAGGAAGGGTAAAAGCTGATTTAATCCTTCAAAATCAGGCGAAAAATCTGGATTGAGAGGCGTGACAGCAGCGGCATATACACCATTAAGCTGAAAAGACCTATCCATGAGTAAATTATACTGGATTTACCTAATCGAAAGCAGTCTGAATATTTATTATTCGATTGAGGATTATGTGGATAAACCTTGATATAATGACTTTATTCCTGAAATCGAATGACTAAATATTACAAAGTATATTTTATTACTTGACAATCTGCATAATTTTTGTGAAAATTATCAGAATCATTTCCAAGATTGGTTTAATATCCAGATTATTAGCAATAATCAGGATGCAATATTCGGACACAATATCCTGCGGAAATATGGCTGGGATTAGCAGGTGCTCCATATATGAGATAAGCAGTTCTGACAATTATGTTTATGCTGGATCGCTAGGGAGATGTATAATAGATATCTGAAAGGAGGATTAAATTACAGATCAAATAATCATATACCCAAATCACCAATCATCAACGGATTTTTAAAATAAATAGCATGAATTAAATATTGTTAAATTAAAAAGAGGAGAAAAAATAATGAAGAAATTTTGGAGTTTGCTGACCATATTACTAATCGCCACAATGATTTTGTCAGCATGCGCAACAGCAACAACGGAAGCACCCCCGGCTGTAGAGCCGACGGCTGTTCCCGTGGAGCCAACTGCAGTTCCTGTGGTACCCACTGAGGTTCCAACAGAAGCCCCGCCCCCAACAGAGGCAGTGGTAGAACCAGTTGCTACATTGGTAATCTGGGCTGACGATACACGCACACCCATTTTGCTCGATATGGCAGACGACTTTCTTGCAGAATATAATGTAGCACTCGTGGTTGAAGACCTGGGTCGTGTTCAAGATATTCGCGCCCCGATGATCACCGCAGCACCAGCGGGTGAAGGTCCTGATATATTCATCGGTGTTCACGACTGGTTGGGAGCATTGGTTGAGAGTGGTTTGGTTGCACCGATCGATCTGGGTGACAAAGCAGGTGAATTTGTAGAAACATCCTTGGAAGCTTTCACCTACACAGATGGCCAACTTTACGGTGTACCTTACGCCACTGAGAACCTTGGGTTCTTCTATAATACTGATCTGGTCACAGAACCACCCACAACTTGGGATGGGATGCTTGAAATTGCTCGTACCCTGAAAGCAGAAGGCAAGATCGATTATGCGATTGCCATCGCTGGCGACCCAGGATATAACTCCTTACCGATGCAAACAGCCTTCGGCGGATATGTCTTTGGTGTGGATGATAATGGCGCATGGAACCCAGACGACATCGGACTGGATAGCCCGGGTCAGATCGAAGCAGTTACCTGGATGAAAGCAGCAGTAGACGAAGGTCTAATGCCCGAAACCACCGACTACGAAACTGGACACCAACTGTTTGAAACCGGCAAAATCCCGTTCTTAATGGCTGGCCCATGGGCTCTAGATCGCATTCGTGCCTCCGGTGTGCCCTACAAGGTGACAGCGTTCCCTGACGAAGGTGCGCCATTCCTGGGAGTGCAGGGTTTCTTAGTAAACTCCTTCAGTGAAAACGTCCTGCTGGCACAAACATTCCTGACCGAGTATGTTGCTACCGAAGCATTTATGCAGCAAATCTATGAAACTGGACTACGCCCGTCTGCCTTCAAATCGGTCCTGGCAACGACGGATGATCCTGACTTAAAAGCCATGGGAGATGCTGGTGCAAACGCAATGCCGATGCCGAACATCCCCGAAATGGGTTCAGTGTGGGGTGCATGGAATAACGGTATTAACCTGGCGTTAACCGGCGCTCAGACTCCTGAAGAAGCCATGACGGACGCGGCGAAACAGGTCGAAGACTTGATCCTCGGTGCGTTGGCTGGTATGGTTAATTTACCCGGCAGCTACCAGGATAAAGCTGGTTGCGGTTCCCAATGGGACCCTGCTTGTGAAGCGACGGCACTGGTTATGGGAGAAGATGGTCTCTATCGACTTACCCTTCAAATACCTGCAGGAGAATACGAATTCAAAGTTGCCTTAGACGGTGATTGGAAAGTGAACTACGGTTCGGACGGCGCTCAAGACGGACCGAACTACCCACTTAGTCTGGCAGCAGATAGCAGTGTGACTTTTACCTACGATCCTGCTACACATCTTGTAACCATGACGACTGAGTAACATTTTTTTGGTGGAAGGCCGGGATTTTCCCGGCCTTCTTTTCATCCCTGTATGCTGAATGAGTACAAGGAAATGAAAATATGAGTTCAAATACTTCGCTAGACATTCGTACAGAAAAGCCCTCGAAAAAACCAATTTTACGTCGCCTGATGGGATTTGCGCTCCTAGTGGCAGTGGATTCCTTTGTAATCTGGCTCTCCATCAGATTTTTTTCATTAGGTTACTATCCATTAGTAGCTGTGTTCCTCATTATCACAATCTTTACGAATGTTGTGATTTTACGAAAACAGGCATACCCTTTACGATGGATGATCATAGGTTTGGTATTAATGACCTTGTTTACCATCTACCCAATCTTTTTTACAGTATGGGTTTCCTTTACGAACTATGGTGAGAGCCACCTCATTACTAAGAAACAGGCAATTGACCAGATAGAGGGTTATAAATATCTACCAGAAGCAGGAAAAGCCTATACTTGGACAGCCTTTAAATCGCCAGAAGACGAATATGCTCTCTGGCTGATCGATGCTGAAGGGACTGGCTATTTGGCAACAACAGGAGCGATACTCAGCGATCCTAAGCCTGGAGAGGCAGGGATTGGCGAGTTGGATGACAAAGGTATCCCTAAAACAATCGAAGGTTTTCAAAGATTAAATGCAATCCTTGCTGCAACAGATAAGAACCTTAAAGAAATCCTATTTGGTGAGGTAGGAAAAACCATCCAGGTCCGTTCGCCATCAGAAGCAGCGGAGTTACTTCCTCTTTATGTGTATGATATTACTCAAGATGCGATGATCAATCAGCAAACGGGGGTTGTATATACGAACCTGCGAGGCATATTTACGTCTTCATCAGGAGAACAGCTTCGACCAGGTTTTGTTGCTCCAATTGGTTTTACTAATTTTAAAAATTTTTTCATCAACCCCGCTCTTCGTGGCCCGATGGTTGAGCTTGTTACCTGGAACTTTGCTTTTGCCATTCTTAGTCTTCTGTTAAACTTTTCTCTAGGATTAGCGATTGCCATCATGTTCAATGATCCGCATTTCCCTTACAAGAAGCTGATTCGCTCCTTGTTGATCATCCCCTACACTGTGCCTGCTCTGATAACGATTTTGATCTGGCGCGGCATGTTAAATCCCGAGCTGGGTGTGATATCCCACGGCCTTGAAGGATTAATTGGATGGTCACCCCCTGGTTCACCAATCAGTGGTGGGCTAAAGCTGCCATATTGCTCGTGAACCTCTGGCTGAGCTATCCTTACTTCTTCCTGATCTGCAGCGGTGCGCTTCAATCCATTCCCCCTGATATTTACGAAGCAGCTATCGTGGATGGTGCCAAGCCCTGGCAACAATTTAGAAAGATAACTTTACCTTTATTGCTTGTTGCAGTTGGACCGTTGCTAATTGCTTCGTTTGTCTTTAACTTTAATAATTTTAATTTGATATATATATTTAATGCTGGTGGACCACCCATGCCCAATACGCCTACCCCTGCCGGGTACACCGACATCTTAATCAGTTATGTATATAACCTGGCGTTCTCTGGAAGTCGGGGGGTTGATTATGGCTTTGCTTCAGCCATAACAATTATTATCTTTATAATTGTCGGCATCATCACACTTTTCCAATTCCGCTATACCCGCATGTGGGAGGAGGTCAGCGAAAATGTCTAGCATGACCACAATTAAACGACTACGCTCTTCTGCCAGCGTGCAGCGTAAAGTTAGCATCGGTGTGCGCTTAATCGTTGCAGTTTTCCTGATCATATTCGCCATTTTCCCTGTTTTGTGGGTCATCTCTGCCTCCTTAAATGCAACAGGCACCCTGGCTACCCAAACGCTGATCCCTCCGAAACCTAGCCTGGATAATTACCGAACCCTAATGACTACAGGTCAATTCCCTTTTTGGACCTGGTTTTATAATTCGATCAAGATTTCTACCATCACTTCGTTGTTTTCCCTTTCTATTACCACGATTGCAGCCTACGCTTTCTCACGTTTTCGCTTCCATGGTCGCCAGACGATGCTGAAATCCATCATGCTTATCAATGTATTTCCCGCCTTACTGGCGCTTGTTGCTACGTTCCTGATGATCTCACAGATTGGGGATGTTTTACCTTTTATAGGTTTGGACAACCACACCAGCTTGATCCTGGTTTACCTGGGTGGTGCCATGGGCATCAATATCTGGCTAATGAAAGGTTTTCTAGACACCATCCCACGTGAGATTGACGAGTCAGCTATGGTCGAAGGGGCAACGGATTGGCAAATCTTCATCCAACTTATCCTACCATTATTGCGCCCAATCTTAATTGTCATCGCAATCCTGAACTACATTGGTACCTATGGTGATTTTGTCATTGCGCGGGTGCTGCTCAGGAGCAACGAACATTACACACTGATGGTTGGCTTGCAGGTTTTTGCAGGCGCGCAATTTACCCAGAGGTGGGGAGTATTTGCAGCTGGCGCTTTGATCGGGGCACTACCGATCATGATCATTTACCTCGCACTGCAAGACCAGATCGTGGGAGGTTTAACCCAAGGAGCAGTAAAAGGATAGAATTCAAAAGTAGCAACAAAATTATTTAAAATATCGAAAATACCGATCATTAAATCACGGGTCAGGTTGTGGAATCTATATTTGATCACCAGGTTACAACGCCAGCTACATGGATACTTTAATGAATGCAAGGTAACTGTGTGAACCAGGATCAACAACCTGAAACGACATTTGCTATTAAGAGATGTATGACCGATAAATATGAAAATTACGCGAATGTTGCTCACGCTAATCGTTGCCCTTGGGATGATCACTATCCTGGTGGGTTGTACCAGTGACTCTTCCCCTGAAGCAAGCAATGAACCTGACCAGATACAAAATACACAGGCAATTTCCTTAACCTCCACCGAATCCCCAAAAACTCCAAGTGCAACGTTGGAAACCCCAAGATTAGAACCGACAACTACAAATACTCCATTGATTGCAGATATAACTCCGATTACAAACACAATTAAGATAATCAACTCTGGATTTGAACAGCAAGAATCGGACGGAACACCTACGGGTTGGAATTCCAGCGGAGATCGTGGGGCTGTTATGATTGAGGGGAGGGGACATTCGGGTGATTTCCGTTTGACTCATAAAGGCGATGGGGCTTACAAGGTCGAGACATGGCAGACCCTATCTGGACTGGTTAATGGGTGGTACTCCTTGAGTGCCTGGATCCGTTCGAGCGGTGGACAGAATGACGTCTATATTGCCCTGAATTGTGGTGGTGATGAGAAACAAGTTCATTTGCCGCCTACCACACCGGGGTATCGTTGGATTCAACTCCTAGTCTCGAACCAGGTCGTTGATGGTCAGTGCACCATTCGCCTATATTCAGACGGTAATGCTGATACCTGGGCAAGTTTTGACGATATCATGTTGGTTCCAGGTCAGACAACACTTTCAATTCTTGGAGCAGATATATCAAGCTTGAAGAAGTCTGAGGATATGGGAGGGATTTATAGATATAGTGATGGAACGGAGGCAGATGCCATTCAAATCCTAAAAGATAACGGCTTGAATTATGCGCGCTTGCGGGTATTTGTGGAACCAGCCGATGGGTACCATGGAAAATCCGAATTATTAGAGATGGCTGTAAGGTTGAAAGACCAGGGAATTAAATTACTGGTGGATTTTCATTATTCGGACAATTGGGCAGATCCCGGTAAACAAAATAAACCTTCAGCCTGGAAAGATTTCGATTTTGAGCAACTTAAAAATGCTATTTACGAGCATACGTATGATGTTTGCAATAGCCTGGTTGAGCAAGGCACTCCCCCGGACATGATCCAGGTGGGCAACGAGATCAATGCGGGAATGTTATGGCCTGATGGAGACTATAACCACTTTGATAATTTGGCTGATTTACTTAAAGAAGGATACCGAGCAGTTAAAGAATGCTCCGACACAACGCTGGTGATGCTTCATATCGCCGAAGGTGGGGATAATGACCTCGCCCGCTGGTGGTTTGATAACATCACCCGTAGAGATGTGCCATTTGACGTTATTGGTATTTCTTACTATCCGTATTGGCATGGAAGCCTGGCTGAATTGCAACACAACCTAAATGATATTTCCTCCCGTTATGATAAAGATGTAATTGTAGTTGAAACCGCATATGCATTTACAGACCAGGAAGATGACTTTTTACCGAATATTGCCAATAACTCGATGGTGATACCTGGTTACCCATTTACACCAGAGGGTCAGCGTGACATGTTGAGAGATATCATGTCAATTATTCGCGCTGTTCCAAACGGTAGGGGTCTTGGAGTATTTTGGTGGGATGCCACCTGGACTGCTGTGCAGGGTAACGGATGGGATTCAACGGATCCCAATTCTGGGAATGCCTGGGAAAATCAAGTCTTGTTCGATTACAATGACAAAGCATTACCAGCCCAGGAAGAATTATTTGAATCCATAAGGATTTTTTATATTTTCAAAATTGTCCTAATTACAACTTTTTCTCATTGAGGATTATGCGAAAAAGGGTCAATAAATCATTGAATAATGAGATGAAATATTATCATGGCTAAAAAATACCCATTTCTCTCAGCATCTAAACTCCGAATCGGTTGTGCGTATTATCCCGAGCAATGGCCTGAAGCGAATTGGGTGGAAGATATTCGCTTAATGAAGGAAGCAGGCTTCAATACTGTTCGGCTGGGTGATTTCGCCTGGTCTGCAATCGAACCGAAGGAAGGTGAATTCGATTTTCATTTGGTTGGAACGCGTGATTGAGGCGATGACTGAGTCAGGTATCGATACGGTATTATGCACACCCACTGCAGGTCCACCTGCCTGGTTGATGAGTCAATATCCTGATATCCTTCCGGTTGACGAGTGGGGACGTCGTATTCAATTCGGTAATCGCTATCATTATTGTGTCAATTCACCGGAATTCCATACAGCAGTTCGGAATATCGTTGGGGCGATGGCAGCACGTTTTGGTACCAATCCGAATGTAATTGGATGGCAGATCGATAATGAGTTTAATCGCTATTGCTATTGTTCACGCTGCCGGAGACTCTTCCAGGAGTTCCTTTCAGAACGTTTTATATCCATTGAACTGCTTAATCAGCATTGGTCAACAGCCTACTGGAGCCAGACCTATGATGATTGGGAGCAAATTCCTCTCCCGATCGGACCACACAATCCTGGACTGATGCTGGAATTCAAGCATTTTATTACTCAAAGCTATAAACGTTTTCAAAAACTGCAGGTCGAAATAATTCGTCCACATTTACCCGCGGGAGTATGGATCACCCATAATTTCATGGACTGGCACGATGGTTATGACCATTATGTAATGAATGAAGATCTTGATATTGCATCCTGGGATTGGTACGTGGGAATGGGAAACCATGATTATCAGTCCTCTGGCGCTGCTCATGACCTGGTACGTGGTTATAAGCGGCAGAATTTCTGGTTGATGGAAACCCAACCTGGAAATGTAAATTGGAAGCCACTCAATAATTCATTGAACAAAGGTGAAGCCCGAACGATGGCTTGGCATGCGGTAGGTCATGGGGCTGATGCAGTTCTATACTGGCAATGGCGCTCTCCACTCAATGGACAGGAACAATATCATGGCACGCTATTAGATACCACTGGCTTACCGAGGCTCTTCTATACGGAGGCCCAGCAAATCGCCAGGGAATTTTCGACTGTGTCTGATTTAATTGCCGGAACAAAGATAGACGCAGATATTGGATTCTTGAATTGTTTTGACAGCCGATGGTCAATACAATGGCAGCCCCACCATAAAGATTTCGATTATATCCAGCATTTCCTTAATTACTATCGGCCTGTGACCGCACAAAATATTCCCGTGGATATTATTTCGGCTGACGAACCGCTTAGTCATTATAAGCTGGTGATCGCCCCAACCTTGTTGATCTTGACTGAAAAGAGGATTGAGAATTTAAAAGCCTTTGTAGAGGCTGGGGGGCATCTTGTGATAACGATTCGGAGTGGAATGAAGGATGAATACAATGCCCTATTACCCGCTCGGCAGCCTGGTGATCTGGCAGCCCTGAGTGGGGTTGAGGTAGAGGAGTATTTTGCTTTGTATAATCCGGTTCCCGTGCATGGAAATGGATGGAATGGTAGTTCCAGAATTTGGGCTGAGCGTTTATCGATAAAGGATTCTAAAAAAACCAAAGTACTGGCGAGTTTTGGGGAGTGCAACGGTTGGTTGGATGGACAACCCGCCATCACCACCCATCCATACGGCAAAGGTAGAGTGATTTATATCGGGGCATACTTGGATGAAGAATGTCAACGATCTTTTCTTCAGCAGATAATCCTAGAGGCAGGGATTAAACCTGTGCTTGAAACGCCTGACGGGGTAGCGGTATGTAAACGGGTAAATGGGGAAGGTAAAGAAATTTACATCCTGATAAATCATAATCGCAAAGAGCAAATTATACATTTACCCTGGAATGTTCAAAAATACCTACCAGATCAAAATATCCATAATGAATTAACTATGGAACCCTATGGAATTTCCGTTTTCACTCGTATCATATAGCCACTGCAAAGCTGGAAACTGAAATAAAGTTAAGAACACATAGGTATTTACCCGATGGTTTTATTAAACTGTAACCATGCTGAAATTGAGGGACCGATGAAATTTAAAACATTGATTTGTGTTAATCTCCTGGTCGTGGTGGTATTGGCGGTATCCTCCTGCAGTCAACCATCAGCTACACCAGCACCAACTTTATCTCCTACGATCGAAGTTACACCAATCCCTACTGCAACAAACGCTCCCACCCCAACATCGAAGGCAGAAGAGCCAATCTATTTATCGATCATCTGGCATCAGCATCAGCCAGTCTATTACAAGGATCCTGAGAGTGGTATTTATGAGAAACCATGGGTGCGAGTACATGCAGCAAAAGATTACGTGGATATGGCTGCGATGCTTAAAAATTACCCAGGTGTGCACGCCACATTTAACCTTACTCCCAGCCTGATATACCAGCTCGATGATTTCCAGGCAGGGGCAAAAGATTTATACTGGGTGACCGCAGAGGTACCTGCCGACCAGCTGACCGATGACCAGAAGCAATTTCTATTGGATCGATTCTTTGATACCAACCGAAAAATTATCGCTCGATTTCCACGCTATCAAGAATTGTTACAAAAGAGGGATTCTGGAGGAACATACACAACCCAGGATTACCTTGATTTACAAGTTTTATTCAATCTGGCATGGACTGATCCTGATTGGTTGGAACAGGAACCCCTTGTGAGCCTGGTCACCAAAGGTTCAAATTATGTGGAGGCAGATAAAGAGATCATATTTTCCGAGCATTTACGATTAATTTCAGAAGTCATCCCATTGCATCGTGAATTGCAAGATTCTGGTCAGATCGAAGTGACAATGACTCCATATACTCATCCCATATTGCCTCTCCTAATGGGAACACGCCTGGCACTGGTCGCCAATCCAACCATGGAACTACCAGGAAAGGAATTTACATACTGGCAGGACGCAGCTGCGCAAGTTGAATTAGGGGTAGAGGTTTATAAGAATCACTTTGGGAAGGCACCGGTAGGCATGTGGCCTGCAGAAGGTTCTGTTGCGCAGGAAATCGTTTATATGGTTTCAAAAGCCGGAATCCAATGGATGGCGTCAGATGAGGGTGTATTGGCAGCAAGCCTGGGGATGGAGAGTTTTGTACGTGACAGCAATGAGGTGGTCACTGAACCTGACACACTTTACCGGCCATATTACGTACAAAGCAATCAAGGTGATCCAGTAGCGATGATTTTCAGGGATGTGGTTATCTCAGATAAGGTAGGCTTTACATATTCAGGAGTTAGCGGCACAGCAGCAGCGATGGATTTTATCAACCGCATCCATGATATCCGAGACTCACTGATTGCCAGTGGTGCAAAAGGTCCTCACCTTGTATCGGTCATTTTGGATGGAGAGAATGCCTGGGAATACTACGACAACGACGGTAAAGAATTCCTCAACAGCTTGTATTCTCGATTAAGTGAAGACCCAATGATCAAGACTGTTACACCGAGTGAATTCCTGGCAATTGCTCCAGAGCAACCAAAGATCGAGGATCTATGGGCGGGCTCTTGGATCAATCATGATTTTACAACCTGGATCGGTGAAGCTGAAGAGAACCTGGCATGGGAATACCTGGTTACGACTCGGGATTTTCTACAAACCTATATCAGCAGCAAACGAACGGTAAAACCTGAGATGTTGCAGGCTGCGATGAATTATATGTACATTGCTGAAGGTTCTGACTGGTTCTGGTGGTTCGGCACAGATCAAAATTCTGGGAACGATGAGACATTCGATCAGCAATTCAGGAATACTTTAAAACAGGTATATACATCGCTCGGTGCGGCTGTGCCAGATTTTCTGGATATTCCAATCATTCCACTTACCCCCATTGAGGCCGATATTGCCTCCAGTGGGCTTATAACAGTAACTGTGGATGGACAGGCAGGCAGTGGTGAATGGGATGCGGCAGGAGTGTACCTCGCTTCAGGAGGCGTTATGGAATCAGGGGAAGCATACTTTCAAGACGTATCGTATGGATTTTCCTCCAAGGATTTGTTTTTTAAGATTACAGCTTTACCCGAATGTTTGGTCAAAAGAAGGTATCACCTATATTGAAATGTATCTCCAAGCGCCGGGGGGAGAACCTATATATAATTTCAGCCGCAGTGGAACTTTGTTAGGATTCCCAGCAAATCGAATGGTAGAAATTCAGCTCCAGGATGGTCTGATTACCAGCGCGGAATCTATACAGTTCAAGTAGTGGAGAAAATTGGGCTGATCCCATCCAGTTGGAAAAGATTGCTCAAACAGAAAATGTGATTGAACTCGGTGTGCCATTAGAATACATAGGAAGTATAGGGGCTGGCGACCGTATCAATTTACGTTCTTTTCATTCTGCGCTTGTAAATCTGGCAGGAGCAGATACACTCGTGGATACAGATGTGCTTCCAGGAAGTGGTCCTGCAGTCTTGATAGTTCCAGATCTTGGGACATTGAACCTGGTATTGGATGTGACCGATCCTGAGATGGATGATCATGGTCCTGGGACTTACACTTATCCCTCTGATGCTGTATTCCAAGCTGGTTCGTACGATATCGTAAATTTTCAGGTTGGGACAGACGCAGAAAATATTGTCTTCAAGTTCACGATGAGAGGACCGGTTAAAAATCCATGGAACTCTCCAAATGGGCTCTCAATTCAGACTTATGATATTTATATTGATAAGGATGGAGATGGGCAGGGAGGAGACAATTTCTTGCCGGGTAGGAACCTGGCTTTACAGGATGGATTTGCCTGGGATTATGCTATCACAGTGGAGGGATGGGACTTTGGTATATATATTCCAGGAGATGGCGGACCTGAAAAAATTGCAACCAGCAGTGATTTTCAAATCCTGACTGATCCTGGTCAACAGCGGGTAACCATTCGTATACCGATCTCGATCCTGGGGAATAATCCAGAGGTATGGAAATTTGCTGCGATGGTTCTCGGCCAGGAGGGTTATCCAAGCGGTGGAGTGATGCGGGTGCGAGATGTAAACCAGGTTGCAGAACAATGGCGTTTTGGAGGTGGACCTGCGGACACCAATCATACACGTGTGATTGACCTGGTATGGCCAGAAGCAGGAGTACAGGAGAGCTGGCTCAGCACATATACAGCCAGTCAGGCTGGACAACCTGAACTTACGGTATACCGACTTTAGCCAGGTGGGGATGTTGGCAATCGGTCAATAGTATAATTGATTTATCTTCCCACTCAATCTTCCTGGAGGATTGAAACCTTCCAGGAAGATTGTGGTAATTTGGTTTAATAAATGAAGCAAAAAGCTTCAATACTTATCCTAATAACCCTTCTACTTTCCACAGTTGTGATCCTTGGTGAATGCAGGCGCGGGTCAATGCCTGAATCTCCAGGGATATTGATTACGCTTACTGCAACGGAGGGTACAGGACGACAAACACCCGTCGAGACTGAATCCCAACCAACTACGACAAACCACCAATACGGTCGGTGCACCGACGACCGAAATGCCTTATCCATTGCCTACCTATCCCACCGATCAAGAAACTGAAATACCCTACCCGGAACCACCCACTGAAGAGTACTATCCCACGTTAATGGCTACTCCTGGTTCTGGATACCCTCCACCATTAGGAACCAGTACACAACCTGTGTACCCACCTCCACAGGCTAGCCAATCACCTGGAATTAACACACCTACACCGACTACAACTTTTATCCCGGCATATCCAGGTGCGAGCCCGAATCCTACCTCGGAAGCATTTTTGCCATACCCGGGTCCCGACTATACATCTACTTCTCCTGCTTACCCGGGACCTGGCTACACTTCCACATCGCCGGCTTATCCAGGACCTGAATATACATCAACGTTGCCAGCCTACCCAGGACCGGGCACTTCAACTCCTCGTGCAACCCCTACTCCTGAAATATCTACTACCCCAGGCATAACACCCGGAGGAACCATTTTCCCAACTGCAATGCCCACCCAGGGTACTGGCACACCTGCAGCAACCCCCACAGAAATGCCTCCACGACCACCATTATCTCCACCACCGCCTGGTAGCGCTGTAACTATCTGGCATTCCTGGGGAAGCACGGAGACTGCCGCGCTTCAATCGATCATCCAGTCTTTTCAACGCTTATATCCAGACGTTACATTTACCTTACAGTATATTCCACAGGATGATTTATTCAATTCCTATCGTGATGCAGCCTACCATGGACAAGGACCAAGCTTGCTGTTTGGACCATCTGTCTGGGGTCCAGCCCTGTTTGATGATATATTGATCACCAATCTCAAACCGTTCGTTCCTGCTAACTACCTGGATATTATCAATCCCGCAGCACTGGCATCCGGAGAATACGAAAATTCACTTATCAGCCTTCCCCTTTCGGAGCACGGGTTATTAATGTTTCGTAATAAAATCTTGATCTCCGATCCCCCTGCAAGTTTAGATGATCTGATATCGATGGCTCCAGACATAACCCATGGAGGTGTCGTCGGTTCATATCTTGAGCGAGGATCATATTTCTCGTCTCCTGCGATCATCGGTCTGGGAGGTACAGCTAATGGATGAGAATGGTTATCCGGCTTTTAATGACCAGTATGGATTGGAATGGTTTGAACTCTTAGAAGCATATGACGAAGCTGGAGCGGTGACATTCAACACCAATTATGATTTGGAAAAGTTCAAACAAGCCAGAGTGGGAACGATTATTGATGGAAGCTGGAATATTTCGATGTTGGCTCAAGCCATTGGGACAGATAACCTGGCTATTGATCCGTGGCCAATATATGGTTCAGGTCATATGTCTGGGTGGGTGGAAACAGACAGCGTATTCTTAAATTCCAACACAACAGGCAACAACCGCTTTGCAGCACTATCCTTTATGGGATACCTGCTGGATCCCAATGTACAGATGCACCTGGCTGAAGTAGGTCATATTCCAACCGTGACTACTACCCAACCCCGGGATCCGCTGATCAAACAGGCAATGTTGGCATTTTTATATGGTGCTCCATACCCAATCACTGTAGAGAATAATGTTTTAAGCATTTATAGAACAGAGCTGGATAAAGCAATCAGGGATGTGTTTGAACATGGGATCGATCCTGCAGCTGCCTTACAAACAGCTGAAGATAATATCAATCAAGCAATAGCACACATTAAACCAGCAACCTTAAGGATGAACATGACAGTACCAGAATGGATCCAGGATGCTATCTTTTACCAAATATTCCCCGACCGCTTTTATAACGGTGACCATGAGAATGACCCGCCAAATGTACAGCCATGGGGATCGATGCCCACACGGGGGGGATTTCAGGGTGGGGACTTGCATGGAATCCTACAGAAATTTGATTACCTGCTTGATCTTGGAATTAATGCCATTTACATGAATCCCATTTTCCAGGCAACCTCAAATCATCGTTATAACACGACAGATTATTATAGGATCGATCCCAAGCTGGGTTCACTTGAGGATTTTCACCTGTTGATTGAACATGCCCATAGGAACAATGTAAAAATAATCCTGGATGGGGTGTTCAACCATTGTGGACGAGGTTTTTTTGCCTTTAATGACATCCTGGAAAACCAGGAAAATTCTGCATATCGGGATTGGTTCCATATCAAGCAATTTCCAGTAAATGCCTATTCTCCGGGGGAAGCAACGGATTACCTGGGTTGGTGGGGGATGAAAAGCCTGCCTAAATTTAATACAGGTAACCCCAAGGTGAGAAAATATATCATGGATATCGCCAGGTATTGGATTGAACAGGGTGCAGACGGCTGGAGACTGGATGTACCGAATGAGATCAATGATGATTGCTTTTGGGAGGAATTTCGAATGGTGGTAAAGTCAACCAATCCGGAGGCGTACCTGGTGGGGGAGATCTGGTCTGCTGACGCACGTTGGGTGGGGGAAGGACATTTTGATGGGTTGATGAATTATCCCGTGAGGGATGCATTAATTGACTTGTTGGTATCGAATACTATAAATACTCAGCAATTTTTTGAGAAAATTGCTGGATTACTTTCATTCTACCCACGTGACCATACTTATGCCATGTATGTTCCAGTCGGCTCTCATGATACAGAACGGATATTGACTCGGATGGCAAGTATGGAGAAGACCAAACTTGTCTATCTATTCCAGTTTGCATATCCTGGGGCACCAGCGATCTATTATGGTGATGAGATCGGGTTAACGGGAGGAAAGGATCCTGGTTGCCGAGGAGCATTTGTGTGGGATGAAAAATCCTGGAATATTGAATTACGCGACCTAATAAAAGCATTGGTTGAGTTAAGAAAACAACACATTGCACTGAGAAGGGGAGAATTCGTCAGTGTGAAAAATATTTCCAATCCAGCTTGTTATACTTTTTTACGAAAATGGTACGATGACAAAATCTTGATCATTATAAATGCCAGCAATCGTGAGGAGAGTATGTATATTAATGCCAATGAACTGGGTTGGGAGGATGGGCAAAAGCTGGTAGATCTAATCGACCGATCCAAGGAGTATTTTATTACCGACCATATGCTTATAATAAATTTACCAGCCTGGAGTGGTATTTGGTTGGGATAAAATAGGATATACTTGGCTTCACCGATTAATGCGAGATAAAAATGGATCTGACCCCGATACCTCTTTTGCAACTGCCATTATTTGATTATGGGGAATCAGTTACGAATGTTGTTGAGCTGTTTCCTGCGGTGTGGCAAGCTACTGAGAACCTGACTGCTCCTGATCCTGCTACCAGGCGGCATGGATTGGATATGTTAATAGAACTTGGAGCACAGAAAGTCTCACCATTAGTTGCTTATATGATTGCCACCTGCCTGAATGATCCTGATATAAACATACGCCAAAGAGTATCCATTATCCTGGCTGATTTAATAGCCATAGACACAAATGGTAAGCAGGCTCCAGATGAGGTCAGGAAGGTAATAATCAACTATTTGCATAATGCCAATGAAGCCATGGTATTTGGTTTGCTAGAAGCATGCCTGTCGAATATTCAGGTAGAAAAATCGATTTATCATATCTTCAATGCATCCCCATACGTTGGAACATACCTGGGAGAAATCTTGGTTCATTGGAAAAATCCTTTGCCAATCCGGCAAAAAGCGATTTATTATGTAGGATTGGTGGGTTATTTGGAAGCCCTGCCTGCACTGGAACGATTATTTAACCGGTTAGAAGCCAGGCAAAATGGTCAGTACTTGATGTCGTTTGCACCACCTTCGAGTAAAACAGACGATGATTTATTACCTTACTTGCGTGTAGCCATCGATCAATTGAAGGCGCGCTAGAATTGCAACCCCTACTATCTTATCGTAGGTAAAATTACAAGAATAATCAAAAGCAAAATAACGAGCCAAGTTCCTCTCCGGTGTATTTATTAATTAATATCCTGAAATGAACTAAACAGGTAAAGTTCTTTTGCAATTCGGGCAAATCAATTCCGATGTTTTTACTACATATCCACATTGGGGGCAGGTTCGTGGTTGAACCTCCCCGAGAGGTGCACCACACGCAACGCAATTTGGCTCACCAACAGGATTTGCTACCCGACAATAGGGGCACATCGCACGACGCAATCGTTCTGAAAGATCCTTGGAAGCACCAGCTGCTTTAGCTACTTCATCAATAGCCTGCCAGACCTGTTCGTCAATTTGCAAATTTTGGATATCTTGAGCCAGATCATCCAACCTTCCTAAAAGATTGAATGGGCTCTTTAAGGCAGCCAGGGCAGTTGTTCCCAGGCTGGCAGCGATACCAAGCCAGGCTTGTTGTCCTAATTTAACTGCCACTCCGTCTTCTACTTTTTGGAGAATCACAGAAATAGCCGTATCGCCTCCAGACACGGAACCTGGTCGTGAGCCAATTTGCACGATTTGGCGGGTATCATCTCCAAATTGTTGAGCACGTAAATTACCTCGATTAAATCGGGCAACCAATGCTTCTCCAAAGTCAGCAGGGGTAAGATTTCCATGATAGATGCGTTGTTCCATGTTGTTTTTCCTAATTGTGTTCTGAAAATTGCCAACCTGAGTTTCTTCAATCTAAAATGGTTATTGATGATGAATAGTTAGTATAGATTATAATCGCCATACTCAAGAATACCTCATATTTCATCAGGTATTTTCGAATTTGGGAGAACTGATGCGTTTCTATAAAGCATGGCTTTTATTTGGATTATTACTATTGGGCGGTTTTTCATGGCTAGGGTTAACCTTTACGGTTCAAACTCAAGCAATCGCCCAGCAGCCTACGGTCTCTATTCCCACAGTAACAAGCAGCCCATTTGGTACTATGGCTACTGTGAATCAAGACCAGGAGCAAATAAATGTCCGAGCTGGTCCTAGCCAGGATTATCCAATCGTTGGTGTTCTGCAACAAGGCGAGAGGGTTCCAGCACTCGGACGCTCGGTGGGAGGAGATTGGGTGCAGATAGCTTACCCGGTTGTGGATGGGGGTGTGGCATGGGTATATACATACCTGGTTACAATCTCAGGAGGTGAGCTTCAAATTATCGTCCCACCTCCTACACCGACACCAAGGGTGACCCCTACCATTGATCCCACTCTGGCGGCACAATTTATTATCGAGGTCGGTCCTACCCGCTTACCCACTTTTACACAACCACCACCACTTTCAATACCAACCTATGCTGCAGTGAATCAAAACCCTGTCTCGGGCGGTTTTCCGACGGGTTTCATAATTATTGGTTTAGCTGTGCTTGGTTTATTTGGATTAGTGATTTCAGTATTCCGTGGGCGATAAAAAAAGGTCATGAATAATTCCTTCATGACCTTTTATAGGATTTATACTTCTTTATCTGTTAGCCACACCCACCACAACTACTGGTTGCATCACCATCAGCTGAATTAAAACTTTGACCGCAACCACATGTAGATGCAGCATTTGGATTGCTGATTTTAAACCCACTAGCTGTAATACCATCCACATAATCAACTGTGGCACCTTGCAGGTATTTGATGGATACTTCATCAACAATTAATTTAATTCCATCAGTCTCAATAATCAAATCATCTTCACGTGTATTGTTATCGAAGGCTAATCCGTACTGATAACCTGAGCAACCACCTCCGGAAATAAACAACCGTAAGGCGTAGCCTTGCAAATTCTTCTCGACCATAATGTCTCGAACTGCATTCGCAGCGGGTTGGGTTAATATGACTGTTTGTGTGATAGTTTGATCAGGTATGGTCATTATTTTCTCCAAAAAAGATGATTTAGGTAATATTGATAATCGATGTACGATTTTATCAGGAGCAAGAATTATATGTCAATACTCCCAGCGTTAATATTCAATGAATGTTGGTAATTCGTGGATGGGTTGAGTATATCTGTCGGAAATTGATTAGTACAACTGAAATCTGAACCATAAACCATGAGGCATTGAGGTGAAGATAAAATAATTGTTCAGCTATAATAATAACCAGGCTTGTATTTATTCCAAGGAGTTCAATATGGCATTTACTCAACATCCGCATCCGGAGACGCTTAAATCACTGGCTGATGCAGTCCCAATCCCATATTGGCTTGATGATCCAAAACGACCACAACCCACATCCGCGCTTACCGATATTATCACTGCTGATCTGGTTGTAATTGGTGCAGGATTCACAGGGTTGTGGACAGCATTTCTGGCGAAGGAAGCTGACCCATCTCGCGATGTGGTATTACTGGAAGCTGAAGAAGTGGCAATTGGTGCAAGTGGCCGCAATGGTGGATTTGTCGCGGCTTCTCTCACCCATAGTTTTGAAAATGGACGAGAACATTGGCCTGATGAGTTGAAGGTTCTTACTGCATTGGGACAGGCAAACCTTGAAGCGATCGATGCAACTGTAAGACGATTGGGAATTGAATGCGATTTTCTCCGTTCGGGTGAGTTATTAGTAGCAACTGAACCCTATCAGGTAGAGGACATGGTCCATCTGCCGGAAGAAGGTGCGCCTTTTGGAGAAAAGTTCGTTTGGCTTGACCGTGAGCAAACCAGGGCAACGGTAAATTCCCCATTATATTTAGGTGGGTTATTTAACCAGGAAGGTGTTGCCATGGTTAACCCGGCACAATTAGCCTGGGGGCTGCGCAGTGCGTGTTTACACCTGGGTGTGAGGTTATATGAGAGGACCCCGGTGCAGGCATTGGAAGATGATGAAAGATCCATTCGTATACTTACACCTTATGGGATTGTACAGGCTAAGAAGGTTGCCATTGCTACGAATGCATTTCCTCCCCTGGTAAAGCATCTTTCCCGATATATCGTACCCGTATATGACTATGTTCTGGTAACAGAGCCATTATCTGCTGAGCAACGTAGTGCGATTGGCTGGTATGAGCGCCAGGGACTAAGTGATGCGAGCAACCAGTTTCATTATTACCGTATGACCGTTGATGGACGAATCTTATGGGGTGGATATGATGCAGTCTATTATCGGAATAATGGTGTTGGAAAGAGCTTTGAATTAAATTATGATGTTTTTGGACGCCTGGCTGAACATTTTTTTATTAACTTCCCACAACTTGAAGGATTACGCTTCACCCATGCTTGTGGTGGAGCAATCGATACCTGCTCCCGTTTCTGCCAATTCTGGGGTACAACGCACAGCGGGCGCACAGCGTATGTAATGGGATTTACCGGGCTCGGTGTAGGTTCTTCTCGTTTTGGCGCGATGGTGATGCTTGATCTGTTGGATGGCAAACAAACAGACCGTACGCGATTAGAGATGGTCCGGAAAAAACCGATACCTTTTCCACCAGAGCCTTTACGGTCTGCAGTGATAAATTTTACACGCCATGCACTGGATAATGCTGATCGAAACCAGGGACGCAGAAATTTTTGGTTAAGGATGTTGGACAGACTTGGATTGGGTTTTGATTCCTGAAAAGAAACCTGAAAAATAAATTAAACTTCCTGCCAGGTCGAGGCAGTATCCAATTCTTTCTTCTGCTCCTGGGTCAGGCGTAAGCCAACTGATCCAAGGTTATCTGAAAGCTGTTCGAGGTTGCGTGGTCCGATGATTGGGCTGGTTATCAAAGGATCGGTAAGCAGCCAGGCAAGAGCAACCTGTGATATGGTCTTCTCCATCTGTTGTGAAACATTCTCCACGGTGGAGTGGAGAGCCCAACTTTTTTCATTGAAGTACCGCCTCTTTACACCTCCCAACCTAGCGGATTCAGGCTCAGCCTGATTGGGATGGTATTTGTTGGTTAGAAATCCACCAGCAAGAGGCGAATAAGGGATAACAGCTATAGAATAAGTTCGACAAACATCAGCCAGCTCACGCTCGAATTCCGATCGGTGAGCAAGGTTGTAATGGGGTTGGATCGAATCAAAACGGGTAAGATCATGCAGTTTTGAGGTCCATATCGCCTCCATAAGACGCCAAGCTGGGAAATTAGAGCAACCAATATAACGCACTTTTCCCTGATGAACGAGATCCGTGAGAGCCTGGAGTGTTTCGTCAATTGGGGTATTCTCATCAAATGCGTGTACCTGATATAAATCAATATAATCGATACCCAGGCGGCGAAGTGAAGCCTCTACCGCAAGCATAATATGCTTTCTTGATAGACCTTCGTCATTCGGACCAGATCCCATTTTTCCACGAACCTTGGTAGCAAGCACCAATTGATCTCGGGGGATATTGGATTGCTTGATCCACTTTCCAATGATTGCCTCGGCAACGCCACCTGGATTGCCTTCAACCCAACGCGAATAAACATCTGCTGTATCCAAAAAATTTATACCAGCTTCAAGGGCAGTACTTAAGATTTTTTGAGACTGAGCTTCATCGGCTGTCCATCCAAACTGCATCGTACCCAGGCAAAGTTCAGACACTTTTAGACCTGTGTGACCGAAATTCCTATATTCCATGTTCTGCTCCCTATGACAAGTCTTTATTTAGAACGTTAATTACTCCTCAGGTAAAACCAGGAAACCTTTTCGAAGGGCTAATAATACACCCAACTGAAGTGAACCGTCAATTATTTCTCCATTGAGTATCATATCGACAACCTCCTTCACTGGCTTATGGACCGTTTCGAGATTTTCACCAGGTTCAAGACACTGCCTGGTTTGAATCAAATCGGAGGCAAAAAATAAGTTAGTTGCAGCTTTTAAAACCCCTGGGAATTGGTTGTAATATCCCAGGTGCTCAATTCGAAGGGGATGATAACCGGTTTCTTCTTCGAATTCACGTTGTGCACCGTTTATTGGATCCTCACCAGGCATCAGATGACCTGCTGGAAGATCGTAGATGACCTGTTGGATGGGATGCCGATATTGACGGGTGAGGATTATGCAGCCTTGATCAGTAAGACCTACCGTAGCAACTGCATCGACGGGGCTGGTGAGGTAAAAATATGGAAGCTCTACCCCATCATGTTCCAAGGTATCCAGGATAACCTTGGCATATGGATGGTCAAATAGGATTTGAGAGCTGATCAGCTTATAATCAAACATGATTATTGTCCTTTTCTTGGTGGATCACACAGCGATTGAGTTCTTGGAAAGGGATTATATATCATCAAATGAGCCCATAGGTGAAACTCTCCCATGGGCTCAATGGATGGGTATATTAATTCGTATTATGTAGACCTGACAGAATGAATAGCAGACTGAACCTGATCCAGGTGTGTTTGAAGATGGTACGGGTTTTGGTTAGCCTGGAATGCCAGTTTCCAGAATTTCCCCTTATGTTTTAAGAAATCTGAAGAGATGTGAGTGAACATGTTGAGGGTTTCAGCGTGATGGTTTTTCAGCTGTGTGAATAAAGCATCCTTGGATGGGTAGGTAGCCACCGTCCCTTCGATGTGGGCTTGAACATTTCCTCCAAAGTCGTCATACGCAGCTTCATGACCACCAATAATCTCGCTGACGTAATTTAGCCATCCACGCTCACTATGGATAAGGTGGGCTAGAATTTCATTAACACTCCACTCTGTAAGGGCTGGCTTTTTCGAGCATTCTTCCTCAGTTGCACCTTTCAATATTGCCTCTAACTCGCTTTCGTAATGTTTATAGACCGGTTCAACCTGTCTGGATAATACTATTCCAGAAGCAGGAATGGGAGGAATTGGACGACCGGATAAGGTCATCCTGGTGGATTTCTTTTCTGCCCCCCGATAAAAGGTGACCTCAATCATATCTCCTGCTATTTTATTGCCAATGAATGCTCCAAAGGTTGATGCTCCTGTAATGTCTTGACCATCCAACTTGACAATGACATCATTGTCAATAAATCCGGCTTGTTGTGCACCTAATCCTTCTACCAACCCACTTATTCGTAAGCCTTCCGTGACTGGAATCCCCAATTTCTCCGCAATGGAAGCGTTAAACTCATCGGTCAGAATGCCAAGCATGGGTCGATTAGTAATGCGTAAATCTGCTCCATTTTCAAGTACAGAAGTTAGATTGTCCAGATATTTCGCCCATTGTTTTTGATATTCATTTCCAATTTCGATCCATTTAGAAGTATTTCCCAATTTGCGGTGAATTAGGGTCACCTGAGTGCCCTTTTTTCTTTTTTGTAATTTCACTTCCACGCTGGTAGGATGTGGTTCTCCGCGTCCGAACCAGATGAAGGTAATGTTTTTATCGGGTTCGACCTTGAGATATTCTCCGCTCGTGTAGTATCCTGCATTCCAATATAAATAAATGCGTCCACCCACCTGGGGATTCGTAGTGGCGACGTCACACAACCAGTCTCTGAGGGCGGTGGAATTTGTGAAATACAGAAAAACTTCAGATGGTGAAGCCTGGATAAATTTATCAATTTTTATGGTTGTCATACATCCTCCTTTTTATATTCTTACTTATTTACTCTCCATAATCTTGATGGTTCAAAACGGATGGTTGTTTTTCCTACCCTGAAGAAGAAAATTCATCATCTGCTTAATAATGGTTGAAATATTCCATGTGAAGGAGATTTGAAGGAGTAGATGGCTTGGTTAAATGGTTGTTGATATTGGTAATTGTTCTTGTGTGACAAGGTTACTAAGTGTGAGAGTCTTAATTATTAATGGTTCAAGGGGTATTGTAAATAATTGCAAATATCAACTTCAGCTAAAAGACAATTTCAGCCGGTGGTAGAGATATCTCAACCTCATCCCGTTGATGCACCTCATTGATTGTACCTTTGCTACGGTGCCATAACCAAACCGTCTGTATTAAAGTGCTTAATACAAATGATGCCAGGCCGATATACAAGCCGGTTATTTTGCCTGATAGAACGCCCAATGTTAATGTAGCAATATTTACAAATAAATATAAGACCACCGCTTCCGTAATTCCCCTAGTTTTATGACTGTGCAGTAACGCTCCTTGATACCACGACTGCAAAACAGCCAGAGCAGGCATTGGTAATGTGATCCAAATCCCGATTTGTGCTAATTCAGCCAGGTTAATGGGTAAAGCAGATATGGTTTGGAACCAGATGCTTGAAATTGGCGTTGCCATGATCAACAGCCAAATTCCGGATGTTATCAGGATTAGTTTACCAGCGAATTTCCAAAGTATAGCGGCGGCCTGGAATTCGTCTAATAGTGCCACGACGACTTCGTTAAAGGCTATACCCGCACTGCGGAACATAAACACCAGCCCACTTACAACTGCCCAGGTAGCTAAAGATTCAATGGGATTTGGCATGCGGCTGAGTGCAGCTGCACCAATTGGTTGGACAAGTAAAGACAGGAGAGAGGTCAATACTAACGGGAGATAAAAAGCAAAAAAAGCGCGCCAGGTGAGTGCTGGAGATATTGGAGTAGTGGGTTTTAACTCATATTTGATCACCGGACGGGAAATAATACCAACGTATATTGCTTCACAAAGGACACTTGTTGCTACTGCACTCGATGCCACGATGACACCTGAAATATCGTGGATCGCATAGCCAATCCCTAAAACCAATATATCAGCACTCAGGCGGATCAAAGTTCCTGTGCTAACTGACTTAGAATGTCCGAATCTGATCAGCATTCCTTGATGAAATCGCCGGTAGGCGATAGACCAAGTCCAGGGCAACATTATGAGTAAACCGACCCGGGCTGGCTCAATGATTTCCTGGGGAGCACCGAATAATGTCTCCACAATGACATAATATAAAGGAGTGAATACGATTAATAAATGTATAAAGGTAAGGATTGCGCTTGTGATCATCATGAAACGCCGGATTTTAATGAATGATGCCCAATCTTTACTGAGTGCAGTGGAGGCAGCCAACAGCATGATAATGGGTGATTCAATAATCAAAGCAAGTGGAAAGATGATTCCCCCATAGGCAGCCAGGCTTATCTCGGGATTTTCCAAACGGGCAATTACAGCGCTGATCAAGGGCAACTCGATGCCCATTAATAACCAGCTGGCAGCGAGTGGCCACCAGGTATTAAATATTCGGCGCGAAGTGAGCTGTATTGTCATCATCATCCATAATAAGACTTACGAAAATTGGGTAATCAAGCGAAGGGTTTAGTATAGCATTGGTTCTCAGTCTCAGGATAAGTATTTGGTAAAAAAAGAGTAAATCAACCAGGCAATGGAGTAGAATCAGTAATAGAAACTTGGTAGTGAATAGTTCGTTTTGATCTACGGATTGTTGATCGAATAGCTGGTTAGTCCGGAAATTTTCATTGGACCGGATTTTATAAATGGATAAAACCGATTTTCAACGCTGTAATCCAAGTATTTATCAAAGAGTGATGGAGTCCGATGCCTTGTGATCATTGAAAAATTACCCATTCAGAAATCCTACTGGGTCATTCCCAACAAATTCTGCGCTGGTGAACACCCAAGCATTGGATCAGTTGATGCAACCAAATTGAAATTGCGATGGTTGATGGAGTTAGGTATAAATACCATATTGGATTTAACAGAAATTGGAGAGGCGGATGTTGATTACCCAACTATTATATTAAATGAAGCATCCATTCTCAACATACAGATGGGTTATAAACGGTTTGCGATTCCAGATTGGCGCACACCATCCCAACATACAATGATCGATATCCTGGATGAGATCGACCAAATCCTTTATTATGGTAAAAAAATTTATCTCCATTGCCATGGGGGTAAGGGTAGAACTGGAACCGTGGTTGGGTGTTACCTGGTTCGGCATGGAACACCCGTGGTTAGCGTTTTGGGAAAGATACAAGAATTAAGGAAGGATATTCCAGGGAATAATGAGATGTCACCTGAGACTGATAAACAGAGAAAGATGGTGTTGGAGTGGAACAAAGGCCAATAAATTTTACCGTTGAGTTAGATCTTGATCGGCAACAAAAAGCCAAGGAATATGCGCGCATAAAACGGCGCATGATGCTAGTAGATTTGTTAATAAGTGGCTTGTATGTAATAGCATGGTTATTTTTTGGCTGGTCAAAGGACCTGCGTGATTGGATAATCCAATATACAAGCAATGAATGGCTGGTTGTATTATTGTTTGTAATTGTATTTGGTGGAATCCTCTTCATCATCAATTTACCCCTTTCCTTTTACCAGGGGTATATTCTACCTCACCGATACGAACTTTCAAACCAAAAAATGACAGGCTGGATCAAGGATGAAATAAAAGGAGTTATTGTCGGTGGGGTGATCGGATTATTCGTTCTTGAAATTATCTATGCCATTTTACGTGCATATCCAACTACCTGGTGGTTATGGGCTGCGGGGATCTTACTGGTATTTAACGTGATCCTGGCAAACATCGCACCGACGGTGATTATGCCTATATTTAATAAATTCGTCCCACTGGGAGATGAGCATGCTGAACTTGCTGAAAGGTTACTGAAGCTGGCAAAGCGTTCTGGTACATACGTCAAGGGTGTCTTCAAATTTGATATGAGCAAGCGGACGAAGCAAGCCAACGCTGGCCTGACCGGTTTGGGTAATACAAGGCGAATCATTCTTGGTGATACCTTGTTGACCGAATTCACGACCGATGAAATAGAAACTGTCATGGCACACGAACTAGGTCACCAGGTAAATAAAGATATTCCCCTGGGAATCCTGTTTGGTAGTTTCACTACCCTGGTCGGATTATATCTTGCCTCGGTAGGTTTAAACTGGGGGGTGGAGTATTTCACTTTTAATGGACCTGCTGATATTGCTGCATTCCCGTTATTTGTGCTGGTTCTAGGGTTGTATGGGTTGTTGACCATGCCTTTAGAGAATGGATTCTCACGCTGGCGTGAACGCCGGGCAGATGTATATGCATTGACTTTGACTCATAACGGTGCGGCATATGCATCTGCACTAAAAAGACTGGCAAACCAAAACCTTGCAGATGCTGACCCCGAAGCCTGGGTGGAATGGCTGCTGTATTCACACCCGGCATTAGGTAAACGCATTTCGATGGCTGAGCGTGAGAGTTAGAATCAACGATCAATGCATAATATAAAAAGAGACGCTTTTTATAAGCGCCTCTTTTTATATCTGCACATATTAAGTTTCATTCATTGGGAACGATGATCCAAAGCAGCAGGTAGAGTAAGAAGCCAGGCACACCGCCTGGAATCAGGGCAAGCAGAAAACCCAACCTGAACCAAAAGGCATGGATGCCAAAAAACTGAGCCAAACCACCGCACACTCCAGCGAAAATGCGATTTTGCCTTGACCGGCGCAATTTTTTCTTTTCATCAATGGACATTTTCAACCTCCTTCGAAACCATTCACAGTAAATTCGTTGTTCATCATCATTTACGTATGAATTGAAAAAAGGTTGCAAGGTAGGGCTTACCACTTCTCCCAATGAACAATTTCACCTAGAGGTCTTCGACCGCCTTTTTGTGGATGGTTGGTTAAAACATCCGGCTCGAGTGGATAACCAAAAGAAATGGCGATGTGCAGGAATAAGTCTTGAGGAAAACCAAGTAATAATCGTGCTTGGTCTGGATCATAAATTGATGCTATGCATGAACTGACTCCAATCTCCCAGGCTGATAACTGCATATAAGCTGCTGCCTGGCCGATATCAAACATGGTTTGAAACTTTTCAGCTGGATCTGGGTGAACAATGGCGACCCCAAGTGCAGCTCCAGCCAGGTGACCAGCCCAATCGCCACATTCGGAGAGCGCTTTGAGCATATCCCTGTCGGTGATAGCGATGAAATGCCAGGGTTGCGTGTTTTTGGAGCTTTGAGCACGGCGACCTGCTTGAAGGATTGTCAGGATAGCCTCCTCAGGGAGATTGTTAGACGAGAATTTACGTACTGCACGTTTTAAGCGGATTGCTTCGGAGACATTCATACCAATTCATCCTTCATTTGACAACTAATAAAACTATATTGATGCGATTTTTGAGTGTTGATTGATAATCTGTTCATAATATCTTATCTTTCAGCTTGATACATAACTTTATGAGGTTCTTATATATGGACATCTTAATTGGTTAAAACCTTGATTTTCATCTTTTACGATAGGCGAATGAATGTAAAGTATATCCTGGATTTACAAGTAGACAATATAAGGACGATCCTTTATTTATTAATAATGTGCCAATTATATAGAACCTGGATGGAAGGGATTATAATTCAGCGAAAAATATGGCAATTTAGGTCAGGAGGCGAAGACGATGGATATATTCTTAGGAATCAGCGCTGGTGTATTACTTCTTTTAGTTATATTGGTTTTAGTTTTTGAATACCGGATTCGCCAACCGGATGTATTGGTGCTTTACGAAAAGAAAGGCCAACTATCAATTCGTAAAGGTTTAATCTATCCACGCCATTTCAGTCTCGCTCTCAGGCGCACAACCCATCCAATCCAATTAAATATACAGGCAACTGCTGCAGGTAACCTTGGCGTGAATGTCAAACTTGCAGGAGCATTTGTTCCAGCCGTGGAACACCTGCAAACCTTGATTCGGGTTGGAGGTTGGAACAGTGATGTCTTGATACATGCCTCAGAAGGTGCTTGCATACTCCTGGAAGCATTGGTTAAGGAATTTACGGAACGATCTGAAATTCATATGCTAAGTTCTGCGGGTATCGTTGAATTTCTGAACGAACATTCGAGGGAGTTAGAAGATAAGTTTGGTGTCGAATTGATCTCACTCGTGGTGCAATCTGTGGAAGCAAAGGATGCGGAAATTGCGGATGCATTACGCCAACAGGAGCAAGCCCGCCTGTTAGAACAAACAGAGCATCTCAATAACCAGGCGCGAGTTGCCGCTGCGAAAGCTAAATTCCAAGCTGATGAAGAGATTGCTGAAATGGATCATACACTTGAATTAAAGAAAGCTGAGCTGGAGAAAATTTTGCTCGAGTACGAATTTGCGATCGCCCAACAACGTGTTGAGGATGAATTAAAACGCAGCCGGCTCCGCCTGGCATTTGAGAAGGAAGAATTAGAAATCCTTAAAGAATAATCCCGAATTATTGGTCCTGACTCCTCAAGCAGCTCGATTGGCTGAAGCCAGCCAGGGGTTGAAGAACGCACGCACGGTTATTTCTTTAACACCCCAGGACCTGGCTCATGGATCAGATCTACTCACCTTATTCCAGGAATTTCTACAAAAGGCATTGGATGCAAAGAAGACTGGTTAATGACTTCACCTGATCCTCTCAGTTACTTTCGCCTAAAGCAAATTCGAGCTGCACGGGTCTCAGAAATTAGTGAGACAACCGCAACTTCTTCGATTCCAGACAATGAAAAGATCAATTTCCATATTGGGAATCCACTTCAAGATGCTAAACTCACCTCGGCTTTCATGCGGATTGCCCTTGGTATTGATGTGGACAAGCAGGATCTGCAGGACAGCTCTCCTGAGGCTGTCCTGGAATATCTGGGTTGGGAAGCGGATGAAAAACCAAAGCTTGAATTCTTGATCCGTATCATCCAAAACAGTATTCCTTACATGCCGAGAGGAGGGTATTCACGCAAGGCACCACATCCATTAATTCTTGCTTTTCGCAATTGGCTTGAGAGACAACAAGAGCCGTTATATTACAATCTTGGAGAGCAATCCACCAGGCGTGAGATCATCCTCGCTTCGGGAGGAATCCATGAAACCATTAGGGTGCTCCTACGGGCATTATCTGATTACCTTGTAATTACGCCGGCGCGAATCTTTTGCTATCAGTATAAAATACTAATTCCTGAAAGCTCATTTCCTAATCTGCAGGTCATTAATCTTGCAGAAGACGAGCAAGTCGCTTGTGAACAGATAGAATTATTAACAAATCAACAACCCAATATTCCAACATTTGTATTGATCGGAAGCCTGTTGGGTGAAGAGACACGCCGAAAGCTGCGGTTGTATAGCACAAAAACTGCCTTGTTTTTCATAGAAGCCAACAATGCACCGAATCATCTTTCGCTGGCTCGGGAAGCGAAATTAATTCAACGGGTGATTCGATTATTAACCCCGGCAATTTTTGCTGAACGCCTGGATAAGCTATCTCCGATATTTGTAGTCGGCAATGCTGATTTCTTGAGCGTTATCGAAAATGTCCATTTCAAATTAAAGGGCACTCCATCTGCTTCAGAAGTTGATTTTCTAAACTACTTGTTGGAACAAAACTTGTTTGAGCATCATGAGGAGGAGAAGGTCGATATTTATCAGGGGCAGCGATGGGTTGAGAGTGGTGGGGCTGGGAACAGTGCTGATAGCACGTTTGTTGAATTGGCATCGAGAATTGAAAATAATCTCGAGCATCTAATAAATGCCAGTGATCAGATGACAAAACGCTTATTGATCCCCTTGGAGGAGAAAATATCCACGGTCTCAAGGATCATTGATAACAGATTTAAAGCTGATCTTTTAGACGAATTTGCCTCCCATGATACAAGGGAGCTAATTGATCAATTGGTTGATAATTGCCACAAACCAGCTTGGGTCCAAAAGTTGGAAAAGAGTTTCCTGAGCGTTTTTATTAAGCACCAAGCCCAATATCGACCTGATGCATGCATGATCGCAAGCGGTTCATCAAGGACAGCGTTGGGGATCCTGGGTTTTCACTGCGGGATCACCGATGTTGTTATCGCTGATTTAAGTTGGTCCTATGAGCAATGCTTTCCCAATGTACATGCAGTTCCATTGACGGATAAGCTGGCGTTAGATGTTGATGCAATGATTTTAAAAATAAAGCAGCTATGCCAGTCCAATCCGCATTGGGTGGAGCGGGGTGCCGTAGTGGTCAATAATCCGCATAATGCTACTGGAAGGATTTTTACTGAAGAATCTTTACAAAAATTGATCGCTTACTGCCTTGAACATGATATTTATGTCATTGATGACCTGGCATACCAGAATGTCGCTCCAGCTGACGGTATGGTAAAGATAAAAACTGCCCGACAGATTGCGGATGAGCTTGTGCGAACTGGGATTTTGAGTGCAACATGTGTTGATCGTTTAATCACAGTTCATTCAATGTCCAAGACAGATTGCCTGGCGGGTGCCAGATTAGCTGTTGTAGAAATCCGGGAGCAAAGGCTTCGCCAGCGATTTCAGTTTATCAATGACTTGATCCACCCGAACCTGGTTGCGATTTTTATATGTTATCTTTTTTACCGGCGTTCAGTACAAGATGCACAAACATATTGGGGGTTACGGAACAGGCTATTCAATGAACGTACACAGTCCTTAATGACAGCTATGGAGAATCTACCATCGAACCGCAACCCATTTGGTCTAGAAATAATTCCCCCGGCTGGTAGTATGTACCCATTGCTCCACATTAAGAACCTCCCAGCTGGTTTATCACTCGACTGGTTGGCTTCATCGCTGGCACGACGTGGAATAGGCTTGCTGCCTTTGGCAACTTTTGCACGTACTGAAGCGGGTTATGACAGAGGGAGGAGCTCATTTCGCTTAACCCTGGGTGGAACTGACCATGCAGGCATATTATTGGTAAAAACCCGACGTTTGCTGATCGATCTTAACCGAATTATTGCAGAGGAAAATGCCCGTTACAACCGTAAGCAACTGACCCAAAGTCGAGCTTTAATTGAATACAATCTTTCATCCGACAGATTGTCCCGCTGGAAAAAAATCACCGAGCAGCTATTCCGAATGTTGAATGACAATCGTGATTTGACTTTCCAAACGAGCTTGCCACATTTGGATAACAAGAAGCTACGAGAAGAATTCATAAAGAGCTATCTTCCAGAACGGCTTGACGTTTTCCAAACACGATTACAAGACCGAGCGCTTATCAGCGATGAGATGGTACATAGGGCAATGCGGGATGATGGAAAATGGCTATCTGATAGGTTGGAAGATGAATTCATGAAGGATTCCCTTCAACGGCGGCAGGAGCTGTTTCGTTTAAGAAGCTATGATCGGACAGTACATCCAACACAGAGATACTCTCTTCAAGCAGAAATTGCATTTGATACCATCATAGAACGGTTGGTGTCCACTCAATCCGTCGCATCCTCACACATTGAAAATGCCGCAAAAGAATTATTGCAAGAATTTCTTGGTAAAAATGTAAGCATTAACTCTCAAAATGAAGCGAACGAGATCTTGCTTGATTTTGATGCGCTGCTTGCCGGTGAAGCATATTCGGATCTATTTTGTAATACTACATTGCAACCATTCTTATCTTTTTGGAGTGATTGGGATGGAAGCAATCGACCTTCTGGCCAGGGACATTGTTTAATTGCATCGCTTGTGATGGAAAACGTCAGGAAAATGGCTCATATCCTGAATATGATAAGGCAGGTTGACGCTCGAATTGAAATTAATCATGAATTATTAGAAGACCTTGATACTCTGCCTCAAAAAAGTAAGCAGTTTTCCAGGCTATTAAATAATATTACACAATTGACCCATCAGCTGGAGCAAAGGTATCGGGGTGTCTTGCCATACACGATCGATGCTTCCCGATTTCAACGGTTTGCCACCCAGCTTCACTTGCGGCGTGATCCTGTGCGGGTGTTATGGCAGCATAATGATCGTTATGAACAGAAAATGCGCGAGCTCAGGCAACAACGGCGAACTATGCTGGAAACCTATTTTGCCCTGAACAAAAAACTTCGTAAGCAACTCTTTGCCTTAATTCCTGCCATCCAGGATAATGTAAATGTTGAGCCCCTGTTACGTGAAGTCGTTGGGTATCGCGACCTCTTGCAACATACGGTGATCACGCCACGAATTCACCAGGGAATCATTACTGGACGAGATTCATTTGCGGTTGATACGACTGTATATAACATACAGGAGATCAATGCTATCACTGGCACAATATGGTAATCCTGGTATGACACTAGGAGTCCAGATCAGCCTATCCACAAAGCCTGATGCGTTAGTTTCCTTTGACCGAAAGATGCGTATCCAGGCTGAGAATGTGCGAAGGGAAAATCCTGCATTAGAGCTTCCTTCTGTCTGGTTAATTCCACTATTTGAGGAAATCGATGTTGTAGAAAATATTCCTGCATACCTGGATAAGGTTTGGGATTATGCCACCCAAAGCCGCCATACGGAGCAAACACCACAGAGCCGATTTGAGGAGATTATTGCCGAGATATTTGTCGCTGGCTCAGATTTGAGCCAGCAAATCAGCCAAGCTCATGGTGCTTTTCAATACCTTAAAGCCAAAAATAGTGTCCATACCTGGCTGGCAGAGCATGAATTGGCAGAGACAGTACGGATAAAACTAGGTAGTGGTGAACCCATGCAACGCCAGGGAGGATATTATTCTCATGTTGCTGGTATGCCTGCATTTCCTCAATTGAAAGACCATAAACAAAGGTTTTCAAGGCACCTGCCCGAAGCAGCACAGAAGAGCACAACTTACGCAGTCACCCCACTTCAGGGGGTATTTCTGGGTGGGGATTTAAGGACATTCCAGAGCTGCTTATCCGAACAGATGCGCTTCCTGCCTGTGGCTGAATATGCAAATCTGCTCTACCATGTTCGACAAACACAACAGGAGCATCGGCGAGATTTGGTCCGGGCAGTTGAAACGATTGCCGAAAGCCGCCTAGGCGCACAGAACCGTAATATCCAAGAGCTGGAGCGTCTGACAATTGGATCGAATGATGCTATCTACGAAGGATTTCTGAAAGAGCTGACGAAGCATTTTCGTCATATCCTTTATGGACGAGAAGAGGATGTAATTGGTATACATATCATCTCCTATTTCATTGGAAGATCGATGCCCCAACTTCGCGATCGTCCAACTTCTCGCAGGCGGTCGGTTGGAGGAACAGAACGAGGACAGCAAATACTGGCTAACATTGCAGAGATCATCCCATTTGCCAAGCAAGGAAGCCTGCTGCGTGCCATTGCCCATAATCAGGCGCAAACCAGTGTTTTAGGAATAAATCAGCTAACCACCGGATTATTTCGTGCATTAGAATATTATGCCCAGAATAATTTTCCCGAAGCAGAGCGAGAGAGCATTATCACAGAGCGTATCCTACCGAATCTGCCGGTTTATGAAATACTACATACTCTGCGTATCTATCAAGATTGCTCGGGCGAATACATCCAGAGGATTGAAACTGCATTTCCCGCTGGCAATTCAGCTTTTGTTGCTTTACGCGAAGATGCTGATGCTATGCAGCGGATGCTGCCGCTTTTCCAGCAGGAACTTATTCGGCGGCATGGATTGGATGTAAATGATTTTCTAAATAATGAAATTTTCATTCAAGACCTGCTTCCAACAATACGACCTGACCTGGCAGTGCTTTTACAAAAAGATCTATTTAATACATCTCTAGATCTCTTGCTGGGAAATTTGCATGGTGAAGTTGACGACGAATGGAAGAAAATGGTTGATAAGCTATTACAGTTACCTGAACAGATCCATTTTTGGCGCTCACTCCTCTGGGAGGTAATTGGCGATTCCATATATCAACGCGTGCAATCCTTTACTGAGTTGGCTACTGCCTTATATTCGTTCTCGACCATGCGATCATACGGACCACCCCCGATGGCTGTGCGTGGACCAAAATTATCTTCAGCGTTGGCAGATTTTATTCGCTCAGCCCCTGTAGAAGATGAAATGCGCCAATTTCTTGTGGGCGCGGTTGAGTATCTTAATGCATTCACTGAAGGAAATATCGAAATACCGGTGAGTATTATTCGAGCACTCAATGATGTGGACAAGATTGCTATGATTGAAGAAAGCTCATTACCAGAGAAGAAGCAGGATGCGCTGCGGTTTGCTTTATTGCAAATTGCACGTTTGGCAGGTGAGAGCGGGTAGAAAAAGATAGTATCCACTTCTATTCTGGTGAGGCAATATCCACTGCATCACTCAGCAACAATCGAAGGGGAAATGACATAGTTTTTATATTATTTGTAGCAATAAAAGCGCCTATACGATAATATGTCTAGGCGCTTGATCAATTTAGAAAGTTGATTAGATAAATATCCTACTTAATTAATCCTAAGCGAATGGTAGAACCTGTCTTTATCCAGGTGAGCATCCAGTAGGGTTTGGAATTGCTTTAGCTTGGAGGCTTGAGCGAGGCGTGTTTTCCCAAAGAATTTCTCAATCTGCTCGATCGTTTCCATGGTATTTGTGCGAACCAGGAGAACTGCGGTGCCGAATTCTTCTGCTTGTTTAATCACCAGTGGACTTGGACGCAGGTTCCCTGTTAGAATAAGACAGGTCGTGGAGGTCTCCAGGGCTGCTAATTGAATATCAGTGCGGTCTCCACCTGTTATAACTGCCTTATTGGAGGAGCGTCGGAAACGACTCAGGGCAGCATCAGCGGTCATTGCTCCGACGGTCAGATTTTCGACTAAAGCCTCGGAGCGCTGATACTTGGTAAGAACTTCTGCATCCAGTAGCATGATCAACTCGCCAACGGTCAACGCAGAAAGCCCAGGTAGCTCCGGGAGAACGCCGAATACGGTAATATTCTTTTTCTCAAAGAAAGGAACTGCGATATTCATTACGAAATCCTTGGCGTCGTCTGGGACTCGATTGATAAGGATGCCACAAAAAGATTCACCCAGCCGAGATTGAGTGGAAAGGACATCATCCATCATGCGGACTTCTTCACGGTATTTCGCAATCACCAAAGCCTGACTGCCCAACTTTTTAACGACACCAACTGCGGGCAAACCGAAAACATACCCCTCCCTCAAACTGCCTCCACCCTCAAGGAGGAGAATATCAGTATCCTTTCCAGCGCGTTGGCATGCTTCCGTGACTTTTACCATCAAGTCTTCAGGATCAGGATCCGTCAAACGCAATCGTAAAAATTCAGGAGTAATAACGACTGGAGAAAGTTCCCAAGGCTCCAATGGCAGATTTAAAACTTGTTTTACAAATGCAGCATCTTCATCTGCCAGACGGCTGCCAATCCGCCAGGGTTGAAGGCTGAGTGGTTTTAAATATCCAACCCGAAAACCATCCAGTTGGAGACGCACTCCCAATGCGAGGCAGGTGGCGGTTTTTCCGGAATATCTCTCTGCTCCAGTGATATAGAGTGATTTCATGTTTTTTCCCTTTCCAGAAAATGATCCAGATGCTGTAATTTGAAAAAATGATATTTATACAATTTACTTTAAGACCAAGCGCATATCCAATGCTAAGGCTCCCTCATGCTGGTGGTATACCATTAAAGGGTTGATATCCAGCTCGATAATTTCAGGGAAGTCTTGTACCAGTTGAGAGATTCGCAGCAGTGAATCAATGATGGCGGTCTTATCGACGGGTGGCTGACCCCGGACACCGTCTAAAAGGGCATGGGCACGAATTTGGGTTAGCATCTCTTCAGCTTCAAGGTAGGAAAACGGGGCGACACGGAACGAGACATCCCTCAATGTTTCCACGTAAATTCCTCCCAGCCCAAAGGTAACCAGTGGGCCAAATTGAGGATCCCGATTCATTCCTACCAAAACCTCCAATCCTCCAGTGGGAGCCATTTCTTGGACCAGGCATCCCCAAATACGGGCTTCGGGCAAATATCTTTGGGCACGATAAACCATCAGCTCGAATGCGTCACGCACATCCTCAGAATTCTTCAAGCCTACTTTCACTCCACCAATATCAGTCTTATGCAGGATATCCGGGGAGGCAATCTTTAATACAACTGGATAACCTATATTTCCAGCAATGAGAGATGCCTGTTCCGGTGTTTCAGCGATTTCAGACCTGGGAACTCGAAATCCATATGCTTGTAGTATTGCACGGGATTTTGCATCTCCGATAGTCAATCTGTTCTCTGAACGGACTTTAGTAAATACATTTCTGACTGCAGAAGGATCGATATCAAAATGAGTGTACTCAGGAATTGGGCGAGCTTTGATTGCTCGGTAGCTTGACATGGCCTTGAATGCATTTGCAGCGCGTTCAGGGAACGGGAAATTGGGTATACCATGAGCAATCAGGATGTCAATCCCGGCTTGGATACGGGCTTCACCCATGAAACACCCCAGGATAGGCAGATTGATATTTTTAGAAATAGAACCAATAATCCTGGCAGTGGCTTCTATTTCTGTCATAGCCTGGGGAGTAAGCAGCACCATGATCCCATCCACATTTGGATCACGCGCTACCTGTTCAAGGGCAAATTGATATCGATCAGCCCGCGCATCACCCAATACATCCACGGGATTTGCAGCGCTGGCTGCATCTGGTAAATATTGCTCCAGTTTATAAATGGTTTCTAGCTCAAAGCGTGCCATAGAAAGCCCGCTTCTCTCCAATGCGTCAGTTGCCAGGATGCCTGGTCCACCCGCATTGGTGATAATGGCAATCCGATCGCCGTTCAATGCAGGCTGATAGCCTAACGCCATTGACATGTCGAATAAGGCTTCCATCGATTCAGCTCGCAGAATTCCAGCTTGATGAAAGGCTGCTTGATACGCCTGTTCAGAACCTGCTAATGAACCAGTGTGCGATGATACCGCTCTGGATCCTGACTGAGTTACACCTGATTTTATGGCAACAACTGGTTTTTTCCGGGTAACTTCCCGTGCTACCCGGATAAATTCCTGACCACTGGGCATACCTTCGCTATAGATCAATATCACCTTACTATGGTCATCTTCTACCCAATCTTGCAGGAGATCGATCTCTGAGATATCCGCTTTATTTCCCAAACTAACAAACTTGGATAAACCTAAATGTCCAGCCAGGGCGATATCAAGCACAGCTGTTCCCAATGCACCGGATTGTGACATAAATGCAAGCGGTCCTGATGGGGGAGTCCCCGCAGCGAAGGATGCATTCAGTGGGGTAAAAGAATCAATCACTCCCAAGCAATTTGGTCCAATCAAACGCAGGTTATATTCCCGGCAGATTTGGATTAATTCTAATTCCCTCTCTAATCCTTCCTGACCAGCTTCACGAAATCCAGCACTGATGACAATCGTCGCAGGTATCTTCTTTTGCCCACAAATGCGGAGAGCATCGGGAACATGCGGATATGGGATCACAATAACAGCTAAATCAATAGGCTCGGGGACATCGATAACAGAAGGGTAACAACGTAAACCTAGAATATTTAAAGCAGTGGGATTGATTGGATAAACGATACCTCGTTTTGGTATAACCAGAATCTAATAAATTCTTAACCACCGCATACCCCAGCTTATCGGGATTGGTGGAAGCACCGATAACAGCTATAGAATTTGGATTGAAAAAAGAATCGAGCTTCGCCATATTGGACTAAGAACCAATGCTAATAACGACCACGGTGGTATTGTTGAGTGGGTTAATTGATAAATTTATGGTTGCAATGCGATTATCCTTAAAATAATTTAATCTGAGCAGCATTGGCGTATTCGTGGGAATCACTTTCCAGGTACTGCCATCCGTTATTTACCATTTGAGTTTTGTAAAAGTCAAGGATTTCAGCGTATTCGTTGGGGGTGATATAGAAAATATACTGGCTAGAGCCGAAATAGTTTTGTGCCTGGTCAGGGTTATAAATGGGAATATCTGTGGGTGCTTCCCCGGTGGGTATTTCCTGCTCGATGATTGTTTGGGCAGTCTGGACAAGGCCTGGATTATTGGTCGCAACTGCTTGAATAGTGCTTATCATCGGTGCTCCCTGGGTGGTGAATGCTTTGACAGTTTCAAGAACACCAGGATGTTGGGTTTGAACAGCCTGGGCTGTACTGAGCAGTGAGCCACCAGCAGTTACTATGCCACCGACATTCTGTTTTTATTGCCTGGGCAGTTTGCTCAACGGATCGGGTTTGTTTGCTAATCCCAGAGATTGAACATGCTAGTGTTGATGCGATAAGTATGAGAATAACTAGATAAATAGGTTTGAATTTGTTCATATTCAACTCCTTACCAGCACTAGTGCTTGAATAACAGGTAATTTATTAGAGAGCCAGCTTATCAAGGATGCCCTTTGCCATGGCTTCCAATCCAACGATGTCATCCAGGTCCAGCCATTGGAGCATCACCCGTTGTACACCAACATCGGCGAGTTGTTGGCATTGTTCTACGATTTCTTCAGCCGTACCTATGATCATTCCACGCTGGCGTAGCTCAGTAATCGTCCGTTGACCATGCCATCGCTGGTTTAATTTTATTGCGATTTCTTCAGGATCCTTTCCAAAAACACAACCTGTCATCAAAGACCGGCGGACATCCTGTGGCTGCCTGCCTTGTATTTTTATATATTCATCCAATTGCTTATTTAAGCTGGCAAATTCCAATGGAGGTATAAATAATGCATTCCATTCCTGGGCGAACCGGGCAACCAAAGGTAAGGTGCGATGTTTTCCATTACCACCAACCAGCAGGGGAGGTCCAGTGGGGCGAGACGGACGTGGTAACAGGATCCCATCGGTCATATGAAAATACCTCCCAGTGAAGTTTACAGGATTATCACTTTTTAGAAGCTGACTAATCACTTCCAAGCCTTCTTCAAGACGCATAAAGCGTTCATTCGTCGGGAGCAAATCCCACCCGTAATTTGAATGCTCACGCGCCTGCCAACCAGCTCCAACACCCAATGTCAGGCGACCTCCGGATAGGTCATCTATGGCTGCAGCCATACGGGCAGTATGGGTTGGATGTCTGAAAGAGACCGGTGAGACAAGTGGACCAAATTCGATACGACTTGGTATGGGAGGCAAGCCAGGTGAGTGATATCCAACACTCAAGTGAGTCGAGGTCAGGAGGATTAGCATTCGTGTAATGATCAGAGCGATATAGCCCAACATAACCGCATGCTTCAACTGCAACAGCGAGACGCTGCCAGCGTTTCCAGTTTAAGCCATTCTGCCCCTCAATCATGATTGCGACTTCGATCATACGACCTGGTTTCACCTATTCTGGTTTTGAATTATCCTGGTTTTTTTCAGAAGGTGTGTTAATTTCATCTTTCACGTTTGTTTCATCTATGCTCAGGGGAACGATTACTGGATCATTTACGGTTGTATCAAATATGGATGGATCTTTAGTAGGTGTATCAGCGCTTTGATACATATAGATCCCTTGAAGCAAGATACTACCCTGAACAAAAATCAATAAGAGAATAAAGATCGTAAGGATTATACACACGGTTGTGATCCATGTAGGCATTGAAATTACTGCATTATCAAGCCACGCCTTCATCGATATAACCTGTGTTTTATAGTTTTCAATCACGGCTTGTGAGGAAGCCAGGTTTTGATTGATCTCGGAGATATTTTGCTCCATCAGTTCTAACTGGTCGACAAAAAGCTGTAGATTTGATTGCGTGGCTAATAAATTATCCTGGAATCCTATCAGTGATTCTTGAATTGGATCCAGGCTGGCTGAGACATCACCCAGTGCAGTACTCAAAGGTGTTGATGGATTGTAGTCGATCCCTATCAGGGGAATATTGGCTAAGGTCGTCAGAATATTATCAACCACTTGTGCACTGGCTTGAGCAGATTCTATGGTTTTCTGGGTATTGCTGATCGTGGTATTTAATCCTTCACCAACGAAGGTACCCGCAGAATCGATGAATTGATCGGTGTTTTCAATCGTTTGAGCCAAGAGCGTTGGTTGCATCATCGAGATAAAGGGTGCTTGAATAAACATTCGTGACGACTTGATCGATGATATCCAATCCAACAATGGTCGTTTGAAGTAATGAGGAGGTTTGTTTAGAAACAGTTTGAAGTTTTTCAGTGACTGGCTGGCGGACACGCCAGGTTAGGAACAAAAAGAACAGACTGAGTAAAATCCCGATCGATGTTACGATCACCATTAATATGGCAAAAGTCTTTTTTAGAGTTGGACTCATATGGTTTGCTCCAATCAAACTTTTATATGATGGATATATGAATGTATTCATTTTACCACTAAGGATGTTTTGGGCATTGAGGTTTGAATGAGTCCCAATCATGATAACAGCCCAACATGACTTTGTTGTTATAATTCTCCCATGCATATACTGGTAACCAATGATGATGGAATAACTGCCCCCGGTTTATTAGCGCTGGCCTTGGAGATGAGGCGGATTGGGAAGGTGAGTGTACTTGCTCCTGATCGCAACTGGTCTGCGTCAGGGCATGTAAAAACCATGCACAGACCACTTCGTGTAAAGGAGATCAGCCTTAGCTGATGGGTCATCCGCCTGGGCATCGGATGGAGCGCCCTCGGATTGCGTTGCGTTGGGTTTGTTAGGTTACATCCCTGAGAAAATTGATCTGGTTGTATCAGGGATTAATCCCAATGCAAATATTGGGCACGATGTGACTTATTCTGGTACGGTGACTGCTGCCATGGAAGCAGCCATTGGAGGAGTGCCAGGGATCGCTTTTTCCTTGCATACTCCTGGAGATTTTGATGGGTTGCTGGATTTTGCACCAGCTGCCCGAATTGCCCATCGGATTGTATCAAAGGTGATTAATGATGGTAAGCTCAAAAACCTTTTACTCAATGTGAATATTCCATATTTACCCTATGATGAAATTAAAGGCATCCTGGTAACCAGACAAGGATTGCGTGTTTACCGGGATCGTCTGGATCAACGTCAAGATCCGCGTGGCAAACCGTATTATTGGATTGGAGGAGACGCACCGACAGCGATACCCGATGAAGGTACGGACTTCGGTGCCTTGGAGCAAGGATATGTATCGGTTACACCCTTGCATTTGGATTTGACCGATTTTCAAGCATTTTCCTCCCTAAGAGAAATTAATTGGTGAAATTATAATAAATGCTCATTCTGCCCTTGACATATCAGCGATTCGCTGTAAAATCGGGCGGAATGGAATATCAAAAATTACACATCGCAAATGATAGGTATCGCCCCGGAGCGTTCGCTCATGTGGGCGATTTTTTTATCACGATTGAGAGCCCTAGCGGCTCTATTTTTTTGCTTGTGGGTGATTTATGATCATCAAAATCCCTGGACTCATCGATCCACATGTGCATGTGCGCGAACCGGGTGGAACACATAAGGAGGATTGGGACACCTGTACATCTGCCGCTCTGGCAGGCGGTTTCACAACGATCCTGGCAATGCCAAATACGCGTCCTCCTGTCACAGATGATGAAACACTTCAGATCTCATTAAATAATGCCAACGCAAAAGCACGTTGTGATTATGCTCAGTACCTGGGGGCTGGACCAGACAATTTGAAGTAATTTAATAAAACTAGGACCAAAAACAGCAGGTCTGAAGATGTATCTGGATCAAACCTATGGACCTTTACGCTTGGACGATATGGCAATTTGGATGGAACACTTCAAACGCTGGCCAAAAAACCTCCCCATTGTTGCCCATGCAGAAAGTCGATCAATGGCAGCGGTCATACTCATGGCAGCGATATTTGATCGTCCGGTACATATAGCACACATCTCTCTACGAGAGGAAATATTGCTTATCCGTGCAGCTAAAGAAAAAGGAATTAAAGTTACCTGTGAGGTTGCCCCACATCATTTATTCTTATCCAAAATGGATATACCTTACATTGGTCCTGGAAGGAGTGAAGTCAGACCACGCCTTGCATCTCAAGCTGATCAGGATGCATTATGGGGAAATATGGATGTGATCGATCTATTTGCAACAGACCACGCACCACACACGCTGGAAGAGAAGGATGGTGAGAATCCTCCTCCGGGATTTCCGGGCTTGGAAACAGCCTTACCCCTTCTTCTTACTGCTGTTCACATGGGGAAACTATCTATGGATGCGTTAATCCAAAAAATGGTAACCAGTCCCAGGCGTATATTTCTCATCCCTGAACAACCAGATACCTGGGTGGAATTAAATACGGATGAAGAATTTGAAATCCGTGCCACGAATAACCACTCACGCTGTGGATGGACTCCTTTTGAGGGCAGGAGGGTGAGAGGGCGGGTGAGCCGTGTGCATTTGCGTGGAATCGATGTGTTTTATAACCAGAAAGTAATATCTCAACCCGGTTTTGGGAAAAATATCAGATCGTGAAAAAATATTAATAAAGCTGTCAAAAGGAGAAAAAATGTCAACCAATTTAGATAGAGCAAGATATCGAAACCCTCACCTCCCGTTTGGTGACCAACGCACAGCCCCATGGTATGGGAAGGATATTTTATCTGTAAAGCAGTTTTCCCGCTCAGACCTGGAATATATTTTTGGGGTTGCCCATGAAATGCACTTAATGGTTGACCACGTTGGTACCTTTGATTTACTAAAAGGAAAAATCCTGGCAAATTTGTTTTATGAACCCTCAACTCGTACATCATCTTCATTTACATCGGCAATGGAACGCCTGGGTGGAAGTGTAATCCCAATCAATGAAGTACGATATTCCTCTGTCGCCAAGGGTGAATCCCTCCCTGATACAGTGCGGACATTGGAATGTTATGCGGATGTGATTGTCCTTCGCCATCCGGAGACAGGATCTGCAGCAGTAGCTGCACAAGCTGCGAAAAAACCTATCATTAATGCAGGTGATGGGATTGGTGAGCATCCAACCCAGGCGCTGTTAGATGCGTTCACCATCCAGGAAGAAATGGGTGTGATCGATGGAATAACCGTGACCATGTTGGGAGATTTGAAATATGGCCGTACAGTTCATTCTCTGGCACGCCTGTTATCTCTATATAATGTTAGATTAAATTACCTTTCTCCTGAAATTCTTAAAATGCCAGCCGAGATCATTGAAGAACTTCCCCGCACCATGGCGCAAAAGGAATACAGAAACCTGGAGGATGTTTTACCAGAAACAGATGTATTATACGTAACCCGCGTACAGAAGGAACGTTTTGCCAGTGAAGAAGAATATGAGAGCGTCAAAGGTTCATATGTGATTTCTCCGGAAGTGATGAAAATGGCTAAACAAAACATGATCGTGATGCACCCCTTGCCGCGGGTGGGAGAAATTTCCATGGATTTTGATAGCGATCCACGAGCTGCATATTTTCGGCAAATGGAGTATGGGTTGTATGTAAGAATGGCTCTGCTTGCAATGGTACTCGGAAAGGCATAGGTATGTCTTTTTTTGAAAGCTTAACCCGGAGAGTAAATGAGGTTGATTCATTACTTTGTGTTGGTCTTGACCCGCATCCAGATGATCTCGCCTCCCCCACTGCCCGATCAGCCAGTGAATTCTGTCTCAACTTGATCCAAGCAACAGCAAGTGTCGCAGCGGCGTATAAACCCAATAGTGCATTTTTTGAAGCATTGGGTGCCCAAGGAATTGAAATACTTCAACAAATAATCGCTTCAATTCCACAAGGGATCCCTGTCATCCTGGATGCAAAACGAGGCGATATATCATCTACTGCAGACGCATATGCACGCGCAGCATTTTTAACCCTTGGTGCGCATGCAATAACAATTAATCCATACCTGGGGCATGATTCCATCGAGCCGTTCCTGGCTGATCGCTGAACGAGGCGTGTTTTTATTATGTAAGACTTCAAATCCGGGAGCTGCAGATTTCCAGGATTTATTACTTGATGAGCCATTGCGAGAAGATGAAGGGAGACAAGAATTTCGTTTATATGAAAAAGTGGCGAGTATGGCGCGGGACTGGAACACGCGTGATAACCTGGGATTGGTGGTGGGTGCCACTCATCCTGAAGCGCTGAGGCGGGTGCGAGTGGTAGCACCTGGTCTATGGATTCTTACACCAGGGGTGGGGATACAAGGTGGTGACTTGAAGGTAGCATTACAGGCAGGTTTACGACCGGACGGTTTGGGTATGCTTATTCCAATTTCACGTGGAATTTCCCGGTCCGCTGATCCAGGGAGGACAGCAGAAGAAATCCGTCAAAAAATCAATGAAGAACGGCGAAGTCTTTATGAACAGGATAGATCAAAAAGCAGAGCGAAAATTATCCCACCATCTTCGAACCCTTTTACAAAATTAGCAGATGGACTGCTGGAGGCAGGTTGTATCAAGTTTGGAGAGTTTACCTTGAAATCAGGATTGATCTCGCCAATTTACATCGACCTCAGGCAGCTTGTGTCATTCCCCCAGTTGCTCAATCGGGTTGCAAAAGCCTACCTGCCCATTTTATCAAAATTATCCTTTGACAGGCTGGCAGGATTACCATATGCTGCCTTACCGATCGTGTCTGTGATTTCTATACTTGGTGGATGGCCGATGATCTACCCTCGCAAAGAAATTAAAACATACGGTACCAAAGCTGAAATTGAAGGAATATATCATAAAGGGGAACGAATCGCTGTAATAGATGACCTGGCAACCACTGGAGGCAGTAAATTTGAAGCGATTGAAAAACTCACATCGGAAGGATTAAGTGTAGAAGATGTTGTGGTCTTAATTGACCGCCAGTCTGGAGCAGATAAAGCACTGGCTGAAGCCGGGTACAGACTTCATTCTGTGACCACACTGACCGAGCTGTTGGATTATTATGAAGTGAGTAATAAGGTGCAAAAAAAACATATTGATGAAGCAAGAGAATTTTTATCGAAAAACCCGTGACAATTTATCCATTATTTCGAGCTTTGTTATTTAGACTTGACCCTGAACGTGCTCATCATTTAACTTTGAAACTTATTCAGTTGGCTGGTAATATCGGACCAGTCAATTGGTTGTTAAGGCGAATGTTTATCATTCCAACCTCGCCGGTCAATGTTTTTGGCTTGAATTTTTCAAATCCTATCGGGTTGGCTGCTGGATATGATAAAGATGGACAGGGTTGGCGTGGATTAGCTTGCCTGGGTTTTGGCCATATTGAAGTTGGGACAGTGACTCCTAAGCCTCAAGCCGGGAACCCAAAGCCACGTGTTTTTCGATTGATTCAAGACCAAGCTCTTATCAACCGGATGGGATTCCCTGGTATGGGGGAAGAATTCGTGAAAAAGGAGATTTCCAGGAAACGGCCAAATAATTTTATCCTGGGCGTGAATATTGGGAAAAATAAGGATACTCCACTTGAACATGCTGATAATGACTACATACAATTACTACGTTCCTTTGCAACACTTGCGGATTATCTGACAATTAATATCAGCTCACCCAATACAGTTGGGTTAAGGCGGTTACAAGAAAGGGAAGCACTTGATCATTTGTTGAGTAAAATTAATAAAGAACGGGAGCAGCTAACAGATATAATTCCAGGACATTTACCAATTTTGGTAAAACTCGCTCCAGATCTTTCTGATTCAGAACTCGACGATGCCCTGGATGTGATCCTGTCCAATAACATGGATGGTGTCATTGCCACAAATACGACCCTATCCAGAGAAGGATTAAAATCTCAGATGGCTTTAGAAAATGGGGGATTGAGCGGTCAACCTTTATTTTTACGCAGCCAGGATATGGTAGGTAAGATTTACCAGCGTACCGGTGGTAAATTACCAGTGATTGGTGTGGGAGGAATATTTAATGCAAGCGGCGCCCAGAAAATGTTGGACACCGGTGCTGTGCTTGTTCAGGTGTATACAGGATTAATCTATGAAGGTCCTAGCTTGGTTAAAAAGATCCTTCAAGGACTACCTAATTAAAATTTACTCATATATTGTTTTAAACAGCCAGTAGTAAACCCTGATCAGGGGAAAAGGAAATTAAACCGCCAGGAATCTTCACTTTGCTGGTTAGCTACGGTGGATACGCCAACAACCTGGAACCAGGTTGACCCCGGTTTAAATGGGAAGGCGGTTCCATCCGGATTTGTTAACGTTAAAACTGAATTTGTGGATGCGCGATTCCATTGCACCTGATATTCCTGACCGTCACGAAAAGCATAAGCTGTTCCACTCCCACTGAGCAAGATCTCGATGATCTCATTGGGTGGCTGTTGGTAAAATTCATGACGAACCAAGAGAACAACCACGTTTGATGCGTTGATCTGCTGGTCATTTAAACGATCTGTTAAAGGCGCATAATCTTCACCCTGGCCTGTATCATACACATTATCCTGGTAACGAAGGTATTGACCTGTTGAGGGGTCATAATCCCAGCGGGTGTAATTATCGCCAGAATAACGAACAAATACTTGATTGCCAGGTAACCCACCGGTTGGTACTTGAGGATTAAAAGTCATGCCGTCAAGATTTTGACGCCCGTTTTCAACGCCCCGTGAGGTTACATAGGCACTCAACTCAGCCGTACCTCCTAATAGAAAATTATTGGTTGTTGGCTCGTACCTGCATAAAGGCGCGAGCATCGGTAGGAGGACAGGGGGAGGCATAACCTTCGAGCACGATTCGATCATAAAAATCCGAATTCAATAAACGTTGATTGATCAAAATATCAGCACTACCATAGGCGAAAATACTCTGGTACATGTGAACAAGCTCGTAATCTAGAAGACGACCAGAGCGAATTGGTCCTACCATTTCAGCATCATTTCCGTAAAAAATTGCATGAAAGCGGGAGTATCCATCATTGTGATAATAATCATAGACGATATCAGCTTTTGAGAGACCCCACGGAGGTCGGTTCGATGACCTTGGAACGATATTGACTTTTATTGCCACTGGTCGGCGTTCAAGTAAATCTGGGTCTGAAACTGCCAATCCAGTCAAAGGGTCGATCGTTTCCGGAAAATTTGAGGGTCCATACACCACAGGGGTAGGCGTTTCAGTAGGTAGGGGAGTTTCTGTGACCGTGGGAGTCAAGGTAGGCGTGGTGGTATCCGTTGGCGATGGACTGGGTGTTAACGTGTTCACAATGGGTTGTGGTGTAGCAGTAATTGTTTCAGTTGGATTCGTTTGACCACATCCCACCAATAGAAACGCTAATAACAGACCACTCAGCATATATTTAATCATCGGTCCCTCCGTGATAACAATCAATCGGCAATCATACCGCAAACATTAGTATTTGACCATTCTTTGAATTTTCAGACTTGTCTTCTATAATCAGGAATAATGGATTCACCCAAATCATGAAACATAAAATAATGACTCTTTTCCGTCCTTCATTGTTCCTGATCGGTGGATTAATATTCATTTCGTGGCTACTTTTCACTCCACCGGGTGTTCTTGGAAAAGCTGATGCCGTGGGATATGCGGTATGCCACCGGATAGATTCACGATCCTTCCACATTGGAGCAAGGCAATTACCGTTATGTGTTCGCTGTACCGGGCAATATATAGGTGCGGTCATTGGATTAATCTTCTTGATATATTTCGGAAAGCGGAGATCAGGGATGCCTCCAAGGCGCGTCATTGGCGTGATGATCATCTTGTTTTTTCTCTACGCAATTGATGGATTAAATTCTTACTTATATTTGCCTCCATTTTTAATAATGTTTCCTAATATGCCGCACCTGTATGAACCATCAAACACATTGCGCCTGTTCACTGGAACTGGAATGGGATTGGTAATATCCATGTTAATTTATCCCGCTTTTTTGGGATCCATATATGTTGATCCAGATCCACGACCATCGGTCGGAAATTTGAAAACATGTTTCATCATTTTGGGCATGGGAATTTTAGTGGATCTTTTTATCCTTACTGAATCGATATATGTTTTATTTCCTGTCAGTATCATCAGTGCAGGCGGAGTGATTCTTTTACTAACCATGGTTTATACTATCTTATGGGTAAAGATTTTTCGAAAGGAGAATCAATTTACCAAGTTATCACAGATTGCATGGTATGCTGCTGGCGGATTTTTGCTAACGATTGCACAAATTGCTTTGTTTGATCTGATTCGATTTATAATCACTGGTAGTTGGAGTGGTTTGTTCATATAATAAGTTGTTTGTTTATTGTGATATTTTACTTCAGTGATCGGGAGAATTCGAGATGGACATATTTACAGCTTTTGGATTATCAGCAAGCGCAGGCTTAAATGCCTACATACCTTTACTGGTAGTGGCATTATTAAGCAAATTTACTAATTTAATCAATTTGACCCAGCCTTGGGATACTTTGGAAAATTGGTGGGTCATTGGGATTTTGGTTCTGTTATCAGGAGTTGAATTCTTTGCAGATAAATTTCCCGCTGTCAACCATGCAAATGACATGATTCAGACCGTCATCCGACCTGTTGCAGGTGCATTTCTATTTGCCGCTTCTGCAAAAATAATCACGGATATTCATCCAGTCCTGGCAATGGTAATGGGCTTATTGGTTGCAGGGACTGTCCATACAGTAAAATCATTAGCGGTAAGACCTGCTGTCACCGCAACAACCGGTGGAGCAGGAAATATCCCGGTTAGTATTGCTGAGGATATTGTCTCGACAGTTTTATCGGTTATTGCGGCGGTAATTCCAGTGTTAATCGCAGTTATGCTGGTAATGTCCGGTGCGCTCTTTGTATGGTGGATTTGGCGCAGGATTAATCGAGAACGGGCAAGTGTATAGAAACCACAAGTCTACTTGTCATATAACGATATGCAGGATTAATCAGGCTTTATCTAATACCCGTATCGTAATCGATCGATATCTGGGTGAATTGACCGTCGTTGACGACGATAGTTTGATCACTTGCGCTGGGCAGGGGGTTTCCAGGTTCAGGGTGGAGGATATAAGTGCCGGGTTCTAGGGTGATTTTAAAGTAACCCATAATGTCAGTCTGGAATTGGGTGACCTGATTGTTGTTCGTATCCAGGATAGCGATCATCGCTTGATAGGGTTGATCCTGGCATCCAGTATCACCAATGCGCACCGGTCCAGGGCAAGTTGGACCTGCTGTCACAATAACCTTCAATACCGCTTGAAGGAGCTAGGGTAGAAGTTGTTGGAGTTCGTTGGGTGCAGGCGCACAATCCAATCAAGATCATTATGATAGGAATCAATCTCTTTAGTGTCACTTTTTCTTCCTTATTTTTCTATCTTTAATAACGCATGATCAATCGTAAATGTTCCAATTGAACTGAAAAATTCGCTTGAGGGTAGTGGATGATCAAGGTGAGGTTATTGGGTGGAAAATACTTTTATCGCTGTAAGCGGATCAAGGTTGATCGTCATATCTGTCCCTGGATTTGGGAGGGTGACCTGGGTGGTATATTCAAAAGTCAAGGGAATATCATTTACCAAAAGGGATAACTTCTGCCTGCTACCCCGGAAAGATACTTCCGTGATTACCCCGTTCAAAGTTAATGAACCCTTATCATCCAAACCAGTCATTTCGGGCCGAAGTAACAGGTCAACGTTGCCTTGGATGGTTGTATTAACCGAGAAGTTCCCAAAAGGAGTGACTGCCTGGTAAACCCCGTTTATTTGATGAATCACACCTGGAATAATGTTTTTCATTTCCAGAAAGCGTGCTACGAATTGCGTTTCTGGATCAGTGTATATTTCCTTCGGTGTGCCGACTTGTTCGATCCGTCCAGAGTTGATCACGATTATTCGGTCAGCAATGCTAAATGCTTCTTCTTGATCATGGGTCACATAGATTGCGGTTTGACACATTTTATGGAGGATAATTTTCAGATCATTTACCAAGCGCTCGCGCATATTGCGATCTAAAGAACCAAGGGGCTCATCCAGCATCAGCAAGCGTGGATGAGGGGCGAGTGCACGCGCAAGGGCAATCCTCTGCTGCTCACCCCCAGAAAGTGTGTTAATATCACGCTTAGAAAAGTCTGTTAAGCCCACTAATTCAAGCATCTCTCGTACACGAGGCTCAATAAGAACTGGATCCATATGCATCATTTTTAAACCGAACGCCACATTTGCATAGACATTCATGTGTGGGAATAATGCAAAATCTTGGAACATCAAGCCGAATTCCCGTGCATGGGGTGGAATATTTTTTAATGAATTCCCATTCCATTGGACATCCCCCTCATCTGGTGATGTCAGTCCGGCTATAATCGATAGCAATGTAGATTTCCCACATCCACTTGGACCAAGTAAAGCAATAATTTCACCCTCATGCATGTCAAATGAAATTCTCTCCAATGCCTGTTAATCTATCATAAGATTTACTAACATCAATGATTTTTAATATTGACATATGGATAACATTCCCTAATAAATATGAAGATTAAAACTCGCCAATTTCTCCAATGCGAAGTTTATCAATAAAAATTATTGAGATAAATGAAATCAGCATCAGGATGGTACTTAAAGCCAATGCCTGACCATAATTGATTTCTCCCGGTCGAGACAGAAGCCGGTATATGGCAATAGGAACTGTTGGATATTCTGGTCTTGCAATCAAAGAAGTTGCTCCAAATTCACCCATCGAGATTGTAAATGCAAATGCGCCTGCGACCAGCACGGCGCGCCCCACCATTGGAAGATCCATATAGCGAAAGACAGATACAGGTGAAGCACCCAACATGGCAGCAGCGTGACGAAGCCTTGGTTGGATGCTGCGGAGGGCTGGGGTGAGATTACGAACGACAAATGGAAATGCTACCAACGTATGTGCCAATGGAATTAATAACCAAGAAGAGCGTAAATCCAATGGAGGTTGATCCAAGGCAACGATAAAACCTAAACCGAGAGTGACTGCACTTGTTCCGAGTGGCAGCATTAAGAATCGCGTCCATACCTTGATTAAATGAAGAATTGACTTTGCGAGACAGAGCTATCGCAGCAGGAATACCCAAACATAGTGCAAGAACGGTTGTTGCCAAGGCATAACCCAAGGAGATTACAATTGCAGTTGAAGGAGGGGTGAAAAAGATTGACTCCCTGCGATTGGTACCAAGCTGGCGATAGTAATCCAATGTGAAGCCAGGAGTAGTATCAGGCTGCATCCGGCGATCTGGTTCAAGACGGGTTACAGAACGAATGGCAAGCGCTGCGAGAGGCAGAACCAGCAAAACCGTCAAAACTGTGATCAGTATTCCAGCCATAATTTTGCTACGTGTTGTGGTTAATTTATGTTGTGTGATTTTATGAGACTTAAGCGATAAGGGAATATTAAGGCGCTTTGTGAGCCGGCCATAGAGAAGGGTTAGGCCAAGAGTACAGCCTAATTGGAGGAGGCACAGTACGGCAGCCAAAGGTAGATTGAATAAGCTAACGGTCTGATAATATATTTCCACCTCGATACTGGCAAAACGAGGTCCCCCAAGAATGAGGATAACCCCAAATGACGTGAAATCGAAAATAAAGACCAATAATGCAGCCGCGCTAATTGCTGGAGAAAGGATAGGTAAAGTAATTCGACGGATTACTTGCCATCGTTTAGCGCCTAGCATCTCGGCAGCCTGACCAATATGTGGGTCGAGGTGGGACCAATAGTCTCCCACCATGCGTAAAACGATGGATGTGTTATAAAAAACATGAGCCACCAGGATAGCAGTAAGCGTATTATTAAAATGCAGTGGTGGATTATCCAGATGAAATACTCCCATAATTCCGAGATTCAACCACCCACTTGGTCCCATCAGTACCGTAAAAGCGGAGGCAACAACCAGAGTTGGCATTAAGAAGGGAATGCTCGTTAATGCCTTAAGGACGGATTTCCCACGAAAATCATAATGTGCAAAGAGATATGCGCCAGGTAAACCAACGATCAACGTCAGCAAGGTAGATAATGAGGCTTGCCAGAAGGTAAAACTCAGTACACGCAAGGTGACCGGGGATGTGATTGCTTCAAAAAAAGGCGAAACTTGACCTGGCTGAGAACGATCCAGGCTAATTTTTAAAATACTTCCCAATGGATAGAAATAGAACAGTAATAGGAATACCAGTGGTGGAAACCAAAGTAATGCATATGTGATCCAACTCGGGCGTTTTACCATCATCTTAATACAGTCTCCGTCCAGGCGTTAATCCATGTTTCACGGTTGAGGGCGATATCCTCAGGACTGACATACGCTGGATCCTCTGGAATGGAAAGATACCTTTCAAAGGTTTCATCCAGCTCCGCATTCGAGTTCACCGGGAATACATACATCTGGAGTGGCATATCCTCCTGGAAAATTGGTGAAAGCATATAATCGATCCACTTTTCAGCCAGGTCACGATTCTGAGTACCCTGCAATATTCCGACAAACTCAGTTTGCCTATAGCATGACCCATCACTGGTAACTACTGCGGTTTGAGGAACAGCATCTGGTTTTCCTGATTCGATCACCTCAAAAGGTGGGCTTGAACCATATGAGACGACTATTGGACGATCACCCCCCCAGCGTGTGAAGTTAGTGTAGTAAGCTGTGTTCCAATCATTGACCACCAGGACATTGTTTGCCAACAATCCGGTCCAATAATCTAGATATTGATCGTCACCAAAGTGACCTATGGTGGCAAGGAGGAATGCCAATCCAGGAGATGAAGTAGCAGGGTTTTCCACCACCAACAAGTCCTTATATTCTGGTTTAAGCAGGTCTTCAAGATTGTTGGGTGGTTGCAGCTTGTGATCTGAGAAGTATGCAATATCATAATTCAGGCACACATCGCCCCAATCAACGGGTAAGGCTCGATTTTGTGGGTCCAATTTATATTGAGCAGGGATATTAACCAGTAGAGGAGAGCTGTAGGATTCGAAGATATTTTCATTGATAGCCCGGCTTAGAAAAGTATTGTCAACCCCATAAAAAACATCTGCAAAGGGGTTATCCTTGGATAAGATTGCTTTATTCAATGCGGTCCCTGCGTCGCCAGATGTAATAAATCTTACAGTCACATTGTTTTCATTTTCAAACTCAGATACGACTGATTCCGAAACTAAGAAGGAGTCATGGGTCATCACTGTCAAGATGCGAGGTGCAGGAGTTATCTGTGTGGGCGATTCTGCCATCTTCCCGCAGGCCGAAATTATTATAGTGAATACCAGTAATGAGTAACTCAACTTTATCATGGCTATCCTCATCTATTTTATTGCCTCACTATTTTTACCCCGGTTAATGACACACAGCAACACACCCTGAGTGATATAAATCTGAGCTTGTTCCTGGGTAAAAACGTTGCTCACTCCCCTGGCTGTTCCAAATTGGAGTGTTTCATCATTTAGCGGATATTCCAATCCACTGGTGACAATCCCAGTAACATCCCCGGCAATTGGAATCAGAGAAATTACATCTCCAGGATGACCATGGACGATTGAGTGTGTACCAGATCTCAGTATTAATAGCTCCTGAGTGCCATCCAGCATATGAATGTTCATTTCTTTATATTTCGGGTGAGCAATTAATAATATATTAGCGATGGTCATATCCCAGCGAGCGCCTAATCCTCCGAGGAGAATCACCTCGCTTACTCCAATCTCTTTTGAATGGTGAAGGGCTAATTCCAGGTCAGTTTCATCTTTATGGGTTGGGTATTGGATAATCTGCACTCCCGCATCCCGATATTCTCCAATTTTGCGATCTTCTATCGAATCGAGATCACCGATGATAATATTCGGTCGAATTCCCAATGATATACAGTTGCGAATTCCACCATCTACAGCGATTATTATGGATGAAGAAGTAATATAGTTTTTCAGGTTAGGCGGTTTAACCACCTGACCATTGGCAATGATAATGGCTTTCTTCAAAAGAAAAAACTCCTTCCACATTCACCGGTGGAGGGAGTTTTTATTTCATTGCTATTCCTCCGCCGGTATTATCCGGATCAGGTTCGCGGGTCGAGAACTGGCAGTTCTCCTCTCAGCCAGGTATTACCTGGCTCCCCGTGCACGTATATGTATAAATCCAGTATAAGCACCTTTTAGAAATTGTCAAGCATATTACAAAAATAACACAGCATTTGTTTGACGCATCATCGGCTTAAATGTATAATCTTTTCACCTCCCTATACAATGGGATGGTTGGAGGCCTGATAATGGCATTGAAGGGCAATATTCGCGATTTTTCGATTACCCAATTGCTCAACCTGGTAAATGTAGCAAGAAAAACGGGTACCCTCGTCGTCGAACGATCACCAGAGCAGATTTTCGTTTCATTTCGAGAAGGGAAATTGGCATATGCACGGGATAATGAAGATGGTGTTGGCCTGACGATGGTACTTTATAAAGCCAGGAAATTAAATGCTGCCCAGGTCCGTGCGATCAATGAACATGCAGGAAAAATGAGTGATAAAGAGCTGGGATTACTGTTGATCAACTCTGGTTATCTCTCTCAGCAGGAAATCCTCGTCAGCTTGCAATCACACTATCTTGAACTGCTAAACCGATTATTCACCTGGGGAGAAGGATTGTTTCATTTTGAGAATGACTTATTACCACCTAACGATAAAATTGCCGTTCGTATTGGCTTGGAGAATTTAATTATCGAAGGGACGCGTAAAGTTCGTGAGAGGGATCAATTACAGGATGAGATTCCAAGCCTTGATATGGCATTAAAATTCAACGAGAGACCTGGTGTAAACTTGCGCAATTTGAACTTGAGCGTTGATGAATGGAAGGTTATTTCTTTTATCAACCCCAAAAACACTATTCACCAAATCGCCAAGGCGACCAACAAAAACGAGCATGAAATTCGCAGGATTGTCTACAGCTTTATCCAGGCAGGGTTGGTTGAGTTGGTCAGGCCTGAAGGTGCACCCTTACCACCCATCCCACCCAGGATTACCCCACCTCAGGTGAATAAGACTGAGCAAAAATCGTTAATTTTCCGCATCATAAGCCGGATCCGTTCTTTGTAGCGGATGAAAAATAATATATCAGGGATGCATTTATGCAAACAGTAAAAATGGTTGTCACGGGTCCATTCAATGCGGGAAAGACCGAGTTCATACGTTCTGTCAGCGAAATTGATGTCGTTTCAACTGAGAGAAAAATATCAGCTGACGCTGAACGGGTGAAAGAACATACCACAGTAGCGATGGATTTTGGAAGAATCTCTATTGATGAAAACCTTGTTCTTTATCTATTCGGCACTCCAGGCCAACGCCGGTTTGACTTTATGTGGGAAATATTATCAGAGGGGATGCTGGGTTTCGTTGTCATGGTAGATAGCGCACGGCCCGAAACATTTCGAGAGGCGCGCAATATCCTAGAGACTTTTCGGGCGTATGCACCGACACCGTATGTTGTTGCAGCAAATAAGCAGGATCATGAAGATGCGTGGGAAATCGATGACATGCGGATTGCCTTGCGCCTAAGCCCATCGGTAAAACTACTTCCCTGTGTGGCAAAAGACAAGGAAACGGTTAAGACGGTTTTATTAGAATTACTATATAGCATACTCGAGGAGATGGAAACTAGTGATGTTGGACCAACCCTCGAAGACCATGCAGAATGAATTTTGACGGGATGGCAAAGATACTTGTTGCTGATGATGACCGTGATGTCCGCGAATTATGCATTTTTACCTTACGATTTGCTGGTCACGAGGTATTCGGGGTAAGCAATGGTGAAGAAGCAATCAATCAAGCCAAACTAATCCTACCGGATTTGATCATCATGGACGTACGCATGCCAAAAATCAATGGATATGAGGCATGTAAGATCCTCAAAGCGAACCAATCGACTTCCACCATACCGGTGATTTTCTTATCTGTTAGAGTAGAGGATTCTGAAGTACAAGCTGGTCTTAATGCGGGGGCGGTAGATTATCTGCTTAAACCCATCGCCCCCGACCGATTGTCAGAAAAAGTCAAAACACACCTGCAAAAAAAGCAATAATCTTTAAAATTGTTTTGGAAGTTTTAAAAACTCAATTCCTTGACACTGCTTTAGGTTGAGCTTATAATCACGACGCTTTATTCCTCGATAGCTCAATTCGGCAGAGCGGGCGGCTGTTAACCGCTAGGTTCTAGGTTCGAGTCCTAGTCGAGGAGCTAGGAACACCTCACGAAAATGGGGTGTTCTCTTTTGCGGTACCCTTTCCATGGGTAGTAAACTGTTAATTGCTAGGTTCTAGGTTCGAGTTCTGCACCATGAAAAGCACAAGGTATTTCGCAAAAATCGCTCTGCACCCCCTAAAACCGGGGGTGTTTCGCAAAGAGCGCTCAGTCGAGGAGCTATAGCGACATCTCCGGAAAACCCGGGGTACTTCGCTTGAAACCGCTTAGCTTATTAACCGCTAGGTTCTATATTTGAATCCTGAACCCTGAAAGTCACAGGGTGTTTTGCAAAAGTCTGCTCTTGACACCCTTAAAACAGGGTGGTGTTTCGCAAAGATGCGCTTAGTCGATGGAGCTATAGAGACACCCCGTGAAATACCCGGAGGTAGCTTTCGCTTTCAGATCCGCTTGCTTTTACCGCAGGATCTAGGTTCGAGTCCTGCACCATGAAAAGCACATTGTATTTCGCAAAAGTTGCTCTATCACTCCCCTAAAACCGGGGGTGTTTCGCAAAGAGCGCTCAGTCGAGGAGCAGGCATTAGCCCAAAATACAGGTTCTTTCTGAATAAGATATTTAAAACAAAAATGGACGCTGATCCAGCATCCATAATATTATCAATAAGTTAGTTACTCATCCTTGGTTTTTTCGGAAGTGGTCTTTTCAGAGGTGGTTTTTTCCGTGTTTGTTTTTACTGGTTCGTCCTTTTTCTCGGTCTCATTTTCTTTGGCAGAACGGTTGAACGAACCAGAGGCAGAACGATGATCCGTAGAATAAAACCCCGAGCCTTTAAATACAATACCTACCGGTGTATATACCTTGCGGAGTGCTTTTTTATTGCATTCAGGACAGTAGGTGAGAACGGGGTCGTTAAATCCCTGCAGGCGTTCAAAACGAACGCCACAATTCTCACACTGATACGTATACACTGGCATAATTACCTCAAAATATTACTTTCTTTAAATTACTCGATGCATTATAGCGCGACCCGAACTCAATGGCAAGAGAGGAGCAGGCGCGTTCTAACATAACTCTAACAATAAATTGCTATCGATTGCCAGACAAAAAATTAATTACCTGGAGTTGGAGAAAGAGCACCGGAGGTGGGAGTATTGGTCGGCATTGGTGCCTGGGTTGGTGTGGTCGTGAAAGAAGGTGCCTGGGTATTTGTCATGGAAGGAGCTGGTGTGATATCGTTTATAAAATCCCAACGTTCCTGAGCCAGAATCCGCCACTCTTCAGGAACCTGATCTGAGGGCAAATCTAATAGTAGTCTCCAATCCTGGCTGGCTTTGGTTAAATTCATCGCTTGTTCATACATCTGAGCCCTATAATAATAGACCAGGGCAAGCTGGGAATTGTTTGAAGCAATTGTTTCTGCATTTTTGTATTGTAGAACGGCAGTATCGAGGCGATTATCTGCCCATAAAGCCTTAGCAAGGGCAAGGCTGTAAACAAAGTTGAGCGGTTCCAGGTTTGCGGCAGCTACCAGATCATTGACCGCGGTTCTGGCATCTCCATTCTGCATATGAATAAGGCCGCAATAATACCAGGAAGGTGCATTTTCTTCATCAATTAGCGTACCTTTACTACATGCATCAAGCGCTTGGTCGATATTACCCATTTGGTAGGCAAGTTGGGCTTTGACTGCCCAACCTTCAGCATCATCTTGAACATAACGAAGATAAGTCTCGATATTATCGAGTGCTTGTTGATCGTCTTGAAGTGCAAGATAAACATTGGCGAGTGTCAGGTAGGCTGGTAATAAAGTGATATCAAGTTCATGACCGTGTAACGCATCTTCGAGGGCAACAATGGGGTCGCCCAGCGCAAGATAAGCCTGGGCTCTTAAAACAAAGGTAATGGGGTGTTCAGGAAGCAGGCTTTCAGCAGCCAGCAGGTCTTCAAGGGCACCTTCTGGGTTGCCATTCTTGATCCGGAACTTGGCTCTAGCCAGGTACCCATCCAAAAAATATGGATCATAATCTACTGCATAGCTTAGCTCACCTTCAACATTTGTGTTTGGCTTTATCGCTTCATAGGCGTAGGCAAGGCCAAGATAAGCGGGTGCAAATTTCGGATTAATATCCAATGCTTTTCCATATTCAATTACCGCATCCTTTGGTTTGTGCAATAGACGGAAGGCTTCGGCTCTGTAATAATATAAATCTGGCGAGCCAGAATCAATCGCAATGGCTTGATCCATAAATTCCAGCAGAGCTGCCCAATCAGATTTCTCAAAGGCACGAATCCCTGCCCTATATGCTTCAATGACCGGATGAGGTGTGTTCACGTATATGGGAACAGGTGTGTATGTTTCTGTAAGAAACATCCATAGGGGGGTGGGTCCAATAACGGTTGGAGTTCGTGTCCGCACAGCCATTGTGCGAGTGACTGTCGGGGTAATGGATGGTATTTCTGTTTTGGTAGGAAAAGGTGAGACCTTATAAATCACCACTGGTTCCGGTTCACTTTTCTTTCCGCTAAAACCCAAGTAGATCAGCCCGGCTACAATTAATATAGCAACAAAACCAAGCGCCAGGCGTAAGACGGTACTATTTTTTATTCGATGAAAAGCTGACTTGGGAGGCTCGACAACATCCTCGATTTCTTTTTCCCAATTACGATGGATGGGTGGAATTGGGGTGACATCATCTCCACCCTGCCTGGCTCCAAGGATAATCAAGCCACGTTTTGCTGCCTCATTATCAGGATCAGCACGAAGTGCTGATTCAAGGCAATAAATGCGTTCCTGCTGGCTGTCAACAAGCGTACTCATCCATAGCCAATATTCTGCTTTGGATGAATCAGAACGCAGTAAGCGTGTGAACAGATCGCGCGCTCTGGCAGTTTGTCCCTGGTCAATAGCTTCCAGGGCAGCTTTGTACATCTTTTCTTGTGCCATCGAATCCTTAATCTGAGTTTAGCACAGCCTTGCTTTGATAGCAAGTTTTTCGAAGATAATTATTTGGTAACCAAACTAATTATCTGACCAAAGGTCGAATTTTCGGATAATTTTGCTTTTTACATCTTAGACAATAATTACAGTCCAGAAAACATAGGATCATAACATCTGACAAGGGAAAAATATCTGCTCGTTGCTTATTGCTTATTTATAAGGGTGATCAGCTTGTTATAAAGTGCATCCCAACCTGCAATACAGCCATACTGAAATACCATGTCTGTATCCAACTCTTCCCCATTTTGAAAGAGAGGGGCATCGATATACTCTGCCTGGATTGTCGAAGCTACCTGAATACCTTTCCCAGATGTGTTTTGAGGATCTTGAACTGTCAGGGAATACCACTTGCCACCTGATTGCCAATCTTCTGGAAAAGTAAGTGTTAGCCAACCTTTTTGTGGTAGATCGCCATTGGTTTTATTAACATCCAATTGAACAATATCACGATCTTCATCGTTCAAGATGAACTGTGTTTCCCCATATGAGATCTGAACCTGAAGCATCAATCCATAACCGTATTGTGTTCATTCCGTTACATTTCGGAATGATCCATTGGGTAAGATTTAGTGGTTGATGAAATTGGCTGAAAATAATTCGAATTAGGTGACCAGTTTTTATAAACAGGCTGATAGCATAACCCAGCATGATAATACGCTGTTCCGCAGCGAACGTAAAATGCCATATACATCGCAGTTAGAAAATAACAAAATCCCTAAGAACTGATAGTCCAATTGTTACCTTGGTCAATAAAGTGCGGTCCAACTTTCTCGTAATGGCGGGTAAGCCGTATATGCCAAGAAATAATAATGGAAATATGACTGTAAAATATCGTCCATGTACCGCCTGGATTTCTGCACTTCCGACAGGCGTATACGAGACATAGAGTGACATAATCGTGGCAAGAAAACTCAATCCAAAAACAAGGAAGAGACCGAGGCGAGTGCGTTTAACCGGTTGTGTACTCCCATTGATAAATAAAGTCGCAAGAAGCGCTAGAAGATATACAAGAAATATTATCCAAGGAGGTCCCCAATACCCATAGCCGAAATCCGCAATCCATCCTTTGATATAGAAAAGTAGATGTGTGGCAATATCGGTAATCACAACACCGATCGTCGATATGGGATGAGTGATAATATATGACAACTGGCCAGCAGGATCTGCCCCGGCAAGGGCTGTATAAAAGCGTGAATAGGCGAGAAAATTCCATCCGCCAACTTCTAGCAATACAAGAAGAATAGTGAGGGATTCCTAATAAAAGTAAACCCCGTTTCATTTTGAAACTAGAAGGAGGGCAGTATAAAGAAAGGTAAGAATGCAAGAATTGCCATATTGACCTTCGCACAGAATAGCAATGCGATAAGTAAGCCCATGATGATCCATTGTTTCCACTTTATCTGGGGTAGCGTGGCGATAAGCAGGCAACCGCTAACAAATAGGAAACCGATCCCATTGGATATTGCATCCGTGCTGACCGTGCTCGCCTGGTAGATCGCCATAGGTGACAAAACCAGGATTGCCCACATCCATTTTCCGAAGGGTGCTATACGAACCGCCAACCAGACTAAAAGCGTATAGAATAATAACCCTGCTATGCGCATAGCGATCAAGACAGTCAGGGCTGGCAGATTTCAGGACCCGACCAAAGAAAAACATAACCAGTGATTGTGGAAGAAGAAGTAAAGGAGAATAAACCGAGCGAGTGGTCAAGTTTTCTGCTACTAATCCGAAACCATCAATAGGGGTTTCGGCATTATTACTCCAAAAATCCGGTTCAACTGGCTCAAGGATGGGTTGACGGCGATAGGAATTATCCCAATAAAAGGCAGGGAAATGCATCTGGTTGGACAGCTTGGTATTCGGTATCCATTCAAAAGAGGACATTTCCCAAACCCTCAGAAGGTGAGTTTCTTCGTCAAAACCCGCACCTAAGGGTATTTTAAAGGATAAAAATGTACCAAAAAAAAGCAAGACTACCAGTACAAAAATCTCGGGTGATGTGATACCTGAGGAATTATTGGTGTCCTTTCCACCAGGTTGGCAATTTTATAGGCATTGTGTAATTATACAACCGGATGATTATGGTTTAAACAAGTTACATTAAATACCTGGGTATACTTACCAAGATCGAAATTTTGGTTAGATAAAGTTAGATATTTTTAAGTGCAAAAGCAATCCGTTTTAGATGATCATTTAAGAGAGTGCTCGCTGATAAATAGCATATGATTTATCCAATAACCAACACCTGGATAATAAGAATGGCAATTATTTGGGTTTGCTATACTGATCGAATAATTAAAAGACATTAGCATTCATTGGGTATAATCAGGTTCTATGGTTCCAAGGTTTATTTTTCTGATAGCAATGATTAGTCTATTACTTTCCAGCTGCAGCCAGCCAACGTCTCAACCGACCCAAACTACCGCACCAACTGGCTTGCTAACACCTTACCAAACGATCACACCCAGTCCCATTCCACTAAACACCGAGCCAGCCTATACCATTGAAGTCACACCTGCACCTTCACCAACTCCTTTCATGCATGAAGTGAAGAAAGGTGAGACGATGCTGGGAATCGCATTTCAGTATGGAGTGTCCTTGGAAGATTTAAAAGCCGCCAACCCCGGTGTTGACCCACAATTCTTAAGCGTAGGAAAGCAAATTGTTATTCCAATTCAAGGAGATATTCCAATAATAATACCCACCCTTACCCCTGTCCCAGTACTATGGCAGAAACCTGAATGTTATCGTACTGGGGATGGTGGGGCATGGTGCATACTCTCGGTAACAAATCAACTTGAGAGTAGCGTAGAAAACTTATCTGCATGGATAGGTCTTTATTCAGCTAAGGGGGAAAATATTGCCAACCAGGTGGCTTATGCAGATTTGAACCTGCTCCGTCCTGGAGACACACTTCCATTAATGAGCTACTTCCCGCCACCTCTCCCTGAAAAATTTGAGGCACAAGGTAAAGTTCTCAGCGGGTTTATTGTGGATGCAATGGATACTCGATATCTCGACCTGGATACGAATGTTGAAGAGGTGGTAATCAGCGCAGATGGCAGTCAGGTGGAAGTACGTGGAGAAGTGATCATACCGGATGGTGCACCAAAGCCTTCCCAGCTTTGGGCGATGATTTTAGCATATGATACGAGTGGGAATATTATTGGTGCACGGAAGTGGGAATCAAGCGGGGGAACAGAATTCAATCTCACTGTCTATAGCCTCGGAGGAATCATTGACCACGTTGAGGTGTTGACAGAAGCCAGGTCTTAATCAAATTATTGGTTATAGACGGAGTTTTTCGGGCTCGAGAAAGATTTACAATTATGCGAGTGGAACAGGCATAAATATAAGAATAAAGACAACCACTCCCACGATTGCCAGAATCTTGCGCTTTGTATCCAGGGTAGTAATTTGGTCAAGAGGTTCAGCGTGAAAGCGACCAAGGAAAAAGATCATAGCAGCCCAAAACCACCACCCGCTCCACGCAAATCCGAGCAATACGAGAGCACCCAGGATGAACGGCAATAGACTGGAGGTACGTTTCCCCAATAGAACAAACATGAATGTGGCCACCATCCAGCTGCCCGGCTGGGATAAGGTTTAATGCAGTAACAAATAAACCAGCCCAACCTGCCCATGCAATTGGGTGTAATGTGACATCCAGGCCTCCAGCGGGGAGGGGTAATCCCGTAAAGAAATATCGGATCCAGTAAAGTAGTGGATTCAAATAGGCATAATTGAAGGGTTCGGGGAGCATCTGCCCTTTGACAATAAATTTTAATAGCAAGTAAATAATGGAGTTCCCTTCAAACAATTGCCCCACGGGTAAATTAAATGGGAGTCTTTCCACCGTGGAAAGAGTAAGTCCATAAATAAGTATGGGGATTGCAACGATTAAACCAGCCAACGGTCCAGCAATTCCGATATCCAACAAAATTCGCCGGTTTTTAGGCGGTTCTTTGAGCTGAATAAATGCACCCATGGTTCCAAATAAGCTTATCGGGAATGGAATAAAGAAAGGCAATGTGACCATGGTATGATGATACTTCCCTGCCAAATAATGACCAAATTCATGGAAGACAAGGATGGTCATTAATGCCAGTGCAAATGGTAAACCACTGAGCATAAAAGCATACCAATCCGTTAGCTTGGTGGGGATACTTCCCGTAGCACTTAGTGCACCGACGAATGTAACACTTAAAACCGTCAGTATGAAAAATATGATATTTCCCCAGATCTTGGTGGCTTTGGGTTTAATGATTCCATTTAGTAAAACGATAACGTGGTGAGCTTCCTCAATACGAAAAAGAGGAGTGACGTTCAAATCGGCTAAAGCCTGGGATACCTGATCATACGCCTGGGCTGAATCCTGGTTATACAATTGGCCGCGATATCGAACAAGAAAACCTTTCTTCTCTTCACCCCAGGTGATGTCTTCTATACGCAGGGCGCGAGCAATAATAGGTGTGTAGGGATCATTTGTTTCAGGTAACATATGTATATTAGTCAATAAAAAAAGTTTATAACAATAACAGGCGGGAGTGGATGGGGGTCGAACCCACCGCGGCCCGCAACGCGACCCGCCACCGGTTTTGAAGACCGGGGAGCCCACCGGAACTCAACCACTCCCAACGGCTAAGGATACCCCAGGGAGAATGATTTGGCAAGGAAACAAGATTAAGATTACTTTATCCTGGAAGAAATCTAGGCGATACCCAGAAACGGACGAAGTTGTAGATATTCCGCAAGAGGATTGAAGCTGCCAAAAGGAGTATCACAAAGGCGATTATTGCATAATCATACCATCGGTAGGTTATTTATTGTATCCAGGTACGCAGGCATAGATCGGAAACAGCGCAAGTCCATCGCGCTGACCATATCATCGGTACCAATGATTGATCTAAAAGTAACAGGAATGATCAATAGGCAATCCCGAGAACCTGAGTTAATGGATCGTGTTCAACCATCTTGATTTCATAAGCATGGGCATTCTGGGCATATAGGGAGAATTTATAATTGCGTCCAAGTGTGGGAAAATAACGAAAAGCCAGTTCGATTATTTATTTACAACGAATGCCGTTCCAACCATCCCGGCACCGGAATGGATGGATAATCCTGGAGTGACATCAGCAAAGAGGATTTCGCTTGGGCACTGCATTTTGCTTCGAATTTCATCCTCAAATTCTTTTGCCATCTGGAGAGCGTTGACGTGCAGAATGCACATTTTTTCTATCCTGCGATCTGCAAGTGCTATAGCTGAAAGCTCAATCACTCTCTCCCAGGCTTTCTTTTGAGTGCGAATCCTTTCCAATAACTCAAGTTTTCCATCTCGAATGGTAAGAATGGGCTTGATATTTAACATTGTACCAACGCCACCAGTAATGTTACCTACCCGACCGCCCATAACCAGGTATTTTAGTGTTGAGAGTGCGGCAAATAAATGGATCCTATCTTTGATCTCCATGATTATAGATAGTATTTCATCAAACTCTGTTCCTTGCGAAGCTGCCTCTGCAGCTGCCAAGGCCATATATCCCAAACCCATGGAAAGACTCGCGGAATCGATAACAGCGATATCACGCCCAGGGAATGATTCTTTTGCTGAAACAGCGGCAGCATACGTGGCACTAACAGCACTGCTTACACATAAACAGATGATTTGGTCAGATCCTGCATCAAAAGAATTCTTAAAAGCAGAGATAAATCTGCCTGGTGCTGGTGCTGCGGTGGTGGGTAATTTCCCTTCCTTATCTATCCGGCGGAAAGTATCGGAGTCATTAATCGCATAAACAGCCTCATAGCTCTCATTACCGAAATTTACCGTTATTGGCACCTGATATATGTTATAACGTGCAGCTAAATCGAAAGGTATACTTGAGTCAGTATCGGTAATTATGGCTATCTTTTGCATAACTACTCCAATTAGATAGTGGTTTATATTCCGTTAACCCCTATTTGGATATAAGGGTGTGATAAAATTGCGGACAATTGTTTGGATGATGGAAAGGTGAAAAAGATTATGAATAATAAAGATTTATTAGCTCGAGTAAAAGAAGACGCAGTAAAGTTCATATCAATTCAATTCACAGATATAACTGGGACTGTAAAGAGTGTAGATATCCCAGTTGCCCGCCTAGCAGATGCATTAGAGGATGGTATCTGGTTTGACGGCTCATCCGTTGAAGGTTTTGCTCGAATCCAAGAAAGTGATATGCGCCTGGTGCTTGACCTTGAAACGTATGCAGTTCTTCCTTGGACACTCCCTGAGCTACGTCGCGCTCGAATCTTTTGTGAAATCTTTCAACCGGATGGTAAACCTTTCCCGGGCGATCCACGGGGTACTTTGAAACATCTGTTGGCTAAACTCTCTGAGCGTGGATTTAAATATAATGTTGGTCCAGAGCCCGAGTTTTTCCTCTTTCGTGGTGGGAATGGGCATGAGCGTATTCACCCAGTTCCTCATGATGTGGGAGGATATTTTGATTTTTCTGCCAATGATGAGGCAGTTAGAGTTCGAACAGAATTAATGGATGCCCTGGAGGGGATGGGATTGGATGTAGAAACAGGCCATCATGAGGTGGCATTGGGTCAGCATGAGATCGATTTCCGCTTTGACGATGCCTTGCGAACTGCTGATAATGTCCTCACTTTAAAATATACGGTAAAAGCAATTGCAGCCCAGCATGGATTAATCGCTTCATTTATGCCTAAGCCGATTTTTGGTATCAATGGTTCTGGTATGCATGTGCACCAGTCTTTATTTGATCATGCAGGGAAAAAACCTATTTTCAGACCCAAAAGATGAATTTCATTTATCTCCCCTCGCCTATCACTTTATAGCCGGACAGCTTTTACACGCACGAGCTCTAGCAGCTATTGTTGCCCCTACGGTTAACTCATACAAACGCCTGGTACCCGGTTATGAAGCACCGGTTTATGTTGGTTGGGCGCAGATCAACCGGTCAGCTCTCATTCGTATCCCACGCTGGTCACCAGGAAGAGATCAATCCACAAGAGCTGAGCTACGTTTCCCGGATCCATCCACGAATCCATACCTGGCATTCACAGCCATGTTAGCTGCAGCGTTAGATGGAATAGATCATCATTTACCTTGCCCAAAGCCACTCAATCAAATCAATGTATACGAGCTCACAAGAGATGAGCGTAAGGAGCTGGGTGTGACTGAATTACCCGGATCACTCGGAGAGGCATTGCAGGAGCTGAAATCGGATGATGTGATTAGAAATGCGCTAGGGGAAGATATCTATGCGACATTTAATAGAGCAAAATTAGAAGAAATCGAAGAGTATCAAATGAAAGTCACAGATTGGGAAGTGGAACGTTACCTGGAATTAGCATAGACTACTTTTTTACAAATCGACCAGCCAGCGATAATGTAGCTGGCTGGTTTGTTAAATCTGGAACGGCGTGAAGTTTGTATCCAGATCATAATAGTCTTCCTTTTCATGATGTTTCAGGTAATTCACTAACAGATATGTAATAGGGGTCATTATGATTTCAATTGAACATTTAAATAGGTAATTTGTCACAAAAAGGGTGGTAAATAAGCTCCAAGGAAAGATACTAAAGATAGAAGCAACCAGGATAAATACCAGAGAATCCACCAGCTCTCCGATGAGGGTGCTGCCTATGGTTCGGGTCCATAACCAACGACCTTTAGTAATGATTTTCATTTTAGCCAATGTAAATGAATTAGTAAATTCACCAGTCCAGTAACCAAGAAGGCTGGCAAGAACGATTCCACCGGAGCTCATGCCTTTCAGAATAGCTTCATATGCGTCCTGACCGGCGTATTGCTGCCACGTAGCTTCACCTGGGAGGATACTTACAAACCAAAACACCAGTGAGCTTAAAATCAGGCAAAGAAAACCAATCCAGATGACACGACGCGATTGTTTATAGCCATACACTTCTGTCAAGATATCACCGAAGATATAACTGATTGGAAAGAGCAGGGTACCAGCATCAAAAGCCATGCGCACGCCAATAATTGAAAAACCCCAATCGACAATCTTCGCAGAGGAAGCGATATTGCTTAATACCAGGACGGTAACAAAAAGTGCAGTGATGACGTCCAGGTATCGGTAATTACGCTTGCCTTGGTTCGCTTGCCTTGAGGGATTGGTCATAATTTTTCATGATTCTTGGAAATCATCTTGTCATTTAAAGGGACAATCATCCTGCAAAATGCACATAAGCCAGGTGCTGATGTGGGTTGACCACACTCAGGGCAGGAATGAAGTAAATCGGCATTTTCATCTGCAGAAGGAGAAAATAAGCCATCTCTTTTTGCCCTGAGGAATGAAAGATAAAAATTAAGCTTTGCTCCTGGTCGGTCACTCTCCAGTTTATTCAAGAGTTCTTTATGGTAGATAGAAGTTGAATCAATAGAGAATGGACATTCATCGTGGATATAATTTATCCCACTTAATAATGCATATGCGGCCATTTCACGCTCATACATTCGGCAGAGTGGTTTGACTTTCCGGACCAGTCCTGGTTTATCAGCTTCCAGAACAGGTGATTGGTGTACAAGGTAATTTCCCAACCAATTGATCGTGTTTCCAAAGAGAATGGCAGCTTCATCATCCAGGTTATGTCCGGTGAGGAGAGTAGAATAATTGTATTGGCGAGCGATACGATTCATCACATGACGCTTGGTTAATCCACAAACGGAGCAAGGTTTATAATGGCCGCGGTGGGTGCGCATAGCCACCTCAGATATGGTTTCTCCATATTCTTCCTGAATATCCACGACATGCAAAATAAGATCCCGTTCTTGGGCAAATTTGCTTGTAAAATCGCGTGAGTTTTTTGAATATTCCACGCCGTGGTCGATGCCTAGCCCAATATACAAACCATCAGCAGAATATCCAAGGCGTTGCAGGATATCCCATAAAGACAAGGAGTCCTTTCCCCCCGACACTGCTACAAGCAGCCGATCCTGGCGGGTAAACATGTTATATTTTTGTATGGCATGCTCGACCTGCTCTGGAACCCACTCCAGAAAATGAGTTTTGCATAACGCCAGCTTATGCTGGCGCATATTTATGCAAGCTTTTTCACCACATTTTCGGCAGCGCATGGGGATTTATTTAAGCAGTTCCAAATTGACGGTCACCTGCATCTCCAAGACCGGGTAGGATATATCCACGGTCGTTTAACGTATCGTCAATACCTGCAATGTGGATCGGAATATCGGGATGGTGATTGTGTAGATTTTCGAGTCCCTGAGGTGCTGCCAGAATACCGACAAACTTGATCTTTCTGACCCCCCAGCGTTTCAATATATCCACGGCTGTCACAGCTGAACCACCGGTTGCAAGCATCGGATCCAAAATCAGGCAAACGGAAACTGTTGGTTCAACGGGTAGCTTGTTATAATAGGAGACCGGTTTCAATGTTGTTTCGTCTCGATAGAGTCCAATATGCCACACCTCTGCAGATGGCATCAAGTTCCACAAACCTTCAACCATTCCCAATCCAGCTCGTAAGATAGGAACTAGTCCGATTTTCTCAGCCAGCACATTTCCCTTTGCAACAGCCAAAGGAGTGGGGATATTGACCTGATATAGTTCAAGATCACTTGTCGCTTCATAGGCAAGCAAGGCAGAAATCTCCCGAATGAGCTCGCGGAATTTCTTCGGTTCGGTCTCTTTATCCCGCAATAATGATAATTTATGCGCTACCAAGGGATGCGAAGAGGGAAAGATAGTCGCCATTCATATTAACTCCAGAAACAGGATGATGGAATTATAGTACTTATTCTGTATAGGTTATAATCACGTTTATGAATGACAAGTCAACACGCCTGTTAAATCCTGAGTCTTTACCAGATGACCGGCTTGATATGGCTTTGCGGCCGCGGACATTAAACGACCTGATTGGTCAGGAACGGGTGAAAGAAAACCTGGCAATATTAATTGAAGCTGCTCAGCAAGCGCGGTGATCCATTGGACCATGTTTTGTTCTACGGTCCACCGGGACTCGGAAAAACCACCTTGGCTCATGTGCTGGCAAATGAAATGAGCGTCAATATCAAGATCACCTCTGGACCAGCGATTGAACGGGCTGGAGATCTGGCTGCAATACTTACCAATCTTCGGGTTGGTGATATTTTATTCATTGATGAGGTGCATCGCCTTGGTCGAGCGGTCGAGGAAGTGTTATACCCTGCCATGGAAGATTATGCACTGGATATCGTGATTGGGAAAGGTCCTTCAGCACGCTCAATCCGGTTAAAGCTACCTCGTTTCACGGTCATTGGTGCCACAACCCGCCTGGCATTGCTCACAGCACCTTTACGATCTAGGTTTGGTGCGCTCTATCATCTTGACTTTTATAGCATAGAAGCGATGCGTAGGATCGTTTCACGAGCCTGTAAAACATTGAATGTGATTGCTGACGATGAAGGTGTGGATGAGATTGCCAAGCGAGGCCGGGGAACACCGCGGGTAGCACTGCGTTTATTGCGGCGAGTGCGGGATTTTGCACAGGTACGTGCGGATGGTACCATCACAAGGCTAATCGCGCGTGATGCACTGGATCTGCTCAATGTGGATTTGATGGGTTTAGATGAATTGGATCGAAGGGTGCTGACCACGGTCATCGAAAAATACCGGGGTGGACCTGTTGGCTTGAGCACCATTGCAGCATCGATCAGCGAGGAACCAGATACGATCATGGATGTGGTCGAGCCATATCTATTGCAACTGGGGTATCTGGAACGCACCTCCCATGGACGCATGGCAACGGCATTGGCGTATCAGCATTTGGGTATCCCTCTGCCAGCTGATGGACAGGTTAAGTTGTTCTAGATCCTTATTCTATTTTTTGGATCACGTAAAGGGATACGATGCTTCCCAATCTCACGAGGATATTTTTTATCATTGGGATCATATTCCTGGTCCTTGGGGGAATAGCCTATATTGCTTCCCGAATTAATATTCCCCTGGGAAAATTACCCGGAGACTTTGTTATTCAGGGGAAAAATATTACCTGTATCATTCCGCTAGCTACATCTATCCTCCTGTCGATCGTCCTTAGTGTGATCCTCACGATCATTTCGAGGTATATGGGGCATAAGTAAGGATCTTTATTGCGTACATCAGACTTTGATTACGAGCTTCCAGCAAAATTCATTGCACAATCCCCATTGGCGCAAAGGGATCACTCACGCTTATTATTCCTTGACCGTAATTCTGGAGAAATTCAGCACGCAACCTTCGTAAATATTGGAGATTATCTCAAGCCCGGTGATATGCTGGTTTTAAACGAGACCCGAGTTATCCCTGCCCGCTTGTTCGCTCGATAAGGTAGCCAGTGGGGGTAAGGTGGAGATGCTATTACTTAAAAAGCGGGATGAGCTAACCTGGGAAGCTCTCGTTGGAGGTAAAGGCTTAATCGTGGGAAAGCAGTTACAAGTTCTGTCGAGCAATTCGGTGGAAAATGTTCCGATGGGAGTAATCATAGAAGAGTTGGAGGGATCTGAGCGGTTAATTCGATTTGACCAGCCCTTGGAACCATTTTTCGACAAAATTGGACACGTACCCCTGCCGCCCTATATCCATCTAAAGTCTGACTGACCCAGAACGATACCAAACTGTTTATGCAATAAAACCAGGATCAGCAGCAGCACCGACCGCTGGATTACATTTCACAGCCGAATTGATCGCCCAATTAAAAAGGAATGGGATCCATTTCGCTACGGTAACCTTACATGTTGGATTGGATACTTTTGCTCCTGTCAATGAGGGGAATCCACAGGAACACAAGATACATACGGAATGGTGCCAGGTGACAGCTGGAACTGCTGACAGGATAAACCAGGTAAAAAATAAGGGAGGCAGGGTGATCGCTGTTGGTACTACGAGTGTTCGTACATTGGAAAGCGCAGCTGTGGATGGAAAACTGCAAGCATTTGAAGGCTCAACGAATTTGTTTATCTTACCAGGTTATAAATTTCAGAATAATCGATGGGATGATCACAAATTTTCATCTGCCACGTTCGACCCTGATCATGCTGGTGAGTGCATTAGCGGGTCGTGAGAATTTACTGAATGCATATGAAATCGCCAAGCAAGCTAATTATCGCTTCTACTCGTTTGGCGATGCCATGCTGATCATTTGATAAATCTGAAGTCATTTTCTTATGAAATCAAAATCAAATGAATGATATTGATCATCTGAATAACAGAATTACCAATTGCAGAAAATGTCCACGCCTGGTTGAATATCGGGAAGGCGTTGCCAGAACAAAGAAACGCGCATATCTGGATTGGGAGTATTGGGGAAAGCCCGTACCAGCATTTGGAGATTTCCATGGTCGGATCCTTGCGGTTGGCCTGGCACCTGGAGCACACGGCTCCAACCGCACTGGGAGAATGTTCACTGGAGATTCTTCAGGTGTGTTCCTCTTTTCTGCTTTGTATAAAAACGGGTTTGCCAACCAACCAAAATCGTACAGGCAAGATGATGGGATGAGGCTAAATGATTTGCTCATTTCCGCAGTTTGCAGGTGCGTCCCACCGGGTAATAAACCGAGCAGGTTAGAAATGAATAATTGTCTACCTTATCTCGTTGAAGAGATTGAATTAATGCCGAATCTGCAAGGTTTTATTGCACTAGGCAGGATCGCATTTGAGAATATCTTATCCATCTATCGACGCAAGGGTGTTGATGTGGCGACAGTATAAATTTAAGCATGGTGCCTATTTCGAGCTGGATGAAGGAAAACCCTGGCTTTTAGCATCCTACCATCCAAGCCGGCAAAACACCCAGACTGGCAGGTTGACGGTGACCATGTTTGATAATATTTGGAAAAGCGCAGTCAAGACTTTAAAGTAGTCTCGTTTAATTATCAGAGTAGAAATGATGGATGAATTTAGCCTGGGTTATAATCGAGTAATCGGGAGAAAAAATTCCATGCGCATGGTAGATATCATCATCAAGAAACGGGATAAAGGCGAGCTTTCAGAGGCGGAAATTGATTTCTTTATCCAGGGATACACCAAAGGGGATATCCCTGACTATCAGGCATCTGCATTAGCGATGGCAATCCTGATCAATGGTATGACCACGCAAGAAACAACGAACCTTACACTTGCCATGGCACGTTCTGGGGAAATCCTCGACCTTTCAAAGGTTGTGCCGATTGCAGTCGATAAACACTCCACTGGGGGAGTGGGTGATAAGACCAGTCTGGTTGTGGCTCCAACGGTTGCTTCATGTGGTTTAGCGGTGGGAAAAATGTCGGGTAGGGGGTTGGGATTCAGTGGGGGAACCTTGGATAAGTTGGAATCCATCCCAGGTTTTCGCATTAACCTGACCACGGATGAATTCATTCATCAGCTGAAAAGCATCGGTCTCGTGCTTACCGGTCAGAGTGCAGATCTGGCACCTGCGGATGGCAAGTTATATGCCTTACGGGATGTGACCGGTACAGTCCAATCCATCCCATTAATCGCATCATCGATCATGAGCAAGAAAATTGCTGCCGGGGCGCAAGCGATACTACTGGACGTGAAAGTTGGCCAAGGGGCTTTTATGACAAACCTGGAAGATGGCCGAAAATTAGCTGAGTTGATGGTTGAAATCGGTAAATTAGTTGATAGGAAAACTGTGGCTATCCTGTCAGACATGAACCAACCATTAGGGCAGGCGGTGGGAAATTCACTCGAACTACAAGAAGCGTTGGAAACTCTTAAAGGGTATGGACCGGATGATTTTCGAGAGCATTGCCTGGTGGCGTCCGGTTTTATGCTCGCCCTGGGAGGGTTGGCTAATGATGAGCTAATGGGTAAGGCGATGGCTGAGGAAGCTCTTGAATCGGGAAAAGCCTTTACAAAATTTCGTGATTTCATCCAGGCACAGGGTGGAGATATTCGTTTTGTGGATGACCCAGGTTTATTGGAAAAAGCACGGTTTATACAATCCATAAAAACTCCTCGAAGTGGATACCTGGCTGAAGTCAATGCACGGGAGGCGGGAGAAAACCGCGGTATTACTGGGTGGTGGCAGGGAACGGAAAGGTGACCCAATTGATTACACTGTGGGAGTTATCGTGCATCACAAGGTGGGGGATAAAGTGAACCTAGGAGATGTATTGTTCACCTTGCATGCAAACGATGAAGAAAAACTCGAAGTAGCTAAACAGAAAATGTTAGCAGCTCATCGATGGAGTGATGAAGCACTAAAACGACTGCCGCTGTATTATGGGGTGGTAACCTAAACAATAAATTACTTTGCCTCTGAAAATGAGAAACAATCCTTTATAAATTTTTCTGGCTGGCGTTTATAGCTATCCAAGGAAAGCTTTTCCAGGGCCATATCCAGCAATGTCTGGTTCAACCAGCGGTTTACCGGGGTAGGGATGCCCCGTTGCTCTCCAAAGCGGACAACAGCACCATTCAAATAATCCACTTCACTTTTACGACGACCGGAATGCAGATCGATGTGGAAGGAGGGCATCTTTTTCCCCCTGCCTTTACCGGCTATGCGGGTGAGAAATATACGGGACAACCAAAGCGACAGGTTATCGATCGCCCAGGCATATAACCGGATGGGAGTGCCTGGTAAATTCATGATGGGTATGTTGTGGGCACGCATGACAGCGATGGCTTCACGCAACTGAGCAATTTCCACACGATACAGACCAGGGTGACCCAGAATTTCGATTGGAGGCATATCCAATATTGCAGAGGATGCATTGGCTAACAAATTGGTCAGCATTTTTGACCATTTCATGGATGTTGCCGAGGAATAAAGCTTTGCATTTAGACCAGCCTCGGTTAAGAGGGGAACAATTTCATTGGAAAGTGAGTGCGTATCGGAAATTCCCATACCGCGTAGACGCTCGAGGAAGATATCTCCGGGAGCACGACGACGAATGGCACTGGTCACTGTTCCAGCAATCACTTTTTCCGTGCCGATTGCTGATTCAATCGCAGGCTCATTTTCAACCCCATTTTGCAAGCATAGAACCGGTGGAATATGATCAGCAAAAGGCTTCATCACGTCCAGAAAAGATTGTGTGTCGTAAGACTTCAAGGCAAATACTGCAATGTCAAATGAGGTGTGGGAGAATGCTCCCGGTAGGGTGGTATAAATAACCGGGTGGATGATACGGTTTTCCTGACCATGGAGATTAAGCTTGAGTCCATTCTCGAGGATCTCAGTGGCTGCCTCAGGCTGGTCTAAAAAGACGACCTTATGACCTTGCAAAAGCAGGCTGCCGCCGACATAAGTACCAATCGCCCCTGCACCAAAAATAAGCCAATTCAATCGATCAGTCAAAAGCATTTACCTAGTTCAATGAGATGATTACAAACTAAAAAATGTTTAAGAATGCAGAATGGATTAGAAGACAATTACAGGCGGTCTGCGTATAGCCAGAATAACCAAAATGGAGAATTGGGCTGTTATCAGGTGCCTTGGTTGAAAATTTTATGGACATAATGGATAATCTGGCCAGATTCGGATAATTACGCACGTTATTCCGGAAAAATCAACCCATTAATGGATATGCGGTTGTGAATTTCAGCTTTCTAAAACTTCCAATGAAGATGGTCATTTACACCAATGATATACCAGCGATGGGATGAAGGATTGTAATGCAAGGTGGCAAAAGCGGTGTTATTGAATCGAAACCGGGGTCCATGAAAATTGGGTTGTGGGGCGATACCCAATACAGCATAAAAGAACATATTCAATAAGCCACCATGCGATACAACCAAATAACTGCCAGGAGGGCGATTGATCAAGCTTTGTACAGCCTTCCCTGCCCGCAGGTAGAGCTCCCATTGGCTCTCGCCAGTTTGACCGATAGCCTGATAGGGGTGGATGAATTCCGGTTGTGGCAAGGTTTCACGAACTTCCTCGGGGCTGAGTCCTGCCATCAATCCATTGTTCCGCTCCATCCATAAAGGATCCAACTCTATTGGAAAACCCATCTCGGTAGAAATTATTTCAGCAGTCTCACGTGCACGAGCTAAAGGGCTGGAGATGATCAGGCTAAAATCCTTTTGTTCAGATTTCCAGCGCTCAACCAGAGCCCTGGTCTGCTGCCTACCAAGATCTGTCAAGGGAAAATCGGCCTGACCTTGGTGCCTGCCTTCGTAGTTTCCCTGGGATTCTCCATGCCGGAGTATGGTGAAGCAGAAAATGTTGGAGGTATGTACAGGTTTGATCATGGATATAATATTTATTCCTCCCAACCGCGTGCACCACGCAAAAATGTAATACCCTCCATCGGGTTTTTACCGGCAGGTTGGAGGTTATCAATAACCAGGATTCCCTGAGCCGTGGTATATGCAGGTAAGTTCTCGTGAATAATCCTTTTTCCTGGAGCTGTACGAATACCTTCGGAAATATGTGTGCGATGAATCTTCAACATGCCGTTATTCCAAAATGTATATGCCCCTGGCCATGGATCGAACGCCCGGACCTTTCTCTCCAAATTTGTAGCTGTTTGAGAAAAATCCAGCAAGCCCGCTTCCTTTTTGATCGTTGGCGCATAGGTGGCGAGGGTATCATCTTGAGGAATGGGAGCAAGGGAGCCATCCAGGTAACCAGGCAGGGTTTTTATCAACAGATCAGCACCCAGGATGGATAATGTTGAACCGAGCGCGCCAGCTGTTTCTAATCCTGTAAGCTGGATGGGTACCTGTTTTAAAATCGAGCCAGTGTCTATCCCTGGATCCATGCGCATGATGGTGACGCCTGTTTGCTCATCCCCATTCAGGATGGCAGCCTGGATGGGAGCAGCCCCGCGCCAGCGAGGCAGGAGGGAGGCATGTACGTTTATGCAGCCGTAAATTGGCAGGTCCAGCACTTCTGAGCGCAGGATCTGACCGAAAGCAGCGACGACGATTAAATCGGGAGCCCAAGTGTGGATTTGATGCATAGCCTCTGGCTCACTGATTTTGCGAGGCTGAATCACCGGAAGGTTTAATTCACTGGCAATTCGCTTGACAGGTGGCGATTTTAGGATTTGACCGCGACCGGAAGGACGGTCGGGCTGGGTGACAACTCCGACAACATGAAATTGCTCATCCAACTTATGCAAAGTTGGAACGGCGAATTCGGGTGATCCCAAGAAGACAATACGAGTCATATTGGAAACGATTTTAGCATATTTACCAGCTGGAATTTATCTGAAAGAGGAAGAGCTATACACTTTTCCTTTTTGCCCAGGCTTCATCATCCAGCAGGGTAACAACTTTAAACCCTTCCGCGTACTGCATTTCTTTTCCTTTAGCAGTATTAAAAGCCCATTCCTTGATCATGGGCTCAGGATCCCAGTCTTTCATCTGGCTTTTATGTAGGCGCAACGCGGCAATCTTGATATCGATGGTGTCTTCAATGTTTACAAAAACATCCGCTTTTTCCCATACGTGGGCATAGACCTTGCGTACTTTATGGGCGGTGAGACCTTCTTCTGCCAACTCTTCAAACAAGTTAGGCTGACCGGCAGCTGGAAATGCAGCATCCAGGGCAGCCTGTGCGGCAGCACGATGATCTGGATGGTTGATGTAATCGTCCCCGGACCAAACAATGGTTGGATCACCGACCAGGATAACCTCAGGCTTATACTTACGGATCTCACGGACGATCTTTTTGCGCAGCTCGAGGGTGGGCTGTAACAGTCCATCAGGTTCACGTAAGAAAACCACCTGCTCAACCCCGGCAATCCGAGCGGCTTCGAGAGATTCTGCCTCACGAATTTGAGTGGCAATCTCACTGGTCATGCCTGGTTCGTCGATGCCAACATCACCACTGGTGCATAGGACATAGATGACACGTGTGCCGGCTTTTGCCCAACGGGCGAGTGTGCCAACGCAGGTAAATTCATTGTCATCGGGGTGGGCGCTGATCGCCATGGCAGATTCGGGGATGTAGAAGTTAGCTGACATATATGCCTGACGTTTCTAATATCTATAATCCAGGTTGTGAGGTGTGGTTGAAAAGAAAACCGCGCGTTTTGCGCACGGTAATCCAGTGGGGCGGGTGGGACTTGAACCCACAAGATGTCTCCATCGGAGGATTTTAAGTCCTCTGCGTCTGCCAATTCCGCCACCGCCCCGTGGGATATATTCTACCTGATTTGTGAAATATGACAAGGAAAGTTTGGGAAGGACTTGATCTTGCATGGTATCCCTATGCAATTTTAAGTCCTGTGCGTCTGCAAATTCCGCCACCGCCCCGTAGGAGTAATACTATGCAATTTGAAGGTGGGGTCAAGGAATTCTTGAAAAGAAAATCACAAAGGACACAACGGGTACACATAATTTCATTCCCTTTAGGAGTTATTCACCATCTAATGGAACGATAAATAAAGAAGCTGGATGGTTGATATATCGTTTTTTTTGTGTTTGATCCAGCTTATGAAGACTTGATCAAAATTAACTTTTTCAAAGTAATGTGGCATATAATCAGCAGTGAGGTATTGTTATGAGCACGGCTATAAAACAATTGTCTACCAAGTACAAACTTAATTTTGAATCCCCATTTTCTATTCAAATAAATGGAAAAGAACATATTTTTCAATACCTATTAAAAGGTTATGGCGCAAAATTAGGTATGGTTCTGGATGAGGATTGGAAAAAAATTGAACCTGTCGCAAATGAATTAATTGAATTGGGATTCGGATTTTCCTGTATTGATATTGACCTTTTGAAAATATATGATGATACAAATGATAGCTTTCAGGAAGTTCTGGATGATTGGGGAAAAATAGATAATACTTTGCCCAATGATGAAAAGTAAATATATGAATCCAGCAGATTTTAAGTCCTCTGCGTCTGCCTATTCCGAAACCGCCCCGTGGTGCAATTCTTCCTGATTTGGAGGATCGGTGAAGGAATTGGGAATAAGATAACCCCAATGGATGTTTTTTGGGACAGTCCTTGGAATTCGATTACATCAAATGTTAAGTGGCAAAGAGCGATCGAAACAAATATTAGCCATCAAATATTCAAAGGGAGGTGATATGAGAGCGAAACTATTCGTACCCGAAAACTTCATTATTCCCCAAGTACACGAAACAAAATATTTCCGCCTGAGAATGCTTTCTGTAGATGATGTGGAGAAAGATTACGAAGCTGTGATGGAAACGCAAGAACGTTTTCATGCGATGGGTTACAGCTGGCCGAGGGAAGGATTTACCATCGAAGAAAATTTGGCTGATTTGGTACGACATCAGCAGGAGTTTCTGGATCGAGATGCGTTTGCTTATACGGTCGTAGCGCTGGACGAGGGACGGGTTTTGGGCTGTGTGTATATCAACCCTGCGGAAAATGAAACTATTGATGCAAGCATAAAAATGTGGGTACGACAAAGCGAATTCGATAGCGGCTTAGACCCAATTCTGTTTGATGAAGTGAAAAAATGGATCGAGGCAGCCTGGCCATTTAGCAAAGTGACTTATCCAGACAGATAATGAAGTAAGAATATTTACTTTTTTTCTCATAGAAAGGTGGAAATCTCAAGCCAGAATGCCAGCTATACGTCCACCGTGCGCTTGGACTTGGGTTGATTCAGCCGACAAATAATCATTATCATAGGAATGGATCTAATCCCAATGATGGGATTCTCTCATACCCAAGAGGGTGAAATCAGGTGGTAACAGAACCCCCTCCCGCCTCCCCCATATAAAGAACATTTTGGGGAGGTACGTTTTTTGGAATCAGTGATCCCGGCTACAAAACTCCTCCCGCCAGCGAAAACCTGAAGACACTGTTTGCGCCTATCTCCCGAATATCTATTCAATTATAAATCGCAGAATAATTGTACATTATCAGAGACATTAATGAAATTAAAAGGTCTTTCCCAAGTCGAATAATACTCTTCGTTTGGTAATAACTTGATATGAGTGCCGAAATAGGTGTTAAATATCATTGGGAAAGTGTTTACAGGAGTAATATCATCTTGTAACTGGCTAGCTCCAGCTTGTGGAAGATAATATGCATTCAGGATTGAAAACCTTTCATCTAAACAAGTATTCTCAAATGAGCTCTGGTCCAAATATGCCCCTGGACCATGGTCAGCTTGGATGATGATAATCGGCGGAGTTTGGGAGTTCGCTTGAATACCTTCGATTGTTTGGAGAATCCTGTTATTGATGTAAATTAATTGACCTACATAATTCTTAATATAATCATCTCTGCTCCCCTTAAAGGTGTTGCCATCTTGCAAGAAATAGAATTCCTCTGGAAAAACTGAACCATACTGATTAAAAATAAAAGGTGGGTGAGGTGCAATTATATGTGCAAATACTATCTTAGGTGTGTTTATTAAAGGCACCTTTTCTCCCAAGGCAGTAAATGTGTAATTGATGCGCTCTTGCACAGAACGATACCGGGTGATTGGCAAATTAATCCAACCCTGGTCAAAAAATATAACACCTACTGAATTCATCAACAATAATACTTCTAAATTATTTGAGTTATCTATTTGGGTGGACGAAAAATAAAAATCACTATTTGATATATTCGTAAGCGGATAACCAGTGGAAAATGTCACGAATGAATACCCCTGGTGTTTAAGGAACACCAGAACTTGGCTGTTCCTGATCATCCCTATCAACTGACCACGATTAGATAAAGTAGTAGGAAATCCTGAAAGGTATTGCATATTTTAAGGAAGATGCCAATGATAATGCAGTTTGGCTGTAATTGCTTTGGCTATTTGTGGCAATATAAAATCCCCTATCTTCTAATGATTGAATAAATGACGAGTTATCGTAATTGTAAAGTTCATTCAATATATCATTTCGGGCGTATCCGTCCAAGATGATGTAATAAATATCTGGTAGTTTTGATGATGTGGCATGATCTGGAAGAGATTGAATTACTTGGTTCACGTCTGCACGAGTAAGATGACGAGGTGCCAGGTCAAGTGAAATGCGTAGGATATAAAAAGCAACGATAAAAATGCACACAATATTTAGGTACTTAGTGATTGTCTCGGGGCTGGTTATTTTTCGCCATAACAAACTGCTTGCCAATAAAACACAGACCAGAGTCCAAAGAGGGAACAAGATCCAATGTGTTCCTAATGAAAACGGTCCAATGTGGATTATATTTGCCCAGAGCTGAATAGTTCCATAATTAAAGAACCATAATATGATGAGGAAAACGATAAAACCCGCCCGTTGAATATCTCTTAGCCAATTATTCAATATCCACATCAATCCAGCGGCAACGAAAGGAATTATCAGGATCACAGGATATAGCTGATTTAGGGGTATTTCACTGATATTTGCTGTAAATAAGAGCAGGATAAGATTAATTGAAAATAGTATTGGATAAAATACTAACTGTTTCATATGTTATTTAGACCAGGTATAGTGTATTTGTACCCTTTTGACCCAATTTACTAGGCATCATCGTTAAATAGTGAGAATATTGACCGCCTTATCTACAATGTGATAGATTACGGTGAAATAATATATATGATTCCCATCACTACTTGTTTTCTCCTTATTACTGGTTTAAATATTAAACAGAAAGCTTCCATTTCTAATGGAGAAAATTATATAAATAGGAAAAATCTCCAAATTCTTTCTTTGGCTATTTCAATAGAATTTTATTATTTCCCTGATTGCAGATTTTTTAATCCACTAATACAAATATAGTAGAAAATCATTATTTTTGTATCGTAGAAATAGATGATATTCGATGTGATAATGAGACCATTAACGGCTAACATAATTAGGCACATTTCTGTAATTGATTTGGCATAAATGTGCTACCAGCAATAATGAAAACTGAGAGATCCTTAAGAAAACAAAAGAAAGGTTAAATAGTCACAAATAGGCGTTTAATTGTTAGCCTATCTGGTTGAAGAAAATCTGATTTTGGAATTGATGTGTAAGCATACCGATCTGGAAATCCCCCAAAGTATTCATCTAAAAACTACTATATCAATTCTTAATTTCAATAAAAAATGGTTGGGTAAATTTACATTTTCCCCTATAATAATTGTCAGTTAGTGCAATAGCTTTGCATTCTTTATGCAAATATCACAGTGAATAGTTACTTTCCTTATATGCGAGAGCACTTATGTGTGTAGGTTTTCAATTACTTTCCCCTTTTTTGGCTGGCTGCACGGCGAGAAAAGAAGTGCACCCAGGGTGAGGCTAGTTTTAAGTGAGGTTGGGCAAGAGCCAATGCAGTTTTTAAGCTGGTAGCGTCATTAAAATCCGGCAGGGTGAGGGTGGCTGTGCCGATCTCACTGATATGATGAGAATCTGAGCCGACGGTTCCGAGTAAGTGGTGCTGGTGAGCGAATTCCTGCGCCTGGGTATTAAAGCGGGCAAACATACAGCGGGAATTAAACACTTCGATGGCATCGATATAAGGTACGATCTTCAGGAGGTTTTCCAACTCCCAATGACCAGAACGAAAGACATCAAAGGGATGGGAAACAGAGATGAAAGCAGCTTGAGAGCGAAGGATTTCTATGGCTTGCATGGAGGTTAAGCCGGCAGGAATCAATTCTCTAACGAAAATCCCGAGCAGCTCGCCTTGCTGGGTCTTGATCTCTTCCCCCACGATAAACTTTTGAGAATCATAAGCATTGGCTTGCAGGGCTGCTTCGATCGTATTGTGATCGGTGATCACGATGCGATTCAAGTCCTTTTTCTGGCAGGCGGTGAGCATGTCCTGCAGGCTTACCTGGGAATCTTTTGATCCATATGAATGACTATGAAATTCAACTTTAACCATATCTTTTTTGGACGAATAAATGATGGGTATATTTAACCTATAAAGGTAAAATTAATTTGAATTTCTCTATTATAACTGCCGTTCAGAAGAATGGATGGGTTGCGAAATTTCCCCTTTGCCAGAATATTTTGGGTAAGTATTCATCGGAAAGGGAGAAATCTTCTAGAAATAGCGATTAATCCGGTAAAATATCCATAGAATTAAGTTGAGGCGAAATGATTATGGACAATTCACCTTTTTCTCCTGATCTGCCCGTTTTAGTCATCGGAGCTGCCGGGATGGACATGGTTGGCAGGATAAAAACTGACCTGAGACCGCATACATCCAATCCGGCGCAAATCAGGTATTCATTTGGCGGTGCGGCACGAAATGTGGCAGAAAACTTATTGCACCTGGGAACACCAGTCACATTGCTAACCGTTTTGGGGAATGATGATGCAGGTAACCAAATCATCCAATCGATTCAAGAGGCAGGTGCTGACGTTAGCTCGGTCCAGCGCTCGGAGCAATATCCAACCGGGACATACCTGGCAGTGGTCAATGCGGATGGGAAGATGGAGTATGGGCTGGATGATATGCGGATCTTATCGGAGTTATCGTCGAAATATATTCATACCCATGAAGCGTTGTTTGAGCAGTCATCACTGGTGTTCTTCGATACCAATTTACCCAAGGAAACCATCCGGACGATCATGTCGATTGCCCGGCGGGAAAAACTACCCGTATGCGCGGATCCCATCTCTGAAGCGCTGGCAACAAAGCTTATCCCATACCTGCAACGTTTAAGATTGGTAGTACCCAATGCGGGCGAGGCGACGATCTTGTGTAATAATGAAAGAGGGATCGGTACCCGGCGAGAAGCAACCGAGGCTGCCAAGTGCCTGGTGAGCCAGGGGGTGGAAATCGCGATCGTCACATTGGCAGAATTAGGTGTTTGTTATGCAACTTCTGAGACCAGTGGATATATTCCATCTGTTCAGACCAATATTATCGATCCGACTGGGGCAGGTGATGCTCTAACGGCAGGTGTCCTGTTCGGCTTGCTCAACCAGATGCCGATCGATGATGCAGTCCGCCTGGGAGTGGCAGCTGCCAGTCTTAACTTTAAATTATCGTGGAGCGGTCCTGCCTGATCTATCTCTGGAGAAATTGTATGACCAACTGGGCTAGAACAAATTTCCATATCCTACCTGAGGTTGAACAAGCATTAAAGCTTGGAAAACCAGTGGTGGCATTGGAATCGACTGTCATCACGCACGGATTGCCGTATCCAGAGAACGTCAACCTGGCGAATGATATGGAAATGGAAATCAGGGAACAAGGGTGTATTCCAGCCACCATCGCCATCGTTGACGGAAAAATCTGCATCGGGCTTGATGGGATTTTAATGGACCAATTGGTAAAAGGTGGGGAGGTCATCAAAATCAGTGCCCGTGATATTGCGGGTGCCGTGGTGAATGAGAAAAGTGGTGGCACAACGGTGGCTGGAACCCTGGCAATCGCACAGTTAGTCGGAATCAAGGTATTTGCCACGGGTGGGATCGGAGGTGTTCATCGCGAGGCACCATTCGATGTTTCGGCTGACCTGGGGCAATTAGCACGGTCGCAACTTGTGGTGGTATGTGCGGGTGCAAAAGCAATCCTGGATATTCCTGCCACACTCGAGGTTCTGGAAACCTATGGGGTTCCGGTGATTGGGTACAAGACGGACGAATTTCCTGCTTTTTATTCGACCAGCAGTGGGTTACCTGTGACTGCACGAGCAGACCTGCCGGATGAGATTGCAAAACTGGCAAAGACGCATTGGGAGATGGGGATGGCAAGCTGCATTCTGGTTGCCGTTCCGCCACCTGCTGAGGTAGCACTGGATTCCAGTGAAGTTAAATCGGCGATCCAGATGGCGTTGAAAGAAGCGCTGGATTTGCAGATCCATGGTCAGGCCGTGACGCCTTTTTTGCTGCGCAGGGTGAGCGAATTAACCGGTGGGAGCCAGTTTAAAAGCAAACCTGGGGTTGTTACGAAACAATGCGCGAGTGGCGGCTGAAATCGCACAGTTTATCTATTGATTAGGTGCGAAGATTATTTATTGAGTTGGTGTGGGGGTGCGTGTTAATGTCGGCGCATTTGTTGAGGTTATTGTTGGTGGCGCAGGGGTAAGTGTGGGTGCGTGTGTATTTTCGGGGTGGGTGTGGGTGAGATGAACGGTGTGCGGGGAGTGGGGGTCTGAGTAGGTACCCGGGTTTGGGTTGGGCGAACCGTAAGGGTGGGTGATAATGTACCGGTTGCCGTTCTGGTCAAAGTGGGTGTTATGCTTGGCACGGCGGTGGGAGGCTGGCCTTCTACGGTAAAACGACTTGATGTTTTCCAGGATGTGCCAACGAATATCTGAACTTCATATTCACCTGCAAGCCATAAGTAAGGCTCTGGATTCCAATCGGTGTACCCAATTCCTCCAGTACCGCCATCCCATGGATTTGTTTCATAATAAACCAGATTATTACCATAATACCAAAGGGCAGTCCATTGGGCACCGGGTGTCATCTTGTCGTAGGTAAATTGTGCATATAGATGACCGACTGGATTTTGAAAGACGACGGCTGGATCAATCGGAAAGAAATTTTCGTCCAATTCTTTGGCAAACTGCAAGGGACTAAATACAGCAGCAGGATTGGGAGTGGTGGTGCTGGTGAAGCTATCTTCGATTATCAAAGGCATGTGGGGCGTGGGTGTGATGGTGGGAGTATCAGAAACCGAAGGCGTAGGTGTGATGGTTGGGGTGAGGCTAATTGTGGGAGTGAGGCTGATGGTGGGGGTGATGGTGATGGTGGAGGTGAGGGTGGGGGTTACCGTTGGGGGGAAAAAACGGTAGGCGATCGGTTCAGCAAAACTTCTGATCAGGAATGCTGAAATAAGGAAAATGGCAGATAAAAAAACCATTCTCCAGCCAATTACCATGCGATCTCGGCGCATACGAAAGAATTTTAATGTCCGGGCTTTACGTATGGAGCGAACTCCAATCAGGAATCCATATAAAGCAATTATGGATAAAAGAGCGACAATCGTAATTACCGCTGTATGGATATCAAGCTTCATAATTGGAAGAGTTAGTGATTTTCAGATGCCACTGGATTGCGTAATATTCCCAACCCTTCAATCGCTGATTCGACCACATCACCAGGATTTAATGGGCTGATACCAGCTGGAGTACCCGTCATTATTGCGTCGCCAACTTCCAAAGTCATGATCGAGGAAATATAGGCAATAATATGATCAATACGAAAGATCATGTCACGTGTCGAGGCCATCTGACGAAGCACCCCGTTCACATGACAGGTGATGATTGCATCAACGGGATCAAATTCAGTGTCGACCCAGGGACCCAATGGACAAAAGGTATCAAAACCTTTACTGCGAGTCCACTGTCCATCCTTGCGCTGTAAATCTCGGGCGGTTACATCATTGCCAATGGTATATCCGTAAATATGGTCGTAGGCTTCGGCAGGTTGAATCCAGCGACCAGGCTTTCCAATCACAATCACGAGTTCCGCTTCATGATCCACCTGTTGGGATTGAGGAGGCAGAACTATAGTTTGCATATGTGCGATAACCGAGGATGGAGGTTTGAGGAATATAAGGGGAGTCGTGGGAAGTTCAGCGTTTTGTTCTTTAACATGTTCGAGGTAATTACGACCCACACAGATAATCTTGCCAGGAATTATGGGGGGGTGGAGAATCACAGATTCTAATGGCAGGTTGGCTTCCGATCGCTGGTACTCTCCAAATGGTGACCCAGCAATCCTACCAACCAGGTCATCATTTACCCAGCCGTATTGGATTGGCTCTGCCTTTGTTTGGAAGCGAATCAGGCGCATTGGAAAAGGTTTTAGTCTTCGACTTCCTGGATACGGTTGGCAAGCTCATTGATGGCTTGTTCGGCTCCAGAGAAGCGTTGTGAGAAAGACCAGTGAAGTGCTTCAACAAGAATATAGATAATAGCACTGATCACGATCATACCACTGGTGGGGGAGGGGTGTTCGGAGGCAGCCAAAACCACGCTGGCAGAACGAGCTGTTGGCAGGGAGGCAGCACCAACAATCGCGGCAGTGGGGATGTTACGAGCTTTTGCTTCTGCCAGGGAGCGTGAGATGAAAGGTGACTGACCCGTGACATCAATTGCAATCAGAAGATCCTGCTGACTGGCGGTGTGGACGGTGCGGGCGAAATCGATGACACCTGGACGGGCTATATAAATGGGAAATCCACCTTGTTCCAGAAAATACACCAGGTTATAGGCAGCTGGTTGAGCGGGTGATTCCACCAAAAGGATGATCCGTCGGGCTTTATCAATCATATTGACCAATTTTTCAATTGCGTCAATATCTAGCATCAGCCACATCTGATCAAGCTCATGGCTTAAACTAGCCATTGCAGAGCTCACCACACCTGGTAATGAATCAGGGTCCTTGGCATCCTGGGGATGGTAGAGAAGGTTTTGGCGAACTTTATCCCTGATTTCGCGAAGGAGCTCCGGGTAACCTTTGTATCCTAAATGTTGGGAGAAACGTACAACGGTGGCAGCATCGAGATTCAGGGCGTGTGCAAGCTCACTTGCAGTCATGAATGATGCTTCAATGTAGGAATCTAGCAAGAAATCGGCAAGTTTGGCAAAACTTTTCGACATGGCAGGCCGATCACGACGAATGCGTTCCTCGTAGGTCATAATCACCTCCAAATTTCTCTAAATTTAATACAAAGTGTATCATAAAGATGGGGAAAAATGCAAACGAATTTGCGGATACAGTTAAAATTGCTGTTTTCTGGTGATTAGAAACTGGTGTATAATCAGCCCGTTGGGCGGTTAGTTCAGTTGGTTAGAACGCCTCTCTTACACAGAGGAGGTCGGGGGTTCGAGTCCCTCACCGCCCACAATTATTACTGCAATTCCCCACTATAAACCGCCTAATCAGGCGGTTTTTATGTTGATATTGAGCATCATCCTGGGTACTCCCCCTCAGTTTCTGTTGCAATTTTATGATCGGGTGCAAATCGGGTGCAATTGGGTGCAGATATTCTGCAACAGTATGGAAATCGCGGACTTAATGGACAATACCATTACAGATTTAGTCACTTTTGAGGATTTAATACTACCATTTGTAGATGCTGGATTTACTGGGTAACCCTGTCGCCTAGCTTACATTGAGGAGGACGGGGCTTAGAGCCCCTCACCGCCCATTGAGGTAACCCAAGAAGTAGGGGTTTGGTTGATAATAATGCATTCATATAATGGATTAATCAATTTCGGAATAATTATCTCCATTAGTAAGATAATCATATAATCCCATTTACTATGTTTGGATGTTATCATTTGACATGTCTTTACTCCTTTGATATATTGGTATTGTTAGAAAATTAAAAATTATCCGTACAAGATATTCGGTAATATTAATATTTCTACGAGGGTAATTCGTATATACTTATGTATGTACAGGATGATAAATTCTGGATTTCATTATGATTGACGATTGCATCCACATTGTAATCCTTGATAATCATGCACTGGTAAGATCAGGCGTTCGGTTATTGTTAGAAAACCATCAGGGGATGCTGGTGGTCGGAGATTCAGGGACTCTAATCGAAGGTTTAGAGTTAATTTCCAGGTTAAAACCTGAAATTATACTGCTTGAGCTGAACCTGGCTGAGGTGACCGGTGTCGATATTATTTCAAGCATCGTGCGTGCATCGGATCAATCACGGATTATATTGGTCACCGGAACAAGTAATCCCTTAGTTATCCAACAAGTAATCGAAGAAGGCGTTGTGGGGGTAATCTTCAAGACACAGACAGCCGAACAATTAATTAAAGCGATCGAAAAGGTGAACGCGGGAGAAGTTTGGCTTGAGCGATCCATGATTGCTAACGTTCTCTCCCGCCTTTCGCGTAATACTAAACCTGCAAAAAATAATTCAGAAATTGATAATATTAACGAATTAAGTGAACGTGAAAAGCAAATTGTACGTTTGATTGGGCAGGGTTACAAAAATAAAAAAATAGCCGCCCAATTGTTTATCAGTGAGACAACCGTGCGACACCATCTGACGTCAGTTTATAATAAGCTGGGGGTTTCTGATAGGCTGGAGTTATTGGTATATGCCCATCGCTGTGGACTAGTAAAATCAGCCAATTCATAAATTTATAACCAATTAATCGTATCCTTCAAATCCAATTCTGAGGGTTATACCGTGAGGTATGTTTAGATGATTCCACTGGCACAATTGTGCCGGTGGAATGGTCGCGTATGTGTCTTTTGATATTGTGAAAAATGGTCTAATTGGTTATCGATTATGTGGCTATTACTACGTTGTTGTATTAACTAATTTCTAATATATTATAAAATATCATTCATGAAATAGAATCTATTCAACAAAGTGAAGCTTATAGATTCCAAGGGTGCTAAATGTATACAACTCAAGACAGACGCGTGAAGCCTAGAATAAATTGTGATTATCCTACAATCATTGAGGGATATGAGGTGCATGGTAATCTATTTAAAGAACATGCGAAGTTAGTAAATTTGAGTGCAAGTGGATTATTTATGTTATCGAATTGCAGGGTTGAGAATGGATCGAAGCTATCGGTGACAGTTCTTCTTTCAAATTTGCTGGTTGATATTGACGCACCCAAACTTTCTACGAATGGAATCGTTGTGAGATCAGAATCGCTACCCAATGGAACCTGTGGAATCGCAATCAAATTTAATAATTATCGATTTTTATAGTGTCAATATATTAAAAGGTGTAAATAATATCTGAATAACTGAATTAAGTGTTAATTTATATTTAATCAGGGGAATAGCAGGTGAAATTTGGATCTATAATCTGCGATTCCAGTAATGAAATGAAATGATGGCTAATGATGAATTCTTAAACAGGCGTGGATGATAATGCAGTATCGCAATTATCACGACTGTTTTTGCTGAGGATATTCCACCGAAATGATGATTTATGTCGGAACGGCGGAGCTTATTTACAGGGGATTGTTTTTAAGGAGGCGTTTTCTATGAGTGCAGGGGATCGAATCATTAATGTTCGGTTACCTAAAAATATATCACGGGCGACGCAGGTCGGAGCCTGGTTTAGCGATATCTTGAAACGATTATTCGATATAGTCGTCTCGAGTATTGTTTTGTTGTTTTTTGCTCCATTTTATCTAATCATCGCGATTCGCGATTAAAAGAAGTTCACCAGGACCAGTCTTATATAGGGGTATACGCGTTGGGCAGTACGGGAATCCATTTTTTATTATTAAATTTAGGACTATGGAAGAAAACCTGTATAGTTATAAAGGTCCCAGGGTAACTGCGCATGATGATGAGCGAATAACAACTGTTGGTCACTGGTTACGAGATACGAAATTAAATGAATTTCCTCAATTCTGGAATGTTTTAATGGGTGACATGAGCCTGGTTGGTCCACGTCCAGAGGATCCAGAATTTGTTAATACATGGCCTAAATCCATTTCAAATGAGATTCTTTCTGTAAAACCGGGAATAACAAGCCCTGCTTCAGTTCAATACCGTGATGAAGAAAAACTATTATCAAACTGTAATGTGGAAGAAATGTATTTACTGGAGCTAAGCCCTGATAAGCTGAGATTGGACCAGTTATATGTCCGTTATCGATCATTCTTATTGGACCTGGATACACTCCTGTGGACAACTTTAATGTTCTTCCCGAAAGCCAGCGAGTATAAACCTCCCGAAGAACTTCTATTTGTAGGCTTTTTTTCACGAATCATCCGGAGATACCTCAATTGGTTTACGATCGATTTCCTAACCACGATTATTGCCTTTAGTATCACTGGGCTTTTATTCCGCGCACAAGCTCCCCTCAATATTGGGGTGTTTCAATCAGTTTTGATCACATTTTTATATGCAGTTTTGTTTAGTGGCATGGGGGTTGTTTTTGGAACCAACAGAATTCGGTGGGCTAAAGCAAATCCCACAGATTATTTTGACTTAATTCCATCCTGGATATTAGCTACTTCAATCGCATTCATAGCCAATCTATTCTTCGGTTATTTACCCACTGATTTAATATTGGTTGGTTCCGTTTTTTCTCTTTTCGGCTTCATAATTACCCGTTCACGAACAGTAATCATCACGCATTTTTTAGAGCGCTCGATGCTCTTCCAAAAGAAAAATCAAGTATGATGCGGGAACGTGTGTTGATTATCGGTCTCGGTGCATCTGCGCAACACACAGCATGGTTATTTGAACACTTATCCAATTCTAAATTATTCCATATTGTTGGATTTGTGGATAACGACTTAACCAAGCAGGGAATAAGGTATTTTGGGTCAAATGTCATTGGAAAATGGGAAGATATCCCGGATTTGGTAAGAAAGTATGATATTGGTTTGATAATCCTGGCTGATTATCGAGTTGATACAAAAGGTTATCGAATGATAAAAAGAATCTGTTCAAAGACTGATGCAAAACTTGTAGTTATGCCAGATATTCTTGCTTCCATCAATCACCTGGTAAAGGGTTCATCAACGAAATCGGAGATCTCTGGTGAGATTGAGGAAAAACTGGACTCAAAATGCATTGATTGCCTGGCACGACATTTCTACTCGTCAAAGACAGGATTGGATTAGTCCATGAAGGCTGTAGTATTAGCGGGTGGAAAGGGGACACGATTAGCGCCGTATACTCGCATCATACCCAAACCGATGATGCCGATTGGTGATAAGGCTATCCTGGAAATCATGCTTTACCAATTAAGAAAAGCCGGGATTAATGAGGTAATTCTGACTGTCGGTCATTTAGCCGGTCTCATGCGTGCATATTTTCAAGATGGCTCCCAAATGGGCGTTAGCATTTGCTACAGCTATGAAGACCATCCTTTAGGAACGGCTGGTCCTTTAGGTTTAATTGATGGTTTAGATGAAACATTTCTAGTATGTAATGGGGATATATTAACGACGCTCAATATTCAAGAATTAATTAAATTTCACAAGCAAAATCAAGGTGTAGCGACGATTGCTTCACATCACCGGGAAGTACACATCGACCTGGGAGTAATCGAAATAAATGGTGATGCATACGATTATTGGATACCAAGAAAAGCCAACGGTAAATTATTTAGTCAGCATGGGGATATATATCTTTGAACCGATGGTATTACAGTATATTCAAAAAGGTCAATACCTGGATTTCCCAGATTTGATGAAAATTCTTATCGCAGATAAGAAAAAAGTAGTGGCATACCCATATGATGGTTACTGGGAGGATCTTGGACGAGCTGACGATTATGAACAGGCGAACATAGACTTCTTAGAAATGCGCTCGCAATTCCTACCTGAGGAGGATCATTGGACTGGCGAGTGCCATTAGCTGATCTGGATTATGATCAGCACGAAGAGGAGGCGGTTGTTAGAGTATTGCGCAGTAAATGGATAACGATGGGCGCAATTACTCAAGAATTTGAAGCACAATTCAGTAAAATGGTTGGAGCGAGATATGCAATAGCTGTATCTAACGCTACTGAAGCATTACACCTTGCCTGCCTGGCACTTGGGATTGGTCCAGGGGATGAGGTCATTGCACCTTCTTTATCCTTTGTAGCTACTTCCAACGCAATTCTATACACTGGTGCTGATGTACGATTTGCTGATGTGATTGGAACCAAGGAATTAACAATAGACCCGGATGAAATAGCCCAACACATCTCTCCAAAGACCAAAGCGATCATCGTTATGCATTATGGAGGATTTCCATGCAGGATGAAAGAAATTCTTGCCCTTGCAGAACGATTTAACCTTGCGGTAATTGAGGATGCAGCACATGCACCAGGTGCCAGTTTGGATGGAAGAGCAATGGGAACGTGGGGAACGATTGGCTGTTTTAGTTTCTTCTCAAATAAAAATCTTGCAACCGGTGAAGGCGGAATGTTGGTGACAGATCGAGATGATGTGGCTGAGAAAGTGCGCCTATTACGTTCTCATGGGATGACGTCCTTATCATATGATCGACATCGAGGACATGCATATAGCTATGATGTGATCGATTTGGGTTTCAATTACCGTATTGACGAAATCCGATCTGCCCTTGGATTGGAGCAGCTTAAAAAGCTTACTGCGAATAATCATCGAAGGAAGGTCTGTACTGAACGTTATTGGCACAAATTAAATTCTAGTGGTGTAGGACTGCCTTTCAATGATGTTGCTGGCTCCCCATCTTACCATATACTTCCAATATTGCTTCCGGATGGAGTCAATAGAGAAGCATTAATAAATGCATTGCGTTCTGAAGGCATTCAGACCAGCATTCATTATCCAGCAATTCATAGATTTACGTATTATAGATCCCGGTATGGAGATCTCTCGCTACCGAGAACGGAAACTATCTCCGACCGAGAATTAACCTTGCCACTCTATCCGAGTATGAGCCTTGAACAGGTTGATTTGGTAGCAGAGTCTGTAATACGCATGGTTTAACCTCAAGAGCCTAATTGATTAGGATTGAAAAGTACGAAGTAGTTATCAACAATCTCAGGAGAATTAATGCAAGTACCATTACAAGAAGAACAGAATTCAGAATCAATAGATCTGGTTAAATACCTAATTCTTATATGGCATTGGGCATGGTTAATCGTGCTTGTTGTTGTAATTGCAGTTGTGGGAACATATTTTATTAGTAAGCTGATTCCACCGGTTTTCCAGGCAAAATCCACAATACTGGTGGATATGGCTCCTTCAAATAAATCACTTGATTACAGCACTTTAATGTTAAGCTCTCAGCTCACCCAAACCTACTCGCAGATGCTGACGAAAAAACCCATCCTGGATGAAGTGGCAAATCGGATTGGTATACTCAAGGTCGATCCAGATGCTGTCACAGTAAAACCTGTATCCAACACACAACTTATCAACATCTTTGTTGAGTCAACCAATCCACAATTAGCAGCTGATATTGCTAATATGTTGGTAACCGTTTTTGCAGATAATGTCAGCACTCTACAGGAGACACGTTTCTGCTGCTTCAGGAACAGAGTCTGCAAGCACAGATGACAGACATTGAAAATAAAATCAAAGAAGCAAATGAACAACTTGCGGAGATAACAAATCAATCGGATAATGATCGACCATCCGGGACAATAAATCAATCCGAAAAAGATCGACTTGAAACAATGATTGCAAATTACAGCCAGACATATGCTGGTTTGTTACAGAGTTATGAACAAGTACGACTGGCAAAAGCTCAGACACTTTCAAGCATTGTTCAAATTGAACCTGCTGAGGCGCCTTTGATTCCTGTAAGACCCAGGATGCTCTTGAATGTCGGTGTTGCTGGATTGGTTACTGTAATCCTTGCTTGTGGAATAATTATCGGGGTTGATCTTCTCAATGATTCAGTAAAAACACCAGAGGAAATAACAGAAAGATTAGGTTTACCAGTTTTAGGGGTCATATCACACTATAAGAGAAGCAATGGAATACCAATTACGGAAGCTCAACCGCTATCACCCATTACTGAGGCATACCGCACGCTACGAACGAATATAAAATATGCGGGGGCGGGTTTGGAAATACCTCTCCGCTCGATCATTATTACCAGTACCATGGAGGGTGAAGGTAAAACGGAAGTCCTGGTGAACCTTGGAATAGTTTTAGCTCAAAACAAATTACGCGTATCTGCTATTGGATGCAGATTTACGGCGACCCACTCTTCACCGCCGGCTTGGTTTGGATAACATGGTGGGTTTAAGCCAGATCTTTGTTCATCCAGAGCTAGGGGTTAGTTATTCGTTACAACCCACTCGTATTAATGGTCTCACAGCCCTTACCGCCGGTGATTCCCCACCCAATCCATCGGAGCTACTTGGTTCGCAATTAATGGGTTTAATTTTGGAAGATTTAAAAAATCGGTACGATATTTTACTGATCGATTCACCTCCCACCCTGGCTGTTACTGATGCTGCTGTAATGCTGCCGTACGTGGAAGGTATTTTATTTGTGATCAGGCCTGGCTCTACCGGGATGGCTCCACTGCTTCGAATGGTAAATCAGTTTCACCAATTAAATGCCAATTTATTAGGTGTGGTATTGAATGATGTGAATCTACGAAGCTCATCCTATGGTTATTACTACAAGCATTATAAATATTACAATGATTATTCGAGTAGTAAAAGTAATAAGAAGAATGGTAAAAAAGGAACCAAAAGCTCTACTACAAATAAAAAAAATGGAACCATGAATTCAGGACAGGTGAAGAAAAATAACTATAATCATTCAAGCCAGGTAATCCATATCAGAGGGTTAAAGAATCCACTTCAACAGTTAAATCAATCCATATCGCTAGTATTTCGATATTATTAAATTTGCGAGGCTTGTCGAAAACATTTTAATGCAGTGATTCTATCCGGTTTGATAATATAATTAATAAACAGCCACGTAATTTACAAGTAGCAGCTAGCTCCTGGAGAAAAACAAGCTGAAATTGACCAATCAAATAAATATGTAAATTTTTAAATAAATAACCAAAGAAATTTGCAGCAGCTTTTCCGCTATTCCGAATCCCCTTCCTCCGATGGAAAGGCTTTTGGAATCTTCATTTGCAGTTTTGTTTTAGTATGGAAAAAACTCATTAGCTCCAATATCCGGAGTGGCCTCCCTCGAGTTTCCGAAATAATCAACCTCGACCTCAGGCAATGTGAAGGCTCCATCGATCGCTGGGGAAAAATTTGTCAATATAAACCATTCCGGTGAATATTGATCTCCATTATGTGCCAACAATGGATCACCAATTATATCCCCTGCTCCGGATGCAGCAATTGGAGGTGTTTTTGACCACAAATTATTATTAAAACTCAGATCAGGATTTTGCTCTACAATAATAATGGGCAATTGTCCATCCTGTTGGATAATATTGTTCGATATTTCAACATTCTGATGGGAACCTCTTAAGATCTTAATATTACTCGTGGCAATGCTGTTTACAAATGTATTATTAGCGATGAGTACATTATTCATACCTCCGCCTTGTGATCCTTGCCACCAGTAAAGGTTTATTCGATTACCAGAAGTAATATTATTAATGATCGTGATATTGGCCGATGGTGGGTCATACAGCTCATCACCTAGCATAATCCCAACCTGCTCGCCATAGGTGAAAATATAACTTGTTGGATCAATATAAATAAAATTACTTTGGCAAATCACATTTGTGCTGTCAGAGATATATATATTCGCGGTGTAATTGTCGTGGATAATGTTGTCTTCAATTATTATGTTATCAGCTTCAAATGATGATACACCTTCACCCCAATTTTCCCATACAATATTGTGGCTTATTGTTGCATGGGTTACACCATTACGGGCAGCGCTCAGTCCTGAGGAATGATTATTTCCATGTCCGAATTCATTGGATAAGGCATTACGCCAAATGAGGCTATTTTTTACAGTAGAGTAGTGACCACGACTGATTAAAATCCCATTCTCTTTATTATGATGGGAATAAATATTATCAGCAACAACAAAGGAACCAGTTAATACTACACCCATTCCCCTTGAGTATCTCACTTCTACTCCTGAAACATGGACATAATCACCTGAAATAGTTATAAGTGGTCCCCAATCATAATCTGGAATGGTAAAGTTATTTCCATCTATCACTGGATTTTCACCAGGATATGCTTGGAAATATATCGGTGCATTGCTGGTTCCAGAGGTAGAAATTTCTACCGATTCCTGATAGACCCCATCACGAATATATACCACGTCTCCTGGTTCAACCATACTGGCAGCTTTTCTAATCGTTCGCCATGGATGAATGAAAGTTCCTGGATTGTTGTTATTACCTTGAGGGGAAACGTAATAGGTATTTCCTGCCCGTATTGCAATTGGCAGGAAAAAATTATAAGGCGAGGATTGTTCTTCTATATTCTCAGCTGAAACGATTATCTTTGGAATAAATAGCAATGAGATGGATATGCCAAGAAAAGCCATCCATAGTATTTTCTTACGAAAGGAATGATCAATATCAGATTTCTTGATGATGTTTGTTCGATAAAACATTTTTACACCAAATATTGGTTTGTTTTCATCAAGATTGTGCCAATTAATAATAAAAAAATCTCTGGCAGCCGACCTACCGGAGATTAAATATACAAAATATCCTTAGGTAGTCCGGCGATCATGCGACAATAGTCGTTTAGATCCGTAACTTTGCGTCGCTGCCTTTTGGCAGGTTTACCTTTTCTATGATGAAAGATTATAGCAGTGTTTTATTTACTTCTGAACTTGCTATTATGTTAGGCTTTATTAATGTATAGCTGTTATTTAAGAGAAGGAATTCATCACATCTCTATCCATAAGTCAGTCTGAGTATTTATTGTATTTTATAGATAGATACGGAGAATAATTGTTAAAACAATATCAAGATACCAAAATTTATAGCTGATGTATCATCGCTTCTCAGCAGTCACATCATTATGGCTGCCATCGAGATTACGATAAGCATCTTGATCGCACGTGTTCTTGGTCCTTCAGGTAAGGGGATATTTACCACAGCCATTGTAACAACAAATTTAGTACTGTCTTTTGCGTACCTTGGGCTAGGCTCAGCCATAACTTATTTTATGGGTAAAAAGAAATACACCGATCAGGAAATTATTTCATCAATATCCTTGTTAATAATTTTTACCACCATACTGGGGATCACAATTACTTTACTGGCATTTACCATCACAGGATTTCAATTACGTTACGGCTGGGCAATTATTGTTATTTCAGTCTCTATAATTCCTGCAAGGATGGTGATGGCATATGCCAATGGTATTTTAATGGCTAAAGGTCGAATTCCAAAAATTGCCTCCATTAATGTAATACCAGACATAATCTACCTTGCAGGTGTAGTTGTTATATTGATATTTGGAACACTAAGGGTCGAGCTGGTTCTACTTTGCCAGGTTTTGTCTGTTTATATAACAGCCGGCTATATCTTAATGATAATTCGGGTCTATGGTAAATTCATACCGGTATTCATGCCTGATATTTTCTGGAATATGATCAGAAAAGGTATCATCTATGCAGTTGCGACATTCGTCGTTGGTGTAAATTATAGTATTGATAATTTGATCCTTGAGCGCCTTACCAATTCAACCGAAGTGGGGATTTATTCTGTTGGTGTATCGTTAGCAAGCCTGGTATGGCTATTACCCAATGTCATTAATACGGTAAATTTTTCGCATAGTGCAATTTCGGATGATCCGCTTGCATATGCCAAGAAGACGGCGACTATTCTAAGAGTAGTTTTATGGATAGCGATCGTACCTGTATTATTTCTGTATATCATTTCACCCTATATTATTCCAATTATATATGGCGATGCCTATTCAACGAGTGGGATTGTTTCACAAGTAATTCTTCCGGGTATTTGGGCGATGCTAATTTTTAGAACTTTACAAGGAGATTTAGCTGGGCGTGGGCGACCGGATATTGCTATTTGGATCTATTTGGTAACTGCTGGGCTAAATATCGTATTAAATTTCTGGTGGGATCCCTTGTTTGGAGCAATTGGTGCTGCCTGGGCATCAACGGTTTGTTATATCGTTGGAGGTTTTATTTTTGGAATTGTGTATGCCCGAATCAGCAACCTTAAATTGAGGGAATTATTCATCATTCAAAAAACTGACCTTGAACCATTAAGAAAAATGTTGGTTAAGGTTTGAGCCATCTTTAGAAATAATATTCACTGGTATTAATGAGACCGATATGGATATCCACTCTCCGAAGAAACGATTAGCAATATTTCTACCCGAATTACTTGGTGGAGGTGCGCAACGGGTTATGCTTAATCTAGCCCAGGGAATAGTGGATAACGGATATTCTGTAGATTTAATTGTGTCAAAAGCAATAGGACCATATCTAGCAGAAGTACCCAAGAGTATTCGTCTGGTCAATTTAAAATCAAGTGGGGTGGTCGCGAGTTTACCTGCGTTGTTACGCTATCTATATAAAGAAAAACCTGATGCTTTACTTTCATCCCTTCACGCAAATATTATTGCGGTGTTTGCAAAAATGTTGTTAAGATTTCCAGGCAAGGTAGTTGTCAGCCAACACGACACAATTTCACTTTATTCTCAGATGCATAATGATGTAAAAGGAAAATTGATGCCACAGTTGATCAAATATTTTTATCCACGAGCAGATTGTATCGTGGCAGTTTCCAAGGGTGTTGCGGATCAACTATCTGAGCTAACAAGAATTGAGCGAGAGAAAATCCATGTAATATACAATCCGATTATCACTCGGAATATTCAAAAAAAAATAGAAGAGCCAATCGATCATCAATGGTTTAAACCCGGAGAACCACCTGTTATCCTTGGAGTAGGGAGTTTATCTACAGTAAAGGATTTTTCGTCTTTAATAAAAGCATTTGATCAAGTACGAAAAACCAGATATGTACGTTTATTGATATTAGGAGAGGGTAGCGAACGCATTGAACTTGAACAACTTGTTAAAGACCTTGATCTTGGAAAGGATGTTTTGTTACCAGGATTTCTACAAAATCCATATGCTTATATGCGCCACTGTTCTTTGTTTATTCTTTCCTCAAAATTTGAAGGGTTACCCACCGTATTAGTCGAAGCTTTATATTGTGGGATTCCGGTTATCTCAACAGACTGCCCAAGTGGACCAAGGGAGATCCTGGCTGATGGAAAATATGGAATGCTAGTTCCCGTTGGAGACATCCCTTCAATGGTTCAAGCTATTCAAAATGCGCTTGATGGTGATACCCCGCTTCCAACCCCGGAAAGCTGGCAGAGTTACGAACAGGATAGTGTTGTTAAGAAATACCTTGAAATCCTTTTCGATGGTGATCCATGCAATCCATAGTTTTATGGTTGTCATATGTATTAATCTTTACCATACCATGGGAAAATGCGATCTCATTCATCGGATTTGGTACTTTCACGAGAGTTATTGGTTTTGCATTATTTGGAGTATGGTTATCGGTTGTGTTAATGAAAGGGAAGTTCCGAAAACCTGCACCATTTCATCTGGTTTTATTTCTTTTTATCCTTTTTAATATCTTCAGTATTTTTTGGACCGATAATGTCGAAGAAACAGAACAACGAATTATTACATATCTTCAGTTATTTACTTTTGCACTGATCCTTTGGGATCTGTATACCACACCAATAATCTTTTTCACCGGTTTACAGGCATATGTTCTCGGTGCATATATCACGATTGGAAGCACAATTACTAATTATCTCAATGGGAAAATCATTTCTAGCTATGAACTCGGACGATATGCTGGGGCAAGTCTTAATGCAAATGACCTTGCATTAATTCTTACTCTAGGAATGCCTGTAGCCTGGCATTTAGCGGCATCATCAACAGAGTTCAGGACGATGCGCATTCTAAAGTTTATCAATTATGCGTATATACCTTCAGCCCTATTTGCAATTATCCTAACGTCAAGCCGTACATCCCTATTTGCATTAATTCCAGTATTTATTTATATATTTGCCACAATGGGTCGCATCAAACCAGGTCTTCGCCTTATCCTGATAACCGGATTTATTAGCAGCATTTTTTTGATTCAAAACTATATTCCTCAGGCTACCATCGAACGGCTTACAACCATTGGTACATCCATAGCAAATCTCGACCTCGGTGGACGTGTGGTTATCTGGTCACGAGCATTGGAATTATTTTTTGAGTATCCAATCATTGGTGTTGGAGCTGGGGCGTCAAGATCTATTATTGGTGTTGTCACTCATAATACGCTTTTATCCGTTTTAGTAGAGCTAGGAATTATCGGATGCATATTTTTCATATTCATTCTTGCGATTGTTCTTTATCATGCCATTCACCAACGGAAAAATTATTCGTATCTTTGGATAACAATCTTCTTTATCTGGTTAATCGGTACTTCAACTCTAACTTGGGAATTTTATAAGCCGACCTGGTTGTTCATGAGTTTGATTATCATTAGTGCGCGCCTATTTCCGAGGAATACGAATTAATCCGCCTGAATGTGATAATTAATTCAAATGCGCATTGATAATTCACACGGTTTTTATTCCCATCATTGGTTCATTATGATGATTCTTTCCCATGGAGGTCCATATTTGTTCAGGAGATAGGGAAATGCAAAATATTTGTGTAATTAGCAATATGCAGCAACAAGCAGAAGCATTAGGAACTCAATTCCAACCCATCCATGTTATATACAATGACAGGGTTTTTACGCGCAATTTATCCGAAATGAAATCATATGAACGCATAATTTATCGAACTTATAGTGCTGTTAGCTTAAAACAAGAGATATTTGAAATTAGAAGAATGATTAATCAGATTTTACCTGATGCCATTTATGTCAACAGCTTTCCTCATTTGCTTATAGCTGGGATCAACAATAAAGTATCGAAATCATTCTCCAAGAAGCCAGTAATCATGGCAACATCTCATACTCCTCAATCATGGGAAAATGCCTCAAAACGGCTAATCATGGCATTTTTATTAAGCATGTTTGCTGATGGAATATTCACATTAGCAAATTATCAAGAGAACTGGCTGAGAAAAATGGGGATTTCCCCAAAGAGAATAAAAACAATATCAAATGCTGTAGATGTAGAACAATTTTCTCCAAATATTGATAAAGCCTTGATGAATCCGCCAGATAGTCCGATTTTAATAAATGTGGCTACAATTACTCCCAGAAAATGCCAGGAGACATTAATCAGGGCAATAAAACTAATAAAAAGAGACTTTCCGAGAGTCAGGCTCTTGTTTACCGGTAATCAATTTTCAGATAAAAGTTATGGTAATTTCCTTGAAAATATTATCAATGAATATGGTGTCGGACAAAATGTAAATTTTATTGGGAAGATTGAACATGATCAAATTCCTCAATTACTTAGAACATCCGACATTTCGCTCCTGTCCTCTCTCTCGGAAGTCTGCCCATTTTCAGTGATTGAATCACTCGCAACAGGTTTAGTAACCATTGCGACAAGCGTTGGTGGCGTTCCAGATCTTATTGATGATAATTCGAATGGTTTTTTAGTTAATCCGAAAGACTTTAACGGATTTGCGGATATCATAATTAAAGTTTTGAAGAACCCAGCCTTGAAGCAAGATATCGAGAAAAATGCCAGAGATTCAGCACTTAATAATTTTTCATATCAGGTCGTAGGGAAAAAGCATAAAGATTTTTTATTATCTATTTTATAAAACGTGAATTCAACTTACAAGGGCAACTTTGATGGTTGAAAGAGGCAACTGGAGTAGGAGAAGCCTCTAAAGACCTGCAAGTCAAAGGAGTGCTTATGAGCTACGCAGCAGCTTAACCCAAACCAACCCAAATACATGGATAAAGTTCAAGATTTAAACCTCCTGTGTGTAACCCCGTATTACAAACCTGCTTTTATCTATGGGGGACCATCACGGAGCATTCCAGCTTTATGTGAAGCCTTGGTCAAGGCTGGTGCAGAAATCACAGTATTTACAACGAATGCCAATGGACCTGGACATATCCTTGCGGTTCCAACCGATCAGCCATTGGACGTCGATGGAGTTCGGGTGTGGTATTTTCCGGTTTCATGGCCATACGCAAGAATATACCCATTCTATTCGCCAGAACTTGGCCATGCATGTGATCATAATATAAAAAAATATGATGTGGTATACATCCCAGGTTTATGGACCTATCCTAATTACAAGGCGAGTAGTGCAGCGATTACAACAAAAACACCATATGTCTTAAGTCCTCGTGGTAGTTTAATGGACTGGTCGATCAATGAAAAATCCTTCAAGAAACGCATTTATCTTGCTCTGATAGAAAAGCGTTTGCTTAATTCTGCTACTGCAATCCATGTAACAAGTTCCTTGGAAGAACAACAACTGCAAAAATGGAAATTTACACCACCTGTGCAACTTATTCCGAATGGGGTAGATCTACCGGTTACTAAAAGCCAAATTGTCAGAAATAAAATTAGGCAATCACTGAATATCCCAGAGAGCGCTTCCCTGTCCTTGTATGTGGGCAGGCTGCATAAAGAGAAGCGTCTTGACTTAATCATAAGATCTTTTGCAACTATTGCAAAAGAATTAGCTAATTCTCACTTGCTTATTGTAGGCTCTGATCAAGATGGGAGTGGGGAAGAAGCCAGGGTTCTTGCCAGGCAGCTAGGAGTCTCTAATCAGGTCCATTTCACTGGGTTATTGACCGGACCTGAGTTGGTCCAGGCATACAGCGAGGCGGATATGCTTTTACTGGTTTCACATCGTGAAAACTTCGGAATGGCAGCTGTGGAGGCTATGGCGATGGGATTGCCAGTATTACTTGCCAGGGAAGTTGGTATAGCCGCAGGGGTAGAGAAAGCCAAAGCTGGTATGGTAGTTAATGCAAATCCAATTGAAATTGGTAATGCCTGGAGATTATTACTTTCAAATCAGGAATTACGAGAAGAAATGGGTAAAAAACGGGGAAAACCTGGTCCGTAAGCAATTTGCATCGGAGATTGTTGCAAATCAAATGCTTAAACTATTCTCTTTCGCCGCATCCGCACAGCATAGAACCAATATCAGGTAAGATTTAGGTGCATTTGATATTCATTCTTAACTTCAATTGAAATTCAAGAAAAAAATGGCTTATTCGAAATTCCATTCTTAATAATTGTGACGATTCATCCTTGACTTAATATATACTCTTGCCAGAAAACCGGAATATAATAATAAACAAAGGAAGCATTCTAAGCTAACTATCAATCTGAGAATTTATTAGGGATTGCAATGAGTAAACTTTTGTTCCTTTATCCTACCTTGATCTTAAGCATGATTATTGGAATCACCTGGAAAGCCAACGTACCTTTAACGGCTGAAATTCCAAATTCCAATGCAATCCTAATTAATCAAGATGCAGTAATCATCCCCCAAGAAATTATCCAAGAAATGATCGATCAGGTTGATCAGGAAAGGGCACTAACTGATCTACGCCGGCTAACTGGCGTTGAACCTATCTGCACTGCCAACGGTTGCACAACAATTTCCGGACGTGAGACTGAGAGTGAGGGGCTACAATGGGCAAAGGATTATATCTATGAGACTCTGATAGACCTGCATTACTCAGTTGAAGTCCTTGACTGGGAATCTGGTCAGTATGCAGACCAAAACATCCTTGCCCGTAAGGAAGGATTACTTTATCCCGATCAAGAAATCTACTTCATTGCTCACCTGGATGGGTATTTAAGCGAGAATCCAGCTGCAGATGACGATGCCAGTGGTGTTGTCAGTCTATTGGAACTTGCCCGAGTATTAACCAGATATTCGTTAAGCAGAACCGTAGTGCTGTTCTTTTCAACCGGAGAGGAGCATGGCGCACTTGGAGCGCATAAGTATGTAGATGATTATTCGGCCCGGCTGGATGCAATAAAGTATTTGGTGAGTGTTGAGATGCTTGGGTATGACTCGGACAGCGATGGCAAGATGGAATTATGGAATGGAACCCAACCTGTCGATTTTGTGCAGTTGCTCAGTGAAATCATTGAGGCATATCCCATTGACCTTGTGCCTGAAATTATTTCTGGATGCACCTGAGGTGACGAAGGTCCCTTCCGTGCGGAGGGAGTGATAGCTGCGGTACAGATCCAGGATTATCATGGTGATTTCGATCCCCATAATCATACAGTATCGGATACCTATGGATATATCAACCAATCTTACCTATACGAGCAGATCAAAGCTACCACTGCCATTGCTGGTCATCTGACTGACCCGATCGTGTTTGCACATCGAATCCATTTACCATTGGTTTGGGTATTTAAATATTAATTTCACATAATTTGGGACTCCAACAAAGCTTAGGATGGATATTGATTGGGGTAATATTTGCTGATCGGTTTCCTATTGCATCAGAGTAAAAATTTCAGGATTTAATCAAATTCTGATTATACGTGGAATTATTATTGCCATAGCAATCGTGTAGATTCGTTGTTATCCAAAATGTATTAAAACGCTGATGAAAATCCTGATCCTTACACCATATTATTCACCCGATCTTGGACCAAGCGCTCCGATGTTTCAACTACTGAGCACAGCATTAGTCCAGCTTGGTCATCAGGTGACAGTCGTTTCAATGGTACCCCACTATCCATCTGGGCAAGTATTGGAAGGCTATAAGGCGAAGTGGATTAAAAGCTCATTGGAAGATGGGGTAGAAGTTATCCGGATTCCAATACCGTCATTAGATCGAGAAAACTTAATAAAACGGATGGTGCAGTTCGCCATCTACCAGATTGGTGCAATGTTAGCAACAATATACCGAAAATTTGATTGCACGATTATTTCAAATCCTTTTTTTTGCTCATTACTTCCTTTTATTTGGCATTCTATCAATCCGTAAGACACCGACCATCTATTCGGTCTATGATGTATATCCTGATGTTGGTATACAATTGGGGATATTTAGCAGGAAATCGGTTATTTCATTGGTCACAATTTTGGAGCGATTTTGTTTAACCCATTCAACAATAGTGCAGATTCTTTCAGAACTCATTCAAAAAATCAATTATAGCAATGGGTGTGCATGATGAAAAAATCGCCCTTGTCTATCCATGGGTTGATTTAAAGTTAATTCATCCGTTACCTCAAAACAATTCGTTTACACAGGAATATGGGCTTAACAACCAATTCATCGTTTTATATGCTGGTAATATTGGCCTTTCACAGGGATTCGAACACATCTTAGATGCAGCAGAGATCCTGATAAACCACCCTGATGTTCATTTTTTATTGGTTGGGGAAGGTACAGCTAAAGGTACACTTCAAAAACAGGTGGAACAGAGAAACCTAAAGAATATTCACTTTATCGCATTTCAACCACGCGAAAGACTTCCTGAAGTATTGGCAAGTGCTGATGTATCTATTGGTTGTGCTCCGTCAGGGAATGGGTGTTAATTCTTTACCATCTAAGATATTTTCAATCATGGCAAGTGGTCGACCAATTCTGGTTAGTGTTGATGCTGAAAGTGAAACTTGGAAACTTATTAAGCAAGCTGATGCAGGTGTGTGGGTTGCACCAGAGGATGCAGCTGAGTTAGCTGAGGCAATTATTTCGCTAAAGAATGATAATGCACTTCGTGAGCGCCTTGGTCAAAATGGACGCAATTGGGTTGAGCTGCATCATTCACCAGAGTATGCTGCTGAACAATTTGAACATTTTCTTGAACTGGCGATAAAAGACCGGAATCATTAAATAGATATCGGTTTAACAAGATAATTTATTTTATGTAGAATTTGAGTTGAATGAATGAATGCAGAAAATTTTGCTGAATGGTATCGTCGGCAGGGGCATCATGTTATCCAAACGCAAAGCAGCTACTGGTTCGATGCAGGTCCACGGGTTTACCAGGCTTTTCCTTTTGATTGGCTGATCGAACCCACAGAATTGGAATTACGCCAGATGATGAAGAAGTATAAAATCTTTTGCATCCGATATTCTACGCCAATTGAAGCATCCCTTGGAAAAATTAGCTATCATGTCAATCTGGTGAACCCATATAATTTTGAAATTTTACGCAGCCAGTCACGGAATGCAGTCAGGCGTGGATTATCTGAAAGTAAAATTGAGCGCGTATCTTTTGAACGAGTAGCCGAAGAAGGGTGGAAATTACAACGTGATACTCTTGATCGGCAAGGACGCTTATCGAGCATGACGGAGGCTGATTGGAATCAGATCTGCCGTAGCGCAGTCGGATTGGATGGATTTGAAGCCTGGGCAGCGATTATGGGGGATGAAATGGCAGCTGCACTCATTATTGGTCGTATAGGAGATACCTTTTATGTACCGTATTCTTTCTCTCACCGAAAGTATTTAGAGATGCATGTCAATAATGCACTCTTTTATTTTGTCAGTTGTAACTTACTTTCCAGGGAAGGTGTAAATAAAATCTTCTTTACAGTGCAATCATTGGATGCTCCAAAAACTGTGGATGATTTTAAATTTAGAATGGGTTTTAAAGCGAAAGCAGTGCGTCAACGAGTAACATTCCATCCCATACTAGAGCCTTTGGTTACAAAATCGTTGCATCGATTAATATTAAATGCCAGTCAGCGTTATCCAGAAAAGGCGACTCTGACAAAAGTAGAAGGGATGGTGCGTTTTTATTTAAGTGGAAAGCTACCCTTAAAACAGCAAGAGTGGCCAGAATGCCTGGCAAGAGTCAAACAAGAGATTGAATCTTGTGATTCATGTTGAATGGAAGCTAGTTGAATATGATAAATAGCAATAAAACACCTATACGAGGTGATCATGGAAAAACTTGATGGATGCCAGATACCATGCTTACCTAATTTTTCAGAAGGAAATGTAGAGTTTGGCCCACAACCTATAGCGAATAGGATCAAAAGGGCACTTGCAAGACCATGGAATTATTCCATAAAAAGATATTTGAAGAAAATGCTACTTTTTATAAACACGATTTCAAATAATGGAAATGAGAAGGTTCATGATATAGTGGTTCCCGAAAGTTCACCCGTGGTCCATTTAAAATCTGGTGATTGGGTTCGAGTTCGATCACTGGATGAAATTCAAAATACGCTCAATCCATTTAAAGAACTTAACGGATGTGCGTTTTTAGAGGATATGAAACAATATTGCGGCTCTAAGCAGCAAGTTTTAAAAGTGATGGAAAGATTCCTTGATGAGCGTGATTATAAGGTTAAAAAAGCCAGTGGAATTGTCCTGCTTGATGGGATCTATTGCCAGGGAACCCCGGTCTTCGGGCGCTGTGACCGATCTTGCCTTCTATTCTGGCGTGAAGAGTGGCTCGAAAAGATCGAATTTCGCTAAAGGATATTGGGGTAGGAAACTCCACTCATATTCACGATCTGGTAGTTGAAGTATTATTTTTGTTTCTAATTTGAATGAATGATATGCTGGATAAAATGAGATGCCAGAATTAAACAATAGAAACCAAACCATTCTCGTCACAGGTGGGGCTGGTTATATTGGTTCTATCCTGTTACGTAGGCTCTTGCAACAAAACTTCAAGGTAATTTGTTTAGATTGCCTTCGTTATGGTGGGGATGCCCTGGTTGAACTATGGGGTCATTCGAATTTTATCTTCCAAGATTTGGACATTACTAATTTCCTTGAAGTAAAAAACATTTTTCGAAATCATAAGGTAGATGGGATTGTTCATTTAGCTGCGATTGTAGGAGATCCAGCATGTAGGCTCGAGCCTGATTTAGCACGGAAAATAAATCTGGATGCATCCATGCATCTAATGGATTGCGCCATACGATTTAATGTCCCTCGTTTTATCTTTGCTTCTACATGCAGCAACTATGGAAAAATGTTGGATACTGATGGATTTGTGGATGAAACCTCTCCGTTAAACCCCATTTCTCTCTATGCAGAATTAAAAGTCATGTTTGAAAATTACCTGCTCAGTAAGGGGAAAAATGTATCGGGTTTCTACCCAACTGTGCTCCGATTTTCAACTGTGTATGGCATTTCACCAAGGATGAGGTTTGATCTGACAATCAATGAATTTACAAAGGAGTTAGCGCTTGGAAGAGAATTGGATGTGTACGGTGAAAATTATTGGAGACCATACTGCCATGTGCGCGATTTTTCACAAGCCATCCTGGCAGTTTTAAATTCAAAGCAAGATCAAGTTGCGTATAATGTATTTAATGTAGGGGATTCATCTCAAAATTACACAAAAAAAATGATTATCAACGAGTTATTAAAACTCTTACCCAACTCACAGGTCAGGTATGTTCAAGTGGGCGAAGACCCTCGAGATTATCGGGTAAATTTTGAGAAGATTAAGCATACCCTTGGGTTTACAATTTCAAGGACAGTCCCAGAAGGAATGTTTGACATCTTAACCTGCATCCAGCAGCGAGTGATTGCCAACCCTGATGATCAAAGGTATTACAATATACCTGTAGCCAGGTAATTGAATGGATTGATTTTCTTTCTTATAACCGAATATAAGGCTAACGATTCAAAGTAATCTCAAGGATTAAGAATAATATATAACTAAAATTTTCATAAAGGCACAGTTATGGCTTTTAATCACCATAACTGTGTTTTTTATTTAAATTTTTATAAGGTTTGGATGGATTGAAGCTCGTTTTGTCGATTGAGCCTGGGTATTATGGATATATTTACTTCATATGGAATCATCGAATCTTAAAATACTTGCAAACTTGTGATTGATACAATCCATTGGCTCATTGTATAATGTCAGGGGAAGACAAACAATACGGCACGGTGGAGTCAAGCATGGCAAATAACATACTATTAGACGAGGTTTTAGCTCAACCAAAATCGGTTGAGGAATTAGATATTCCTCAAAATATCCTTCTTGATATTATCTTGCGTTTGCTTTATACCGAAGGTAATGTGGATTTCAGAAGGATGTCACAAGTAATGAGGGTTCCATATGCCCTCGAACAATTATTGGATTGGTTAAGAAAGGAACACTTGATTGAAGTTTCACAATCCTCTGCATCGTATGGTCCGTTAAATTATATATATAAGCTAACGGGTGCAGGGGAGGATCGCGCACGCGAGGCGATGGATCGCTGTCAATATGTTGGTCCGGTGCCCGTTCCGGTCAATCGATACACCGAAGCGATAAAACTACAAACGACTGGCCCTCGATTGGTGAAACCAGCACAGGTGAAAAAAGCATTGAGCGATTTGGTCCTTCCGGTAGATTTTCATAGGAGGATTGGTCCAGCAATAAATTCTGCAGCATCGCTTTTTTTGTATGGACCCCCAGGTAATGGTAAAACTACAATTTCCTTGCATATATCACAATTGATCAGCGGTACTGATCCGATCTGGTTACCCTATGCATTGACTGCGGGTGGTCAAATCATACAAATATATGATCGATTGTTTCATCAAGAAGTTGAAAAAGAACAAAAAGCGACTATCGATGGAAGGTGGGGTCTCTTCAAGCGACCCTCAGTGGTAGTCGGTGGTGAGATGAAGCTAGAATCTCTGGATCTCCGATTTGATCCGTTGGCTAATTTTTATGAAGCGCCTTTACAAATGAAAGCAAATGGTGGTGTATTCCTGATCGATGATTTTGGCCGTCAGCAAGCAAGTCCAATTGAATTGCTCAACCGATGGATCATGCCTCTCGAGAATGGAGTGGATTTCTTACGATTACGAACTGGGCAGACCCTTGTCATTCCTTTTCGAGCATTAATTATATTCTGTACGAATCTTGATCCATTTCACCTTGCTGATGAAGCATTTTTTCGACGAATTCAAATGAAAGTTGGCATATTCAATCCTGATGAAAATGACTTCAAACATATATTTGTAAAAGTATGTCAGCAGAAGGGTATATATTTTGATGAAGCCAGCTTTAAACATTTAATTGAAAAGTGGTACCGGAATGATAACCGCCAGTTTCAAGCAGTTCATCCAAGGGATATCTTAACTATCCTAAGTGCCCTTTGTAATTATGATGACAGGGTAATTCAAATATCGCCAGAATTGATTGATGAAGCCTGCGAGATATACTTTGTTCGTCATTAATATATCATTCTAGCCCAATGAAAAATCAATCAGATCATACACCAATTGCTCATCATATCTCAGGATTATAAAGTTTATGAACAGATAATTGAGCAAGCTGGTTTACCATTTTTATCTATACATGCATTTGATGATCCATTACAGGCAATTAAAAACGAAAATAATTGTGATGTCATTTTTGGAGAACCATCCCTGGTTTGCCAAATCATAAATTCTTTGCCATGTATTAAGTGGGTACAGAGTAGCTGGGCAGGCGTGGAACCGCTGCTTAGCTCCTGGATTACGGAGAAATTACCTCTTATCAAATTCACGAAATGTCTATGGGGCAATGATGTCTGAGTACGTTTTCGGATACATGCTTGCAATTGAGCGGAGAGTTTTACAGCGATGGCAGGCTCAACGTAAAGGCATATGGGATGACAGCACAGCTGGTACATTAAAAGGCAAGCGAATAGGTTTAATGGGGGTTGGTTCGATCGGGTCCCACCTCGCTGCCACAGCCCAGCATTTTGAAATGGAAGTGTTTGGATATACCCGGATGAGCGAGTCCTGTCCCGAAGTAGATCAATATTTCCATCGACATGAAATTCTTGATTTCGTGAATGGCTTAGATTATCTGGTTTGCTCTTTACCAGGCACCAAAGCAACAAAGGGATTGATTAATGAAGAAGTATTTTCTGCGTTACCCAGCAAAACATGGCTTATCAATGTCGGTCGTGGAAATATATTGGATGAAACAATCCTGGTGAATGCATTAAATCGTGGTTCATTGGCTGGGGCTGTGCTGGATGTATTTGTAGAAGAACCTCTACCCTTTGATCATCCATTATGGCATACACCCAATACTTATATTACTTCCCACACAGCCGCGAAAAATTATCTTCCGGACATTGCATCATTATTTATTGAAAACTATAAATTATTTATAAATGGAATGCCTTTGCAGTATCTAGTGAATTTTGAACAGCAATACTGATTAGTTTATTCAGTTGTGTGATTTATTAAGATGCATGCTCAGTCAATATGTTTTGATTTTACGAGGTGAGTGGCATTTGATGAATATTCTATTCTTATAACTCGTTGAAAGGCGATAAGCATCTTATCTACTTGACCCAACAACACCAAACAGCTACAATTCATATGTCAATATTTTAGATTTATTATGCACCCAGGAGAAAAGAATGGAAGATTTTCTGTTTCGCGGTAATCTAGCCGAGCTAGATCCCGCTATCTATGAATTAACCCAATTAGAAGCTGAAAGACAGTATCGCAAGCTTATCCTTATCCCAAGCGAGAGCCAGGCACCTATGGCTGTCAGAGAAGCTCTATCATCTGCATTTCAAAATATTTATGCTGAAGGGTACCCTCGTGAAGAGACGCGTACTATGCGAGAAGATGAAATCCTGGATTTCCCTGACAGGTTGGTTAATTTCAGGCGTTATTCAGATAAACGTTATTATAAAGGGGTGGAATATGCGGATAGCATAGAGGAACTGGCGCGGAGACGGTGTGCAGAGTTATTTGCTAATGATTTGGTTGATGCGGATGATATTTATGTAAATGTCCAACCTTTATCCGGTGCACCAGCCAATAATGCCGTCTATCATGCCCTGGTAGAACCAGGCGCAACCATCATGGGCATGGACTTGCTGCACGGAGGCCACTTGACACATGGTTCTCCAGTCAATCGGTCTGGAAAATACTATAATGCTGTGCATTATTCTGTTGACCCAAACACTGAGCAGATCAACTATGATGCAGTTGAGGAATTAGCACGCAAGAATAAACCTCGCTTCATTATTGCAGGATATTCTTCATACCCATGGGCTGTTGATTGGAAGCGTTTCCGTGAGATAGCTGATGAAGTTGGGGCATACCTTTTTGCCGACATTGCCCATATCGCTGGACTGGTTGCTGCAGGAGCATACCCTTCACCGATCGGTTACGCAGATGTGGTAACGTTCACCACACATAAATCGCTGTGCGGTCCACGTGGAGCATGCATTCTGACATTTGATGAGAAGATGTCCAGAGAGATAGACCGGGCGGTATTTCCTGGTGAGCAGGGCGGACCGCATGTCAATTCTTTCGCTGGTATGGCGGTTGCATTCAAGGTTGCCAGGACTGAAAAATTCCAAAGACTCCAACATCAGGTAGTAAAGAATTGTGGCACTTTTACTGATCAGCTCAAGCAAAGAGGTTTCAGGATCGCGTACGGAGGTACAAACACGCATTTGATGAACCTGGTCTGTAATACTGTTATCGGAACGGATGGGACGGGTCTTTCCGGTGATATGGCTTCACGAATTCTTGATATTGCAGGAATTGTGGTAAACCGAAACACCATTCCAGGAGATGAATCTGCTGCCGATCCTTCAGGTATACGTATGGGTACACCGTGGGTGACCCAACGTGGATTCAAGGAAGCAGAGATGAAACAGTTGGCCGATATCATTGCGGATATCCTGCTATCAACGAAACCTCATGGGCGAATGGGGGCAAGCGGCCTTTTACGACGGGCGAAAGTGGATTTTCAAACCCTCGAGGAAGGAAAAATTAGAGTAAGAGATTTAGCGGCGAAAGCGGGCATAGATTTTTCACCAAGCCAGCATGGATATCCACATTTTTATTACCTTGACGATAAGACAACCGAAGGAGACTGGTCTGTTTTGGAGTTATCAGGAGAAAGGGTGAGATTGTTCCTGAGTGAAGCTCTGACCAGCGAAATTGAGCAATTAAACGCTGGTGAAAGCCAACCCACCCAAATCAACACTCCAGATGGAACGACCGATGGAATGTTGACTTGTATTGGTGCGTACCACTTTCAACTGACCATTCCTTCAAAAAAGCAGGCGATTGTAGCGGCATGGCTGAGGGACCTTTCTGATGGGTATGTGGCTTTTGATGATGATGTTTTGAAGAAATTACCAGGTTTAACCGTTGTGAGTATCTCAAATCGAAAACCTGTATTGCCAAAACCGGGAAATCCTCTAGCTCCAAAACCCTATTATATAGGAATGGAAATTGGAGTGGGTGAGCCATTACCCAAATTTCTTTGGGATGAAAAAGAGACAGAACCGAAACGGACACCGATATTTGAAACTCATAAAAAAATGGGTGCAAAAATAATCACCTATGCCGGATGGGAGATGCCAGTCTGGTACACCTCTGTTATGGAAGAGCATCTTGCCGTCAGGCAAACGGCTGGATTGTTCGATGTTGCGCATATGGGAGTTTTCCAGGTGGAAGGTCCGGATGGAGCAGCATTCCTGGATAGCGTTGTAGCAAATGATGTCAGTTATTTGTCAGTGGGTGAATCATGCTATACCCATTTCCTCGATCCTGATGCGAATGTCATAGATGACTTGATTGTATACAAACGTGGAACAGAAAAAATGCTGATGGTTGTAAATGCAGCGAATGCCGATAAGGATTGGGCATGGTTGAATGCAGTCAAAGATGGCAAAGTTCTGGTTGATAACCGGAGACCGTGGGCAAAGGTATTTGGTACAGAATGCAATTCTACGTAATCTGAAAGACCCGAAAGAAGGAAGCGATATGCGTGTAGACATCGCTTTACAAGGTCCACGAGCCCGACAGATCTTATTAGGGTTGGGTTGTGATGATGAAAGCCGGTGTAGTGTACGCTATCTTAAGCGAACCCGTATCTGCGAAGTGGTTATGGGTGGTTTTGAATTAATAGTCTCCCGGACAGGGTATACCGGTGAAAAGTTTTCATACGAGATTTTTGTCCATCCAAGCCGAGCTGATGATTTGTTTAATGCTCTTCTGGAAATTGGGAGTGCGCTTGGAATAAAACCATGTGGATTGGGTGCGAGGGATTCACTACGAACTGAAGCCGGATTACCCTTGTATGGTCATGAAATGGGTGGCGAATTGAATTTAGGACCCGCTGAGGCAGGTTTTGGCCAATACGTAAAGACTTACAAACCATGGTTTATTGGCCGTGTTGCATTTCTTGAAAAGGAAAAAGGAAGAAAAGGTGAGTTGGTTCGTTTTTGTTTTGATGAAAAAGGAGTCCGAATGGCACATCTGGGTGATCCCGTCGTGGATTGGCGCGGAAGGGTGGTGGGGCATGTAACCAGCTGCGCAGTTGATAAGGAAGGCTATTTAACTGGATTAGCTTATGTCGAATCGAAGGTCTGCTGACAAGGGGACGATTATATATATCTATCAGGGAGCACCGAAGGACAGCGGGAAAATTCTTGGTCAGCTAAAAGTAGGCGAGCGTGTCATTCTTCCTTCACCTGCTCACATCCTCAGGCGGTTCCCAAAATTGTAGGAAATCTATGAGGAATACATATTGAGATAGATTGATTTTATTTGAACCCAAAAACAAATACCAAATAGGAGAGTGAGCTAATGGAAACCCCTTGGGATCATCGTTATGCCCAACGTACTCAACGAATGACCAGTTCAGCCATACGTGAATTACTAAAGCTAACCGAAGACCCCGAAGTGATCTCATTTGCGGGAGGCCTTCCAGCCCCTGATGTTTTTCCGGTAGATGAATTCAGTGCTGCTTGTGGACAGGTATTAAAAGAATGGGGTGCATTAGCATTGCAGTATGGTTCTACAGATGGATACCTGCCACTACGCGAGATGATCGCTCGTCATACCGGACGATATGGGATCAGTGTCACTGCAGAAAATATATTAATTACAAGCGGCAGCCAGCAGGCATTGGATTTAATTGGAAAGGTATTTATTAATCCTGGTGATCGAATCCTGGTCGAGGAACCGACTTATCTAGGTGCCTTGCAGGCATGGAATGCCTATGGCGCAGAATATGTGACCGTCCGAATGGATGAAAATGGGATGGTCACCGATGAATTGGAAAACGCTCTCCGTAGTGGGGTCAAATTTATCTATGTCCTTCCGAATTTCCAAAATCCAACGGGGGTGACCCTGTCAACCGAGCGGAGACAAAAATTACTGGAAATTGCTGACCAGTATGGTGTACCAATCATTGAAGATGACCCGTATGGGCAGTTGCGTTATGAGGGCGAAAACCTTCCCTCGATTGTTTCTATGGATAATGAGTATCGGAAAAATGGCAATAATGAATATCGTGGTAATGTGATCTATTTGAGCACTTTTTCAAAAACACTGGCACCAGGATTAAGGCTTGCATGGGTCATCGCACCAGCCCAGGTGATCCGTAAGCTCGTTCAGGCAAAGCAGGGTGCAGACCTGCATACCTCCACATTCAACCAGATTGTTGCTTACGAGGTAGCACGTGGTGGATTTATCGACCGGCATATCTGGCTAATAAGACGGGTGTATGGAGAACGAAGGAATGTCATGTTGGATGCCATGGAAGAGCTTTTTCCACCTGGAGTGACATGGACAAAACCACAAGGAGGACTTTTCCTTTGGGGTATGCTGCCAAAAGAGCTGGATACAACCGAAATCTTCAAAACTGCAGTAGCCCGGAAAGTGGCTTTCGTTCCAGGTGCACCATTTTTTGCACTTGGAGGCGGAAAAAACACCATGCGACTAAATTTCTCTTATTCCAATCCAGAAAAGATCCAAATTGGAATTGAAAGATTGGCTAATGTTTTAAAAGAAATGATCGTGGCTGGAAGATAGACGTAACGGGCGTGTGGTACACACACGCCCGTTTATTTTTATTTCACATCAATAAGTTGTACTTCAAAAATCAGAGTGGCATTGGGTGGGATGGTTGATCCGGAACCTGAAGCACCATAACCCAATTCTGGGGGAATAACTAAGTAAGCGTGTACCGTTCTCAATCATACCGGTTACACCTTCATCCCAACCTGCAATGACTTCTCCGGCACCGAGAGTAAATTCGAAAGGTTGCCCACGATCCAGGGATGAATCGAACTTTGTGCCATCCTCCAGCCAGCCAGTGTAGTTGACTGATACTGTATTTCCAGACTGTGCAGCAGTTCCATCACCAACTTGAAGGTCTTCATAAACGAGACCCGATGCAGTCGTAACTGCGTTTGCAGATGGAGCGGGTGGTGTTTCATCTAAAGTACCGATTGGGTAAGACGGTTTTTTACTCGAGTAGTCTTGGTAAACAAAATAACCAATCACTACGACAATTAATGCAATGATTATTCCAATAATAATGCGCTGACGGTTTCGTCTTGGCAAGACGTTGAGCACGACGTTGTTCGCGTAAGGCTGCTTTGGACATGAATACCTCCGAATATTTGAAAAAAACTGGGTGCTGCAAATTGTAACCGATATTTGCAGCACCCAAAGGTTTATCTGACCGTTAATGGGAGCAGATTCCGATATAACAGCATAACTTCCAGCACATCCATGGCTGGATTGGTCATGCCTACATTTTCCACTGAAATTTGGATAGTGTATAAACCGCTGGTCGGGAAAATATGGCTGAAATATAAGATGTCGAGGGATGATGTGTCTGAGATTACAGTGCCATCACCGAAATCTATGGTGTAGTTATAAGGCTTGGTTGCATTGTCGGGTGATAGATTTGCACTAAAGCTTACAACATCACCAGGTACGATCGGTCCTGGTGTCTCTTGGGAAAGATTAACACTATTTATAGCAGTATTCTCAACGGTTACAGTGTGGATAACTTCATCAGAGCCAAGCTGGTTGGATGCAGTCAAAGTTACCGTATAGGTTCCTAAGGCAAAATAAGTGTAGGCTGGATTGGTTTCGGTGGAGGTACCAGTACCATCACCAAAATCCCAGGTGTAAGAGATGGGGACTGTCCCGGTGGTTAAATTTGTGAATTGGATTGCCTGACCAAGCTCAACCGGGCTGTTTGTGGAAAATTCAGCAGTCGGAGGGTACAGGGAGATACATCCAGGACCACCACCTACAATTTCCACATCATCGAAGTGCCAACCATCAAATTCTGTATTCGAGTCACTGGTAAGGTGGAAGCGGATCCTTGAATTCGCCTGCCCGTCGAGCTCTGGTATCTGGATGTGTTCCTGGGTCCAGGTGTTATGATTCCCATCATAGGTAGCGACTGGGAACCAGCCTGAACCCGCATTGTATTCAACGTTGGCATAATCGCAATCTGCTTCGGTTATATATTTATGCCAGAAACTGAGAGAGATCCCGGTATACCCACTGAAGTCAAATGTTTGTGAGGTAACCGATTTATTTAGATTATATCCATAATTACCGCCTGGGCTATCCGTCCAGGAATGTGTCGGGCTGTGTGAAGATTCTGCCGTGATTGCCCATGGTAATTCAGCAGTCCAGCCTTGATTTCCATTTTCAACATTATCTGAATAAATCGAACAATAGGGATAGAGGAGAAAATCCTGTTGAATGGTAGCATAATCTTCAGCAACTACTTCATAGGCATAAGCAGGAGAGAAATCTGTAGCTGTCGCCATAATGTCGTAGGTACCGCTAATCACCGTCATACTGTAGTAACCAGTCGCAGGATCGGTTGAGGTATTGAACATACCTGCGCTGACATCCGCTGCTAATGGCAGGTTTGTACCAGCATCACGCACGTATCCTTCAATGACTGGCGATACACCAGGTTCGACGATATACAGGAAAGCTGCACTGGGAACTCCCCAATTATTATTGATATCTTTGCTTTCGACAAAGATTGTATGTCTACCTGAGGCAAATCCGGTCGTGTCGATAGTCGCTTGGATATTCTCGACCTTGCTGTTGAATGTTCCATCACTCGCAGTTAATGGATAGGTGACAGTACCAGTTATCCAGGAAGGCGCATCCATGCTAAAACGAGCCTCTGCGATATTTTGGGTTGGTTCACCACCATTATAGCGAGTATCATTTGCTACTGCAGTCAATGTGACTTGCTGTCCTGGATTGGCTGCAGCTGGAGATGCACTGACCGTGACAGAATCAGGACCAGCAGGATTTTGATAGGGTCTGCGAGCTGCTTTGAAGGCATAGAATAAAGCTTGAAGATTATCCGGATAGACCGTGCTTTCAAAACTGCCACAATCTTCAAAGAACCAGGTCCCAATTTCATAGGTATAGGATGCAATACCAAGTGTGCCATAGGCAAAATCGTCACTGGTTCCACTTGCGGTGTACATACAACTGGGATCACTTACCTGGCAGACCTGGTAATCATTGAGATATCCAAACTTACGCCCAAGCGTGGCTAGATCAGTGGCATTCGGGGATAGATTGGTGCTCCAACCCCAGGGGTACAAGACGACCTGGGCATAACTGTGCAGGGTGATAAATACGCCGGTTGTGTCATCGGGAGCAGGATCAGCGTCCCCAGGACCCCGTTGGTCTGCAAAAATACTGACCACAAATTGCTCGATGGCTTGAACTTCTGGCTCTGACCCTGCTGATGGGCCCATATATGTTTCATCACAGGCGTAGGGGCTCGAGCCACCATGATTCCATTTGAACGATTGATTACGGTTGAGATCGGTTCCCCAACTATTTGGATCATTACACCCATCATCGCTATCTATATTCTTGCGCCATAATTCACCTGCTTCGGCATGTTTACGTCCATCAGGATTGGTCATGGAAACGATATAAACCCGGAAGTAATCCAACAACCAGGTGACATCTGGATCAATTCCATAATTGTCGATCAAATATTCTGTGTAGCGCATGGCTGTCTCAGCGGTGGCATATTCTCTGGCATGGATCTCCGCCATGAGGAAGAAAGTTGGTTTCGTATCAACGTTACCAAAATTCTCATTGGTTAACGCGAATGGCCAAGATATCATAACCGTTTGGATATCCATTCTCTACACGATCCCAGCTATCTCCAATGTCAAATATCTGCGCCATATCAGGATGGGCATTCACAATATCCTGCATGTCCTGGTATGTTTCTTCTACAGTTCGATAACATGAAAAACCTGGAATCGTATCGACTCCTTGACCAGGGAGCAGCCATGAATGGTTTATTCAGCAGCCTGGTTTTGTCTTCATCTACTTGCATCCGATACCCGGCTTGCTGCAAGGATGTATACTCTTCTGGGGTGAGGATGACCAATACGTAACCAGCGTCATGGTTTACCTCAAGGATATCGAATCGAGAGGCGAGCTGGTTTAAATCCTCTTGATTGGTGAAATAAACCCTTGCAACCAAATTTTCAATTTGAGGTTGATTTTCTTGATGTTCAGTGGTTACTGCTGAGAGAGGTGTTGCTGCAGCACTTGATACCATTGATAACAGCATGGACAATAATATAAATAACGATAAGAATTTTTTATTCATATTTTCCTCTTATTTCCAGACCTTCTCCTTAGAGTTAAAGGAAAAGGTCTGGATGTATGTGAATTCTTATGGTTTTAATTTCTCTGGGATAGAGGCAGGAAATTGCTAAACCAGAATGTATTGGTGTACAAGTGAACTTGATGACCAGTCGAATTGCCCTGTGAGGTAAATGACAATTTTGCATCGTTTGCATCACCCATAACGATATCAAAGGGAACATGCACCGAAATGGTCACATAGGCACTTTCACCTCGAGCAATCGGTCCAAAGTGAACAGGAGCATCCACAGTCCACGGACTGGAGATGACATAGATATTATAGGTATCGGCAACGTTGCCCGTATTCGTGATTTGAACAGAGTACTGAACAACAGCTCCTCTACCGTAGCCAATCAAAGTATCCTCAACTGGGAGGGCTTCAAAACTATATACATTATTTGCAGTCGTGATTAATGTTGCCGCTGCAGTGGGAAGACCAGGAATCGATGAGGCAAATGTGACTATACCCGTATCACTTGAACCACCGGCTGCATCCAGGGGCACGGTTACTTTAATCTCTATATTTACACTTCCATCAGCGGGGATGGGACCAACGCTAAGAGGGTATTCCATTCCCCAGACTGTATTTGCGCTAAGCGTGAAAGTGTCAGGCTGATAGTTGTGATTCGTTAATTGGATGTCATAAACCACCTGAGTACCAGGATTCCCAGAACCTAAATCAGGGGTAGGATCCACAAAAGGACCTGCTTGAAGAGCAGTCGTGGTAAGCGAGGAGGATTGTGATTTGGATCCATCAGCCTGGGAAATGGTTGTGATGGTGGCAATATCAAAATCGCCAACGGAAGCAGAGGATGGAATATCCACAACGACATCGAAATCAACGCTAACTCCAGGCTCCAAGGGTCCAATACTCGCTGGCAAAGTAATATTCCATAGGCTGGTTGACTCGATATCAAAGCTGTCTGTTGTATTACCAAGGTTAGTGAGATGCAAGCTGAAGCTAACTTGTCCACCAGGATAACCACTCAAATCAGCTGTTTCCGGGGTCAATGACAGGTCATGGAAATTAGCGGTGGTGGTTAAGGATGAGGAATCTGTGATGTCTGAATTGTATTGGGAAATTATGGAAACAGTGGCAACATCCGATTCGCCATTAAGAGCATCGGCAGGGATCGTCACCTGGATATCAAAAGTAGCATTTTCACCAGGTGCGATGGGTCCAACCGATAACGGAGCTGAATATACCCAAGCGGAATTAACCGAAATATCATAGGTATCACTATTCTGGCCGATATTATCGACCTGCATCTGGTAAGACACCGTGACCCCGGGGTCATCCTGGGCAGATGCAGTTTCGGGTGTGAGCATCATTCCATAGGCAGGGGTGGTAATGTTGAGGAAAACAGCAGTGAAGGGACCCCAAAAGCCATCATCATTTAACCCGTGAACCAGGATGTAGTGTTGACCTTCCGATAGGGATGAAGTATCAATTACCGCTTCCACGGGCTCGTTGGTTTCACCCCAAGCGCCATCGGTCGGTGACATGGAAACACCTGTTCCATCTATACCTGGAGCATCGATGAAATACTCAGCACCAGAAACGGGTTGTAATGGGTCGCCCGTATAGCGTTGATCCAATACAGTACCGGTTAAATCAACTGGCATACCCCCAGGGACTTCAGCGGGGGTAACTACGAGGTTCTGTGAATCAGGTCCATAAGCAGTCATATAAGGTGAGCCAGCAATTTTATTCGCATAAAGAAAGGAGGGACCCATCTCAGCCCAGAAGTTACGCGGCATGCCATCGATACCATCCTGGCAGCCATAGGCAGGGAAGAAATCCCCACAAGAACCATAGGTAGGACCAATTTCATACGTGAAAGATGCAATGCCAAGTTTTCCATACACCCAGTCATCCGTGGATCCATCCACGGTATACAAGAAACCTGTTGGGTCCATTACCCCTGTAATATCAGCTAATTTGTGCCCGATGGTTTTCAATTGGTTGAAATTAGGTGCACCATACTGGTCGAAGCCGAATGGCCATAGAATTTCATCCTGATAAGAGTGTAAAGTGATAAATAATCCCGATGCATCGTCTGGTGAAGCTGAGCCTATAGTATCATCGCCATTGTTGCCGTTCCAATCCGTGAAAACCTGAGCAACAAAAGTTTGAAAGGCGGCAGTCTCCGGCTCAGAGGCACGGGAGGGACCGCGATAAATTTCTGAAGAACAGGATCCACTAGAACCGCCACAGCAACCCCATTTGAAGCTGCTATTACGGTTGAGGTCTACGCCGTAATTGCTCACGCAACCATCATCGTTATCCACATTTTTACGCCAATAGGCGGACCAGTTTGCTTCATTGATGGTACGTCCATCCGGGTTTTGTGAAATTAAAACATAAACAACATGGTGGTTTACAAGCCAGGTCACATCTGCATCCTGACCATAGCCACCCTGCCCGTTGTACCCAGTTGTCAGGTATTTAATATAACGGATGGCCATTTCTGGAGTGGTCACTTCACGGGCGTGGACGTTGGCAATCAGGAAGAAGGGTGGTTTAGAGGCAATATCACCATAGGCGGGGTCTTCATTGCTGATGCGCATGACCCACATGTCCCGGTGATAACCCATATGGAGACCTTGCCAAGCATCCCCGATATCAATAAGCTCAACAAGATCAGGGTGATTCGCATTCATATCTTGTAAGAAATCCACAATATATAGCCCGTTAGGGTTAGAAATGTAGTCATCGAAGTAGTAATAACGTGGATCAAGAACTGCAGTTGGGGATCTTAATAGCTCAGTGTGTTCCTGATCAATCTCCACCCGGTATCCCCGCACTTCCAGCCAATCTTTTTGAGATGGATAGACGGCTGCAATTGCGTAGCCGGTGCTTGTGCCAATCCCGGGGGTCCGTTGAACCTCCCATATATCCAACTCTCCTGCGACAGCATTTAATTGTTCCTGGCTGTCGAAATATATCCTGATCACTACCTCTTGTGTTTTATCCACCCCTAAAGAGATCTCCGTTGATGGTTGGTCAGAAGCGTATGTTTTATTATTTTGATCAAATAATAAACCGCTTAACATGACCGCTGCCATGATGATTAAGGTTAGTATAAAAATCCGAGGTTTATTTTTCATGCAAATCGTCTCCTGGTCATATATTATTTTAAAGTAATTACACAAATTCTTATTCAAGCAGATATCTATTCATCCGCATAAGGTACAAATTCAGCCCTAGCGATCCCCTGCTGCATGGCTTTCTGGGCTACTGCTCGTGCAACTGCCTTATGTACTTTTTTATCCAGGGGATTCGGAACAAGCTCATCCTGGGGAGTTTCATCTGCTATGGCTAAAGCGGCAGCCAGATACATTTCATGGCTGATATGGGTCGCATACGAATCAACTGCACCTCGCAGGATACCTGGAAATCCGAGCACATTATTGACCGATTTTCCATCGGCAGCAAAGGCTGCCCCGGCATTTAATGCCACTTCCGGATCGATCTCTGGGACGGGATTGGAGAGTGCCAGGATGATCTGTCCTTTGCGGACCATCTCAGGTTTGATCAAACCGGGTGCCCCAGTGGTTGCAACCACCACTTCACATTCAGCCATGATTTCTGTAAGATTTGACTTTTTGCCCCCAGTATTTTTCGAAGAATGAGAGGGCTGTTTCAGATAAATCAGCACCAAGGACAGGATTCCCAGTAAGCCTCATCAACATGCGACCAATCGCATTACCTGCAGCTCCTAAACCAACCTGACCGATCCGTACATTTTCTAGATTGATATGCATGCTTCTGCTGGCAGTTGTGAGTGCAGCAGTAACCACGACAGCTGTCCCATGCTGATCATCGTGCATGACAGGGATATCCAGGATCGCTTGAAGACGCTCTTCGATCTCGAAGCAGCGTGGAGCAGAAATATCTTCAAGGTGTATCGCAGAAAAGGTGGGGGCAATTGTAGCAACTGTTTCAATGATTTTTTCTGGATCGGTACTGTTCAGCAGAATAGGAACGCCAGATAGTCCAACTAAAGACTCCATCAGCATGGCTTTCCCTTCCATGACTGGCATCCCTGCCACCGGACCAATATTCCCGAGACCTAAAATTGCCGTCCCATCTGTGACAATTGCCACCAGGTGACTGATAGCAGTATATTGGCGTGCTAACGATGGATCTTTTGCAATCCGCAAACATACCTCCGCTACACCGGGTGTATAGACCCGTCGTAAGATATATAGATTATCGACAGATATCCTAGACCGAACGGCAATTTTACCTTTTTGGTGGAGCTCCAGAACTTCATCACGGACAGCTAATACTCGGGTACCTGGATTCGATTCTATGGCAAGCAAGACCCGATCCATGTGCGTTTCGTCTTCAGTGTATATTGAGATATCCCGAATGGTATAGCGGGAAGTTTCCTGGATGAGACGAACCTCTCCAACATCTCCAGCTGCCTCAGCAACTGCCACGAGGAGACGTCCTAAGGTACCCAGCTGCTGTTCATTTCGTACGCGGATGGTACGCATGAATTTCTCAGTAGATTCCATGGGCTTACCCTGTTTGAATATTTATTCGGTTGGATTCCACAACTTAAATTCCTTCAAAATGGATCCTCCAATAAATTCACGCAGAATGGAATTATCGGGAATAAGATCTGACGATACAGGCTGGAACCATTCAAGAAGGGCCAGCATACGCTTGGCTTCTATGTATTCGCGTGTCCCAAAAGGAACCTGGCGCAATAATGGTTCTGCATAAGGTTTTAAAGCAGATAACTCGTATGCTAAAGCAGAATTAAACATGATGTCTGCATTTTCCTGGTAAGGAAAAATATAGCGTTTTTCACCACGCTGGACTGATTCCCAGCGGAGAATAGTGTCGCGTGCGGTATATCCACGTTCACGGGCATCCCTGACGATGCGGCGAACCAGGCGTGTGTCGGTGGTGGATATGCGGTTATGACGATCAAGATTTAGTTGGGTAAGAGCTGATGCATAAATGCGGAAGGTCTGTTCAACCGGAAAATCTGGGAGCAGCTCTGGATTTAATCCGTGTATACCTTCCAGGATAATCACCTGACCGGGGTGAAGCTGGATCAAATCACCGGGTTCACGCTGACCGGACCTAAAATTATAATGGGGCACACGAACAGACTCTCCAGAAACGAGCCGTCGTAAATCCTCAGCAAGGTGGTGAGTATCCACTGCTTGTAAAGTTTCAAAATCTGGATGACCATTCTCATCCTTTGGTGTATCACTGCGATCTACAAAATAATTATCCATTTCCAAAGGAAATGGTGATATTCCTTGGGAAAGTAATTGAATCGTCAGGCGTTTTGAAAGGGTAGTTTTTCCACTGGATGATGGACCGGCAATTAATATGATCCGAACCATCTTGCCAGGGTCGGATTGGTCGTAACGGGCGGTGATTTGCTCAGCAATATCTGCAACATGTTCTTCATGGAGAGCTTCGGAGACAAGAATGATCTCGTGGATTCGTCCTGCCAAAATTGAATCATTCAGTGCACCAACACTGGCAATCTCAAGTCTGTCCAACCACTCGCCCATAACGACGGAAGGTAGCCAGCAGCTTGGGATAACTCGGCATGGGTTGAAGTTGGGTAGGTAAATTTCGACGTGGAAAGTTGATCGTAAAACCACCATTGGTTGGTATTAATGTAAACCATTTCAGGTACCCGGTAGAAGGAACCATGTATCCATGATGGTAATCCTGGTGGTCTCCCAGGCGATAAAGCGTCAAATAATCTTTTTGGCGGTGAGCTAATAACCGAACTTTATCCGTATATCCCTTAGCCTCAAAGTATGCAACAGCCTCAACCAAGGGTACTTCCCGCTTGGAAAAGGGTAAGTCGTCCTCAATGATAGATCGCATATGGGTAGATAATTTAATAAGATCATCGTCGGTGAGTGGGGCATGGTCTTTTACCTCACAGTAGTATCCCCCAGAGGAGACTGAATGATCTATGGTGAGCGTGGCATCAGGGAATAGGTCTTCGAAGGTTGCTTCAAGTAAAAATGTCAGAGAGCGTCGGTAGATGAGCATGCCATCGGCATCTTCCATCGTGATGGGAATAACCTTCGCATCCATTTGGATTTGAAATGTAAGCTCCCGCAACTCATCATTTACAATTGCTCCGACTATTGGGGCTAATTCGGGGTTTTCAAGTAAGGAAAGAAATTCACCAACCTGAGCTCCCCTTAGGCCACAAATAACCCGCCCATCAGGTAAATGAATTTCGACAGTGGGGCGGGGAGTTACAAACTTATATTCCAAGGGCTCAGTTTTTTCCATTAAGAAGGAACCGATAAAGATATCAGGGGTGTATTGTAACACTAGTAAAGGTATGATGGATTAGTAGTTTTTCAGTCAATAATCGTCATTTCTCCGCTGTGGAAACTCCACAGCATAAGACCAGTTCTTTCGCTGCTTTCACTTCATCCAACCTTCCAACTGGCGTGATATGGGGTGCATCTTTGAGTAAACCTGGGTTGTGATGAGCTTCGTCAGCAATTTGAATCAATGCTTGAGCGAAAGCATCCAGGGTTTCCTTACTTTCGGTTTCGGTGGGCTCAATCATCAAAGCTTCATGCACGATAAGCGGGAAGTAATTCGTGGGAGGGTGAAATTTATAATCCATCAGGCGTTTAGCGATATCGAGGGCATGAATATCAGGGGCATCTGCCCATTGACCTTCCACAACAAATTCATGCATACAAAATCGATCATAAGGAAGGTGGTAAGTGCTCTTTATGAGGGACAAGAGGTAATTGGCGTTCAGGACTGCATGCTCTGCAATGGATCGCAAGCCATCACCTCCATGCATACTTATGTACGTGTAGGCTCGGACTATCATACCAAAATGACCGTGAAATGCCTTCATCCGTCCAATCGATTTGGGCGGGATAATAAATCCATAGAGAGGTGGCATGTCGGCATCCCCTTCTTCGAGAATTCCCACCACTGGCTCGGGAAGGAAATCTACCAGATGCGAAGCAACACCCACAGGTCCTGAACCTGGACCACCGCCACCATGTGGAGTTGAAAACGTTTTATGCAGATTAAAATGCATCACGTCAATACCCAGGTCACCCGGTCGAACAATCCCAAGTAAGGCGTTTAAATTAGCCCCATCACCATAAACCAATCCTCCGGCAGAATGTACCAACCGGATAACTTCTTCCACATGCTCATCAAATAACCCCAACGTATTGGGATTGGTAAGCATTAAACCTGCCAGGGTATCATCGCATTCCAGTTTTAATGCTTCCAGATCGACATTCCCCCGTAAATCAGATTTTAATTCTACAACCTTCAAACCAGACATGGCAGATGTTGCTGGATTCGTACCATGGGCGGAGTCTGGGATTAGAATTTTGTTGCGTTGGGTATCACCACGTGCACGATGATAAGCATTTATAATTAATACACCAGTCAACTCTCCATGTGCACCAGCTGCAGGTTGGAGCGTTACTCCAGTGAAACCGCCGATTTCTTTCAGCATTTCCTGAAGAGAAAACATTAATGCCATATTTCCCTGAACAGTCTCAATCGGTTGAAGTGGGTGTGAAAAAGCAAATCCAGGGTAGCGCGCGGTTTCTTCATTAATTTTTGGGTTGTACTTCATCGTGCAGGAACCGAGTGGATAATAGCCTGTGTCTATGCTGTAATTGAGCTGAGAAAGGCGGGTGTAATGGCGGATGACATCCAACTCAGATAATTCAGGCAATGGAAGATCTGTGCGTAGAAAATCCTCGGGTAATGGGTAGGTGGGTACATCTGGAGATGGGAATTCAATTCCCTGACGACCACTCACTGAGAGATCGCATAATTGTGGTTCACCCATGATTCACCTCCGATAAAACATCAACCAAGGTGTCGATTTGATGGCGTGTATTCATCTCGGTGACAGCGAACAAAATATGATTTTCGAGATCGGGATAATCCTGGCTCAGATCGTAGCCGCCTAAAATATCGTGGTCGAGTAAATGATCATTTATTTCCAGTGCAGAGGCTGGGCAACGAATCACAAATTCATTAAAAAATGTTGTTGGAGACCAGATAGAATATCCAGGCAGTTTAGCAATGCGTTCAGCTGCATAATGTGCCTTGTGGTAGCAAAGTTCCGCCACCTGGCGCAGACCTTTTTTCCCAAGCAAGCTCATATAGACCGTAGATGCCAGAGCAATTAATCCCTGGTTGGTGCAAATATTCGAGGTGGCCTTATCCCGCCGGATATGCTGCTCACGTGCTGTCAATGTGAGCACGTAGGCTCTTTGGCCACGGTTGTCAATCGTCTCACCAACTAAACGTCCTGCCATCTTACGAACAAATTCCTTCCGTGTGGCGAATAAACCAAGGTAAGGACCTCCGAAAGATAGGGGAATACCCAAAGGCTGACCTTCTCCGGTGACGATATCCGCTTTCATTGCCCCCGGGTCTTTTAACAATCCAAGAGCAATCGGATTGATCGAAATTGCAAAAAGAGCACCCATCGAGTGAGCTGCTTCTGCAAGCTTCGTATAGTCGTAGACCCTACCGAAAAAGTCAGGATATTGGACTACCACCAAGGCTGTATCTGTATCAATGAGTGTTATCAGCGCATCCGGGGAGGCTTTTAAATCGCTTCGTGGATCATCACCATCCAGATTAATGGTTGATCCTTCAATGTATGTTCTTACCGTTTGACGATATTGTGGATGGACAGCTGATGAGAGGATAATCTTATTTCTTCTTCCTCGGAAATTAGCGTATGCCATATTCACTGCTTCAGCAACTGCCGTTGCACCATCATAGTGAGAAGCATTGCATACTTCCATTCCAGTTAAGGCTGCCACATTGCTCTGGTATTCAAAAATTGCTTGTAATGTCCCTTGCGATAGCTCAGGTTGGTAGGGAGTATATGCAGTGAGGAATTCTCCTCGCCTGATAATTGCATCTACTGCAGCAGGCGTATAGTGGTTGTACGCACCAGCGCCTAGAAAACAGATTAAATCACGAACCGTCTCATTGGCGAGGGACATTTCTTGCAATTCTGCAGAGATTTCCATCTCTGTCTGAGCCTCGGGCAAGTTTAAATCTGGAAAACGATATTTTTTGGGTACATCAACAAATAGATCTTCCAGCTTACTTATGCCGACAGCGTGCAGCATTGCTGATCTGTCAGCATCTGTATGAGGAATAAACATATCTGCTCCTATTCGTGGGATTGGATCAAACTATCATAGGTTGATGCACTTAGGAGAGCACCAGTTTCAGCTGGATCGCTTAGCTCGATTTTTATTATCCATGCTGCTCCGTACGGATCAGTGTTAATCATCTCTGGGGTACTACCCAATTCTTCATTTACAGATAATACTTTTCCACTAGCCGGTGAATAGACATCCGCAGCAGCTTTTACCGATTCAATGGTTGCGATGGCATCACCTTTCTTGATCATATCACCTTCGTTTACGATCACTTCTGCAAATACAATATCAGAAAGTTGGTCTTGCGCATAATCAGAAATTCCAATTGTTGCAGTTATACCTTCAATATTGATCCATTCATTGCTTTCAGTGTATTTTAAATTCCCAGGTATGTTCATTATTTTGCCTCCAGTTTATGTTTGATTGATAAATTGTAATACAAACTATCAATATATAGAAAAAAACTATAGAATAAAAAGAAAAAAGCACACGCTTAATTCGTGTGCCTCTGTCGTTTACCTGAGAGATTTCCGTTATGAAAAGTATTCTTTCATAACGATTGCTCCATCGGTGTCGGCAATTATTAAAAACATGCCGCCTTTTCAGAGTATGGATCAGAACAAAGTCCTTTTACCTGAGAGTTTCACTTGCATATAAGCGTATACAAGCTTGCCCCTTCGGTGCCTGGATTTCTCCAAGTCTCTTCTTCGTTCCAATTAATGAACTCTAGTAATTCTAAGGTTTGGTATAAGAAAAGTCAAGGCTTGGTCAATTCACCTCGAACCCAATCGCCAATCAACCAATATTGAAAGTCCTGGCCATTATTACACTGAACTGCACCTATAACCCCATACACCATTGCTCCCAATGGTAATAGGGAGATCACACAAGCTAAAGGGATACATAACAAGCCAACCAGAACAATGGATAATGTACCGGTAATCACCCAAAAAATTCCCGCAAGAATTCCGCCACCAAACCACCAAACGAGCTGGAATACAAATGCCTGCATCGATTGATAGGCGACGTAACGTGAACGATTCTTATAAACCAAATATATCACCAGGGCAGTAATAATTCCCAAGAATCCAGTTACCAGATTTAGTAGCACACTTAAATGCGCCAACATCGCCCAGGTGCGTTCATCGCTTGGTGAGAGTGGTTCAATTACGGTAGGAGGAGGAAGTGTGGGTGGTTGAGTAGTGGAATCAATTTGGTCCATAGCTTTTCTCCCAAGAAAACCTGATAACCCCGTCGTTGATAATGAACGACGGGGTTACAGGAAATTTATTATTGGTTATGCCCAACCTTGTTTATTAACAAAATTGGTAATTACTGGAATTGTGACATATTTACCCTGGTATGCCTGGATACCCCAATAGATCGACAAAATCCAGAAGAGTGGGATCAGACAAGAACCAAACCCTAAAGTAAATATAGCGAGAACAGAGCCTAAAACAAAGATTACGACCCCGAAATACGAGGGCTTGAACATTATGGGCTTTTAGAAATGGCCGGTTTTTCTTATCCTCCATCAATAAGATAATTACTGGGACTAAAGGAGTGAGAACGTAAGCTAATAATGCCCAAAGCTTATCGTCACTTGTTACTTCCTCGTTTGTAAATTGATCAGACATATTGTTATCCTCCAAGATTTAGATTAGATTTTTATTACTCTTACAAATAGAACCGACAAGAAATTATAAAATTTACGCTTAACTTTTCTATGTCGATTTAGAGAACACCTATATACATAACTGGTTACGACAATTTTAGAAATTTATGTATTTTATAGGTAGTCTTTTAAATTATGTTCAACCGCATAGGCGGCTGCTTCAGCGCGATTACTTACACCTAACTTGGAGAGGATACTGCTGACATAGTTTCGCACGGTACCTTCTCCCAGGAAGAGTGCTTTGGCTATCTCGCGATTGGTTTTTCCTTCAGAAACAAGCATCAATACATGCCGCTCTTGCTGAGTAAGGGCTGAGAATGCAGATGCTTCTTCTTCCCTGGCAGCCTTTCGGACCTCCTGGAAAATTCTTTGGGTCACAGCCGGGTCTAATAAGGCCTCACCTCTTGCAACAGCTTCAATTGCCCTTACCAGGTCATCTCCCCCGATCTGCTTTAATACATATCCTGCTGCTCCAGCACGAATGGCAGAAAAAAGCATCTCATCTTCGGCATACGAAGTTAGCATGATAACTTTTGTATCGGGGTATTTATCGGCAATCTCCTGGCACGCTTCAATGCCCGATCCACCCGGCAGGCGAATATCCATAACTACAACATCTGGTGAAAACGCTGCAACTCTTTCAACTGCTTCACGGGCATTACCTGCTTCAGCAACCACCTCGAAAGTTGGATGGCGATCGAGTAGTGCTTTAAGCCCCAAGCGTACAACTTCATGATCGTCTACCAGTAAAATTCTTTGTTTGTTTGTCATTTTCGGTCCTTAACATCCAATTTTACCCCCGAAGTTAGTTAATGGTTTGGTTTTCTTGATCCAATCCTGGCGATTCGAGTGGATGTTCTCTCCTGAAGTCAACAAAACGATATCCCAATCCACGCTCTGTGAGTATATATACCGGATTAGTTGGATCTTTTTCAACCTTCTGGCGTAAATAGTTAATGTAGAGCCGAACATAGTGTGGTTGGTCCCGGTATTCATATCCCCAAACATTGGTGAGGATTTGATCATGTGACACCACCCAACCAGTATTTTGTACAAGGTAGTACAAAAGTCTGTATTCAGTTGGACGTAAATTGATAAGTTTTCCATCCACCCACACTTCATGGCGATCAAAATCAATTTTTAATCTTTCATCAACTTCAATCAATCCATGGGTGGTGTCTGAAGTGAGTTCTGTCCGGCGAAGTACTGCCCGAACCCGACTTACCAGTTCACGTGGGCTGAATGGTTTGGTTACGTAATCATCAGCGCCTAATTCTAGTCCATGGATACGTTCTTCTTCCTCACCCTTTGCCGTAACCATGATGACAGGCACAGGACTGATCGAGCGAATCATTTTTAATACTTCAAATCCATCCAAATCTGGGAGCATCACATCTAATAAAACCAGATCTGGGAGGGAAGTTCTTAATCTGTCCATGGCTTGAGTCCCGGTAAATGCCTCCACCACTCGAAATCCATCATGTTCGAGGTTTAATCGGATGAACTTAGCCATCCTTTGCTCGTCATCGACAACTAATATTCGATAATTCTTATAGCGTGTATCTGGAAGCATTCTTGTTATTCCCGTACAAATCCAATTATTTCTTCCTCAGATTTGGTTGGTAAAACTTCAATAAAATTAAGCCGGTTAATTGGCCATATCACTGTTAATACGTTTTCTGCCAGGTAATGTAATTCTTTCCCGTCAATTTTACGAGGGCTGTTGATCATGATGTGAAATATCTGTGGGTTCGGGCAATTGCTCGACCTCACCAATGATTGGTTCTTCCCCAGTAGGGTGAATGATGATAGTGTATGGCATATTTTTATCCTTATCGATTGACGAGTAGTTGTATTTTCATTTCACCTAAAACGAATATATCACCGTGCGTAATTGGGTAGGGCTTGTTTGGTGATATTTTTTGACCGTTCAATTGGGTCCCATTGGCTGAACCAAAATCGGTCAGGAAGGCATATGGACTGCTGATTTTTATCGACGCATGTAAGCGTGATACTCCATTTTCATAAGCGTGGAATGGAGCTAAATCAATATCAGGTAATATCGGTTGGTCTTCGGATGACCTACCAAGGGTATACTCGATTAATCCTTCAAGTGGAATTACTTCACCAAAATCAATCAGGAATAACGACAGGCAAGCATCTTCAGGGGTTGGCGGAACAACATGCTGGTCGTCTTCCGATAATGGCAAATTAAATTGATCCGTAATGCCAGTCGGAATTGCCAAGGTAGGATCACGGCCGGAGGTAATTAGTTGGACACCACATTCCCTGCAAATCAGGGCACCAGGCATTTCTTTATTCCCGCAATTTGGGCAGGTAATCATTGGTAAGTCACTTTGTTTCCGGCAGGGAGAAGTAGAGAACGTGTTCCATATTTTAACCTTTTTTCACCGTTATCGCTGTAAGATTGATTTCTATTTATATATGCAACCTCATCTAAAACAGTTTGAGCAAAATCATTTTCTCCGTTACGTAATAGTTGTGTTGCAAGAATTTCCATATGGCGCGTGGCTGATTTAAAATCCCCTTTTGCCATTTCTTCCCTGGCACGTTCTTGCATCAAGTATAGATGAAAAGATGATATTGCATTCATGATATTTGAAGGAGGGACTTCATATATTGGTTCTCTCGAGATTTTCCGATCGATCAAAAATCGTTGAACATAATTGGTCTTATTTTTATGTCGAGGTATTTCGTAATTAATAAAACCCTTTGCGATTGTATAGGTTAATGTAGTAGCTGGGATATCTTTGATAACAAATTCCAATAAAATCCTCATTGCCCCATTTTTTGGCATGAATCCAAAATTAAGGGGTGATCCAAGAACAAGAGGCGATGTATCAGGTTGAAGCCGAAATGCGGATTGTAGTTCAACCTCCTGAGATGTCTGATAATTATAAGTAATTTGTTCAGTCAGATTTGATCCGAGGCGGGAAATTTCATTCAAAATGGAATTGCGGATATCACTGATATCCGATATAAACTCACATATTCCACCAGTCTTTGAAGTTATATGATCTAAAAACCTATCATTCCATTGATTTCCAATCCCAAGCGCGCTGATACTGATACCAAGAGCTGATGATTGGTCAGCAAGATTATTACAGTTCATTTCATCGCCATATGTGCGTCCATCGGTAATTAGAATGATATGATTTATCCGGTTTGCCGCTCGAAATTGATTAACCTGAGTAAAACCCAAATCTAAACCTTTATAAATCTCGGTTCCACCCCCAGCTTGTAATAATTGGATTTTCATTTCTGTCGATTTTAGGTCAGATAAATTTCCAGCTGGAATTAACAATTCTGCACGATCATTAAATTTAACTAATGAGAAAATATCCTCTGGCTGTAACTGGCGAACTAATTCGATCGCAGTTGATTTGACTGTGTCCAGCCGAATCCCTCGCATCGATGTTGAACAATCTACGACTAATGAGATATTCAAAGGGATAGATGGTACAAGGTTTTCGGTGCCAGGTTGGATAAATAATTCTAATAAGGTATACAATAATTGGGGTTCTTGAATAGGAACCAATGATGATTGGCTGTAGTAAGATTTCACAATTAATGGAAGTGGTTGAATTGATTCTAGTGGGATTTGACTATCATATTCGGCTTTTCTTAATGGATCGGATAGACATTCATATGCTTGCTGAATATTTATAAATTGTTCTGTCTCACCTTTTTTAATATTTGTGTCTGGATGTAATCGTAAAACTAGCTGTCGATATGCGTGCCGTATCTCCTCCTGATTGGCATCTCGAGGTATTCCAAGACGCTCATAAAATGTTAATGTTCCCATTTATGTCACTCTGCAATTTGGACAATTATTACTGATATATTATCTGGACCACCAGTAGAATTTGCTAGATTGATTAATGTTTGACAGACATGCTGTGGATCAGGAGAAGACCGGATTATTGTTTCCATGTCTTCATCTGTTATTACTCCCCACAGACCGTCTGAACACAACAATAATTTACTTCCTTGCTGTAATTGATAAGTGGCAATGTCTGGTTCGAAAGTGTCGCCTTGCCCAAGTGCTCGATAAAGGATATTTCGTTGTGGATGGGTTAATGCTTGCTCCTGTGAAATCTGCCCGATTTCTTCCAGACGTTTCACTAATGAATGATCATGGGTTAGAAGTTGTAGAATTCCATCAGAGTTGATCAAGTATGCCCGACTGTCACCTATATGGGCTATTGTTAATAGATTTCCAAGAATTAAAGCCGATGTTAGTGTCGTACCACTTCCTGATGCCTTACTTTTTATCGTTTGATGAGCCTGAATTACACCCGTTAGCATAATTTCCTGGATTGAAAAATCCGATTGATTGTTCGTGGGTGAAATTTGTGGAAGGTAGATTGAATTGAATAACATGCGAAGTTAATGTATCTACCGCAAGACTACTGGCAATTTCCCCATTTTCATGCCCTCCCATCCCATCAGCAACAATATATAGTCCGAAGAGAATATTTTTATCTCCGGTTACCAGGTTCGTAGTTAAGGAAAAAAGGGAATCTTCATTATGATCGCGTTGGATACCCATCGATTGTCCAATACCAACCGTTAATTGTGGAATTTCTAAATCATTTTTAATTTGGGATTGATTGGTTGACTCTTCCGTTGAATTTTTTTCAAGTGTTTTGGTGTCGTTCTCTAAACTATTTGGATTAGAATCCTGAGCTTGAGGAAGTGATTTTCTTGATTTTTTGTTTTTTAAAATCTTATTGATGAATGAGCTCACTCGATACTCTCCAGGAACCCGGATAAAAATATTACAAAACTATAGCGTAGAGCTTATGATCGTTCGAGCCAAAATAGAGTATGTTATTGGCGATAATTGGGGATCCTGTGATTGGACCACCTGTCTGATATTTCCAACGCAAGCGACCTGTACGGTATTCCAGACAATACATACACCCATCAACCGATCCGCAGTATAGTGAATCCTGATATGTAATGGGGGAACTGGTTACTTGATTATCGGTTGAAAAATTCCAAATTTCCTTAGCTGAGTGGATGTCAACGCAATAAATATGATTATCGACTGACCCGGTAAAAATAAAATTATCCGTAATAAACGGCGTCGATATGGATGCTTTTGTCATCCGGAAACGCCATAAGATGTAACCTGATTTTGCATCCAATGCATACATTAGCGTATCAACCGAACAAATATAAATGATCCCATTTGCATGAACAGGTGATGAGGTGAGTGCTCTTTTTGCTTTAAACCGCCATTTTACATTACCTCTCAGATCGATGCAAAATAACTCGCCTTCCTCATTACCAAAATAAACATAATCACCGACTAAAATTGGTGTGGAACGAATAGGAGCACCTGCATCTGCTCTCCATGCACGCCTTCCACTAAGCGCATTTATTGCATGCAAATACGCATCATCTGCACCGATAAAAACATGTCCTTCAGCAATAAATGGTGAGGAGCGGATCGGACCATTTGAATAGTAGGACCATATTTCCTGACCAGATCGTTGATTGATGCAATATAAACGCTGATCTTCGGATCCAAAATATATATTTCCTTCATAGACACTCGGTTTACTTACGATACCTCCTTCGGTAGGAAATTTCCATATGAACTCACCTGTTGAAGCATTTAATGAATAAAGGTTATTATCATATGCTCCAATATATATTGACCCATTTGAAAAAGTGGGGGTACCCCGAATCTCATCTTCGCACTCAAATTTCCATATCGGGGAAATTTCTGTTTTTTCCTGGGAAGGTGTTTTAATTGAAGCTGGAATCTTGTGTAGCAAACCTGTTTTTTTTGCAGAGGCTAGGATTGCTTCTTTCATTAAATCTGCACTTGAGTAACGCTCATTCGCATCATATCGTAGAGCGGTATATACAACTGCTTCTAACTCAACGGAAATATTCGGGTTAATGCTTCGAATCTTCCTGTCATCGAAAGAGAATGGTGGTTCCATTCGAGGATCTCTTCTGGTTAGCAGATGATGTAATGTTGCTCCCAATGCATATATATCAGCTCTTTGGGTTGCTTCGCCCTTATATTGCTCAGGGGGAGAGTACCCTTCGGTTCCAATCATGGTTCCTTTTTGTCCAGTTTGAAAATTTTTGGCAATCCCAAAATCTACCAATAATGCATGACCTTGCTGATTAATCATAATATTCGAAGGTTTAATATCTCTGAAAATGATTGGTTCTGGTTTGTAATTATGCAAATAACTTAATACATCGCACAATTCAACTGCCCAATTTATCACTTGGATTTCTGAGAAGAAATCATTCGCTTCGACCAGGAGAGCTTCGAGGTCTTTTCCTTCGATAAATTCGATAATTAGATAACAGCGGTCATCCTGGGAAAAATAATCGTAAATTCGCGGGATAGCGGGATGGTTTAATGTTGCAAGGATATTGGCTTCACGTTCAAAATTGCGAACGATTGTTTCGTGAAGATTTGGATCACGAATAATATTGACCATTTCCTTAACTGCAACCCGTTTCAACTACATTTGGAAAATGTAAGTCTCGGGCACTATAGACCGCGCCCATTCCACCAATTCCTACAATATTCTGGATTTGATATCGGTTAATAAGGATGACCTCTGGTTGTAACTGTTCAGAGGTTTTTCTTGGAGCCCCTGTGGCTTCCAGGTTTTGAGTTTTTCGCTGGTTATCCAGAATTATTCCTCCAGTTATGAAATGTCTATAACCAATTATAGCCAGCATTAGCTAAAAATGGAAACAAAATACATGATATATTCTATCTATGAATTGTAACCTTTTAATCCCATTTCCTTGTTTTAATGGTAACTTATTTGATGAGCTGAAGATATGAATTAATAAAAAAGGAATCTAAAAATGACCCAAAAAGTAGATTTTAAAAAAACCTATAAACATCTGTATAATCCAACCAAAGATGGTTTTCACTTAGTGGATGTGCCAGATATGAATTATTTAATGCTGGATGGAAATGGTAATCCAAACACATCGGAACACTATCGGCTGGTCGTAGAAGCATTGTATTCAATGTCATACGGAATAAAATTTGCTTTAAAAGCTCAAGGTTATGATTATATTGTTCCACCATTAGAGGGATTATGGTGGATGGCAAATATGAATGAATTTACACTCGAGAATATAAACTCTTGGGAATGGACGATGATGATCATGCAACCTGAGTGGGTGACTGATGTACTCGTGGAAAAAGTCAGGGAAACTACATATCAGAAAAAAAAGTTTCCATTGCTCAAGAGTGTACGATTTGAGTTATATAAAGAAGGATTATCGATTCAAATCTTATTTACGGGGGCTTACCAAAACGAAGCTCCCGTAATTGCAGAAATGCATAAATATATTAATTTCAACGGATATCAATCCTTTGGAAAACATCACGAAATATATTTAAGTGACCCACGAAAAACTTCAGAAGAAAAGCTTCATACGATACTTCGCCAACCAGTCAGGAAGGAAGACGTGAAGTCTGAAAATATATATAAAGTAAGATAATCAAGGTCGACAAGGCTGGATGTTTATTTTGAATCTTCTTTTGCCCAAATGAGTAGATATCAAGTGTAGCAGCTGCCAGGGTTGGATAGTTAATATTACTGAAATTATCCATAGGAGAAATCGGGAAAGCAGGCGACCCATCGAAAGCTGATATTTTGCCTCCAGCCTCCTCGACTAAAAGCCAAACAGCTGCCAAATCCCATATTTTGGGGGTAGCGTCAAATCCCAGTAGAGCTGATCCACGCGCGACCATACAAAATGTATATGCACATGACCCCATAATGCGGGGTTTATACGGAATGGTAATATCATAATAGCGGAAACTTCGTGAGCAACAAGCAAAAAATGACATAGCTTGACTGTGGTTGGGACCATGGGTAGCAATCGGTAAATGGTTTAGAAAAGCCCCGCTACCTCTTTCTGCACAATAGAGTTCATTAATCAAAGGGAAATACAATATCCCAAGCTCGGGATATCCATTTATTAGCCGGGCAATTGAAATACCCCAGATCGAAAGTCCTAAACTGAAATTTGTAGTTCCATCAAGATGGATCGATAATCCAGGTAGGAGTCTGGGGATCATCCAGTTTGTGCGATGATTCTTCACTGATAATTTTATCTTGAGGAAATTTCGAATTGATTGCCTTTGTAATTAATCTATCCGCAGCCATGTCGGCTTCGGTGACTGCTGTTTGGTCAGCTTTTTGGACAGCCTGCAAACCAGCTGGAGAAAAGTAATCTCGTCAATAGATCACCTGTTTGTAAAGCCAGGTCAATCGCGAATTCGGAGGCTGCGTTCATGATGGTTACCCTAGTCACCAGAAATTGGAATGGGAGATTGTTGGACTGGGGTTGGTTGTTTCGGTAAAGTCCATACTAATGGTGCGGACAATAATCCAACCAAGGTTGTCCACAGAAAAGCCTGGTGGAGTCCGAATTTATCTCCGAGAATTCCTATTACAACAGCCGCTAAAGAAAGACAGATAAAGTTTATCGCCATAAAAATGCCATTACCAACAGATCGGTGTTTGGGTAGCTGATCTTGAACGATAGCAAGCATGATCGGTTGAGCTGAAAGACTTAATAGCCCGGCGAGACTTAACACCAGGATGGTTACCCATCCAGATGAAGATAGGAATATAAATACCATTATCGGTGCGAAGAAAGATACCACGAAGAGGACAGGTTTTCGTCCAAGGTGGTCACTGATGGTTCCCCCGAGTACTGCACCGAATACACCGGCAAACTGGTATATTGCCAGGGCAATGCTTGCTTTCCATATACCAGCACCTTCTCCTTCAAGTAAAGTGGGTAGATAGACACCCATCCCTGTGATCAGGAAACTACGTAAAAACACGATCCCAACTACCGGGATAAACAACCTCAAGGCATTTGGAATAACTTCCCTGAATCCAGTTTGTTTTTCTACATGGACTGCAATACCTTTAAAACGAAAAAATAGGACCAATGAAGCAATCCAACCAGGAATTGCTAGTGGAAGCATCCTACCAAATGCAAAGGTCAATAACCCCCACGAAGCAACCAAAGGTCCTATGGTTCTTCCAAGTTCTCCTGCAGCCATGTAGTAACTCATCCCTTTTCCAACCTGGTGCGCTGAGGCCCGGGCAATCATGGCGGGTGAGGGTGCATGAAAGGCTGCAATGCTTAAACCGGTGATAAAGAGAAGTAACAGCAAGCTCATATAACTTGGTGCAATACCAAGGCAAGTCATGGTGGTTGCAGTAACTGCAGGTGCCACTATCACAAGGATGCGTAAATTTATCTTGTCATCCAGGTAGCCGATGATTGGATTTAACAGAGATGGGAGCTGCATGATGGCAGAAAGAGACCCAGCCTGAGTGTATGATAAGGTCAGTTTTTCAATCAAACTTGGAAGAAAAGGTGCAAGAAAGGAAGAATAAGTATCATTGATAAAATGAGCACTTATAATCATCAACACACGATCTAGTTGAAATTTGGATGTTTCTGTACTTATTCTCTTGATGGAGGAAGGTGTTGCTAATTCTGACATGACTTATATTTTTGATTTAACAATCTCAATATAATCTTCTGATAGCGATATTTCATTGGAAATTCCCAGTGAACGAATCAGCTCTCGGGAAACCAGGGCTTTATGTTCTGCATCCTTTCTACTCCAGGTGCGGCTTTTTACTTCGAGAAAATAACCTAATTTTGGATTATCAATTCGGTCTAGATTGATATAGAATTCCAAGCCGTGATATAGGATACGCCAGCGTAATCTATGTTTTTCAATTACTTTTTCCTGAGCTGGTTTAAAGTATTCGCGATAAAATCGTAAGCTGTGAATTGCAGGGGCTATAAATCGGCTCCGGGAAAGCAGTGCATCGGTAGGGAAATCTCCTTCCCGTGATGGTCCTAACAAAGTCAGGCGGTAGCGGACATTCTCGATTTGGTCATCCTGACCAATTGATTCATCCTCTCGGTAGCGTAAATATCCCTGGCCTGGATCAGCAAATGAAAAGTATGTATCAAATTCATGGTAATGGCGATGGCGTAATACTTCGATACCTTGTTGTTTGATCCTGGATACCAAAGCATCAGGATCATCGACAGCTACTTTAACCTGCACTTCATAGCTTTCTTCTTCTGATGCACCACCAATGGCAATTAATTTGGAGAGAACAGAGTGTTCACGCTCAAGAAGGAATTCGTCAATCCGTTGAGCATAAATTGATGCTTCAGCAAGTAAGTGCTCCTTCATCAACGGTCAATAATTGCTGATTACGCATCAACCATTTTCCATTTACCATGACATCGGTAACATCGGTTGCATGGGAGGCATAAACTAATTGGGAATAAATCATTTCAGGTTCGCGTTTAAATCTCGGAGAATTATGAACACGTGAGTTATCTACCAGGATTAAATCAGCCCGTTTTCCAGGTTCAAGGGATCCGATTAGATTTCCCATTTGTAATGCGTCTGCACCCATGCTTGTTGCCATGGTTAATGCCGTAGGCGCAGGCAGGCTAGTTGGATCACCAGCTCGTACTTTTAGAAATGAACGCAGCCAAACGTATCTCCTCAAACATATCGAGGTCATTATTGGAAGCTGGTCCATCTGTTCCAATTCCTACTTTTAATCCAACATCAAGCATGTTCTTTACCGGAGCAAAACCAGAAGCAAGTTTTAGATTTGAAGATGGATTATGGACGACCCCAACCTTATGATGGATAAGTGTTTTTATCTCTCCATCATCCACATGTACGCAATGAGCTGCCAGAACCTTTGCATTAAAAAGATCTTGCTTCTTTACATAAGGAATGACAGGCATTCCATTTTCTTTTCGGCTGTTTTCGACTTCTTGACGAGTTTCTGATAAATGAATTAATAACGGTACATCAAATTCTTTGGCAATAGAAGCAGCTGAATGAAGGATCTCTTGTGTGCATGTGTATGGAGAGTGCGGGCCAACCGCGGGTATGATCAATGCATGCCCTATCCATTTCTTGATATATAATACGTGTTCGCTCAAGTGCTTCTTCATAGTCACGGGCATCCGGTCCCGGGAATTTTAATATTGTCTGGGCACATACAGCGCGTAAACCAACTTCAGCAGTAGCCTGTGCGACATCATCCTCGAAATAATACATATCTGCAAAGCATGTCACACCTGAACGGATCATTTCCGCACAAGCGAGTTTGGTCCCAAGGCGAACAAAATCAGGCGCGACAAATTCACGTTCGACTGGCATCATATATCCCATTAACCAGACGTCCAGGCGTAAATCATCCGCTAATCCTCGCAATAAAGACATGGCTGCGTGGGTGTGGGCGTTGATAAACCCAGGCATAAGGATTTTTCCCTGGCAATCGACACAAACCTCTGCTGCTGTATTTTTTGAAAATATCTTCCTCTAAACCAACAGCAAGGATATGATCGCCTTTAATTGCTATTGCTCCAGGCTCATAAATGGATAATTTCGCATCCATGCTGAGGAGAATTGAGTTTTTAAAATAATGTCGGCTATTTTCATTGTTATTAGAATCCTGCGAATGATGTTTAGACATTGATTTAGTGTCCATAAAGTTGCATAATCTGGAGTTCCACCATAAGGAAGTTTGAAAATTTTGTTTCTCATGCGGAGTGATCAATGTTATATACACTAATTGTTGCTCTGGTGTGGTCTGCAGTGCAACTCCAAAACCCACATCCGCTTGTTGATTTTGCCGGTAAGGAATCAGTTAAACCGATTAATTCTTCAGCGGTTGGTACCTGTCGTAACCATTGTCCATGAATGAATGGACCTTGGACTGAAGCTAATCGTCGAATTAAAATTCCATTTAATCCTGCTTCCACAACTGTAAGTGTCCATAGATGATTTGCTATAGAATTTAAAGCAATCTGTTCCAGTTTATCCTGGTCAATACCGTAGATGCAATCTCCTAATCGGTCGCGAATTATTTTATCGATTGGGATAATCAGTTTTTCTGCATCATCTTTCGAATCAGCCTTGGCTGTAATACGAACATCGACTTGCCCGGAATGAGCAGCAAGCCCTACCGTGGGATTGGTTAATTTCTCCAGATCACCAATCAGGTGATCAATTTGCGATTCTCCAACCCCAACAGTGTGCAGCACCCGGTTTTGGATTATCTCATGTGAGATCATAATGCTGGCGAAAGAGGGGTATGACTTCACGTTCCATTAAGTATTCCATCTCCCTTGGAACACCGGGCAGGGAGATGATCAAGCAGGAATCATGGGTGAGAAAATAAATCGGAGCAGTACCTACTGGATTTTCGATTGCAGTTGCTCCCACAGGAATATATGCCTGTCGGCGATTATTTTCTGTTGGGATCCGTCCAAACTTTCTGAAACGGGCTTGGATTTGTTCCCAAAGATCGGGATGAAATTCAGTTTTTACTCCAACTGCCAGTGCAACAGCATCTCTTGTGGGGTCATCAACCGTAGGACCAAGACCACCAGTAGAAATGATGATATCACAACGGCGAGATGCTTCCTGGATCACCTCGGCAATCCTGTTGACATTATCTCCAACCGTTGTAATTCGGTGCAGGTCAATTCCAACATTACGTAAGGAATGTGCAAGATACTGTGAATTCGTATCAACAATTTCTCCCAGTAACAACTCGGTTCCGATTGTGATTATCTCAGCAGAGGGCACAAAAACTCCATGAAGCAATAATAGTTGATTAAATAAAAATCAAGGTTATTGCGTATAGCAATTATTCATTTATACCACATTGTATTCATGGATAAGTCGATTTTCTGAGAAGCGTGCAAGATCGAGCATGGAAATATCGAGAGTGGTTGCTTTTCCATCCAGGATAATTTCCGACATCAATTTACCGGCTATGGGTCCGTGCATAAAACCATGCCCAGAAAAACCTGTAACGATATAATATCCGTCCAAGGGTGTTTTTCCAAAGATAGGATGAGCGTCCGGAGTTACTTCGTAAAGACCAGCCATACGCGAAGCTAAACCTGCGCGTTCTAGGAGCGGCAGGCGTTTTAAGGCTGCTTCCATGTGAACAAGCTCCCAATCGAGGTCGATGTTTTGATCATATCCAGGAATTTCATGAGGATTGGACATGCCCGTGAGCAAACCGCGACCTTCAGGGTGAAAATATAGAGATTGAGCAAAGTCAATCACAAAAGGGAAATCAATGGGTAGCTCTGAAAGTGCATTGGTGGTAAGCCATTGCCGGCGGAGGGGTGTTACCGGAACATCGATCCCAGCCATCTGGCTGGTGAGATTTGCCCAGGGTCCTGTGGCATCTATCACCACTGGTGCCAATAATATTTGACCAGGCGTATCCACACCAACCACTCTGCCTGATTGGGTATGGATGCCGGTCACTGGTGTGGAGCTGATAGCCTGACAGCCCAAACGTTGGGCAGCACTGATATAACCCATGACAACACTGTTTGGATCAACGAGTCCATCTGCGGGATTGAAACTCCCTGCAATCACATCATCCAGACGCATCATTGGGAGCCGTTTACGAATTTCGTCACCGCTCAGCCATTCCGTTTGTGCGCCAAGACAGTTTTGCATTTCCACGTTGCGTTTGAACACGGCTACTTCATCTGAATTTGTCAATAAGAATAAATACCCGATTTTTCGATAATCGATTTCCTGCCCAATCTCTTCTTTGAACCGTTCAAGCATGGGTAAACTATCGAGGGATAAACGCACATTGATCGCTGTACCAAATTGATAGCGAACACCACCTGCACAGCGTCCTGTGGCACCTGTACCAAAGAAATCTTCTTTTTCAAGGAGTAAAATATTTTTATAACCCCGAATAGCGAGGTGATATGCAGTGCTAGCACCCATTACCCCACCGCCGATGATGATGAAATCAAAGGTGTTTCCTGAGTCCCATTAATGCTCCTTAAATAAAATAACGTGGGTGGATTTTACCACTTCACGTTATTTTCTTAATAATAATTTTCTAAAAAGATCTTTAATGCCTGGATAGTTTCTATTCTTTAATCTATTCCCAGGTAGGCTTTTTGAACAGATTCATTGTTTCGCAATTCCTCAGCAGAACCGCTTAATGTGATTTCACCGGTCTGTAGGACATATCCGCGATCAGCCACAGTTAATGCGGCACGAGCATTCTGCTCAACGAGAAGGATGGTCGTCCCAGTCCGGTGCAACTCCTGGATTGTTTCGAAGATACTGTCGACCAATACGGGTGCTAAACCCATGGAAGGTTCGTCCATAAGCAGGATCTTTGGCTCTGCCATCATGGCACGACCCGTGGCAAGCATTTGTTGTTCACCGCCACTCAATGTACCGCCTAACTGAGAGCGGCGCTCTTTGAGGCGTGGAAAGAGGGTAAATACCCTTTCCATATCGGCAGCAATTTTTTTCTTGTCATTTTGGATGAAAGCACCCATTTCGAGGTTTTCAGTGACAGTCAAACGTCCAAAAATTCCCCGACCCTCCGGTATCTGTACAATACCCTTCATAACGATTTCATGGGCTTTGTATTTTGTCAGATCTTCGCCAGCCAGGCGAATTGCGCCAGGTCGAGGATGCAGCAATCCACTGATCGTCTTTAATGTAGTGGATTTGCCAGCACCATTCCCACCGATCAGGGTGACGATCTCTGCCTCGTTAACAGTGATGCTGATGCCTTTGAGAGCATGGATATTGCCGTAATAAGTATGGACATTTTCAAGTTCTAGAAGGGCCATATGCATTTACTCCATCAGGCAGAAGGGGTGATCCCGGAAGGTTGGGGTGGTGTAGTTGGAGCTGTGACACCCTCAGCGCTACCGCGACCCAGGTAGGCTTCAATTACCGTAGCATTTTGTTGAATTTCAGCTGGTAAACCTTCAGCAATCTTCGCACCATAGTCCAGGACGGTAATCAATTCAGATATTCCCATAACAACGCGCATCTGGTGTTCGATCAAGAGGATAGTGATACCCAACTCATCACGTAATCTACGGATTAAAAGCATGGTTTCCTGAGTTTCACTTGGATTCATTCCTGCAGTAGGTTCATCCAAGAGTAAGAGCTTGGGTTTACTGGCTAAAGAGCGTGCGATCTCGAGACGACGCTGGGCACCATAAGGTAAATTCTTTGCCATCAGATCACCCTTACCTCCAAGACCCATGAAACGCAGAAGGCGTAAACTTTCTTCCAGGGCATCTGCTTCTTCCTGCATTGTTTTGCGATTGCGAAGTATTCCACCAATAATCCCAGAGTGAAGGTGAGGATGCATTCCCACGAGGATATTTTCAACGACGGTCATGTTTTTAAACAAGCGGATGTTCTGGTAAGTGCGGGAGACACCGCGTTTGGTCACCCGATCTGTTGAGAGTCCATTAATTGGGTGTCCTTCAAGAAGGATCTCACCCTCCTCGGGATTATAGAAGCCAGTGACACAATTGAAGAAGGTCGTCTTTCCTGCACCATTGGGACCGATGATGCTTTGAATACCATTTTCCTGGACCTCCAGGTCAACCTCACGGACCGCAATCAATCCACCAAAACGTTTGGTAACTTTCTTTGCGACAAGGATAGCCATGGTTTCTCCTCCTATTGCACCGCGCCAGCAGTCTCATTGATTGACGGCTCATTGGTGGCCGGTGGTCCTATAGAATCCTCAGCCTCATGAAGTTCCAGTTTACGACGAGCTTCAGGCCACAATCCTTCAGGACGGAAGAGCATCATGCCCACCAATGCTAAACCATAGAACCAATAGCGATATTCTTGAAACTCAGTCAGCAGATTAGGTAATCCTACCATCACCAGCGCTCCGACAAAGACACCCGGGATACTGCCCATACCACCGATGATAATCACTGCTAAAACGTTGATAGAAATGATAAAAGTCATGCTATGGGGATAAACAGAGGTGAGTTTGGTTGCTCCAAGGGTGCCAGCCAAACCTGCAAATAAGGCACCGGTAGAAAATGCGAGCAGCTTGGTCATTACTAGATTGATCCCCATAGCTTGAGCGACATCTTCATCCTCACGGATTGCCATCCAGGAGCGACCTAAGTGGGAATCTTTAAGCCGCCAGGCGATAAACCCAACGATAATGATGCTGATAAGGATTAAGTAGTATAGCAATGGTAGTGAATTTAATTTCCAGGCTCCGATTATCGGAGGAGGAATACTTTGAATACCCTGGGTGCCACCTAAGATATCTTTTAACCAATCCGAAAGTACGAGCAGGCGAACAATTTCACCAAAACCTAATGTGACGATAGCAAGATAATCGCCCCTCATTCGTAAAACTGGTAAACCTAAAATGATGCCTGCCAGCCAGGCTGCAAATAAAGCTATAGGTAAAGCCTGCCAGAATGATAAGTGAAAAAGACCGTGTCCGGGAGAGGTGAGAACTCCCATGGTATAAGCGCCGATAGCATAAAAAGCCACGTATCCGAGGTCTAATAAGCCAGCAAAACCGACCACGATATTCAACCCTAAACCCATTAAGATAAATAAACCAGTTGTATCCAGGATTTCGCTGTAAAAGATCCCTAAAAGCCAGGGTAGAGAAAGAAGTAAGGCACCTAAAATAATAATCAGAATTATCCGGTTTCTTTTCACTACTATAGGTGATTTGATTACGGAAGGATCTTTTTTCCGGCCACTCAAATAATACATCAGTCCAGTTACAATAGCGAATACCAGGACTGCACCGAGTGGTCTCAGACCACTGATGGCAAAGACAAACTTTTTCAAAACAAATGAAAAAGGTTGAATTTTTAATATATCGATAATCAGTATCTGGTCTCTCAGGGTTCCGAGGATTACCACCCAAAGAAGACCTTGAATCACCGCGGCTCTCGGGCGTGATGGAATTAAATAGATACCTAAGGTTACCAATGCCGCTACACTGCAGGTCAGTAGAGGAACAAGTGCACCAAGGGGAAGTGGAACACCTCGCATCACCATTTCGAACAATGCTGGTGAGGCATTCACAAACATCGGACGCAAGTCAACGGCCTGGCCAAGTAATACAAGTAGTGAAATGATAAAACCGCTTATTAGCCCAATAATTGCGCTGATTCCTGCCAGGTTTGACCTGGGCAATTTTGAAGAATTTCTCAAGGACATAAAGGTCATAAGTACTACTGGGGTCAGCAGGATAATATCTCCAAGGGTTATCAAACCACTGATAATATAGGTCTCCCCAAAAGATTCAACCAATCCAACAAGCATAACGAGGAGGCATATAAGCCCGGAAATCAACCCGTTAAACATAGCATTTTTCCAGATGGAAGATGTCTCGGTTTTCATATAGACCTCTTATGCTTTTGTTTTACTTATTCGCTCACCCAAAAGACCGGTTGGGCGGAAAATAAGAATGAATACAAGAATCGCGAATGCGATGCCATCTTTTAGCTGGTTGGCAGCCGGGATTCCGAGACCTTGCAGGAACAGATTCGGTCCAAGTGACTCGATTAAACCCAGCAGTGTGCCTCCCAGCCAGGCACCCACAACATTTCCGATGCCTCCCAATACAGCCGCAGTAAAAGCTTTCAAGCCAGGGATGAAACCCATGAAAGCATTCACTTGCTGGTAGACAAGAGCATAGAGGACGCCTGCAATACCAGCAGATACACCACCAAGACCGAATGTGAAAACGATGATCCGGTCAACATTGATACCCATCAAGGCGGCGACTTCTTTGTCTTCTGAGACTGAACGCATCGCTTTTCCAGTCTTGGTGCGTTGAACAATCATATACAGCAATAGCATTAATAAAAACGCAGCGATGATGACTACGAGATCAGTTTTTGGTATCGCAACTGAACCAATCGTCCAAAAACCTTTGAGAGCATCCACAGTTGGATACGTCTCCGGGTCAGTCCCATAAAAGCCACGGAAAGTATATTGCAGAAAGAAAGAGGCACCGATGGCTGTAATCAGTGGCACCAACCTGGGGGCATAACGCAGGCGGCGGTATGCGATACGTTCTAGCAATAAGGCTACGGTTACTGAAACCCCCGCAGATAACACCGTTATCAGGAAAAGGCTGATCAAAGGATAAGAATTATAAAAGCCAATACTATCGAGATACTTGGCTAGAAATACAGCCGTGAACGGGCCGCTCATAAACACTTCACTATGCGCGAAGTTGATCATACGGAGGATCCCATACACCAGTGTATACCCCAGGGCAATCAGGGCATAGATTCCTCCGAGCTTCAATCCATCAATGGTCAGGTTGATCCACTGTTCAGGAGTGTATAGTGCTGCCTGCCAGGTTCTGATCGTTCCAATAATGATAGCGATGCCAATGGCAATACCAATCGCCCAAACAACGATATCCATCCAGGTAAGAGTCTGGCGCCATCTCTTCAGCATATGGGCCTCCCAAGAATAATAAAATTGGAGGGACGAGGGCTTGCCTCGCCCCTCCTTGATCGTGACGGGTTGAAGATTGGCTTTATTTTTACGGCCAGACCTTCAATGGAGGATACTCCCCAGTATGATATTCGTATACAGCAATCTTCGGGTCAGCGCAGTCACCGGTGGGAGAGCAGGTAAGGTTTCCAGTCAGACCTTTGAAGTCTTTTGTGGAATACATGCAATCGCGCAATCCCTGGCGGGGTATATGTAAGGTACCATCGTCATCCTTTACAGTTACCTTTTCAACGCAAGCCAGGACCATATTCATGGCATCATACGCATGGGCATGGAAAATGCTGATTGGGTCAGAACCAAATTTTGCCTGATAGGCAGGTTTAAATTTAGCTTCATAATCTGGACCGAATGTGGATGTGTCGGGGCTGGAAACAAATACACCTTCAACAGAATCTCCACCACCTTCCATGACATCCGGAGAGAACATACCATCAGCACCCATCTGCTTTACATTTTCCAAACCAGGGGTTTGCCTGGCTTGCAAGACGAGCTGAGTACCAGCCGCGATAAAGATTGGGTGGTAGATTAGCTCGGGGGAACCGGTAGCGATGCTGGTAAGCACACCACTCATGTCAGTTTGTGCTGGATCTACTGATTCTTGAGCAGTAATTGTGCCGCCTAGTTTCTTGAATTCATCCACGAACACCTGCTGCAGTGATTCTGCGTAGATACTACCGTCGTGAATGGTGGCAGCTTTCCTTACTCCCAAAAACTCATATGCGAACTTAGCAGCAGCCGCGCCCTGGACAACATCACTATGGGCGGTACGCAGATAACCAGGGTGTTGGTTCTCATTGCCCGGTAAAGTCAGGTCGGGGGCAGTGTTGGAAGCCGAAACGACCGTGAAGCCTGCTGTTGACCACAACGGCATTGCCACACGCAATGCGCTCGAGCAAGAAGTGCCAAAGATGGCTACGATCGTAGGATCAGCTGACAGTTTTGTACCGGCTGCCTGGCCACCTTCAGCGCTACAGCCATCGTCTTCACCATCGAATTGAATTGCATGGTCAAGTATCTTGCCACCCTTATCATCAATGGCAATTTCAGCGCCATTGCGAGAGTCAATACCAAGTGAGGCATCCGGACCTGCGATAACCATCGCATATGCGAGGTGGACAGGTTCATCCGGGGCGACATTTACGCAGCCGATTGAATCGGTGCATTCATATGGTTTTGCCCCGCACGCTGCAAGAACCATGCTTGAAATCATTATGATTGAAACTATTATAAATAAACGCTTACTCATTTTTCTCCTCCAAGAGATAGACAAGATTGATTGAAATTCATTATTAAAAAAAGGAATTCAGTTTATATTGTTATTTAACTTGCACACCTCCTTCCAGATATCCTTTCGGACGCGTGATGTCGGTAATACCTACAAACCTCTTTACAGTAAGTAATTATACTTTACTGCTAGGGAAATCCCCCTGGATATCGCAAAATTTTATGAATTCTAATGATAATAAGACTAACCGTCAAGGGTATGATTTTCATCATGATAATCCTGTAATATTGGTGGGGTGTATAGGTGAAGTATATTTTGATATTAAGTATGTGGTTTTAAATTGCTGCACAGAACCGAAAGAGAAACTAAAAAGGAGAATTTTTATCAGGTGATGAATCATACCCATAAATCAAGGACGGGCGAGAACTCCCATGAATTGCAATACTGACCAAGAATCCAGGAATTGATTGAGAGAAACATCAATAAATTTTGAACCGTTTAAAACGGTAACACTGTTGGGTGAATATCCAACCAGAATCACTGTATGCTCCCATGGGGCTACGATCGTTGTACGATCAGTAGATGCTGCGGTATAAATATGTGGTATTCCATTCACCAGATTATAGGAATTCCCGCCGATGATCCAAACAATTACCGGTTTACCGGAGGCAATCTCTGCACGCAGATCGTCCCATTGAAGCGAGCGATAGGAATGAGCTACTGCACCATAATCCCGCAACGTGGCTGCAATTGGAGGAGAGTGGACACCATAATCAGCTGGAGGTATGTTTCCCCATGTCCCATTCGGATTACCTACAAACCCAGCTTCCGGATCGTCTGAATCAGGAAGATGGTTTAGAAAATCCAACTCGCCAATATTTAATCCAAAATGCTTAGCCCAATCTACAGCCGAACGGGACTCACAATCCAAATTTAACTGTTGATCATCACCTGACATTCCATATACATATGCGCTTGGTGGGAGATAAACTGAGGTAGGCGTAGGTGTAGGTGCAGGCATATTTTCAGAAACAGATGCCTGGAGACACCAGTGGTTTAACCAACCGGTATCATTTGGTGATTGGTCTGACACATTTATAATCCATGTTCCAGAGATATTCATTCCAGAATATGTACTCAATTCTTCAACCGGTAAATAAATCCCGGATATTGCTGGAGAATTGGAGCACTTATTCTCTGCAGCCTGGGCTGCAGCATCATCAAAGATTGTGATGATATTATCGCTGCTACAGCCGTATTGAGAGCTGGGAACCCCTGGACGATCTAAAAGTGTGAGATTATCTCCGGTTTGCTGGTTGGTAAGCATAATAACCAAGTCTCCAACCCAAGTATGGGATATATCCACGTATATGCTTATATTCACCAGTTTACGCCAATCAGATACATGGATGCTGTTACTTACCCCATTCGCATTATTATCTGGTATATATGCTGGTTGACCAAGATTATCGCAGAAGAGGATTTTTTCAGGTGGAGGGGGAGTTGGCGTTGGAGTATAAGTGGGAATAAAGTGATCATTTGAAAGGAAAGGTAACCAGGCAAAAGTAGTGGGATTAGGTGTTGGAGTTTCGGTGGGGGTTAATTCTTGAGTGTAAGTGACAATGGGAGTGGTTGTGTACGTAGACGTAGGAGTGCTGGTATCTGTAATGGGAACTGTAATTGAAGTGGGAATTGGTGGACTTTGCTGATAAGAACTATCGATCGATTCCGGTAGAGGCAAGATTGGGATTGTTGATGCAAATCCAGGCTGCTGGTTTAAGGTAATTGTTGGAGTGGTTGTTTGAGTAATAAGGGGGGAAAAATCAACAGGTGTTCCAGCAAATCCGGGTAATGAGATTATGATGAGAAGAAAGAATGAAATTCCAATACTAAAAAAAAGGTTTTGAGAAACAGGTGTTTTTCGAATCACAATCATATTTTATATTACAAATTGGAAAAATGTTTATTAAACCGTTGTGTATTTATATAATATCGCAGATAATCGTCTATGGTACAATGGAATGCCGTATGGACAAAACTGAATCCCAAATTATGCCGGTACCACCCAATACGATCTCATCTTTGCGCGCAGGGTTTGACGCGGTGGCAAACCAGATTGCGATCATTTTGATTCCGATTAGCATTGATCTATTCTTTTGGCTTGGACCACACTTACGAGTGAAGAGCTTGGTGAATGGTTTTATAAATTCGCTAAATATCCCATCAGATATAAGTTCAATCCAATCAACGGAAGTGTTAGCCAGCAGCAAAGAAATATTACAAACCGCTGCAGAGCAATACAATTTACTTAGCTTACTTCGCACCATTCCAGTTGGAATTCCCAGCTTGATGGCTGCCCGATTGCCCCTCCAAACTCCGGGAGGAACACCTGCGTTTTTCGATATTTCGAACCCAATTATCGTGACTGGGATTGTACTTGGTATGATTATTATTGGCCTGGTTGATTGGTTGTTTATACTATATTTTAGTTGGTCAGATCGCTCTTGAAGGAAAGATCGATCTTAAAAATTTAATTAAGAACTGGTCCTGGACATCGGTCCAAGTACTCAGCCTGGCATTGGCTTTATTACTTATATTCATATTAATTAGCATTCCGTCTAGCTGCGCAATTTCTGCCTTAACTTTTTTTGGACTGCCATTAGGCCAATTTGCGATCTTCTTATATATAGGCCTTCTTTTTTGGTTAGCATTCCCATTATTATTCTCTGCGCATGGCATATTCGTTAATCATAATAATGCCCTGGTTTCCGTTCAGAGAAGTATGATGTTAATAAGGATGACATTACCTTCAACATCGGTCTTTATACTTTCAATCCTGGTAATCAGCGAAGGTTTAGATATATTATGGCGTGTGCCTGAGGAAACATCATGGTTAACCATTGTTGCCGTCGGGGGGCATGCATTTATCAGCAGTGCCTTATTAGCTGCCAGTTTTGTATATTACCGTGATGCCGACCATTGGACACAAGAAACACTCAGAATGCTTAAATCCCAACAAAAACTGCCGTTGAAAAGCACATAGACCTGGAGGTAATTGTGGTTGACGATAAAACACCTATATCCTATGATGCGAAAGATATCCAGGTGCTGGAAGGTCTTGAAGCAGTACGTCGACGTCCAGGTATGTATGTTGGGGGAACAGACATCAAAGCATTGCATCATCTTGTCTATGAAGTTGTAGATAATTCCATTGATGAAGCACTAGCGGGCGTTTGTGATCGAATTGAAGTGACCATTAATCCAGACAGTAGCGTGACTGTTTCAGACAATGGTCGAGGTATCCCGGTCGATATTCATCCACAATTAAAAAAATCAGCGCTTGAAGTGGTTATGACTGTCCTCCATGCTGGAGGAAAATTTGGGGGAGGAAGTTATAAAGTATCTGGAGGGTTGCATGGTGTTGGGGTTTCTGCTGTAAATGCCTTGTCAGAATGGTGTGAGGTTGAAGTTAAACGTGATGGGAAGAAATACTTCCAGCGTTACGAACGTGGCTACCCAAAAGGTCCAGTGACCGACATAGGGAAAGCAACAAGCAAAGAAACAGGCTCTAAAACCACCTTTAAATTTGACCCTGAAATATTTAAAGGCGATCTTGATTACCGGTTTGATACATTGACGCAAAGGTTTCGCGAGATGGCATTTGTAACAAGGGGAGTAACCATTTATTTCCGAGACGATCGAATAAACCGAGAGATGAGTTTTTATTTTGAGGGTGGTATTACATCATTTGTGCGATATTTAAATCGTAATAGAGATGTACTTCACCCAGTTGTGCACGCTGAAAAAGAGATTGATGGAATCACAATTGATGCTGCCATTCAGTATACAGATGCATATGCAGAATCAGTTTATTCATTTGCGAATACGATCAACACAATAGATGGTGGTACCCACCTGACTGGTTTACGTGGAGCAGTTACTCGAACTATTAATGATTATGCACGGCGAAGTGGGCTTCTAAAAGAGGCTGATCTAAACTTTACCGGTGATGATACCCGTGAAGGGTTAACCGCAATTATCAGCATAAAACACCCGGATCCACAGTTTGAAAGCCAAACAAAAGTTAAATTGATGAACCCCGAGGTTCAGACATTATCCCAACAAGTGATTGGCGACAGTTTCAGCACTTTCCTGGAAGAGAATCCATCGGCTGGAAAAGCAATCGTACAAAAATGCTTGACATCCGCCAGAGCACGGGATGCCGCTAAAAAAGCCCGTGACCTGGTAATTAGAAAATCAGCATTGGAAAGCCTTACTTTACCTGGAAAATTGGCAGATTGCTCCGAACGTGATCCTGAAAAAACCGAGTTATACCTTGTGGAAGGTGAATCGGCAGGTGGTTCTGCCAAACAAGGGAGAGACAGGCATTTCCAGGCAGTGCTTCCATTACGTGGGAAAATATTAAATACCGAACGTGCCAGATTAGATAAAATTCTGGCAAATAATGAAGTGAAAGCGTTGATTTCTGCTCTGGGAACTGGAATTGGGGATAATTTTGATATCTCTGGGCTTCGGTATGGGCGGGTGATCATTATGACGGATGCAGACGTGGATGGTAGCCATATTCGGACCTTGTTGCTAACCTTCTTTTTCCGATATATGCCCATTCTGATCGAAGATGGACATCTCTATATAGCTCAACCACCTTTATATCGGGTGGCATATAAAAATCAGTTGAAGTTTGCGTATAGCGATGTCGAAAAAGACAAAATTGTTAAAGAAATGAATGCATCAACAGATCGAGTGTCTCTTCAGCGTTATAAAGGTTTGGGAGAAATGAATCCTGAACAGTTATGGGACACAACGATGGATCCAAGCGTTCGCACTCTGCTCCTTGTAGCTGTCGAAGATGCAGCTGAGGCTGACCGGACCTTTGATATGTTGATGGGTTCTGCTGTTCCACCACGCAGGAGATTTATCCAGACCCATGCACGTGACGTAAAGAATCTGGATGTATAAGAAAATTCTATTGAACCAAAAATAGTGCTGACGGAGTTGTTTTATTAATCAACCTGTTTGTTAACAGGATCAATTGATAGGATCCTGGTGATCTAAATATCAATAATTCTCCTTCTACTTACAAATAATCACATCTATTCGTGTTCTTATCGCTAAATTTTCCGCTGCAGATATGAACCGTTTTAATCAACGGATAACGAAGTTTAGAAATACTATTCTGAAGAAATAAAATCTAGTCTTATACGAATATTATTCTTCATATGACAAAATAGTATTATTTTATTTTGAAAATTCTCCAAGTGAATAGTAATCATTGAAGAAGTGCAGAATCCTTGGATTTCATGGATAAGGCTTTGTCTCAGAATATCATCCTTCACGTATAATTAGAACAATGACTTTGGAACTTGGCTCCCTATTAAATAATCGTTATCGAATCATCGAAGTGCTCGGTCAGGGGGGGATGGCGGCTGTATATCGGGCAATCGATGAAAACCTGAGCGTCGAAGTGGCAGTTAAGGAAAATCTTTTTACGACGGATGAATATGCCCGCCAATTCCGATTAGAAGCCACGATACTTGCAGGATTACGCCAAGCAAATCTACCACGGGTGTCAGATCATTTTGTAATTGAGCCTTTAGGTCAATACCTGGTAATGGATTTTGTTGAAGGTGAAGACCTTCGCCAGAGATTGGATCGTTTGGGACCCCTTCCTGAACAAGAAGTGATCATTATTGGCGTTGCGATTTGTGATGCTTTGGCTTATATGCACTCCTGCAAGCCAATGATACTCCATAGAGATATTAAACCTGGCAATGTTCGCATCACTCCGAATGGGCACATTTACCTGGTAGATTTTGGCCTGGTAAAACTCGTACAAGGCCGTGAAACTACCAATACTGGTGCGCGCGCCATGACACCTGGATATTCACCCCCGGAACAATATGGAACCGCTCGTACTGATCCCAGGTCGGATATCTATTCCCTAGGGGCAACTTTATACACTGCATTAACAAATGTGCTCCCAGAAGATGGGCTGGATCGTGTGATGGGTCGAATCGAATTAACTCCCGTCATCATGCATAATCCTAAAGTATCTGAACATGTTGTCACTATCATTGAGAAATGTATAGCTGTCCAACCAGATGAGCGCTACCAATCAGCTGAAGAATTACGATTTGCATTAATGGAGGCGAGGAGCATATCAAGGCGGAAATTACCATTGGAACTGGTCCTTCAACCCCCACCGGTAATTTTGCACGATCGATTACCCAAAGAAGGAATTTCGAATGAACAGAAATCCGCGCAATTATCATTATCTGGGAAAAGTGGTGCGGTAAAAAAATCTACCCTGCCATTAAATCAGGGTATATTTAGGCGTTCAGATAACATCTTGAAAAACAAGAGTAACATTTCTATCTGGATTATCCTTGCATTATTATTTGTCTTCGTATTGGGCGGATTTGGTATCTATGCTGTGAATCCTGAATTATATCGATCAGCGATCGATAATTTTATGCCAATCCTTAATCCGACCTTTACCAATACAATTTCTCCCTCAATGACTTCTACGTTGCCATCACTGATTAAAAATTCCAGCACACCGACTTTTGATATTTCATCAACACCAACTGCTACGAAAACTCTTGAACCATCCTCAACCTATACTCCTGAACCAACTCCAACCAATACTGACACGCCCCTACCCACACCACTGGCGGGAGCAGAACAAATAGCATTTGCTTCCAGCCGATCAGGTGCGGTGGAAATATGGATGATGAACATTGACGGGAGTGGTCTCAAACAGATCACAAACATTCCTGAAGGTGCCTGTCAACCGAGATGGTCACCAGATGGCAAAAGGATTGTATTTATCTCACCCTGTAAAAACAACAAAATAAGAAATTTTGGTGCAAATCTGTTTATTATCAATGCTGATGGTACTGATTTGGTACCACTCCCGAATGCCCCGGGGGGTGATTATGATCCAAGCTGGTCACCGGATGGAACTAAGATCGCATTCACATCATTACGCAATGGTGGAGTACCAGGTATATTTATATTAAACCTTAGCGATAACACCGTAGAATCACTTGTGGAGGATGAAACCAGGGCGATTTCCCAACCAGCGTGGTCACCTGACGGGATCGAGATTGCGTATGTGAATAGCGACAACAGGATATGGGTCATGGATACTAATGGAGAAAATAGGCGTAGCCTCATCATCGGTGAATGGGATTATGTGACCAATGAACCTGCCTGGTCACCCGATGGATCGGTTGTAATATTCACACGCTCAGATTTCTCCGATACAACCGGCTCTACCAGCCTGATGGCTATTCCATATAATGAAACTGGTGCTATACCAGTTGATGTTCCCAACTCTCAATTGGTTTCTGATGCTAGCTATTCATTCGATGGTTATTGGTTGTTATTTACCAGCTGGTATTCGGGATTTCACGATATTTATATTATGCGTGTAAATGGGGTGGATCGAATGCCGATTGAAGATGACCCAGCCTACGATTTCGACCCAGCCTGGCGACCGATATCCAGCGACCAGCCTTGATCATAAATATATTTCGTTGTTAGTTAATCTACTTTTCTTCTGAATTACTTCTCATACATCAAGATCATTCCCTTTTGGATTTAATGATATATGTGAAATCTGTATGAATATTGCAAATTTGAGTTTAGTATCCTACGACTTGTTTTCGACGTCTGTTTTTTTATGTTGTTTTGTAGATTTGTTAACGAAAAATCTGTAAAATCGGAATAATCGACGAGCCAATCTGAGGTAAGTATCTAAACTATTTCATCGCTTTGCGAATCTTTGGTAATTTGTGATAAATGTTACTTGAAAAATAATTCACTTTCATGGATAATGAAAAACGATACCAATTACCAAGGGCAAATAATCTATCAGGCTTCTCAACCTGAATATCACTCACGTAAAGGAGATATTATGACAGCGCAGATCATCGATGGAAAAGCGATTTCCGAGAAATTACTCAGTGAAATTGCACTGGATGTCGAGGCAATGGTTAAGCAAGGTTTGCCTCGTCCTGGTTTAGCAGCAGTACTGGTCGGTGAAAATCCAGCATCCCAACAATACGTAAAAATGAAGCGTAAAACTTGTGAGAAGAATGGATTGGAATCATATGGCTATGAGCTTCCAAAAACTGCATCCCAGGCTGAAGTAGAGGCTTTAGTAAAGGAATTAAATGCTGACCCTAAGGTAAATGGAATCCTAGTACAGCTGCCGTTACCTGATCATTTGGATGATGAGAAGATATTGAATTCCATCAGTATTGAAAAGGATGTTGACGGGTTTCATCCAATCAATATTGGCCGTTTGGCACAAAAAGGACGAGAACCATTATTTGTGCCCTGCACCCCGGATGGGTGTATTTACCTGATCGATCAAACCGGTTTCCAGTTAAAAGGTTCTAATGCTGTTGTTCTGGGTCGTTCAAATATTGTTGGTATGCCGGTTGCGCTATTACTGGTGAAACGAGATGCAACAGTTACAATCTGCCACTCACGCTCCAAAGACTTGCCAAGTATCTGTCGAAGCGCAGATGTATTAATCGCCGCGGTAGGGAGACCAGAGATGGTAAAGGCCGATTGGATTAAACCAGGTGCAGTAGTGATTGATGTAGGAACGAACCGTATTGATGATGCATCCCTGGAAAAAGGATATCGCCTGGCAGGGGATGTTGATTTCAATGCAGCAAAGGAAGTTGCAGGCTGGATTTCACCTTATCCTGGTGGGGTTGGTCCAATGACGATCACCATGTTGCTCAGAAATACGGTTAGGGCAGCAAAAATTCAGGCAGGAGCACTATAAGCTGATCTTACAACGACTGCGGAAATTATTCTTCCGCAGTCGACATATTTGTTGAGGAGAAAGTTGTCAGACAATTGACTTTTAGCGTTGTTTTTGCTAAACTATGCTTGTCTGACAATTATTTTATATCGATCAACATATAAGCAATGAGCACCCTTCTCATAAAAAATGCTGCGATTTTAGTAACCATGGATACACTGCGACAGGAGATTCCTGGCGGAGGTTTATTCATCAGGGATGGTTTTATTGAGAAGGTTGGCAAGACTGAAGTTCTGCCAACGCAGGCAGATGAAGTTTTGGACTTAAGCGGACATATTGTTTTACCTGGCCTGATCAATACCCATCACCATTTTTACCAGACCTTGACCAGGGTAGTCCCCGCTGCACAAAATTCAAACTTATTCAATTGGCTTAAAACACTATACCCAATCTGGGGTCGGATGACTGCGGAAGATATTCAAGTCTCGACCCAAACGGCATTAGCGGAGCTTGCTCTTTCAGGCTGCACCACTGCCTCTGACCACTTGTATATCTTCCCGAATGGAGCACGGTTAGATGATGAGATACAGGCAGCAAGTGAGATTGGTGTGCGTATCCATGCATCACGCGGCTCAATGAGCCTCGGTGAGAGCAAGGGAGGACTTCCTCCCGATCATGTCGTGGAAAATGAAGAATTTATCCTGAAAGATTCACAGAGGCTGATTGAACAATATCATAATCCAAAGCCAGGATCCATGGTTCAAATTGTCCTTGCTCCTTGTTCACCCTTTAGTGTGACACCAAGCTTGATGGAAGCAAGCGCAGCAATGGCGCGTGATTATGGCGTTCACCTACACACCCATTTAGCTGAAACTCAGGATGAGGAGGTCTTTTGTATTGAAAAATCAGGCTTTCGTCCGGTTGCATACATGGAAAAATTAAAATGGCTCGGTAGTGATGTATGGTTTGCGCATTCGGTTCATGTGAATCAAGAAGAAATCGGGATATATGCAAAAACGGGAAGTGGGGTTGCCCATTGTCCGACATCAAATATGCGTTTGGCATCCGGAATTGCGCCACTCATGGATATGTTGCATTGGGGCGTAAAAGTGGGCTTGGGAGTTGACGGATCTGCGAGTAATGATGGTTCTAATTTGTTAGAAGAGACCCGGCAGGCAATGCTGCTTGCGCGCCTCAGGGCGGGTTTGATGGGTGCATCAAAATCTGGTGATGAAGCACCACCCCTTATGACAGCTCGAAAGGCATTAGAAATTGCAACCTTAGGTGGGGCGTCTGTGTTAGGTAGAAATGATTTGGGTTCGCTCGAAATTGGAAAGTGTGCAGATCTGTTTGCTATAAATTTAAATAAATTAGAATATGCAGGTGGATTGCATGATCCGGTTTCTGCTCTCATTTTTTGTGCACCTGTCAGGGCTGATTACACGATTGTTGCTGGAAAGATGATCGTTAAAGACGGTAACCTCATTAATCTTGATCTTCCTATATTAGTGGAGAGACATAACCGAGCAGCGAGGAGATTGGTCAATGGAAGCGATTAATTCGGTAATATCCAGAGCGCTGGTCGATGTTGCCATGGGAAGAGTACCAGCAGATTTAGTTATCCGAAATGGAATTTGGGTTTGTGTTCAGTCCGGAGAGATTATCCCGAACACAGATATTGCTATAAAAGGTCAAAGGATTGCATATGTCGGTGAAAATGCTTCACACACCATTAGTAAGGAAACGCAAGTAATTGAGGCAGGGGGCAGATATCTGGTACCAGGCTTGCTCGATGGTCATATGCATATTGAGTCTGGGATGCTAACTGTCACAGAATTTGTTCGTGCAGTAATTCCATATGGAACCACAGGCATGTTTGTCGATCCACATGAAATTGCTAATGTATTTGGATTGAGGGGTGTAAGACTGATGGTTGAGGAAGCAGCACAACAACCAATCCATGTGTGGGTGCAGGTGCCATCCTGTATACCATCCGCCCCAGGCTTTGAAACTCCTGGAGCTGAATTCGGACCAGCTGAAGTTGAAGAAGCATTGAGCTGGCCAGGGATCATTGGTCTGGGAGAAGTGATGAACTTCCCGGGCGTTTTCTCAGGCGATGAAAAAATGCACATGGAAATGGCGGAAGCACGTAAATCTGGTAAGGTTATTGGTGGACATTATGCATCACCAGATTTAGGTTTGCCATTTCATGGTTATGTTGCTGGTGGTCCAGAAGATGACCATGAAGGGACACGCTTAGAAGATGCGATAAGCAGAATACGTCAGGGAATGAAGGCTATGCTCCGCTTCGGATCAGCATGGCATGATGTGGCAAATCAGATTGAAGCTGTTACCAAGCTAGGATTGGATCCAAGACACTTCATTTTGTGTACGGATGATTCACATTCTGAAACATTGGTTTTTGAGGGGCATGTTAACCGGGCAATAAAAGAAGCTATTTCATATGGATTGGCACCAATCACAGCACTTCAAATGGCGACCATCAATCCCGCTGAGCATTTTGGGGTGTGGCGTGATGTTGGTATGATCGCTCCTGGAAGATTTGGTGATGTTTTGCTGGTTTCAAATTTATCTGAATTGGTTGCGGATGTGGTCATTGCCAGAGGCAGAGTAGTAGCAGAAAAGGGTAAATTGCTTGTTGACATACCAACCTATTCATATCCAGATTGGGCTTTAAATTCAATTCACTTGGGAAGGGCTTTGCAAGCGGGTGACTTTCGTCTTATAGCGCCCGGTGATGGAAATTATATCGCTAATGTAATTGGTGTCATTGAAAACCAGGCTCCAACGAAGCATTTAAAGATAGCTGTAAAGGCAAGTTCAGGTCAGATACACACAGATATAAAACGTGATATCGCAAAAATTGCGGTAGTTGAAAGGCATAAAGCCACAGGTGGGGTACAAGTGGGCTTGGTCAGTGGTTTTGGGTTGGATGTGTCATGTTCAATAGCAACTACAGTTGCCCATGATAGCCATCACATGATTGTTATTGGAACGAGCGAGCCTGATATGGCAATTGCAGTTAATGAGTTAGCTCGCATGGGTGGCGGTCAAATCGTAATCAAAGATGGGAAGATCATTGGAAAAGTCGAACTCCCGATTGCAGGTTTGATGTCAAACGAGAGCGCTGAAATCGTTGCCAAGAAGGCTGGCTCAATCTTGAGTGCGATAAAGGAATGTGGCTGTAAGTTAAATAATCCAAATATGCAAATCAGCTTAATGGCTTTGGTCGTCATCCCAGAGCTCAGAATTTCTGATCTAGGTCTGGTTGATGTTAGCAAGTTTGAATTTTTACCAGTGATAGATGGATAGGTAAATAACTATGGGAAAGAATGGAATATCGATTTCACAGCGATTACATGTAGATCTTGGAAAGATCATCGCTGAAACCCCGCCTGGAAAACGTTTGTTAACCGAACCAGAGCTAGCGAAGCAGTTGAACGTTTCTAGAGCAACACTGCGCGAAGGAATGCGTACTTATGAAATCCAGGGATTGATCTATAGGCGACAGGGTTCAGGGACCTATGTAATTCATCCATCTCAGGTGATTGATACTGGTATGGAGGTGTTAGAAAGTATAGAAACATTATCCAAGCGCATCGGATTAGCCGTATCAATGGGCGATCTTAAGATTGAGCATCAAAAAGCAAGTGAAGAGGTTGCTAAGGAGCTTTCTATTCAACCTGATGATCAGATAATACAAATTTCACGGGTCATCCACGCAGAAGGTAGACCCGTTGCTTATCTGATTGATATTGTACCTGATGAATTTATACGAAATGAAGAACTTGAATCAGGTTTTACTGGGTCTGTACTGGACCTGTTGCTAAAACGTGGAACCCCCGCTTTAGTATCATCACGGTGTGAGATAAATGCTGTGCAAGCGAAGGTCGATATTGCCAAAGCTTTAAGAATCCAGCGCGGGGATGTGTTATTACGATTTAATGCTTATCTCTATGCCACCAATGGTCGGGTAGTGGATTATTCATTCAGCTATTTTTTGCCAGGATTTTTCAATTTTCATGTAGTTCGTCGTGTATAATGATTATAACAATCATGCCAATTGCGTATAGACAAAATTTCATATAAAATAGAATAGGAGAAAATGAAATGCGTAGTTTTATGGGACGGGATATCCTGTCACTCAAAAATTTTGGTAGGGAAGAATTCTATAGGGTTTTCGATGTAGCAGATGAATTATTGCCATTTGCACGCGATCGCAGGAATACCGATTTGCTCAAAGATAAAACCCTGGTTACAGCATTTTATCAACCCAGCACACGTACACGGTTAGCACATGAAGCGGCTATGCATCGGCTGGGTGGCCACGTCTTAGGGTTCTCGGATGTTAAAAACACCCGAGCAGGTGATTTTTATCAAGAATCAATCAAAGATACCGTCAGAATGCTGGAGTTTTATGGGGATGTACTGGTAATGCGCCACTTTCAGCAAGGAGCTCCACACGAAGCAGCCAAGTGGGCAAGTATTCCAGTCATCAATGCAGGAGATGGTTGGGGAGAACATCCGACCCAGGTATTAACTGACCTATATACGATTTTGAATGAAAAAGGTACACTTGATGGATTAAACTTCCTGCTGATTGGAGATATGCGTATGCGAACAATGCACAGTATATCGTATGCGATGTCTCAATTTGATATCAATGCTTTTTATGTATCTCCTCCTGAAATGAGTATGACTGAGGATTTCAAGAAAGAGCTCGTTGATCTAAACTTGAATTTTAAAGAAATTGAGCACGTCGAGCAAGCAATTGCTGAAGCTGATGTTGTATACATGGAACCAGTTGTTCAACCAGACTACACCAAAGCTCGTGATGAACGCGGTGCTACTGTTGGCTTAACCCCAGCAAACTATAAGGTCACCAAGGAGCTGATGCGTAAAGCACCACAAGATTCAATTATCTTGCATTCACTACCTCGAATGGATGAGCTTCCTGCGGATGTTGATGATACCCGTCATCAAAGATATTGGATTGAAGCATTCAATGGAGTGGTAGTGCGGATGGCACTACTGGCCCTCGTATTAGGTGCGATGGAATAACAAGCTCTGGGTGCTTCGTTATGAAAAAAACGAAGCACCCATTTCAATTATTAAAGTGAAATCTGAATCCAAAAACGCTCTTTCAATAGATATCATCATTCCTCTTTATAACGAGGAGGAGTCAATACATGCCTTGCACCAACAGCTGTGTGAGGTCATTGATCAATTGCCATTTGATTTTAAAATATGGTATGTGAATGATGGCTCAACGGACGGAACGCAGAATATAATTCAAGGATTTATTGAGCAAGACAAACGTGTAATTGGTTTAGAACTAAGTCGAAATTTTGGTCACCAGGCGGCTTTAACTGCTGGGCTTGATGAATCGAGTGGGGACTTTGTTATCACCATGGATGGTGATGGACAGCATCCACCAGGATTAATCCCCGAAATGATAAAGCTGGCAGAATCTGGATATGATGTGGTGATCGCCCAGAGGGTGGAGAATGAAAATACAACATTTAAAAACATAACCTCTCGTTTGTTTTATCGTCTGGTCAATTTAGTCGGTGATACAAACATTCTGGCTGGAGCTGCAGATTTTCGATTATTAGGAAAATCCGTTGTTGATTCATTAAGAACCATGCGGGAGTATCATCGCCTATTACGTGGAATGGTTGCCTGGATGGGATATCGATCTGTTATCCTTCCATATAAACAACCTGACCGCCTGGGTGGAAAATCGAAATATTCGTTTCGAAAAATGTTACGTTTGGCTGCCCATGCAACTTTCTCATTTTCTCTCATTCCTTTATACATGGGAATTTCTGTTGGGGCATTATTTCTACTCCTTGCTTTGGCTGAGGTTATTTATGTTCTAAGCTTTTGGATCACTGGCGCACAATCTAGTCTTGCTCCTGGTTGGTCTTCACTGATGTTCGTTCTTTTATTCGTCGGTGGATGTTTAATGGTAACTCTGGGTTTTATTGGGATTTATGTGGGATATATTTTCCAGGAAGTTAAGCAGAGACCCATTTACCTATTGAAAGATAAAAAATCGGGGGATGATATAAAAAACATTCACCAATCTCAAAAAAGCGACGATTCTGGACGAGAATGAGAAATTTCTAGTGTCTGTCAAGCAATATTTTCGAAATGTTATAAAAAATATTGGTGAATGGTTTGAAAAGCCACTTGCTGTACCAATAGCATTATTTGTTATCGCTCTTGCAAGCTATGGATTACTCATCAATCGATTAGGCTATTATTGGGATGATTTTCCCTTGACTTATATTAATGCTGTTTATGGTTCAGAGGGTCTGACACGTTATTTTTCAACCAATCGTCCTTTTTGGGGATTGCTTTATCAGATAACATTTAATATATTCAATCAACCCTGGCAATGGCAGTTGAACGCACTCTTTTGGAGATGGATAAGTGCAGTAATTGTGTGGTTATTATTACTAGAAATTTGGCCAAAACAAAAATATATCTCCATTTGGACCAGCATTTTATTTCTCGTATATCCAGGTTTTACCCAGCAACATATCTCAGTAATTTACAGCAACCTTCTTATTGTTCTAGATTGCTTTTTACTATCGCTTTACTTTAATATGAAAGCCGTCCACCAATCTGGTGGAGCGAAACCTGGTTTGAAAGTATGGGTCTGGCACACCCTGGCACTTTTACTTTCCTTATATAACCTTATAGCAATGGAATATTTTTTTGCCTTGGAATTGATACGACCGTTATTTATCTGGCAAGCATTAGGCGAGAAAAATTTTGACCGGAAAATTCGCATAAAGGTAACTATTTTGAATTGGTTACCCTACCTGGTATTATGGGGTGCGGTAACTATTTGGAGATTGTTTATTTTTAGCTATCAAACGCATAATTACCAGATGAACTTTTTCCAAGATCTGCAAAATTCACCATTCAAAGCGATGATAGCTCTGATTAAAGATATAGCTATCAGCTTGTGGGTGGTTATCATTGCTGCATGGGGAAAAATATTTCAACCGATTAATATATCGGAAGTAGGATTAAGGACAACGCTAGTAACTATCTTCATAGTTTTCATGATTATTGGGGCTTTCACCTGGTATCTCTGGCAAAACCGAAAGGATATCCACCATAAAAGTAATGGACGGTCAATAATCCTGATTGGTTTTATTGCATGCTTACTTGGAGGTGTCCCATGGTGGTTAACTGGTTTACCACCTTCTTTAATATTTCCAAGTGATCGGTTCACACTCCCGTTTATTCTGGGTGTGTGCATGATCATTGTTGGGATATTGATTATTCTCCCGTTTAAAACATGGATGAAAGTAGTTATTATGGCTATCCTGGTTGGATTCGCAGTAGGTTCGCAATTTCTAGTTACCAACCAGTTTAGAAGAGATTGGGAGACACAACGTCGTTTCTTTTGGCAGTTAGCATGGAGAATACCTGATTTAGAACCTGGCACAACGCTTATGGTCAATGATTTACCAGTCACTTATTTCAGCGATAATTCATTGACAGCACCATTAAATTGGTTTTGGGCACCAAATAATAAATCGCAAGAGATGGCATATTTATTATTATATCCATCGCAAAGACTAGGAAAATCACTTTCATCTCTTATCCCAGAAACTCCAATCACTGTAGATTACCTGGCAGCTAAGTTTACTGGAAACACTTCCCAGGTTGTCTCGTTGGTCTATAATCCACCTGCTTGTTTACGGATCCTTGATAAGGCTCTGGATAGTGATAACCGCATGCTTTCGATGGATATGCAGGCAGCTGCAACATTATCATCGACGCAATGGATTAATGATGACGTTCGAACGGCTGAGAATATTCTGCCAAAAAATCTCTATAAAATAGAACCATCTCATGGGTGGTGCTATTATTATGAACGTGCAGATTTAGCCAGACAAGAAGGGAATTGGAATGAAGTAGCATCTCTGGGGGATATCGCGTATAATCTAAATGATTATCCCAATGATCCATCTGAGCACTTCCCATTCATCGAAGGATATGCACATGTTGGAAATTGGGAAAGAGCGCTTGGTCTTACCAGGCAAGCACAGGATATTTCACCCGTGATGAACCCACTGCTTTGCCGGTTATGGCACCGTATTGAAATATCGGCACCAGATAGCAACGAGAAAACATCAACCGTATCTTCTATAAATTCTGAAATAGGATGTTTACCATAAATCTTATAAATATGGAGAATTACTAAAAAAAGTATAAATAAACCCATCTTTTCAGATCGAATATATTAAAATATTTTAGATGAGGAGTAATATCTATGCAAACTGACTTACGAAATAGAGATTTAATTGGAGATCTTGACTTCTCAAAGGAAGAAGTTGAAACTGTATTGGATGTGGCTTTTGACCTAAAGCGAAAAAGAGCATTGGGAGAACTTCATCCTTATCTCCGTGATAAAGTGTTAGCTATGTTATTTTTCTTTTCAAGCACGCGCACACGTGGCTCTTTTGAGGCTGGGATGGCTCAATTAGGTGGCCATGCTGCATTTATTGAAAGTAAAACTACTCAAATTGCACATGGTGATACGCCAAAGGAAATTGGGGAAATATTCGGAAGATATTTTGATGGCATTGCCATCAGGCATGTAGATTGGGAAATTGGAAATGGTTATCTAAATGCTGTGGCGAAAGCATCTCGGGTTCCAATTTTGAATATGCAGTGTGATATCTATCACCCCTTCCAGTGTCTTGCTGATTTAATGACAATTGTAGAAAAGAAAGGCCGAGATTTGAGAAAAAAGAAAATGGTTGTAAGCTGGGCATATGCAGCTTCCTACCAAAAACCTATGTCGGTACCACAATCTCTGGTTTTGCAAATGCCTCGCTTCGGTCTGGATGTTGTACTGGCTCATCCACCTGAATTCAGGCTGATGCCTGAAATCATGGAGCAAGCACAGGAACAAGCCAGGAAATTCGGCACAGGTTTTGAAATTGTAGATAATATGGAAGAGGCAATTAAAGGAGCCGATATCGTTTATGCTAAGTCGTGGGGGGCTATGGTGCATACTCCAGACCCTAATAAAGGTGCAGAAATTATAAATAAATACAAACATTGGATCACTGATGAAAAGAAAATGGATTTAGCAAAGCCGGATGCGATATATATGCACCCGTTGCCCGCTGACAGGAATATTGAAGTTACGGATGGCGTGATTGATGGTGCACATTCCGTGGTATATGATGAAGCTGAGAACCGTATGCATGTTCAAAAAGCTGTTATGGCTCTTACGATGAGGTAAAGTGAAAAATATGGAAAAGACTAAACGAAAAATTGCGGTTGTCGCAATTGGTGGAAACTCCCTCATCAAAGATGAAATGCATAAGTCTGTTGAAGATCAATACCTGGCAGCAAAAGAAACTACGTTGCATATTGCGGATATGATCGAAGCAGGTTGGGATGTTGCTATTGGGCATGGAAATGGTCCTCAGGTTGGATTTATCTTGCGCCGATCTGAAATTGCAGCTCGTGTGGAAGGAATGCATGAAATTCCACTCGATGTGTGCGGGGCAGATAGCCAGGGAGCAATCGGTTATGCATTACAACAGACCTTGCAGAATGAATTATTCAAACGGAATATCAAGAAAAATGTCGCTACGGTCATTACACAGGTACTCGTTGATCGCAACGATAAGGCTTTTCAAGCTCCATCCAAACCAATCGGTAGCTTTATGGATGTTTCCGAAGCCAGACGGCGGGAATCTGAAATGGATTGGTCAGTTGTTGAAGATGCTGGGCGTGGTTGGCGCCGGGTAGTTGCCTCACCATTACCAAAGGAGGTTGTTGAACTAGAAACAGTCAAAGCGCTCATTGCTGCAGGAGTAGTAGTAATAACGGTTGGTGGAGGTGGAATCCCGGTAATTGATGAAGGGAATGGCGAATACAAAGGTGTTGCTGCAGTGATAGACAAGGATTTTGCGTGCAGCCTGCTGGCGCGGGAAATCAATGCTGATCTATTTTTGATTTCCACTGCGGTAGAAAAAGTTGCGATTAATTTTGGGAAACCTAACGAAAAATGGCTTGATCGAATGAGCTTAGCTGAAGCAAAGCAATATCTGGCAGAAGGAACTCACTTTGCTAAAGGCTCAATGGCTCCAAAAATTCAGGCAATTATTTGGTTTCTTGAAGCGGGTGGAAAGCAGGCTTTAATAACCAGTCCGGATAAAATCGGACTTGCATTGCGTGGAGAGACTGGCACATGGATTGAACATTAAGGTAAAATAAATAACTATCAACAGTATAGGAGGTGACAAGTTCTTAATAAATATTATTAGATAGATTTATAGGAAGACATTATGAAAGAACCGAACCTAATAATTTAGAAGAGGAGAATAGATTATGCGATCGAATATACTTTGGAAGTTGACTGCAATGCTGGTTATTGCTGCTATGATTTTATCGGCATGTGGACCAGAAAAAGTGGGTGGATTTGAAATACCAAATGTTGAAAAAGATAAATTCAACGTAGCGATGGTTCTCATCGGACCACATGATGATGGAGGCTGGTCCCAGGCACATTTTGAAGGACTTGAGTATGTCGAGAATAATGTTCCGAATGTCCATACTGCTTATATCGAAAGTGTTCCAGAAGGTGCAGATTCTGAACAGGTTTTTCGGGCCTTATCCCGTAAGGGTTTTGATTTGATCTATCGGTACCTCCTATGGCTTTATGGATCCAATGGAGACTGTTGCAGCTGAATTTCCGGATATCATGTACGTCCATATCAGCGGGATAAAATCAAATGGAACAAACTTCGGAAACCTGTTTGGTGCTATGGAAGTAATGAAGTATCTTGCCGGTATGTTGGCTGGAGCACGGGCAAAAATGGATGGCAATCCGAAACTTGGTTATATGGCTACATTCCCGATCCCAGAAGAATTAAGGCTTGGGAATGCGATTGCTTTGGGTATGCGAAAGACCTGCCCTGAATGCACGATGGATGTCCGGTGGATCAACACCTGGCATGATCCGGTAAAAGAAAAAGAAGGGGCAGCATCCCTTTTTGATGCCGGTGCGCAAGTGGTCTTTACCGGTGCAGATACTCCCGCTTCTGCTGATGTCGCGCAGGAAAAAGGCCGGTGGGGTGTTACGTATGACTGGTCTGGCTCCTGTAAGGTGGAAGCATGCCTGACAGCCCCATATTGGAATTGGGGTCCGGTTTATGCGAGCCTAACCGAACGTGTAATTGCAGGGACATATACCCCAGGCTGGGATTACTTTGACGCTGATACGGGTGGTTTAGGATTATTTGGTTTTATGGAAGGTGAAACTTTGACATCTGGTGTAGCTAGACTTACCGGCAGATGTTGTCCAAGAAGTTCGGGATCTAGTGGCAGCATCATTAACGGGTGAATTCAATCGATTTAGCGTTTTCACTGGACCAATCAATGACAATCAAGGAAACCTTATTGTACCTGAAGGTGAGCACCTTGAACAAGCTGACCTGGATCAATTCTCCAGAATACTGGTTTAGGTTGTACATATTGTATGAAGTGGTGGGCAGAAGGAATTACAGCTGAATTACCCGATACGGGTGGTTAAACACCAATAATTATGGGGCTAGAACTTGATTGTTCTAGCCCCATTTTCTTTTTACATTTGTTTTGATTTTTCTGATTCAATAATCAGGAGACTTTAATGGAAAATTCCGCGCAACCCATTCCTAATGTTGTGGAAATGCGCAATATTGTTAAGCGTTTTCCAGGTGTGCTTGCGAATGATCATGTTGACTTTAATTTGCAAAAAGGCGAAATTCACGCCCTGCTGGGGGAAAATGGTGCAGGAAAAAGCACTTTAATGAATGTTCTGGCAGGTTTATATCGCCAGGAATCAGGAATAATAACGGTAAACGGGCATGAAAAAACCTTTTCGTCTCCCCGTGATGCAATTATTGCAGGAATTGGTATGGTTCATCAGCACTTCATGTTGGTTCCATCCCAGACCGTTACTGAGAATATATTGTTAGGCTTGGAAGATCCTCGTTTTCGTCTTCGATTAAATCAGTACGATCCAAAAATTGAAGAGCTTGGTGAAAGATTTGGTTTAAAAGTTGACCCCAGGGCAAAGATTTGGCAATTATCGGTGGGTGAACAACAACGTGTAGAGCTATTAAAAATGCTTTACCGGGGTGCCCAGGTTCTTATAATGGATGAACCTACCGCAGTATTAGCACCAACTGAAATTGAGGGTTTGTTTACCACATTACGGGCAATGATTGATGAGGGAAAATCAGTAATCTTTATTAGTCACAAGCTCCATGAAGTAATGGAAATATCAGATCGAGTGACAGTTCTTCAAAAAGGAAAAATAACAGCTGCAGGTGTAAAGACCAACAGTATTACAAGGCAAGAACTTGCCAGATTAATGGTTGGACGTGAGGTAATATTTCAACTGGACAAGAAGCCCAATACTCCGGGGGATATTATTTTAAAGGTAGAAGATATTTATGCCGATAACGATAAAGGACTTCAAGCACTAAAGGGGGTATCGTTTCAGGTAAAAGCTGGAGAAATAATAGGCCTGGCGGGCGTGGCTGGTAATGGGCAAGGTGAACTTGCTCAAGTCATCACCGGTCTCAGACAATGTACAAAGGGTACTGTTTATTTTAAATCTGAAAATATCACCAATCAACCTGCAATGGCAGCGATTAAGCTTGGGATGGCCTATATTCCAGAAGACCGAACGCATGTGGGTACAGCACCAAATTTGAGTATCACTGATAATGTAATCATGAAGAAATATCGCACACCGCCATTTTCCCACGGCTGGGTTGTGGATGGAAAAGCGGCTACACAATTTGCCAACAAACTAAAGGAAGAATATGACATTATCGTTCCCAGTGTAGAAACCCCCGTCCGTTTATTATCCGGTGGGAATTTGCAGAGGGTGATCCTGGCGCGAGAAATATCTGGTAAGCCTCCATTTATGGTGGCTGTACAACCCACACGTGGATTAGATGTTGGAGCTATCGAAGGAGTTCACCGCTTGCTATTAAGTCAACGGGAGGCTGGAGCAGCAGTATTATTGATTTCAGAAGAGTTGGAAGAATTACTTGCATTAAGCGATCGAATATTGGTAATTTATGAAGGAAAGATCATGGGGGAACTGACCGAAGGGTTTAAATCAAATAGTTTCATTGAGAAGATTGGATTGATGATGACCGGAACTCCTTTAGATAAGATCAACATTGGAGCAGCTTGAAATGAGTGATAGACATAATATCAAATCATCAAATACTAACTGGTCTTTTCCATATACAATTCAATTTGAGCTCCGATTGAGCGTACCTCCACGTTGGTACCCATGGGCAGTATCCGGGGCAGCCATTGTTATCGCCTTGATCATTGGTGGAATAATTATTGCTATTGTTGGCGGCGATCCTTTTGCATCTTATGCACATATTGCACGAGCATCAGTAGGAAGTGTGGGAGTATTCTCAGATACACTGGTAAAGGCTACACCTTTAATTCTTGTTGGATTGGCGTGTTCCCTAGCATTTCGAATGCGTTTATGGAATATCGGGGCAGAAGGTCAATTCTTCATGGGTGCTTTCGGAGCGAGTTTGGTAGTCCTCACTCCCCTGCTTCCAGAAAATACATCACCCTGGTTATTTATCCCAGCAATGATTGGAGCTGGTATGGCAATGGGTGCAATGTGGGGCTTTATACCGGGCTTTTTAAAAGCACGATACAACGTGAATGAAATCATATCAACATTAATGTTGAATTACATTGCAGTGCAATGGAATAATTTCTTTATTTTTGCAGTTTGGACCGAAGGTGGATTTCAAATGAGCAAGGTATTCCCTCGGACTGCATGGCTTCCACGATTAACCGACTATGCGGATAGAATCCCATCATTCCGGGGTTTGACCGTCCATCTCGGTTTTATTTTAGCCCTGATCGCTGTAGTTATTGTATGGTTTATCATCTATCGCAGTCGTTGGGGATATGAGATACGATTAATTGGTGATAACCCCGATGCAGCCCGGTATGCAGGCATCAACATCGGCCGAAACATCATTTTAGTGATGATGGCTTCAGGTGCATTGGCTGGTTTGGCGGGTGTATCTGAGATCACGGGAGTCGTTCACCGTCTACAAGGTGCAATTTCACCTGGATACGGTTTTACAGGTATTATCATCGCCTGGTTAGCGAAATTAAACCCATTTGCTGTGGTGATTGTTTCGATACTTTTTGGTGCTTTGATCCTTGCAGGAAGAGAAATCCAACCTTCGGGAATTCCAAAAATGATCCAGGGGATAATTTTAGTATGCCTCATTGCGAGTGATATCTTCCTACGATACCGTGTACGTATCGTTCGTCGCAATGCAGTCGCTCAGGAGGCATAAAGTATGAATCTGATTATCATTATGCAGGCTGGTGTAGCGACTGGAACAGTCTTGTTATTTGCGACGATAGGAGAGATATTAGCTGAGCGTTCAGGTGTGTTAAACCTGGGCGTTGAAGGAATGATGTTGATGGGGGCGATGAGTGCTTACAGCGTAACTGTCGCAACAGGAAATCCATGGGCAGGTGTTTTGGTTGGGATGATCGCAGCAGGCCTACTCAGCCAAATTCACGCGTTTATAACGATTACACTCCGGGGTGATCAGGTAGTGAGTGGATTGGCATTAACATTCCTCGGAACTGGGATCGCCCTTGTTTTGGGAGATGGACTAAGCAAAGCCGGTACAATTGCATTACTGCCTCATTTCAGTATCCCACTGCTGGCAAAAATCCCATTAATCGGACCAATTTTCTTTACAAACCAAAATATCCTGGTATATGTAGGCTTTCTACTTAGTCCACTAGTTTGGTATTACGTTAATCGAACCAAACCAGGTATGCACTTACGCGCAGTCGGTGAATATCCTGCCGCCGCAGACGCATTGGGGATAAATGTGTACAGGCTGAGGTATTTTTATGTTTTCCTCGGAGGGATGTTTGCAGGCTTAGCTGGTGCAGCGACTAGCCTGGCAGTTTCACCCGGATGGTTTAGTGAGATGACCACAGCCGGTCAAGGCTGGATCGCGATTGGTCTGGTGATATTTGCACAATGGGATCCATTCAGAGCATTATTTGGATCCTTTGTATTTGGGGCATTACGTCGCTTGATCTTGGATATCCAGGGTCCAATGATTATTTTAGGATTTGCCAATCCCTTCTACTATAATCCTTATTATGGCTTCTTTCTCGAAATGCTTCCATATGCATTCACCATTATTGTTTTGGTTATCGGGTCAAGAGAGGCTGTACGAAAACGCATTGGTGCCCCTGCTGCTTTAGGCATCCCTTATATTCGGGGCGAGCGCGGTTTATAATCCTATTCCATCGATTCATAGATAAACTTGAAAGATGTTGTTATGAATAATTTTATTGGCTACCGATGTTCAATCTGTAATACTGAATATTCACCCACGGAACTCGATTACACATGCCCAAAAGATGGTGGAAATTTGGATGTTGTCCTGGATTACACCAGGTTAGCGAAAATCCATAATCCAAAAGATATCCTATCCTCGAATGAACACTCCTTATGGCGTTACATTCCATTGCTCCCCGTAATTGATCCTGGAGGAAATGAAACTCCCCTCCACAGTGCTGGTTATACCCCCGTTTATCAATCAACTGAATTAGCCAAAAGTGCTGGAATAAAGAACCTATGGGTTAAAGACGAAAGCCGCAATCCTACTGCATCATTTAAGGATCGCGCCAGTGCAATTGTTGTTGCGAGGGCACGCGAGATTGGAGCAGATATTGTTGTTACAGCATCGACGGGGAATGCAGGGGCAGCGTTGGCGGGTATGGCAGCTGCAATTGGTCAAAAAGCAGTGATTTTTGCTCCACGAACTGCACCTCCCGCTAAAATTGCGCAATTATTAATTTTTGGCGCATCAGTATATTTAGTGGATGGAACTTACGATGATGCATTTGATCTGACGATCCGTGCGTCTGAAGAATTTGGTTGGTATTGCAGGAATACTGGTTACAATCCATTTACAGTCGAGGGAAAGAAAACTGCAGCGCTTGAAATCTGGGAATGGATGACTCATAACCAGCAAAATCTTACTAAAAGATTAAGTGTGTTTGTGTCTGTTGGTGACGGGAATATCATATCCGGATTATATAAGGGGTTTTCGGACCTTGAAAAACTTGGTTGGTTGAATCGGATCCCCAAGATATTTGGAGTTCAGGCTATCGGATCTGCCGCGATTTCAAATGCTTATTTTGCAGGAACAGAAAAGATCATACCGGTTAAGGCAAATACACTGGCAGATAGCATCTCCGTTGACCTGCCTCGCGATGGTGTGCGTGCTGTTAGGGCAGCGAGGCAAACTGATGGTGGGTATGTCGTTGTCAACGATGATGAGATTGTGTCTGCAATTGCAGAGCTTGGAAGGGTTGGGATTTTTGCTGAGCCTGCAGGCGCAACTTCATATGCAGGATTAGTGAAAGCAGCTCAGACCGGATTGATACAACCAGATGAGCCGGTTATGGTTATCAATACTGGGAGTGGATTAAAAGACATACGTGCGGCAATGAAGGCAGTAAAAGAACCAATCATCATTGAGCCAACTTTAGCTGCATTGAAAAATGTTATCATCTGAATTGGCAGTCAGAAAATCAGCCCTCAAACGTTATGTATCAATAAACCAATTCAGGATTTAAACTAATGGAAAATATGATCGTTTATTCAATTATTGCACCAATCTTTAATGAACAGGGAAATATCCCAGAGTTATTTCGCAGGGTGAAGGAGACGATGGAGACGACTGGTGAAACCTGGGAACTTCTTATGGTCGATGATGGTTCCACAGATGGATCGGTTGATGCAATTCATGAACTTGCTGCTCAAGATAGCCATGTAAAACCAGTCATCTTTGCACGCAATTTTGGGCACCAGATTGCGGTTACAGCGGGACTGGATTATTCAACAGGTCAAGCAGTTGTGATTATCGATTCCGACTTGCAGGATCCACCTGAAGTGATCCTTGACTTGATTTCAAAGTGGAAGGAAGGCTATGAAGTAGTTTTTGCTCAGCGGACAGAACGGGAGGGGGAATCCTGGTTCAAATTATTTACCGCATCGCTCTTTTACCGGATGATATATCGGATCACTGATGTGGATATTCCCAAGGATACGGGTGATTTTCGCTTGCTGGATCGTAAAGTTGTTGATGTTATGAAAAGTATGCGGGAACGGCATCGGTTTTTACGTGGAATGTCAGTCTGGGTCGGTTTCAAACAAACTGGTGTCAGTTATAAGCGCGCAGCAAGGTTTTCTGGAGAGACAAAATATCCATTTAAAAAAATGGTCAAATTTGCCAGTGATGCTATTACAAGTTTTTCGTATTTTCCACTACAGCTGGCAATGTATCTGGGTTTCATCACAGCCGGGATAAGCATAATTGCCATACCATTGGTGATTATCCTGCGCATAGTTGGGTCTCATGCATTTTTAGGGCAAGCCACAACCCTAATCGCAGTTTTATTCCTGGGAGGGGTGCAGCTCATATCGTTGGGAATTTTGGGTGAATATATTGGACGGTTGTATGATGAAGCAAAGGGACGTCCCCTGTATATCGTGCGGGAAGCACCTACTAAAGATTAAAGAGGAGTAGTATTATGAAAATTGATCTGACAATTGATAAAGAGGGAAGAAAACGAGCCATTCAGCGTGTGAGAGAGAGGAATATTGTTATTCCTACCTATGCACAGATGAAAGACCCAAGCCGAGTTTCGAAAAAAATAAAAAATGAGTTGATCAAGATTGGCTTATGGGATATAAATCCTCGTAACTTATTTCGTATCACCTGGCATAATGAACCAATAGCTCAGGGTGGAGGTTTCAGTGGAGTAAATTTTCTTGAACTTCCATCAAGCTTAACTGGCACTCCAGCCCGAATTGTAGTCCTGGTGGGGAAATGGTTTCCGACCGGAGCGCATAAAGTTGGAGCTGCTTTCAGTTGTTTAGTACCCCGATTGGTTACTGGTCAATTTGATCCATCTACCCAAAAAGCAGTGTGGCCATCAACTGGTAATTATTGCCGTGGTGGAGCTTATGATTCTGCATTGTTAGGATGCGAGTCGATCGCTATTCTACCTGAAGGTATGAGCAAGGAACGTTTTGAATGGCTTGCGAAAATTGCTGGAGAAACAATCAAAACTCCCGGTTCAGAATCGAATGTAAAAGAGATTTTTGATAAATGTTGGGAGCTACGCAAGTCTGGCCAAGATTTGATGATTTTCAATCAATTTGAGGAATTTGGAAATTATCTCTGGCATTATGAAATTACCGGACACGCCATGGAAGAAGTATTGCAAAAGATCATGGGTCCTAAGGATGAATATCGTGGAATGGCTTCTGCAACGGGTTCAGCAGGCACGATTGGAAGTGGTGATTATTTAAAACAACGCTTTCCTACGAGTAAGATTGTTGCCAGTGAAGCATTGCAGTGCCCTACCTTGTTGCAAAATGGATTCGGTGCCCACCGAATTGAAGGCATTGGCGATAAGCATGTTCCTTGGATCCATAATGTGAAAAATACTGATCTAATTGTTGCCATTGATGACCATGCAATTGTAAACCTGGCAAGACTTTTTAATGAAGAAGCTGGTAGAAGGTATCTAATCAAGCAAGGGGTACAGGAGAATATCGTTAGCAATCTGGATTTACTTGGATTTTCAGGGATATCCAATGTTCTTTCAGCAATTAAGATGGCAAAGTATTATGAGCTCGGTGAGCATGATATTGTATTAACAATTTTAACCGACTCAATGGAGTTGTATGGGAGCCGATTAAAGGAAATGCATCAAGAGTTTGGCGAATACACTGAAAATCATGCGGCTGCAGATTTTGCACGTTATCTCTTAGGTGAGTCGACTGATAATATGCTTGAGCTTGCATATACTGACCGTAAACGAGTACATAATTTAAAATATTTTACCTGGGTGGAGCAGCAAGGCAAGACTTATGCTGAGATACAAGCCCAATGGTATGACGCTGATTATTGGAAGGATATCCAAACGCAAATTCCGGAAATTGACGCAATGATCGATGAATTTAATGCTGATGCCGGAATTAATTAAAGGTAATAATTGATCCTTTCTACTTCACTTGTATTGGTTGGTGTTGTAAATAATCCTCGCGACCTAGAGATTGCCAGGTTATTAGGTTGGTATCGTATCCCACTGCGAACAGCACCAAAGGTTATCGCAGTAGATTATCTGGCTTTTTATCAAACTGGTGCTTTTGGAGATGATAAGTGGCGCATTCAACTTGTCGCGCCTGTACGTGGGCACGAATTAACCACGCGCGTCTGAGTTACTTAAGTCTGAACCTGATCATCCCCGTGCTCGAGAGGAATATTATAAAATCCAAGTCGGTGCATTGGAAAGTTTATCAAAACCTATTCTAGCAGAGACATGGCATAGGATCACATTTCTTTACACTACAGGTGAGTACTTGATGGCGGCAGCCACTGTAAATGACCTGGTAGTTCAATCTGATGAGCGCCAGTTGTTATGGCAGGCATTACGTGAACGGGCAAACCAGAAATATGGCGAGCAAGAATTACCTGATATTGATCTTCCTGATGAAGTGTTGGCCATCTTGTTGGGAATTAAGGATTTAGCGGAACCATATGGATAAGATTTCTAAAGATACCCTTGGATCCTTATTAGAAAATGCTGATCCCATTATTCGCTGGAAGGCGAATCGATTTCTGATCGAGGAAACGATATCTGCTGAAGAAATTACAAAGGCAAGCGAACAGTTAAAAACCTCGTCCATTATTCGCCAATTATTATGTGATCAAAAGGATGATGGACGTATCCCTTATCATCCTTACGATAAATGGTTCGGCGCACACTGGGTGTTATCAATCCTTGCAGATTTGGGATATCCTGAAAGGATTGAGGCACTGAAACCGATGTTAGAACAATGCTATGGTTGGTTATTATCAAAGGAACATCAAGCTTCTATCAGGAAGATCAACAATAAGTTTAGACGATGTGCATCACAAGAAGGGAATTGTGTATTCTATTCGCTAGCACTGGGATTGGCAGATGATCGGACGCAGGAATTGGTTGATCGATTATTGAAATGGCAATGGGAGGATGGAGGCTGGAATTGTGATAAACAACCCAATGCAAATAATTCTTCGTTTAATGAAACCTTGATTCCTATGCGTGGTTTAGCTCGATATGCAAGTATCACAGGTGATTCGAAAGTGAGACAGGCAGTGATCCGGGCAGCTGATGTCTTTCTGAAACGACATCTCCTCAGGAGGATCAGAGATGGACAGATCATCGACCGGAATTTTATTCAGCTACACTATCCTAATTATTGGCATTATGATGTTTTATTTGCCTTAAAAGTTATGGCTGAGGCAGGTTTCATTACAGATCCACGCTGTAGTGAAGGCTTAGATCTATTAGAAAGTAAAAGGACAGGTGATGGAGGCTTTCCTGCAGAAGCGAAATATTATAGAGTGGACGATAAGAAACTTTCTGGTCATTCAAGGGTTGATTGGGGTGGAACCAGTAAAGTACGTTCCAATCCATTTGTCACCCTTGATGCTCTAGTCGTTCTTAAGAGATCAGGTCGCATCGTCTTATAAGTTGACTATTTTAACCACCACATTCTTTTCCTATTTCCATTTATTTGCTTGCAACATTACATCTTATTACTAGACATTCTATGGAAAAATCATTGATTATAAACGGACAAAGATTTAATTGGGGACTAAAAACCTATATCATGGGTATCTTGAATCTGACTCCGGATAGTTTTTCTGGAGATGGATTATTAGATGATGATTCCAGCTCAGAAAATTTTCAACTTGATCTTGACCTGGTTCTTGAAAAAGCTAAATACCTGGTTGAAAATGGGGCTGATATTATTGACGTTGGGGGAGAAAGCACAAGGCCAGGTGCACAACAGGTAAGCGCTGAAAGTGAGATTGAGCGCGTGCTCCCGGCAATTAAAGTCATTTCTTCAAAGCTTGATGTAATACTATCGATAGATACTTATAAAGCAAGTGTCGCTGAAGTAGCGCTCCAGAACGGCGCACATATCGTTAATGACGTGTGGGGTTTGCGGGCTGATCCAGAACTTGCTGGAGTCGTATCGAAATATGAAGTTCCTGTGATTCTCATGCATAACCGCAGTTCATGGGCACATGCTGAAATCAAGGAACGCCTGGGTGGGCATTACGTGGGGATCCCCTATGATAATTTACTGGAAGATGTGAAGCGTGAGTTGATGGAAAGCGTATCCATAGCACGCTCCTCAGGTATTCTAGACAGCAAGATCATCCTTGACCCAGGAATTGGATTTGGAAAATCGGTTGAACAGAATTTAGAGCTTGTCGATCGGCTTAATGAGATTAGAAATTTGGGATTTCCAGTTTTATTAGGACCTTCACGTAAGTCCTTCATCGGATACACCTTAAATTTACCTCCCGACCAACGTCTTGAAGGAACAGCTGCAGCAGTTTCGATTGGAATCGCACGTGGAGCGGATATCATGAGGGTTCATGATTTTCCATATATGACCCGAGTGATAAGAATTACAGATGCCATTGTTCGACGATAGTTTGATCTAACCATCTTCTATTATTTAGAATTCGCGAGATAATACATAATACCTTTCATTAAAATAATCACCAATTAATGATTTTTCTTCATATTTGGACTATAATTCGTTTCCGCTTTTATTTGGATATAGTCAAGGAGAGTTTATGGAAATGGATCAATTTCAAGCAATGGATATGATGGAATCCGGGCAAGGTAGAATTACAATTTTCCGCCTTGAAAGGTTGGAACAGCAGGGGGCTAACCAGAATTTCCCGTCTTCCTTATTCGATCCGCATTATGCTTGAATCAGTCTTACGCCAATGCAATGGGAAAGAAATAAAAATCTGAAGATGTGCTCAATCTTGCCGGTTGGATGCCAAAACCAACTATTAGGCAACCATTACCTTTTCAACCTGCAAGGGTGATCATGCAAGATTTTACTGGTGTTCCCGCCATTGTTGAACTTGCAGCCATGCGGGAAGCGGTTTCTAGAATGGGAGGCGATCCTAGTAAGATCAATCCGGCAATCCCAGTTGATTTGGTAATAGATCATTCCGTTCAGGTTGATTTTTTCGCTAACCAGGATGCGCTTGTTCGAAATGCAGAATTAGAATTTCAACGTAACCGGGAAAGGTATGAATTTTTACGATGGGGTCAAAATGCTTTTAATAATTTTCGGGTCGTGCCTCCTGCAACAGGAATCGTGCACCAGGTGAATTTAGAATATCTGGCGCAAGTGGTTATAACCAAGAAGGTTGGTGATGATCTTTTTGCATATCCTGACACGCTGGTTGGTACTGATTCACATACTACGATGATTAATGGTTTAGGCGTGGTTGGATGGGGTGTTGGTGGGATCGAGGCCGAGGCTGCCATGCTTGGACAACCCATTGAAATGCTAATTCCAGATGTTATTGGTGTAAGGCTATACGGACAACTTTCTGAAGGTACCACTGCAACCGATCTGACATTGTGGATAACCCAAATTCTCAGGAAAATGGGTGTCGTTGATAAATTTGTAGAATTCTTTGGACCTGGAATTTCTACACTATCTCTCCCAGATCGGGCAACCATTGCTAATATGGCTCCTGAATATGGCGCTACAATTGGTTATTTTCCAGTGGATGGAGAAACTTTGCGTTATATGTCTTTGACAGGTCGCTCGAGAGAAGTCATTGAATTGGTAGAGCGATATTGTAAAGAACAAGCCTTATTTAGAACTGATGAATCTCCTGATCCTGAATATTCTGAGGTCATCGAACTCGACCTTGGGACGATTGAGACTAGTTTAGCAGGCCCAAAAAGACCACATGACCGTGTTTCGTTATCTAGTGTAAAAAGTTCGTTTAAAGAATTCTTTATCTGCTCCTGTAAAAGATGGTGGATTTGAGCTTAATGATAGCGAACTGGAAAAATCAGTAAGGTTTGGGGCAAATGGACATGCTTTAAAGATGACGCATGGAGCAGTTGTAATAGCAGCAATTACATCATGCACAAATACCTCAAATCCATCGGTCATGATCGCTGCTGGATTGGTAGCAAAGAAAGCTGTTGAGAAAGGTTTAAGTGTTAAGCCATACGTCAAAACAAGTCTGGCACCTGGTTCCAGGGTGGTAACGGAATATTTGGAAAAAGCAGGTCTCCTTGAACCTTTGGCAACATTAGGTTTCAACGTGGTTGGATACGGATGTACAACATGCATAGGAAATTCTGGACCACTTCCGGGAGAAGTTGTAAAAGCAATAACGAGTGAAAACCTGGTTGCAGCAAGTGTATTATCAGGTAATCGGAATTTTGAAGGACGGATCCACCCATATGTGAGAGCTAATTACCTCGCATCACCTCCACTGGTTGTTATCTATGCCTTGGCAGGTACAGTTGATATTGACCTGCAAAATGAACCATTAGGAAATGACGCCGAAGGAAAACCTGGTATTTATGAAAGATATTATGGCCTTCAAACAAAGAAATTTCTGAAGCAGCATCACAATATGTATCTTCAGATTTGTTTGTGGATAAATATCAAAGTGTATTCACTGGCAATGAAACTTGGAATGCGATTAAATCTACAGAAAGTGAGTTATACGCCTGGGATGAAAATTCCACATATATTCAAGAACCTCCATTCTTTTTAGAAGATATCAATAAAGATATCTACTCATAAACCAATATTAGGAGCCAGGGTGCTGGCGTTGTTTGGTGATTCCATAACTACGGACCATATTTCTCCTGCAGGCTCCATCCCAGCTGATAGTCCAGCTGGTAAGTATCTGATTTCTAAGGATGTTCAACCACGGGATTTTAATTCTTATGGTTCAAGGCGAGGGAATGATCGGGTGATGACCCGGGGAACATTTGCAAATATACGGTTAAAGAACCGTTTGATTCCAGGCGTGGAAGGTGGGTATACCCTGCATTTTCCAGAAGGTAATAAGATGAGCATTTATGATGCTGCAAAATCGTATCAGGTGGAAGGTATTCCTTTAGTAATCATCGCTGGAAAAGATTATGGATCTGGATCAAGCCGTGATTGGGCGGCAAAAGGGACGAGGTTGTTGGGTGTAAAAGCTGTGATCGCAGAGTCATTTGAACGTATACATCGCTCCAATCTGGTGGGAATGGGAGTGCTTCCTTTACAATTTTTACCGGGAGAGAATGCTACTCAGCCTTGGAATTACCGGGGTTGAAATTTTTTACATCCGAGGGATCAGATGAAAATTTATCCCCTGGTTCAGAATTAGATGTAACAATGATTAAAGATGATGGTTCATCGATCACATTCAAGACGGTTGTAAAACTTAATACCCAAATAGAGGTCGATTACTATCATAATGATGGGGTTCTAAATACTGTTTTAATAAATATGCAAAAAAACAAATAAAAACGATTATGAGCGACCTCACATTTTGTGTGAGGTTGCTCTGGTTATTAATATCTATTGCCTGGCTTGATTATTTGATACATCATATCCAGACATACCTGCAGGATGATAAGATGGCTCAGGGCGGTTAGTAGAATGGTGGTCAGTCACGGTTTGAGGCTTAGGGGAAGTATGAAAAGAGACTGGCTTGGGTTGAGAAGAACGAGTAACAACCTCAGCAGTATTCTGGGAAGGTCCATGACGTTGGATGAGGGAATTATCTGTCTGGCTGAAGAAACGATCCCCGGCTGCTGAAAAAGTGCCGATGATCAAAATCCTGATGAGCCATACCATGATGGCAACAAATATTGGGACAATATTGATCAATGTTTCACTACCGATCACTGCACTTCCCAAAGATTGGTGATTTACAATCGCAAGGGCAACACCCCACCAGGTGAGTATGGCATTCATCGTAGCAGCTAGCAACCAGGCACCAAAGAGGTACCATACTTCTTTCGGTTCTCCAACTCCTTGTTGGGGTGTGAATAACCGAGCAATTCCAGCAAAATCGATGCCACAGAATGCTATTGCAAGGATAGTTGCCCAGCGGATACCCAAAAAGCGCAAGCCCCCAAGCAGATCATTGAGGGCAAAATCGGTTGTGCTGTAATTGAACAGCTCGAATGCCAGAAGGGCACCAATTATAAGGATACCAAAAAATTTTCCACGCGAATTACCCAATTGATGAGCGATGCGGTTAATGGAGAATGAATTATTTATTGAGCGGTTCATTTGATACCTCCTTGATATCACATATTTGGGTAAAACAGAACAAGTGTTCTAATTACCCATATTATAGAACATATGCGCTATTTGTCAAGAGGGATTTATTAATCGTATTTTGCTACAAACTCTTCAGCCTTTTTAACCAAGGTTTATCCCCGATATAGATCGGGGTTCGCTGATGTAGCGAAACAGGACGAATATCTAGGACATTTTGATTTCCATCTGATGCATATCCACCTGCATGGTGGGCAAGAAAGGCTAATGGGGCAGCTTCATAGGTTAAACGCAGTTTACCGCTGGGTATATTGGGATTTCGAGTATCTGGCGGATAATAAAAAATGCCACCTGATAGAAGTGTGCGATGAAAATCTCCTACTAATGAACCGATATACCGTCAAGGATAAAGGATTCTGATCACCTTCAATTCCTTGAAGCCAGCGCGTAAATTTAACAACACCCTTACTCCAATATCTTTCATTCCCATGGTTGACTGAATAATACTTTGTTTTTGCAGGAATGATGATATTTGGATGGGTGAGCAGGAATTCGCCAATCATGGGGTCCAATGTAAAACCATGAACACCTGAACCACTCGAATAGACTAGCATTGTGCTGGAGCCATAGATCATGTAACCAGCTGCAACAAGTGCATTTCCAGGCTGGAGACAATCATCGAGTGTACCAGGTCCATCGATGGAAAGGCGACGGTAAATCGCAAATATAGTCCCAATGGTGGCGTTGTAGTCAATGTTTGATGAACCATCCAAAGGATCGAAAAGAAGCACATACTTTCCAACCGGGAAACCTTCAGGGATATGGAGCAAATGCTCATGTTCCTCGGATGCCATGACAGCCATTCGCCCAGTATGGTCATTTAAACGATATATCGTTTGATCAGCAAGGTGATCAAGTTTCATCACCGTTTCACCCTGGATATTTATATCTTCAGTGGCACCTAATATGTCGGACAAACCAGCCCGGGTGGTCTGACTGGCGATGTATTTTCCAGCTAAAGCAAGATCATAAAGGATATTTGTTAGAATACCGGTTGCCTGAGGATGTATTTGTTGTTCTTCAAGGATATGTCTTTCTATCGTAATAATCTTCGATTGGTTAAATCTTGTGTCTGCCATTTCAATCTCCGATATTTTATATTTGTAGATTTTCTGCTCCGAAGGAACAGATAAGCCATATATTTAATTATTCCAGCTGTAATGCTGTTACGTGCCAGTACTCCAATAAAACTATATAAAGACCCTGGAACACAAATAACCTTATTGTGTGAAAGTGATTCCAGTGATTTATTTACAACTTGATCAGAAGTCATCCATAAAAACCTGGGAATACTTGCCCGCGAGAATTGAGTGTACTCGCTGGTATCATGAAACTCGGATAGGAAAAAACCAGGGCATAATGCTTGTACACGAATTTTAGTCCTGTGCAATTCGTCTTGCAGTGATTCAGAAAACCTGACTATGAAAGCCTTGGTTGAGCCATATAATACGCTTCTAATTGGCAAGAGACCGGCCAATGAAGAAACGTTAATGATTGCCCCTTTATTTCGAGATATCATCCCAGGTAATACTGCCCTACAGAGCATAACCGGTGCAACCATATGCACTTGCAGCATGGAGAGCTCTTTTTGTGGTTCTACGGAGGAAAATTTACCAACAGTTCCGAAACCGGCATTATTCACTAAAAACTCAATATTGGAGGTGTTATTGATACAGTTAATTACCCGTTCGATATCTTCCATCAACGATAAATCTGCTTGGAGAGATGTAATATTTACCCCATACTTAGTATTGGAGTCTATCTCCAAGCAGTTTTAAGCGTTCTTCCCGCCGGGCAACAAGAATTAGGTCATACCCCTTTTCTGCCAGGTGAATAGCAAATTCAGCACCTAAACCCGCTGATGCCCCAGTGATGAGTGCGATTTTGTTTGATGATTCCGGCAAAACAGATAATCTCCTATAGATGATTCTGCCTGAATATCCACCCGATATTCTTGGAGATTTGGGGAGAAACAGGTGACCCTGGATGGGTGGTTCCCCTGAGTGATATTTATCATACCATAGCTAATAAGCCAATCTGCATCGGTTCATCAGAAAGATTAGCGAGGTTTCTCGATCCACTAAAATAATTCTTTCAGTACCAACCATTTACCAACTTGTCCATCTACGTTGATCAACCATTATTAGTATATTCATTTCGATAAGTGACGAAATCGCTTGCTCGATCTCTCGAGGGTTCCATTTAAATAATTTTGCCAAATCACTGGATTGTGCTGCACCTACAGAGCGAAAATATACATCCAGGATTTTATCTTCGCGCATCCAATTCTCCAATGAAACGTGCCTTTTCAATTAATCCTGGTTCATGACGCGCAACGAGATCATATGCAAATGAATAATGCCATGATCCAGCATCAACAACACCCACTGGCATGATCTTGAAATCATTCTGCAAGTCAGCTAACGCCCGGTTGAAACGTGACTCACTATCCTGGCTGGTGAGATGGGCAGATTTTCGTAAGGAAATTGAATCCAGTGGGCTGTTTTCAATTAAGGCTTCATAAACCGCTTTTGCTTCCTGGGTCATGCGTCCTTGTTCATAAATGGTCAGGTAGTCTTCTTCAGGAGAACCGTAATTTTCGGTGAGCGCATAGAAATATGGGGCAATTGCCATCGAAATTATTGTTGCTTTCTTGCGTAAGATTTTTCCATAGAACCAAATATGCTTTCCAAGCAGCGAATCTTTCCAATCCCATGTAATATGTCCAGGATCATCATGCTCATTCGGAACAGGACGCTCGCCGGCAACAGCACCCCACAAACTTGGTAAGGTAATACCGGTTATCGGCCAAAAAAATATGTAACCTCGCTTGTTAACAAATTGGACAGCTTCATCTTTGTTTTTCAGGCGATATTTTGGATCAAAATTAAAAGTTTGCGAAACGATATTCCTGGATTCGATCAATGGATAGCATGTTAGTAAAATATATTTTTTAGTTATTGATAGAAGATGATAGTAGTAAGTAAGTTTTTCCGGATAGACATTGGAATCGAAGTAAGTTCCTACACGAATAATCCAAGCATTTAATTATCGTTTCTAACCACCGGAAATAACGGGCACCAAATTAATCACATCATCCAAAAGGAGGATTTCATCGTCAGTGATTAATTCTCCATCACGGGTCACCAACACACTATCTGGTTCGAGATCTAACTTCTGAAGGGCTTTACGCACAGTCATTCCGTGTTTGACCTCATATTCTTTTTTTCTAATGATAATTTTTGCGGTCATGTTTTGATTTTATTATAATTCAAGGAAGTATGATCTGAGATTCTATATTTAGCTATAAATGAAATCGGATTAACTCAAATAATACTCATCTTTTATTAATTTATTATGCATAACTTTTTTACGATTTAATCGACATTGAATCATACTAGATATTAAACCAAGGTTAGGATCGTATTAAATATTAATTTAACAACCTTAATCCTCTTTGCTCCTTATGAAAAGATATTATCTGATTTATTATTATATGCTTAAGGAACAATAAACATTATATATCCAGAGGTGTCTTTAGAATCATGCTGATAGCCAAGCCATTGATAATTGAAGAGATCTTTAACGCATGGTTACCTATGTGAGGAGGTGCGTTTTGCGTTCAATCTTGATTAAATCGAGTTTGATCATTCGGAGTTATTATCCTGTGTTTGGTGTTCATTGGTGTTGCTTTAGTGGAGAAAGCCCCATTTCAACCTGGTGATATTTTGTTTCCAGCACAGAATCTTTCTGAGCAAACAAGTTTTCTATGGCCAGATCGGAGTATTTAAAACCTCATATAGCTTAAATCTATTGGATAGAAGAATTGATGATTTATTTGCAAGTATTGGATCAAAGCATGAGAATATTGCGATGGTTTATCTCGAAAAATCCCTTGATCAAGCGATCACCTCACTTCCAAATGTACCTCAAGATCAAAGAAATAATATAAATGAACCTGTATTCTCACTTGTTAACCGTGTGGAAGCATTGATGAAATTAATAAATTTAGATCTTTTTGGAGATCAGGATTATTACCTTTCATTGTTACAAAAAATGCAAATCTTTATCAAGGTGGCAGGCAGTTATTACGACTTGCTATCTGAATCAGACCAGGCTTCATCTTCGATAGCGAGGAATCAAACAAATCCTGGCGATTCTGTTTCAAATAACGGGTTAGCAATATCCTCAACATTATCTACTGGTTCCAACCCATCAGCAGTGAGACATGATTTATCAACTTGTGCTGAATGCCATAGAACAACAAATTGTCGTGAATGTCATTATTCTAACAAACCATCGATTCACTTTCCTGGTCAATGTTCAAACTGTCATATCTCCCAGGATTGGAGTATGTTGTCGTTCAACCATTCCAAAAGTGGGACAGCGGATTGTATTTCTTGCCATAGATCTGTGGCACCCGAAAATCACTTTAAGGGAGATTGTTCAATTTGCCATACACCCGGTGAAAGTTGGGAAAATACAAACTTTGATCATAATAGTTTCATTGATTGTATTTCTTGCCATGAATCCATTGTGCCGACGGATCACTATTTTGGGCAGTGTTCGACCTGCCATGACCCGAAGCTTGGGTGGGCTAATGCATCTTTTGACCATACTCGTTTTAATGATTGTATTGCATGTCATGCTGGAGATTCACCACCTAATCATTATCCAATGCAATGTTCCACTTGCCATAATCCAGAAAATGGCTGGAGTAACATAAATGTAAATCATAAAGGATTGAAGGATTGCAAGTCGTGCCATACCTATGATGCACCAACCAATCATTATCCAGGTCAATGCTCAAACTGCCATACCCCTGGTCTAGGATGGTCAAATGCTTCTTTCAATCACAGTGGTTTCACAGATTGTATTTCATGCCATGGTGGTGACGCTCCTAACAATCATTATCCAGGACAATGTTCACAATGCCATAACTCGGGCAGTGGTTGGGCTAATCCTAATTTTAATCATAGTGGATTTACTGATTGCAAGTCTTGTCATTCCAATGATGCTCCCGTGAATCATTATTCAGGGCAATGCTCTAGTTGCCACAGTCCTGATCTTGGATGGGCGAACGCTACTTTCAACCATACGGGTTTTACCGATTGTATTTCTTGTCATAATTCGGATTCACCGCCCAATCACTACGCAGGGCAATGTTCGAAGTGTCATGATCCGGGTAATGGTTGGAACAATCCACATTTTGATCATACTGGATACTCTGATTGTAGATCATGCCATTCGAGTGACGCACCGACAAATCATTTTCAAGGACAGTGCTCAAATTGCCACAATACCAATGGATGGCCTGGAGCTGTTGTTAACCATAATGGATTTACAGATTGTGAATCCTGTCATTCGGGAAATGCTCCTCCAAATCACTATCCATATCAGTGCTCAACATGCCACACACCTGGTGGTTGGAATAATCCAAGCTTCAATCATAACGGATTCTCGGATTGTATATCCTGCCATCTTAAGGATCGACCGAACGAACATGATCAAGGGCAGTGCTCGGAATGCCATAACACCAATTATTGGGATGATTAAATCCTGATAATAAATAATAAGCGACATGGTAAATGTGAATTGTCAAGAATGCCTTAATCCTGACTAAACTATATAAGTACACAATATAAACACCGATTGGATAGCTGATTGCATTAAGCTATAGAGGTCGTTTGAGATGCCAAGTGAATATCTATGGCAGACTATGTCGAATTATGTATAATGAGTTCAATAGAACCTGCGTTTATAAACCCTTTTGTATCTCTCCAAGATAGGCACCTATTGTTGATATTAATAATATTTGACAACTAGCAAATGTTTTTGTATACCCTTGAGAGGTCGAGGGTACTTTTATGCATATATATAATAAATATTGAACGATATTCCAGGTTAAATTGGGTGGAATCAGGGGGTTATAGGAAATCTGAAATTTATTAATCTACTTTACCCAAAGCTGAATAATTAATATTATAAAATTATACGCATAATTTGATAGTGCTAGTATTTTTCTGTAAAAGTAATCTGGTTTCCATCAGAAGCCTGTAAAGCACCTTAAAAATTAATAATACTCACATATAGCAAACAGATCGTCTTTCTCAAAGGTCAGGTACACCCGACCAGTCTGCCAGGCATCATCGATCTCCATCAGGATGGCACTGACCAGGCGCAAGCAAGCCGCTTCGTTCGGGAAGATGCCCACCACTCGCGTACGGCGATGCACTTCCCGGCTAATCCGCTCCAGTCCATTGGTGGTGCGGATCAGGCGCCGGTGGGCAGCAGGGAAGGCAAAGACGGTCAGCCCTTCTGGGATGTTTGCTTCCAGCCAAGCAGCCAGTTTAGAAGCAGTTTTTTCATACTTCTCAATGGCTTTTTCCAGGAAGGTTTCAGCAGATGAGCGGTCTGGTGCATTGAAGATGGCCCGAATATCGGCGGCCACTTCGGAGAGCATCGCCCGGCGAGGCACATAAGCGCTGGCGTTTTGTTGCAAGTGGAACTGGCAACGCTGCCAGGGTACACCACCGAAGACAGCCAGGCGGGCAGCCTTCAAACCCTGATGATCATCGCTGGTGATGAGCTGCACACCCCGCAATCCTCTGGCTACCAGGCTCTCCAGGAAGGTTCGCCAGTGGATTTCATGCTCACCGAGCGAGGCAGAGACCCCAAGAAGGTGCCTTTTGCCCTCCAGATCGATGCCACAGGCCATCAAAATGGCTGCATCACGAACCTGACCATCCTGGCGCACTTTTTCATAGCGGGCATCCAGGATGAGATAAGGACACTCGCTCAATGGTCTTTGACGCCAGGCTTCCAGGGTCTCGTCCAGCAAGGCGATCGCCTTACTGACCTGGGTGGAAGACACTGATGTACCACAGAGCTGCTCCAGAATGGCAGTCACCTTGCGAGTGGAAACACCCTGGATATACATCTCAGCTAGTGTCATGGTGAGCGCTCGTTCACTGCGCAGGCCTTTCTCAAGCGCTTCCGGGTAGAAACCACCTTCGCGCACTTGCGGCACATCAAAGGTGATTTCTCCCAGGCGGGTCTTGACCGTTTTTGGCTTGTAGCCGTTGGCCTGATCTTGCCGTTCAGGTGTACGTTGGTAAGGTGCAGCTCCGAGATACTGCTGGCGCTCTGCTTGCATGGCAGCATTGACCACGATCCGGATCAATTCCGGAAGTTGGTCAAAGCCATTGGCAGCAATTTGCTCCAGTAACTCGGTTGGTAAGGTAAAATCGCCTTGGTAGGTCATGGTGTCACTCCTTTTTTGAAGTTGGTTGCTTCTCGAAGGATACACCAGACCTACCACTCTTATGGTGGATAATTTTACAGAAAATAGTTTACACTAACTTCAACACATCCTTCGTAACCTTTTACGAATTAATCCGACAATTAATATAGAAGGAAGATATGTTATATTGTCATAACCTTGGAATCTATACTAAAATTGGGTTTTATCTTTATGGATATAGCCACAGGTTTATGACTACTGACTCTTTTGAATTAGACAAGTTAAATTCGCTTGATCCTCAAGCAATCAGTGTGATCCACGACCAATATTACACTGATGTTTATCGATTTGCTCGTTTTCGGGTTAGTGACGAAGCAACTGCTGAGGATATCACAGGTGAAGTATTTTTCCGGCTTCTTGAAGCAGTGCATAAAGGGAGAGGTCCAAGAACAAATTTACGCGGTTGGTTATTACGGACTACAGCTCATATCGTGAATGACTATTTTCGAAAATTGTATAACCGTCCAGTAGAAGATCCTGCTGAGATTCATGAAAATTCCATGGATTTGTATATTCCGCAAGAGGATCCGGTGTTAATTTTAGAGCGGGCTGAACAAAAACAGGCGGTGCAAATAGCGATAGAAAAATTAACAGATGCACAAAAACTAGTGATTACGTTACGATTTGCGAATAAATTTTCTTTAGAAGATACAGCAAATTTAATGGGAAAGAACGCAAATACAATCAAGGCTTTACAATGTCGGGCACTAGCATCCTTGCGAAAGAATATTGGAAGTGAAATAGAATGAAGCAAAAGGTAATCGATGATCTTGAAAAATATATAAGTACGATGATCAGCGGAGTTCCGATGGAAAAGAAACTGCAGGATTTTCCAGATCATAAGACTGAATTAAACAAGCTTCTGAAAACTGCTGAATTAGTGAACAGCTTTCGTGTAGAAAATATTCCATTGGATGCTAAGGTTAAAAACCAAAATGAGCTACTAGGACAGGCAGAGAGATTTCGGGTTGGAAATAAGCAAGGTAAAAACTCATTATCGATAGAATGGTTAACCTTTTCTATTAGGAATGTCTTTCAATCAGTAAGTTTTATTCGCCCACTCGCAGGCAGGGTGATCTTAGCCTTGATATTAGCTGGACTATTCCTTGTGTTTTCAGGTGGCTTATTAGTCACATCGGCCAAGTCTTTACCTGGCGATTTATTGTACCCGGTCAAACGGTTTGTTGAGGATATCAAGGTTTATCTGGCACCAAGTCTTGAAGTTAGACATGAATTTGAGCATGTATATAGCGAAAAAAGAGTGGATGAAGTTGTTAAGTTAATGGGATTAGCGCGTGAACAGGAAATCAGTTTCGAGGGGATTGTCTCTTCAATGGACGGCTCGAATTGGAGGGTGAACGATATTCCTGTAATAATTTATTTTGACACAACAATTATTGTTGGAACTAATGGAGTAATTGGAATAGTCCCAGGAATGCTTGTTGAAGTGGAAGGAAATACCAGCTCGCAAGGCTGGGTTAATGCAAAAGAAATTCACCTGCGTGAGTACCGACTTAATGGGATCGTGGAGGAGTTAAACACCAATAACCTGAAAATCTCAGGGATTCCGATAGCAATTTTACCCATCACTCAAATTGATCCAGGAATACAGGTTGGTGATGAAGTGACAGTATTAATTCGCTCTGAGGACGATGGACTGGTGGCATTAGCGATTTTGGGAGAGATGAGCCCTGAAAGTACAAAGGAGACGAATTTTTTACCGGAAAATACACCAACACCAGAACTTTATCCAATAAACAATGATGGAGAAGAGCGATTTTTTATTGGGACGCTTGAAATGGTGAGCACTAATTATTGGATCGTAAGTGGCCAAGATTTTTATATTATTAGCGGAACAGAAATTTCCGAGGATATCAATATCGGTGACGTAATATCGGTTAAATATATCATTGAACCAAATGGCTCTTTCACTGCTATTGAAATTGACAGCAAAAACGATGCAGACATATCTGGGGAGGTAGCTGAACAAGAATCAATTGAACACATGGAAGAACAAGATGAACTCAGAATATCAGAAGCCCATTCAAGCGAGGATGATGAAACCGAAGAAAGCGAACACCACAGCGAGCTGGAAGGAACACCTGAACCAACAGAGGTTGAACACTAAATAATTGATCGTGAGGTTGAGCTTTAACCAGTCTAGTGCCCATTATTCTAATTTATACAAAAAACCGCTTTTTGAATTCCATAGGCGGTTTTTATGTTATTTGTTCTGGTGTTAATGAATGATCACGGTGATATCAATGGCGGAAACATTTATAGGTCTATCATAGAAGTAATATCGATTTGGTGAGTTTACGATTTATTAATTGGAAATTAGCGTAATATAATCCATTACATCACTGGCAATCTTGACATATCCTAAAATCTGTAAAGAAATTACAAGGATGGAAAAATGCTACTTGGATCATTTAAACCGAAATCTAAACTCGTCACAAAATCGACCTCTATAATAAAGCCAAGCTTTCCTGTGATAGATGTGCACAATCACCTGGGAGATGAATTTGGAGGTGGCTGGATACATAGACCTATTCATGAACTTATCGATATTCTCGATGAAGCAGGTGTAAGATTATTTGTAGATTTAGATGGCGGGTGGGGGGAGGATGTCTTGACCTCTCATGTTGAGCTCATTAAGAGCAAATATCCTGAAAGATTTCAGGTATTCGGTGGAGTTAATTGGGACAAGTGGTTTGAAATGGGAGAGTCTTTCCCTGAATGGGCTGCATCGCGATTGCGTGCCCAGGTAATTATTGGTGCACAGGGGTTAAAGGTATGGAAGAATTTCGGATTGAAGGATTGGGATCATAAAAGTAATTTGGTGAAAATCGATGATGATCGGTTAGATCCAATCTGGAAGAGTGCTGCAGAGTTGAAGCTCCCCGTCATGATCCATATCGCTGATCCAGTGGCTTTTTTTGACCCAGTGGATGAAACAAATGAACGTTGGGAAGAGCTTGACGCAAATCCAGATTGGCAATTCACAAGCCCCCCATATCCACCATTCACCGATACCATCCAAGATTTTGCCAACCTGGTGAAAAAAAACACCCACACAATCTTTATCGGAGCTCACGTGGGTTGTTATGCTGAAAATCTTGCATGGGTAGCCGATTTATTGGACAGCTGTCCCAATTTTTTCATAGATATTAGTGCACGGATAGGGGAGTTGGGACGACAACCTTACACTTCCAGAAAATTCTTCATTGACTATCAGGATAGAATTTTATATGGCTCAGATTTTGGACCCGATTTAGAAACATACAGGTTAACTTATCGGTTTTTAGAGACCAATGATGAGTATTTTAATTACAATGTTTCTGAGATACCACAACAAGGGAGATGGTATGTATATGGTTTACATCTTCCAGACGAAGTATTACAAAAAATATACTGGACAAATGCTGAAAGGTTGTTATTATCGAGAACATAACAGGCAAATATATTATCGAGATACCCATGGATTAGGATGAAGTTTATAACTTTATCATCCATAAATTAATAAATCATGCTAATTATTTCCATATTGCGATAAACGAAAGTATGACTAAGGCAATTTTATGATGAATATGTTATTTTGTATGAATCTGGACTTAAACCAATCAGGTTTTGAATAACCAAAAAAACTGGAAATATTTACCCATATCTCACGATTACTTGCCAGGCTTTCATTGTAATGGTTAGCCTGACTGATGTACATCATTTTTATCCCTATCTGCCCGATATAGAATTCTTTTTTATTCATCATGGTCAGACTGTTAGGGGTGTCATTCAAATCAGGTTTAGAACCCATCGAAAGGACGGGTCACAGGAAGGAAAATGTAAAATCTGGTCCCGAATTTAGCGATATAAATATCACAAACTTGACCAGGGGATGATATTTTTAAATCAATCTTCACCTTGCAACAGTATAATATAATTTTGAGCAACTTAACCCTGTATCCCCTCGTTTACTGATTTGTTTTGCTTTCCCCTTAGCTGATGGAAAGGTTTTGACTTGTTTTGTATAGATGGGCTGATATTCTTTCAATACAAATATATATATTGTTCGAGTACAGATAAAATGAACTTAGTAAAGGTATTATTGAAAAATGCCCTGAGCGACCAAATGAATATTATTTTCAAGCAACATTCATCCATAAAGCTATCAAATTTGTGAAGGTAGTTTGCAAAACGCTCAATATCTACTGGGCTTTCTTATGGTAATATCGAACTGTCAATAAACAGAGGATAAAGCATTGACCTGGCAGTTTACATCTGAAGTATTAATTTCACTACTCACAACAACCATTGCATTAACAATGGGATTGATTAGCTGGCGTTGGTGGAAGACATCTGGAATTTTTTATTTTACTTTGATGATGTTCGCCATTGCTGGCTGGTCTTTGTTTTCAGGGCTGGAAGCTGCGTCAATCCAAATCCCAGATAAAATTACCTGGGCAAAACTGCAGTACATTTCAGTTTCATTAATATCTGCATTTTGGTTTTTACTCATCATACAATACACTCACCCAGATCACAAGATTTCACCCTGGTGGGTAGTAATGTTAATGGTAGTACCAGCAATTAGTGTATATATTGTGGCTACGGAGGATACATATCATCGCCTATGGAGCCGTATCATACCGATATCCAATACACCTGGGGCTCCATTAATCTATACTCATTCATACTGGTTTTATATCTCTTCAGCATATTTTTACCTGATTGCTATTGTTGGCATAATCGTTCTTGTTCGTAAAACGCTGCTTCCACCAAAAAAACTGGGGATCAGGGCATTATTATTATTAGCTGGATTAATTCCACCATTAACAAGCAATCTTATTTTTCAAACGCAAATTTTTCCTGAGAAGAATTTAAGCATCCTACTAATGGTCGGTTTGGTGATTAGTGGGTTGATTTATATATGGGGCATTTACTATTTTCAATTTCTTGAGTCAACCTCCCTGTCCCGTGATGTCATTATTGATAAAATGAATGAAGGTGTTATTGTTCTAGATCAAAAAGACCATGTACATAACATCAACTCAACGGCTTTGAACATGCTTGGACTGACAGAACGGACTGTAAAAGGAAAAACACTCAACGACATCATTGCAATTTGGCCTGGACTTGCAGAATCCTTTAGAGTACCACATGATTTCGAAACAGAAGTAAGAATTAATGGTGATGCGCCTCGAAACTTAAGCATGCGAACAACAAATCTAAAGGACATCGATGGACAGCCTACTGGCAGGATGGTTGTATGGCGAGATATTACCCAATACAGGCAAGTTGAAGCAACATTAAGGGATTCAGAAGCAAGGTTTAAAGCGTTGTTTCAAGGTGCACCGGATGCAATTATCATTACGGATAAAAATAGTCGCATCCTCCTGGTTAATAATCAGTCGATTACATTGTTTGGATATCCCATGGATGAATTAACGGGCAATTCGTTTGAGATCTTAATCCCAGATAGATATCGTGAGGCATACTTTAAATACCAAAAAGCATTCATTGATGAGATCGAGACCCGCCCAGGGATTAGCTTGCCACTCAATGGGCTTAGAAAAAATCAGCGTGAGATCCCAATTGAGATTGCATTAAGTCCAGTGAAAATTCCATCGGGGGTTATATTTACCAATATTATTCGTGATTTAACAATCCGCAAGGAAGCAGAAGAACAGATTCGCTTACAAAGTGTGGCCCTTGAGTCAGCAGCAAATGGAATATTAATCACTGATTGTAATGGATATATCCAGTGGGTAAATCCAGCATTTACAAAAATGACGGGTTATACCTCGATGATGTGAGGGGTAAGAATCCTAGAATTTTCAATTCTGGTTTAGTACCTCAAAGTGTCTATGATAATTTATGGAAAACAATTCAAAGTGGAAACGTATGGCATGGTGAGCTGATCAATCGCAGGAAAGATGGAATAATTATCACCGAAGAGCAAACGATCGCTCCTGTAAGGGATAACTCTGGAAAAATTGCTCATTTTATTGCGATCAAACAGGATATTACTGAACGAAAGCGTTCAGAAGATGCATTAAGCAAACGGTCTGATCAAATTGCCACACTTAACAGAGTTATGCAGGCCTTAAGTTCGACCTTGGATATCTCCAAAGTATTGGATACTATATTTAAGGGAAATCCAGCAAATTGTGCCGTATAACAGCGCATCCGTATGGTTGTGTAAAGACAATAACATTGAAATCATTGCAGTTCGGGGTTTATTGGATTCGGAATTAATTATTGGAACCACTCTTCCATTATTTTCCGATGATGCTCCCAATACGCAGGTTGTTAGAACACGTAAACCTTTGATCGTTGGTGATGCGTATTCATCATACAAATCATTCCAAACAGGAATCCTGGCTAAATATATGATCCGTGGTTGGATGGGAGTTCCGATGATCATTGGTGACCGTGTCATCGGTATGTTGGCATTTAATAAAAAGGAGATTGATTATTACACCCAAGAACAATCACAATTTGCACTTGCGTTTGCAGCTCAAGCAGCAATAGCCATTGAAAATGCCCGGTTGTATACTGATGCTCAGAAAGAACTAGCGGAGAAAATCAAAGCAGAAGAAAAATTACTAACTCTGCAAAAAGAGCTCGAAGAGCAAGCAATTCGGGATTTTTTAACTGGCTTATATAATCGCCGGTTCTTAGATGAGACCTTATCTCGGGAATTATCACGAGCAGAACGGGATAAGTATTCTGTAAGTGTTGTCCTGCTTGATCTTGACCATTTTAAAGTATTTAATGATACCTATGGCCATGATGTTGGAGATATGATGCTAAAACAATTGGGCAAGTTATTGACATCTCAGGTAAGGGCAGGGGATATTGCTTGCCGTTTCGGGGGCGAAGAATTTGTCGTTGTAATGCCAAAAGCGTCATTATCTGTTGCCAGACAAAGGGCAAACGATTGGCGTCAGAGGTTCGAAAGCCAAATCCTTATATTTGAGGGCGATGTATTAATGCCACCTTATCGGCAGGGGTATCGGTATACCCCATGCATGGGACGACAAGTGAAGAAATTATCCGAAAAGCCGATCAAGCCATGTATGCAGCAAAAGCTGCAGGACGGAATATGGTAATTACCGCTGAATAACAGGAAAAAATAATATCCTATGCAAACCAAAATTAACCATATATTTTTAACATCTCAGGGAAATACGGATATCATCGATATTTCCCAGAAAGTACAGGAGTGTATCGATTTCGGCGGGCTCCAGAATGGGTTGGTGACCATTTTTTGTCCTTCATCCACCAGCGGTATAACAACCATTGAATACGAACCTGGTGTTTTGGAGGATTTTAAAGAGAATATTCAATGAAATTGTCCCACAGGAAAATACTTATCGACACGATGAAGCATGGCATGATGGGAATGGATACAGTCATATTCGAGCTGCTTTGTTGAAAGCATCATTATCTATTCCACTTATGGATGGTAGATTAACCTTAGGTACCTGGCAGCAAATTGTCTTTATCGATTTTGATACCCGTCCGTGGAAAAGAGAAATAATCATCCAGGTCATTGGGGAATAAAAAATCAGTATTATTTATAAAGAGATCCTATATTTCTGGTCTTGTAAATCTACACAGGAATAATTTCCTCTTTTCGCATTGCATTGAAAGCAGCAATAGAAACTTCAAGCATATCCAGGCTGGGTTCACGGGTGGTTAAGTGCTGGAGAGCCAGGTTGGGTTTGATCATGATACGAACGAGTTTCGAATCCAAATGATTGGCAGTCCAGCGGATATACTCATAAGCAATGCACGCCAGCACAGGGAGAAAAACTATCCTGCTTGCCATGCGTGCCCAGAAAGGAAGGGGACCTAAAAGCGAAAAAAGCAGGATGGATAATAAAATCAAGGTAAGCAGGAAAGATGTTCCGCACCTTGGATGTTCAACTGGATATTTCGACACGTTATCGGGTGATAATTCAGCGCCTGCTTCGTATGCATTAATGGTTTTATGTTCTGCACCATGATAAGCAAATACACGTTTGATATCTGCCATTTGTCCCACTGCCCAAATGTATCCGACTAAAAGTGCTAGCCGCACCAGACCTTCAAGCAAATTCCCCCACCATGATCCAAGATTAAAAAATATTTTCAGATAGTTGTCCAAGTGCTGCAGGAGTTAGAAAGAACAGTCCAATACCAATTCCGAGCGAAACGAGTAAAGTTAGATATAAAAGTGGTCCTTGTATTTTCTCATCTTCACCTGTCTGGGTATTGGCAGAGATAGTAATAGCACGTGTTCCGAGAATTAATGCATCGAGCAACATCACAATTCCCCGAAGAAACGGAACCTTGATGAATTTGTTCTTATACAAAGCGCTAAGAGGTTCTTGATGAATCGTTATATCTTTGGCGGGATTGCGCATAGCAATTGCGACTGACTGGGTGCCACGCATCATTACTCCTTCAATGACTGCCTGACCACCGTACATTGGGAAACGAGATTTTTCTGTCATTATTTACCTTTAAGGAAGAAATTAGTTATCCAGCTAAGACTCTACTTATCCTTCAGCTAAATTGAAAAAGAAATGGATGAAGGCATCAATTCCCCGATACCAGGTTGGTAAATGTAGTTTTTCATTCGGGGAGTGCATGTTATCGTCTGCCATTGAAAAACCAGTGTTCACCGTTTCAACACCTAAGATCTGTTGAAAATCTAATACTACCGGAACACTTCCCCCTTCGCGTTTATAGACGGGGGTCTTCTGCCAAACAGTTTCCAGGGCTTGAACTAATGCTTTTATATACCTGGAATTACGGTCTGAAATTGAAGCAGGTCCACCATGCATTGGAATCAATTTCCAGCTTATTTCCTTTGGTGCATGGGCTTCCAGGTAGGAACGCATCTGCTGGTAAACATCTGCAGGGAGTTGGTCGGGGACTAAACGGGTTGATATTTTTGCCATCGCCCAGGATGGCAGGACGGTTTTTGCTCCGTCTCCAGTGAAACCGGAGAACAATCCATTTACCTCCAATGTTGGACGTGCACCAAGGCGTTCGATTGTTGTATAACCAACTTCACCATATAAAGCTGGAGCACCGGTTGCATTCAAATAATACTGATCATCGATGGGTAGTTTTGCTAATTCAACCCGCTCTATCATTATCAATAATCCGAACTTTATCATAAAAGCCGGGTAAAGTGACACGACCATTCTCATCATGCATGCCAGCAATTAATTCGCAAAGTGCCTGCGCAGGATTGAGTACTGCTCCACCAAAAACCCCAGAATGTAGATCATGATCAGGACCAGTAACGCGAATTTCCATGTATGCCAGGCCACGAAGCGCATAAGTGATGCATGGGATTTCAGGTGACAATGCACCCGTATCCGGATTAATTGCAAAATCACACTTCAATAATTCTTTATGCGTTTGCATAAAGGGTGCTAAATTTGGCGATCCGATTTCCTCTTCCCCTTCAAATAGAAATTTAAAATTGATTGGAGGGTTGCCTGTCTTTATGACCGATTCAAAGGAATTTAGAGCAACCATCATCTGTCCTTTCATATCGGTCACGCCACGCGTGAACATATAGTCACCCCGAATGTCTGGAGAAAACGGACCTGTTACCCATAAATTTAGCGGATCTACAGGTTGAACATCATAATGCCCATAAACCAAGGCTGTTGGTGCTGATTTACCTGCCTCCAACCATTCACCATATACTAAAGGGTGTCCACCAGTGGGGAAAATTTGAACATTATTAATGCCGAGCAGTTTTAAATGATTCGCAGTCCAATTTGCTGCACGTAGAATTTCCGGTTTGGATGACCTCGTCGGTAGATATCGATGCAATTGTGCAAAAATCTTTCAATTCATCGAGAAAGTGAGATGCGTGATTATGTGCATATTGAATGGCTAACGATCTTTTATCGCTCATATTAGTTCCTTATTCTGATGTAATAATATCATTGGTCTGAATGTATCCTTCGGTTAATAATATCAGCGTGTAAACCTCCACGATGAACCATGGCGCTTAATATTCGTGGATCAGTTTTATTTGCCAAGTATTGGCATGGCTCACAAAGACGAACTCCGCGCAGTCTTATCGTACCGATAAAAAAAATATGACCAACAAGGTCATTTAATGGAATTCCTTTTGTTATGATATTGCGCCTGGTTTCTTGAGGTGTAATCTGTATACCATCGATGAGGCGTACTGATTCAATGGCTTCCAACTCTATTAGGGTAATTTCGCGACCAGTCTTCGATTGCTCTTCCAACTCAGTTCTTTTTTTGAAATACCGGTCACCTTCAATACCCATTCCTGGAACGACATGAATCCGATTTACTTTAACAGTCTGATCTCCCTGATTTTGTGCAATATATATCCCAACTACTTTACCGATTGTCATTAATGCTGCTCCATATGAGGTGTTCTATTCTTTGACAGTAATAAATTGTGATCGTTATAAGAATTAACTGGAATGTACGTAACTGGATATTTGTTTCAGGTGATCTGGGCTGGTTCCGCAGCAACCACCTACGATTTGTGCGCCTGCATCAAGCCAAGAATGAACCTGCTCGCCCATTGCTTCTGGCGATGTCTCATAAGCTGTTTTACCTTGTGAATCAATGTGAGGCAGTCCAGCGTTTGGTTTAAACCAGATCGGTTTTGATGTTATCTGTCGAAGCTCAATAAGATTCTGTAAGTTCTCAGACAAACTTCGACCACAATTGATCCCAATTATATCCACTGGCAGCAATTCCAGCTCTTTACCAGCCTGAGTGGGGCTGATGCCCATCATCGTCCTTAACCCCCGATCATAACTAAGAGAAACAACCAATGGTAATTCAGATACTGACCTGGCGCCATCAATAGCTGCTTTAATCTCACCCATATCAAATTGGGTTTCTATAACCAGTAAGTCTGCTCCTGCCTCCGTGATAGCGCGTGCTTGTTGCGCATAGGCTTCCTGGACTTCGTCTCCAGTAAGCGGACCATAAGGTTTTACTAGCTGTCCCACGGGACCCAGCGAGCCGGCAGTATATGTGTGAGTGCCTTGTGTTGCTGCATGAGCTAGCTCTACAGCTCTCTGATTGATCTGAACCGCTTTTCCTTCCAGCCGTGAACCTTTAAGTCGAATTGAGCTCGCACCGAAGGTGCTGGTTAGAATAATATCTGCACCTGCTGAAATGAAATCTTTATGCAACTTGATAATCTGATCAGGTTGATCCAAAACCCAGGCTTCAGCGGTTATGCCATTTGGTAAACCCCTTGCTATGAGATTTGAGCCAGTTGCTCCGTCTGAAACAAGGTGTTCGTTATTCTTTATTCGAGAAATAAAAGTATGTGTTGTCATAGTCGATTATTTTACCTGAAACCCAGGAATATGTTGTGGTTTAGGTTTACTTTGAACCGGTGTCATCCCTTGGAACGGATGAGGTCACAAACATTAAATAAAAGACAAATAGAATGGATGTAAACATCAAAGTGAAACCTACAAACCCGAGATTATCAGCCGGATTTAGAATATTATACGCAATTTCTTTAATGACGGATTTTGTGTTCAAAAAGATATCCCAAGTATTGTACCTACCGAATCGTCCTAGATATACACCCAGGCTACCCAATCCCAAAGCAAAAAAAGCGAAAATCCAGCCGATAAACTTACCAAAAAAACCTTCCATAATAAGGTGAATACTTCGCAATGAAGCAATTGATAAGAAACAACCAGTGAATGCAAAAATAGCAATCAGGCTAATATCAAACCACAAGGGCAGAGGGGGGCGTGGAATAAGATGATAAAAATCAGTAACTATATAAGGAGCATTCGGGAAAAATATCAACCAGAAAAAAATCAAAATGAAAATGAATACCCAATTTTTCGGGGTAGTTTGATACACATATGAAGCTATCACACTGATGATGTACGGCAACCAGGCAAGGAATAAATTCCAAACCAGGTTTGAATAATTCGATGTACTACTATAAAAAACCCTGAATGTATAAAAAGCCGCTGCCAAAAGTGTTGACAAGACAAGTGGGTAAAAAGAGTGAGACCTTAAGAAACGGTGAAAAATCGATATTGAAGTGTTCATCTAGTAAACCAAGCCTTGATTATACGTGATTTTCAGCCGTTTTCTAATGTGTGCTAAAATAACTTTACCTTGAAACATAATCATCGGAAGTAAATTCTACATGATAAAAATGATCTACAGATATGGATCGAGATACCATTTCAAGGCAAGAAATAGCTATTTGTGGTCATAAGAGATTTGATTATCTTCGATATTTGAACAATCATCATTTTAAGTATTGGTTGCATTCATCGTATACTAGCATACGGTAAAAATATATATTAGCATTCCTCATAAGGTTAGTAATTATGGCAATTCCTCGTTGGCTTGAGTGGGCACGTGAGATTCAGGCAATAGCACAGACAGGATCTCATTATGCAGTGAATGATTATCAGCTTCAAAGGTATCATCGATTAATTGAAATTGCTGCTGAAATCGTGGATGCGCACTCGAGTCCTGGAATATTCGCAAATATTAGAAGCATTCACATCACCCATTGGTTATACAACACCAAGGGTCGATGTTCGTGGGGCGGTTTTTCAAGATGAACAACTTTTATTCGTACGCGAGCGAATGGATGGAGGATGGACATTACCAGGAGGATGGGCAGATGTTGGAGAAATCCCATCACTGGCTGCTGAAAGGGAGGTATGGGAGGAAGCAGGATTTAAAGTTAAAGCACGCAAGGTGATCGGAGTTTATGATGCTAATCGTGTTGGACGCCTTGAGCTTTTTCATGCTTATAAAGTGGTTTTTTTATGTGAGTTAATCAGTGGAGCAGCAAACACAAGCGATGAAACCTCCGAAGTTGCTTTTTTTGGAAGGAATGAAATCCCTGAAATTCTATCCGGTGAAAGAACGAAAGCACGTCACATTCATGATGCATTTCATTGCCTTGACCATCCCAACTGCAGAACGGTTTTTGATTAATATGGTATCTAGTAAAAATATATTTATAGAGTAAATGGCAAGGAAAAGTATTCACCCTATACTTAGCCGTTGATGATTTTCCGCAATAAGTTTTATTAATATTTCAGGAGCTATGAATAATAATATGGAAAAACCAAAAATAGCTATTATTGGTGGAACAGGGAAGGAAGGAATGGGGCTGGGGTTAAGATGGGCATCTGCTGGATATGAGATTTTGATCGGATCACGTCAGGTAGAAAAAGCCAAGCTAGCCGCAGAAGAAATCAATCAACGATTGAATACAAAAACCGTTATCGGAATGGAGAATTCTGAAGCAATCAAGAAAGCAGATATCTGTGTGCTTACGGTCATTCAATCAGCACATTTACAAATCCTTGAGAGCTTACAGGATGCTCTGCAAGGGAAAATCCTGGTTGATGCCACAGCAAGGGTTGATTTTCGTGAACCTCATCCACCTGATCCACCGTCAGCAGCCGAACAGGCTCAAGAAGTATTAGGACCTAATGTTCGGATTGTTGCGGCTTTTCAAAACGTGCCAGCGAAAGTATTATCGATGTCATATTGATCAGCCAATTAAAGCAGATGTATTGGTTTGCTCTGACGACATTGATGCCGCTGAGCAAGTCATCCAACTGGTCAATGCTGCCGGAATGCGGGGATATTATGCAGGGATACTTGCCAATGCAAATGTCGTTGAAGGATTGACATCCATCCTGATCAGTATGAATAAATACTACGGGATAAAAGATGCCAGGATAATGGTATCTGGTATATAAGCAATTTGGATATCTGAATGAGCTTGATCATATCTGCCCTTCCTGGAATTCCGATTATTCACACAGGTGATGATCTAGTCGAAATTATTTGGAATGGATTGGTAAACGCCAATATCAATCTTCAAGAGGGAGACATCCTGGTGTTGGCTCAGAAAATTGTCTCGAAAGCTGAAGGCAGGTGGGAAAATCTCGCATCGATTCAACCGTCGATGCAGGCAATTGAACTGGCGGAAAAGACTGAAAAAGATGCTCGCTTAATCGAACTAATATTGCGAGAGAGCAAGCAGGTGATCCGCTACCGAATTGGAACGATCATTGTTGAACACCGATTGGGATTTATCTGCGCGAATGCTGGGATCGATCATTCCAATGCAGCCGGTGATGGAGATACAAATGAAGAATGGGTACTGCTCCTTCCTGAAAATCCTGACGAAAGCAGCACAACAATTCGGAAGCAACTTGAAGCAAGAAGTGGATACCATTTGGGTGTGATGATCATTGATTCACATGGTCGAGCGTGGCGTGAGGGAGTGGTTGGGATCGCAATTGGTTTATCTGGCATTCCAGGTTTGGTGGATATGCGAGGAAAAAGCGACATTTTTGGCTACACTTTAAAATACACGACCATAGGTGCTGCAGATGAACTTGCTGCAGCTGCATCACTGGTTATGGGTCAAGCAAATGAAGCCACTCCAATTGTCCATGTACGTGGATTTCCTTATCCATTACGGAATGGTAGCCTGAAAGAATTATTAAGACCCAAAGAGCAGGATTTATTTCGATGAATAAAGGTTTTTTGGATTATCTACAGCAGTTAGTAGAAACCAGTCCTATCGTTATTGATCGCCCAAAAGGTTCAGTCCACCATCGTTTTCCTGGAAAAACATACCCCGTTGATTATGGATACCTGGATGGTACAACATCGATGGATTCTGGTGGAGTAGATATTTGGGTAGGTTCGATGGCAATACAACAGGTTGTCGGTGTATTATGTACGGTAGATTTATTAAAAAGGGATACGGAATTAAAAATCTTATTTGATTGTACTGATTTGGAAATTCAATTAATTCATGAGTTTGTGAATGACAATGGCATGCGAGCTATTTATCTAAAACTGGAGAGGTAAATTAATATGACATGGATTCCTGATACTTTTTTGGACTTGATTAAGGATGAATCAAAAGCATTGTGTAGTTTAGCAACAGTGATGAAAGATGGATCACCCCAGCTTACCCCAGTGTGGTTCAATTCCGATGGAATACATATATTGATTAATTCTGCCAAAGGACGGGTTAAAGACAGAAACATGCGCAGGAATCCAAATGTTGCCATCATAATCATTGATCCGAAGGATCCATATCGTTACATCCAAATCCGGGGAAAAGTTGTTGAAATAACCACCGAAGGTGCGAGACAACATATAAATGCATTGTCAAAGAAATATACCGGAAGGGATATATTTACCGGTGGACCATCCGACGAGATCCGAGTGACCTACAAAATTCTTCCAGAAAAAATTAGCGCCTAGGTAAATATTTATTCCATGTATATCCGAAAGAATAATACCCGCTAATATGAAAATTGTTGCGCTTGCTGGTGGAGTTGGTGGGGCAAAGCTGGCGGAAGGCTTGGCCCAGGTTTTGCAACCCAGATCAAATAACAATTGTTGTTAACACCGGTGATGATTTTACCTACCTTGGGCTCAGGATTTCTCCTGATTTGGATACTGTCTGCTATACACTTGCTGGATTGGCAAATCCAAGCACGGGTTGGGGTCGTGCAAATGAGACCTGGAATGTATTTAATCAGCTAAAGCAAATGGGGATGCCTGATTGGTTTCAATTAGGTGATTCAGACCTTGCCACTCATATCATCCGCACAATTCGACTAAAGGATAATTGGACACTCAGTCAAATCACCCAGGATTTCTGTAGGAATTGGGGGGTGCAGGTACAAATTCTACCCATGAGTGACCAAATAATTCAGACGCATGTACTTACCGGTGATGGAGATTTGGAATTTCAAGAGTATTTTGTTCACCAAAAGTGCTCACCAATCGTGAGTGGATTTAGTTTTGCAGGGATTGAAGGAGCGAAACCTGCCCCAGGTGTATTGGAGGCGATAAATGCTGCGGAGGCAGTGGTCATCTGTCCATCAAATCCATGGGTAAGTATCGATCCGATCCTGTCAGTGCCAAATATCAAAGGAGCACTTGAAGAGCGAAAGGTGATCGCAGTTTCACCAATAATTGGTGAGCAGACCATCAAAGGACCCGCTGCAAAAATGTTCTCAGAACTTGGAATTGAACCTTCAGCGTATGCGGTTGCTCAACATTATGAAGATATTATCGATTGCATTATGATTGATAAATCCGATGAGAAATGGGTTGAGAAGATTCGAGCTTTGGGTATTCGTCCCTATCTAACCAATATTTTTATGAGTGACCAGGAAGATCGAGGAAGATTGGCGGTGGAACTCATCGACATCATTGAAAACTGGGAGAAGGTGATTTAATGGCGTTTTGGGCGATAATTCCGGTAAAACCGCTCCGCCGAGGGAAGTCACGGCTATCAAGTGTTCTCAGCCTGGAAGCACGGACAGCACTCAATCATTATCTATTATCGAATACCCTGGAGATGCTTGCTTCTGTATCTGAAATCGAATACTCTTTGGTCGTTAGCCGTGATCCTGAAGCATTAACCATTGCCCGTGAGTATGGGGCTCGCACCGTACAGGAGCAGGGATCGCCTCAGTTGAATATCGCACTTACACGGGCAACGATGGTTGCCATAAGCCACTCCGTCCAAGGTGTTTTAATAGTACCCGCCGATTTGCCTTTAATTACAGTGGAAGATATCCATGAAGTGTTAAAGCGAGCAGTGAATCCACCCGTTGTTGTAATTACACCCGATAGACATCGGCAGGGAACCAATGCCCTTCTCGATTGCGCCACCAGGATTGATCAAGTATGATTATGGACCAGGATCATTTGAACGGCATTGTAAACAAGCTAAGAATGCAGGTGCCAGGTTGGAAGTATGCGAGCGTGGCTCGGTAGCGTTGGATATTGATCTTCCTGAAGATTTAGAACTTGCTGGATATGAACTGTTGGAAATTAACCAGCTGAACCATCCAATAAATAGTAAGAAAGGGAATGTGTCGCTCGAATCCTAATTAAAGATATTTTTACACGTAACATGATATAAAATATGGCTAGCATTCAATAAAATAATGAAAATTTATGTTGATACGGATGGATAGATTGAATGTGCTAGTAATAGAAAATCTCCAGTAGATAATACTGCAGTTTGTAAAATATCGAGTAACTATATTTTATTGATCAAATCAATGAACCTGGAACACTATGAAACAACCAAACTCAAATCATTGCTTTGTTTGTGGAAGAAACAATCCATATGGACTGCACTTAAAATTTTATGAATCATCACCTGGTGAAGTGACCGTAGAATATACAGTACCTGAGCAGTTTCAAGGTTACCCGGGAGTAGTTCATGGAGGTGTAGTTGCAGCGATACTGGATGAGGTTACTGGTAGGACCCAAATGGGAGGGGATCCGCCTCGTTTTATGTTTACAGCCAGGTTGGATATTCGATATCGTAAAAATGTTCCAACAGGAAAACCTCTACGGATTGTTGGTCGAGCGAAGTCAAGCAGGGAAAGGACTGCAACTGCAAGCGGGGAAATATTTGGACCGGATGGTGATTTATTAGCAGAGGCAGAAGCTGTTTTGGTTAATGTTCCAGACGATCTCGTCAATGATGTGGATTTAGCTGAGATTGGTTGGAAAGTGGATCTGGATTGAACCTAAAAATCATTTGTGTGTATCGAGGAAATTATGATCATTGAATATCAACGTCCAAATAGCATCTCAGAAGCCTTAATCCTTCTTTCGAGAAAACAACCTATAAGCTACCCGATTGGAGGCGGCACGGTTATCAATCGAGGGATGGATGAGGAGATAGCGGTGATTGATTTACAGTCGCTGGGTTTAGGTTCAATCTCAAAAAAAGGGAGTGATTTACAAGTTGGTGCCACGGTCACATTGCAGAGGCTGTGTGAGTATAAAGGATTGACCGAGGATTTTTATAAAACAATTGTGCTCGAAGCAACCTATAATTTAAGGCAAATGGCAACCGTTGCTGGAAAGCTTGTAACAGGAGGCGGAAGGTCACCTTTTACGACAGCAATGCTGGCTCTTGATGTAAGTCTGGATATTCATGAACAAGGTGTTGAACCAAGGCAGATGAGATTAGGTGATTGGCTGCCTATCCGTGAAAGCTTCTCGCCTGGAAAGTTGATTACCATGGTTAGTATTCCGTCTAATATTCATTTTGCTTACGAATACATTGCCCGTACTCCTGCTGATCTACCTATTGTGTGTGCAGCGGTTGCACAATGGGATTCAGGGCGGACTCGTTTGGCACTTGGAGGATGGGGTAGCAAGCCAATCCTTGTTATGGATGGACCCAATTCTGATGGAATTGATATTGTCGCAATGAATGCTGCGAGTGGAGCTCAAGATGAATGGGCGAGTGCAGAGTATCGCCAGGAAATGGCCAGTTTGTTAACCTTGAGGTGTTTAAAACGATTACAGGATGAACGGTGAGGCTTGATAATCATTCTTTAATTGCCTACCAGCTATCAAATCATCATGAACTTATATTAATAAGGATTTGGTCTTAAATACTTATGTATTCTAATGGACTACCTTTGAATGAGATAGTAAACGGAGATTGCCAGCAAGTCTTGAAGTCATTTCCGGAAAATTCAATTGATTTAATCTTCGCAGATCCTCCGTATAACCTGCAACTTGAGAAAGAACTATGGCGACCAAATTCAACCCGTGTAAATGGTGTTGAAGAGTCGTGGGATCATTTTCTTGATTTTGAAACGTATGATCACTTCACTTATGGGTGGTTATCGGAATGCAGGCGAGTTTTAAAGGAGACAGGGACAATCTGGGTTATAGGTTCTTATCATAATATATTCAGGGTTGGTAGGATTATACAGGATCTAGGATTTTGGATCTTGAATGATATCGTATGGATTAAAAATAATCCCATGCCAAATTTCCATGGAGTAAGGTTTACCAATGCACATGAGACACTCATTTGGGCACAGAAATCGAAGGGCAACCGGTACACATTTAATTACCAGGTCATGAAACAAATGAATGGAGAAAATGGGAACGGGGGATTACAAATGCGTAGCGATTGGAGATTGCCAATCTGTACTGGTAAAGAACGATTAAAAATCAATGGAGAAAAAGCCCATCCTACGCAGAAGCCCGAGGCTTTGCTTGAAAGAGTAATCATATCCAGCTCAAATCCAGCTGACATCGTCCTGGATCCGTTTTTTGGTACTGGAACAACGGGTGCAGTCGCAAAGAGATTGGGACGTCAATGGGTAGGAATTGAAAAGAACCAAAGCTATTTATCTCTAGCAAAGGAGCGAATTGATGCTGCTACACCCTTTACGGGTCAGGTAATAGATCAAATGTAATGAAAAAAAGAGATTAAAAAGAATTCCATTCCGGGAATTATTGAAGGAAGGATTTATAAAGGAGGGACAAGTTTTATATTTTGGCAGGAATCGTGACAAGCATGCCATTGTTTTATCGAATGGCCTAATCAAACATGGTGAGTATTCAGGATCAATCCATAAAGTAGGGCGAGATATTCAAAAAGCGCCCTGTAATGGTTGGTTGACATGGTATTATATTGAACATGAGACTGGTCGACTTGAGCCGATCGATCTATTCCGTCAAAAAATAAGAGCCAAAAGGCTATTGGATGAAATAACGCTAGAAAACCATAGTGAGGAATAATGAAAAAAAGTGTGCCACTTTTACTCGGTTTATTAATATGTGTTGTTGTAATCGCAATTTCATATATTTGGGCGACTTCTTTGATGGCCTCGATGTATGCCTACCGGTCACCATTACGCGACTCAGCCCCTCAACCTGGTGATGCCAGCGGAACGCGGATTACCCGATCACTGGTTATTGTTTTGATCGATGCATTACGAAATGACACCTCAATGAAACAAGATGTTATGCCTTTCTTAAATCAACTAAGAAATGAAGGGGCATCAGCAACGATGCACAGCCGGCCACCATCCTACTCGGAACCAGGTTATACCGTCTTATTAACGGGTGCATGGCCGGATATTAGCGATGGACCGGTGATAAATCTTGATTATGCAGAAATCCCAGAATTTACCCAGGATGATATTTTTTCTGCAGCCAAACAAGCAGGTCTATTTACTGCTGTTTCAGGATATTACTGGTTTGAAAAATTAATCCCACAAGAGGCGGTATCAGCAAGTTTTTATACCCCAGGGGAGGATCAAGCAGCCGATAGAGAGGTCACAGATGCAGCCTTACCATGGCTTCAGGCAGGAACATATAACTTAGTCCTTATACACCTGGATCAGGTTGATTATGCTGGCCATCATGAAGGTGGTCCAATTGACCCACGGTGGGATGCCGCTGCAACGAGAACTGATGCATTGCTTGAAGAAATAGTATCGGCAATGGATCTCAACCAAGATACCTTGCTGGTGATCAGTGATCATGGGCAAATTGATCAGGGAGGTCATGGAGGGCAAGATCCAATCGTCTTGTTGGAGCCATTTGTTATGGTTGGGAATGGCGTAATACCTGGTGAATTATGGCGATGTTGATATGGTTGATGTTGCCCCAACGATTGCGGCATTGTTAGGAACAAATATTCCCGGAACGGATCAAGGTCAACCACAAGTTGATATGCTAGATTTCTCACTATCCCAGGTGGATAAAATCCACAATGTATTATCCATACAGCAAGGTCAGCTTGCAATTGCATATGAAACAGCAATAGGTAAACCAGTCATCGTTCAGGCGAGTGATGATTTTGTTACTGCCACCCAAGAAGCGATGGATGCTGCCCGAGAATCGCGGTTGAATAGTGAACGACTTCCAAGGGGTATATTAGCCATCGTATTTGTCCTGCTGATTATTAATTTAGTTGCATGGAATTCCAAGCCCAACTTTACCTGGTTCCTGCTTGGAGTTGTAACTTATCTGGTTGTATTCAATTTTAAATATGTATTGATCGATCACAAAACCTATTCATTAAGCTCAGTTTTGGATGCGACAAACCTGATTATGAGTACAGCGATTACAACCTTATATCGCATTAACGATTGGATGGATTGTTGTATTAATTGGAACGAAGGCATACAAGCAAAAATCCAAGCAGGCTGCCATTACAACATTGAAATTTATACTTACGACACTATCTATCCTATCCATCCCCATTTTTATTCATTATGTCATTAATGGTGCTGTGGTAACCTGGACGCTCCCAGATTTTCTAACCAGTTTTCTTGGATTGCTCTTCCTGATCCAGACATTGTTGGTTGCAGTTATTGGATTTGTACTCGTGGGATTGTCTGCATTAATTGGGCTAATTGCAAATAGAAATATTGCTTATCAGGAGAATTGATGCTAGTAAATCTTGTCATTAATAACCGTCCAATTGAATTATCAATTTCTCCCGGCGAAACACTCATCAAGGTGCTGCGCAGGCTGGGATATTATGGGGTTAAACATGGATGCGATCATGGTGAATGTGGTGCTTGTACAATATTATTGGATGGGAAGCCAGTCAATTCATGTTTAGTCCTGGCAGCTCAGGCTGAAGGTCATCATATTCAAACCATTGAATCTTTGGGTGAACATCCAGATCAAGCCTGGCGAGAAAGTAAAGGTCTACACCCCCTTCAATTGGCATTCATCGCCAACGGTGCTATTCAATGTGGGTATTGTACTCCAGCACAAATTCTGGCTGCGAAGCATTTGCTTGACCACAATCCCAATCCAACTGAAGATGAAGTCCGGGAAGCTCTTTCCGGAGTGCTTTGCAGGTGTACAGGCTATATCAAACCCATTCAAGCAGTTATGCAAGCTGCAAAAAAATCTGCGAAATGATCTCGATGGATCCAGTAATTAATGATTTTAGCTTAGCTAGTGATGTAAAACAATCCTCAGATATCGAATTAAGCTCATCTTTACCGGAGATTGTTCATGCTGATACTGAAGTATCCTTTAATCGTATTGGAAAACCTGATGTTAAAGTAGATGCAATTAAATTAGCCCAGGGTAAATCAGCATTTACTGCTGATGTTGATATTAAGGAAATGCTGGTAGCAAAAATATTGCACAGCCCGTATGCACATGCGCGAATTAAAAATATTGATGTTTCTAAAGCTCGTGAACTACCGGGTGTTGCAGCAGTGTTAACCTGGAAGGATATCCCAAGGGTGGCTTATTCTACTGCAGGTCAGTCTGATCCAATGCCAGGACCCTTGGATACATTTTCATTAGATAATAAAGTGCGTTTTGTTGGTGACCGGGTTGCATTTGTTGCAGCTGAGACTGAAGAAATTGCAAATGAGGCAGTAAAGCTTATAAAAGTAGATTATGAACTTCTGCCAGTCTTACTCGATCCAACAAAAGCAATGCAACCCGATGCGCCAATCTTGCATGATGAACCCGAGTATGTCAATTTTGGGGAGTCAGATCCCTCAAAAAATTTAGCAGCGGAGATCCGCATTGATATTGGTGATGTAGAAAAAGGATTTGCTGAAGCTGACAGGATCGTCGAAGCGGATTATGTGGTGCCAAAGGTACAACAAACCCATATTGAACCTCATGTGGTTATCACCTATTGGGATGAAGACGACCGACTGGTGATCCGTACAAGCACACAGGTTCCTTTTCATGCCAGAAGGATCCTGGCACCCGTGTTAGGCTTACCCATAAAACGTATCCGGGTGATAAAACCGCGCATTGGAGGTGGTTTTGGGGGAAAGCAGGAAATATTAATCGAAGATGTGGCTGCCCACCTTACGATCGCTACCCATCGCCCGGTGATCTTGGAATACACACGGGAAGAAGAATTCATTGCTTCACGCTCACGTCATCCGATGATTATCCACATGAAAACCGGGATAATGGATGATGGCACAATAACTGCCAATTCTATGAAGGTATTAACCGATACGGGTGCATATGGCTGCCATGCTCTGACGGTAACCGGGAATACAGGTCATAAATCGATGGCGATGTATGTCGGTGATGGAAAATACCGTAAATCACCCAATATCCGTTTCTATGCGGATGTTGTATATACAAACCACCCCCCAGCAGGAGCGTACCGAGGTTATGGTGTGCCTCAAGGTTATTGGCCGGTTGACCGTCACATGGAAAAAATTGCTCGAATGTTGGGCATTGATCCGATCGAATTCAGACTCAAGAATGCTTTACGGGCTGGTGAACTCCATCCATTCAGTACTGCCTGGAGTGAAGGAAGGGAACCCCGTCCTGAGACCATCCAGACCTGTGGATTGGAAGAATGTGCACATACAGGGGAAAAAAGCGATTGGATGGGATGAGAAATATAACAACCCAGATTGGCATAAAGTTCCTGGAAAACCTCACTTGCGAAGAGGTATCGGATGTGCCTTGGTAATGCAGGGAACAGCAATTCCATATCTAGACATGGGTGGTGCCAGTATCAAAATAAATGATGATGGTTCGTTTAACCTTCTAATTGGGGCAACCGATTTAGGAACAGGATCCGATACAGTTCTCGGTCAAATGGCTGCTGAGGTATTAGGAGTGCCCCTTGAGGATGTGATCGTTTATTCTTCTGATACGGATTTCACGCCATTTGATAAAGGTGCATATGCCTCCAGCACAACCTATGTATCTGGAACAGCGGTAGTCAAGGCAGCCGAGCAAGTTGCGGAACGAATAAAGATTAGAGCAGCAAAGTTATTTACTGAAAAAGATGATTCAAAGACAACCAGTTGATCCGTCAGTTATATTGTTGGCTGGTTCATGTGCGGTTGCTCCTGATGGACGTAAAATCACGTTGGCAGAGATTGCATTGGAAAGCCTGCATCATTCAGAACAGGAACAGATTATGGCAGTTGCATCCTATTATTCTCCGGTTGCACCACCGCCTTTTGCAGCACAATTTGCCGAATTGACCCTGGATATTGAAACTGGGCAGGTATATGTTGAGAAATTACTCACTGCAGTTGATTCAGGAATAATCGTCAATCCTCTGACAGCTTCCGGGCAGATTGAGGGTGGAATGACACAGGCACTCGGTTATGCCGTTTGTGAGGAGATGGTTTATGATGATACTGGCAACGCCCGTGAACGTGATCTTCAGGATTATCATATATTCCAGTCTCGTGAAATGCCTGAACTAAAGACAATTTTTGTTGAAACATTTGAACCAAGCCATCCATTTGGAGTCAAGGCTGTTGCGGAAATACCCATGGATGGCATCGCTCCTGCGGTTGCCAACGCGCTGCTAGATGCTAGCACGTCCATTGATAACTACACAGGAGTGAATATTGACCAAAATCCCATCACACCTGAAAAAGTATGGCAAGCGTTAAAATCGATTCGAAAAGAACAGATTAACCGATGAAGAAATTATCCAAGTGAGAGTTCATAATAGATAACCAGCAGTTTAAATTTACTAGTTTTGGTATTCATAAATGGTAGATCGAATTTTTGTCATAGGACATGTAAATCCTGATACCGATTCCATTGCAGCAGCAATGGGGTATGCATGGCTATTAAAGGAAAGAGAAGGTCTGGATACGGTTGCTGCACGGGCAGGAGCGATCAATCCTCAGACAACCTGGATCTTGAAACGACTTGGTTTAGAACCACCAATTCTACTCACGGATGCATCACCCCGATTTGAGGCTGTCACTCAAAGGTTGGATACAATCACGGAAGATGGTCTTTTACGGGATGCCTGGACAATTGCCAACCGCACGGGTGGAATTGCACCTGTAGTCTCTAATGATGGAATGCCTGTTGGATTAATTACAGGTTTCAGCCTGTTCCAATACTTAAGCAGGTTGGTCGGACCATTTCCTGAACGAAAAGATATGCAGATTTCGGAACTTCTTAATCAAAATTGCCTTGAAGCCTGTGATAAAAAAGTGCCAAGTTTTCAAACCAGTCTGCGTATTCGAGATGTGATTCACCGAATATTAAGAGAAGAATACAATGAATTTCTTGTAATTGATGAAAAAGGGCATTATTTGGGTGTTACAAGACAACGCGATGTACTTAATCCCCCACGAATAAAAGTAATTCTTGTGGACCATAATGAACCAGGGCAGGCATTAGGTTCGCTTGAAGAAGCGGAGCTGATTGAAATCCTGGATCACCATCGACTTGGCAATCAATCGACTCATATTCCGATTCGGTTCACTGTAGATATCGTTGGTAGCACGAGTACCTTGATTTCTGAGCGAATAGAAGATGCAGGGTTAAGTGCACCACCATCTATAGCAGGTATGTTATTAGCCGGGTTGTTATCTGATACTCTGATAATGACTTCACCAACGACTACCCCTCGTGATCGTCGTGCTGCTGACCGCCTTGGGAGATGGGCATTTAAACCTCCAAGCCCTCTTGCTGGAGAATCGATTGATACTTATGGAAAAGCAATTATTCAAGCAGGCGCAGGGTTAGAATCACGGGATGCGATGGATATCGTGACATCGGATCTAAAACTCTATCAAGCTGGAGGATATAATTTTGCAATTGCCCAGGCGGAAGTAACAAATCAGGTACAGCTCGCAGATAATTATGATCGACTCCAAACTGCACTCAACAAGCTTCGAGAACAACGCGGACTGGATTTTGCGATGCTGATGGTGACGGATGTGGTGAGAAATTCAAGTCGTCTTGTATTAGTGAACCCTCCACCGCTTTTGGATGATTTACCATATCCACACCTTCAAGATGGATCGCTGCAAGCCGATGATGTTGTCTCGCGGAAAAAACAATTGCTTCCAGTCGTGCTTGGATTGTTGGAAGAATAATTCCCCGATTGGAAATCTTAAAACGGTTATAGTATATAGTTATGAATATTTATCAATCCTTAGCTGAACTAGAAAAATCAAACTCTTCAGGTGCTTTATGCATGATAATTCGAAGTCGTGGCTCGACACCTCGGCATGCGTCGAGCAAAATGTTGGTATATCCAGACGGGCATATCCAAGGTACAGTTGGGGGTGGTGAGGTTGAAAACCGAGTTATCAAGGAAGCTTTACTGGCGATGCAAGATAATAAGCCACGGTTATTGGAATATAATATGACTGATCCAGAACGTGGCGACCCAGGCATATGCGGTGGCCAGTTGGAGATTTATGTGGAACCAATTATCCCAAAACCGATCCTGGTTGTTGTTGGGGTTGGGCATGTAGGGAAGGCAGTTGCACACTTAGCAAAATGGCTGGGATTTGTTGTTGCTGTATGCGATGACCGTCCTGATTTTTGCACCCCAGCATCTGTTCCGGAAGCCGATATTTATTTTCCGATACCATTGGAAGAATTAACTAAAAAGATGGATATAACACCATGGACATACTTAGTATTAACCACCCGTGGTATGGATGTGGATGTGGTTGGATTGCCATCTCTGCTGGGTACTAATGCAGCTTATATTGGTGTTATTGGTTCAAAAAGACGCTGGGCGATGACAGTAAAAGCATTAAAATCAGCAGGTGTATCAGAAGAAAAGCTTAAACAGGTTTTTACACCCATCGGTCTGGATATCCATCCAGAAACCCCCGAAGAAATCGCAGTCAGTATTATGGCTGAGGTTATTTTAATACGTAGCCAATAGCTGGAGATCTTATGTGGCAAAATTATCATAGCGTGGTATCTGTTGAAGAAACATGCCGAATCCTTGCTGAAGAAAGGTCAAATGCAAAGGTCATTGCTGGGGGAACAGATTTATTGCTGGAAATGGAACGTGGGGTTCGTAAAGGAATTAGTACATTAATCGATATCAGTCGCATAAAGGGATTAGACCAGATTAAGTTGGATGAAAATGGAGTAATTCACCTTGGATCACTCGTTACACATGGTGATTGCGCTGCTTCAAAGATTATTATTGAGCAAGCTTTTCCATTAGCGAAGGCATGTTTGCAGGTTGGGGCTCCACAAATACGAAATCGAGGAACAGTAGCTGGAAATTTAATTACCGCCTCCCCAGCGAATGACACGATCCCTCCACTGATTGCAATGAATGCTCTGGTGGTATTACAATCCATTCATGGTCAAAGGGAAATACGATTATCAGATTTCTACACAGGCGTCCGGCAAACATTGATGAAGACTGATGAAATAATGGTAGAGATAAAATTTCCTGCATTAAAAAATAATCAGCATGGGACATTTTTAAAGTTAGGCCTTAGAAAAGCCCAAGCCATATCGCTTGTAAATTGTGCTGTTCTATTATCATTTGATGAAGACAGGATAATTGACGCAAATATCACTTTAGGTGCTGTTGCCCCAATCATCATAAATGCAAGAGATGCTGAAGAACACTTACGTGGAAGAATTCTAGATGAGGAAACAATTCAAAGAGCAGCTGAATTATCAAAACTAGCAGCCAAGCCGATCGATGATATTCGAAGTTCACGCACATATCGCCTGGAAATGGTGCGTGTGTGTGTAAAAAGAGCGTTAGGCACCTTATCCAATCATACCGAAAGAATAGATTACCCTAAACACCCGGTGTTATTACGTGCAAATTCTGGTTTACATAAAAGATATTTCAACAATCCTTTTGAATTAAAAACTAATGCTCTACATACGACTGGATCCAAAGAGCAAGCCATTGAAACGACAATAAATGGGAAACGATATAAGTTCAACTCTGGATTTAATAAATCCCTTCTTCACCTGTTGCGAGAAGAAGCAGGATTGATCGGGTCAAAAGAAGGGTGCGGTGAAGGTGAGTGTGGTGCTTGTACAGTTTTTCTGGATGGGATGGCAGTCATGAGCTGCCTGGTTCCGGCAGTTCGGGCTCATGGGGCTCAAATTGTGACGATTGAAGGGATTATTGAATAATGGTGAACTGCATCCTATTCAACAGGCATTTATCGATAATGGTGCAGTGCAGTGTGGTTACTGCACACCTGGGTTTATCATGTCTTCAGTAATGTTGTTGGATGAAATTAAAAAACCGGGTAGAGAAGACATTAAAGAAGCAATTAGTGGTAATTTGTGCCGCTGTACAGGATATTATTCCATAGTCGCTGCGATTGAACAGGCCGCTCAAAACAACTAATCTGGTTTTGGAGGTGGATAATGGGTTTTTCTTCAAAAAAATATCGTAAAGAACAACAGGATAGACGCTGGGAGATTCATCCGATATGGCGAGGTATTGGATGTGCCTTAATCCTGCTTATCCCGATCATGGCATGGTTTACGGCAAGATTAATATCTTGAAAGTAATATCCGGATACCATATTCCCCTAATGTTTTCCAAACCTATCACAATAAGCTATGTCCAAATAGCGGAGGTTGACCAGATAATTGGGAGTTTTAATCGTTTTACGGTGGCTAATAATCTGATGGCTGGTCAATTTTTATTAACAGTTGTATTAATTTTTATTGGTTTCGGCACTAGTATCCATGATTTATGCTTTCATGTTCAGGGCTGCAGGTCCTTCTCGCTATGGTCCTTTTGATGTTCCCCCAAACGTTATGAGAAAGTAAGTAAATATATATGGAGCGTACAGTTCCGAGCACAGCATCCGAAGAAATTGAATTATACCAACGCACATATTATTCCCTATTGAGGTCATCCTCTGATGTACAGATCCGATCTTTAGAGGAAGCACATGCAGGGATAAAATCGCTATTACATCCCAATGCTCGAGAATTAGCACCGGACTTTTCAGCATTTTTATATTGTTTACAGAGATTACCTGAATGCGTCCACCAGGTTGACCTGGTTGTTTTGGGGCAAAGCATTGGAGTTTTCTCCAAGGCTGGCTATGAGAATCTTGAGAGCTGGGAGCCAGTAGTATCGGTTGCACGACGAAGGCGATGCTATTTTAATGGAACTGACACTTTAGCTTGTTTTATTGCAAGTGTCAGTGATATTGATGATGTCATTCCCATCTTAACTGCCTATCAAATTGAATGGAATAAAATCCATTCACTGATCAAAATAAATGCGGATCGATATTCTTTAATTGATTTATCTATGCCACTCCAAGAATTAGAATATCGTGAATTGGCATTCATTATTAAATATTCAAATTGATGATTTAGACAGATTGATGACTGTGTGGGGGGTGGAATTTATAAGCAACCTGCAGCGAATTGCAACAACCCCAAGAAGGTTAAGAGTCAAACTACTTAATAGTTCTCTTGTTGAATATCGTAGAGCAACGGGTATTTGGTGGGAGAATATATCCCATGTATGTGCAGAATTAATTCAAAGACCGGTCTACTTTATTTCCAGTAATCCCCATAGCCTGGTAAATCTCCTATCGGGATACGCAATTACGAATAAAAAAAATCTGGTCGATTACCTGGATGAAACTGGTAATCAATCCCTTCAAGATGAATGGAAGAATATCCAGGCACAACAAGTTATCTCCAGCGAGGAAAATTTCCTTTACTATATACTAAAAAAATATCAACAAACAAGTCAAGGTCAATTATTCTTAAAAAAACAGCTTGAGGCAGAAATTGAAAGTGGAATAATTCGTGTTTCAAGCGAACATAGCTTTGATATCGATGCGCAGTTGATCGAATTGAACCGAATTTCACCTGAATCCCTCGATCCACGCCTGCAGGATGGAAACCTTTCATTTCTTAACAAAAGCGATGCTGATTCTCTTAAATATTGATTATCCCCTGGGAATGGCTGCATTTAATATCTTATCCGAAGTATCTGAGCATATAGAACGGATACTTGGGATTTATATTATGGGCAAGTCTGCTTCTTTGAATGGCACAATTGGAGATATCATCATTCCAAATGTTGTCCATGATGAACATTCAAAAAATACTTATATCTTTCAGAATTGTTTTACAGCCTCGAATGTTTCACCATATTTATTATATGGTACAGTCCTTGATAATCAAAAATGTGTTACTGTGCGAGGAACATTCCTTCAAAACCCTCATTATATGGATGTGTTTTATCGTGAAGGTTATACCGATATCGAGATGGAATCCGGACCATATTTATCTGCAGTATATGAAATGTTTCGACCTCAACGGCATCCTGTAAATGAAATCATCAATCTATATGAAGTTCCGTTTGATATCGGAATCATTCATTATATTTCTGATACGCCTATGGGGAAAGGTAAGAATCTTGGCACGGGTAGCTTGTCGTATTATGGAATGGATTCTACCTATGCATCGACTTTGGCAATCATTCAGCGAATAATTCAACAAGAAAGAAAAAGACTTACTCAGCCAAGACTAATCAATAAGTGCATTTGTTGCTGATCTGTTTGTTACTAGATATATCCACATCACAGCTACATTATTATGATTGTTGGCGAAGACCGTGGGGGTAATAATTTTTTATCACATTCTGCACCCTTTTTCCCCACCCAATCGGAAAATCATCGACTGTTATTAATACCCATCCATCATCTCCCTGATTAGGGAAACTCTGTCCGCCAAGGTATGCACTGATTTCTTTATTTCCCAATTGCAGTGAACATATATTCTTTGCTTGATGAATATTGATGCCCAGTGCAAGCGCGTGCGCAGGAGAAAATCGATTATTTTGGAATGAGCCGATCCACCACCCCGGGTGGATAACTTTTAAACCATGCATGCCGGGTGATTTTTCTGGCAGGAAATATACATACGACCCATTGATGGAGATTTGCCTATCATCAAATACAATTTTTAGATTCTGGTGGATAAAGGCATCCAGATTTTTCTTTATAATTACCATAGCTCCTTCGTTTTTCTATTTTTATTATGGGAATTTCTCAATAATCCAGTCTTTCTCTCGATGATTTTCAGCGGATCCATTCTTCACTAGCAATGCAATATAGTGTCCTTCACCTTGTGAAAGGTGTGGCCAAATACGCACGGATCGATTGATCTTATGTTCATCGGGAAGATTTACCCATTCCGGTTTGGCAGGAGAAAATCCTGGCTTTTGTTCAATTCTCTTCAGGTCAAATTCTGGGTGAGAATCCAGGAATTTGCTAATTACCCCTTCATTTTCTTCAGGTGAGAAGGTGCATGTTGTATAAGCCAAACATCCGCCTGGTTTCAGCATTCGCGAAGCACTCTCCAATATACCGAACTGGCGAATTGCACATCTTAGTGGAGCTCCCGAATTCCATTCTTCACAAGCTACAACACTTTTGCGAAACATTCCTTCACCTGAGCAAGGCGCATCCAATAAAACTCGATCGAAGAATTCAAAGAAGTGTTCAGCACAGACGCTGAGAAGTTTCGTTGGTAATGATCGCATTGGTAACCCCACAACGCTCCATATTTTCTGCTAAATCCCATACCCTTCTTGGGTGAATTTCGTTGGCGATCAGTAAACCTGTGTTTTTCATTAATGCAGCCAGGTGGGTAGCCTTTCCTCCTGGTGCTGCTGCCAGATCAAGGACCATTTCGCCAGGTTGAGGAGATAATAATTCACCAACAACCATTGCAGATGGCTCTTGTAAATAATATAAACCAGCAAGGTGATAAGGGTGTTTCCCTGGGGAGATGCTATCTGCACTACTATTAATATCCTCAATTGTGAAGCCGGAGGAACACCATGAGGTGGGAGATAGTTTATAAGGTGAAATTTGAGCAAAATGCATTGGAAGATATCTTTAGGGTATTTACCCTTAATCCGATGCTCGGAGGCTGATAAAAGGATATGCGGAATTCATCGAACTCATCACCCAATAGAGTAGCCATTTTTGAAAAAAATGCCTCAGGAATAGATCGGGTGCTTGTGAGCGAGTTTTTCATCCTTTTATATATCTTGAGGGGATTGGTATTAATAAATAATTAAATGGAAAAATAATATGCTATTTATTATCAGATGGAAAGTTCTGCGACGGGTATATCAGTGATTTATTCCATAGTTACTGATTCATCGGTAATGGACAAGGCTTTATCAAGAATTGCAAATCCTTCAGCAAGTTGCTCCTCGTTGATAATCAGTGGTGGAATGATGAGCAAGGTATGCCAATGGGTGTATAAGTATAGCCCTTTATCGAGAAGGTCTTTACGTAATCTTACCATTTCAGCACTGCTGCCATTCCATGGGGTCATTGGCTCTTTTGTCTTGCGATTTCGAACCAGCTCAATGATCCCAAAAAGGCCGATAGATCTTACTTCCCCCACTGAAGGGTGCTGTTCACCCATATCGGTCAGCTTACGATGGAGGATTGGACCCATTGCCTGCGTATGTTCGATAATATGGTCATCCTGCATCACTTGAATATTTGCAATGGCTGCTGCCAGGGATATTGGATGGGCTGTATAGGTGAGACCTCCCTGGTACACTGTATCATTATATGCGGCTGCAATCTCAGGCTTCATCGCCACAGCGCCTAAAGGTGCGTAAGCAGACGTGAGTCCTTTCGCCATGGTCATCAGATCTGGCACAATATTCCAATTGTCCACAGCAAACCACTTACCAGTGCGCCCAAAACCACTCATGACTTCATCTGCGATGAGTAAGATTTTGTGTTTATCACAAAGCTCGCGCACTCCCTTCAAGTAACCATTGGGAGGGATTATGATCCCATTGGTTCCAGTGACAGATTCCAGTAATATAGCTGCAATTGTCTCTGGTCCTTCATAATAGATGATCTCTTCAAGGTGATTAAGGTAATCCTTTGTGAAATCCTCTTCGGATATTTCGGGATTGGTACGATGAAAGGTGGAACGGTAGCGATATGGATCAAGGAAATGGACAACACCGGGCATGAGGTTGGGTTCCCAAGGTACACGCCTAGGGTCACCCGTCAAAGCCATTGCACCAGCTGATGCCCCATGATAAGAGCGATACCTGGCGAGGATTTTATGTTTTCCGGAAAAGCCGCGTGCCAACTTAACCGCATTTTCGTTGGCATCTGCGCCACCAAGGGTAAACATAAAGTGATCCAGGTTGCCAGGTGTTATTTCTGATAACAACTTTCCAAGTACTGCGCGAGGTTTGGTTGCCATTCCTGGTGCGGCATAGGGTAGCGTACGGGCTTGTTCAATAATGGCATTGATAACCCTTTCATCACCGTGACCGATATTTACACACATGGTCATTGAGTTGAAATCCAGGTAGCGTTTTCCATCCACATCCCAAAAATATACACCTTTGGCATGGGTAACCGGTATGGGTGATACTTTAGCCTGGGCGGACCAGGTCCAGAAATTGTGCTCGAGTGCAGTGGAAAGTATCTCAGAATTTGGGAGATCAAACATAATTACCTCGGTTGGAAATTATCCTGACTTATTAACCAATTTGGATAGTGTAATGGTAGCCAAGTTTTGGGTCAAGACTCATCGTCAATAATATCATGTGTCATGTGTCAGGAAACATCAAATTGGTAATGTTCGAAGCGGTATAATCGATTATTAATGGACCGAAAGAGGTTAATAGCTTACATCGAAGTTACCTTTGCGGTTTTTGTATGGGGAATATCATTCATCGCAACCAAATTAGCATTACGGGATCTTGCACCTGTTACTGTAGTTTGGTTGCGGTTTGCCATCGGAGTAATTATTCTTGGAGGTAGCTACAGCGCTCCGGCATCAATTTAGTCTTCCAAAGGGAAAAGAATGGTTATACTTTGCCCTTTTAGGATTTTTAGGGATTAGCTTTCACCAATGGCTGCAATCGACAGGTTTAGTTACAGCTCAGGCGAGTACAACTGCCTGGATTGTTGCAACCACACCCGTTTTTATGGCAATATTAGGTCTGATTTTCTTACATGAAAAATTTGATTGGGTTCAGGTTTCTGGAATTCTATTGGCGATTATTGGAGTTCTGTTGGTCGTCAGTAATGGCAAAATCCATGGTCTTTTTAACGGCAATTTTGGTACACCGGGTGATTTTTTAATCCTGATCAGTGCGATAAACTGGGCTGTATTTTCAATCCTATCGAGGCGCGGTCTTGAAAACCATCAAGCAACATGGATGATGTTTTGTGTAATGGCTTTTGGATGGTTGTTTTCAACACTCTTATTTATTCTCAACGGAGATTTCCAAGATGTCGGAAATCTGACACGGACAAGTTTATTGGGGATTGGTTTCTTGGGAATATTTTGCTCAGGCCTGGCATACATTGCCTGGTACGATGGATTAAAGGCAGTTCCTGCCTCCCAGCTTGGGGCATTTTTATATCTAGAGCCACTCGTGGCGGTTATTGTAGCCTGGTTTGTTTTAGGGGAATATTTGCTCCCGATATCATTACTGGGTGGAGCGATTATTTTATTTGGGGTCAGATTAGTTCAGAAAACCCGATAGATCTCTTATGGTTAAGATGAAGTTTTGACTATCCTGAAATATTCTAGTAAACTAGTAATTTGTGCATTTAATTGATAAATGGATAGGATGTTTTGAAGAATAACGCTTCCAGCCACGAATACGATTTTAGTCAGGCATTCACACAAAACCGGATTTTAGGATTGTGGCGAATGATGACTGGTTTTAAGTGGCATTTTGTTGCCGCTACTGCCAGCCTAGCTGTCTCAGCCCTGGCAAAAACTGCAACATTCCTTCTGTTACGTTATTTTATTGATGAAGTTTTAGATCAAGGGAACTATAGTTTAGGTGGTAATCTGAATCGCACCTTGATTATTGTTGCCCTTGGATTTGTCTGTTTGGCTGCACTCGAGGGAAGTTTTAGCTATTTTTCGGGACGATTAGCAGCATATACCGCTGAAGGCATAACGCGCCGGCTCAGGAATTACCTGTTTGACCATATTCAACGATTAGATTTTTCCTACCATGATAAAACCCCAACAGGTGAATTGATCGAGCGATGTACATCAGATGTTGATGCATTACGCCGGTTTTATAGCGAACAAGCTATTGCAGTTGGAAGAATTGTCCTATTATTTGTAATCAATTTTGCAGCAATTTTCAAATTGGATGTTAAGCTGGCGCTCATTTCCATCATTATTGTCCCGATAATTATAATTACATCTATCTGGTTTTTTAAACGGGTGACCAAAGCATATGAAGCATACCAGGAGCAGGAAGCAATCCTGTCAACTACTTTGCAAGAAAATCTCGCCGGTGTTCGTGTAGTCAAAGCATTTGCCAGGCAGGATTATGAAAAGAATAAGTTCAATATAGAAAACTGGGAAAAGTATATTCGCGGTCGTAAATTACTCACCATGCACTCCTTATTCTGGCCGATCTCGGATATCGCATGTAGCTTTCAGCTATTGGTCGGCTATTTTGTCGCAGCGACGATGGCGATAAATGGGGAGATTACCGTTGGCACATACGTGGCATATGCTGGTCTGGTGGGATGGTTAATTTGGCCGATGCGAAATCTTGGACGATTGATCGTTCAAACTTCGACGGGATTGGTATCCTACGGTCGGGTAATGGAAATTATCAAACAAAAACGCGAACCGTTAACTGAAGGAGAATGTTCACCCAATCAAACCCTTCAAGGAGAGCTTATATCTTCGATAAAGTTGGATTCGCTTATGAAAATAATCCACCTGTTCTTGAGGAAATCAGCTTTTCCTGTAAACCAGGCCAGGTTGTAGCATTACTCGGCTCTACAGGGTCAGGAAAATCTACATTGGTAAATTTACTTCCCCGGTTTTATGATTACACCAGCGGAAGTATAAAATTAGACGGTGTCGAGCTTAAACAATTATCCCAGGGAATACCTTCGTAACCAGGTAGGTATCGTCGAGCAGGAACCATTCTTGTTTTCACGCTCCATTCGGGAAAATATCACCTATGGGGTAGGACGTGATGTTCCCCAGATTGAAATTGAAAATGCTGCTACTTCAGCAGCCGTCCATGAGGTGATTGTTTCATTTCCGGAAGAATACAACACCCTAGTGGGTGAAAAAGGGGTTACCCTATCTGGTGGTCAGAAACAAAGAGTTACCATTGCACGGACAATCCTTAAAGATTCGCACTTGTTAATCCTGGATGATTCTACATCTTCTGTCGATACTGAAACAGAAGCATCCATTCGTGAAGCGTTGATGAGTCTTACTCCAAAGAGAACGACTTTCATAATTGCCCACCGTATTCAAAGCGTGATGAACGCTGATTTAATTCTTGTTATGGATAAAGGAAAAATAATTCAGAAAGGGACGCATGAAGAGCTAGTTACCCAAGATGGAATGTACCGGAAAATATTTGACCTGCAGACTCGGATTGATGAAGAACTTGAAATGGAAATATCCCAGGTATTAAAGAAAGAGTAGATAGTGCCAGAAGTTGAACTTGAAGAAGATGAATATACCAGCCAGACTAACTGGGACGACAATGCGTCGTATCCTTGGACTCACTCGACCTCACAGGCGTTGGGTTCTTGGATTTTGGGTGATGATTGCATTCACGTCAATTCTGGATGCAATATTCACATACTTGAATAAAGGAATTATTGATCAGGCGATTATTGCTCAAGATAATAGCGCTTTGATCAATATCCTTAGTCTTTATGGTGGGTTGATATTTGTCCAGGCGGTATGTGTATTTACATTCATATACCTGGCTGGAGTTTTGGGAGAGCGAATTCAGTATGATTTAAGAAAATCGATGTTTAATCATCTACAGGAACTTTCACTTGCTTTTTACAGCCAAACTTCTGTTGGCAGGCTGATGGCGAGAGTTACCTCGGATTCGGGGCGAGTTTCAGAATTAGTCACATGGGGTTTGGTTGATACAACCTGGGCAGTAATGAATATAACGACTTCGATGATTTTTATGCTCATCATAAACTGGAAATTAGCATTAATCGTAATGCTAACCGTGCCTGTCTTGCTAATTATTGCCATCCGATTTCGAAAAAGGATTTTAGTGGAATTTCGAAAATCACGCCGGGCAAATTCCAAAATTACCGGTTCTTATAATGAAAACATCAGTGGTGTCCGTGTTGTAAAGGCATTGGGGAGAGAATCAGAAAATTTGTCGGAATTTAAGAATTTAACAAACGATATGTATGTATCCAGTTATCATGCTGCATGGTTATCAGCATTATTCCTTCCGACTGTACAAATTATTTCTGCAATCGCTTTAGGTTTTATCGTTTGGTATGGTGGTTTACAAGCTAACCTAGGGATAATGACCATCGGTGGTATTCAAGCTTTTGTGAGTTACCTGACTTTTATGATGTGGCCAATCCAAGATCTGGCACGGGTATATGCAGAAATGCAGCATTCGATTGCTTCTGCGGAGCGGATTTTTACTCTGCTTGATTCAAATCCCGAAGTCTTCGATCGGCCTGAGGCTCTAGATCCAGGATCAATCAGAGGAATGATTGAATTTGACCATGTAGACTTCACATACGAGGATGAAAAACCGGTATTAGAAGATTTCTCACTTAAAGTCGAGCCAGGAGAGATGATTGCTTTGGTTGGACCGACAGGTGGTGGAAAGAGCACAATTGTTAACCTTCTGTGCAGGTTCTATGAACCCAAACGAGGATTTATTCGGATTAATAATCAGGATTATACAGAATTTACATTGCATGGCATTCAATCACGAGTGGGCATAGTTCTCCAAACTCCTCACTTATTTTCTGGATCGATAAGGGAAAATATTCGATATGGATGTTTGAATGCTTCAGATGAGGATGTCGAAACAGCCTCAAAACTGGCAGGAGCTCATGATTTTATTATGTAATTTTGAAAAGATGTACGATCAAGATGTTGGTGAAGGTGGAAATCTCCTATCGGTGGGGCAGAAACAATTAATAAGTATTGCCAGGGCGATTCTAGCAGAACCTGACATTTTTATTATGGATGAAGCCACCAGCTCTGTAGATACACTTACCGAAGCGCTCATTCAGCGAGGAATGGAAAACTTAATGAAGGGTCGAACGAGCTTTATCATCGCACATCGTTTATCGACGATCAAACGGGCAAGCAGGATTGTTGTAGTAGAAGATGGTCGCATCACCGAGATTGGGACTCATGCAGAACTTTTACGTGCACGTGGACATTATTATCGCTTGTATACACAGCAATTTCGGCAGCAGCTTGAGCAAGAGTACGATCCATTTTTCAAGCAAATCTCAGTTCAACCTGCTGATTAATTTTATTTTCAAAACTGATGTACCGTATCAAAGATCCTTCAAGTTAGTCGCATTAGGACTTACTCTAATTAATCAATTGTGTGGGCAGTGTATAATATTTACAAGTTAAAAATAATATCTGTAACTTATACGGAGCAGTAAATGACTGTCATCGGAAAATCCATTCAACGAATTGATGCAAGAGGTAAGGTCATTGGAGAGACGCTTTATCCAGGGGACATTAATCTGCCAAACCAGGCATATATGAAGATTTTATTCGCTGGTCGACCTCATGCGATTATTCGATCAATCGATACTTCCCTGGCTGATGCTCTCCCGGGAGTAATCGCAACCTTCACAGCAAAGGATGTACCCGTCAACGAGTATGGGTTGATCTATAATGATCAGCCTGTGCTTTGCGGACCAGGTTCTAGCAAGCCTTATACCGACCGGGTGCGATTTATTGGCGATCAGGTGGCATTGGTAGTTGCTGAAAGCGAAGAAATCGCTGCGGAAGGTCGCGAATTGATCAAGGTAGATTATGAAGACTTACCTGTGGTCACGGATATTTTTGGTGCAATGAAAGAAGGCGGAACTTTACTCCATCCTGATAAAGGATCCAATGTTTTCTGCCATTACCGTATTCGTAAGGGGGATGTGGAAAGTGCGTTCGCTAATGCTGATGTAATTATAGACGGAGAATATACTACTCCAAGCCAAGAACATGCTTACCTTCAGCCTGAGGCTGGTGTTTCTTATATGGATGAGGAAGGCCGTGTAACCATCCAGGTTGCAGGTCAATGGACACATGAAGATCAGAAACAGATCGCCCATGCTTTAAATCTCCCAGTCGAACAAATACGAGTGATCTATCCTGCGATTGGTGGCGCATTTGGTGGGAGGGAGGATATGTCAATCCAGATTGTAATGGCATTGGCAACATGGAAATTACATTTACGTGGGATAGACCGACCAATAAAACTTGTCTGGAGCCGTGAAGAATCGATTATTGGACACCATAAAAGACATCCATATATCTTGAAAACTCGTTGGGCGGCGAGAAACGATGGAAAATTACTCGCTGCAGAAGTAGAAGTATTTGCGGATGGAGGAGCTTATGCATACACATCCACAAAGGTACTGGGTAATGCGACCTTAATGTGCACAGGTCCGTATGAAATCCCGAATGTAAAGGTAGATTCATACGCAGTTTATACGAATAATATTCCCACAGGAGCATTCCGAGGATTTGGCGGTCCACAAGGAGCATTTGAAGCAGAAACCCAGATGAACCGTTTGGCTGAAAAGCTTATGATGGATGCGGTTGAGATTCGGCGTCGTAATTTACTAACAGAAGGTGCCTTGCTGTCTGTTGGAACGCCTCTTCCAAAAGGAGTTACGATTGATAAAGTGGTGGAAAAATGTGAACAGGAAATCCAACAATCAATTGTTGCACATCAAAAACCAGAGAAATCTCATCTCTTACGCGGAACAGGGTTCGCGTGTGCATTTAAAAATGTGGGATTTTCATTTGGTTTTCCTGAGCAATCCACCGCCACGGTAGAAATTCTTGGTGATGCTGAGATCGAGCATGTCATTGTGCATCATGCCGGCGCAGATGTAGGGCAAGGCGCTCATACAGTAATGATGCAGATTGCAGCTGAAACATTGGCAGTTCCAATGGCGAAAATACAACTTGTCGTTTCAGATACGGCATTTTCACAAGATTCTGGAAGCACCTCAGCCTCACGAATGACATTTATGGCTGGTAATTCCATCAAAGGTGCCTGCTTGCAAGCACTTGAAAAGTGGAAAGCAGAAGAACGCCCGGCAATATCAACCTTCCAATATAAACCGCCCCGCACAACACCTTATGACCCACAGACTGGAAAATCTGAACCAAATTTTTCTTATGGTTATGTCGCCCAAGGTGTTACTGTCGAAGTTGATACAGAAACTGGACAGATAAAAATCTTAGAAGTTATATCCGTAAATGATGTTGGGCGTGCGGTAAATCCAACCCTTGTCCAAGGACAGATAGAAGGCGGTGTGGTACAAGCAACTGGATATGCCATTCTTGAGAATTTTATTCAGAAAGATGGTTATGTACTAACTCCACATTTGTCAACTTATCTCATCCCGACCGTACATGATGTACCGGAGGATGTGAAATCGGTGATCCTTGAATATGCTGATCCGATTGGTCCGTATGGCGCACGAGGGATGGCAGAGATGCCGTTTTTACCGCTTGCACCAGCAGTTATTGCAGCTGTTCATCAGGCAACTGGAATATGGTTTTATGATTTTCCATTAACACCAGAGCGAGTATTACGGGGTTTGGGAAAATTATGATTGTTCTTATCCGTGGTGGAGGAGACCTGGCTAGTGGAGTAGCCTTTCGCTTGTATAGAGCGGGATTTAGGATTGTAATCACCGAACTACCAAAGCCTTTGACTGTCAGGCGATTAGCTAGCTTCAGCGAGGCGATTTATTCGGGGGAGATGACTGTGGAGGGGATCACAGCGAAACGGGTTAATGAAATCGATGATCCACTCAGGGTTCTGCAACTTATATCCAAGGGCCGAATTCCTATCATGGTGGACCCGGATGGGAAATCCATCCAGACAGTTCACCCAACGGTGATCGTTGACGCACGCATGTTGAAATCAGCACCTGAGGCTTTAAGGCATACAGCCAAGCTTTATATTGGATTAGGTCCAGGATTTATTGGTGGCACTAACTGCCATGCAGTTATTGAAACACAACGTGGACCATGGTTAGGACGTGTACTGTGGGATAGACCTGCCCAATCTGATAGCGGAATTCCAGAATTCATTGGGAATGTTCGATCTGAGCGAGTTATATATTCACCAGCGGATGGTTTTGTAATACCTGTGAAAACGATTGGCGATTTCGTCCAAGAAGGTGATCGTGTGGCAGAAATAAATCAGCAACAAGTGATTGCACCATTTAATGGCGTTCTACGTGGATTGATCCATCCAGAGGTCGAAGTTCGGAAAGGAATGAAAATCGGAGATTTAGATCCACGTAATCAACCAGAATTATGTAATCATATCTCGGATAAAGCACTCGCTATTGGTGGGGGAGTTTTAGAAGCCATCCTATCAAAATCTGAATTAAGACCTCATTTATGGTCATAAGGACCTAGTTTGGTCGAATTTATTAATGATTAATTGGATTGTTAAAAAAGGATAGATTCTGTGCAGTTAATTAAGGCTCTGCGCTATCAGCAGGGCACTTCCATGGCTTTTGTTGGAGCAGGCGGAAAGTCTACTGCCATGTTTACAGCTGCCAGGGAATTATCACGGAATCGAACGGGGGATACACCCAATATCCCTGTTTTGGTTACAACAACAACCCACCTTGGTTCATGGCAGGCTGAGTTGGCAGATCAAATTGTATTGATAAATTCAACATTCGATGTATCAAGGCTAGAAAAGGACCTCCAAAATGGAATCACACTGCTGATTGGAGGAGAAGAAAATAATCGGTTATCCGGATTAACAACCAGGCTTCTTAATCAAGTGCATCGTCTATCGGAAAGCCATCATTTGTCATTATTGATCGAAGCTGACGGGTCAAAAACTCGCCCATTAAAAGCTCCTGCAAATCACGAACCGGTAATCCCGGAATTTACAAATACTGTTGTCACCGTGGCAGGGTTAACCGGATTAGGACGACCATGTTCAAGTGACTGGGTTCACCGTCCAGAAATATTTGCTGAGCTGTCAGGCTTGCATTCTGGAGATTTGATATCGGTTGAGGCTATCGTAAATTTCTTGCGAAATAAAGAAGGAGGTCAAAAGAATATACCTTCTGAAGCGCGCAGGGTCTTACTGCTCAACCAGGCGGATACGAATTCTATGAAGTCCCAAGGAAAGGAAATTTCCGAGCAATTAACCCAGGAATATCATTCTATTGTAATAGCATCTTTAAGAAGTGAAAGTATCGATGGTGGAAACCAAACCTCCAAAGGGCAATATGACATTCATGCAGTAGTTGAACAGATTGCAGGGATTATTTTAGCAGCTGGGGGGTCCAGTCGATTTGGAGGACCGAAACAATTATTGTTATGGAAAAAGGAGCCGATTGTCAGGCATGTGATTGAGATTGCAATTCATACAGGTCTTCAACCAGTTGTGGTAGTTGTTGGATCATCTGGCGAAGAAATTAAAAATATATATCTCTGATTTGCCTGTGCGCATAGTCAGTAATGATCATTGGATGACTGGGGTAAGCTCATCGATTCGGGAAGGTCTTAGTGTATTACCGAAAAGACTTGGAGGCGTTTTATTTTTGCAAGCAGACCAACCTCAAGTATCTCCGTTGCTCATAAAAAGCTTGATTGAATTGCACCAAAAAACACTGTCCCCGATTATTGCTCCTCAAATTAATGGGCATAGAGGGACTCCTGTTTTATTTGATTCCATAACTTTTGATGATCTAAATTTACTCGAAGGAGATATTGGTGGAAAAGCCATTTTTTCACAATACCCTGTTGAATGGCTTTTGTGGCACGATGAAAACCAATTAATAGATATTGACACTCCCACTGATTATCAGAAATTCCTGGAAACATTTCAAGAAACTGAGGAATAGGATGAATTTATGGTCAGGTTGGAAAAGAAGTTATTTGAATTATTCAATCAACAAAAAAACCAATCCATATAAATAATATATCAAAGTATTCGTCGAATTATGGGTATACTGAAAGAATATATTAACTTATTCCATGACACGTTATAATACTTTCTTGTTCCATCGTAGTAAAAGGCATGATAAATTCAAAACGATTTTTTCATATAATCCAATATAATGGTTATTTAACATATATTGCTGTTGTTGTGGATTAACCACCAGAATGTCTGTAATAAGAGCTTTTATCGCAATAGACATACCACCAGAAATTCACCAACGATTGGATGAAGTACTGGATGATTTTAGGAGACAGTTAAATCACATACCAATACGCTGGGTTCCAGTTGCAAATATTCATTTATCATTAAAATTTCTTGGGGATGTCTCTATCGCAAATTTAAATATTCTAACCGACGTAATACAGTCGGAGGTCATGATTCACCATCAATTTGAAATTAGTATTGGCGGTTCTGGGGCGTTTCCAAATAACCGCCAGCCAAGGGTAATCTGGGTCGGAGTTGAGGCACCTCAAGAATTGGTGGCGGTGCAGCTTGGGATCGACTCTGCAACAGCCAGGCTAGGTTATGCTCGGGAGGAACGAGCTTTTTCACCCCACCTAACCCTTGGTAGAGTATCTCGGAATGCATCATCACAAGAAGTTAAAGTAATTTCACAATGTCTTGAGAGGACAAGGATAGGTTTTTTAGGTGCTACCTGCGTTGAGAAAATTCATTTATATCGAAGTGATTTACGTCCTAATGGAGCGGTATACACACGAATATTTTCTGCAGCATTGCTAAAATAATCCATTTTATTTAATAGAGAGGTGAAATCTGGAAACATTAGATATAGCACGAGAAATTATTAACCACCTTGAGGAGAAAAAAGCAGAGAACTTGATCCTCATGGATATAAAAAACCTATCGATTTTTACAGATTATTTCATAATATGTTCAGGAACCAGTGATCGAATGTTAAATGCGTTGGCGAAATCTGTGTTCGAATTTATACATCAGAATTATCAGATTACAGCTAACATTGAAGGTGAACCCAGGGATGGATGGATATTAATTGATGCAGGTGATATTATCATTCATCTGTTCTCACCAGAAAAGCGGAGTTATTATAAGCTCGAAGATTTATGGTCTCAGGGAAAAATCCGTTTGCATGTGCAATGAATTGAATAAAAATATGATTATTGGTATGAATGAATTTAATCTACGAAATGCACAAAGTTCTGATCGATCAAAAATTGCTAGTTTAATTCATTTTGGTTCATATATTCACCAACACCTGGATTGGCAATCTCCAATAGATTTGATCGGAAGAAAACCATTTCTAGTCATTGATAAAGACCAGGTATTAACCGCAACATTAGCATGCCCTCCTGATTTACTTGAATTTGCATGGGTCAGGCTGTTTGCTACAAGCATCCAAATAAAACTAGATTCGGCATGGAATATGCTGTGGGAAGCCACCTTAGATGAATTCTTACAGAATGGTAATAAGTTCGTAGCAGCCCTTTCCATGCATAATTGGTTTAATTCGCTTCTTGAAGGAAGTAAATTTGTTCACTCCGATAATGTAATCGTTTTGATGTCTGAAAGTACAACAAAAATCCGTGAGCCAAATATAGGAAGTATTAATATTCGGCAGATGATGATTGAGGATATTCCAATTGTATTGGATATTGATAGCTCTTCCTTCGATCTAGAATGGAGAAACTCACTTAGAATCCTTAGAACTTGCTTTCCATCAATCCGCATATACAACGATTGCAGAATTAGATGGTGAAATCATCGGATACCAGTTCAGTACATCCAGTGGAATAGGAGGGCACTTGGCACGTCTTGCTGTAAAAGGTGCTAACCAAGGGAAAGGTGTCGGTTATTTGCTTGTACACGATGTAATAAACCATTTCAAGATGATCCATAGCATGAATGTCACTGTGAATACTCAAGAAAGCAATACTGCCTCATTGGCTTTATACGCAAATGCAGGATTTAAATCAACAGGTGAATCATATCGCGTTTATAAATATATCTTATAAAGAGGAAATTATGTCATACATAGAATTCGAAAAGATGTCATTTGATGGAATTAAATTATATTTTCAAGGCTGGTTAGTAGATGATGAGACAAAAAGGTGTGATTTGCTTGATCCATGGATTAGGAGAACATAGCGGTAGATATGCGCATTGGGCAGCATTATTAAATCATGCTGGTTACGGGGTATTGACCTTAGATTTGCGTGGACATGGTAAATCTGGGGGTATAAGAGGGCATGTATCATCCTTTGATGATTATGTTAAGGACATAGATCTTTTATTAAAAGAGGCTGAACAAAGATTCCCTGGATTACCCTGCTTTTTATATGGGCATAGCTTGGGTGGAATCATCGTCTCTTATTATGTATTATATAGAAAGCCAAAACTACAAGGTGCTGTTGTCACCGCTCTGAGTAATAAGACCTCTCTTCAGGAACAGAAAGTAAAAGTACTATTATCAAAAATACTTGGAGCAATAACCCCGAAAATGATGCTATCAAGTGGATTAATCCCAGAAACGATTTCTAGAGACCCGGATGTTGTGAACCGATATATCAATGATCCCCTGGTACATCACCAGGTTACAGTCGGTTGGGGAAAAGCAGCTTTGTATGTAATTAATTGGAATGACCAGCATGCTGGTGAATGGTCTTTGCCGGTTTTATTCATGCATGGTGAGAAAGATGTTCTTGGATTTGCTGAAGGAAGCCGAGAATTCTCCAGTAAGATCAAGGGAGATTGCTCATTAAAAATCTGGCCAGGTTTATTCCATGAAGTTCATAACGAACCCGAGAAAGAACTGGTGTTCGAATACCTGCGAAGTTGGCTGGACGGGCATTTACCTGCATCATAATCAATTTTGATACTAGACAAAGATGAATTCTCATGGGAGAATTCAGCCTTGACTATTTTTCTCAGGAGTTTTTCGTATGACAAGTACTAAACGTGATGCAATTAGAGCTCAACGAACAAAGAAAAAACGCCAACAGAGGATGAATACTTTATTATGGGTGGGTGGATTTATTGTTTTACTCATAATAATATTAGCGATACCTACAATTTATGCTGCATTGAAACCTGCGGGAGATTTTGTCACGATAACGCCGGTAGCTTATCCACTCGTGGATGGAATGGCAATTGGTAATCCAGACGCACCGGTGAAAATTGAAGTATATGAAGATTTCCAATGCCCGGCATGCAAGGGATATACTGAATCCTTAGAAAAGCAGCTTTTAACCAGTAGCTATATCACAGATGGACAGGTATATTACACTTTCAGGCAATATCCTTTCTTAGATTCGCAGTCAATAACGAAAGAATCACAGCAAGCAGCAAATGCCAGCATGTGTGCTTTGGAACAGGATAGGTTTTGGGATTATCACAACATCCTGTTTGTAAATCAAGGTGCGGTTGAAAATGGTGGTTCCTTTAATGACAAGCGTCTTCAAGCATTTGCTGAATCGCTTGGCTTAGATATGACAGCCTTCAATGATTGTTTTAATGCAAATAAATATTCCACAGAGATCGATGCTGATTATCAGTTGGGAACAGCTGCGGGGATTAATCGAACACCATCAATCTTGATTAATGGTGTGAATAATTTCCAAACATATTTTGCCGACATACGAAGAATTAACAGCTGCAATTGATGCAGCTTTAGCAGCTGGTGGATAGGTATTACAACTTTAACATGTAGAGAGAGCGTATTTTGTAGACGTTCTCTCTATTGTTCTATCAAATCATCACTCTTTTGCGAATGTTGGCTTATTGCATCCTGAGGTCTGGTTTTCCAATAATTCAAGGGCAAAGCATAAAGAAGACAATCTGTTCATGTAACGAAGGAGTTCTCGATTTTCAATTAATTTCTGAAACAATAGTTCGGAGATGCAACGTTCAGCACGCCGAATAATCGTACGTGACAAATCTACCGCAGCACCTGACTTAGAATCACCAGGAACGATAAATTCGTTAGGTATCGAAATTTGTTGGGAAATCAGATCAATTTGGTTTTCAAGCCATTCAACTCGTTCGCTGTGTCATCTTCCGAAATCGAGGCGCATTTTCTGGTAAGGCAGCAATTTCAGCCATGATGTGGTAAAGATCTTTTTGTGCGGTTTTTAAAGTTGATATCGTTTCGGGAGCCAGACTTATTGACCGAGCAAAACCAATCGCTGCATTTGCTTCATCGATTGCCCCAATCGTCTCTATGCGTTGATCAAATTTTAAGGTTCTACCTTCACCAAGTAAGCCTGTATAACCGTCATCACCAGTTTGGGTGTAAAATTTAGTCATATTTAAACCTTATTCCCTAGGAGGAATATATGCAAATACGCTGTCAGCATTGCCACCGACCATTTGGTCTTGATAAAGAAGTTGTCCATGCGGCATTGGATGAGTTGTCAAGTGAGGAGCTATCCCATTATGATGTTCATTGCCCGCATTGCGGAAAGTCAAACCATGTCTCCCGAAAAGAGCTTCAACGTGCTGCACCCGATTGGAAAAAAACTGAGACAAAATCCAGCTAACCGATCAACTTATCTAAGTATATTGATGCAATACAGAAAGACAATAACACAGCTCTCAGATCAGAATAAAACGAGTGCCAATTCTTTCCTATATTGGAGAGTTAAAGGGTGGTTAGCTCCAAGTACTTCAAATAAACCGATAAGAACTTTCCTTGCTGCGTCATTGTGATAATGTTTATCTTGTCGTAGGACATCAAGCAATCCATCCATCGAAGCTGGAATGTATCCTCGTATAATCAGGCGTATTGCATTTTGATATTGAGCTTCAAGAGGATCATCTGTTTTTTCTTTGTCGGAAATATCCTTTGCCATAGCAGCATATAACGGACGAATAACCTCCATCCGTGCATACTCCGGGCTTGGTGGAAATTCATCCATTATTTTAATAACTTCAGAAAATTCGCCTAACATCAGAATTGATTTGAGTAATCCTAATAATCCTCCAGGATGATCAGGGAATTTGGTCAAGAATTGACGGAAAGTGGTAGAAGCTTCCAGCCAATCAAGCGATTCCAACAAACTTTGACCTTTTTCAAGCAATAAATCGATTTGACTGGGTGCTAGATTACGAATAAATTCTCTAACACGCTGTTCAGGCTGCAGACCTAGAAATTCTGAAACAACCTGTCCATCACGGAATGCTTTAACATTGGGAATACTACGTACATTGAAACGCAGGGTTAAATTAGGATTGTCATCAACATTAACCTTAGCCAGTCGAAAGCTACCCCCTCCATCTTCTGCAATCTTTTCTAAAATGGGGGTAAGGCTCTTGCATGGACGGCACCATTCCGCCCAGAAATCTACGATTACAGGTGCCTGGTTAGAATAGGCAATCACCTCATATTCAAAATCTGATTCAGTTACTATTTTTATATATTCTGATTTCATAAAAATCTATACTATTCATCATCAGGTGCTATTGTACCTGGTTGGTTTACATCGAGGACTTCACCATGAACATTTATCTTGATCCGAAAACCCAACATGCCCATATATGCGCGACCTTCCTCGGGAATACCAGAACGTAAAACTGCATCAAATTGTGAATCCAAGTTCTTCAGCTGATTTTCAATTAGTGCCTTAGAAAAAATATCATCTTGACCAAGCATTTTAGCAGTTTGCTCAGCAAGCTCATCCTCATGGCCTTCTATCATGTTACCCATTTGGGCTAATACCTGGCGATCTACCATTTCTGAGGAGATGTGCCGGCGAAATCCAGCATCATTTACAACATAACATGGCTCTTCTCCAACAAAAGACACATCAACCGGTTGATCATATTCATCAAAAATAAGTCCTTTGAAGAGGGGTTGATATACCATAATTTTAATGCTCACACCAGAATAGTTAAACTTGATTGTATTTAGTTACTAAAGTTAGTATTTTCAATCAATTGATTATTTCTACGCTCGTACCAACATCCTTATAAATCGCTTCCTGGTCAGGTGGGACTGTCGGTAATGTCCAACGGAAAACCCATTTTGCAGCTTGTGGAGTAAGATTAATACATCCATGGCTGCGAGGTTGACCAAAATTATTATGCCAGTAAGTTCCATGAAATGCAATACCATTTTCTGTGATATAGGTATTCCATGGCACTCCAGGAAGATCATAACCATTGGCTGCAAGATTGCCTCGAGCCATGTGTCTCGAAGAACGTTTATGGAATGTCGAATAACTTCCGGGAGGTGTTGAGAAATCACCATTACTGAAGACTGCACCTGATGCAATTCGAGCCATAAACACTGGCTGATTGTATTCGTATGCAATCAATACCTGTTCTGGGAGATGTACTTCGAGTTGTTTATATTCGGACGGTACTGAAGGAGAGATCGGAGATATCTCTTCCAGCGGTAATATTCTGAGATGTTCACTCGGAACATAATATATATAATCCCATTTATCATCCCGAACCCCATACCATGGTTTTCCCAGGTCATCTATAATAAATTCCTTTATCCAATGTGTAGAAGAATAGTAAAAACGGTATGAAACTAATTCATTATCTCCTGGATCCCAGCGAGCGTCTGTGAAAGGGACTGTTATTTCCGCCAGAGCTCCATCGATAGGAAGGTCTGCAACTACCGGATTTATTTTGGTAAAAACAGGCTGGATCGATCCAGAATGTGTATATCCTTCATCACCGATTCTGTACCACACCATATTAAATGAATCTTTAGATGTACCTATCGAAATTTCAGTAATTGGGAAAACAAAATCACGAAAATATGTATTTATACGATTTGCACTAAATGAAGGCTGATCGTATACATCAACAGAGGCATTCACAACCCGACCTTGTTGCTCAGGATTTGGTATCTCAAGTTGTCTGGATAGGTTAGGGTTTTTATCTACAATTAACCAGTTCGTAGTACTTCGATTGAGTAAATTATAAATGAACCTCTGTGACGGAGATGCAATCCCAAGGAATGCCATTATTCCTGTTGTACTTACTTTAAGGAAGTCACGGCGGGTTATTTTTGTAGAACCTGCTGGATGTGGTGTTTTATCCATTATTCGTGAATATTCACCAGAGTGCCAACATCTGCCCAATAAAACAGCCATTCAGCATCAGGTATCGTAAAATTTATGCATCCATGGCTCATTGGAGTTCCAAAATTACTATGCCAATATGTGCCATGAAGTCCATAACCTTTATAAAAATACATTACATATGGAACATTTGGAAGATAATATCCTGGACCAGCCATATCTGCGTATTCATATTTCACATAAATATAAAATTGACCGGTCACTGTTGGGTGCAACCAGGTACCTGTTGAAACCAGAAAAGATTGTACGATTTGATTTCCTTCATACGCATAAGTCATTTGATCGGAAAGATCTACATCTATCCAACGTCCTTCACCACCAGGCTCCGGTAATTCATATTCTACAGGTTCTAAGGTTGGATAATCCGTATCGGTTGGTAATGGCGTAAAAGTGTATGTCGGCGTATCCGTAGGAAGCGGTGTGGGAGTATCTGTGGGCGTGGGTGAGGGTGTTTCAGTTGGAGTTGGTGAAGGTGTAATCGTTGGTGTACTGGTGGGAGTAGGAGTATTGGATGATTTTATCAACCCGGACTGAGAAGCCATCAAAACCTCGGGCTGTAAAAACGTTGTATTAATATAATTTCCCAAAGCCGGCGAGACAAGTGCACACGTTATTGCTGCCAAGAGTATAACCATGCCGACCCAAATAATTGGCTGTATTTGTTTAGATCTGGATGGGGAAGAACTGATTTGTGTTTTGGATTGAACTGAACCTGGTGATTTACCTGTTGGGATAGTTCTCAAATATGTATTAGGTGGTTCGAGTCGTACGCGTTTAATTGCCCAGTGCATCGCCTGCCTGGAACGCTTGCTGTTTGGATTAATACTCAGAGCTTTCTGTAAGTAACTGACACTGGCGCGAGGAGAAGAAACCGCTGCCAACCATAACCAGGGTTCTTCATTGTTAGGATTGATTTTAATTGCTAATTTTGCCCAATACCTTGTGTTGGAATGATTGCCCTGGTGATATGAAATCCGGGCATTCTCGAGTGCCCTGTGAAGTTGATCAGCATTGTCAATCATGGAATTTGTGTTGGACTCACATCTTCATTTCTGATGAAACAAAGAATACCAGAAGTAATTCCATTTGCAACAACATCTTGATGTTGGGTAAGGATTTCACGGTCCAAGTTCATAAATCCAGTTTCAATGATCGCTGCAGGTGTTTCATTATTTATTTCATTAAAAGCATGATAATTGGTCATATCAGCGGTTACGCTACCAGGATGTACTTTTATTCCGGTAGCATCTGCATACCGAGATCGCAAACATGTGGTTAACCTAGATGCCTGCTCGGGGTACTTTGTGGAAATTGCTGCTGAAACCTTGAAACCAGTTGCCTGGTCATTTATATAATCACAAGAATCCGCATGAATGGATATGAGTGCCTGTGCTTGATACCCGGTTAAACGAGGATCAAATTCAGCTAAAAGATCAACATCATATCCTGCTGAAACAAGAGCTTCCCGAACCAGGCTGGCGATACTTAGATTAAGATCAACTTCTCGGTATCCACCTAACGAATCTGGACAGACAGCGCCAGAATCATTACCTGAATGACCAGCGACAATCCCTATTCGAGGGGTCGGACGCATAGTCGTAGTTGGTGAGCTGGCTTGAGGAGTTGATCGCTGAAAAGTTAGGGCATTAGATAGTTTGTCAGTCAAACTTCCTGGAAGCAGTCCTGGTTCTGTCCATGCTGTAAAGAGCGTGGCGATGAGGAATGCCACACCAATCACAATTCCAAGCTGCCGGAAGATACCAACCGAGCTGTTTTTTGGTAGAGGAGGTGTATTTGGAACAGGATTTTGTGAGGTAGAAGCAGTTTTATTATCCATCAGCATGATACTACCTTAATTACCAAGAGATGACAAGAGTATCTTGTTCCGTGAGCTTGACTTGTTTTAGATGCGAATGTATATTGATACTAGTCATTTATTAGAATGGAGAGTGCATTTATGGTGCCAAAAGGACATTTATCAGAAGATGACAGGATGTATTTATTAAAATTAGCGCGGGAATCGATAGAAAACTATGTCAATCAAAAGCCAATTCCGAAATTTGACAAAAAAAATCTTTCAAAAGTGTTACAAGAAGATGGAGCGAGTTTTGTAACATTAACCAATAAAGGATACTTGCGTGGCTGTATTGGAGCCCTTGAACCCTACCAAAGTTTAGTTGAAGATGTACAAGAACATGCAGTTGCTGCTGCATTTCAGGATTATCGATTCCAACCGGTTCATGCTGATGAAATCGATGATATCCAGATTGAAATTTCATATCTAACTCGACCGGAAGTCCTTAAATATTCAAATCCAGAGGAACCTTCTGAAATTGCTGAGACCCAATATCGATGGCGTAGTTATCCGTGATGGAATGCGACGGGCTACCTTCCTGCCTCAGGTTTGGGAAAAAATTCCTGAACCGGAAGAATTTTTGGAACAGCTATGCATAAAAATGGGAGTTTCTCCAGATGTATGGCGCAGGAAAAAACTTGATGTATTAATATATCAGGTTGAGGAATTTCATGAATAAACGATTCTGATATTAGTATCCATCCTCATCTCCAAAGTCGAAAAGGGGACCGATGGATTGACGGGTGTAATTGCGAAATATCGCATCAGCTATAAGTGGTGCGACCGATAAGATTGTTAGGTTTGGTAATCTTTTTTCAATTGGAATTGGTACGGTGTCTGTTGTGATGATATGGGTAATTTCCGGAAAGGATTGTAATTGAGGCAGTGCATCTTTAAAAAATAGTCCGTGTGTACATATTACATATATTTGTTTTATTCCACCTTTAATTAATATTCGACTTAAAGTGATAACTGATCCTCCGGTCGCAATTTCATCATCAAAAATAATTGCGCGTTCAAATCCAACAACTTGTTTATTGATTAAATCGCTTATTTGTACTGTTGTATCAGAAATTCGCGTTTTTTCAGCTGAGATCGATGATAAATTGAAGTGATGGGCGAGACGAGCAGCTGATCCAGCCCGACCATAGTCTGGTGCAACCACAACTGTATTCGTACCATTAAACTTTTCTATTTGTTGCAGATCATGCAAGAAATTAACGAAAATTCCTCTTGCGGTTAATGGATCTGTAGGAATTTTAAAAAAACCATGGACTTGAGGTGAGTGCAGAGTGACGGTCATAACATGTGTTGCACCGGCTGTTTCCAATAAATCGGCAATCAATCTGGCAGTAATTGAGATACGTGGCGCATTTTTTTTGTCGGAACGAGCATATGAGAAATAAGGAATTATTGCGTGAACTTCACGTGCACCTGCACCCCGAGCTATATCTAACATCATGAAAAGCTCTAATAAATGCTCACTTACTGGCGGGATTAAAGATTGAACAAGGTATACGGCACGTGAGCGTACGCTTGCACCCAATTGGATATACAAATTATCATTGCTGAAACGAGAGAAATTGGTTGATTCCAATGGAATACCCAAATGATGAGCAATAGAAGATGCTAGCTCCGGGTGAGAGCGGCCGCTAAATATGCGTACATCATCAGGGTTCAATTTGATATCCATAATATCTCCTCGTTAGTGGTTGATGTTTTATCGAATTGGATGATACAGTTAAGAGTTATTAAATTATATCTATAAAGTTGTATATGTCAAAACTGGTAAAGACTAAAATCTGGAACTCTCATTAATAATCCAAATTTGGATGATTACAGCTTATCCGTTGCAAATGATCATTCTGGATTGTATAAGTCTGTCCATCAGGAAAACTCACAATCGTCTGTTTTTCCTTTTTGATTACTGTTAATCCTTGATATTGAACTGTTACTGGCCAGGGGAAAGGATTATTACCAGAAATTTCGACTGTATAAGGATTGAAGATCTCTACGCCAAGAATCCTGAGGAACAAACCTTGTGGAATTAATGTGTGCAATGATTTTTGAGATCCAAAGAGGATGCTAGTTTTATTTTGATACAACCGATCTGAGGTCATGCCATTTTGTAAATCTATGCTTAAGGATTTCATTAATCGCATGAAAATCTCAGCAGCTTTTGATCTTTCACCGTATCGGACAAGACCATCCAGAATCAATGCAGTCCAAGGAAGATAAATGCTATTATTTTCTTCATTAGGTTCGGCACCCTTGGGGAATTCTAGCCATGTCCGTAATCCAAATGGACCAAAATACTTATTCTTATTCAGTATTGTTAAATTTACCAGGATTTTCGCCCTCTCCTTTGATGGAATACCTGCCCAAAGAGGCAACAATAAAGATTGATCCATCAATGAATAATCGACTGTATTAACAATCAAGATATCATCAGGGTGAATACCATTTATTTCGATGAACTCTATCATTTTGTATGTATAGGCTCCTGTTACATAGCCTTTACCCAGGTGCCAATGTATTTGTCCTGGAGTGATATTTTCAACCCGATGGGTATCGCTTGTGGTAATTCCATGAATGTAGATCTTTGCAGGGTGAGTCACTCCCTGACGTGATTCGATATAAAAGATAGGGCGAATAGGTTGGGGAAAGTTTGTATTAATTTCAATAATTCCTGATCCCTGGATGGTGCCCAAAGCTTCACCGGTTGAAGACACATGGGAATCTCTATCGCGATAAATATATGAAGCATTATGATCGTTCCAGGATTGCTCGACCATTAATTTCAACTTCATTGCATATGTTTCTAATTGGATAATTGGTTCATTGTGATTAAGAATTTTTGCAATAGAAATTAGAGAAATGCACTCATTATATAAATAAGAGCATAAACTAGGACTTTCTAGGGTCGATATTTCAATTCCTAGAGAGTGCTGATGATGTAAGGAGAAATATGGAAGATCATCGAATCCTGTTTGAGCTGCCTGGTCCCATTCTGGATAAAAATCATTATCGCGATCATGAGAATTGGTAAACCAGGAGTAAAAAAAAGTTAGTAATTTTGGAAAAATTGCATCCAGATATGCTAGATCATTGGAAAATGTATATAATCGTAAAGCTATATGGGCTAAAAGTGGGGTTGCTAGGAGATGACTCCTCTGTCCGGCTAAACCTGGTTTTAGATCAATTTCTCCCTGGGGAGTTTGGATATCCAAGAAATTGTCTAATAGTCCTTTCACAATTTCCGGATAGGATGGAAGTAGGAAATTCGCCAAATAAAGTGATTCCAACGGGGATTGACCATTCCATTGATGGTTGTAATCCGTTCCATTACCAAGGAGAGAGAAACCATGGTCCGGATCCCTAATGGCTACATTTGAAATTGAATTACAATGATTTATTGGCTGTAGGAGTAGCTGATATGCATAATTTTGAGATAAATAAAAGGTAGTATCCCATTCTTTGTTTCCGGTATAGATTCCCACCTGTTTTGAGTTTTCTCGTGTTATCCTAGCAATTTCAGAAAACCAATTTTTTCTTATTACCTCTTTTGCCATTGCAAAGGAGCTATCAACATCTGAGAGTGATGCATGTGCCCAATACGCCTCTTGTTCACCCATGGGTGGAATAGTGTACAATAACTGAAGTGAAGGATATGGGCTTTTTCCTGCTTGTGCTCCACCGGTCAGGAAAAGCAAAGGTGTGAGATTCGACGTTTTCCCAACCAGAATAGTAGACATATCAATTTCAGATTCTGTCATTCGAAATCCATCTGATGAGGGAATTAGAAGTTCAGCCAATTCCAACAAGGTAATAACCTTTGCTTGGGTTGTATTGGTCATTAATATTCTTCCAGCGATAACTTGGGAGCCGGGAACCCAATACTCAATCTTTACGTTAATACCAGTGATAGGTTTGAAGGATAATTCGAGATAATTTGGATAATATCTTTGTATCCTGATAGATTGGGAGAATAGTGCTGGATCATCTACCTCCTTACCATTAAAAATAAATCGTGGAAATATCCGGCACAGCCGTGCCCGTAAACCGAAAGTTGTCTCTAATGAAATTGCATCGATTTCTGTATTTTTCAACTTTAGCTCCCAGATTTGATCGTTTGTATAATCAGTCGGACTTATCCTAGCATCCGAAGCTAAAGTTAATGAGATTGGATGATCAGGTACATAATTCCAGTTATGCATAGTATATGAAGGATTTCGTACCTGAAGATTTATCACCATGAATATAGATATCCGCATGTTATAATTTTTACTCATTTTTATGCGATAAAGGAAAATATCACTATTAATGGAGGAATCAATGGAAAAATTATCATCTCAGCGTGGGTTGTGGTTTGAGGAGTTTGAAGTTGGTCAACGTATCATAACATCAGGAAGAACGATTACAGAAAGTGATATTGTTACATTTGCAGGATTATCTGGTGATTATAACCAGATTCACACAGATGCAGAGTTCAGTTCAAAGACACCTTTTGGAAAGAGGGTTGCACATGGATTACTGGTACTTTCAATTGCGTCTGGTCTAGCAATGCGAACTGGGGTAATGGAAGGAACGGTAATCGCGTTTAGAGAAATCAACGATTGGAAATTTTCACTTCCAGTTTTTATTGGTGACACAATATTTACTGAATTACACATCATTGAAACCAAGCGAATTACTCGTTTGGGGGGAGGTTCATTGGTAATTGAGTTGTCCGTAAAAAACCAGCATAATGAAGTGACAATGAAAGGTACCTGGACAGTCCTAGTTGCCAGCAAACCAGTATAAAAATGTCTGATCCGAATTATCCAGGTGATTCAAAAAATTTATCTACACGGTTTCGCAAATTATTGGATTCTGATGAGAATCGGGAAATTGAGAAGAATGTTGAAGTACCCTGATGTATCTGATCTTTGGGGAGGATCCATTAATTCAAGACCATGAAACTGGAATAATAGATAATGGACAATCATCGCACCCTGATGTATCAGGATTATCCATTATGATAGAAAATCCACCTGGAGCTAATATTCAGAAGAACGAGATCACTGATGTATCAATACCTGATCATGAGGAGACTTTTTATCTCCAGAAGACAGATCAAAATTTCTCTGGTGATAAACCAGTTGAATTAGTTCTTCCCGGAATTGATGAATATGGCATGCCTATACTTGGAAAAACGCAAAAAATTAATAACTCAAATATTATCAATGGAGCAAATCCTAATCCTCAGGCACTAGCTCAGATCAATAATTCTGAGAAAGGATTTTCTCCCAATAAAATCAACCCACCTCTGCAAAAACAATTGGATCATAAGAAAATCAAAAAAAACAGGCGGATTCATAATAACTCATCGTTTTCCATCAGACAGGGATTCGGCTGTTTTTTACGCATGTTTTTACTGGCAGCTTTGGCAGGAATTGTCCTTGTTCTTATCGGTGGTTCGATTTGCATTATATGAATACTATAACATTGCAGCTACTTTACCCAGTGTAGAAGATTTACAACAACGTGCATCAACTTTTGAAACGACGAGAATATTCGATCGGAATGGAAATCTACTATATGAGATCCTAGATCCATCAGCAGGGCGGAGAACATTTATCACACTTGATAAAATATCTCCATACCTGGTTGCAGCAACCATTGCGACTGAAGATAAATCATTCTACAGTCATCCAGGCTTTGATTGGACAGCAATTGCGCGGGCATTTTGGCAAAATTTCAGAGGTGGGGAAACAGTATCTGGAGCATCAACCATCACCCAACAGTTAGCTCGGGGTCTGTTGTTTTCTCCTGAGGAACGAACTGAACAATCATATATGCGTAAAGTGAGAGAAGCATTGCTGGCAGCAGAGATTACCCGAAGATACACAAAAGACCAAATTCTAGAACTTTATTTGAATGAGTTCTATTACGGCAACTTAGCATATGGTGTAGAAGCTGCTTCAGAGACATATTTTGACATAACAGCTGATAAATTAGATCTTGCCCAAGCGTCATTTTTAGCAGGCCTTCCTCAAGCACCATCTATATATGATGTATACCAGGATCGCGAAGCTGTTCGTGAAAGACAGAAGCAAGTGCTAACATTAATGTATGAAGCAAGTAACGAACAAGGTTGTATATTTGTCAGCAATAGCCCTCAAAGAATATGTGTTGATGCTCCAGCCGCGATAGAAGCCTATACTGCTCTTGAAAACTATCAATTTAATCCACCTGATGTATTAATCAAATATCCGCATTGGGTTAATTATGTTCGCTCAATTCTTGAAGCTCAATTTGATGTTCAAACAATATACCGTTCGGGTTTCTCTGTATATACGACTTTGGATCCAGGCTCTGCAAGATGAGGCTGAAAGAGTAGTCAAATCACAAATTGATTCCCTGGTTGAATATAATGCAAATAATGGAGCGCTTGTTGCAATCCAACCCACAACTGGTGAAATCCTTGCAATGGTAGGATCAGCTGATTTTTATAACGATGCCATTGATGGCCAAGTAAATATGGCTACCAGTCCTACACGTCAACCAGGATCATCGATAAAACCCATAACATACCTTGCTGCATTTGAAAAAGGATGGACACCTGCGACATTAATTTGGGACGTACCTACTGAGTTTCCACCCTCAGGTGATCCGAACGATCCTCGCCCACCATATGTACCGGTTAATTATGATGGAAGATTTCATGGACCTGTCACTGTTCGATCTGCTTTGGCAAATTCTTATAATATCCCTGCTGTAAAAGCGCTTCAATTTGCTGGAATTTATGATGATCCAAACATACCGAATGAAGATGGGATGGTATCAATGGCCGAGAAGCTTGGAATAAGCTCTCTAACTCGTCCAGATTATGGGTTGTCACTTACGCTTGGTGGGGGAGAAGTAAGCTTGTTAGAGATGACAGGTGCTTATTCGGTAATAGCTAATGGCGGGAGTCGGATGGTACCTACTGCTATCTCGAGAATCCTTGATCATAAAGGAAATACCGTATATGAATATCAACCTACATCGGGTGAACAGGTTATTCGTCCTGAACATGCTTTTTTAATCTCATCCATTTTATCTGACAATGAAGCCCGAACACCGATGTTTGGAGCAGATTCAGTATTAAATCTTCCATTTCCAGCTGCAGTAAAAACAGGTACATCAAATGATTATCGAGATAATTGGACTATTGGGTATACTCCTGATTTAGCTGTGGGGGTCTGGGTGGGAAATGCAGATTACACGGCGATGGAAAATATTAGTGGATTAACTGGTGCAGCACCAATATGGTCGGAATTTATTCAGATTGCGCTTCAAAAAATGAATGGCGGAAATCCATCAGTTTTCAATAAACCAAGTGGGATTGTCGAGAAAGTGATATGTACCGTATCAGGAACAGAACCTTCTCAATGGTGCCCAGATCAACGCTCAGAGTATTTTGCATTTGATCAATTACCACTTCCAAGCTCACAAGATTTATGGTCGAAAGTATTTCTTGATACCTGGACCGGTCTCCGAGCATCGACTGATTGCTCGAATTTACCAAAGAGGAATTTGCCATTAAATATACTTGATCCTTGGGCAATCGGATGGATTCAGAATAATCCAGAAGGAAAAGCGTGGGCATCAAATATGGGATTTACGGATCCAATTTTGTTTGCACCAGCACGGGAGTGCCAAGCAAGTGATTCTCATCCGATTATCGAACTTTCTTCACCAACTGATGGCCAAACAGTAACGAATTCACCATTGGATATTTTTGGTAAAATTGATGCTTCTTCTGATTTTCATGAACTTTAGCTTGCAATATGGTTTGGGTGATGATCCAACAGAATGGAATGTGCTCTATATTGGGAATCAGCCGGTGAGTCAACCGGAGAAATTCTATTCTTGGGATCTAAAATCAATCGCACCCGGGATTATTACTTTAAGAATTATAATTAATAGTGTACGTGGAGGATTTATGCTGAACGCCTAATTCACCTAAATCTTCAGTACCTAACCCCAACACCAACTATTACTCCGACAGTTTATCTACTTCAACCCAAACACCATACCCAAACCAATACACCACATTTCTATCTTCACAAACAGCTATACCCACAGCAACTCCTACTTCTACTCAAACTCCAATCAGTACTGAAAGTCCGACTGCAACTTACACTCCTCCACCTGATTCTAAGAAACCTTAATCCTTAAATTAGACGCAGTTGTGGGGTTGAAAAGGTGAGTGGATCAAGTAAAAATAATTGCTCCAGATTATCTCGGTTTAATAGTGGATTTTCAGCTAAAGATTTTAAATGCCTAAATTTTAGAAAATACCAGTTGCCTTGAGCTGGATTAAATGCTTTACTTAGGCGAGGGTCGTGCTGTAATTTATAGATAACCAGGTTTGCCCTGCTGGCAGGAAGAACAATGATTCCTTTTCCTCGAGGAATTTTATTGAATAATACAATTTTCCCAATTGTCGTGGTAATAGTAGGGAAAAAGGAATAATCCAAATTTCCATCATTATCTACCCATGAAATTGTAGCTGCCATTTCTTCTGTTGATTGGTCGATACAGGAGATTCCAAGACGATTAGCAATTTGACGGATATAAGATTGAGCATTCTTTAGATCAATTTGCCGCTGGTTTGGCATATCTTCTTCACGAAGCTGCCACAGGGTATTATCAATGGATGTTTTCTTTCCATATGAATCTAAACAAATGTGAATGAATTCGGAATCTGGTGTATACAAGCCTGGAAATTGTTCACATAAGACACGGTCAATTTCTTCAAAACTAATCCCAACATGATTTGATAGATAATCCACCAAGGCAATTTCATATCTATCTGTAATGCTCAGCTGATTAATGTTGATAGGTTCGCGTAGCCATAAAATCGTTGATTCTGATATATCAGACGATCGTGTAGGGCGACCTTTTTCTGGTGATGCTTCTTCTGCTAAGTTTGAGAGATCTTTATCCAGTGTCTCATCATCATCTGCGTTTTTCCCTACGACATCATAAGTAAATAAGCTACCCTGAACAACTTGATTTTTTGTTTCTGATTCAACAGTTGTTAGTTCCTGTAGCTTGTATTGTAAAAATCCTGATCGATATGACAGTGCTTCTCTAGCGGAATTGTATACAAGTGAATAAACCATTGATGGTGCAGGTTCGTTATGATCGAGATCATCACTTTTATTTCGTGAATCAGGTATGCTTCGCATGTCTGTGAATACTTTTTCTCGTCCAATTGCTTGAGATTGGATGATATTAAGAAAAGCTGCTGATATTATATTGAGATAACTGGTCGGTTCACCTCGGCTTGCCATATATTGTTTAGCGGATTGAATACCTAAATCAATTAAGGATAGGTAATTTTGCGTTTCTTGGGGTATTTCCTGTGGATTCCAAACGATTTGCGCTTGATCTTCATCGGGTCGAATAGCAATCCCATGCAGACCACACCCAGAAATTCCTGCTGCTACAAGAACAGATCCAATGAAACCAGGTTCAACTTCACTCATTAATCCAAGAATTGGTGTCGATGGGTCGAGAATGTTTGTTAGCTGTTTGAAAACCGTTGAAAGAGCAGTTGTATGCCATCCCCAATCATATCTTTGACGATGTAGAACATTTTTAAATGACCCTACTGCATCGCGACCCCATAACCAACCAGTCCAAAGTGCAGATAAAGTCCAAAATGCCTGGTTGGGACGTGGTAAAGATGCGCAGACCGCATCGATTTTCAGATTTGTTAATAGAATTGACTAAGGAAACCAGCTTGCCTTCATAGATGCATATACCTCCACTATTTGGTGGAACATCGGGCCAGATCGTTACAGGAACTACAGAGTCAATGGTTCGATCAAATGAGTGACTCCATAAATCTATTCCTTGCTCCAAGGACATCCAGATATTATTCTCTCGAAAATGACGCGGAATGGATAGCTGATGGCGTCTTTCCTTGGAACCACTAACTCGCCACATTGCATTTCCATGATCAAATGAATGGAGCAATAATGCTGCCAGATATTTTTGGCTGATTGATGAGATATTTAATCCTTCAATTTTATTGATAATCGTAATAAGTGCGTAAAGCGCACGAGGAGTATAGACTGATAAAGCTTGTTCCACGTGAATTCGATCCTGATCAGAGGCTGCAACCACGCGTTCTAAGAGCGCGAGCTTTGTGTAAACCGCTACTGGAAAATTGGCTTGCTATCTCTGCGTCATAGGCTGTACACGGGTGTTCCCCTGTATCCCCACAAAATGAACAGGTATAAATCCGAGAATACGGAGTTGGATTACCATGTTCCCAAAAAAAAGTATCAGCAGATATAACTTGTCCACACCTTGAACAATGGGTATTATATAACGAGCGAATATGAGGTTCCATCCTATCATTTGCTTTATAGGATGAAGCTAACTCAGACAAGGCAGATTTGAACTCTTCTTCTTTCGGTGGATTGGATTCCATCTCGAGCAAAAACCTTGTGATCGGATTATTTGCTGTAACTAATAGTCTATAACCTGAACGAGCTACTTCAACTGCCAGGCGTGGTGAGGCGCCGAAAGGATCCAAGATAAAGGATCCTTTTGGAATATTCATTTTTAACCAGGTTGAAATGACCCGATCGGGTATTTGTGGAAGATAAGACGAAAGTGGTTCAGGATATCTTCTTTCGATTCCTGGGATATATGGCATTGAGCCAAACTTGTTATTGTCCATTGAATACTAGTATATCGGTATCATTTAAAATTACAAGGATTAAAATGGTATACTTTTAATTTATGAAACTGATCATACAAATACCTTGCCACAATGAAGCGCAGGTTATTGCCCAAACCATAAAATCACTTCCGATATCCCTTGATGGGTTTGATTTAATTGAATATATGGTGATTGATGATGGCAGCAGTGATGGAACAGCGGAAATTGCGAAATCAGCTGGTGTACGATATATCGTAAAACTTCCTGGTCATATGGGTTTGGCAGCTGCATTTAAGGCTGGACTTGATGCTTGTATCAAGAATGGTGCTGATGTGATAGTGAATACTGATGCAGACAATCAATATCTTGCTGAGGATATCAAGTTGTTGGTTGAGCCGATTCTTGCAGGAAGAGCACAGATCGTTGTGGGTGATCGGGGTGTTGCAACTTTAGAAACATTTTCACCATCTAAGCGTTTGCTTCAACGAATGGGAAGTTGGGTTGTTGCTCAATTTTCTGGAATAGAAATCCCAGATGCAACGAGTGGTTTCCGTGCGCTTAGCAGAGAAGCGGCTCTCCGAACCATTGTATTAAATGAATATTCGTATACTTTAGAAACCTTGATCCAAGCTGGTGCCAACAAAATGAGTGTTGAGTATGTAAAAATTCGCACTAATCCCCAGACCAGACCGTCAAGATTAATCCGTAGTATTCCACATTACCTTGCAAATTCCAGTACAACAATTGTGAGGTCTTATACCATGTACCGTCCATTGCGAGTTTTTTCCATTCTAGGGGGGTTATTATTATTGGGAGGTTTTATTTTAGGTGGTAGATTTCTCTACTATTACCTGACAGGGCAAGGTAGTGGGCATTTACAATCTATTGTGCTTGCAGCTGTTTTATTTATTGTCGGTTTCCAGGTCCTATTGATTGGGTTAGTTGCCGATTTGATCGGTTTCAACAGAAAGATACTTGAAGAAGTTCTTATATCGTATAAAACTATTAGAAATAGCAGATTCCCCACAAAAAAAGGAAGACTCAGATATTCATAATTGATCTTTTAGATATTTTATAAAGGAACATCAAGTAATTACCCCAATAGTATTGGAACCTAGATAAATATTAAAATTTAGGAAAATTCAAGAAAAAATTATGCAAGCCAGATCTGTGAATAAGTAAACTATGCGCCAATTATCACGCTGGTTGTTATACATATTTTTGGTTGGCATTCTATTGACATCTTGTTCTCGTAGTTCTTCGTTACTACCAATCAACGATTCAAGAAAAATTAACTCAGGCACATCGTTTGGACAGAGCTTTACCGCACTGAAAGATGGGTTATCGGCAGTTTCAATCTTTCTTGCACCTACATTCAATATCCAAAACTGGAAGCCTGACTTTCCATTTACGTGAAAATCCACAATCACAAGAAGATATTGCTATTGGCCAACTTCCTCTCTCGGAGGTTACCGAACAAAAATATTACAGATTTGACTTCATTCCGCAAAATAATTCACAAGGGAAAGATTACTTTCTACAAGTAGATGTCGATGACGAAGGTGAAGTTGAAGTATTCACATCTGAGGCAGATAGTTATCTGGATGGTTCACTTTATGTAGATCAGAGTCCACAAGAAGCCCAGCTTGGATTTCAATTGGAATATGATCGAGTAGCGTATCATTCTGGATTTAATTCCATTAGCATTTCAATGGATTGGTGTTCTAGTTGCCAGTTTCTTTGTATTCATTCTTCCTGGTTGGGCAGCATTTAGCCTGCTTTGGAGGGGGTGGGAGTGATCTCAATTGGCCTTCAAAACTTGGATTATCCTGCGGACTAAGCATCGCTATATACCCTGTATTTTTTCTGTGGACTGACCTTGTTGGTCTTCACCTTGGTCCAATATACGCATGGGCACCCCCAATAGCTGGTCTTATTGTACTTGGATGGAAAAATCGCAATTCAATAATTACATTTAGATTTCACCTTCTCAATAAAAAACAATTATTTGGGGCACATGTACATCCCAGAGCTTAACACCATCCTTGCAGATATTGCATTCGTAATAATTCTTGGCTTGATTATTCTTTCACGATTTTGGGTAATCCGATCATTGGAGATTCCGCTATTTGGTGATTCATATCAGCATACAATGATCACTCACTTGATGGTTGATAATCAAGGTTTGTTTGATTCTTGGGAACCTTATGCGAATCTTTCCACATTCACATACCATTTTGGATTTCATGCGATCAGCGCAGTCTTCTACTGGATCAGTGGGACGTCTGTAGAAAAAGCCATATTATGGACAGGCCAGCTGATTAATATCTTTGCAGTTTTAGGATTGTATCCACTAACATATAGAATTACTAAGAACCGATGGTCCGGGGTTTTTGCTGTGTTGATTGCTGGATTGCTCTCCCCAATGCCGATGTCCTACGTAAATTGGGGACGTTATACGCAGTTAGCAGGTCAAGCTATCCTACCAGTTGCAATCTGGACATTTTGGTCGATTCTGGATAGACCCTTTCCGGATTGGCAGAATATTTCCTGGGTTCGAAAAATATTAAATATTCGTAACCTATCTTTAGACTATAGCAGCCTTACAATAACCTGGCTGGTTCTTGGAGGACTTGCGCTGACTCATTATCGGATTCTTATCCTGGTAGTCTTGTTCTTTCCAGTGTATGTCCTTCTAAATCTATCTCGAAAGACGATTTTGGGATTTTTAGGAAGGATAGGATGGATAGGAATAGGCGGAGCTATTCTATCTCTTCCATGGTTTGTGAATATATTTGGTGGAAAGATGCTAAAAATCTTTTCAGTGCAGATGACTACCTTGCCTCCCAAAGGTTCCTCCAGTTCCGAGCTGTTTTCAGGACTTGGCAATCTAAACACGTACTTACCAATGCTAGTTTGGATTCTAACAATAATATTTATTGGATGGGGTTTGTGGAAACAAAAGAAGGATATTGCAATATTTACTGGATGGTGGTTTATCATTTTATTAGCAACGAATCCGCAGTGGATTGGATTACCAGGCAATGGTGTAATTACTAATTTTGCAGTCATGATTGCATTTTATATCCCAGCATCTGTAATTATTGGTTCGGCGATTGACTGGATTCCAATAAATACCAAAAGACCGGATATAGCTGATGACCAGCCAAACAAGAACCGAAGATCAATATATATGTTTTCATCGGCTCTGTTGCTCTTAGTGTGTTTACTTGGTATTGTCGGACTTAAAATCCGGAAAAATGATTTAGACATATCAACATATGAACTGGTCACAAGACCTGATTTACGGGCTATGGAGTGGATACAGGAAAACACGAAATTAGAAGATACCTTTCTGGTTAATTCATTTTTTGCATACAATGATTCCCTGGTTGTTGGGTCTGATGGAGGTTGGTGGTTACCAGTCTTTACTGGGAGAAAATCGACATTGCCTCCTATTACGTATGGGATTGAAGAAGGTGCGAATGGTTCTAGTTACAAGGATACAAATGATTTTTATCGGGAAATCCAAAATAAGGGAATTACCCATTCTGATGTAATCAAAATGCTCAAAGAACGTGGAATAAAATATATATATCTTGGTCAGCGTCAAGGAAGCGTAAATAATTCTGGTCCAAAATTATTGGATCCGCAGATACTTATTAAGAGATCCTAATTTTAAGGTTAAATACAACCAAGATAGAGTGTGGATCTTTGAATTATTACCATAAAGATAAGTTCAATTAAATCCCAGGTATTATTCTTGAATTTTTGGTAATTCTAACGTATAAAGGTAGTTAATGAAATTCACGGTGATTGGTCCTGTTTATCCTTACCGGGGTGGAATTGCACATTACACTGCTCAATTAATAAAAGCATTATCAGATGCAAAGCATTTGGTTTTTAGTGTTTCATACAAACGCCAATATCCGAAATGGCTATATCCAGGGAAATCAGATAAAGATCCTAGCCAATCTGTGATCCATATTGATGCCCTATACCTACTTGATCCGTTAAATCCGATAACCTGGTATCAAACAGCCAAACAGATTGATAAACAAAAGCCGGATCTTGTGATTATTCAATGGTGGACAACCTTTTGGGCACCTGCGTATGCAGCAATAGGTGCAATTATTAAGATGGAAGAAAATTAAAGTAGGATATATTATTCACAATGTTTTACCCCATGAACAGCATTTTTTTGATCCATGGCTCGCAAAATTGGCATTATCGAAAGGAAACGTATTTTTAGCCCAAACTGAACGGGAGAAACAAAAATTACTAAAATTACTGCCTCGAAGTGAAGTGGTGGTAAGCAACTTGCCTACATACACATTTCTTACCAACCAACAGATATCTAAAGAAGAAGCACGAAATAAAATTGGTATTCCACTTAAACGTCCATTAATCTTATTCTTTGGAATTGTACGGGCATATAAAGGCTTAAAGTATCTGATTGATTCAATGGATTTGATGAAAAGAGAAAATCTTAAGAATCAACCATTTTTATTAGTAGCAGGGGAAATCTGGGAAGATAAATCGTTGTTTCAAGAGCAAATCGAAAGGCTTGATTTGAAGGATTGTGTACGGTTGGATGACCGTTATGTACCTGATGAAGAAGCAGCAATTATATTTTCTGCAGCGGATATGCTTGTAGCACCTTATATCGATGGTACACAAAGTGCAGCAGTAGGACTTGCATTGGGATTTGGATTGCCCTTAGTAGTGACAGAAATTGTAGCAGGTGGAATTGCTGCTGAGAAAAAGCAAAATATCCAGGTAGTCAAAGCAGGTGATGCTGATGCTATTTCACAAGCAATTCAGAAAACCATTTCTAATACTTGGACAAAAACAGGATACCGAAAAAAATGGTGAAGAAGACTGGAAGAAGCTGGTTGTAGTCTTGGAGAGATTAGCTTGACATCAGAGCAGTTAAAAATCCTTTTTCTATTGACGCAAGATTTGGAAAGTCCATCTGGATTAGGGCGATATGGACCATTAGCTCGTGCGCTCGCATTAAAAGGGCATTGTGTGCGCATAGCCACTTTGCACTCAAATTGGGATACATTATCCAATAGAAAATTCATCAATGATGGTGTGGAAGTTGAATATGTGGCTCCCATGCATATAAAGAAAAGTGATAATAGAAAGTTTTATTACTCACCGTTCAAGCTTCTTATGGTGTCTATACGAGCCACTTGGGCTCTCATTCGCGCTTCCATCTCAGCTCCTGTCGATATTATCCATGTTGGTAAACCACATCCAATGAATGGCATTGCAGGAGTATTTGCTTCGAAAATTAAAGGCGCACGACTTTGTGTAGATTGTGATGATTATGAAGCGGGGTCAAATCGATTTGATAAACGCTGGCAACAAAAAGGGGTTGCTTTTTTTGAAAAGAAAATTCCACGAATCGCACGGCTAGTAACCACAAATACATTTTTTATGAAATCAAAGCTTATTCTCTGGGGTTGTTCACCAGATAAAATCATGTACCTATCGAACGGAGTTGATATTCAGCGTTATAATTCGCCGAATCCGGATGAAATTATATAATTTACGTTCAAAATTAGCTTTGGATCATAAACAGGTCGTACTATATTCGGGAAGTTTAAGCCTATCAAGCCATCCAATCGATTTACTACTCGAAGCATTTGTACATGTTTACCAGAAATTTCCTGATACTGCATTGCTCCTGGTTGGAGGAGGGGAAGATTATTTGCTGCTTAAGGAAAAGGTAAAACAGCTTGGAATCGAGCAGGCGACAATATTTATCGGACGTGTACAATCATCAGAGGTACCTAAATATTTTGCACTTGCGACTGTCTCTGTAGATCCAGTTTATGACAATGATGCAGCACGAGGGCGTTCACCTTTAAAATTATTTGAAAGTTGGGCTTGTGGTGTACCATTCGTCACTGCTCCAGTTGGAGACCGCCAATATATCCTTGGTGAACCTCCAGCCGGTATCTTATCTCAAAGGGCTGGTGATCCACAATCATTAGCAGAATCGATCGTAAAAATCCTTGTATCACCAAAGTTAGCGCATGAATTTCATGAACTTGGTATACAACGAATTGAAGATTATACCTGGGATAAATTAGCTACCCATTTAGAGCAAGAATATAAAGAGATTCTGTGAAATTGATTGAAACCTGTGCGAAATAAATGATTACGACCCTAAATACTCATTATGAATTTCTGTAGTTTATTCTCTTTAATATATGGCTGGATCGTTAAATCTTAATCGATCTAGAATTGTAGGGAATATTACAACCCTCTTTTCTGGATCCGTGTTAGCCCAAGCAATGACAGCTCTGGCATTATTGTTTACTGCCAGGCAGTTAAATGCGAATGTCTATGGTCAATACGCAGCATGCATTGCGATTGCCAGTCTTTCTTCAATTTTTTTTAGTCTTGGACTGGATATCTGGTTATTAAGAGAAGGGGGAAGGTCAAAACAAAAACTGCCATTTCTTACCGGTAGCGTGTTAGGGATTAAAGGCAGCCTGGGTCTCATCTGGATGATCATTTTCTCCCTGATTAGCTCCATTATTAAATCAGGATACCTATCCAATCCGATTAATTCATTGGAGTTTACTATTAATATTACTGGATAATTTATTCGCGACAACCCTTACCGGATTTAAATCATCACTTATGAATAAACCTCCGGCGATTTTCGAAGCAAGTGCTGATTTTATTTGGTTTGCCTTAACAATGTTGCTGATACTATTTGGTACACTTCAGCCAGAAACATACTTGCAAATACGGGCAATCGTTGTATTTGCTAGGGTTGATAGTGGCTTTGCTGTATTTTCATCGGAAGATAGGCATTCATTTTAACCGTGGTGTAGCAATACAGGCACTAAAAAGTATGTTTCCGTTTGCCACATCGGAATTCCTGAGTATGATAACAATGCGGGCAGATGTGGTCATCATCGGTTTAACCTTAGGCGAATATGCTACTGGTATATACTCACCTGCGGTTGGTTTAATCAATATGGCTTTGATCGTGCCTATGGCAGTTTATACTGTCATGATGCCAGTGTTAGGAAACTTATATAAAAATCATCCCCAACAGGCTAAACAAACCGCCAAGCGGACGATTTTGTTGCTTTTCGGGATCGGCATCGTATTAATGTTGTTCTTTTTGATCGGAGCACCACTGTTTGGGCTAATTTTAGGGGATACCTATCAACCAACCGTTGAAATAATAAGAATCCTTAGCATGGTTTTATTATTCAAATGTGTATCATTTGCCATGGCTGCTATAATGATAGCAACAGATAAACAAACCAAACGACCTGTCGTACAGTTTGTTGCAGCGGGTACCAATATTTTACTTAATCTTGCAATTGTTAATATTCTTGGGGTGAGTGGGGTTGCAGGAGTTTACGTTGTCACAGAAATTATTTTGCTGGCTGGATATTCATGGGTAGTTTGGTATAAGCGATGAATGAGAAAATCCTTGTAATTAATATCCATTCATCGAAGAATGTTGGCGATGCAGCATTACTCCAAGTTACTTTAAAACAACTGAGGGAGAATTTTCCAGCAAGTAAGATATTGCTTTGTATGGATGATCCAGACAGCCATACTGGCCCAGAAGAGATGATTAACTCGATTTCATCCTGGGTATACGCATATAATAATGATAAGTCAGCTGGTTGGAATTATTTTAGACTTGCAATGCTTCTGCCAGTAACATTATTTCCCCTTCTTTGCTATAAGTTATTTAAACGAAAAATTCACATTTTCACTCCTGCCAGCATAAGAAAAATTGTGGATGCATATTTGGATTCTGATCTAGTGATCAGTAAACCAGGTGGGTTTTTATATAGCTCAGGCAGGGGAATTACCTTATTAATCGCCATATATTCCATTATATTTGCAGATTGGGCGGGGAAACCAATTTATATTTTTCCTCAATCGATTGGACCTTTGAATCGAAAATGGGAAGCATTTTTGATACGTAAGCTGTTTGAGCGATGTACGAATTGTTATGGTTCGAGAGCCAGTTTCGTTGCAGTTATTAAAGAATATTGGCTTAAAAAATCAATCTGTTTATTTATTACCCGATCCGGCTTTTTGCTCTGCCTGCTGAAGAACCTGATGCTGGTTACCACTGGTTGCTGGAAATAGGCATAAAACCCCAAACTGGGAGTCCATTACTCGGAATGACGATTATTAATTGGGGAGCGCAGAATAAAATATTTGATCTTCAGACTGAGTATGAAGATGCATGTACTCAAGCGATTAAGTACTTTGTTGAAGCAATCAAAGGACGTGTAATAATTTTTCCTCAAGTATATGGACCTTTAGCAAGCCAGGATGATCGAATTCCAGCCCATAGAATACTTGAACAACTAACCCATCTGAAGGGAGAGGTGACAGTGATTGATCAACCAATCCCAGCCGGGTTGCTAAAGTCAATCTATGGGTGGATGGATATATTTATCGGCACACGAATGCATTCAAATATATTTGCCCTTAGTCAAGGTGTGCCGATTATAGCAATTGGATATTTACATAAAACAGAGGGGATTGCCCGAATGGTTGACGTTGAGGAGTGGGTTATTGATATAAAAAATATGAAAGGTGTTGTTCTTCAAGAGAAACTAGCTGAGTTATGGGGTGCACGTCAGAAATGGAAAGAGAGAATCCAGGAACAAATACCAGCGATAATTGAGGAAGCAAATAAGGCGGGAAAATTGGTTGCTGATGATTATTACAAGCTCTCAAAGGTAAGCAAGCGTGGATAATCGATTACGGATTTTACAGTTGATCTATAGCTTTGATATTGAAGGATCTGGTGGTGGAGTTGCCCGTTTTGCAAGCGAATTAAGTCATGCTCTGAACCGGGATCTATTTGATGTGTCAATTGGTGGATTGTGGGATACCGGTAAAGAAACAGAACATGAGCACATGCATGAATTGAATTCCATCGGTATTAAGGCTTTTGACTGTGCAATCTGGGATGAGAATAATCCTTATCTCGCTTTATGGAAATCTTACCAGGGATTAAGAAATTGCCATCAATAAAATAAAGGTTGATGTTGTGCATAGTCATTCTGAGTTTAGCGATATCGTTTCGATGATGCTAAAATTTTATCCTGGGGCACCAATTTTTATACGAACTTTACACAATGGTTATCCAGTTGAATGGCGAAAACGATATATGCGTCGTATTTTATTCTCATATATACTATATCCGTTGCTATTTAATAAAGAAGTAGGCGTGGCACAGCATGTTGTAATGAACATGAACCGTCGTTGGCTGTCAAAAATGTTGAACCATAATGCAATTTTGATCCATAACGCGATAAATATTACCAAATTTTCGAAGACACAACACCTTTCAGATAAATCAAAACTTGGTTTAGGTATTACCAATGATACATTTATTATTGGATCAATCGGCCGATTGCGCATAGAAAAAGGATATGACACCTTCCTGGAAGCTGCTGCCAAGGTAATTCGGCAGACCAATCAATCGATAAAATTCATAATCGTTGGAACAGGCGAATTAGAAGAAACTTTAAAAATACAAGCGCAGAACTTAAATATTTCCGATCAGGTAATATTTACTGGTCCAAGAACGGATATCGAATTTTTATTAAGTGGGATGGATTTGTTTATTAGTTCATCCTATTGGGAGGGATTTTCAACTGCAGTACTGGAAGCAATGGCAGCAGGTGTCCCTGTCTTGGGTACGGATATCCCGGGCAATCGTGAGTTGATTGAACCGGGAATAAATGGATGGTTGGTCGCCCCACATAATCCGGAGGCACTCGCACAAGAAATTATTAATCATATAAATATACCAGATGAAATAAAACTGAAAATTATTGAACAAGAGCAAAAGGTTGCCTATAAATATTCAATTGATGCGGTTGCCAAGCAATATCAAACTTTGTATCAATCATTCTTTATAAAGAAATAAATAGAGGCTGGGAATTAGGATTAAAATCCCAGCCTCTGATTTTGATAAATATTATATTAGGGATATGGGTAAGGAGTAGGTTCTGGATAAGGACCGGGAGTACCTGTCGGGATGGGAGTCGGTGGAACGATACTCACAACCAATACTCCAACATCGGTAACCTGGTCTGCAGGAAGAGTCCATACCTTGGCTTGTCCGTCGGATTCTTTAATGATCTCATAAATACCTGTCAGCTCGATATCACCAACAACGAGGACATATTCACCGGCTTTTACGTTTTGTATAATAAAACGACCGTTCTCATCTGTTATTGTGCCAGGGCTACGGGCAATGTCTAAGATATATGCTCCACCCTTTCCTTCAGCGCCACGCGCAACATCTGCAAGGCGAACAATTGTGTTGCTCATTGCATGGCCATCCTGATGCATGACTTGTCCGATAATCGTTGCCATTCCAGATTCAGGTGAAGGAGGCGGTGTAGAAGTCGATAATACTTCTGGGTTAATGGCTGACGGTGTAGATTTACTACATCCTGCTATAAAAACCATAAATATGAGTAAAAATATAGATATATTACGAATCATGTGCCAGACTCCATAATTATTATAAGGTGAACGAATGTTACCCGATTTTATCGATAATTGCAATTGTAGAAAAATAACCCATAAGGATTATTGTCCATTGGAGATATGGTTCGTATAATGTATGCATCTAGTAAATAGTAATCCAATCAAAAAATATAGGAGGCTTATGTTATGAAAAATAAAGTATTTACCATGTTCATCGTTATTGCAATGTTGTTGTCAGTATTTGTCGGAAGTGCAAGTGCGCAGGCTTATAATGCCCACTTCACTACATCTATCACCTATGTAAATGTTGGTGCTGCTACCACAACGACACTGGACCTGCTGTTCTATGCCTCAGCAGATGATACCAGCCCAACAACCTATTCTCTTCTACCCCTTGCTCCAAATGCTGCCGGATCGTTATTCGTAGGTAGTCTGGACAATACAATTGTTCCAGCTGGTTTCCAGGGCGATGCCATCATGCAATCGGATCAACCGATGCTGGTGACCTTGGTCCAGATCCCCCAGAATGCTGGCGCGGTCAAGAACCGAGCACTCTCCAATGGTTTTGGTGTAGGAGCTCCGCAGGCATTGATTGCTACCGTATTGAAGAATCAATTCAATACCAATACAGTCTTCTCTGTGCAGAATGCTGATAGCGAAGTAAACACAGTTGTAATTTCCTTCTACGATACATCTGCGAACTATGGTTCATCCATTCAAGCAGGAAATCGAATCTGGTGCCGCATTCTATGTGGATGCTGGTCAGGTAGCTGGCCTTCGGTGGTTCCGTTCAATGGTTCAGCTGTTAGTTCAGGCAACCCGAACTGGATGGTGCCGCAGGCTCAATCGTTTCCAGTGCAATGGAACTAGAGATCACAACCACTGGTCTGAAAGCCTTTGAAGGCGTTGCATCGGCTGCATTGAAGTACTATATGCCATCCGCCTTATGCTTGGTCTTTGGTGGCACAAACACTGCCTATGCTATTCAGAATACCAGCTTGACCACTAACCGAATGTCACTGTTACCTACACCGATAACACTGGCGCAACATTTGCAGAGACCAAAGACAATTGGTCCTGGTGCAAAAGCCAGTTTTACAGCGTGTGATGTAATGAATGATGGTACTTACGGTGCTGCCGTGGTTGAAAGTGATAGTGAACCTGTCGTCGCCATCGGTAAAGCGTACGGAGCTGGCTTAACCACAGCATTCAATGGTGTGAATGTAGGTTACCAGGTAATTGGTTTACCGTATGTCCGCTGGGCTACCACTGCTGACTTATACAGCTGGATTAAAGCAACGCACCTTTATCACCATCCAGAATGTCGGTGCTGACCTTCGTTGAAGGTCGATGAAATCACTATTGATTATGTTGGTCCGCTGGAACTATTCAAGGTACTGCATACTTATCATGGTTCCCGCTGGTGGTTTAGCCCAATGGTGCAAAGTTCACCTCGAATGCATCCGATGCAGGCTTAGCAGAATTCGGATATTACGGTTCTGTATTTGGTGGTGCTGCAGTTATTACTGGACCTGTTGGTTCAGAATTAGCTGCTGTGGCTCGTGTTTCTTCACAGATTGGTGCTGGACAATTTGTCTCTGAAGACTACAACAGCCAACCCATTCCGTAATCAAAATATAAATCTGTAAAATAAAATAACAAGGGAGACCGAATAGGTCTCCCTTGCCTTGATTGAAGAACCTGAATCTATGGCAACCCAACAAAATATATTATCATTTATTCACCTGGGATTTGTAAATCCACAATTAATGGTGCTGGCTTGGAAATTAAAAATATCCAAGCATACATACTTGAGCTATTCAACACTATATAGTTTGGTAAAGAACTTTGTCGATATCAACAAGCATTCATCTCATCCGGTTCAGGTGGCTGAATTTGGAGTCGGCAGGGGAGGAAGTGCGACGATCCTGGCATGGCTGGTAAATCAATATAAAGGATATTTGACATTATTTGATATTTTTGGTCGCATCCCTGCTCCATCTCAACAAGATGGGGTAAAAGCATTAAACCGCTATGAGTATATTATTAAGCAGGAGAAGGATGATTATTACGGAAATATAAACGATTTACTCAATGTTATCCTGTCTGATCTACATAAAGTATGCCAGCCTGAAAGAATAGAGATTGTAAAAGGAAAATATGAGGATGTATTACCGGGCCTGAAGGATGATCGGGAATTCAACCTGGTCCATATAGACTGTGATTGGTATGAAAGCTCTATGGTTGTTTACAATTACTTACAAACTCGGTTACAATATTGGAGCTATCATCCAAGTGGATGATTATTCGAATTGGGAAGGATCAAAGCGAGCATTTCAGGAAACAGCCTGGTTGACCGCTTGCCCAACTCACTTGTTGATGGGGCTTTGGTTATAAACACTTCCTAGTAAAGTAAATTGGTTATTTGATGATAATGGGGATGGATAGCCTAATAATTGCTTGATATGTTGTGTTTTGATCGCTGAAAATTCGTTACCAAAATTACCACCCACAAAGAAAAGATTTGTACCGATAGATGTCATACCAAAATCGTCACCCAGGGGTGCCAGTGATGGCTCGAGTGATTGCCAGACATCAGTTTGGGGAAAATATATTAATCCGATCCGATTTGAGCGCAGTATTTCTCCCCCAAATACGTATATGGTATCAGCGATAGTAGCTGCCTGAACTGCTCACCGGTTTTCCGGTAATGGAAAACCCGTTTCCCAAGGATTTTGACTATCATGGTCACGTGAGGGAGTGTATATTTCGTTTGCAGTGACTGATAGGTTATCGTTTATTCCACCGATTACATAAATTTTACCAGCAGCTTCAGATGCACCGGGAAAAGCTCTGGCTGTAGGCATGGAAGTACGTTCCTGCCATTCTTCTAAGGTTGGATCAAAGAAAACACACTATCACGGTAATTTGTACCATCCCAGCCACCAAAGACATATAGATGACCTTCATATGCAACCAAACCATAGCCACTTAATGGAATTGGTAAGGGAGTGGCAGTCGTCCAGTGATTTATACTCGGGTCAAATACTTCCATGATATTGGTTGGCTGGTGGTTATTGATATTTAGGCGACCACCAGGAATATATATCTGTCCATTGATAACCGCACCACGAATATCGAAGACTGGTGTTGGTTTGGATGACAAGGAAACCCAGGTATTGGTTTGTGGATCGAAACGATTGGACGTCACCAGATACCCCTTGGGAATTTAAACCACCAATTGCATAAGTCTGATTTCCATAGGCATACCAAAGCTAAATTACTTCTGGCTGAAGGTAATGGAGCTAGATTATTCCAATGAGGTATGGGGGTAGAAGTGTTTTGAAGGGGTAGATGGGTTGGAGTAAGCGTCGATGTATAGATAAATCGCGGGTATAATCTCCAAACCAAGAAATATCAATCCAATCAGACCAGCAATTATTAGAATTGGTATCCAAAAGGAAAGTGATCTTATTCCGTGTTTTGCTTGCTTAGCATCATCGGATAATAATGTCTGAGTCTTATGGCATATTCATTACGATCAATCTAGCCCCATCGATACCTTCCACAATAGTCTGGTTTTCCAAATTTTCAACCAGACCTGCACGTACAGCATACATAGCAGCCTCTGTTCGTGATGTGACACCAATTTTGTTAAATATATTTCGAAGATGAACTTTTACTGTGTTCGAACTAATAAATAACTTCTGGGCAATTTCTTTATTGCCTGCACCTGTCGCAACCAGGCGAAGGATTTCCAACTCGCGTTCACTCAGCTCGGATTGTTCGGGGGAAGTCATACGAACGAGATTATATCATCCTTGTTTATTTCAAAAAAACATCGAAGTATTGATCTTTCAATGGGACTATTAAAATTGGATGATTTCATAAAATGAATGAGAAACAGAATTACTTGGCTTTTCTTTTTCTAGCCAGTAATTTTATTCCACTTACAAATAAATCTTCATGGGATGGTGCTTTTGATTTGATCAGGTCCGGGTATTGATAGATTATTTTCATCCCGTCAAAAGATATCGCTTCAACCTTTGCAAGTGTTTTTATTTGATATTTTCTGTGAATTGAATATTTGTCGATATTGTTCCAATGAATAACCATTCAAGTATGGTCCGATTTTACTTCGATCTGCAAAATCACTATATGTGCCAGCGATAGCGTCCTTGTTAAATTCGACAAATTGCTGAATTGTGGGGGCAGAAAAGAGAAGCTGGGGATAAGGCATGCCTAAACGTCGGGAGGCATGCAAACCCCAGGGAGAATAATATAAGGGTGAAAAAGCCAGGAATAGTAATCCATCTGGTTGAAGTACTCGGATGATTTCATTGAGTGCAAGAGCAGGTTGCTCAAAATGTTCGAATGAATTAATGGAGAAGATTAGATCAAAAGAACTCTCATCATACGGCAAACGATGACAGACATCTCCGATTGAAAAAGATACTATCGATTGTTTGACCTGTTCTGCGCGTATGTCAACGATATCGACTGCTGAAATTGATCTGCCGGGTTTTAATAATGAATATGCAGCAAAACCATTTCCACATCCAACCTCGAGAATATTACTTAAGTCGAAGAATTCTGCAATACTGGAGACTCTCTTTGCCCATTTTTCTTGGTATCACGATTTCTTGTTCGGGGGATAATTTTTCTGTAGTCCGATAATTATTATTTATTGAGCATAAATCTTGATAGGAAAGAAATTCATCGGATGACCGTGGATGTGATTATCCTGATCCGGGCAGGGATTAATAATATGTGCATTATCCAAAAGCCTATTGTTTCAAGCCAAAGTCGTAATATGTACAAGGATTTAAATAATTTCATAATGTATCGATTATATAGATATTAAATCTATTTGTCTATGCAGAGAGTGCTAGCTCTCAAGCTGCTTCCTTGACAGCAAATTAAGGGGTAGCTATAATCAGAAAGCATGTAGGCGGGCATCGCATAATGGTAGTGCGAATGCTTCCCAAGCATTTGGTACGGGTTCGATTCCCGTTGCCCGCTCTACGTACCAGATATATGGGGATTTATCCCTCCTAAAGCCACCAGTGAACCATATTTTGGTGGCTTTTTATGTTAAGTGCAGATGAACACAAAGAAAATAGGCAGAAGCCTCACGATATACAAGATTGTTACCTGGATTTGAGGCTATGCCGTCAAGCCATGGTAGAATAAAGAATACCAATTCTATTTGCAGTATTGGATAATATTGACATATTCTTATGCATATGGATGGTCAAAGTTTTTGTTTTATGGTAAAATTATTTCTCAGTAAGAATATCCGAATTATATAAATTATAAGAATATTATTTCATTTATTAAGAACTTGACTTTGAAACTTGTTATTCTTAGGATTATTAATTATTAATACACATGCGAATAGTCTCATTGTTCGACATTTTGTGTTATGATTATTTTTTAATGTTATTTTGAATAATTAAGAATTCATGAGTAGATCATCCTATTACATCCATGCCACGTTCATATCAGTTTTTACCAGGGTGATATTTCCATCGCTTAACTTTCAGCACAAAAAAATCAATACTTCAATTCAACCGATTATCTTGCTTATTTCGTCGTGAAATAGGTATATCGGGTTTTTTTTATCCATATTCAACATGCCGGATAGAAAGGAGGTGTTGTATAACGAAACCATGGGGAGACGTAAGGTTTCTATAAGAAGTGTATTTGACTTGTAATTCCTGCAAGATAACCTAAACTTTTGATTAAACCTTGGAGGTAAAATCATATGTCAAGAAAGTTTTTCCAAATAACCTTTTCAATCCTGTTGTTAACAGGCATGCTGCTTGGGTTCGCCGTCAAAGATGGTGCACTGGCAAATGCTATTGCAAGCTCCTGCATCTCAGGGTAATCCCGACGCAAAATACGAAGCGGGTATTGCTGGCAAAGCTCACTGCTGGACCTGCTGACTTCATTGTTACGATGGCAGAACAGGCAGACGTGAGCGGAGCAGCCCAGTTACAAACAAAGGCGGAGAAGGGTCAATATGTGTTTGATACACTGGTTGCTACAGCGGATCGAACACAGGCAGATCTACGCGCTTTCCTCGACAGCCAGGGTGTAGATTACAAATCCTTCTATATCGTGAACACCATACTTATTAAAGAGTGGTAGCCTTGATCTGGCACAGTCGATTGCAGCACGAAATGATGTCGCAGCAATTAGCGCGAATCATTCGTACCAATTAGAAGAACCAATGATCAACCCTGCATGCACCAAATGAACCCAATGCAGTTGAGTCCAACATCAGTTTTGTGAAAGCAGAGCAGGTGTGGGCGATGGGTTACACGGGGCAAGGGATGGTGGTGGCAGGAAACGATACAGGTCTATACTATCAACATCCTGCACTGATTCGCCAGTATCGCGGTTGCCAGGATCCACCCACCTGTAGCGTTATTGACCACAACTTCAACTGGTGGGATGCCACTGGTCTATATCCGACTGTCCCAGATGATGGTCATGGTCACGGAACGCATACTACTGGCACCATGGTGGGTGATGATGGTGCAGGAAACCAGATCGGTATGGCACCTGGAGCCCAGCACCGTCCATTGCAAGAATATGACCGACGGTGGTGGTGGCGTGGACGATTAGTTTCTTACTTGCTTCCAGTGGGATCTAGCTCCATGGGATCTAAGTGGGAATAATCCTACCCCTGCATATGCACCAGACTCTGTCAACAACTCATGGGGTTATGGGGGTGGTGGTCAAAATCAATTCCGGGCAGCTGTCGATAATCTACTCGCAGCTGGAATTGTTGTTGAAGTATCAGCTGGAAATGAAGGCTCAGGATGCCAGTCATTACGAAGCCCAGGCGATTACCAGGAAGTGTTCACCACCGGTTCGATACAACATTCCGGTGGAGTCCTCCCTGGCACAATCACCGGCTTTAGCAGCCGTGGTCCATCCTCCTTGGATGGTAACTACTTCCCGGATTTCATGGCTCCTGGTGAGAATATCCGCTCATCCGTTCCGGGTGGTGGCTATCAAGGTGGCTGGAGTGGAACTTCCATGTCTGGACCACATGTCACAGCTTTGATAGGTTTGATCTGGTCTGCCAATCCTGCGTTACGTGGGCAGATTGATACTACCTATGCCATCATCCAACAGACTGTCGTACCATTAACCGGGCAGAATGGCTCGAACTGTGGTGGCGATTATTCCGTTGGTCCCAATAATGATTGGGGTTACGGAACCATCGACGCATTGGCTGCAGTCAACCTGGCTATTTCTTATGGTGGTGCAGGTACCCTGGAAGGTACAGTCACCGATTCCGTCACCAGTTTACCGGTTGCAGGTGCAACTGTTCAAGCTGTCCGCCAGGAAGGCGGCGTGTGGACATTAACCACCAACGGAAGTGGTTTTTACAGCAGTGCGGTTGCGGCGGGTACATTTAACATCACCGCCAGCCATCCGCATTATGTGGCTCAAACCGTCAATGATGTGGTGGTTGCTGAGGATGGAACTACTACGCAAGACTTCGATCTGACTCCACGCGGCTGGGCATACGGATATGTCTACGATTTTGATAATGGCACTCCGATTGTTGGCGCAACCGTTACTGCTGAAGATTTATCCACAACCACGACCAATGGTTCAGGTTATTATGAATTATGGCTGGATGTGGGTCAGCATACACTCACAGCTGTCGCCCAGGATTACGCTCCTGAAAGTGCACCAGTGACTATTGTTTCTGGGTTTGGAACACCGCAGGACTTTTCACTGCAAGCGGCAGTGGTGTTCGTTCCATCACCCATCGAGGTCAGCGTACCCATGGGAAGCACCTACTCGCAACCAGCAACAATCACGAATCGCCAACCCTGGGATTACGCGTTTGAATTCCGAGAATCAGATAATGGTTATGCCTCCAGTGAATGGCGGTCAAGCTGCTGTTGAGCAGGCTACCTGTGGTACCCGTGGGTAACGCGGTTGTACCTCAAGGCGCAAGCTCGAATGCGGCTGTTCAACCATTCCAAGCCCGCGTCAACGCCAACACGATCGTGGTGCTTACAACAACGGATGTTTCTCAATCCGTGGAAGCAGCTCTGACCCAATTGGGTTATACCTACGACCTTGTATACGGTCCACCGTGGACTGGTGTGGATTTCACTCCTTATGACGTGGTATTCGTGACAATGGATGGTGGAGCGGTTGAAGTATCTGATGTTGCAATGTTGAGAACAGAAGTTCTGGATGCAGGCAAGAAACTTGTCGTGCTTGGTGGAACGTGCTGGCAAGGATTTGCCCAGGGCATGAATGACTATATCGTCCAGAATGATGTTGGAAACTATTGCTGGCAGGTCACCAATCCTCCTCAATGGACCCTGGTCGATCCGAGTCACCCACTGGCGGATGGATTGCCAGACAGCTACAACTACATGAACAGTAGTGCTGGTTACTACCAGATCAGGGTGAATGATCCTGACGTAGAGACCGTGGCTGTAAATGGCGAAGGCTATCCTGCTTTCTTCCGCAAGACAACCAATGGCGATTTCATCTGGTTCATTGATTCAGTGTACTCAACCTACTGGACGGACCCATCTGATTTTGCCTTCTTGACGACAATTATCAATAACTCGGTCAATGCTGGTGGCGGAGACGTCATGTGGCTCTCTGAATCACCAATCACTGGAACCGTTCCAGCTGACAGTAGTCTGGTTGTTGATATCAATTTTGATGCTTCTCCCGGGGCAGGTGTAACCCAGCCTGGTACCTACTCGGCTGATCTCACCGTCAGGGGAGAACCCAGGGTTGTTGTTCCGGTGACCATGTTCGTAGAAGCTCCAGAAGATTGGGGCCGCCTCGAAGGCACTGTGAGTAGCCTGGGATACTGTGATGCCAACCCGGCAGTTCTTGAAGGCGCTTTGGTTGAAATCGTAGGTGTTGGTACTTTCCCAACAGATGCTGATGGTTACTTTGCCACCTGGCTACCAGAAGGCACTTACACCGTCAATGTGACCGCTGAAGGTCATTTTGGTGTAACTTCATCTGTAACGGTTGTTGCTCAGCAGAACACCACTGCAGACTTCAACCTGCGTTGGGACCAACCCTGCATCACAGCAGATCCTCTCACCATGTCTGCAACCTTGGAAATGGGTGAGACGGATACTCAACAGCTGACCCTGACCAATAATGGAGCAGGTGAAGGCACGTTCGAGATGTCCGATATGGAGAGCGGTTACACGCCCATGCGACAGGGCTTCCTGCCTGCTGCAGTGCGACCCGAGCACTCCGGACACAACCCCAAGCTCAATTGGGCGAGCACCCAATGCAGCCCTCGCTTAGCCCGACTGACCTCGGTAAGGCACTTGCACAGCTGGCTGGTGAACCGGCTTTTGCTGTGGATGTGTATCCAGGCTACAACCTGGTGAGTTTCTTCAATGACAATCCTGGAGGATGGACGGTTGTGGCTGGATTACCAGGTAGTCAGTACTTTGGTGGCGACTTCATCAATGGAGATTTCAGCACATTGTATGTCGTCGACTATGCGACTAACACACTTATACACCGTCGATACTACAACAGGTGCTGTAACAACTGATCGGTCCATCTACACCTAGATCGGCGGTGAAACCTGGACTGGATTGACTGGTGCAACAGATGGAACCATGTATGGTGTCCACAACAACATGCAGCCGCTCCACGCTCTATACCGTTGATCTTAGGTACTGGTGCTGTTAACCGAGGTCGGTGAGATCACGAATGCACCATGCGATCATCGACATCGCCGTTACCCCTGGTGGGGAGATGTTCGGTGTTGATATCGTCAATGACAATCTGATCCAGATCGATCCGGCGACGGGTGCGGGCACTGTCATAGGCTACATCGGCTTCGATGCCAACTACGCCCAGGGTATGGATTACGAAGAGACATCCGGCACCCTGTACCTGGCAGCCTATGGCAGCCAGGGCGAGCTGCGCATTGCCGATCCAGCCACGGGTAATACAACCCTGGTTGGAGCCTTCCCCGGTGGTGCAGAAGTCGACTCGCTGGCTTTTGCGACCGGTGGTGGTGGAGATGCCCCCTGGTTATCTGAGAATCCAGTATCTGGAACCATTCCAGGAACTCTGGCTGCCCAAGGTGCACCGGCACGACAAATAACATTTGGCGAACCAGCTGCAAATCCTGGTTTAACCACAAAATCACCTACTCCTGATTCGCTGGTTGCTCCGAAAGTACCTGCCAATCCGGAAGATGTCTTGTGGGATCAACCACTCAGCACGGTTGATCAAAATGCTTATGTCGACCAGGACTTCACTGACTATGCAGACTATAGCTCCTTCCTGGCGGATGACTTCACCAATGCTGAAACATGGAATATCAGCTCCATTTTTGTCCCTGGGAATGGATGGAATGGTTTTACGCACTCTCTTAAATGCTTCTTCACTTACCTGGCAGGTGTATGCCGATAATGCTGGTGTCCCAGCGGGTGATCCATTCAGTGGAGGCGCAGTATGGTCTCTATCCCTTCCGCCTACGGATCCACAGGTAGTGATTACCAATGGTACAGGTGGAATGCCATCCGATGTTACATTAAACTCTGACAGCCCCATTGAACCTACCTGCAGGGCAATACTGGTTTGTCTTCTATCCAAGCCTGGGCATTCGAGCGGTTATGGTCAATACGGACGGCAACCATCTGATACAACTAATGGATATACTGGCCAAGTTCATCAATCCAGGTGGTGGTTTTGGTTATGGAACAGACTGGCAAGTATGGTCAGTCATCGGAGCTACGTCAGCAAGATATCGCTTTCCGACTTGAAGGTACGATAAGTGCCGGAAGCACTGCTGTAATCGACGTAACCTTCGATGCCGGCCAGGTTGCCTTACCAGGAACCTATACCGGACAGGTGAAGGCCAAGACCAATGATCCAGTGGTCAAGAACTATACTGTTGACGTTACAATGTTCGTCAATGCACCGGCTGACTGGGGCAAGTTAGAAGGTATCGTCAATGGTCTGGGCTACTGCGATGAGAGCCCAGCACCTCTCCAAGGTGCGATGGTTCAGATCGTGGATGGCCTGGCAGTTGAGACGGATGCAAATGGTCACTATATCCTCTGGTTGCAAGAAGGCACATACGATGTTGTGGTAACTGCTGATGGGCACACTGTTGGCAATGCTACAGTCATCATCGAACCAGGTGGTTTGGTGACAACTCAGAACTTCGACCTGCGCTGGACACAACCCTGCCTGAGTGAAGAACCAGTTAGCCTTGAAGTAACCCTGGATCTGGGTTCAACCCAGACTGAGCAGCTCACCCTGAACAACACGGGTGCAGCTGAAGGAACCTTCGAGGTGAAGGACTCCGACAAGGGTTACACGCCCAAGCTAGCACGCAAGCCCGTTAGTGTTGATATCCAAGCAGCTCCAGCAGTTGCACCGGATGGAACAGCCATTGCGGCTGGTGACTATAAAGCGCGACCTGCTGGTGCTGTTGCGGTAAAACCAAGCAATAGTATCAACCAGGGCGAAATCCTGCTACTCAATGCAGACGATGATAACGATGGCTACAGCCCGATACGCGATCTGCTATTGGCTTATGGTGATCTGGATGTCGTAGATATGTTCGATGCACGCTCTGCGACACCTACGCTCGAACAACTGGAAGCCTACAGCACCGTCGTGGTTTGGGCAAACTACGTGTTTGCTGATGCCAATGGTATGGGTAACGTCCTGGCTGACTACGTCGATGGTGGTGGTAAGGTGATCGATCTCAATTTTGCCCTCGACCCAAGTTGGGGCTATCAAGGTCGTTTCCGCTCTGAAGGATACTCTGCCATGACGATAGCTTCTACAGGCTATTACAACTTCATGCCTGGGTACTTTCGATCCCACTCACCCCATCATGGATGGCATCACCGATGTATGTGATCTATACCGTGGTATTGGCACTGCACTCAACCCCAGACTCATCTGAAGTTGCTCGTTGGCAGGATAATGAGCTGTTCGTAGCAACCAAGGATGACAACAGTGTTGCGACAATCAACGCCTATGTCGGAATTTACTTCCAGTACACTGGTCAAATGGCCGATGTTCTCCATAACGCCATCTTATACTTAGGTGGCGGTGGCGGAGATGCCTTGTGGCTGACTGAGGATCCAATGGCTGGAACGGTTGCTCCTGATACGGGCGAACAGATCATCGATGTGACCTTTGATGCAGTCATTGGTTACTCAACCAGGAACCTACATGGCTGAGATCAAGATCAAGACCAACGATCCAGTCAACAACAAGTTTGTCATCCCGGTGGTCATGAATGTCAATGGACCGGAAGACTGGGGACGCATCGAAGGTAATGGTTCGAGCCTGGGCTACTGCGACGAGAATCCTGTACCTGCTGAAGGTGCGACGGTTGAGATGGTTGGTGGTCCAACGCTGGTTACTGATGCAGATGGGCATTACTCTACATGGATGGCGGAAGGCACTTACACAGTCAACTTCTCAGCGGAAAACCATGTAGGTCAGTCTGCAACGGTGGTTATCGTTGCTCAGCAGACAACCTACCAGGACTTTGATCTGCGTCTGGTTGCTCCTTGTGTTGCAGTTACACCTGCAGCCCTGGAAATAACCCTTGCTCCAGACACACAAAGGACGCTACCTCTTGCATTGGTGAACGATGGTGCAGGTGCTGCCAACTTCAAAGTCACCGAGATGCTCAATGCCCTTGGGCTTGGAAATGTTCCTGCTGGGAACTTCTCCTTGAACCTTGCTCCGGCAGGAAACAAACCGGATCTGACAGTGGCGTCTCCTGCTAGCGCTCTTGTTGCTGTTGCTCCAGCCGCCAATCCCGATGCAGTTCTGTGGGATCAGCCGTTGAGCTCCGTCGACCAGAATGCATATGTAGACCAGGACTTCACTGATTTCGATGGATTACAGTTCCTTCCTGGCGGATGACTTCGCCAATGGTGAACCATGGGACATCAGTACCATCTTTGTACCCGGAAATGGTTGGAATGGCTTCTCGACCTTGATGAATGCAGAATCTTTGACCTGGGCTATCTATGCTGATAACGCTGGTATCCCGGATGGCGATCCGTTCAGTGGTGGTGCCGTCTGGTCAATTACGTTGGCACCTACTGATCCACAAGTGACAATCACTAATGGTAGTGGCGGTATGCCATCCAATGCAACTCTGAACTTGACTGATCCGGTAACAATAGAGGATGGTCATTGGTGGTTGGTGTTCTATCCCACCATGGCGTTCAGTGGTGGCGGTCAATACGGTCGACAGCCAGCTGATACAGCCAATGCTTACACTGGACAGTTCATCAACCCTGGTGGTGGCTTTGGTTATGGTACTGCATGGCAAGATTGGACTGTGATTGGACCTACCCAACAGGATATTGCTTTCCGACTGGAAGGTGATGTCGCCAGCATGGATATTCCATGGTTGAGTGAAGATCCAACGGAAGGAACTGTTGCTGCGGATAGCACAACAACGGTTGCAGTGACATTTGATGCCACTGGCCTTACTATTCGGTGATTACACCGGTACTTTGAGAGTCAAGACTGGTGACCCGAATAATGCCACTGTCCTGGTACCTGTGACACTGCATGTTGCTGAAGCTGAGGCACCTGAAGCATCTTTCACTGCTACGACGGTTGTGGTTGGCAATCCAACCGAATTTACGAATACGAGTGATCCAGGTGTTTCTCCGGCTAACGAGTACAATTGGGACTTCGGTGATGGAACCACTTTAACAGTTCCGACTGCTGAGCCTGTCTTCCATGCATATGCAACCTTTGGGACCTTTGCGGTAACCTTGGAAGCATGCAACGAGACTGGATGCGATGACTTCACTGCAGAGGTAGATGTCCTACCGATGGTGCATTACTTGCCAGTGATATTTCATAACGGAAGTTTTGACCCAATTCCAAATCGTTAAGGTGTTCTGGATAAATACGATACATCAGTATTATCACTACACTAACTTCTGATCCTTTTGTGCTTGATCAAGTCGAAGGTTTAGAAGCATCATAAATAACAGGCCTGCGAGTGTGTACACTCGCAGGCTTTTTTTCTTGATGGAAGATTAATGCTATACTTAAGGCATGTCAATAAGTATTGGTAAAGAATGGCAATAATCCCATGAGCCTGGATGATCGCGATCCTTTTGATTATTTCAGCGATGAAAAAGTTCAAAATAAAACGGATCAATCTTCATCGAGTGATATGGTCAATACTTTACGGTCAGACTTACTGGCATCGAGCGAGGTAGAACCAGCTGAAGAAAGTATAGTCCATCAAATAAATTACAAACTAATCGGTGGTGTCATTATTGGGTTCGTAATCATTTGCTTGATTTTATACTTGCTATTAGGTGCTGGACGTAATATGCTCGAGAGAAGCCTATCCAGCTTAAAAAGTACTTTACCAACCTCCACGCAACAGATTATGCCAACAGATGTATCCGTAACTGAAACTCCAAGAAAACCAACCAGTACCTCAACACGAATTCCTACATCTCGACCAACAAATACGCAAATCGTTGAATTAATAGCTTCTCCAACTCAAATACCAGCCACTGTGACTCCCACATCAGACTCAGGCTGTCGGGATGCCTTAACGATCACGCTGGCAGATGTTGGGCAGACCTTATGCGTTCAGGGGACGATCATTGAAACTTTAGCAAGGCCAACAAACTTTATGGTAATATTCAGCACCAATAAAGGATCATTTTATTGGGTGACTTATGACCTGGTGTGGACTCAGGCAGAATTGGATACCTGCTACCGTACTACCGGGACCATCGACCAAATTGCTAACAGTCCTGTCTTAGTGTTTGGATACTCAAATCTTCCGGAGCTATGCCCATAATGGAAAAAAAATATATATTTATTGTTAATCCGACTGCTGGACGGGGAGCAGGTAAGCTTGCTCTGCCAGAAATAGATCGTCTGTCAAAGAGCCTGAACCTTGATTATGAAATCATCTGCACAGAATATCCAAGGCATGCCATTGATCTAGCCCAACAAGCTGCAGCAGATGGCGCTGCGTATGTGATCTCCGTTGGGGGTGATGGTACATCCAACGAAGTTTTGAATGGTCTGATGCGAGCTTATAACCAGGGTTTTAGGGATTTTACCATGGGGATTATCGGTGTTGGACGAGGAAATGATTTTGCCTTCGGTTTTGATATCCCAGCAGGTTTACAAGCTGGTTTCGAAATTATTCAAAGAAATCAAGCTCGATTTGTAGATGTTGGTTTTATCAAGGGAGGAGATTATCCTCAAGGCCGATATTTTGGTAATGGAGTTGGGATTGGTTTCGATGCCGTTGTAGGGTTTGAAGCTGCAAAATTAACCCATTTGCACGGTTTTATAAATTATGTTGTGGCAGCTTTGAAAACGATCTTTCTATATTTCCATGCACCTAATTTACGCATTGAGTATGATAATCAAGATCTAGATCAACCAGCTCTGATGGTGTCTATCATGAATGGAAGAAGGATGGGAGGGGGCTTTATGATGGCTCCGGAAGCTCGTACGGGTGATGGTTTATTAGATCTGTGTATTGCTGGTCAGGTAAGCAGATTTGGTATCTTAAAATTAATACCAAAGTTTATGAATGGAACCCAGGCTACCCATCCGCAAGTTAAGACTGGAAAAGCTACGAAAATCCATGTGCTTGCTATGGAGGGAGTCTTACCTACGCATGCAGATGGAGAAACAATTTGTGTGGCTGGTAAGGAATTGATGATTGAGCTGATTCAACAGCCGATTAAGATCCTTTGTGGGTAATCGGATCTATGGGATTTACCTACTCTGTTGTCACGCTCACCATTAAATATATTACGCGGATTCTTTGCAATGTCGATGAGAGCCAACTTTGCAATGTCCCGGACCGCGGTCCATTTATTATCGCCAGTAACCATATCAATTTTATTGAAGTTCCTGTGGTTTATACCCATCTTCAACCGCGTAGGATAACTGGATTTGTAAAAGCAGAAACCTGGGATAATCCCGTTATGGGATATCTGTTCACCTTGTGGGATGGTATACCAGTTCAACGCGGTGAAGCAGACGCGAATGCAATTCGTAGTGCATTGGAAGCACTCAAGCAGGGTAAAATACTGGCAATTGCACCAGAAGGTACGCGGAGCGGAGATGGAAAATTACAACGAGGAATGCCTGGAATTGTGATGTTGGCACACCTGAGTAATGCGCCGATATTACCCTTGATATATTATGGGGGGGAGAAAATACAGGATAATCTTAATCGGCTAAAAAGAACCGATTTCCATATCAGGGTTGGGAAAATGTTCAAATTAACATTCCCTGAAGGCAAGCCAAATAAAGACCTCCGGACAGAAATGATTGATGAAATCATGTATCAACTGGCAATATTGTTGCCTGAAGAATATCGAGGATATTACTCCGATATTTCACAGATGAGTACAAATTACCTCAAATACGTATAGTCAAATACTGGTGTGGTTTTTCAACCATTGTCAATAACATGAAAGAAATCAAGGAAGATATCGTTTATTTTTACCCTGAGGGGCATGCTGGTCATTATGAGCGTGGACATCCCGAAACACCTGAACGTGTTGAGGTTATTAAATCTGCTCTTAGGGAATATGGATTTTGGGATGGATATTCTAAGCTCTCAGCTACTATCCTTGATGATGATTTGATCCAATCGATACATTCTCCTGCATACTTGAACTTACTTGAAATGACCTGCAGAAAGGCCGGTCACCTTGACCCAGACACTTACACCACAATTGAAAGTTGGAGGCTTGCACGACTATCAGCTGGCGGAGCAGTAGCGATAGCATCATCAGTCTGGAAAGGGAAGTCGAGGCGTGGATTTGCGTTAACCCGTCCACCCGGACACCATGCAATGCGAGGCCAGGGAATGGGTTTTTGCTTACTTAATAATATTGCGATTGCAACGGAGTATTTAATCAGGAATTTCCAAGTTGAGCGGTTGGCAATTATTGACCTGGATTTGCATCATGGAAATGGAACCCAGGAAATATTTTGGACACGTAATGATGTTTTTTATGTCTCTACACACCAATCACCATTTTATCCTGGTACGGGAGGTGTGGATGATATAGGTTCAGGGAGTGGAGAAGGTTGGACAGCCAACTTCCCACTATCGCCTGGGTCGGGTGATGGTGCATTTATAACAATCATGGATGAGCTGATCTTACCTCTCCTGGATCAGAAACAACCACAGATGATTCTCGTGAGTTATGGATTTGATCCTCATTGGCTTGACCCATTAGGTCATTTGCTATTAACTGGTGAAGGATATAGGAAATTGGTCTATAAGCTATGCGACTGGGCAGATCGAAATTGTGCGGGCAAAATAGCTTTATTCCTTGAAGGAGGATATGACCTTAATGCTGGTAAGATTTGTAGTCTCGCTGTTACCTCTGCCATGTTAGGTCATGAATTTGATGATCCATATCCATGCCCGTACAATGAAAATGAAAACTGGAAATCGATGACGCAGCAAGCACATTCGATTTGGAAGTTATGATATAAATGGTTACTTATTTGAAGTTAATTTAC
>CAVTQM010000036.1:0-16049 GCA_963736805.1 uncultured Chloroflexia bacterium
TGTAGACCTGTGTTATAACATCATTAAACGGGAAGTGGTCGAAGCACGCTATCCTGGTTCAAAACGTACTTTCACCAGGCTGAAAGGTATGCAGGTGTGTAGTGGTGATATGAATGTGGTTCACACCTCTGTGGTCTCAGCCAATCCGGAAATCTGGGAGAAATTGGTGGCTGCGCGTTAAGAATCCCATCAAGCAGGCAGCTATTATCGGTTTTGATGTCTTGCTGTTGGCTTTGTTGGGTTTGATCACGGTGGATCAGACGGTGCAAAAAGCAACTGCACGCCTGCATATGACCGGTGCAGCGCTCATGTGCCCCTATGCCGAGGTTGGCATGGATGTGGATAAACCGGTTCAGCTTGAAATCATCCGCGCCGACCTGGCGAAGCAGGTGAAGCATTGATCGAGCTGGATGAGCGCATTTCTGAGCAGATGCGGATTGCTGAGAGACCTGGACCGCTGCGCACACTGGCAGCGGTTTTAGCGCATTCGGGGGATTCTTGGTTTTGGTTGGCTGGACTGGGTTTAGTTTGGTGGTTTGGATCGGATTACTGGAAGGAGAGGGCGGTCATCTTGATTGTTTCCATCCTTCTGACAGCAATGATTGTTTTGGCCGTCAAGTTTACCGTACGGCGGAAGCGTCCTGAGGGCGAATGGGGAAAATTTTACCGAAGCACTGATCCACACTCCTTCCCATCTGGGCATGCTGTGAGGGCGGTGATGCTGGCTGTCATCATGCTTGGGCTTGGTCCTGTGTGGCTTGGATTATTCCTGCTGATTTGGGCACCCCTGGTTGGCCTTGCCCGGGTAGCCATGGGAGTGCATTATTTATCGGATGTGCTGGCGGGGATGATCCTGGGGCTGTTGATTGGGGTTACGGTGCTTCTGATTCTCCAGGCGGGAATATTACCCGTATAGTTTTCGGTGTACGATGCTCAGCTTTCGCACCTGCTCAGGCTGCGTGGTATGAAGACCGCACAAGAGGTCCACTTTCAACCCACTGAAAACCGATCGTCGATCCATAATCCTTGATCTCGGCAAATTCATCCAGGGTGTAGTAGCGTTCAATCGGCAGGTGTTTTTTACTGGGCTGGAGATATTGCCCAACGGTCAGGATATCCACTCCCCAGCTGCGTTGTTGGCGCATCACTTCCTTGATCTCATCCATGCTTTCTCCCAACCCCACCATGATGCCAGATTTGGTCAGTACTTCTGGATCCAGTCTCTTGGCATTGCTCAGGGTAGCGGCTGCCCATTCGAAACGGTCTTGCGGTTGAACTTGTTTGAATAAGCGTGGGACAGTCTCCACATTGTGGTTAAGGATTTCAGGACGGGCAGACATGACGATTTGGAGTGCTTCGAGTGAGCCTTTGAAATCGGGGACCAGCACCTCGATCGAGCAGCCTGGATGAAGCTCGCGGATGCGCTGGATGACCATGGCAAAGATTCGGCGCACCTCCATCGCGGCGGTCATCCCGGTTGACGCTGGTAATCACGGCATGTTTGAGCTCCATGGCTTTCACTGCCTGGGCAACACGCTCTGGCTCAAGCCAGTCGACCAATGAGGGCTTACCGCGTTTGATATCGCAGAAGCCACACGTGCGTGTGCAGATATCACCCAACATCAGAAACGTGGCGGTCCCGGCGCCCCAACATTCACCCATATTGGGACACATGGCTTCCTCACATACGGTGTGAAGCGCTTTTTTACGCATCAAACCTTGCAGCCACTGGTAGGTGTCACCCGAGGGCGCTCGCACCTTGATCCAGTCCGGGCGGCGTAATGGGGTGGTAGATATTTTTTCTGGGTCAACCCGGTCACGGGTGGGCTTGAAAGACATAGACGTTAGTTATTCGTAATCAGTGATTAATTGGGTTGGGTTGAGCAAGGGCGTACTTTGTCCGCAGCATCGCGACCTGTTTTAGGGAGCAATGGGCACTTTGCGAAATCCAACAACAATTCAACAATTACTTTATGTATATGAAGACACAGGTATAAATTTTACTCTAAAAATGAGGAAGTTTAGGCCTAGAGATTTTGATTCTTACGAATTCTTAATTTATTTGTTTTGATGGATATTTTTATTTCAAAACGGTAAGGTGTAAAATTAGACGTCAGGTATTCGTCTGAAAATATTAGAGATATGGGGCAGATGAAAATAATTTTTGCGGTTTTGTTAGGTGTTTTCACAGAGCTGCTTTATTTAGGGGGTGCTTCTGCTCGGCTGGGGATTGGATGACCTGGCAGGTTATTTCTCCAATGGCGCTCACCTGGTGAATGCTTTGTTGGTTGGATTGTTCAGCCTGGCTGTTGGGATCCAGGCGTTTGACTCCACGGAGGGATCAGGGGACGAAATGGTGTCGATGCATAAAGAGTTTAGCATGCAGTAGGAAACTTATTGCCAGCCCTTATGGCGATTATTCTCTTATGTTTATTAATCGGAATAGTATAGAATAACACAGACCGGGAGGCGTTGCGCAAATGAATTCAATATTGATCCTGGGTGGGTATGGGAATACTGGCAAAGCGTTAGCCCGCTTGCTTTTACAGGAAACCGATGCCCAGCTTGTACTGGCAGGTCGGAATATTGGTAAAGCACAACAGTTTGCGGATGAATTGAATAAAACGGTTGGTGTTAACCGGGTGCGCGGAATTTTTGCAGATGCTTCCGATTCCGCCAGTCTAAGGCAGGCATTCACTGGGATAAGTATCGTTGTTATGGCTTCCTCAACAACTCAAAATTGCTCTCATGTGGCTCATGTCGCCTTGGAAACCCGGTCAGGTTACCTGGATATTCAATATTCAAACCAGAAAATTGCCCTGCTCAAGTCAATGGCAGGTGAGATATGCGGGGGCTGGATGTTGTTTTATCACCGATGGCGGTTTCCATCCAGGATTACCAGCATTTTTAGTTCGTTTTGCTGCCCAATATTTTGACCAATTGGTGAGCGCCAGGGTGGGTAGTGTGATCAAGGCAGATTGGAAGAACCTTTCGACGTCGGAGGATTTTACCGTGGTCGAATTGATCGAGCTCATGGATGATTTTGATATGTCAGCCTTCAGAGCTGGGAAGTGGAAGAAAGCTTAGTTTTTTTGGTATGGCAGATTATCTAAAGATGGATTTTGGGGTTGAATTTGGGGAACAGTTTTGCGCCCCCATGATGCTGGAGGAGATGCGCTCGCTTCCGCAATTGTTTCCTTCATTGAGAGAAACAGGTTTTTACGTGGGCAGCTTTAATTGGTTTACAGATTGGGTTATCATGCCAGTCGCGCTGGTTGCCATGAAACTTTTCCCAAGGCAAGCAAAATGGCCGATGGCAAGATGGACGCGTTGGGGCTTGGACACATTTTCTAAGCCACCCTATGGGACGTTGTTAAAAGTGGAGGCTGGTGGAGTGAAAGATGGCCAGCAGAGAACGATGGAAATTACCATTGCCCACCCCGATGGATATATGTTTACTGCCATCCCGGTGGCAGCCTGCCTGCTGCAATACCTGGATGGATCGATTGCCCAGCCGGGTTTGTGGTTGCAGGCTCATATCGTTGAGCCCAACCGCTTCATGAGCGATATGCAGCGCATGGGGATCTCGCTTAAATCCTCAAGAAGGAGGCAGTCATGAAATGGAACAGGAATGAGATAAACCGACTGCTGCCTATATTGGAACAGTTATCTTTCGACCTGGCCCCGGTGGACAGGAAAAAATATCCTCGTTCTATGCAGTGCCACGGGTGAGGTAGCCTTCTGGTTGGGCGAGATGATGGAGCAGGGTCTGGTAGTTGGCCTTGAGCTTGATCTGGAAGCCTTGCATATAGCCCGCCGATCTGTACACGAGATGGGCTTGGAACAAATGGTCCAATTTTTACCTGCAGAGAAAGACAGGATTCCCTTAACTGATTCAAGTTATGATGCCCTGGTGAGTGAATTCATTGTCTACCCGACCTCAATGCCTATCAAAATCGGGCACGCTGAGATGGCACGCCTGCTGAAACCGGGGAGAAAGTAATATTAACAGATGTGATTGCAACCCGGCCACATCCAGGCCATGTGTTCCAGGACCTTGCCGCGATCGGATTGGATTATATTTGGGATGCTACCCTGGAAGACTTTCGCAGCTGGATGGTCGAGGCAGGGCTGATCAATATCGAAGTACACGACCTGACATCTACCGTGAAAATGGTCTGGGAGGACAGATCTGAATTCGATTTGGCAATTTCTCACCAGGCAGGATATGCATACCTCCTGGATAATCCACAGGCTGGATTGGGAAAATCCATCTTTTACATCTATGCGTCTGGGGAAAAACCAAAAAACTGGCTGGATGGATAGGAACGAAGCTGAGGAATTACCCTGAGATATTTTTATTGGGAGATCGAAGCAAATGACTGAAAAGACGTTTCTGCACCAATTGATGACTTTACCCACCGTTCTGGAGGGCAGGCTATCGCCGGATAAGCGCTGGGTGGCATTCACCTGGTATCGTATCCATGAAAATATTGATGTTTTCCTTGTGCCTTCGGATGGTTCGCGCCCTCCCTTCCCCTTGACCCATACTCCCGAAGCTACCGAGCTGATGAGTTGGACGCCCGATTCACAGGCGGTTATCGTCTCTGAAGATCATGATGGGGATGAATATTCTCGCCTGTTTCGTGTGGACATTGGTCAGCCATTGGTCATGCAACCACTCACCGAAGATCGCCCGTCATATTTTATCCGTGGCGGAATGTTGCACCCGAATGGAAGGCACCTTTTCTACGGGGCAAATTTTGACTTTGAACAAGGAAAACTGATCGATCCGACCTGGTTATACAGGCATGATTTGAACTCAGGGGAACACGTTCCAATTGCCCGTCCATCCATCCCCAATTGGCTTGTACCACAGCTGAACCGCTTGGGCACGCATTTAATATACTCCCGGAGAGGTCAGAACCCCTCTGGCAGGCAGGTGTGGCTGGTGGATGTGGAAGGCAGGCAGGATAAGGAAATTCTCAACTTTGGCGATCAGGTAAAAGTCACTGCAGATTGGCACCCGGATGGAGAGCACATCGTCTTCTTGAGTGAATCCACAGGCAATGGACCACAGGATCACTTCAGCCTGGGTGTGTATCATTGGCCTACCCAGAGCACGCATTGGCTGATAGATGACCCATCCCGGGCAATTGAGAATGATTGGGTCACCCGAGATGGCCTGGTGGTGGTTGACGAAGTGAAGGATGCTAACCACCTGACCACGTTCCTGGATATTAAGTCTGGAAAAGAGACTGGCTTCCCACGCCTACCAGGTAACCTGCTGCCGATTGGTCAGGCACCCGATGGGGTACCTGGATTGCCCTGTATTATTCATCAACTCATCCTGAAGAGCTGGTCCGGGTGCCCCTGGATGCCAAAAGCCCGGATGATCTCGTATCTTTAACCAGGGTTTGGGAGCACACCAGCCTATCTCCTGCACAGCTCACGCCTGCACAGGATTTCCGCTGGAAATCAGAAGATGGTTTACCTGTTCAGGGTTGGTTGTATCAGGCACAACCTAACTTAAAAAGAGCCATTGTATATATACATGGGGGTCCAAGCTGGCATAGTGAGAACTGGATCAACCCTCAAATCCAATATTATGTTCAGAGGGGCTTTAACGTGCTGGATGTGAATTACCGGGGCAGCACAGGATTTGGCTTGAAGTATCGCCTGTCCATCAAGGAGCATGGTTGGGGCGGCCGCGAGCAGATGGATATTGCCAGTGGAGCACTGGCACTGGTCCAGGCAGGTCTGGCAGATATGGGGAAAATCGGGGTAACGCGGAACGTCCTACGGAGGCTACAGCGCCTGGTACCTGCTTACCCATTATCCTCAGGAAATCTTTAAAGCCGCTGCTCCAATTTGCGGCATGACTGACCTGGTTGTGGATTACAACACAACCCGCCCCGATCTGCGCCCATTGAGCGAGGAGATGATGGGAGGTCGACCTGATCAGATGCCGGAGCGCTATTATGAACGCTCGCCGATCAATTTCGTTCAGGATATTCGTGGTAAGTTGTTCATCATCCAGGGTGCCCTCGACCCGAACGTCACCCCAGAAAATGTGCATCAGGTGCGGGAGAAGCTGGAGCAATACAAGATTCCCTACCAGCTATTGGTCTATGACGATGAAGGGCATGGAATCCACAAACCAGCCAACCAGGAAATATTGTATACTAGGCTGGCAGATTTTTTTGAGGAAGCAGTTAATGGATAAAATTCCCATGCCTAATGTATTGGTAGTTGAAGATGACACCGCTCTGCGGGAGACTGTTGTCTATAACCTTTCCCGCCAGGAATACAACGTGCAGGCAGTTGGTGATGGCTTGGCAGCCTTGGAGGCAGCTCGAAAAATCCACCCCGACCTGGTACTGCTTGACTTGATGCTGCCCGGGATGGACGGTTTTGAAGTATGCCGTATCCTGCGCCAGGAGATGAATATCCCCATCCTGATCTTGACTGCCCGCGATGACGAGATTGATCGGGTGATTGGCTTGGAAATTGGTGCCGATGACTACATCACCAAGCCTTTCAGCATGCGGGAGTTAATGGCGCGCGTGAAAGCTCACCTGCGGCGGGATCGCCTCATTCGCCAGGAGGTCAGTGCATCTCAAGATGTGATTTCACATGAGATACTCACCTTTGGAAACCTGACTATAGACCTCTCCAGGCGCGAGGTATTGCTGGATGGGATACCCCTTGCCGTAAAACCAAAGGAATATGACCTGCTGCTTTTCCTGGCACAGCATCACAGGCAGGCGCTTTCTCGCCAGGTCCTGCTAGAACGCGTGTGGGGATGGGAGTTCAGCGGTGGCACCCGCACGGTGGATGTGCACGTGCATTGGTTGCGAGTGAAGATTGAAATCGACCCGTCTAAACCAAAGCGGATTGTCACCATGCATGGTTCTGGATATCGATTCGAAGGATGAGGAGATATGTTCCGTTCCATTCGGTGGCGCATTGCCCTACCTTATGTTGGATTAATCCTGATCACCATGCTGGCTTTGGGTGTATATCTCTCAAGTTTCCTTAAACAAACTTATATAAGTGATCTGGAGTCTAAGCTTGCGGATAAAGCCCGTATGATCGGGGATGTTATCATGCCAGATTTGAAGATCAGCGAAACAACCCCGAACCTTGACACGCAAGCCATACATTGGGCTGATATCCTGAATGTTCGCGTGACAATCATATCTCCAGACGGTACGGTCTGGGGGGAATCGGATGAAGACCGGGCAGAGATGACCAATCACAGCGATCGCCCTGAAGTGATACAGGCACTATCTACTGGTGTAGGCAGCAGCAGCCGTTTCAGTCACACACTCGGTTATGACATGCTATATACCGCAGTCAGGGTTGAAAATAATGGAAAAATTCTGGCGCTCGTACGGATTGCATTGCCCCTTCAGCAGGTGTCCGCTAATCTTGCCCATCTCCAGCGCATAATGATTGCTGCCACTGTGGTGGTGACGCTCCTCGCAGTACTTCTGGCAACACTGATTGCAGGTCGAATCTCACGACCGGTACGTGACCTGACCCAGGCTGCCTGGCAGCTGGCATCTATAAATCCAGACGACCACCCAATCTCACCCAATCAGGATGAGATTTCCCAGTTAGAAAGTGTGTTCAATTACATGTCAGCTCGATTGAGCGGTGAGATCAAGGATCTTGATAAAGAGCGGCCACATTGGAAGCGGTATTACAGAAAATGACCGATGGTGTTTTTATTGTGGATGCCATGGGGAATATTCAACTGATCAATCAAGCAGCTGAAAAAATGTTTTTAATTTCCAGATCGTCCTCACTCCAGAAGCCCTTGATTGAAGTGGTAAAACATCATACACCGGTGGAAATGTGGCAACGTTGTCGAGATTCGGGGGAAATCCAGAATATTGATTTTGAAATTGGCAACCGGCTATCATTACAAGGAATCGCCACCTCCCTGAGCCCGGTAATTTTAGGTTCCACCCTTCTTCTTTTTCAGGATATGACCCGTCAAAGACAGATTGAAACCATGCGCCGTGATTTTATTAGCAACGTCTCACATGAACTGCGTACACCCCTGGCGGCGTTGAAAGCTCTCACTGAAACCCTTCAAGGTGGTGCCCTGGAAGACCCGCCTGCCGCGCATAGGTTTTTGGATCAGATGGAGACCGAGGTGGATTCGCTCAGCCTGATGGTCAGTGAGCTACTTGAGCTCTCCCGTATTGAGTCCGGGCGTGTGCCTCTCAAACTGGCATCCACCAAACCTATTGATATTGTTAACCCGGCATTTGAGCGTTTATGTTTGCAGGCAGAGCGTGCTGGTCTTTCCATCACCATGGATTGTCCCGCTGATTTGCCTCCTGCGATGGCGGATGCCACCCGGGTGCAGCAGGTGGTGGTCAATTTACTGCACAATGCCATCAAATTTACCCCCTCGGGTGGACAGGTGACCGTGCGTGCAATGCTACAGGAGCATGTAATACGTTTCAGTGTCACGGATACTGGTATTGGTATCGCTACACAGAACCTGTCGCGTATTTTCGAGCGTTTTTATAAAGTCGATCGTTCACGTGCCACCAGTGGAACCGGCTTGGGTCTGGCAATTGCTCGTCACCTGGTGGAGGCTCATGGGGGAAGGATATGGGTGGAGAGTGAGGTAAGCCTGGGCACCACTTTTTATTTCACCATTCCACTTGCATAATCAAAGCCATTAATATTTAGCCCGCAGGTCAGCCCGTGGGCATTTTTGTTTTTATAGTTCAGAATGATCTTACAACCCCTGAGGCGCTCATCTGAATTCTAACGTTACATTTGTTATTAACAATACGATTACAAATCAATTGTAATTTCTTAACTAAACATTGTCTGAACGTTAAAACAACCAGAGTATCCTTCAATAATGAAAAAGATAAGAATTATTATTTGGAGGAAAAAGAAATGTATAAAAGTATAAACCTGCTTTTTGTTGTTGTAATGATCGTGGCTTTGCTACTGAATGCTTGTACCAGTCCTGCCACGCCTGAACCAACAATACAAATAAGTGAACCAACCGAGGCTCCTGCTCTCGAGCCAACCGCTGTTCCAACAGGCATGCTTCCCGAGGTTGATCCTGCGATGGTTTCTGGAGATATCATCGCAGCAGGCTCATCCACCGTATACCCCCTGGCAGAGGTAATGGCCGATCGTTTCAAAGACGAGGGTTTCACCAGTAATATCACCATCGACAGCATTGGCTCAGGTGCGGGTTTTGAGCGTTTTTGCAAGACGGGTGAGACCGATATTACCAATGCTTCGCGCAAGATCAAGGAATCTGAGGTGGAGAGTTGCACAGCCATTGGTCGCACACCGATCGAGTTCCGTGTGGGCACCGATGCTTTGGCGATCGTGGTGAGCAGTGAGAATGACTTCCTGACCGATGTGACCGTTGAAGAGCTGGGAATGATCTTCTCCAGCGAGGGGGTCAAGTGGTCAGATGTGCGTGCCGAGTGGCCTAACGAGGACATCCTGCGCTTCAGCCCAGGCACCGACTCGGGCACCTTCGACTACTTCGTGGAAGTGGTGATGGACCCGCTCTATCCAAATGCTGAGGGTAAGCCTGACCTGGAAGCTGGTGAGGCGTCGATCCTGAATGCTGAGAACATCCAATTCTCGGAGGACGACAACGTGCTGGTGCAGGGAGTGGAAGGCTCACCGTATGCGATTGGATACTTCGGGTATGCCTACTATGCTGAAAATCAGGGCAACTTGAAAGCGCTCTCGGTTGATGGTGTTGCCCCTTCCGCGGAGACTGCAGAGAACGGCGAGTACCCGCTGGCGCGTCCCCTGTTTATCTACTCGGATGCCGCTATCCTGCAGGCCAAACCGCAGGTAGCTGCCTTCATCAATTTTTTCTTGAGCTTTGTCAATGAGGAAATCCTGTCAGTGGGTTACTTCCCCGCCAGCCAGGAAGCTCTCGATGTTGCCATGCAAAGCTGGCTTAATGCTATGGAATAAAGTTATCATCTTCCCTGCTTGGGAAGTATTGATAATTCCCCGGGTGTTGGAGCTGTATCTAAAGCCTCAACACCCTTGCCTGTAAGGTAGGTAATGTCTGCTATCAAAAAATTAAGTAAAATTGAAGTCCGAAATGAGTATCAAGCTGATATCCCAATCGACTGAAGTCAATTCTTTACGACACCGGCCACGGCGTGGAGAATTCTTGATTCGGGGATTTCTATTATTCTGTGGAGCATTTTCGATCTTGACCACGCTTGGTATTGTCTACGAGCTGGGTAAAGAAGCCCTGCTGTTCTTCCGCAACCCGGCAGTGGACCTGCTTGAATTTTTTACTGGTACCAAATGGCAGCCACAAGCGGAAGCTTTCGGTATCCTTCCATTGGTCACTGCTACCCTGATCACCACGACCATTGCCATGTGTATCGCTTTACCCCTCGGATTGGCGGTGGCGATTTATTTAAGTGAATATGCCACCCCAAAAGCACGCAATTTCCTCAAACCGACCTTGGAGATCCTGGCTGGCATCCCCACCGTGGTTTACGGTTACTTTGCTTTAACCTTCATGACCCCTGCGTTGCGCTCGATCTTTGGCCGGGATGTGGTGGATATCTATAACATGGCTTCCGGTGGTCTGGTCATGGGAATCCTGATCCTGCCTCTGATTAGCTCGATGAGCGAGGACGCTCTCTCGGCGGTGCCACGCGCACTGCGTGAGGGTTCCTACGCCTTAGGGGCAACCAAGCTGGAGACTGCCATCAAAGTGGTGGTTCCAGCTGCCATTTCTGGTCTGGCAGCGGCTTTCGTGGTGGGTATCTCACGCGCCATTGGAGAGACGATGATTGTCGCCATTGCAGTGGGAGCTGGCCCGAATTTCACCTTCAATCCCTTTAAGGGTGCCGAGACCATGACTGGGCATATCGTGCGTATCTCTGGCGGTGATCTTAGCTATGATTCGATCGACTATGATAGCTTGTTTGCCATCGGTCTATTACTTTTCGCCATTACCCTCAGTTTGAATATCATCAGCCAGCGTATTGTACGTCGTTTCCGGGAGTCATACGAATGAGCACGGCTACGAATGGCCCGCGCCTGACACCCTATTTTGAATCCAATCTGCTGCCGCGCAATCGTATGGCTTCCCTATGGCGTACGTTATTTCAGCTCTCCACCACCATTGGTATGATCATGCTGCTGTTACTGCTCTTTAATATCGTTAATGAAACCTTTGGTCTGGTGGCGATCGACAATATGATTGATCCTGCCAGCCTGGCGGTGGACGGTGTTCCGGTCGAGGAGCTTGACCAGGCTACTCTGATCACCATCATCGAGCAGAACGTCTCGAAGGGTAAGTTCCGCCAATTGGAGCGTGAACAACCACTTGCTGAACGCACCTGGGAGGAAGTCTACCAGGTGGTGATTGATGATGTCGTCCAACCCAAAGATATTGTAGGCACCTGGTCTTTGGTCGAGTCACTCACCCGTAAGGAGGAGATCCTGGCCGAAGTGGAGCAGGAACACCCCCAGGCTACCGTCAAATTCACCTCCTGGATCGACCCGCAATTCGTCACTTCTCCTCAATCCTCCGATGTGCTCAAAGCTGGTGTGCGCACCGCCTTGCTTGGCACACTCTTGATTATTGCCATCACGATTGTTATTGCGTTGCCAATAGGGATTGGCGCGGCTATCTACCTGGAAGAATATGCCTCAGACAACTGGCTGAACCGTATGATCCAAACGAATATCAATAATCTGGCAGGCGTTCCTTCCATCATCTACGGTATGTTGGGGCTGGCAATCTTTGTGCGCGCTATGGAACCCATCACCAGTGGGGCTGCGTTTGGTTTCACTGATCCAACCACCGCCAATGGGCGCACTATCCTCTCAGCCGGTTTGACCCTGGCACTGCTGGTGCTGCCGGTGCTGATCATCAACGTGCAGGAGGCTATCCGTGCTGTGCCTAACTCGCTGCGTGAAGGATCTTATGGTTTGGGTGCCACCCAGTGGCAAACCATCTGGCATCATGTTATGCCCAATGCCATGCCGGGTATATTGACTGGCGCCATCCTGTCGGTCTCGCGAGCCATCGGCGAGACTGCTCCGCTGGTGGTAATTGGGGCTGCTACCTACATCACCTTCGATCCTAATAGCCCCTTCTCCAAGTTCACCACCCTGCCCATTCAGATCTATCAATGGACCTCACGAGCGCAAGGTGAGTATCACAATATTGCCGCAGCAGCCATTTTAGTGTTACTTACGCTTTTACTCGGTCTAAATGCCACCGCTATTCTGCTACGTAACCGCTACAGCAGGAGATATTAGAAGATAATATGTCAGACATTAATATAGATTTTGCCATTCAAGCCCAAAACCTGAATATTTTCTATGGGGACTTTCGCGCCGTAAAAGATGTAAACTTGTCCATTGAACGCAAGAAGGTCACTGCCATCATTGGTCCTTCCGGCTGCGGTAAGAGTACCGTGCTGCGTTCCTTCAACCGCATGAATGAGCTGGTACCTTCCGCTCGTACCGAAGGTCAGGTCCTATTTTCATGGGTCATAATATCTATGATCGTCAGGTAGACCCTGTGGAAGTACGTCGACGTATTGGCATGGTCTTCCAGAAACCCAACCCCTTCACCAAGAGTATTTATGAGAATGTAGCCTGGGGTGCCAGGCTAAATGGTTTTAAAGGCGGAATCGGCAGCCCAGCATGGATGAGTGGGTTGAATATTGTCTGCATAAGGCTGCACTTTGGGATGAGGTCAAAGACAAGCTAAAGCAGAGCGGTCTTTCACTTTCCGGTGGACAGCAGCAACGATTGTGCATCGCCCGTGCCCTGGCAGTCTCGCCAGAGGTCATTCTCATGGATGAACCAGCTTCTGCTCTCGACCCGATCGCCACGCTGAAGATCGAAGAGCTGATGCGCGAATTGGCAGAAGAATATACAATTATTGTGGTCACTCACAACATGCAGCAGGCAGCGCGCGTCTCTGACTTCACCGCTTTTTTCAGCATGGATAAAGACCGCGCTGGGTATCTGGTGGAGTATAGTTCAACCACGCAAATCTTCACCCTACCGCAGAATAAATTGACAGAAGATTACGTTACTGGTAGATTTGGTTAGTTAAATGGAGGAACCATGACACGCGAGCGCTTTGACAGACAATTGCAGATGCTATTGGATCAGGTTCTAGTTCTAGGGAGTATGGTGGAGCAATCTGTGCTCGATTCTCTCGATGCCCTAAAAAGGCGTGATTTGGTTGCTGCACATCGCATCTATGAACATGACCAAAAAGTTAATGAAAAACGCTATTCTATTGAGAGCGGCTGTGTCACCTTGATCGCGACGCAGCAACCCATGGCACGCGATGTGAGATTTTTGGCTGCCATCCTTGAAATTATCACCGAGCTGGAGCGTATTGGTGATTATGCCAAGGGTATCAGCAAGATAAATCTTCTTCTCAGCGAAGCGACGATTGATCCTTTCATCTTGATTGATTTACAACAAATGGCCAAGCTGGGTCTGGGTATGCTCCGCCGTTCCCTGGATGCTTTTGTTGCCGGTGATGAAAAGATTGCCCGAGAAATCCCGGAAGAAGATGATGCCGTGGACGAGCTGTACAACCATATCTACCTTAAACTGGTTCAGCAGATGATCGCTGAACCTGAAACAATTGATCGCGCCAACCATATGATGTGGGCTGCCCATAACCTTGAGCGTATGGCTGACCGGGTGACCAACATTTGTGAACGTATCGTTTATGTGGCTACTGGAGAAATGAGAGAGTTGGATACAAGCGAGGGGTATGAAGCAGGCCTCAATTGATGAATAAAAACAAAGTACTGTTCCTATGCACGGGAAATTCCTGCCGGTCGCAGATCGCTGAAGCGATTGTGAATGCTCAATTGGGTGATCGATGGGAAGCTTTCAGTGCCGGTTCTCATCCAACCGGGTATGTGCATGAATTGGCGATTAAGGCTCTCTCCGAGATTGGGATTGACCATCAGGGGAGATCGAAGTCCATTGAAGAATTCCACGGTCTGTCATTTGATTTGGTTGTCACATTATGCGACCAGGCTGCGGATGAATGCCCTGTGTGGTTGGGAAGAGGAAAGCGGGTTCATACGCCCTTTCCAGATCCTGCGAAAGTTAATGGAAGTGAAGCTGAGGTGATGTCAGCTTTTCGGAGTATTCGCGATCAGATTGCCAGGGAGATACCCCAGCTGCTTGAGTAATCGAAACAGGGAGATTAACTGATTATTTAGCCTTCCGTACGATCACCCGCAAGCCATCGACTCGAATTACCTCAACCACGTCCCGGAAGGAAGGCTTGCGTTTTCATCTTCCAGATTGGCTGACCACAATTCACCCCCAACTTGGACGCTGCCGCTCGGAGAAAGCTCTGTTCTGGCAGTGCCTATCCGACCGCTCATGCTTTCTCTACCCACCTTGACAGGAGCCCGTTGGGCACGCACCGCGATCATCATGATCCCAAAGAAGACGGCTCCGCTGACCAACGAGACCCCCACTACCAGCGGCACTGAGACATGTTGGAAGCTGGGGGTGGCTTGGTGTGTTGAATAATACCAACGCACCAATAATAAGGCTGCCAATCCCCGCCGCAGTGAGTGCTCCATGGGTAGGTGCCTTTGATATCCAGGATGAATAACACGAATGATGTGATGATGAATAGCAGACCGAACCAGTTTACCGGCAGGATGCCCAAGCCATAAGTGGCTAATGCCAGGCACACAACACCGATAAAACCAGCCACCCAACCGCCAGGGCTGGTGATCTCAAAAATAAGAGCCTGGACACCGATCGTGATCAGCAAAAAAACGATATTGGGGTCAGTTACGATCAGGAGCGCCTGTTCGATAATCGAGATATTTATGGGGACAAAACTGGCATTGGCGGTATGTAAGGTGACCGGTTGCCCGGCAACAGTCACGGTGAAATTGTCCAGCTGGCTGCGCAGCTGGTTAGATCGACCGAGATGAAATCAATCAGCCCGGCTTGAAGGGCCTCACTGGCGGAAACCGCTGCTGCATTCTGGATGGTATCTTCAGCTATGGCAACTGCTGCGGGACCACGTCTTTCTGTCAGGGAACGGGCAGCAGCAGCGGTGGCGTTCTTTACTTTAGCTTCCTTCAGTTGTTCCAAGATCTTCACCCTGACCACCCACTGGGCTGGCTGCCCCGATCATGGTTTCAGGTGCCATCGCTGAAGCATGTCCTGCCAGGGTGATGATGGTACCGGCGCTTGCAGCCATCGCTCCGCAGGGGCGACATAAACAATGACAGGGACTGTGGAAGCGAGGATCATCTGCTCCATCTTGGTCATCGTATCGACTGAACCACCGGGGGTATCGAGCTGGAATATCACTGCTTCTGCACCCCGACGCTCAGCGATTTTAATGCCACGGGACAGGTATTGTGCCATGGCGGGGGTGATCGGACCATCCGCGGTTAGCACGAGGATTTCCGAGCCATCGGCTTGGGCACGGCCCGGCAGGTTAAAAATCGGGCTCAGGCTGATCAGGCTGAGCCAAACGAGGAAAAGAATTCGCTTGTATCTCATTTTCACTCGATTATTGTACCTTACATTTGCTTCGGATATGTAAAATGAAATTAGTTACGGGGCACGGGATATATTCCGAGTGTCGGCTTACACGAAGTGATGTCATTACCAATTTGGCTGTTTTTCCTGTGTTCCGGTTCTTTGTGGTTATCTAAAGGTTATAATTTCAGGTGTTATAATCCCGCCATATGCGCGGCCGATTTTCATTTAAATACCTGCTTGCCATCCCTGTTCTGTGTGTGCTGGCGATTTTGCTTACAACGTCCCATTCATCCACAACCGCCTGGCATGGCGGATTGATAATTTCCGCGTGCGCATCCAATACGCACTCAACCCACCTGAGCAGGCAGTTTTCCAGCCCCAGGAGCAAGCAGAGCTTGACCACCAGGTGGATGCCATCGTCAATGCCACCCTGACTGCCCTGGCGCCCACCCTCCGCCCCCACGGCGATTACTCCCACATCTACCCCAATCGGTCCT
>CAVTQM010000037.1:0-120582 GCA_963736805.1 uncultured Chloroflexia bacterium
CCCTGATACTTGCATTGAACCATACAGCAACAAGCCATGCTGATTCCAGCCGCTCTGTATCTGGATTTCCAGGAATATAGCCTGGAGGATTTACAGAGTGTCTATGATGCAGATATGAAAATGCTATGCAGCCTGGAATCCCGTGGCTGGTTAGAGACACATTGATGGTTTCAGTCTTACTGACGGGAATGCAGCTAGCGTTGTCTATGTGGACATGGGCTGTGTTGGCTAGCCGCTATTATCTTATAACCTTTATTAGCTGTTAGTCTTGCCACATTGGAAGCCAGCAATTTTGTTATGTAAAATACAGACTTCCAGGCAGCCTGCGAGCGTGGTCAACAATACAAATTTGTCGACATTGCTAAAAGGCTACTAAGAAAATTCTCCGTCAAAATCCAGAGTAATGATGCAAATCAAAGCATCAATTAAAATTGACAGAAACCCATAGTTGGATTAAAATCGGTACGACGTTTAGAAATCGCTCTTTTGGATGGATGGTGAACTTAACTATTACAGAAGACTGAACACAGGAATGCATTCGAAACCTGGCTCGGCTGAGAGCGTGAACGTCAGCCGGGTTTTTTTGTCAATATACCCGGCGCACCAGGATTTGAAAGAGCAAGGAGGTGAGGAAGTTGACCACAGTAAATTTACGCCCAAACGAGTCTCAGGACGCATTGCTCAAGCGCTTTCGCAAGAAAGTTGCCAAAAGCGGTATCTTGAGCACGGTTCGCCGCAAGCGCTGGTTCGTCTCGAAAAGCGAGTTACGCCGGATCCAGAAGAAAAAAGCGATTCGCCGTATTAGGCGAAAGGAACGCCCAGATATTGAGTGAGCTCGTTTGGGTGAGTGTCTCTGCTGCTGTGAAATGGTAGCAGACCAAATTGTCTGGAGGCATGCATGACGAAAGAAGAAGATAAAATTGTTGTCGAAGGCGTGGTGATCGAAGCCTTGCCTGGAACGCAATTTAAAGTACGCCTGGAGACGGGCCATGAAGTTCTGGCATATCTCTCGGGAAAGATGCGCAAGTACTATATCCGCATCCTGTTGGGAGATAAGGTGCGCGTAGAGATGTCGCCCTATGATCTAACGCGCGGCCGGATCGTTTACCGTCACAGGTTGGTACACGACCAAGAAGCTGAAATCTTCTAGTCTGCATACCAAGATACTATTAATCAAACACGAGCAGTCGCGTAGCGACCGCTCGTGTTTTTTATTTATTGGTTGGTCGCTGTTTAGATAAGATCAGCGTTGAAAGAGTTGAGTACCTTCATATAATTAGCCCGCTCAAATGCTGCCGGTTCTGCAACCGCACCCTGGCTCATGCTGCCGCGCATCTGCTCAACCGAGACATACTCGCGTGAGGTCATCCATTCTTCCATTCCACCAAGAATTTGTTGGATGGCAACGGTGCCACGTTTAAGCAGTGCAGAGGTAGTCATGGCGACATTGGCACCAGCCATAATGGCTTTAATCGCATCCTCGGAGGTATGTACACCGCTGGTTAGTGCAAGATCTGCTTTTACTTTACCGTACAGGATGGCGATCCAGCGTAATGGCAGGCGCAGATCGTCCGAACCGCTGAGCACCAGGTTGGGAACAACATCCAGGTTTTCCAGGTCCAGGTCGGGCTGATAGAAACGGTTGAAGAGCACCAATCCATCAGCACCCGCCTCCACCAGGCGGCTGGCGAAGTTGGGTAGAGCACTGAAGAAGGGAGCCAGCTTAACCGCCAACGGTATCTTGATTTCTGCCCGGATATCACTCACCAACTTGAGGTAATTATCCTCCAGCTGGGAACTGGTGAGGTTAACATCGGATGGCAGATAGTACAGGTTTAGCTCCAATGCGTCAGCTCCAGCATCCTGGATCTTACGACCATATTCAATCCATCCGCCAGTGGAGACGCCGTTCAAGCTGCCTAAAACGGGTATTTTCACCGCCCGCTTAGTCTTCTCCAGTTGGTCAATATATTTTTCAGGTGCCAGGCTGAACTTGCCGATATTGGGGAAGTATGTGAGCGCTTCGGCGAATGATTCGGTTCCCCGGCTGAGGAAGTGGTCCAATTCCAGACTCTCGTGGATGATCTGCTCTTCGAATAATGAGTACATCACGACAGCGGCAATGCCTGCATCCTCCATGCGTTTCACATTCTCAACCTTCTCTGACAATGGGGAAGGGGATGCAACCAACGGATTTTTGAGTTTTAATCCTAAGTATGTAGTGGTCAGGTCTACCATGTTTATTCTCCAATCACTCTTGACGATTATTCATTGCTGTCATTATTGCCGTAATGCATGGCAGCCATTTGCTTGTAGAGTTCCCAGCGTGACTTAACATCCTGCTGAGCTTGTTTTAATAACATTTCGAGCGCGCTGCTCGTCACTCTGCACCAGCATGCTGTAGCGGGTTTCATTATAAGCATACTGCTGCAATGGAATGGACGGATCCTTAGAATCGATGACGAGTGGGTTCTTACCCTCATCCACCAGCTTTGGATTATAACGGTAAAGCGGCCAGAATCCGGCCTGGACTGCCAGTTTTTGCTGTTCCAGTCCCTTGCGCATGTCAATGCCATGATTAATGCAGTGACTATAGGCGATGATCAGGGATGGACCTGCGTGAGCGTCTGCTTCGAGGAAAGCATTCAGGGTTTGCTGGTCGCTGGCTCCCATTGCCACCCTGGCAACGTAAACATAGCCATAGGACATGGCAATCAACCCCAGGTCTTTCTTGGGCATACCCTTGCCATTGGAAGCGAACTTTGCCACTGCGGCACGGGGGGTGGATTTGGATGACTGCCCACCGGTGTTGGAATATACTTCCGTATCCAACACCAGCATATTCACTTTACGACCCATTGCCAGCACATGGTCCAGGCCGCCATAACCAATGTCATAAGCCCAACCATCACCACCCACGATCCACACGCTCTTACGCACCAGCACATCAGCCAGGCTTAGAAGGTCACACGCCTTGGGATCTTTAACCCCTTGCAGGCGTTCTTTGAGCAAGCTGACGCGTTCACGCTGTTCTTTAATGCCAGCTTCAGTAGTCTGGTCGGCATTGAGTAAGACCGGTGACCAGGGATTCCCCGACCAGGTTAGCAAGCTGAGGCAACAACTCACATGCATATTCATTCTGCTTATCCAATGTCAGGCGGAACCCGAAACCGAACTCGGCATTATCTTCGAACAGAGAGTTTGACCAGGAAGGACCGCGTCCGTCCTGATTTACTGTCCAAGGTGTGGTGGGCAGGTTACCACCGTAAATCGAGGAACAACCAGTGGCGTTAGCAACCAGCAAGCGATCACCAAAGAGCTGGGTAAGCAGCTTGACATAAGGTGTTTCGCCGCAGCCCGTGCAAGCCAGGGAGAACTCAAACAAGGGTTCCAAAAGCTGGGTATTTTTCAAGCTCAGGTTGAACTGTGATCGGTCTGCAACAGGCAGCGTCTGGAAAAATTCCCAATTGGAACGTTCCTGCTCACGGACCGGCAATTGCTCGATCATATTGAGGGCTTTCCTGCCAACCTGGGTCTTATCCTTGGCGGGACAAGTTTCAATGCACAGGGCACAACCGGTGCAGTCTTCTGACGATACCTGGATTGTATATTTAGTGTTTGGGAACTCCTTGAATTTTGCATCCAATGACTTGAAGGTGGGAGGAGCTTTCTCAAGATACTTCGGCTCATAGATTTTTGCACGGATGACCGCGTGGGGACAAACGAAGACACATTTACCACACTGGATGCAAAGATCAGGCACCCATTCGGGTACCTCCAAAGAGATATTGCGTTTTTCCCATTGGGTGGTACCGAGTGGATAGGTTCCGTCCACGGGGAACGCACTTACTGGCAAATCGTCACCCTCCAAACCGATAATCCTGCCCAGTACTTCCCGGACGAACACAGGTGCTTTTTCAGGCACATGCGGACGGCGCGTGATCGTGCTGGTGACTGATTTTCCAGACACGTTTACTTCATGAAGGTTTGCCACGGTTTGGTCGACCGCTTCAAAGTTCTTGTTGATGACTGCTTCGCCACGCTTCCAGTAGGTCTTTTTGATACTTTTCTTAATCTCGGCAATGGCTTCATCGCGAGGCAAGATGCCGCTGATGGCAAAGAAACAGGTCTGCATGATGGTGTTAATGCGCACGCCCATGCCGGTATCTTTGGCGACTTCATAAGCATTGATGACATAAAAGCGTAAATTCTTCTTCAGGATGATTCTCCTGCACCTCGCGGGGCAGATAATCCCATACCTCATCTGGTCCATACAGGCTGTTCAGCAGGAAGACGCCACCCTGCATGGCGAACCTGAGCACATCAAAACGCTCAAGGAAGTTGGATTGATGGCAGGCGACAAACTGTGCATGACTGACCAGATAGGGAGCGCGGATGGGTTTTGGACCAAAACGAAGGTGAGAGATGGTGATACCGCCCGATTTCTTCGAGTCGTACACGAAGTAACCCTGGGCAAAGTTTTCAGTCTCCTCACCGATGATCTTGATCGAGTTTTTATTGGCGCCTACAGTCCCATCTGCACCCAAACCCCAGAATACGCAGCGAGTGGTTTCCGGGGATTCAATGTCAAAGGTGGGATCAAATTCCAGGCTGGTATGGGAAACATCGTCCGTGATGCCCACTGTGAAGTGGTTTTTCGGTTGCGATTTTTGCATCTCATCGAATACGGACTTGACCATGGCAGGGGTGAACTCCTTGGAAGATAAACCATAGCGACCACCGATGGCTTTCAATCTGCCGTCCGTCTTCAAACAAGGCATTGACCACATCCAGGTAAAGCGGTTCGCCACCTGCGCCGGGTTCTTTCGTCCGGTCGAGGATTGCAACCGTTTTGACTGTGTTTGGCAATGCATTCAGCAAATTCTTAGCTGAAAACGGACGATACAGCCGTACTTTAACTACGCCGACTTTCTCTCCATGCTCATTCAAATACAAGGCAGTTTCACCGGCAGTTTCAGCTCCGGAACCCATGAGGATAATCACCCGGTCGGCGTCGGGTGCACCGACGTAATCAAACAAGTTGTATTTTCGCCCAACTGTGGAAGCAAACTTGTCCATAGCTTTTTGGACAATATCCGGGCATGCCATGTAGAATGGATTGACCGTCTCGCGTCCCTGGAAATACACATCGGGATTCTGGGCGGTGCCACGGATATATGGATGGTCAGGCGAGAGGGCGCGTGCCCGATGAGCGTGTACTAACTCATCCGAGACCATACCGCGAATCTCATCATCGCTTAGCAGCTCGATTTTGTTGACCTCGGCTGAGGTGCGGAAGCCATCAAAGAAATGCAGGAAAGGTATGCGGGATTCCAAGGTGGCTGCCTGAGAGATCAAGGCGAAGTCATGCGCTTCCTGCACCGAACACGAAGACAATAAAGCAAAACCTGTAGAACGGGTGGCCATCACATCCGAATGGTCGCCAAAAATTGAGAGAGCGTGAACTAGCCAGGGAACGTGCAGAGACGTGAAATACCGTCGAGGTCAGCTCGCCAGCAATCTTGAACATATTGGGGATCATAAGCATCAATCCCTGCGAGCAGGTAAAGGTAGTGCTGAGGGCACCGGCTTGCAGGGCTCCATGCACAGCGCCGGCCGCGCCACCCTCTGACTGCATTTCAACGACCGAGGGGATTGTTCCCCACAAATTTGGCCGTTTATGGGCGGTCCACTCGTCGGCGTACTCACCCATGGTTGATGATGGGGTAATTGGATAAATCGCGATCACTTCATTTGTCTTATGAGCAACATAGGCAGTTGCCTCGTTGCCATCAAGGTTTGCTGTTAGTTTTTTCATTATAACTACTCCATTATATGGTTTGGAAATCAAGATCGATATAATTGACCAATCCGATAGTTTAGCCGTTTTGATATGAAAGAGACAGTTATATAAGGCATAAAAAACACCTGTCCCCTGTCATATTTCAATTTCATTTGGCAATTAAGGTCTGCCATGTAAAAATGCATGGAAATTCTGTGCTATACTTTAATCATGAGTGAGAACCAGGCGATCTGGGTGAAATGGTCGCGTATATTCCATCGATGGGGGATAAGCGAGGCAGTTGCTTCGGTGCTGGATGCATCCGGTTCACTAAGCTTGCTTGTTGCCCAGTTAATTTATCTCAGCCAGCCGTTGCTTTCTGGTATGATAACTACTCATTCGCTGCATGCGTTTGCTCAGATGCTCGAAAACCCTGTAGAAACGCGTGCATTTGTATCCTTGCTGCGGGAGGCACCCTCCAGTGGAACAAGTTCTTAGCTCGATCAGTAATTACCTCGGCTTGTTATTCATCCTGCTCTGCCTGGGCTTGATCCTGTATTACTTTTTCTCAGATGGTAATCAAACTAAGATCAACCTGCGAGATATCCAGGCTTTCCGGCACCTCCGGCGCGAAGTTGACCTGGCAGTGGAAGCCGGTAAAAGGCTCCATATTTCATTGGGCAGGGGAAGTATAAATGAGCTACAGGGTGGGGCTGCATTTATTGGGCTCACCATCCTGGATCGCTCCGCCCGCGCAGCTTCTAACAGTGACCGACCTCCGATGGCAACCACAGGTGATGGAGTGCTCACCATTCTCAGCCAGGACACCCTACAAAGTACTTATCGCAGCCTGGGGACAGAGCAACGGTATGATCCTACAAATGCGCGCATGACTGGTCTTAATCCACTGGCATATGCAGCTGGAGCCATGCCGATCATTCATGACGAATATGTATCTGCTAATTTCTTCACAGGTCATTTAGGGACTGAGATAGCCCTGCTGACGGAAGCGGGAGAGCGTAGCGGTTCATTGACCGTAGCAGGTTCAGATAGCATCCATGCCCAGGCTGTCTTATTCACCACATCTGACGAACCACTACTCGGTGAAGAACTTTATGCAGCAGGTGCATATCTTGGTGCCGGTCCAGCTCACATAGCCAGTTTACGCTCACAAGATATCCTGCGCTGGGTGTTGATTGGAGCGATCGTGATTGGGGCAATCATTAAGTTATTGGGGTTCCTGAATTGAAGAAAATTCTACCTACATCCAACGCAATCATAGCGGTTATTTCAGGTCTGCTGGTTTTGCTGGGGTACTTTTTCCCCGGAGTGTTTGGTAATATACAGTCTGTCCTGATTGGGTGGGCGATCATCCTGGCAGCTTTTGCCCTGTTATTGGGAATATATAATTTAGCCTTCGTTCACTGGAAAAAGGCTGGAGCTGGTGGAATGAGCGGGATCAATAGCATTGTTTTACTGGTATCCTTAGGCATTACGATAATTGCGGCAAGCCTCAGCGGACCAACCGGATCTTTATCGTTATGGATATTCAATACTTTTCAAGTGCCAGTGGAAATTAGCTTGTTGGCAGTCCTGGCGGTAGTCTTGGTTTATGCTGCTGCTCGCTTGCTGACACGTAGACCCAAATGGTCTACCATTTTATTCCTGGTGACCGTGCTGATCGTATTATTGGGGTCAGTACCATTATTCTTCCTTGGAGAGGTAGCCCCACTTGTTGCATTGCGCGGATGGCTAACACAAGTTCCTGCTGTTGCAGGTGGGCGTGGGCTTTTATTGGGCGTGGCATTAGGAACAGTCGCCACGGGTATCCGAATATTAATGGGTGTGGATCGCCCATACGGTGGATAGGTAATGACCGATATCATTTGCCCATTATGCGGAAAACCAAACCCACCCGAGCTGGAAGAGTGCAAGTATTGCCAGGCACCTTTGAATGCATCTGGTTTTCTTACCCCATCTGACCAGGAAGGGCAGGAGAACCCATTTATAAATACAACTGATAAACCTGATCAGGCAGAAAGCCAGGTTTTAAAACCAAAATCTGCCTCAGCTTTGGAGCAATCCATCCCCGATTGGCTTAAAAATACCGAGGCGAATTTCCTTGAAGGAACAGAAGCAAAACCAGAGAGACAAGCTCCAGATGACATATCAGAGCAAATCGATTCCCTATTAAGTCAGCCATCCACTCCCGACAATGGTGTGCAACCTGCCATCGATGATGATTGGCTGGCAAGCTTGCTTGCAGAAACTGGTGGAGAATCATCCCCGTTGTCTTCGCAGGAAGAGTTGCTTGATGATAAAGAAGAGCCGGTCAATGAGAATATACCCCAACCTTTTATAGAAGAGCCATTCAAGGCAAAGGGAGTTTTACCTCCAGCACCGGTCGAGAAACCAGACTGGTTAACCGGGCTTGAAGCGTCTTCAAAGATTAAATTGGAAGGTGAGATAACTCCTAGCGAGGGGATAGAGCAAGGCACAGGAATTGCCGAATCTGTAGAATCAATGGAAACAGGCTCGATGGACATACCAGATTGGATCGGAAAAATAGAGCCTGAGGAAACATCATCTGATTTGGAGGAACCAGCGCCTCAGATTGCCCCTGCTGAATTGCCAGGCTGGTTGGAAGCCCTTCGACCCGAGGATAATGTACCTGCAACTGAGCCAGTCGAAGATATGTCAGCTGCCGATATTGTTACTGCAGGACCTTTGTCTGGATTACGAGGCGTCATAAGTGCACGCCCATCGGCAATCCGAGCTCGTAAACCACCCACCTATTCCATCAAACTGCGTGTTACGGATGAACAACGTGCCCGGGTAGAGATGATGGAAGCATTATTGGCTGATGAACAAAAGCCAAAACCATTACCATCTCAACCAGCTCTCACTTCACGCAATATTTTTCGCCTGGTTATTGCTGCTGCTTTGATTCTACCCATCGCATGGATGATCATCACTGGGAGCCAGCAGGTTCCAGTTCCAAAACCCGGAGATGTTCCAGGTGTGGTTGATTTTACACAACAAGTCCAGGCACTTCCAGCTGGGTTGCCAGTGCTCCTGGCATTCGATTATGAAGCTGGGTTCTCGGGAGAGATAAATCTTGCTATTTCCACATTGATCACCCAGCTGGAGATCAAGAACGCCTTTATAACATTGGTAACAACGATTCCATCCGGTCCAGCCCTGGCAGAAAGCCTGATTAATTCCAGCGTTGGCTTGGAGGGTAATCAGGGATCTTATTCTTACTATACTAACCTTGGATATATTCCCGGTGGCACCCTGGGTTTGGCTGGTTTATCGCTCTCACCCAAGTCGGTATTACCGTACTCATTGGATGGAATCAATGTATGGGCATCTGCTCCATTGGATGCAATCTCGACCATTAATGATTTTAGTGCAGTAATTGTATTAACCAATGACCCTGACACAGCCCGTTCCTGGATCGAACAAGTGGGTCCTGTGTTGAAGATAGATGGTACACCACTGTTGATCATAACCAGCTCACAAGCTGAGCCATTGATCCGACCATATTATGAAGCAAACCCATCACAAGTTCAAGGTATGGTGGCCAGTCTTGCTGGAGGATTAGCTTATGGGCTTAGCATCGGCAACATCCAACAAAATGGCGAGTGGGATGCATTTAGCATTGCAATTACAGCTTCTGTATTAATCATACTGATTGGAAGTTTTTCCAGGGCAGCTTTGAAAATACCAATAACTGGTAAGAAGAAGGAAAGCTAGGAGAGAAGATGCTGGAACGAATCAGCCAATTAGCTGACCCAATCGGTGCAATTATCGGTTTTGCGCTTACGATAATGGTACTTAGCTACTTGATTGGAGATAATATCCTTTTTAGATTGGCAGTCTCCATTTTTATTGGTGTTGCCTCGGGATACGCAGCCGTTCTCATTCTTTATAATGTAATATGGCACCAGGTATTGGTTCCAGTATTCCAGGTGATTAGTACCGGTAAAACAGATAATCTGATCACCTATGCTACGCATGTGCTGCCTGCGGTTCTGCTCGGTATTTGGATGCTCACCAAGGTATCCCCACGCTTGTCGCGTGGTGGAACACCCGTTTTGGCTTTCCTTACTGGTGTTGGGGCAGCCACTGTGATTGCTGGCGCAGTACGGGGGACAATATTTCCTCAGATTGGAGCGTCGGCAAACTTGCTCAATATCCAAACCGGGCCGGAAGAGTTAAGCAAGCTGGTTGGATGGTTCATCAATGGATTGATCGTCCTGGTGGGCACCGTGACAACACTTATCTACTTCAAGTTTGGAATCAAACGACAGGAGGAAGGAGTTCCAGTTCAACACTCCGTTATCCTGGAGTATCTATCCACCGCTGGGCAAGGTTTCATTGTTATCACACTGGGCGTCTTATTTGCCGGGGTGTATATTGCCACGCTCACAGCACTGATCGATCGCATTCAGTTTCTTTGGGATATTATTATTGGATTTTTCTAACAGTTAATTATTATGCCAACTTCACTTATAGATGCTGACTCAGTCCTTGCAATTGAAATCGGAACAGTTTCGACGCGCGTAATATTATTTGATGTTGTCGATGGTCGATATCGATTTTTAGGACATGGCAGCGTGCCAACTACCGCCTCTGCTCCCATTAACGACGTTAGCGTGGGGGTTAAAGAAGCACTGGATCAATTGCATGATATAACCGGCCGGGTGTTTTTCAATCAGGACGGGCAGATACAAATTCCCTCTCAACCTGACGGGACCGGCGTGGATGCGTGCGTCGCTACTGTATCGGTGGGTCCTCCGCTCAAAGTAGTGGCAATTGGCTTGCTGGAGGATATCTCAACCGAGAGCGCAAAAAACCTGGCTACAACAACCTATGCCCAGGTGGTTGGAAGCATGAGTTTAAACGATCGGAGAAAAACCGTTTCCCGCTTGGATACTATTCTGCAGTTACGACCAGACCTGATTGTTGTTGCAGGAGGGATTGAAGGTGGCGCCAGAGCTTCGGTGATTGATCAGCTCGAAGCAGTTGGACTGGCATGCTATCTCATGCCTAAAGAACACCGCCCGGAAGTGTTATATGCAGGTAATTCCGCACTGGTACAAGATGTGCAGGCCACCTTAGGTTCAATTGCGAATCTTCATATTGCTCCAAACGTCCGCCAGTCATACGAAAGTGAACAACTGACTCCTTCACAACCTGCCCTGGCTCAAATTTACCGCCTGGTTCGCTCGCGACAAATTCGTGGCATCCAGGAAGTGGATTTATGGACCGGCAACAATCTCATGCCGGCTGCAACAGCATTTGGGCGAACCATCCGTTATCTCAGCAAAGAGTATGCCCATACGCACAAGGGAGTTTTAGGGATCGATGTCGGCGCATCTGCCACCACAGTAGCCTCGGCATTCTCTGGAGATTTAATATTAAGCATCTACCCGGGGCTTGGTTTGGGAGAGAATCTACCTGAGATCCTAAATCTTTGTCCTTTGGGTGATATCTCACGTTGGCTAACTGTGGAAGTATCCGAGAATGACCTGCGCGATTACATATTTAATAAAGCCATCTATCCCAACAGCCTGCCAATCACCTCGAACGAACTGGCTATTGAGCAGGCAATTGCCTGCCAGGCGATGCAGTTGGCAGTTAAGCAAGCCTCCAAAGCTTACCCTTCCGATATACTTGGCTCGCTACCTGGGCTTTTACCATGGTTTGAGCCAATCATTGCCTCGGGCAGTGTACTTACTAAAGCACCAAACCGAAACCAAACCTTGATGATGGTTTTGAATGGGCTTCAACCTACTGGAATAACCACCATAGCCGTGGATCGCAATAATTTAGCTGCTTCGCTAGGAGCTGCGGCTAGTGTAGCCCCATTGTTGACCATTCAATCCCTCGAAGCAACGAATTTTATAAACTTATGCACGATTATCTCACCTGTTGGCAAAGCACAATCGGGGACACCCATCCTACGGGTACGGATGACAACCGAGGACGGGCAGGAATCTGAGCTGGAGGTCAAGCAAGGCACCTTAGCAACCCTTCGATTGCCCGTCGGGCAAGTTGGAACACTGCACCTGACTCCGCTGAATCGTTTCGATGTTGGTATGGGAGGTCCTGGTAGAGGGGGAAAGGTGAAGGTGGTTGGTGGCGCATTTGGGGTTGTGATTGACGCGCGTGGTCGACCATTACGCATACCTGCGGAACCTTCCCGACGACGCGATGCACTCAATAAATGGCTGGCAATAGCTGGTACTGGATAATATTAATGGCATTTAACTTGCACCCCTTGTATATTGCGCAATATCGTGTAAAGGTTGCCTTGGAGATTCTAGCATGCTAGCTTCGGTCACACATGTTCTGCCGGTTGCAACGATTCGGCGTGAAAGATTAATGCCCACTGAAGGGAGAATAATTGCCCGGCGAGGGCAGCAAGTAAATCCTTCGGATATCGTTGCTGAGGCAGTTTTGCGTCCAGAGCATCTTCTTTTGGATATTGGACTTGGATTAGGCTTATCACCCAAGGAAGCTGACCATTATATCCAACCTCGAGCGGGAGATGAAGTTGGTGAAGGGGATGTGATCGCTGGACCTGTTGGAATTGGGCGCCGTGTTGTGCGCGCTCCAAAATCTGGAACTGTTGTGGTGGCTGGTGGTGGACAGGTACTAATGGAATTGGAAGGAGAATACTCTGAATTAAAAGCTGGTTATTCAGGCGTCGTTGCGGACATAATCGATGAGCGAGGTGTAATCATTGAAACGACGGGTTCTCTCATCCAGGGAGTCTGGGGCAATGGTAAGGTTAATTTTGGATTATTGAATATCCTTGCGAAGGCTGCCGATGAGTTGATTACACCTGATATGATGGATGTGAGTTTACGCGGCGCGGTGGTGATGGCTGGTTATTGTGAGGATGAAAAAGTGTTGCGCTCCGCAGAAGAGGTGCCCATTCGGGGTCTGATCCTGGCAAGTATGGCTTCAACCCTGATTCCAGCTGCCATGAGTGTGAATTATCCAATTATATTGGTCGAGGGTTTTGGAAAGCTGGCAATGAACCAAGAGGCGTTTTCAATTTTGTCAACAAATGGCAGGAACGAAGTAGCCGTAAATGCTGAACCTTGGAATCGGATCGGGAACACGCGTCCGGAAATTGTGGTTTCGGCATCGGAGGGGGCGTTTCCTGAAATCCCAACCGAGTTGGCCTCTTTTTCCATCGGTCAAACCGTTCGTGTTGTCAGCCCACCCTATAAAAGTAAGCTGGGAACATTGACCAACCTCCCACAGAGTTTAACGCGTCTTCCAAGTGGTTTATTGGCAATAACAGCAGAGATTCAGTTATCAAATGGTGATAAAGCCCAGGTTCCCCTGGCAAATCTTGAGATTATCGGGTGAAATATTGGATCAGTGAGGAGATAACACTATGGCCTTTACAGACATGAATGATGTCGAAAATGAGCTTGGAGATGAGAAACCAGCGAATGGCAATGGCAACGGAAATGGAAATCGCAGTTTCTTGATCATCGCCGGTGTTTTGGGTGGGATCATGGTTCTGGCATTACTTTGTATCGCTGGTATTGCATTATTCAGGTATTTACCAGGCCAGAGGTCTGCCCAGAGTGCGAATGCAACCAACGAAGCCCAAGCGACCGTGATTGCTATTGGTGCCAGTGAAACTGCTTCAGCGCCTACGTCAACCTCCACCCTCCGCCCGACTGTCGTTCCAACAAACACCAAAGCACCCACCAAAGCACCCACCAATACACCTGTTATTGTTGTAGGTCCCACCAAGTCTCCAACGGTGGATCTTGCAATCGCAACCCGTGATGCTCTTCTCACTCAGGCAGCACAAGCCACACAAGCCCCACAAGCTGAGCTAGTTATACAAGCAGGACTGGCTACACAAGCTGGGCTGGTCACACAAGCTTGGCTGGCCACACAAGCGGGGCAGGCTACACAAGCTGGGCTGGCCACACAAGCTTGGCTGGCCACGCAAGCTAGTCAGGTCGCGCAAGCTGGGCAGGCCACACAAGCTGCGCATGCTACACAAGCTGGGCAGGCTACACAAGCTGGGCAGGCTACACAAGCTGGGCTGGCTACACAAGCTGGGCAAGCTACACAAGCTGGGCAAGCCACACAAGCTGGACTGGCCACACAAGCTAGGCTGGCCACGCAAGCTGCGCAGGCTTCAACACTCCCGCCTACCACTAAATCAACCTCAACTGCCCTTCCGGATACCGGGATTGCAGATAAGCTTGGTACGCCAGGTCTAATTACCGCAGCATTTGTTTTGGTGGTGATTATCTTCTTAGTGCGCAGAGCTGCGAACTGCAACTGTAAAGGTGCAAGCCGATTAAACTGCAGATTGGGATTGTTCAGGTCTGTTGAGCCTGAACAACCCCAATCTTTTTTAATTATGCAGCCTTGAGGGCTACCTGCTCACCATATCCGAGCAAATCCTGAACCATTTGTTGTGTGCGTCCTTCGGCATACACCCTTAATACGGGTTCCGTGCCTGAGGGACGGATCAGCAACCACGATCCATCAGCGATCATGTATTTAACCCCATCAACTGTAGAAATGCTGGCGACTTTTTCTCCACCAATCTCAGCGGGTGAATCTTGCACCAGGCTACGACTCATTGCCTCTTTGGAAACCGGGTGGCGCAGTCGCAAGTCAGTCCGTTGGTAAAAAGAAGGTCCCACTTCTTCTAACAGGTCTTCTACCAATTCATAAAGGGTTTTTCCTGAAGTGGCAACAATTTCCAATAATAGGAGCCCCATCAGTATACCGTCTCCTTCAGGTATGTGTCCCCGGAATGAGATACCACCAGACTCTTCACCACCAATCAATACATCACCCTGGAGCATATAATCAGCGATGTGGTTGAATCCGACGGGTGTCTCGTGCATGGGGAGCCCATAATGCTCCGCTAATCGATCGATCATACTGGTGGTTGATACGGTACGGATAACCGGACCACGCCAGCCTCTTTTTTCAACCAAATAACGTAAAGACAGTGCCATAATTTTGTGCGGATCGACGAAGTTGCCACGCCCATCCATAGCACCAATTCGATCTGCATCCCCATCCGTTACCAGACCCAAATCTCCCATACCCGTGCTGATGGCACTGGCCAGTGCTCCCAGGTAACGGCTAATTGGCTCAGGATGAACACCACCGAAACCTGGATTTAATTCAGCTCGAATTTCCTGAACCTCGCAACCAGTTCCTTGCAGGATACCTTTAATGACCCCCCGACCAGACCCGTACATCGAATCGACGACAATCCGCTGAGGGTTCTCGGCGATAAGGTCGAAATTGATCAGCGTACGCAGGTGGTCATAATAGGCAGGCAAGGGGTTAATGCGTTGGATGAGCCCAGCCTGCCGAGCCTGATCAAAGTCCATCTGGTTGGGACCGCGCCCACGTGCTTCATTATCATTTAGATACACTTCTACCCGGCGGCACTGTTCGGGAAGCGCTGAGCCACCATAGGCAGCTTTTAACTTTACGCCATTGTATCGCGGGGCATTATGTGAAGCAGTGATCATTACACCACCTATTGCGCCTTGGTGACGAACGGTGAATGATATTACCGGGGTGGGAGCGTCTGATTGCGATAACAGGACCTTATACCCATTGGCTGCCAATACGCGGGCTATGTCCGCTGCATAACGATCGGAAAGGAATCGCGTATCGAAGCCAACGACCATTTTATGGGAATCGATATTTTCCGCAGTTGTCTTCCCGTTCATCCAGTGCTCTGACCCAACTGCGTCTGCAATTGCCTGGCCGACCAGGCGCAGGTTATGAAAGGTAAATGTATCTGAAATGACAGCACGCCAGCCATCAGTGCCAAAGTGGATGGGCATGTGAGTAGCCTCCTAGAAGGGTGTAAAGAGATTTGATTCTATCATAAGCACATCTATCTATAGACCTTGTACTACGAAATCTGTGATGCAGGCGCATTATTATCTACGAAACGCTTTGTTCATGCTACAATCATATTATGCCTGAAGATCATCAGCAAATCGTTGCAGCGCTAAAAAAAATAAGGCTATTCGATGGGCTGAATAATGCACAGCTTGAGCAAGTGGCTTCATCTATCCATCCTATACAAATAAAAGAAGGGGAAACCTTGCGCCTGGACGGGAAAAACCCTCCATTTTTCATTGTTGTTACTGGGAATTTACGTTCAACCCGGATCATAAAAGGAGGCGAAGGTGAGACTTATGTGCTTAAGCAAGGAGATTTTTTAGGTGCAGATGTAGTTTTTCACGGTAAGCAGAAGTCACTATCAAATTATAGCAATTAAACCGGCATTACTCTACAGCATCCAGGTGGAAGCACTGCGTCACCTGTTGAATACCATTCCTGGCTTAACCAAAAATATCAAGAAACAATTGGATTGGTACAAGTTGATCCATTCAAAGCCATTCAGCTGGCTGGGGGAGGAAGAAACCATCAAGCTGATCTATCGGAAACACCCAGCATACTTGTTTGTGAGCGAACTTTTACCCCTTGTGTCTGCCTGGATGGGCATTTTGATCATATTCTTTGCCACTCAGATTTCTACCACTTCCTTCCGCCTGGTGGTGGGGTGGTTTGGCGCTGGGGTAGTAGGTGTATCAATATTGTGGGCTTTATGGCTCTTCTTTGATTGGGGAAATGACTATTACATCATTACAGATGAACGTATCGTCTGGTTGGAACGTACGGTTGGACTATATGACAGCCGTCAGGAGGCGCCCCTCGTGGCAATAAAGGCTGGAGAGGCAAAATCCTCCCAACTTGGACGCTGGTTAGGCTACGGCGATGTGATCACCCAGACATTCATGGGTCAGATATTCTTCCGGCACATTAGAAACCCGGGAGAAATCAAGAATATGATTGACCTGGAACGCAAACAAGCCATGGAGCGCCAGGTGGCGATGGATATTCATGCCATAGAAGGAACGATCAGGCAGAAAATTGAACCCTCACAAGCCCTAACAGCCCCAACTGCAGTAAATGCCCCAGCCGCGATTACAGTTGGAGTGACTGATCAGGAAACCAAAACTATCACCGAACCAATGTCCTATTGGCAGGCATTTCAGGCGCGTTTCCAGACCCGCTGGGAAAAAGATGGGATGATCACGTATCGCAAACACCTCTATGTACTATTTAGGATGACGTGGTTCCCGGCGGCATGCTGTTTTGGGATGCTGGTTGGAACGGGTCTGCTTTATTTTTGGAGCGTGGTGGGTCAGATCGACCTGTTAAAACCGGGATTGATCTTGTTGATCGGTATCTGCCTGACTGTGATGGCGTTGTTATGGTGGCTTTATAAATTTGTGGATTGGAGTAACGATATTTATCGGGTTACATCTGAAAAGATTATTGATAGCGAGCGTAAACCCCTTGGTGATGAAATCACCAAATCTGCCCCATTAGAAAATATCATTGGGTTAGATTATGAGCGACTGGGTTTTTTGGGCGTGGTTTTAAATTTTGGAAATGTGATCATCAATATTGGGACAGATAATAAATTTATCTTCTATGGCATTCACAATCCCGCGCGTGCTCAAAAGGATATCTTTAATTATATGTATAAACACAGGCACAAGAAACAGCTGGCTGATACCATGCAAGAACAGGAACGTGTTTCAAACTATATTGCTGCATACCACCGCCAGGTGGAGGAGATCCACCAATCTACCAAGAAACCTCCCCAAATTTGACCAAATTCAGGTAAAATAGCCGCCATGGCTAATCTAGAAATTGTTACTCTTCCGCAGGCAGTCTTGAGGCAAAAGGCGCGTAAAGTGAATGATTTTGGTCCGAGCTTCCAGAGGTTGGTGGACGACATGGTTGATTCCATGCGCCAGGCACCTGGGGTCGGCCTGGCTGCCCCACAAGTGGGCGAATCGTGGCGCTTGATTGTCGTCGAATATGGCGATGATGATAATGAAGAGATACCCCCAAAACTGTATGTTATGGTTAACCCCGAGATAACCCGCACTTCCGAGGAAACAATTCTCGGAACAGAAGGCTGCCTTTCTGTTCCAGGCATCCAGGGGGATGTGGAGCGTTATGAAGCCATCACGGTTAAAGGATTGAACAGGCATGGTCATTCGATGACTGTTAAAGCTAAAGGCTGGTTGGCTCGCATTTTTCAGCACGAGATTGACCATCTTGATGGTGTCTTGTTTGTGGACCGGGCTGAAAAACTCTGGCAGGTTGAGGTGCAGCCAGGGCAGGTTTCTCCTGATAATGTTTAATCCGGATACGCCTCAAATATACACCTGACCCAAGAAACCTGCTCTTTGATATAATTTATACACACTTGGAATGCCACGGCGAAGCTCCCCCGTGGCATTTGTGTGAGTGACTCAGGAAATGCAGCTTACCCATCTTTCCCTCACAAATTTCCGAAATTTCACCCGGCTGGATATCGATGTTCCGGGAGGAACAGTGATGCTGGTTGGTAATAATGCTCAGGGCAAGACCAGCCTGCTTGAGGCTATCTACTTCCTGGCTACTTTTAACTTCGTTTCACGCCAGCTCGGACCGGCAGCTGATCAACTTTATAGAAGCGCGCCAGGACCTGGCAGTGGGGCGGATCACAGCTGACTTTAGCCGGGGAAAAGAAAACCACCGCATCGAGGTGCGCCTCATTCAAGAGCCGAACAGCCAAAACGGGGTCAAGCATCTGCGTAAGGAAGTGCTTTTGGATGGTGTCAAGCGTAAAACCAGCGAAGTCATCGGGCAGTTTAATGCGGTCCTTTTTCTGCCGCAAATGATGGGGGTGATCGAGGGAGGCCCGGAGGAACGCAGACGTTACCTGAATCTGGCGCTGGCACAGGTCATTTCACATTATCAGGCAGCCCTGGGAGAATATAATAAAGCCCTCATTCAGCGTAATGCCCTGCTGAAACAACTTTATGAGCGGAAGGGTGATGCCTCTCAACTGGATTATTGGGATGAGCAAATTACTACCTTCGGGGCACAGCTCATCTACACCCGTATTCAAGCTATCCAAGAACTGGAAAGATTGGCTGCACGCATGCACCGAGAGCTTACTCACGCCCAGGAAGTTCTGCGGCTGTGCTACCAACCAGCCTATGACCCTCTGCCTCAAACCCCTGGACAATTCACGTTACCACTGGAGGCAGCCGTTGATCGCTGCGGCTTTTCTCAGGAGCAAATCCGCAAAGGTTTTTTGGAGAGCCTGAGGAAACTACGGTTTGAGGAGATTTCCCGGGGGATGACCACAATCGGACCCCACCGGGATGAGCTGCGTTTCCTGGCTAACGGCATAGACCTGGGAACTTACGGTTCACGGGGCCAGTCACGTTCAGCCATCCTGGCACTAAAAATCGCTGAAGTGACCTGGATGAATGCCAAGAGCGGCCATTGGCCGATTTTACTTCTGGATGAAGTGCTGGCCGAGCTGGATATAGAGCGCCGGTTTGATCTATTAACAAGGCTGGACCAATCGGAGCAAGTGCTGTTATCCACCACGGATATGAACCTGTTTGACCCTGGGTATGTAAAAAACGCAACAATCTGGCGTGTTGCAGGGGGTAGAGTGGAAAGACCTGACCCTGGGGAGCTATAGAGGGTGCCTGGCAGGCATCCCCACTTTGCGCGGGTATGCATCCGGTGTAGCTGCGACTTTACCCACCACCACCAGGTAGCGTTCTTCCGCCACCCCTGGTAATGTCACTGGCAATAATTGGCGCAAGTGACCCCCAAGCATGTGCATGGCACGTTCCGCAGAGTGCGCTTCTGCCGGACCGCTTTCCCCTTTCATCGCCAGCATGCTTCCCCCTACCCGTACCATAGGCAGTAAATACTCTGACAGCACAGGCAGAATGGCTACAGCCCGCGCAATTGCCCAATCGAACTGCTCGCGGTAGGATGGATTCTGCCCGAGGATTTCAGCGCGCTCCTGGATCACTTCCACTTTCTTAAGATCAAGGATGTTTGCAACGTGGCGGCAGAACTCAGCCTTCTTGCCAACCGACTCAACGAGAGCAAGCTGCATTTTGGGGTAAATGATCTTGATCGGGATTCCCGGGAATCCTGCGCCGGTGCCCACATCGATCAGCCTATCAACAGGGGTATCGCGAAGTGCCATCAGGCAGGTGAGTGAGTCGAGGAAATGTTTGATACGGATCTCCATAGGGTCACGGATAGCAGTCAGGTTGAAGCGGGTATTCCAATCCAACAGCTCGCGCTCATACAGCGAGAGCGCTGAGAGTTGGGAACGCGTCAGATGTAATCCCATCTGTTGCTGGGCATGTAGGGCCAATTCCTGCATATTGTCCGATTATACCCGCATCATCAGCATGGCATGAGTCCTGCAACAGCACAGGTGGTTGGTCAGGATAAATGATGATGAATAGTGTGAAGCGCATATTTCGAGTATTCGTTTTGGGTCTATCGCTTGTGTTTGCGAATGTGTCTCCTGCCAGGGGGGATAGCCTGCCAGACGCCACTTATATCTCTGGAGTGAATGGGCACGCCCAAAGTTATCCACTCTCGTGTGAATCTCGCTCTGCCGTTGATATGGCGGGCTTTTGGGGAATTGATATTGGCGAGGCTGAATTCCTTCAATCGCTGCCACGCAGTGATAACCCGGAGACTGGCTTTGTTGGCAATCCATATGATGCCTGGGGTAATCTGCCACCGTCTGGATATGGGGTTCATGCCGGACCTGTGGCAGAGACAATGCAAAGCTTTGGATTGGTGGCTGAAGCGCGTCATAACCTGGGCTGGGACGACTTACGCCAGGAAATTGAAGCCGGTCACCCGGTGATGGTTTGGGTGATTGGACAGATGTGGGGTGGAAAATCGGTCGAATATGAGGCGCCGGATGGGAGCACCAGCACGGTAGCAGCCTTCGAGCATACCATGATCCTGACCGGTTACAGCCCAGAAGCTGTCCAGGTGGTGGATGCCTATACCGGAAATTACCAGAGTTACAGATTGAGTACTTTCTTGAAATCATGGGCGGTGCTTGGCAACATGGCAGTGTTTGCCTCTGATGAGGGCTCTGATCATGATAGCTCCTTGGTGGCTGATACGCATGCAGAATCCTATACCGTGCAATCTGGCGATTTCCTGGTGGCGCTTGCAAAGAGCTTCGGAACAACATGGCAGGAGCTGGCGCAATTGAACTCGATCGGATATCCGTATACGATTTTCCCCGGGCAGGTGTTGAAGCTGCCGGGTGGAGAAGCACATGAGGCTGAGTTGAAAAGCGAATCTGAGCCAGAGGTGGTTGATAAACCTGCACCGGTAAAAGTGGTGAATTTCCAGGCACGCCTACCCATCATACAGCGAAACCATCCTGCGCAAAGTGCCCGAGCAGTGATGCCTGCCTCAGGGCAGCCAGGACCTGCATTGAAAGCCGTTGTACGCAGCTCGACAACATTGGTTAGCTTTAGTAAAAGCATCGGGGTAGATTGGCACGTCCTGGTGGAGCTGAACAACCTGAAGCCTCCGTACATGCTCCATCCAGGCCAGGTGTTGAAGCTGAGATAGCCTCCTGATCACAGCCATCTGTGAGTTTGCCTGCAAACACATCATAAAATCAGAGCTTTTCTTACATAAAATAAAGCAGATGAGCTGTCCAGGTTGAAGTCATGGACAGCTCATAGCATTGTGATTGTAGGCTTATGCCTGTGGTTCGGGTGGCGGGGCTTTCTTGGACTTTCGCCTTCTCTTCACCAGGCTGGTAATTCCCCAGACGATCAATATGATGGGTCCAAAGACGAGAATTAGAACCGGGAGGTATAAGATGACCAGGCGGATCACAAAGTTGGTCAATGACTGTAATGCTTTGATGAGTGATTGCAGGGCTTGCTTGGCCACTCCACCCGGCTGCCAGCCAGCAATCGAGAGTGGCTGCATGGCGGCGTTGGCGATCAGCTGAATGCTGATGGAAGAAAGGGCGGCTGACTGTTCGTAATACTTCATCTGACCTTTGATCAGCTCGATCTGTTCGCGGACAGATACCAGCTGTGAATATACCGCCAGCACATCTTCGGTCCGATTGGCGTCGTCCATGATCTGCTGCAGCTGCTGTTCGGCGGCTTGTAAGTTGACCAGCCGCGAGTTCAGGTCGGTGTATTCGGCGGTCACATCCTGGCTGATTTAAATTCTCGGTGATGATCGGTTGGTCGGTCTCGGCTTTGATGGTCTTCAGGGCTTCGTCCAGGCGTTCAGAAGGCACTCGGATGGTCATGGATACCTGGGGCACCTGGATCCCATTGCTGAGTGTTTGCTGGTACATATCGGCTGAGACGACGAACCCGCCCATGGCTTCAGCCATGTGGGCAATATTATCCCTCGATATGAGGGGGTCATCGACTGCCATGGACAGGGTGCCGTTTTTGATCACCAATCGATCGGTGGAGGCAGCCGTCTGGTCCAGGGCGTATGAACCTTTTTCACCTTCAGCCATTGGTGCAGAAGCTGGGGCTTCGACTTGCAGCATCTCAGTCACCACTCCCACCTGGTCGGACGGACTGAAGTCGCGTGATGCAGGGCTACAGCCTGCCAGAAGCAGGGAAAAGATTAACAGGGCGATTGAAATTTTTTGAAACATGGGCTCCTCCTTATATTGGTTGCTAGCCTTAAAACGCCCCCGCGTATTGGAATGTTCCCGCCGTGAGGGTTATCGAATTTTCCTACCAACCGGCGGTAAGGCGTGCGATGTGGCGCTCGGGTAAATTTTCCTGGCGCATCTGCTCCTGGACACTTTCGATATCGTATTCAACCCGGTGCCACTCCCAGGTATAGTCCTCCAGGTCGAGGATGGCATAGGCGGCGCGCGGGTCACGGTCGCGCGGCTGGCCGACCGAGCCCGGGTTGAGGATGGACCGTGGAGCCAGGGTCATCTCCGAAATTTTCTCAGGCACCCTCAGTTGGGCGGTATTGGTGGTATCGGGCAGGTGGTAGAGCACGGGCAGGTGGGTGTGACCCACGAAGCAATAGGGGGTGTCGAAGAATTCGAAGCTGATGGTGGCAGTGCGGGTGTCGAGCAGGTATTCCCACACAGGGCGGAAGGGGCTGCCGTGCACCAGGGTGATGTGTTCGAGATTCAGACGATCGGGCAGGTTGCTTCAGATACTCCTTGTTGGCTGGGTTGAGCTCATCTTGCGTCCATAAGACGGTCTTGCGTGCTTCTGGGTTGAAAGCATCCACTGCGATGATGCCAACTGCGGCGGCATCATGGTTGCCGAGCACACATTGCAGGTTGGGGAGCCCGGCGATGCGCTCGACGCACTCATTCGGGTTTGGGCCGTAACCGACCAGGTCACCCAGGCACCAGGTGGCATCGAAGGGAGCAGCATCAGTGAGGACAGCTTCGAGGGCGATGAGGTTGGCGTGGATGTCGGAGATGATCAGGGTGCGCATGGGTTAATGTTAGCATGATTTAGTGCAGTTAGCAATCAGCCAGGAGCTTTTAGCTGTGAGCTGGAAAGTGGAAAGATTAACATGGAGATCAAAAAGGATGCAAAGGAAAAAGGAGCTTAAACAGGTAATCGGGTGCATGGGTGACCGGGTGGTAAGGCGGTATGGGAATTGTAGCGTAACCTATAGCTTGGGTGGATTTGAATTAAAATATAACGAAGCGGAACGAATAGTATTTATGGAGACGGATTAACACCTGGCAGGTAGGGTGTTGGGTTGGGTTGAATTGTATCTAAATAATTCAAATGCATTCAATTCATCTTTCCTGTGTGGGGTAGGGATAGGTGGATTTCGTGGATAGAATGCCTATTCCTTGCTCCTACAATACAGTCGCGAGGCTGCGGGTAAAGTACACCCTTGATGTAATTACTCACCTGCCCCTCCCAACCTCCCCCAACATCGCGAACGATCTTTGTGAGCGATGTTGGGGGAGGAGTTATAAGCTATATATCACGCCCATTCTTCTGGTTTGCCTTTGAAAACGGTGAGTAGTTACATTCTTCATCGGGAAAAACCACCCGATGTACGGGTGCTTATATTGATATGGAAAACCACCATATCCATATTTGTACGCACCTGCATCGGAAAAACCACCCGATGTACGGGTGCTTATATTGATATGGAAAACCACCATATCCATATTTGTACGCACCCTAATACCAATGAAGATCGATTGGTATCAGAAACACACTGATTATAGCACAGATGTTCTATTTTCACAAGGGGTTTATGAATATTTTAAGATTTCTCATAAAAGATCAGCAATTAGCAATTAGCTGTTAGCTAGTGGTGTGTCGTCCTGATATATATTTACAGTAAGATTAAGGAAAACAGGATGACAAAGACAATCAAAAGATATAGTGAATCATTCAAAATGGAAGTAGTGGCAGAATACGAAGCAGGTGCCAATGTGTTCTCCTTGCAGAAGAAATATGGGATTGTAGGCGGGCAAACCATCCAGGGTTGGATAAAGAAATACGCTACCCAAGGATACCGAACCGAAGTCATACGTATCCAAAAGGCGGAGGAAGCCAACCGGGTCCGAGAGCTGGAAAAGCAAGTGAAGCAATTGGAACAAGCATTGGGTAAGGTTATGTTGGAGAAACTGAAGCTGGAAAGCATGCTTGATGTGCTGCAAGAAGCCGATGGTGATTGGGTGAAAAAAAACGTACTTCCATCATCCAACAATTCTTCTGGAAAACCCGACAAAGGGAGTGCCAAGTGAGCATGGCTCAGATTTGTGCCCAGTTTTCCATAAGTCGCCAAGCACATTACCAGAAGATGTGGCGAGAAATCGAACGCCAGTCTAATGACGAAGTTGTGTTGGAAATGGTCCGCCAAGTCAGGCGAAGGCATCCTCGCATGGGAGGTCGCAAGCTGTTGTTCAAAATACAACCGCTTCTGGCAGCTGAACGGCTGCAAATGGGGCGCGATCGCTTGTTTGAGCTCATGCGGAGACAAGATTTGTTGGTCAAACGGCGTAAAACTTACCGACGAACGACCATTCCTGGTCTGTGGAGAGCTCCTAACCGGCTTCCCGGTTTGACCATCTCCCACCCCAATCAGGTCTGGGTTTGCGATATTACTTATCTGGAAGTGGAAATAGACCGCTTTACCTACTTGTTTGTTTTGATGGATCTCTTTGCACGTTATATCCTGGGCTGGCATGTTTCCACTTCCCTGGCTGCAGATGGTGCACTGAGCAGCCTTGATATGGCTTTGTCTCATCGGTCCAGTGCCACCTGCGATTTGATCCACCACTCCGATCATGGCGTTCAATACACAAGCCATGCTTACATGAACACTTTGCTCGCCAGCAACATTCAACCCAGCATGGGCGCTATCGGCAATTGTTATGACAACATCTTTGCCGAACGTCTGATCGGTATCTTGAAATCCGAATATCGACTGGACACCCGTTTCATGAATTTCACTCAAGTCAATCTGGCGGTTAAGGAGGTGGTTCATCTTTATAATACCGATCGACCTCATTTTTCACTCAATCTGGCGGTCCCACATGATGTGTACTTCGGTCATCGTTCTGATGTCCCTTCTTTGGTGATCCCAGTTTATACTGATGGACTTACTAATTACTAACTTTTCCTGTAAACGTATTTCAGGACTTGACATGGCGAAAGGAGGACAATTCAATATTTTTCTCGAATGGTAATCGGGCGAAATCCATCCAGCGCCATAAAAAGGGTGGAAATGGGGAAAAGAGGCGATTATTTTAATCTTTAACAGACTGTTTAGAGGACATGTTTACGGTAAGATGACATAAGAAGGCTGTTCACCTGAGCTGAAAAGCCTGGTGGAAAGGTCTTCACCGTATTCTTTCACGTACGCAAGCGTATCTCGAGCCGTTGTGCGGGGACGTGGGAATGAGGATGTGCTTTTTGGAGGCGCCCCGCCGGGGCGTCTCTGCTTTTGATGAGGCGATCATCGATCGTCCCTACAGTAATAACACGGGGAACCTCTCCATTCGGGCGGGGGTGAATTATACTTATGGGGACACCAACCACGACCATGCGGTGACACAGATGGGTTCAGACAGCTACAGTTACGATAATAATGGGAACCAGGTAACCAGAAATGTATCCGGGAGTTCTTATACCTTGAGCTATGATGCGGAGAATCGGCTGGTGGGGGTGACAGGAGCGGCCACGGCGACGTTCGTGTATGACGGAGATGGAAATCGAGTAAAAGCGACCGGTGGGTACCGCCACCACAACCTATGTTGGGAGTTACTTTGAATGGAGTGAGCTCTACCAGTACGATGAAGAAGTATTATTATGCGGGAGCACACGCGTGGCGATGCGGACGGGTGCAAGCACCATAAACTACCTGCTGGGAGACCACCTAGGCTCGCAGGCGATTACAACCAACAGCAGTGGGGTGAAGAGTGCGGAGGTACGCTATTACCCGTGGGGAAATACACGCTATACCAGCGGCACCACGCCGACGACGTTTCAAGTTTACAGGGCAGAGATTCGAGAGCGGGATTGGGTTGTACTTCTATAACGCAAGGTGGTACGACAGCGCGGCGGGCAGGTTCATCAGCGCGGATACGGTGATACCGGACCCTGGAAATTCACAATCCTTCGATCGTTTTGCCTATGTAGGCAATAATCCCATTCGATATATTGATCCAACAGGACATCGAAGTGATTGTACTGAACAAGAAATAGCAGCTGGTGATGAGACTTGTGAAGAAAATTATAGCGTAGATGATTTAAGTTCTTCCCTCCAATATCTTTATGGATGAAATATTATGGGTGATTGGACTGTGGAAGAATTAATAACACTAATTGATGTTGCTTTGGATATCATAAGTTATGTGAACGAGATAACCAGTGGATGCGGAGCATCTTGGTTTCATGAAGTTACAGGTGATATAAACATAAATAGAGTGGGGGGTGTTAGTAATTATGTTCTTGGTAATACTGTAAATATGACGTTTTCTTGGTTAAAAGATCCCAATAACAAAGAAATATTTGCCCATGAGCTTGCACACGTTTGGGACAACCGAACCGCAACTATGCATGGATCAATTGGGGCTACCTGGTATGGAGGCGGAGCAGCAGATGAATTAACCAAATATGTTGGTGGAGAACCCAGAAATTTAAGGTTTATAAATGGAACCAGCGGTATTCCAGTAGAATCTCAATGGAAAAAAGGAAATCAGGAGGTGAATATGGCAATCACTCCACAGCAGACTACTTTGCTGAGTCCTTTGGGTGGATGATCTACGATAGTGCTGCTGTACCTCAAGGAATACATCTCCTGGCTACGTACAGTTATCGCTTTACAATCCAATTGAGATTTGCCATGATAAGAAACGCTTTTCTGATTGTAATTTTTATGGCTCTTATGTTCTATCAGTCAGCTTGCAAAAGCAAGCCAGATGCCTTTGAAGAATTAAGTTGTAAACCCCCATGTTGGCAAGGTCTCACGCCCGGTGAGACTACAAAGTCGGAACTAATTGAACTTTCTGATACGAACTCGCCTCTTATAGAGAAAGAAACAATCGTTGAAGGATCGGGGTATAGGATTTTTCAAAGCGATACTTCTTTTAATCTGAAATCAGGAATTGCATGGGGAAGCTTATTTTTTGGATAATACGTTAGCAATCCTGTATATTTTTGATGATCTAAACACAAATTTTAATGATGCTGTTGAACTTTTCGGCGAACCAAAATTTCTTCTCGACATATATAAATAGATGCTATCCTTCTACGAATTTTTCTATTGGTGATGCTGAATGTCAAACCATTCATGCATTCAATCCAGAAATTGGGGTTGAGTATGGATATCAAACAAAAATATCAGATCATATTGAAATTACTCCGAATACTCATATTACCAATGTAAGTTTTTTCAATCCTGATAAATATTACGAATTAGTAGAAGGACGAGCTTTTTATGGTTTTACAAGCGAGAAATTTCTCGAATACACAAGACCTTGGACAGGTTATGGTCAGTTACCAGAGCAATAAAAAAATATCGCAATTTAATCTCACAAGTGCAACTTTGATTTTACAAAGAAATTATTTTTAGATGTAGTTTTTCATCTATTCTGTATTAGACCGCACTTCAAACGTGCACCGCCGAAAACCACGGCAGGTGACGGTGACCCGGCTGGCAAGTGCCAAAGCAGAGTATGGAACCAATGGGACGTATACGCTGCAGAATTACTCTTATAACGCAACGACGGGGAACCTCTCCATACGGGCAGGGGTGAAAACTACTTATGGGGATACGAACACAGATGGGATCAGACAGCTACAGTTACGATAATAATGGGAACCAGGTGACAAGATATGTATCGGGGAGCTCGTATACATTGAGTTATGATGCGGAGAACCGCCTGGTGGGCCGTCGGAGAGCACGACACCGCCGAAAATCATGGCAGGTGACGGTATCGGTGAGTGGGGCAGCGAAAGCGAGTTTTGTGTACGATGGGGATGGGAATCGGTAGTGAAAGCATCAAGACACTGCAAGCTGAATTAATCGCGGCGGGTAAGATACCCGCCCTACGGGTACTGCAGGAACTAAATTACACAAACCAGGGCAAAGAATTCCCCTCCCGCCTACCCCAATAGCGCTCCTACGCTCGCAAAGTACTCTCGCGAGGCTTTGGCACAAAGACCGTTGGCGATGTTAGGGGAGGAGTTCTGTGTCCGGGATCAACGATCCCGGCTACAGAGCCCCCGCCTGCCTCCCCACTCCCGAAGAATTCATCTGGGATAAAAAATCACATAGATCGGGATTTAGGGGAGGAGAATTGGCGGATAAGATACCCGCCCTACGGGTACTGCAGGAACTAAATTACACAAACCAGGGCAAAAATTCCCTTCCTACCTCCCCCAAACAAAACAAGTTTTGGGGAGGAGTTTTTAGAAGAGATTGTTCATCGCCACACCTGGTACAGGCCCAGGCGGCTGTTTTCACCATCGGAGAGGAAGCTTTGGGTGATGCTAAAGCCAGTGCTTTCAGCCAGCTCTGCCAGCTCGGCTTCGGAAAAGTGATGCACATAGCGCAAGCCCACGCCACCCTGGCGCCAATCCAGCAGGTAATCACCGGGGTCGACGTCGCTCTCTGATAAACCAATCGCTTCCCAGGGCTGGATGCGGGCTTTGAGGCGCGGGCTGTTGAGGAACTGCCACTCGGAATGGATGAAGCGCCCCTGCGGTGAGAGTAATGACCTGACTTGACTGAAGAACTCGCTGGCGCAGCTCCATCCCTGGCAGGTGGTGCAGTACGGCAAACGCCAGGATGAGGTCAGATTGCCCTGGTTGCAGGGAAGCATCCCAATCCGGGCTGGATAGATCAGCTTGAAGGAAATGGAAATTGGATGGCTGACCCGCAGAAGCATGCTCAAGCAGGGCAGGCGAGAAATCCAGCCCGGTGTAGAGCGCCAGTATGACCCCGACGGGCAAGCTGGCGGGCCAGCTCACCGTTGCCGCAGCCCAGGTCTAACATGTTGGCAGAGAGATCGATCTGCTCCAGGATGCGCGTCACCCCAGGCTGCAGGCGCTGGCGGGTGAGGGAAAACTGGGTGGCGAAAGCCTGGTAGAATTGCCGGTTGATATCGAGCAGGCGTGAAAGCGTGGTAGGATTCACGCAAGTATTATAGCTTAATCAATTTATAGATTGAAAAATACGGGTATGGATCGAGAAAATTGGGTAAAGTCGCAACAATATACTCCCGAAATGCTGCTGCAGGCGCGCTGGGTGCTGGAGGAGCTGCGAGGCGGGGCATCCATGCAAAAGGCGCTGAACCGGCACCCCAACCCGCAGGGCGGGTACCTGGCCAAGCACGTGCTGGTGGCAGCCTACCGAGAGCTGGTCGAGGCAGGGGAATGGGAACCTGACCCGGCGTTGCTCGAGCGCATCCGCATGAAGCCAATCCGCACGCTCTCGGGGGTGACCACGGTGACCGTGCTGACCAAGCCGTACCCCTGCCCGGGGAAGTGCATCTTCTGCCCGACGGACGTGCGCATGCCGAAGAGCTACCTGCCCGACGAGCCGGGTGCCCGGCGCGGGTTGGAACATGACTTTGACCCCTACGGGCAGGTGGCCAGCCGCCTGCAAGCCCTAAAAGCGGTCGGGCACCCAACGGACAAGGTGGAGCTGCTCATTTTAGGCGGCTCGTGGTGTGCCTACCGGCGAGATTACCACGAATGGTACCTCAAGCGCTGTTTTGAGGCGTTGAATGGGGTGGAGTCTGACAGCCTGGAGACAGGCGCAGATGCTGAACGAGACAGCTGCCAGGCGCAACGTTGGGCTGGTGATCGAGACCCGCCCGTTGGACATCACACCGGAAGAACTCAGGTGGCTGCGTAAGCTGGGGGTGACCAAGGTGCAGATGGGGGCGCAGAGTATGGATGACCACATCCTGGAACTCAACCAACGCGGGCACAGTGTGGCAGATACCCAACGGGCGGTGGCATTGCTCAGGGCGGCAGGCTTCAAGGTGGTGTCTGCACTGGATGCCCAACCTGCTGGGGGCAAGCCTGGATTCAGACCGGGAGGATTTCGGCCGGCTGTGGGATGACCTGTGCCCGGACGAGATCAAGATCTACCCGACCCAACTGCTGGCGAACAGCGACCTGTACGCCTATTGGCAGCGAGGTGAATATAAACCCTATACCACCGAGGAGCTGGTTGAGCTGATCGCGGATATCAAGCCAGGCATCCCGCGCTACTGCCGGGTGAACCGGGTGGTGCGCGATATCCCCTCGGTGAACGTGGTGGAAGGCAACAAGCGCACCAGCCTGCGAATCGACGTCCAGCAAGAGCTAAAACGCAGGGGCACACACTGCCAATGCATCCGCTGCCGCGAAGTGAGAAAACAATCTGTCCAGGCTGAAGATCTGCGATTGGAGGACCTGGTGTACCAGGCTGGGGGAGCGGAGGAGCATTTCCTGTCTTATGTCACGCCTGGAGACATGCTGGCAGGTTTCCTGCGCCTGTCACTGCCCGGGGAGGCTTCACCCGCGACGGGGCTGGACGATTTATGCGGAGGCAGCCATTATCCGCGAGGTGCACGTCTTTGGGCAAGCGCTGGCGGTGGGAACTGAGCAGAATGGAGCCGCCCAGCATGCAGGCCTGGGCAGCAGCCTGCTCCAGAAAGCAGAGGAGATTGCCAGGCAACATGGATTTGAGCGTCTGGCGGTCATTTCTGCGGTGGGGACAAGGCTGTATTACCTTGAGCGGGGATTTGAGCGGGGTGAGCTCTACCTGGTAAAATCGTTGAACAACTTGTGACACTTGGCACATATAGAGGGGGATAAGCGTCCCTTGCATTGGAGGGACTTTTTTGTCACAATACAATGGCTGCATACCAGAAATTTAACAACACAATTCAATAAGGAGGAGTTTTGCAATGAGTCCTAAAGGTGGTTCACGTAAATTTACCCCATCCAAGCTAAATCTACGTTTCCCTGTCCCGACCGATATCGAGATCGCACAGGAAGCCAAACTAAAGCCTATCTCTGTGATCGCGGAGGAAGTTGGCTTGCTGCCCGAGGAGCTAGAGTATCACGGCGAGTATAAAGCCAAGGTGCGCCTGAGCGTGCTCAAGCGCCTCAAAGATATGCCGGATGGTAAATACATTGACGTCACGGCGATCACTCCAACCCCGCTCGGTGAGGGTAAAAGCACGACGATGATGGGCTTGAGCCAGGCACTGGGCGCTCACCTGGGCAAGAATGTGTTCACCTGCATCCGCCAGCCTTCACAAGGCCCGACCTTTGGCATCAAGGGTGGCGCGGCGGGTGGCGGCTACAGCCAGGTGATCCCGATGGAAGATTTCAACCTGCACCTGACCGGCGATATCCACGCCATCACGGCGGCCAACAACCTGCTGGCAGCGGCAATCGACGCGCGTATGCTGCACGAGAAAGCCACACCGGATGATGAGAAGCTGTTCAATGCCTTGTGCCCACAAGACAAGCAGGGCAACCGACGGTTCTCCATCTCCATGCTGCGCCGGCTGAAGAAGCTGGGGATCAACAAGACCGACCCGAACGAGCTAACCACCGAAGAGCGCAAGCGCTTCGCCCGCCTGGATATCGACCCGGCAAATGTCACCTTCCGGCGCGTGGTGGATACCAACGACCGCCTGCTTGCGCACGATCACGATCGGGCAGGGGCCGGAAGAGGCAGGCAATGAGCGCCAGACCGGCTATGATATCACGGTTGCCAGCGAAATCATGGCGATCCTGGCACTGACCAAAGACCTGGCAGACATGCGTGACCGGATGGGGAACATTGTGATCGGTACCAGCAAGGCCGGCGAGGCCATCACCGCTGAAGACCTGGGCGCGGCAGGGGCGATGACCGTCCTGATGAAGGATGCGATCATGCCCAACCTGATGCAATCGTTGGAAGGCACACCGGTGTTCGTGCATGCAGGCCCGTTCGCCAATATTGCCCACGGGCAGAACTCGATCATTGCTGACCGTATTGCACTCAAGCTGGCTGATTACGTGGTCACCGAATCCGGCTTTGGTGCCGATATCGGCATGGAGAAATTCTTCGATATCAAATGCCGCACCTCGGGGTTGATTCCACAGGTGGTGGTACTGGTAGCGACCGTACGGGCGCTGAAGATGCACGGTGGTGGACCCAGGGTGGTGGCAGGCAAACCGCTGGACTATGCCTACACGACCGAGAACCTGGACCTGCTGAAAGCTGGCCTGGGGAACATGCAGCACCACATCCGCAACGCCAAGAAGTACGGAGTGAACGTGGTGGTGGCAGTCAACTCATTCAAGGATGACACGGAAGCCGAGGTGGAGCTCATCCGCAAGGCAGCCGTTGAAGCAGGTGCAGAAGATGCGGTGGTATGCCGGCACTGGATGGAGGGTGGCAAGGGTGCGATCAAGCTGGCAGAGGCAGTCATCAAAGCATGTGAAAAACCGACCAACTTCAAGTTCCTCTACCCGCTTGAGATTTCGATCAAAGAGAAGATCGAGACTATCTGCAAGGAGATCTACGGAGCGGATGGGGTGGATTACACGCCTGAGGCCGAGCGGAAGATCGAGCTCTACACCCGCCTGGGATTTGACAAACTGCCGCTGTGCATGGCCAAGACGCACCTGAGCCTGAGCCATGACCCCAGCCTGAAGGGTGTGCCCAAGGGCTATAAGATCCCCATCCGCGATATCCGCGCTTCGGTGGGGGCAGGCTTCCTGTACCCGCTGTTGGGCGAGATGCGCACCATGCCGGGTTTGCCGACCCGACCGGTCTTCTACGATGTGGACCTGGACCTCGAGACCGGGCGCGTGTTGGGATTGTTCTAAAGTTAGGAATGTGACAAGGGGCTGTCTTAGAACGCACAGACAGCCTCTAGATGATATCTGTGGGCGGTTCACGGAATCGCCCACTTATTATTTAATAACTTGCGATGGAATGTGAAGAGGGCTGATTAAACGAATTAATATGGGGGTTAACCCCATTGAGGGTCTTGATTTACTTTGATTGACTAACGCGATACCATTCCCAAGATCATCGCCAGAATGACCATGACGCCAATCACGCCCATCACAATTTGCTGGGTGCGCAGGCTGCGTTTCTGCCCTTTGGAAAGCTCTTTCTTTTTTGCCATAGCTTGCTCCTTCGTGGATACCGATTATAACCGTAAAAAATAAATTGATGAAGTGTTTGCTCCATTAATCCCTTTGGTCCCGATAAGGATCCACTCAAATATTCGCAGGTGATGTAAAAATACGGATCAGTGAGTAATCACCTTTGGTCAGCCTAAATTCTCTTTGACGGATTGGGCCAATTTCTCGTTCATGCCTTTTACCGAGCCTATCTCTTCCGACTGAAGCTTCACGGATGGCATCAATGCCGCCAAAGTGAGTCAGCAAGGCCTTGCGCCGAGAAGGGCCGATCCCGGGGATGGAATCGAGCACGGAGGCTACCCCGGCTTTATCGCGCCGATTGCGGTGGGCGGTGATGGCGAAACGATGGGCTTCATCGCGCACGCGCTGGATGAGGTATAAGGCTTGCGAGTGAGGCGGCAGAAGGAGGGGGTCTGATTTACCAGGCACAAAAAGTTCCTCGTTTTGCTTGGCCAAGCCGGCGGCAAAAAACTTTCCACTCAACTCGAACTGATCCAAGACTTTCACCAAGCGGCTGAGCTGGCCTTTGCCTCCATCGACGATCAGCAGGTCGGGCAGGATGGCAAAAGCCGGGTCAGGCTTTTCACCCGGGGTTTCTGCCAGCTCCTGGGCGGCTTTCCAGCGGTTGAAGCGGCGGGTGAGCACTTCCTCCAGGCTGGCAAAATCATCCGGACCGGTGACACTACGGATGTTAAAACGCCGGTAAAGGTTCTTCTTGGGCACACCCTGTCCAAAGACCACCATGCTGCCCACGGCGGCCGTCCCCTGGGTGTTGGAGATGTCATAACACTCAATGCGATTGGGTATTGTCTGGCAGGTTCAGGGCTGCTTTAAGCTCTGCCAGGCTCTGCTCCTGGCGATGGGTATCGGCGTGCCATTGGGCTTGCAGAGCCTCCAGGGTGGCGCAGGCGTTCTCGGCAGCCATCTGGATCAACTCCTGTTGAGGACCTTCCTTTGGGATGCGGATCTCAACTTTTTGCCCACCGCGTTTTGTGTTCAGCCATTCGCGGATAATTTGCAGCTCTTCGATCTCCTGAGGCAACAAGACCTGATCCGGCACAGAGGGAGACTGGTTGTAGAACTGCTTGATAAAATCGCCGATCACATTTGCGTCGGGGGTCTCCTCGGCACCTTCCATCAGGAAGTATTCCCGCCCAACCAGCTTGCCATTGCGGATGAAAAAGACCTGCAAGCAGGCTTCACCATCCGTGCGTGCCATGGCAATCACGTCTGAGTCGATGTAATCGCTGGAGACGACTTTCTGTTTCTCGACCACCTTTTCGATGGCCTGGATCTGGTTACGCAGCATGGCGGCGCGCTCGAACAGCAGCTCTTCAGCAGCCTGGTCCATTTCGAGGCGCAGGCGTGACACAATCGGCTCGGTGTGTCCTTCCAGGAATTGACCCAGGTCATCGATCATCTGGCGGTAGCCTGCCTGGTCGATAGCGCCAATACAGGGTGCGGTGCAGAGCTTGATATCGTAGTATAAACATGCCCGCTGATCCTTGCCGGTGATCACCCGGTCGCAGGTCAGGTAGGGGAAAATATGGCGCAGGACATCCAGGGTCTGGTGTACCGCCCAGACGCTGGTGTAGGGACCGTAATAGCGTGAGCCATCCTGCACCATCTGGCGGGTGACGGTGAGTTTGGGGAAGGACTCATTCCAATGCACCTTGATATAAGGGTAGCTCTTGTCATCGACCAGGCGGACATTGTAGTAGGGTCGATGCTTCTTGATCAGGTTCATCTCCAGGATCAAGGCTTCGAGCTCGGATCCAACCACGATCCACTCGATCTCAGCAATATGCTTGACCAGCTTGCGAGTTTTGCGATCTTCCTGGGCGCTGATGTGAAAATAGGAGCGCAGGCGATTCCGCAGATTAACCGCCTTGCCGACGTAGATGACCTTGCCATCCACATCCTTCATGAGATAGCAGCCTGGTTTAAGCGGGGCAGTATCCAGAATTCCCTGGAGATGTTCAGAGATGTCCATCGGGCTTCGATTTTATCACTGATGAAGGCAGGGGATAAGGTGCCGGTGAGGGTTACTCAATCTCCCTTAATCCTGCAGGGTGTTGAGGGTGTTGTATAATTGCGCCAATCCAGGTAGATTGCATCTGGATTCAAATGGAGTTTTGTATTGGAAAAACCGCTGGAAGTGTTGGTGGGTGAATTATTAAGCAAGCAAGGGCTAAAGCTTGCAGCCGCTGAATCCTGCACGGGCGGCCTGATCGGTCATCTGTTGACCAATGTGGCTGGCTCATCCAGGTATTATTTGGGCAGCGTGACTGCGTATGCTAACGAAGCCAAGGTACGCCTGTTGGGTGTGCGACTGGAAACCCTGGAGAAATTTGGGGCGGTAAGCTCGGAAACCGTGATCGAGATGGCAAGCGGTGTACGCAAGGTCCTGGAAGCTGATATTGGAATCTCCGTGAGCGGGATTGCAGGACCCGGTGGTGGGACGCCCGAAAAACCCGTGGGGACGGTGTGGATCGGCTTGAGCACAGCTCAAGAAGAATTTTCCAGGCACTACCTGTGGACGGGTGATCGGTTGTTGGTTAAAGAGAAAACTGCCCAGGCGACCCTAAAAATGTTGGTGGATTATTTACTGAAAGAAAACGGATTACCGAATTCCCATGATCAGCATGCGTTTCTAGAAGGCAATCAGATAATTACCATGGAACCGATCGAAGTTACGGCGCGATTTGATGAACTAGGTACGATCACACCCCTGCACTTCACAAGGAAAGGCAGCCTTCAGCGGGTGGAGTCGACCGGCAGGCGCTGGAGCGATGATATTGGGCAGCATTTTCTCGTCATGGTTATGAACGGGCGGATCTATGAATTAATCTATAAAAGTGGGGAGGGGCACTGGTTCATCAGGCAAGGAGAACCAGGACATACCTATATTTAAGCCGATGATGCGGAAAACAGTATTGTTGTTGGCGGCTTTAGCCTTGATCCTGCTGGTGCTGTTTGGCAGCTCTGGGCGCGGCAGTGCCCAGGCTGGTGACCCATATGCGCTGATTGATGCGGTCAACAACCTGCGCGCCGCCAATGGTCTGCCAGGTCTTGCAGATCAATGGCATATTAATGTCCATCGCACAGGGTCACAGCGATTACCAGGCTGCCATCGGGCAGGTGACGCATACCGGTGCGGGTGGCACACGCCCCGTGGACAGGGCTGCTGCGGCCGGTTATGGCGGTGGAGGGACATTTTTTCTCTCTGAGAATATCGCCGGAGGCAATGATCTATCCGTCGATGAGGTCATATCCTGGTGGCTGGGAGATGCCCCGCATACGCAGACCATGCTGGGAGCCAACTACAAAGATATCGGGGCCGGGGTAGCGGTTTCAAATGGTTTTGTGTACTACACGATCGATGTGGGTTATACGGCAGGGAGCGGCAATAACAGTCCACCTGCTGCCACATCCAACCCGGGCGGACCGACCCCCATACCGATCTACATGGTGCAGACCGCCACACCCAATCCGGATGGCTCGGTTATGCATGTTGTCCAATCCGGGCAGACGCTAATCGGGATCGCCCAAGCCTATGACATGACCGTGGCAGAAATCAAGGCTTTGAACAACCTGACCAGCGATGCGATTTACGTGGGTGATAAACTGATTATCCGCCCTGCCAGCACGCCTGGCCCGACTGCCACCATAACTGCCACGACGACTCCCACCCGGGCAGCAACAGCCACGCGCCATCCGACCCGCACGACCACACCGTCTTCGACACCGATCGATACAAGCATATCCACCCCGACTGATGCAAACCAGAAGACAACAGCTCCATCGAACTCTGATCCGGTGGGAAGTATGCTCGTGATTGTGATTATTGGATTGGCAGTTGGAGGGGTGCTCTTGATGGTAATGGGCAGCTTTATGAAACGCAACAACCGGGGATAACGGATTTATTCTTCCCGCGGAGTCCACAGGAGCTGTAATCTTCCATCGGTGGCTTCATTGAGCTCCTGCCAGCTGGAGATGGGCAGGTCAACCTGTGCCAAGCTTGCGGTAGCCATAGGTTCGTTCGCATCAGTCAGCAAGGTCAGCAGCTCTTCCAGGTCGGGGTTGTGACCGACGACCAAGACCCGATTAGCATCATCGGGAAGGCGGCACAGGATATCCAGGTAGCAGGCTGTATCCGAAAGATACAAATCCTGGTACAGGTCAATGTCACCGGAGAAACCGCTTGCTTCATGGACAGCCTGGGCAGTGTCTTGGGCGCGACGGGCGGTTGAGCTGAGAATCAAGTCGGGTACCAGGTCGTGGTCTTTCAGGTAGGCACCAACTTTGGGAGCTTCCTTTAAACCACGTTTATTCAATGGCCTGTCATGGTCATGCAGCTCAGGGTGTTTCCAGCTGGATTTGGCGTGGCGTAAAAGGAGCAGGGTCTTCATCATTGATCACTCCGAATCACCGAGATATCCCATTATAATAGCTTCTTGATTTTTCGAAGGGAGCAGCTGATTCATGATCCATGCAATCATTTTTGATTTTGATGGCTTAATAATCGAGACCGAAGGACCAACCTACCAATCCTGGCAGGAGGTGTATCAATCTTATGGATATGCCCTGCCATTTTCAACCTGGTCAAGCATGGTCGGCACCACGCAAAGTGACTTTGACCCGCGCCTGGAGCTGCAAAAGCTGGTGAAGGAAGATTTAGATTGGGGGAAAATTGAATTAAAGCGCCAGGAGATTGAGAATACGCTGATTGAAGCGCAGCCTGTCTTGCCAGGCGTTGAAGATTATCTCAGGGAGGCCAGTCGATTGGGATTGAAAATGGGAATCGCATCGAATTCACCCAGTCCATGGGTGACCAAGTACCTCACCCAGCATGGATTGCAGAATTGTTTCGATATCATCTCCACGTCTGATCATGTCCAACGGCTTAAACCCGACCCAGCCCTGTACCTGGCGGCTCTCCATGGATTGCAGGTAAATGCCGATGAAGCCTTTGCGCTTGAAGATTCTCCGCTTGGCATCCGTTCGGCCCAGGGGGCTGGTTTGTATTGCGTGGTCGTACCGAATGAGCTTACCTGCAAGTTGGACCTGAGCCAGGCGGATTTTCACTTGGGGTCATTGGCAGACATGCCCCTGGAAGAGCTGCTGAAGGAAGTTAATTCCTAAAAACACAGAGAGCCGCATTTTAAGCGGCTCCCTGGTGCGCTGCAGCATCCTTATCCAATCAGGAGGAGGGATGCCGCAGCGCTGCGTCGTATACTATCACTTGACATAGCTGACATCACCTCCTATATGGTGGGATAGCGTTGGTAAGGTGGTGAAAACACCTATTTATGAGTAAAGTATCACACAATTTCAGGTTGGCGTCAATAGAAGTATAATAATCCTTCTGTTTTTAGTAAGAGGCAATTATGGGATTTCATGGCGGTGGATGGTTTTCATTTTTAAGCGCAACTGGCGAGAAACCCAAGATCACGCTTGGGTTGCTGCGCCGTGTATTGGGCTACTCAAAGCCGTATCGATGGCAGCTGGTTGGGATGCTGGTGCTGATCCTGTTCTCCACCGGGCTGACATTGCTGACACCGCTGATCCTGCGTGACTTGATCGACAAGACCATTCCCTCGGGCAACGTGACCCGGCTGGTCTTCCTGGCGATTTTACTGTTGCTCATCCCAATTGTGGGAGGTGCGATTGGCATAATCCAGCGTCGCTTGAACGCCATGGTGGGTGAGGGGGTGATCTATGACCTGCGCGTGGCGTTATACGCCCGGCTGCAGCGCATGTCATTGCACTTCTTTACCAATACCAAGCTTGGCGAGCTGATGAGCCGGCTCAATAATGATGTGGTGGGGGCTCAAAATGCCATCAGCAATACAATCGTGAACATGATCACCAATATCATCCAGGCTGTGGCTGTATTGTTCGTTATGCTAACCCTGGAATGGCGGCTGACGTTGATCAGCATTGCCATCCTGCCTCTCTTTATCCTGACTGCCAGGCGTATGGGTGTAAAGCTGCGCGATATATCGCGCCAGCAAATGGAATCCAACGCCCAGATGAATGCCACCATGAATGAAACTCTAAACATTGGTGGGGCATTGCTGGTAAAGCTGTTTGGACGGAACGCGACGGAGGTGATGCGCTTCGAGAACCGCGCTCGATCGGTGCGCGACCTGGGTATCCGGAGGGCAATCCTCGGGGCGACGTTCTTTATCATCATTGGGTTGGTGAGTGCAGTGGGGACGGCACTGGTGTATGGGATTGGTGGATACCTGGTGATGCAAAATGCATTTACCATCGGTACCATTGTTGCTTTTGGGGCATATATGTCCAGCCTATACAGCGCCTTGCAGGGGCTGACCAATGCGCCGGTGGATTTCGCCACCTCGGTGGTCAGCTTCGAGCGGGTTTTCGAGGTAATCGACCTGCCGCAAGATATCGTTGAGGCTCCGCAGGCGGTCGTATTGGAAAATGTGCGTGGGGCTCTCACCTTTGAGCACGTCACCTTTCGATATACCGTCAATGAGGAGGCACTGCTAAGCTCGGTGAAACGCTACGGGCGCATGGATGCCGTGGATGCAGCCCTCTCCGGTGGAACCCAGGAGGGGAGCAGCAAAATCGAAAAGAAAAGTGATAGCCAACAGGGCCCGGATGAAGAAGCTGTGCATAACCAGGCGCGCCTGAATGCACTTGAAGATGTTAGCTTCATTGCACAGCCCGGGCAGCTGGTAGCCCTGGTTGGACCCAGCGGGGCGGGAAAAACCACGCTCACCTACCTGATCCCGCGCCTGATATGATCCAGGTGAAGGCCGCATCCTTCTCGACAATCAAGACCTGCGGGAGGTGAACCTGGATTCGCTTGCAGAACAGGTTGGCATGGTAACCCAGGAGACTCACCTTTTCCATGATACGATCCGCACGAACCTGCTGTATGCCAGACTGGATGCCACCCAGGCCGAGCTGGAAAATGCTGCCCAGGCAGCTAATATTCACGATTTTATTGCCAGCCTGCCGGATGGTTATGACACCATTGTAGGTGAGCGCGGTTACCGCCTGAGTGGGGGTGAAAAACAGCGCGTGGCTCTCGCCAGGGTCATCCTCAAAAATCCACGCATCCTGGTGCTGGATGAGGCAACCAGCCACCTGGACAGCGAATCGGAAATGCTGATCCAGGATGCCCTCAAACGGGTAATGGCAGGGCGTACCAGCATTGTCATCGCCCATCGATTGAGCACCATCCTGGCGGCGGATATAATCCTGGTCTTTGACCGGGGAAAGATCGTTGAACGCGGCACGCATCGAGAGCTTATTGCCCAGGGTGGTTTATATACCCATCTTTATGAAACTCAATTCAGCCGGGAGAATGCGCTGACATGAATATTTACTTTGCCTGTTCGATTACCGGGGGACGGCAGGACGAGATCATCTACCAAACCCTGGTGGCAGCCATGCAGGAATCTGGTCATCAGGTGCCCACATCCATACTGGCAAGCCCTGAAGTTATGCCATTGGAAGGTTTGGCAACCCCAGAAGATGTGTATGCCCGCGATACTGCCTGGATCGAAGAATGCGATTTGCTGGTGGCGGAGGTCAGCACGCCTTCACATGGAGTTGGTTATGAGATTGGTTATGCCCTGGCACTTGGGAAACGGGTATTGTGTCTTTACCGGACGGGATGCAAGGTATCAAAGATGATCCTGGGCAACCCCCATCCACTTCTAACGGTGCGTTCGTATAAGACCTCCCTGGAAGCCGTACAACTGCTTCATCTATTCCTGGATGGTAATTCCATGGGAGCATGTATATGAATAAAGGCATCCTGGCTGGTATTGGTGCGTATATATTTTGGGGGCTGTTTCCGATTTATTGGAGATTGCTCGAAGAAGTTCCAGCGATCGAGATCCTGGCTAACCGGATGGTCTGGTCTTTCGTATTCATGGCGATCATCCTGACGGTGCAGAAGGATTGGAAATGGTTTCGGGAAGCATCACACAACCGTAAGACATTATTGACTTATACCCTGGCAGCCATTTTGCTCTCGATAAACTGGTTCACCTATATCTGGGCAGTGAATGCCGGGTTCGTTGTTGAAGCTTCCCTGGGTTATTTCATCAACCCGCTAGTCAATATTTTGTTGGGAGTGATCTTCCTGGGCGAGAAGCTGCGCCGTGGGCAGGTGGCTGCAGTGATCCTGGCCGGGCTTGGGGTGGTGTACCTGACGGTCAGTTATGGCTCACTGCCATGGATCTCCCTGGTGTTGGCTTTCACCTTTGGAATGTATGGCCTGATCAAGAAGACCGCCCGATTGGAATCCATGCATGGATTCAGCCTGGAGACAACCGTATTATTCCTGCCCGCCTTGTTTTTCTTGCTCTACCGGGAGGCGAACGGGGTGGACACACTTGTTCACCAGGGTCAGCGGTGACCCTGTTATTGGTCCTGGCAGGACCGGTAACCTCCATCCCGTTGCTGTTGTTCGGATACTCGGCGAGGCGGATACCTCTCTCGATGCTCGGTTTTATCCAATATATTGCCCCTACACTGCAATTCATGCTGGGTGTGTTCGTTTATGCAGAGCCATTTCCACCCACACGGCTGGTGGGATTCAGCATCATCTGGCTGGCGCTGCTGGTTTATTCGCTGGAGAGTGTGTTTTATAACCGCAAGGAAAAACCTGAAGCATCACTGGTCGAGCCTTTGTAGGAGAGCCCAAGCCAGGGCATGGATGCGCTCCAGGGATTCCAACTGCAGGCGGTCGGGTGTGTCTGTCAGGCGGTGCCATTCGGGCAGGATGGGGGAATTGTGAGCATAGGCTGAGATGCAGACAGCCTTATACCCGTGCTCCCATAAGGTACCGCCCTCTGAGAAAGCACCAACCGGTGGTGTGCTGGCTGGCTTTATCCCAAAGGGGTCACCGACCTCCTTTATTAAGCTCTCGAATTCCTGCGGTATGCGATGGCGGTGCAGATTGCCTTCCTTGGATATGTACCGCAGGCTATCACCAATTCCCACCATCTCAAAATCAATGAAGTGTGCCTCGCGAAGCGTGGAACCATGTTCCTTGAGAAGGGATAGCATACCATCACAGCCTGATTCCTCGCACCCGGTGAGTGCCAACCAGATTTCAGTGTTCTGGAGAGGCTGACTTTTCAGGCGTTCAGCCAATGCCAGCACGGTGCCAGCACCGGAAGCATTATCGTTCGCTCCTGGTGAATACCTGCCCAGGTCGGCAGTGACGCCGGTGAACCAGCCGAGGAAATGAAAGCCTGCCAGAACCAACCCGAGCCAGGCAAAGAATTGCAGCCGGGTGAGGACTGCCAGGAGATACAACAGCATTGACAGATACACACCGTAGATGGTCACCACGGAGAGGATGGCAAACACCGCCACCAGGATATTATTGGCGAACCAAAAAACAGCCCGGTGACTATCCAGATGACCTACCAGGACGACCCGGCGACGGACTTCACCTGCAGGGGGGATAATTGCAACCACATTCTGGCTTGGCGCATGCGGCAGGTAGTTCCGCAGGGGATAGCTGCGAAATGTGAATTTGCGCCACAGCATAAGTCCGCTCAGGCCAAAGGCAAGCAGGCTGATGAGCAGTGCAGGATAATCGCCTGCCGGCTGGCGCAGCAGCCAGAAGGCAGCATGCCCTACCAATGCCACGCCGAGTGCCAGGGCGATGAACAACCAGATGGAGCGCAGCCCGATGAAAGGCTCGAGCTTCACGTCTTCAATCCCCATGGATTTCAGCTGTGCCAGAGTATATTCAGCTGCCTGCTTTTCTGCCTGGGTGGTTGAGCCGCGTGGGTTCTTTGCCAGTGTCTGGGCATAGGCAAGGGCACGTTGGGCAAAAAAAGATGGGGTGAGGTGGTTTACGTGCATGGGCTTGAGACCTGATTAGGAGAATCTCCCACGGGTGCAGCACCCGTGGGAGATATTGGATCAAGGCTTGATCTCCACGATCGCACCAGCGCTGTTCCCCTGGACCTCGGGGAAATAGGACATCCAGGCACGGGCAGGCAGCACCTGGTACTCCCCGGCTTGCAGGATGACCAGGGTATAGGTCAGCTGATAGGTCCCGGCAGGCAGGTAGGCGGCAGTCCAGGTGATGTGGTCGTCGTAGATGCGGGCTGGGTCGAACAGCCACCAACCCCAGCCATGGCTATAAGGGGCGCGTGGATCGTAGAGCGGACCCGGCTCACCGAATTCACCCAGCTGGGAAGTTTTCAGGCTGGTATTGAGGATTTCCGTCCCGGCAGGGATGTAATCTTCCACGACGAAGTGGTAGACATCATTGGGAACTACAATGGTCAGGACAGTGGTCAGCGAGTCACCCACCCGGGTTGTGTCAATGGGGGTGGCGGTATTTAGGTCAGTGCCAGGGGTGAAATAGGCTCGGCTCACGCGGATGCCTCGATCAAGCATGGCAACATCTTCCACAGGACGGTAGACCCGCAGAGCAGCGGTGTAGTACAGCCGCCCAGTGCCAGGGTCACGCTGGATGAGCAGGGCATTGGGGTCGTTTGGGTATAGCTCGCTGACCGGTAAGCTGGTGAGCACCGGGTTCAGCTGGGTTTCTCCACCTGCCTGCCCACTGGCAACCTGGGTATTGTTCAGGCTGGCGCTGAAATCGTAGTCGCTGTTCAATTCACCTGTGGCGATCAGCACTTCGTCCATGGCAAGCAAGATCCAGGTATTTTCGTAGCTGGAGCCCCAACAACCAGTTTCCAGACGGTTGGACATGATGTAATTGACCGCATCTGGGATAACGGTGGAGGCCGGCTCGAGCTGCGCAAGGGTATATACAACCATGGCAGAATTGGATAGGGTGGAGGTCATATTGCGCCAATCTGGGAACTCCACCTCCCAGTGCACCCCGGTCGATGAGCGTATGGCGGTGGTTTGCAGGTCTGAGATCAAAGTTGCAACTGATTTGCTCGTGGAGGAGAAAGAATCAAGCGAAAGCGCCAGCAATCCCTTTGCCCATGGGCTGAGCTGGTCGCGAACATCATAAAGCTGGTTGGTGCTGCTCAGGTCACCCGGTCCCGACTGAACCAGGGCAAAGTTTTCAAATGCCAGTCGATCGAGCTCCCAGGTTTCTGAAGATTGACTTGGCGTGATCAGGATGGAAGAAATATATGCCCTGGCTTTGTTGATGGTATCTACCGGGATGATGATATCGGCATCCCTGGCGGTTGCCAGGCCGAAGAGGACGTAAGCGGAAATATAACCATCGCTTTCATTTCCCTGGCACCAACCCCAACCTCCATCGGAGTTTTGTAATGAAAGCAGCTGATCCAGACCCTGCTCGAGGGCAAGGTCAAGGCTGGCTTTCAGGTCGGGTGAGTCAATCCCGAAGGTTTGCAGGGTGGTATAGGTGACCAGGTTGGGCAGGAAGGAGGAGAGGATTGGCTCAGTGCAATTGTACGGGTAGTTCTCGAGTGCCTTCAGGGCATCCAGCATGGCTGCTGCCAGGGAAGGGTCAAGCTCAACTTCGAGCGAGCCGCTGTTGGCGTCATATGTCACGGGCAAACTGACCAGCTCCAGCTGCTGACCACCTTCCGGCAGGGTTCCGGAAGTGGCAAAGGTCTGGGGTGCGGTGTAGCGCAATATCGGCAAGGCACCCTGGCTTACCCTGACCGCATCCTGCAAACCACCTGCCTGGACAGAAAAACGAAGGTCAGCACTGGCCACATCCTGGGCTGTGCCCCACCATTCCACCCGGGTCTGTCCGTTGGCCTGAACGATCACCGGTTGGGTGGAACTGCTGGGATCGTCCAGCACGAAGCCGGTGGCTTGTAAGGTGACCTGGCCTTCCAGGGCTTCAGCCGTGTTATTTTGCACCACGGCAGCCAGCATGGCATGATCACCGGTCACCAGGAAACGCGGCGTGACGGGGCGCACGAGCAACTCCTGGGTGGTAATGACCTCCAACTGGGTTTCACCCACCAGGGTAGCCTCGGTCAGTCCGCGCACCAGCACCTGCCAGGTGGTCAGACTGTCTGGCAGGTTCATGGAGACGGTGGCTTCACCGTTGGCATCGGTGACGATCTGGGCATCCCAGTAGGCGGTATCGGGAAAATACTCACGGGTGACCGATTGAGCTTCATCGCCACCTCCACCGCCCATTCCACCCGGCATATAGCGCAAGCGCTGCCCGGAGGCTGCCAGGCTGAGGCCAGTGCGAACAGAGAGTGGCTGCTGCCCATAGAAGGCAGTAAAAATATCCTCTGCATTGGGGTCAGTCAGAGCGAGAACTGCCAAATCCACCACGGAAAGTGAAAACTCACCCTGAACAGGGTTTCCATCTGCATCCGTGATACGCATGGAAAATACCACCGGTTTGCCTGGGCCGGTACGTTCAGGCTGGCTGGTCAATTCAAGGGTGAGGTATTCGAAGGACGGGTCGACCGGCAGGTTAACGTATCCCTGGCGGAAGTCGGGGTAGTTCTGATCATCCTGACCGAGCAGGGTGACCGCGATGTATACATTTGGGGCATCCTCGTTGCTAAGTGACACCGGGATCGTGCTGCCACCAGGTTCCAGGTTGAGTACGGAGTAATACATGACTGCACTGCGTTCCACGGTCAGCAGACCCAAGGCGGGGCTGCCAAAGGGGTTGGGTACGAAGACCTGGGCGGTATCACCGGGCTGGTAGGTATCCTGGTCAGCCACCAAGCGCAGACGCTGGTTGGGAAGGGAGGGCCATTCAGCTTCACCTGCTCCGCTCACCCATACAATGACCTGAGTAAGCGCCGCATCTCCCGAAATATCCAGCTGGTAGGTGCCGGGCTCGGGAGGGGTAAAGCCTACCCGGGCTTTACCTTCCGAATCCGTGGTGATGGTGGAGCTGTCAATGGGTGTGTATTCAGCCACATAAGTGGGGTATTGGTAGCCCAGGCTGTCGGGAGAGGGATCCTGGCGTACCCAGACCACACGCTGGAATTTTGCAGTTCAGCGTTCGCATACCAGCCGGGTCACCGTTCCAATCCACCACCTGGACGTCAAAACCAGCCTCAGATTTGGCCTGGTAGGACCAGGCATCCGGATGGACTCCGATGTAGTATTCGGCAGGATTGACGTAAATCGAGCTGCGGGCGCTGGTGGGTAGACCACTCTCGTCGGTAATGGTAACCTCAAGCGTATACTGCTGCCGCCCTGGCGTGGCTTCAGGGGAGAGTTCCAGGCTGAGCAATCCGTTCGGATCTGTCTGCCCATCCCCTTCGCTTACATATCTGCCGAGCCCACCTATGCCGATGTTATAGTTGTAGGCATTCAGCCAGCTGGTATCCACGGGACCCACCTGGTAGTTGGGGATGCTGAAGTAGGAATCCTGGCGATAGAGCACCCAGTGCACGGGCATATTCCCGGCTGGGGCATCGAAGAAGTAACGCGGATTGACTTCAGCCAGCAGAGCAGTCCCGCTGATTACATCCGTGCCCTGGAAGGTTACCTGCAGGTTGATCTCTGGCTTGCGGTAATTGGCAACCTGGAACTGAATCCCTGAATAGTCGTCCGGATTATATAACCAGTATGGTCCGGGAACAGCGTTGGAAGGAAGCCTGTATTCTCCGTGGGCTGTGCCAAACCCTGAGAGAGGCAGATCATATGAGGCAACTGTGGTACCCACCTGATCGTTGAGTGCCAACTTGTACGAGCTTATATCGGGCAGGGAGTAGCGCCCGTTGGAGGCTTGCCGAACAACCAGCCGGAAATGGACTGTGTCTCCGGGGCGGTAGATAGGGCGATCGGTGTAGAGGTATGCAAAAGTACTTGATGGGTCATAGTCCACTGGCAGTTCAAAGTTCCAAGGGCTGACGCCATCATTCCAGTATGACATCGTAAAACCGAAATTATCCTGGCCTAGCTCGCCGAGGACGGCATAGGAAGCATCGTATGGGTCTTGATATGCGGAAATGGGACTCTGGATTATGCCGTTGATATCCGTGATCCCAGAATCCAGCATATTACCGGCTTGATCATAAATCGTGACCGGTAAACCGGGTGCGGGAGTGTTGGTGTCTAGATCCACTGCCCAGACCAGAGCATCGCTTGGGCTGAGCTTGAGGGTGGTTTGATAGTGGCTGACCGCCAGGACGATATTCGATGGATAGCCATAATTATTCGGCAGGGTTAAGCGCATGAAGTACAACCCTGGCGAGCGAGGCTGTCCATCCGGTGAGATGGGGATCGAAACGGTTGTGGATTGATTGTGCGGAATTTGCGGATAGAAGGTCCAGGATTCTAGCATCTGTGTGGATAGAAGGTTTGACGAAAATCGTAGCCGTTATCCGCAAACATGGCTGCCAGGTCATCGAGAGTCATGCTACCCACGGAAAGCGGGATGGAGGAGACATTGGTAACCTGGGCAAGCAAGCCATTATCCTGGGTGGTCAGGAAGGTGGCGCCGGTATCGTAGGGGAATTGAACGGATGGTTGGAGGGGACCGCTGCGAAAATGAAGTGTATACGCCCGCCCCAAACGGCTGCCCCACAGGTCGGTCAGGTCTGGAGAGACGGTCAGTGTATAGTTGGTATCGGGTTCAAAGTTACCGTAAAAGGAGAGGGTCAATTGCTCATTATCCATCCAGGAACCCAGGTTGGCGACAGGCGGATTAAAGGTGATGTGCTGATCGGCTTCTTCCTCTGCAAGACGGGAAGATAAAAATAACTGGACACCCTCATAATTTACCGTCACACCCCCTTCAACTGGATTGCTACCCGTGATGAAAAGCTCCGGAACGGTTTTCAAGGTCAGACGAGTTGGCTCACCCAAGGGAGTTCCGCCCAGGGCAGCTGCCTTGGCACCCAATGTGATCAAGTAGGTGGTGTCACGCAGCAACAAGGCTGAAGGCGTAAAAGTGAAAGCGGTGAAATCGTCATTCCAGCCAGGCTGACCCGTGACGGAAAGCCCATCGCTGGTTTGCAATAAGAAATTAGCTTCCACGCTGGTTGAATCCATGGGGTAGCTAAAAATGAGCTGGATATTGGTATCCAGGGAGGTATTTACCTGTCCATCCAACGGTTGGGTGGAGACCAGGCGCGGCAGGGCGGTGTTGAACGACCAACCCGGGTTGGATTCCAATGGCGAACCTCCCGTGCTGGTCAGGTTAGGGTTGAGGCTAACCTGATAAGTTTCTCCCCCTGCCAGGGCAGGTTCGGCATAGAAGATATACGTGCTGGTGTTGATCCACTCGCCACGCCCATCTGTAGAGGGCGAGAGGCTAAACCCGACCGGCAGTTCAGCAGAGTCGGCACCTAGCGGAACGACCGGCTGGTTGAAGGAGGCCACGATGGCTGAGGTGGGGTCCACATCACTGGCGTCGACGGCTGGTAATTCCTGCACCAGGTTCAGGTAATCGATGGTGGTATAGGAAAGTTCAATGGGCTGGAGGAGTGCCATGCCTTTGGCAGACCGGGCAGTGGTGTCGATAAGAGATCATCTGGGATGTGCCTGGCATGTAGGGGGAATCAGGGGTGAAGGTCAGGCTGGCATCATCCAGCCAGGTGAAGCTGCCGGAAAGGTCCGGGATCCCGCTGATTGCAGATTCAACCGAAGGACGGTCCATAGGCTGGTTAAAGTAGAAGGTGAGCGGGGAATCAAGCACGATCTGTGCCCCCAGGAGTGGGTCCGTTTCCACCAGGGCAGGTGGAAGGTCCGGTGGCAGGGGCGTAGGCGAAGGTGGAGCTGTCTTCGTGGGTATGGGTTGTGTGGCAGTCAGCGTGGGGGTGGGAGTTTTCCTGCTGCATCCGGAAAGGAACCCAGACAGGCAAACCAGCACCAAAATGGTAGTGAGGATAACAACGACGGCTGGTTTTTTAAGCATCCGGTAGGGAAAATGGGAGGAATACATCGGTTTCTCTCCTTTTGTGGAAGGGGATGGTCCTTCCTAAAAATGATTATAACACCCGCACCTGTGGCGGCTTGGTGCGGGGTAGATTGTCACTGAAGCGCTTGTTCCAGGTCTGACAGGAGATCGGGCAGGTTTTCGATGCCCACCGAAAGGCGCACCAGCCCATCGGTGATACCCTGGCTCAAGCGGTCTTGAGGCGGCACCGGACCATGGGTCATGCTGGCCGGGTGCTCGATCAGCGTGTCCACATTTCCCAGGGAAACTGCCAGGGTTGCCACTTGCACGCGCTCCATCAGCCGGATACCTGCCTGCATACCACCTTTCAGTTCAAATGACATCAGCCCACCATAGGCAAACATCTGGCGTTTGGCAATCTCATGACCAGGGTCGTCTTCCAGCCCAGGATAATGGACGGTGACGACAGCCGGGTGCGAGGCGAGGAAACGGGCTACCTGCAGTGTATTCTCACAATGGCGCTGCATGCGCAGCTCAAAGGTCTTGAGACCCAGGTTCGCCAGCCAGGAATCAAACGGGCTGGGGATGCCGCCCATCACCTTGAGGAAGGTGTAGAGTGATTTATGAATGTAATCGGTGTGCGAGCTGACCACCACGCCACCAGTGAGTGCGCCATGCCCGGAGAGGAACTTGGTGGTGGAGTGAATCACAATATCCGCACCCAGGTTGAGTGGACGCTGGCAGTAGGGGGAGGCAAAGGTATTATCTACTGCCAACCAGGCGCCATGCTGATGGGCAAGCTCAGCCACCATCTTCAAATCGACCACGGCCATGGTCGGGTTGGCAGGCGTTTCCGCATAAGCCAGCCGGGCGTCAGGATGGGCATTGAAGGCGGCTTCCCAACCAGCCAGACTGGTATCACGGACCCAGGCAACCTGGATGCCAAGCGATTGTGCGATATCCTTAAGAAAGGTGAACGTAGCGGCGTAAACCGCTTGCTGGGCAATGATGGTATCGCCGGCTTTCAGGCAGGATAGAAATACGGCTGTGATGCCTGCCATGCCTGAGGCGAAGACCAACCCGGCAACCAGGCTAGCGGGGTCAGATTCCGGATGGAGGCGGATCAGGTCTATACCCTCCAGAAATGAGATCTTTTTTGCCAGCTGCTCTAGGTTGGGGTTGCCGAGGCGGGTATAGTAATACCCGGGCTGGGTGCGGGCGACAATCCCGGCACCCGTGGCGACATCCGGGAAATTAAAAGTGGAAGTCTGGTAAATGGGGGTTACATGAGCATCGAATGAATTTGCATCCTCCCCGATGTGAGTAACCAGGGTGCTGAGGCTGTGGTTGGGTGAGAATTGGTACACTTATTGCTCCTTTTGGTCTTGCACTGCATCAAGACGATTATTAGATTTGTGACGCACGATATGGCAAGGATGTTCCCTGCTAAAATACAGCAATCAGGCTATTGTTGTGAGGAAGAAAGGCTCTATTCAAATGTGACTTATGCGGGAACCTCACAGGGTAATTATACGTCTAAGGGCATGCCTGGCAAATACAGGCTGGAGATACTCATCCAATTCTTAGCAATTTTGTCCTATTTTGCATAAAATCTTTCAGACTATTTGGTAAAATCAACCTATGCTATCCAACACCACTTCGCATCAAAACATGGCTCACCCGATTCGCACCCCGGTTAAGCCCAATCCGATAAGCCAGGCCGTTATGGCATTGGCGCTGGGGCTTGTAATCCTGGTTGTGTTGGTTCTGCTGATCCCCAGTGGGTATGCTGCGGTTTATAAAGGGCATATTTTCCCGGGTGTGACTGTGGCTGGCATCGACCTTTCGGGGATGACCACTCAGGAAGCGGCAAGTTTACTTGCCCAGAGGCTGGAATATCCCCAGCGGGGAAAGATCGTCTTCCAGGAAGGGACAAACATGTGGACCGCAAAACCTGCAGATTTGGGACTGTCTATGGATACCCAAACAACTGCCCTGGCAGCCTATAACCTGGGGAGGGCAGGCAAGCGTTCCGAACGCCTGGGCGATCAATGGCAGTGCCTGGTCTTCTGGGGCTGACCTGGCACCATTGTTCATTTTTGACCGGGGTGTTGCAAAGAATTATTTGCAAGGGATTGCCCAACAAATTGACCGCCCTATTATTGAAGCTTCCCTGGGCGTGAACGGGGTGGAGGTGGTGGTCAATTCTGGGCAGGTTGGGCGCGCCCTGGATGTCAATGCTGCCCTCACCAGCCTGGAAACTCAACTGCACAGCATGACGGATGGACTTATCCCACTTGCGGTGCAAGAGACTGCACCGGTGATCCTGGATGCAACTGCCCAGGCTGAGCTTGCCCGGCAGATCCTATCCGCACCACTTACCCTGCAGGTTCCCAATGCCCAGGAAGGTGACCCAGGACCCTGGTCCTTTGAGCCAGCTGCCCTGGCGCAGATGCTGACCATCCAGCGCGTGCAGGCTGACACGGGAGAGAGTTACCAGGTAGGCTTGAACCCGGAGACCATCAGGAACTTTCTGATGAACATTGCCCCCGGGCTTGGGCGCAACCCGCAGAATGCGCGTTTCATCTTTAATGATGACACCCGCCAACTGGACCTGCTCCAATCGGCAGTCATCGGACGTGCCCTGGACATGGATTCCAGCCTGCAGCAAATCAACCAGCAGCTGCTCAAGGGCAGCACAACGTGGATTTGGTCATGCAAACCACCAACCCAGATGTGACGGATGACGCCACGGCCGAATCACTCGGCATCAGTGAGCTGGTGAATGCGCATACCTCCTATTTCTATGGTTCGAGCGCAGCGCGCATCCAAAATATCACCACGGCAGCTTCCCGCTTCCATGGCTTGTTGGTTGCACCTGGCGAATCTTTCTCCATGGCGGATGCCCTGGGGGATGTCAGCCTGGATAATGGTTACTCGGAAGCACTGATCATCTTTGGAGACCGTACCATCAAGGGAGTGGGTGGAGGCGTGTGCCAGGTGAGCACCACCTTGTTCCGCACCGCTTTTTTTGGAGGCTACCAGATCGACGAACGCTGGTTCCATGCCTACCGGGTGGGATATTACGAGCAAACCCCCAGCGGCGGGCACGATGAAAACCTGGCCGGCCTGGATGCCACCGTGTTTGCCCCACAGGTGGACTTCCGCTTCACCAACGATACACCATATTGGCTGCTGATGGAGACGTATGTCGGGGGCAGTTCACTCACCTGGAAGTTCTATTCCACCTCCGACGGCCGCAACGGTGGATTGGGAGACCACCGGTTTGCAGAATATCGTCGAGCCACCCGACCCGTTGTATGAAGAGAATCCTGAGCTGGCCCAGGGTGAGATCAAGCAGGTGGACTGGGCAGTGGATGGCGCAGACGTATCGGTGACCCGCCGGGTGTACCGCGATGGCGTTCTGCTCCATGAGGATGTGTTCACTACCCATTACCAGCCCTGGCAGGCGAAATACCAATACGGACCCGGGACGGAAATACCCACTCCAGAGCCAACCGAAACTCCATAGCCATAAATAGATTGAATAACGCTTCAATCTAATCGTTGAAGCGGCAGCATGCCCCTGTTCATGCCTGCCGGGAAGGCTGTTTTTGGGGTAGAATATTATTCCCAGCAGATTTCCACCCCCAGGCGAACGTGTGGAGCTTTATTTTTTGCCAAGCGGTGGTAGCTGGATGCCTGAAGGTTGGCATGCCGTGGTTGATAATTTAACCAGATCGTGTCGGAGGAAATATGGTCAGTCAAGAGCTGCTTGATATCCTGCGTTGCCCAAATTGCGTGCGTGAAAAAGAAGGCTTGTTAGAATATTACAAGGAAGCCTGGTTGATTTGCCAGGATTGCGGGCGTAAATACCCCATCCGGGAAGAGATCCCGGTGATGCTGATCGATGAGGGTGACAAGTGGATCAACACCCCCGCGGAGGCGCTACCGGTACCCCCTCCGGGTGATTAATCATTTTCCTGCTTTGTTATTGAATCTGCAATTATTTTAGTGGTGTGAATGGAAGATTTGTCGGTTTTACTCTCCCAGCTTAGCTGTGGCGACGATGAGCAGGCGGAACAAGCATTATCCCGCATGACCGATTGGGGGTCCGAAGCGGTGGCAGCCCTGGAGCAGAGATTATCCCATCCTGAGGCAGATGTACGCTGGTGGGCAGTACGGGCGCTTGCGGAGGTGCAGGATGAGCGCGTGCCCGGGCTATTGGTGGGTGCCCTGTCCGATTCGGATAATGGCGTGCGCTGGTGCGCTGGACTGGCTTTGCGCACGCACCCGTCCAGCCAGTCTTTGCCTGCCCTGGTTGGAATGCTTGCCGATCAAGATGCCCTTTCCAGGCGGTTGGCTGGAGATGCGCTGGTGGCGATAGGAAGCCCAGCCGTCCCAGGGCTCTTGGAGGCCATGCAGCAGAATAATCCCCTGGTGCGCCTGGAGGCCGTGCGGACCCTGGCGAAGATTGGTGATGAGCGTGCCATCCCGGCATTGTTCGCAGCGCTGGATGACAGCTCAGCCTTGATCGAATATTGGGCGAGCGAGGGATTGGAGAAGATGGGGGTAGGGATGGTGTATTTTAAGCCGGAGTAAATTGATTGTGGGGGCAGAGCATCCGTACATTGAGCAGATTTGGTATGTGGCGGGTAGGGATACCCGCCCTACAAAAACCAGCCTCAGTCCACCATTTTTCTACCTGTTAATCGCCCACACCAGCCAGACGCCGATCATGGCTGCCCCGATGAGGAAGCGCACCACAAAAGCCGAACCCCAACCGATTGCCAACCCGCGCAGGGTTAACAGGGCTTTTTTGAAATCACGCTGGCGGATGTACTCGATCAAAAATACGACCAAAGGTGCCGCAATTAAGCCTCCAAACGGAGGGAAGAAGATTGTGCCCAGGATACCTGCCAGCACCCCCAGTGCCAGCGAAGACCAGGCTGCGCCTTCCTTATGCGCCTTGGCGCTCATCAAGATGTTGTCAATCACCGCCCCGGTGATGAACAGCACCGTGATCAGCGCAAACAGCACCCAGCCCAGGGTGGTGAACCCGGTTGTCACCCCGTATCCAAGCGCAGCCAGCCAGATGACCGCAATACCGGGGAAGACCGGCACGATCAACCCGAATAAGCCCACCAGCATGATGACCAGGGTGGTCCAGAAAATGGTTGTTGATAGCCAGGCGGGCATGCTTTTCTCTTACTTTCCTTCGGGTTGGATCACTTCGATCCCACCCATCCATGGGCGCAGCACGGTTGGCACCACCACGCTGCCATCCGCCTGCTGGTAGTTCTCCAGCACGGCGATCAGGGTGCGCGGCATGCCCAGCCCTGAGCCGTTCAACGTGTGCACCAATCTCAGCTTGCCGCCCTCCGTTGGGCGATATTTGATATTTGCACGGCGTGCCTGGAAATCTCCCACGTTTGAGACCGACGAGACCTCCAGCCACTCGTTACAGCCGGGTGCCCAGACCTCGATGTCGTAGGTCATACGGGCGTTGAAGCCCAGGTCACCTGTGCACAATTGCTTGACACGGTAAGTGAGGCCTAGCTCGGCGGCAGTCTGTTCAGCATCGGCGCGCATCTTTTCAAGCAAGTGGTCCGATTCCTCGGGCTTGCAGAAGATGTACATCTCCACCTTGTCAAACTGGTGGCCGCGCTTGATGCCGCGCACGTCGCGCCCGGCGCTGATCTTCTCGCGGCGGAAGCAGGGTGTGTAGGCGGTGTAAGAAAGCGGCAGGCTGGCTTCCTCCAGCACATCATCCATGTGGAGCCCGGTGAGGGGCACCTCGGCGGTGGGCACCATCCATAGATCGTCCTCCACATCATGGTACAGATTGTCCTCGAACTTGGGTAATTGCCCGGCGCTGAACATGGTCTGCTGCTTGACCATGAAGGGGGTGTACTTCTCGGTGTAGCCCTGGCGGATGTGCAGGTCGAGCATCCAGGCGATCAGGGCGCGCTGCAGGCGTGCTCCCGCCCCGCTGAGCACGTAAAAGCGCGAGCCGGTGATCTTGACCCCCTGGTCGAAATCGATGATGCCGAGGTCTGGACCCAGGTCCCAATGCGCCTTGGGCTGGAAGTCATACTCGGGAATATCTCCCACCCCGCGCAGGACCACGTTCTCGCTGTCGTCCTTACCATAGGGTGAGCGGCTGTCGGGCAGGTTTGGGATGCCTGCCAGGACGGCATTCAACTCGTCCTCGATCTTGCGCAAGGATTCGTCGAGCTGGCTGATGCGTTCACCCACCTGGCGCATGGCTTCGATCTTTGCCTGCCGCTCGGTGGGATCCTTGGCTTTCCCGATCTCCTTGGAGACCGTATTGCGTTCAGCCTTCAGGCTCTCGCTCTCCTGGATGATCAGGCGACGTTTTTGGTCCAGCTCCAGGACCTGGTCGACAGGGTTGGTCTCCATCTGGCGGTCTGCCAGGGCTTTGCGAACAAGGTCGGGTTGTTCGCGGATGATGTTAATGTCTAACATAGATGCACCTCCAAGGCGAATAGTAAAGCCCCCTCTCCCGCAGGACGAGGGGGCTCCCGTGGTGCCACCTGCAGTTTGCCAACCCGCTGACCTGTCTTTGAGATGGGTGATTGGGTTGACCTCCAATGAGCGCTAACGGGCTGACCCGGCTCCTTTATATGGGTAGTGCACCGATTCTGCAGGAGCAATTGGACCGTTGATTGGGTCCGGCGGAGTGGATTTTACCCTGGTGCCTGCCGCCTCGCACCACCCGGCGGCTCTCTGGAAGGCGGATGGGTTACTTGTCTCCGCGCTGGTTGTTAATGGATCGATTGATGAGGATTATACATGAGGCTGGAGGGGTGTCAAGAGAGGGAGCTGGGTTGTAAATTTGGGAAATTAAAGAAAACCACAAAGGACACAAAGGTAATTAAGTAATATATAAAACCTGATTATTTTTTAGATAGCTTGTGAAGGCAGGTTTTTCAGGCTCTTCATCCCGCTTCAACCGCCACTGCTTGCGGATTCACCAGTGAATAGTAAATATTCCTGCCACGCTTTTCCCCCTGGATCAGATTAGCCTCCTTGAGCACCCGCAGGTGGTGCGAGGTGGTGGACTGGGGGACATCCAGGAGCTCCACCAATTCATCCACGGTGAACTCACCCTTTGATAGGAGCTTGACGATCTTGACACGGGTCTCGTCTGCCAGCCCGTTGAACATCTGGGCGATCTCCACCACCTGGCCTTCATCCATACCAGGCACCCTGGAGAAGCCGGTCAGGGCCTGGCAGCAGATCTGCCCGGGGGCAAAATCGTCCGTCGTTGAGGCATAAATATTTACGAGCCTCGGTTCAATGAAGCCTGGGTTGAATCCCTTTTGCACAACTACTGGAGGGGTGCTGCCATCAAGCACCGTGCGGGTCAGGCTGAGCAGGAACTCCTGCTGGCCTGCCGGAGGCAGCTGGGCAAACAACTTTTCCACGAAGGCCAGGCGTTCTTCGGGTGTCGTATTTTCCAGCGCTTTGTCCAGCAGCTGGGAGATGAGAGTGGAGGTCATATTGTCCATGGGTTATCCTTACCAAAAACACATCTAAAATTATCAATGAATTCCGTGTATATGATATCATTGGTGGTTAATTATGTCAAGAATACGGCTATAGTATCGAAATTAATCGTTTATTGTGACATTCTTCCTCTTGACGCATCGAAAAATATGGATATAATATATATGATGAAACAAATTGTTTCATGACTTAAAGAGATCAAAAATCCCATTTTCAGATTTGGGAAATTTACAACCTCGGAGAAGATTGCTTCCCCCTCACTGCGCTCGGGGCACGGGGCAAAAACTGCCTCGCAATGACATCCATCCAAAAAGGAGAATTACCATGTCGGAATCAAACGTACAAGAAAAACCTGCTGATATCCGCACCACCGTGCGGCAGCACTATGGGCAAGCTGCAGCCAGCTTCCAGCCCAAAGCATCATCCAGCTGCTGTGGCTCGAAAGATCCCGTGGATTTGACCGCCAGCAAGCTATACCCCATCTCCGAGCTGGAGATATTGCCCGAAGACGTCACCGGGCTCTCCATGGGCTGCGGTGATCCGATCACCCTGGCCGCGCTGCAGACTGGGCAGACCGTGCTCGACCTGGGTAGCGGCGGTGGCATCGACTGCTTCATGGCGGCTAAAAAGGTGGGCGAGACGGGTCATGTGATCGGGGTGGATATGACCGCCGAGATGCTCGAGAAGGCGCGTGCAAACCAGGCAAAGCTGGGTTTCACCAATGTTGAATTCCGCCTGGGCGAGATCGAGCACCTGCCGGTGGCGGATAAGACGGTGGATGTGATCATCTCCAACTGCGTGGTCAACCTCTCGCCGGATAAGCCGCAGGTCTTCCGCGAGGCATTCCGGGTGTTGAAACCCGGCGGAAAGCTCGCCTTGAGCGACATTGTCAGCGATGGCCCCCTACCGCAGGAGGTCAAGGACAGCCTGAGCGCCTGGGCGGGCTGCGTAGCCGGGGCGCTGGACGTGAAGGACTACCTGAACATGCTGGAGGCAGCTGGCTTTACTAATATCGAGCTCATCCCAGTCTACTTCGACCAGGAGACGGTGGACGAATATGCGAAGATCAGCCAACAGTGAGTCGTGCTGTGGGTCGGGCAAACGTGTGGTGATCAGTGACGGGGTGAAGGAACATGTGGTCGAGCTGGATGAAGATATCGACCTGGGCGACAAGCCGATCCGGGAAGCCATCTTCAGCGCCAAGATCACGGCTTATAAACTTTGATCTGCGGATAAAAATACAAACTTCCGAAGGAATAAAATTCATTCCTTCGGAAGTTTTTTTTAATTTACTAAATTTTGATTTTTTGGGCTCTGTTCACATAAACATAATTAATCCAATGTTTCAGCTTTTTACTGCTCCCTCAGCTGTTGCTTAAACCCCTCCAGCGCCTCAATCGGCGTGGGATCGATTCCATATAGCATCGCCAGGTAATATGCCATGTAGTCCCCGAAGTGCAGTGCGGTCCATTGCTGGGCGAGGGGTGTTTCCCCTGGGGCATCGTAGAAATCGGTATTCAGCCCATCGAGCATGTAGGCTTGCTTGGTCAGCTCGGTTCGCAGCAGGTTGCGCGGGTGGTAGGAAGCCGCACGCAGGAATAGCGCCATGGTTGAGACCATGGCTTGCTCGGGCTGCATCAGTCCGACCAGGGCATTGTGGTCTGCTTCAGGAAGGGACTTCGAACTGTGCTACAGCCTTGGCCAGCTCGTTGATCTGGGTCTTCCAGCGGCGGGCGACCGGCTCGAGAATATCCGCCCCGAAGACCATCACCCAACGCCCGATGAGCTGCCCGGCTTGGCGCTTGGCGGGGTTATTGCACCACCGGCACATCTGCCCGCAGGCTGGCTTGTTGTTTGCGCATAGCCGTAATTGTTTCGGACAGCTCAGCAACCGGGTTGGGGATCATTCCCAGGCGATTGAAGAGCGCCAGTAGCAACCCAAACGAATAGCCCACCGCGGCGCGTGGTTGACCGTGATGCTCAAAGGTCCACAATGGGAGATTTGAAACCCTGGCTGCCTCAGCCAATTTTCCGCCCGTGCACAGTGCCAGGATGCGGCAGTTGCTTTTCATCGCCAATTCAAAGGCTGCCAGGGTCTCCTCGGTGTTGCCTGAGTGCGAGCTGGCGACAACCAGCGTCTCGGATCCATTCGCCCAGGCGGGGAGGGTGTAGTTACGCTGAACCAGAATGGGAACCGGGCAGAAAGGGGCTACGTAGGCTGCCAGCAGGTCAGCCCCGATGGCGGAACCGCCCATACCGGCGATGAGCACGTGTTGAATCCCCTGCCATTCGGGCAGGTTCAAGCTCAAGCCCAGCTGGTAAGCATTTTCCAACTGGCTGGGCAGGTTTTCGATCTCGGAGAGATAATTTTGCCTGTCAAGGTTAGGGAAGGAGGTGTGATCGTTTAAGTCCATCGTCTGTGTTTAGCCTTTGAGAGAAAAAGTCAGGAATTTTTTGAACCCATTTTGCCCTGGATTTTTAGCAGGTGCTGGTAAATCTGCCTGCGCGACCAGCCGGATGGGGCAACCAGCTGGGCTGCCAGCTGAGAGGCAGGCTCACCGCGGGTAAGGTGAGTTTGCAGGGCACTATCCAGGTGCTCTTCCGTCCAGCGCTCGGCCTGGAGCGGGAGGCCTGACAACACCAGGGTAAACTCACCGCGCGGCGGGTGCACCGTAAAATATGCCCGGGCTTCACTCAGCCTACCGCGGAAAATCTCCTCGTGCAGCTTGGTCAGCTCACGTCCCACGGCAATCTGGCGGTCACCGAGCTTATCCTGCAGGTCTTCCAGCGAGGCAAGCATGCGGTGGGGTGCTTCCAGGAAGATCAACGTGTAGGGTAGATCTGATACCTCTACCAGCAGGCGCTGGCGATCACCCGGCTTACGGGGCAGGTAGCCCAGGTAAAGGAAGGAATCGGTGGGCAGACCTGAGGCTACCAGGGCTGCAATAGGCGCACAAGCGCCTGGGATGGGGCTGACCGTGTACCCGGCGGTGATTACTGCCCGTACCAGCTCATAACCAGGGTCGTTCAGGGCTGGGGTGCCGGCATCCGAGACCAACGCCACGTCTCCCTCCTGAAGGGTTTCCAGAACACGTTCCAGGCGCACCAGCTTGTTATGCTCGTGGTAGCTGGTACAGGGAGTGTGTATGTCATAGCGACGCAGAAGTTTTGCAGTTTGGCGGGTATCTTCAGCAGCAATCAGACGCACTTCGCGGAGGATACGCAGGGCGCGTGCGCTGATATCCTCCAGGTTCCCAATCGGGGTGGCTACAAGATAAAGTGTGCTCATGGCAGCTCCCAGGTGAGCATATTCAGGGTCAGGGTGAAATCGTCCGGGTTCACCGCTTTCAGGAGCGCCCTGCCGATCCGCCCCTCGTTGCTGGTATAGCACATATATGTGCCCACTGACAGGCTCTCCACCGCAATCGGGGCAGAGCTCATGCTGGCAGACTGGCAATCCACCAGATTGGGCTCCAGGCTGGCATATACACCAAGCGTAGCCCCATCATTGGGAACCAGCCAGTGATAATTATTAGCCTCCAGCTGGTAAACCAGATCTGCATCCCCCGCATTCAATGTCAGCGTGTCCAGGTCGATGCTATCTCCTGGAGCTGGCGATAACTCACCGCTCGCATGGACGGGTGGTGCGGTGGGGGAGGGAGATTGGGTGACAGCCTGCGTGGCGGTGAGGCTGGGTGCAACAGTGGCGGTGTTGGAAGGATTTTCAGGGACGATGATGCGCACCCAGAAAGGTGAATTGCCATTTGGGCCGATACCGAACATTACCCCGCTCGGGTTGCTCAATTTCCAATTTCCCTGGTAGGTACCTGCTGAGAGTGGTGCGACCATTTCGATCGAAATCTCTACGCTCAGGGAGGGAAGGACATTTTCCTGGAGAGCAACTGCCTCAGGAGCTTCCATACGGTCGCCGTAGAAAAAGCGAGCTGAATAGGAGGGTGTCCAGGTGCATGAACCAATGTTGACCAGCTTCCAGGTTTTTATAAAGCTCTGCCCAGGTGAAATGATGCTGTTATCGGGAATGGTGACGTCGATCGGGTTGCCTGCTGCAGCCCTGTCACAAAGTACCTGGGGCTGGCTGGTCTGAGTAATGCCGGCGGGAGATAACGGTTGTTACCGGTGAAGGCAGAGGCGTGGAGGGTATTTGGGTCAGCCTTACTGTAGGGGGTGGGGTAATCGTCGGGAGGGGAGTGGTAAACGTGCTGGTTTGCTGAGTGGTCTGCATGACTTCGAGGGTCTGGTAAGCCATAGTCAGGTCGGGCGTGGGAGTGTTTTCCAGTAGATCCCTGCCAGAAATTCGTGTGATCAGCTGCCAGAGCAGGAAAATGATCCCAGCTGCCACTGCCAGCCAGACAATGGCTGTGAGCAAGGTAAACCGAATAGGCATACGCTTTGTGCTAGCCATTGATATGTGCCCCTAGTTACGCATCCCCAGGCGGTTTGCCAGGATGCGTGCTATCTCACGGGCTGCCATTGGGCGGGCTGCCTGGTAACAGGCTTCAGCAACCTGCTGAAGCTGCTGTGGGTGGGTGATCCACGACTTTAATTGCATGGATGATCGTGTCGGATTCAGGAGCCCATACGCCAACACCTTCGGAGATGACGAAATCCACGTTGCCATCCTCCTGGCCTGGCAGGCGGCTATAAAGGATCATGGGGAGACCGGCAATGAGCGCTTCGCTGATCGTTCCCGGACCGGCTTTGGTTAAAAGGATATCGGCGGCGCGCATAAAATCTGGCATATCATGCACGAAACCATAGATCACAGTTGGCATTGGCCACTGGCGTGCTTGCAGGTGTTCCTTTAGTGCTGCATTGCGACCAGCCACCACCACCAGGGTGATGGGGAGGTTTGCCCTGGCGATCGCCAGAGCGTTTTTCTCCAGTGGTCCCATGCCCTCACCCCCTCCAACCAGTAAAACCACGGGTCGGTCTTGCGGCCAACCCAGCTGCTGGCGCAGGATACCCTTATCACCGGCTGGCTGGCAAAAGCGGTCTGCCACCGGCAGACCCACAACCTTCAATTGTTCAGATTTCAAATTGGCCAGCAAGCCGCGTTGACGGGCATCCTCCGTTGGTACCAGGCATAAATCCACGTTTTTACCATACCACAGGGCATGGGTCGTTACCAGGTCAGTGACGACGGTAATAAAAGGAGGGTGATGTTTCCCCAGGGCATGCAGGAAGGGATCATTCGCTAATGGATGGACGGAAATGATCATGTCAGCCGGATTTCGATCAATCAACTTGTGCAGGCTGCGCCTGACATATGGGTAAGCGCTTTCAACGATCAGCCTGGCACGACGGCTGCCATTGCTAAGCTTGTAACCCACCTTCCATACTTCGGGGAAGCGCAGCATGTAAGGGTACCATTTGGGCAGGTAGTTTAATGGGCGTGGGGCAAAATCCAAAAGGATATCCACCATCTGGGTAGAAATGCGATCGCCAAATTCTAGCTGAAGGGCTTCGATGATGGCTTCTGCAGCACTGCGGTGCCCCCCGCCAGTATCTGAAAACAGGAAAAGGATATGAGGACGTTTCGGTGGGAGATCATCCATTGGGGGAGACTGGCGTATCAGGGTGTGGAGAGATGGGTTTCACCCTACGGGCGAGCTGGCGCCTGGGTAATAGAACTCGCCGCCCGCAATTCAGGCATTCCAAACCAATATCTGCACCCAGCCGGACTACTTTCCATTCATAACCTCCGCATGGGTGCGGTTTACGCAAACGAAGGACATCATCCAGCTGTAAATCAGGCAGCATGAGGGCATTATAACACGCAGCCGTAACAGGCTTGGATGGTATAATCTTTGCCTAAGGAGACCTCCACCTGTGTCTAGCTTTCTACCCTCCCCGTCTGAACTGATCATTTTTGGCATTATTTTACTAACCGCCTTCCCGGTGCATGAATTCTCGCATGCCTGGGTTGCCGATCGTTTTGGAGATACCACTCCACGCGCCAATGGCCGCCTGACCCTCAACCCGCTGGCGCACCTTGACCCAATTGGCTCACTGATGATGATCCTCGCTGGGTTCGGGTGGGCAAAACCTGTCCCGATCAACCCTTATGTGCTGCAGCGGCATTCACGGTCTGCAACCATGTGGGTCTCCATTGCCGGCCCGGGTTCGAATTTTATTATGGCAATTCTTGCTGCAATTCCTTTCCGGTTGGGGCTTGTTACCGTAGCTGGGATCAGCCAACCAGCAGGTTCAATTATTCCGAGCATGTCCTGGTTTCTTTTTATGTTCATATATGTAAATTTATGGTTGATGTTGTTCAACCTGATCCCATTGTTCCCATTGGATGGAGAGAAGGTCTTGGATTATTTACTGCCTCCGTCTGCAGCGCGTGTCCTGGAAAACATCCGTCCCTACGGACCGATGTTACTGATGGTGCTGATCATTTTGCCATCCATTGCTGGTTTCAATTTCTTGGGAAATGTAATCCAGCCGGCGGTAAACGCAATCCTCCGGCTTCTGCTTGGTGTGTAAAGGTTGTGCGCATCCTTTATCGTGTGCGCCAGTTCTGGCGCATGGTATTCGAAAAACCTGATGCTTCCGAACTTGAGCAGGTGCAGGCAATATTAAGCGAGGAGCAAATGGTACTGTTTATGCAAATGCAACCCGGCGAGAAGAATCATGCCCTGACGATGTACCACAGGTTGGTAGAGCAGGATGAAAATAATCCCGACCTGCTTGTGGCGGCATTATTGCACGATGTGGGCAAAACCCGATACACACTAAATTTATTGGAACGGACGATGGTTGTCCTGGCAAGGGCAGCCATTCCGGGGCAAGCGCACCAGTGGGGAAACCCACCCCATAACGCATGGGAAGCGTTGCCTGGTTGGCAGAAACCATTCGTTGTGGCAGAGCAGCATGCTGCGTGGGGAGCTGAACTGGCACACAATGCAGGGATAAGCGCCCTCACAGAAACCTTAATCCGGAAACACCATCACCCCAATGCACAGTTACCAGGTGATGAGAACAACCTGCTATATAAACTGTGGGTTGTAGATAATGAAAGCTAGCTGAGGTGAAATATGGCAGTTCAGATCACCATCATTGGTACAGGGCAAATTGGCGCCTCCATCGGCTTAGCCCTGGCAGAACACAAGGACATGTTTTTTCGAGTGGGGCATGACAAGGATATCAGGGTTGCGAACCGGGCTAAGGACCTGGGAGCATTCGACCGCGTGGATGGCAACTTACCAAACTCAGTAGTCAATTCAGCGGTCATTGTTCTGGCACTACCCTTAGACCAGATCCGGGAAACCTTGAAATTCATCATCCCAGACTTGCAGGAAGATGCGGTAATCATGGATACTGCCCCGGTGAAAAGTGAGGTGCTGGTGTGGTTTAATGAAATGCTGCCTCCCAATCGTTATTACATCGGATTAGCGCCCGTGATCAATCCGGCTTACCTGGAAACCTTTGACAGTGGAGTCGAGGCCGCCCACGCAGACTTGTTCAAAAATGGTATGATGGCGATTTTATCCCCCCAGGGAGTGCCTTCAGATGCCATAAAATTGGCAACAGATTTTAGCCACCTGCTGGGAGCCGAGCATTTATTTATGGATCCCGTCGAGCTGGACAGCATGATGGCGGCTACCCACACCTTGCCCCAATTACTTGCTGCGGTTCTTTTGAATACTACCGTTGATCAACCCGGTTGGTATGAGGCACGCAAGCTGGCAGGCCGACCTTATGCTGCAGCCACCAGTGCAGCCGGGCAATTTGGGGAGGCTGGTTCCACTCGCCAGCCAGGCTGTATCTTCTCAAGAGCAGCTGGTACGGTGGATCGATATATTGATGGAAAATTTATACACAATGCGGCAGCAGATTTCTGCCAAAGATACAGAAGCGCTGCTCAAGGAGCTTTCCCATGCCAGGCTTGGGCGTGAGAAATGGCTGAGGGAAAGGAGCACGGCCAATTGGGCTGCTACCGAAAGTGCCCCAAGTGTTGAGCTTCCAACCTCCAAACAAGTGTTCTCCCGCATGTTCACCTTTGGCGGCGGGCGTAAACCGAAACCACCGAAATAAAAAACAGCTTAGCACTGTTTCATACCAGTTATCAGGAGGCGCATCATGTCCAACAAACTTCAATGGATCCAGGATGAGATCCAAAAACTGAAAGATGATGGTTTGTATAACCGCATCCGCACGCTCAGCTCACCCCAGGGTGCGTGGCTGATTGTGGATGGCAAACGAGTGTTAAACTTTTGCTCGAACAATTATTTAGGAATGGCTAATCACCCACGAATTGTCCAGGCTGCCCAGGAAGCGGTGAAGAAGTACGGTGTGGGTCCAGCCGCAGTGCGGTCAATTGCTGGTACGATGGACCTGCACCTGGAGTTGGAACGCCGCCTGGCTGCCTTTAAGGGCGTGGAAGCCGCGATCACATTCCAATCCGGGTTTACCGCCAATATTGGCACCATTCCTGCCCTGGTGGGCAAGGACGATGCAGTCTTCTCTGATGAGCTCAACCATGCCAGTATCATCGATGGCTGCCGGCTCTCGGGTGCCAAGATCATCCGTTATTCCCACTGCAACCCTCAGGACCTGGAACGTGTCTTGATCGAAGAGCGTGAGAAGTTTCCCCGGGCAATGGTCATCACGGACGGTGTTTTCAGCATGGACGGTGATATCGCTCCATTGGATAAAATCTATGAAGTTGTCCAAAATTACAATGCCATCCTGATGGTGGATGATGCACATGGCGAAGGTGTGATTGGTAAAGGTGGACGGGGCATTGTGGATCATTTTGGCCTGCATGGCAAGGTAGATGTCGAGGTGGGGACGCTCTCCAAGGCATTCGGTGTGGTCGGAGGTGTATCCGCAGGCAACCCGGTGGTGGTCGAATGGCTGCGCCAGCGTGGGCGTCCATTCCTGTTCTCCTCGGCTATGACAGTTCCGGATATAGCTGCCTGCATTGCAGCAGTTGATATCCTGGAGGAGTCCACCGAGCTGGTGGATAAGCTGTGGGAAAACGCACGTTATTTTAAGACCGAGATGCGTCGCCTGGGCTTTGACACCGGGTTGAGCACCACCCCCATTACCCCCATCATGCTCGGAGAAGCTCCGCTTGCCCAGCAATTCAGCCGTGAGCTGTTCGAGAATGGATCTGTTCGCCATGGCGATTGGTTTCCCGACCGTTCCCAAGGGGAAGGCACGCATCCGGGTGATGATCTCTGCCGCCCATGCCAGGGAAGACCTGGATAAAGGCCTTGAAATTTTTGCCATGGTCGGTCGCAAGTTGGGTGTGATTCAATAAGTGAAAATCGATGGAATATATGATATTTTTGTAGGGTTGGGTCAGCAACGCTGCGCCCCTACAATGTTATTTTGCGGTGCTTATTCTTTGAATGGATCAAAGGCCGGGTTCGTGCCAGCCCAGATACAGCTTGCCCGCCCATCCAAGTTGCAGGTGAAACCGTGTGAGCAGCGATGAGCCAGGATGCGTGCCGGTTGGTCGGGCATGATGTCTGGCGGGTAGACAATCTGAGCTTGCAAGCCTACCTGCTGGTCCACGTGCTGGCAATATTGAATTTTCAGGGTCTCCCAGTTTTTCTCAGTCATTGTCGATCTCCGTTCGGTTGAGTATACCTTGAACTTTTAACTCTGGCAAAGAGTAATCCATAATAATATGCTGCCATTAATTGCCTGGACAGCTGCGCATTGAAATAAATAATCATATCGATTGTGATGGAATCCTGTTGTATAATCTTATGATTAATAACGATTGATCCTTGTGCGTGACACATGGAAAGGAGGTGGATTTTAAGAATAACACTCATGATCGTATTTTCGTTTGAAACAATAGTACCTAATTCTAAAGGAGAAGAGAAAGATGAAACACAATAAGTTGTAGTTTAATAGTAGCTGGTCTCGTGCTGTTCAGCATGGTACTGGCAGCCTGTGCCCCTCAGGTCTCAAACCCCATCGCCACCCCGCCCACTGCTGCGCCTGTTGAGCCCACTGTAGTACCCGTTGAGCCCACCGCAGTGCCGCCCGTTGAAGTTCCACCCACGGAAGTACCACCAACCGTAGCCGCACCTGCCTTTGAGGGTCTCTCGTTGAGCGCACCAGATTGTGATTATGGTGGCTTGATTAAGAGCATCGAAGCTGTTGATGCGCTAACCGTCAAGGTCAGCTTGTGCAGTCCTGACCCATCCTTCCTGCAGAAGGTTGCCTTCGCAGCCTTCCCGGTTTATTCCGCTGAATATCTGGAGCAAACCGGAGGAACTGGTGCTTTGCTGGATACCCCAGTTGGCACCGGACCTTACATGGTGGGAGAATGGAAGAAAGGCGATGAGCTGGTCTTAGTCCAAAACCCCACTTATTGGGGCGATCCCGCCAAGACCCCCACGCTGGTCTTCCGCTGGAGCTCAGAAGCTGCCCAACGTTTGTTGGAACTGCAATCGGGCACCGTCGATGGGATTGATAACATTGGCACGGCAGATTTCGAGGTCGTAGCAAATGATCCAAACCTGCAGAAGCTTGACCGCCCAGCGCTCAACATTTTTTACGTCGCCATGAACAATACCTATCCACCATTCGATAACGAATTAGTGCGCCAGGCAATCGCCATGGGCATTGACCGCCAACGCCTGGTGGATAACTTCTTCCCTGTTGGTTCTGAAGTTGCCTCTCATTTCACCCCCTGTGCAGTGACCAATGCTTGTGCAGGCGAGGCATGGTATGAGTTCGATGCTGTCAAGGCCAAGGAATTGTTAGCTGAAGCAGGTTACGCAGATGGTTTCGATACCACCATCACCTACCGCGATGTGGTGCGCGGCTACCTGCCGCAGCCTGGTGTGGTAGCGCAGGATATCCAGGCACAGCTCAAGGAAAACTTTAATATTAATGCTGAGATCGTGGTGATGGAGTCTGGTGCCTTCCTTGATGCAACCGCGGCTGGCGAAGTTGGCGGCTTGCACTTGCTGGGTTGGACGGGTGACTACCCGGATATGACCAACTTCATGGATTATCACTTTGGCGCTGGAGCCTCACAGCAATTCGGCACCAAGTGGGATGATATCACCACGAACCTGACCGAAGGTGCCAAATTAGCAGACAGTGCAGCACGCGAACCTTTCTATGCTGATGCCAACAACGCCATCAAGCAGCACGTACCTATGGTACCCGATCTCGCATGGTGGTTCCGCGGTAGCCTATAAAGCCACGGTCCAGAATGCCAACGTTAGTGCATTGGGCAATGAGTACTTCCCTCCGGTTTCTATCGAGGGACAGGACACCTTCGTTTGGATGCAGAACGCTGAACCCATCTCCTTGTACTGTGGAGATGAGACAGATGGTGAGAGCATCCGTGCTTGCATCCAGGTTCAGGAAGGGCTGTACCGCTACACAGTTGGTGCTACAACCGTTGAACCTGCACTTGCCACCTCTTGTGAGCCGAACGCAGACCTGACCGAGTGGACCTGCTATCTTCGCGATGGTGTGACCTTCTCGGATGGTACAACCTTTGATGCCAATGACGTGGCTGCTTCCTATATCATGCAGTGGGATGCATCCAGTCCTTTGCATGTTGGTCGCTCGGGAGTATTCGAGTACTTCAATGCACTATGGGGTGCTTTCCTGAATGCACCAACAGGATAATTAAAGAATAGACCTTGTTTCAATTCTCCCCGGTGGAGGTTACTTTCTCCACCGGGGGTTTTCTAAAAAATGTTAACTTACATCCTACGGCGTATCTTATCCAGCATTCCCGTCCTATTTGGGATACTGGTAGTCACCTTTATCCTTGCCCGGGCGTTGGGTGATCCATGCCGTGCCATGCTGGGTGAAAAAGCTACCCCAGCGGTGTGCGCCGAGTTTAATCATCGCTATGGATTCGATCAACCCATCTTGACCCAGTTTGTGACCTATATGGGACAGATTGCAAGCGGTGATTTTGGAGTGTCAATCCGATACGGTAGGCCTGTGACAGAAATGATGATCGAGCGCCTGCCAACCACCCTGGAATTAGCCTTTGCAGCCATGTTTTTTGCCGTGCTTCTGGGCATACCGCTGGGTATCATCTCAGCCGTACGCCAGAACTCCTCCATCGATATCGGTACAATGCTGGTGGCAAATATTGGCATCTCCATGCCTGTGTTCTGGCTGGGATTAATGTTAGCGTATCTGTTTGCCTTGGTATTGAAAGGCACACCATTCCAATTGCCACCCTCTGGCCGGCTCAGCCCCGGCATGTCACCTGATCCATTTTTTGTTGTGTGGGGGCTGAAAACCACTTCACAAGGTTTGACAAGCGTCTTTGAATTTATCAGCCGGTTCAATATGCTGAATGCCATCCTGATCTGGCGTTGGGATGTATTTGTAGATGCGGTAAAACACATCATTTTGCCGGCAATCGCGGTGGGTACGATCCCACTGGCACTGATTGCGCGGATGACCCGTTCCAGCATGCTGGACGTCTTGGGTACCGATTATATCCGTACGGCGCGTGCCAAGGGTGCCTCCCGTTATTCTCAAGTAATGAAACATGCCTTACGCAATGCGCTTTTGCCTCTGGTGACGATCATTGGACTATCTCTTGGCAGTTTATTGGCAGGGGCTGTGCTCACAGAAACGATCTTTAACCTATCGGGCGTGGGGAAAATTCTATATGACGCCATCACTGCCCGCGATTACATCATCGTCCAATCCTTCACCGTGGTCATTGCTGTCTTCTTTGTGGTTTTAAATCTCATTGTTGATATATCTTATATCTACCTTGACCCACGCGTCCGGCTGGATTAATCGGAATGAGTGAAATTGCTGAAAATGCCCCCACCAGCAAGGTGGTCAATTTACAGGCAGAGAAGTTAATCTCTGATAAACCTGTTTCTCTATGGGGAACTGCCCGGCGGCGCTTATTCAAACGAAAATCCGCCGTCTTGGGTATGGTCGTTCTGAGTATATTGGTGCTTATCGCCATCTTCGCCCCCTTGTTGGCACCTTATGACCCTCAACAGGTGCTGATCGGGGTGGAAAAAGTGAAAGCGCGCCAGGCACCCTGCATCCATCTATTGGGTTGTCCTGCTGACCAGCCCCAGCATCTGATGGGGATTGATGGGAATGTACGCGATGAGTTCAGCCGGGTTTTATATGGAGCCAGGTTAAGCCTGATCATTGGTTTTACCACGGTAAGCTTTGCAATTATTATCGGTACAACCATTGGGGCATTGGCGGGTTATTTGGGAGGTAGTGTGGACAATGTGCTCATGCGTTTCATGGATGTGCTGCTGGCGTTTCCATCCTTGCTTTTAGCCATTGCTCTCGTGACCAGCCTGGGGCCGGGGTTGACGAATGCTTTGTTGGCGATCGGTATCGTCTCCATCCCTGCTTTCGCACGCGTGACCCGCTCGGCGATCCTGACCACGCCGCGAAATGGACTTTGTAGCCGCCTCACGTGCCCTGGGTGGCAGCACCTCCTATATCTTGTTTCAGCGAATTTTACCCAACTCGTTGACACCTTTGATCGTGATTGGAACATTAGGTATCGCGACTGCCATCCTGGATGCAGCTGCCCTGTCTTTCCTCGGCCTGGGAGCACAGCCACCCACACCGGAATGGGGGTCGATGTTGAGTGCGGAACGCAACCAGGTTTTCACTGCTCCATATCTGGTGGTCTACCCAGGGCTATTCATCATGCTGGTGGTGCTTTCATTCAACCTGTTGGGTGATGGCTTACGCGATGCACTCGACCCACGCCTGGCGATGAAGAGCAAATAACGGCAATCCCCTTTATCAACCGGATATCCTATTCACTGCCTGGCTGGCAAAACTCATTGACCAGCAGGAGGTGTCCATCAGGGAAACTTTCAGCCATCTGGTATGGATCTAGCTGAAATTTCCTTGCAAACCTGGTGACGATAATAAGGGTTGTCACTGATAATCCTTGCCAATTCTTGGGCGTGCTCTTTCTCGCCTGAATAGGCGTAAGCTTTAATGAAAGGCATCCACTCAATACTGTCATGCGGTTGAAGATTCAATCGGTCTGCCTCCTGCCCCAAGCGAACAATTTCATCCCAATCGCCACGCTGTCGGGCAAGATCCGCTTTTTCATAGTAATAGCACCAATCATGGGCAGGCTCTTTTCCAAAGATGGATTCCAGCGGCTGTGCCAATGGCTCATCGACCATGATCCGATTGATTTGCGAATAAGGCGCAATGAGAGTGATAGCTGAACGGGACTGATCGGACAATTCCATGCTATTCCCATCCAGCGCATGGACGCAAATGGTCTCACCTGGCATGGAAAGAACCAGTAACTTAGAAAAATCTATTTCCGAAATAAAACTTCGCCTTTCAATCTTCTGTTTGGCCTGGGTTATTACAGCATTCAAATTGATATTATGCAGTGTTGCTGCATTTAAATTCAACTTTGTTTTCGGTTGGTAGGGAAGCGTGGGGTAATAAATCAGATTTGCCGGTCCCCAGACGAAATAATCTTCAGCAATACCAGTATTCGCATATTCCGCCATTAGTACCGTGCCGGGAGCAATGTTAGGCGCACGCCACGTGACTTGCCACCAAAAATCACGCATAACCTTCCACCGATCCGCATGGTTCAGTCCATTGCCGAGGTGAGTCATGGTGGCTATTATTACCAAACTCACCACAAACCAGGTTTTTAACCGGCTCTTGCCCATTGCCACCAGGCATCCGCCAAGAATAAAGATCGCCCCGATGGACGGAGGCAGGCTAAAACGGCTAAATCCATTAAAGATTACCTGGCGATTCGTAAAACTTATCGGGACAAGTGCTAACACGACGGCTAATAAGCCAATTAGAATCATATCCCGAGCAACATGAGGCTGGTTGGATCGCTGAGATTCGTCAATGGGCTTATCCTTGATCAAGGATAGTCCAAACCAGACGATACCCCCAGCAAGAACGGCCAGGCTAATTTCAAGGAGAAGCGGCTTCAATTGTTCGACAAATGCATATTGGTAAAAGGGTTCTGCCCATGCAATGAAAATGACATTCAACAGGTCCTTGAACAGGTTGATAAACAGACCGATCAGGCGCTTGATGGGGTTTTCCAGGATATAGGCGAACATGGAATCGACGTTCACGGTCTGGCGTTGAACCTGAAATATTTGAGTGAGCCAAATTAAAAAACCGAGCGACACGAGTAACGAAGGCAGGTAGCGTAAAAATATCCGCCAGGCAAGCCTGGTGAGGTTCTCATGGTCTTGCTTCCAACTTAAATAAGCAATTAGTATTAAGCGTAATCCTTCCAAACCGATGTAATATTCCATGAGCATCAGGTACAGGATTTGGGTCACAAGGGATAGTACAATCAGGATTGCCTTGAATTGCTTTTTTGAGGTGGCTATGGCTTGTAGGCTACAGCCGATGGAGATAATTGCCAACGTAAATCCCCAGAGGTGAGATTGGAAATCAATGGCGTTTGGTTGATCGAGAAAGCCAGGATATACAATAAACAGCACTACAGCCGCATAGATCGTTTTTCGTTCTGCAGGCCAAAGGATACGCAGGATCCACAGCAATCCCAGTGCACCGAGGCAGCGCATTAAAAATGCCCCCAGGCTGTAAAGCCAGGGATTCACTCCAAATATCTCGAACATCCACCCAACAAAATAGCCGCGTAAGGGGCGGTCAATTGCAAAAACATCATGAAACTTCTCAGCACCCTGACTGACACCTGCGTACATCAAGTACCAATCATCGTTATAATAGCCCAATAAGTGGGCAATCGTCATGTAACAAATTGCAGCAACGGCAATAAGCAACACATAGGGGAGTATCGAAACCAAGATATTTCTAAAAGAATATTTCGTAAGTTTTGGATTTACCAATCTAGACTCCGCAATAGCGAAGTGAAACTATACAGCGGGAGCAGTGATTTTGTCAATGCTAAATGCAGAAAAACCATCCCGGATAATCTGGTGGAATTAAGGCGGGGAAAATCCTTGAAAAGAATTTCCGCATCGGCGATTGGCAGCATGAAATCAATCCGCCACATAATTCCTGGCACTATCAGACTTCGCCCTTCCCACTGCTGGAGGGTTGAGGCGGTGGAGTAAAAGTATTACGCTGCACTATATTGAGAATATAGAAGATCCCTGTGGCAACCAGGATGCTGCACAAGACAACAATCATTACGGCTAGTTGCTCCAAAGGGGATAATCAGCTGACCCATTAACCAGGGTATGACCATGCTGCCAAGGCTAGCGCCAACGAAAAAATAGCTCGTTATTTTCCCGGACATATGCATACGGCTCTGGGCATCATTGAGGAGGGATGGGAAAGGTTGGCGCCATAAACAAACCCGTCCCGATCGTTCCAAGCCAAAGAAGACCTTGGGTGGATGAGAAAAATATGATCACGAGCAAGCTGACGATAATCCCGCAGAAATCCACCCAAAGGATTTTTTGAGGTTTGAATTTTACAGCCAGGGGGATGGAGATTACACGGCCCACTGTTAATGCAGCCCAAAATGCCGCATTGATACTGGCTGCCAACGTGGGATTGCCATATTCTTGGGAGGTCGTAAATGTATAAATCCAGCCACCAAAACCCAATTCTGCGCCGGTAAAGGCAAAGAAGATCACGGTGATCAGGATGACAAGAATCGGAACAGCCGGTCGCTCTTCAGCCAGTTGTCTGGAATGGATATGAGAAGGGCTGGGGAAAAAAAGGACGAGCACTGCAACGGGCAGGAACAGGATGGACAAAGCCCAATAGATGCTGTTCAGTGAACCCATATTGCTGATTACTGCTGCTACAATGAGCGGGGCAGTGGTTGTGCCAATCCCATAGAAAGCGTGAAGGCCGTTCATAAACGGTGGCACACGGTTGCCATGCAGCCAGACTATCAACGTATTGATACCCACATCCAGGTGGCTTTCTGCGATCCCAATGATGAAAAATAATACCTGGAGAAAAAGCAACCTTTGCATCAGCGGAATCATCACCAGCATCGATGCAACCATGAGCAGCGCAAGAGATAAGATCGGATGTCCTTTGACCCGGTCAAACACTCTTCCTGCGGCAAACGAACCAAGCAGATATCCAAAAGAGCTCACGAGAAATAACGAACTGATTTGAGCAAGGGTTGAAGCGGTATTTCCAGCCAAGCCCTGCAAGGTAGGGCCAAGCACAGCAGTCGCCATACCCAGGCAGATGAAACCGAGGTAATAGACAGCGGTGGTGATGTAGGGGTTCCCTAGGTGTGACTTGGTTTGCATGATGGGAGACCTTTCCAGTTCATCGGTGGCAGAGGTTATCGAATTTATTGGTGGTAAACGTACTAATAGGTCGGAATTTGTAAATTCTTTGACTATAACCAACATATCAAAGGTATTTTAATGCAAACAGATGATTTTATGGCAGCCTCACCCTAAATATGGTGATTTTTGTGATAAGCCGAGTATGTATAACAACCTGGGAACTGTATTAAGCGCATCGTTACCATTCCATGGTTTTCCACCTAATTGAGTATCCCTTATAAAATTCTGCAATAACCTTTGACATTCTGCATTAGCGCGGCTACAATGATAAGAGGAGGAAGAATGAGTGCCTGGTCAGGCAAATTTGTCATTGGTTTAACGGGAAATATCGCCACTGGTAAGAGCGTGGTACGCAAGATGCTGGAGCACCTGGGTGCATATGGCATTGATGCGGACGCGTTAGGTCATCGCGCCATTGCCATGGATGCTCCCGGCTACCAGATGGTGATCGATACCTTCGGAAAGTGGATCCTGGGCCCGGATGGACAGATCGACCGGACAAAATTAGCGCGGGTGGTATTTTCAGACCCGGAAGCTCTCGTTCAGCTTGAAGCAATCGTACATCCGCTGGTTCGCCAGGCAGTCGATATCCTCGTCAGGCGTGCCCCTCACAAGGTAATTGTCATCGAAGCGATCAAGCTTTTAGAAGGCCCGTTACGCCAGGCATGTGATACGATCTGGGTCACATATGCACAAAAGGATATCCAGGTTGCACGCCTGACCCAAAAACGCGGTATGGGTCCTGCGCTGGCACACCAGCGTATCAATGCACAACCACCTCAGCTTGAAAAAGTTAAAGCCGCCAAAACGGTCATTCATAATGAAGGTTCTTTTGAAAACACCTGGGAGCAGGTGACCAGAGCCTGGAAAGAGCTCTTCCCAAGCTATGAAACTGCTGCCACCAAGCCTTCCATCGAACCGAAAGGGGAATTGATCGTGGAAAAAGCTCGCCCACGTCATGCCGCAGAGATTGCAACATTAATTGGCCGACTGAGCAATGGTAAGGTAAATCCTACCAGCGAAGATATCATGGCAGCCTTTGGTGAAAAAGCTTTCTTGTTCTTAAAACTAGACGGTAAATCGGTTGGGATCGTTGGATGGCAAGTTGAAAACCTGGTGGAACGTACCGATGAAGTCTACCTTGAACCCGGACAACCGCTCTCAAAAGCGATGCAAGCGTTACTGAGCGAGGTTGAGACGACCTCGCGAGATTTACAATGTGAGGCAGCACTGCTTTTCTTGCCAGTGGATTTATCCAAACAGGAAGAAGTCTGGAAATCTCTGGGTTATGAGTCACGGACCATTAAATCACTGGGAGTGCGTGCCTGGCAGGAAGCTGCCCAGGAAACCATGGGAGATGGGGAGATTTTATTCTTCAAGCAACTGCGTAAAGACCGTGTCTTGCGACCGGTATAGCATATCAAAGCTATCTCTCCGGTTGATATAGGATGAAGTAGATGGGATGGAACCAGCTGATACCATGATAGGTCAGGATTTTATACAAAACATTATTCGCTACCTGATCGAAAGTTTGGGCTTTGTTGTTGAAAGGCTCAACTGGCTCAGTATTCTCGACCTGGCGATTGTCACGCTGGTTTTTTTTGGAACCTTGATCTTATTGCGCGACACAAAGGCGGTGGTGTTGCTACGCGGTATTCTACTGCTGGTTGTTCTTGGCAGCCTGTTAAACAGCACTGAAGCATTACCAGCATTCTCCTGGTTGATTCGTACAACCTTGCCTGCACTCGTCCTGGCAATTCCAGTCATATTTGCACCCGAAATCCGGCGCGCATTGGAACGCCTTGGTAGAGCTGGCTTTATCTTTGGAAGCGGAAAGGCTTCCCCGGGAACTCAAAAGTCTATTACCGCGGTGGTTAATGCAGCTACCCGTCTCTCCGACCGCCGCCATGGAGCGCTGATCGTCATGCAGCGTCTCGACAATCTGGAGGAATTTGTTCGCACAGGTGTAATTGTGGATGCACAAGTCACACCTGAATTGATACTACAGATTTTCTACCCAAACACACCTCTGCACGATGGGGCTGCCATTCTGGAGGGCTCACGAATATTAGCAGCAGCTTGTGTGATGCCGCTTTCGGCAAGCGGTGTGCTGGCTCATGCAGCCGACAGGCAACTCGGCTTACGTCATCGGGCTGCTTTAGGGATTTCAGAAGTAAGCGATGCGGTTGTAGTGGTTGTATCCGAGGAAAGTGGGACGATATCCGTGGTGAGCAATGGCAGGATGATCCGCCGCCTGGATGCGGAGCGGTTAGAAAACATATTGAAAGCCTTCTTCAATCCCGATACACAACGCCAGGGATTGGCAGACGTCCTCAAGGGGATTTATCCTGGGACAAAGAAACCAGGAGGAGAGAATTAAACGGTGAAAATCCTGCGCTGGCTGGCGAAAAACGTAGGCACCTTATTGATTGCATTTACCATGGCAGTCATCGTGTGGGTATCGGCGGTTATTGCTTCAGATCCAAATGAAGAGCATATCCTTGCCCGTTCTGTTCCGATTGAAATTATCGGGCAGGATCCCGGTTTACAGATCATGAGTGAAATACCTCAAAATGTGACCCTTGTACTAAGGGCACCCAGCTCAGTTTGGACACAGCTGAATAACAACCAGGAAGCAGTTAGTGCCTGGGTGGACTTGTCTAACCTTGGACCAGGCGTGCATGATGTTGCTGTGCAAGTTCAGATCACCCCACGCCTCGTACGCCTGATACGCCAGGATCCAGAATCACTGATCATTAATCTCGATCCAATCGTTTCCCAGGTTTTCCCGGTCAACCTGGTTGTTCAGGGTGAGCCTCCCGTTGGTTACCAGGCTCAAATCCCAACCCTTGATCCTTCGGAAGTGACGGTGACTGGTCCAGAGTCACTGGTTTCAACGGTAAAAGAAGCCCGCGTGAGGGTGGATGTCACCAATGAAACCCAGACGATCTTCAAAGAAGAAACACCTTTATTGCTGGATAGCGAAGGAAGGGTTGTCCGCGAATTAACGATATCGCCAGATACGGTCACCATCACCCAACCGATCACCTTGCTAGGTGGTTACCGGTACGTAATCGTTCGTCCAGTCTCGGTAGGTCAGGTTGCTTCTGGGTATCGATTAACCAATATCTTCGTCTCACCCGTAGGTAAAATCGTGTTTTCATCCGATCCTGAGCTGGTTAATAATTTACCTGGTTACGTGGAGACCCAACCGATCGACCTGACCGGTAAAGAAGATGACTTTGAAACACTTGTGGAACTTAACCTGCCTGCCGGGATATCGGTGGTTGGTGACCCGAAGGTTTTAGTCCAGGTGAGTATTGCTGCGATTGAATCGAGCCTGGCAATATCCTTGCCCGTGGAAGTGATTGGGCTTGACCCTGGTTTGGAGGCGATCGTGGCACCAACCACTATCGATGTGATCCTTTCTGGACCGGTACCTGTCCTGAATACGCTTGAACCGGCGGACGTACGGGTGGTGGTGGATCTGAGTGGATATGAGGCCGGCACCTATCAATTGATCCCTGAAGTAAATATATTGCCTGAACAGGTGGAAAAGGTTTCGATGCTGCCTGCCACGGTGGAGGTTACGATCACAGTTGCACCAACACCGATTCAAACCCCCACCCCATTTGGTGGCGTTACTCCATTAATAACTCCCACCGCTACTGCCAAGCCCTAAGGATGCACTATGACAAAACCAATTGTTGCCCTGGTTGGGCGACCTAATGTAGGGAAAAGCACATTATTTAACCGCCTGGCAGGAGAACGCCTGGCTGTTGTGGATGAAGTCCCGGGTACCACTCGTGACCGCCTGGTGATGGAAGCCGAATGGGCTGGCACCGTTTACGATATCGTAGATACAGGAGGAATCGATCCCACTCAAACTGGTCCTGGTCGCAGTCAGCAACCCCTCTCGATCGGTTCAGCCGATTTTATCGAGCAAATTCGTGCACAGGCGGAAATTGCCATTCAGGATTCAGATGCCGTACTGTTCCTCACGGATGCTGATAGTGGTATTACACCGGCAGATCATGAAGTGGCAAGGATCCTGCGGAAATATCAACGGGATGTGGATGGTCAGTCCAGACCGCCCGTGATCTTGGTGGTAAACAAGTGCGAAAATGAATCGCGCCGCATGGCCGCATTAGAGTTTTATGAGCTGGGATTGGGGGAACCATACCCGATTTCTGCCTTGCATGGAACAGGTACGGGGGACATGTTGGATGCTTTAGTCGCCACGTTTAAAAAAGAAGGTGAGGAAATCGAGGACGATTCAATAAAGATTGCTATTGTTGGTAAACCCAATGCGGGAAAATCCAGCCTGCTTAATCAACTCCTGGGGGAAGAACGGGCTATCGTGAGCCCAATTCCTGGAACCACACGGGATGCGATCGATACCCGCCTGACCTATGCGGATATACCCATTTTACTCATTGATACAGCGGGTATAAGGCGCCGTGGGCATATCATGCCGGGCGTGGAACAATATAGCGTGTTGCGATCCTTGCAAGCCATTGAAAGATCAGATGTGGTCCTGTTGGTTCTCGATGCTACCGCTGGTCTGACTGCTCAGGATGCGCACATTGCCGGATTTATTTTAGATGAGTGGAAGAGTTGTGTGGTTTTGGTGAACAAATGGGATGCGGTTGAAAAAGACACCTATACAATGGATAAATTCACTCAAACCATCCGGCAGGAACTTAATTTTATGGACTATGTTCCGATCCTGTTCATCTCAGCCAAGACAGGTCAGCGGGTAGACCAGGTTTTATCCCTGGCATTAAGAGTCCAGGAAGAACGGCTAACCCGCTTGCCAACCTCAAGGATCAATCGCATTATACAGCATGCCCAAGATCGACATGCTGCACCCTCTCATGCCGGGGCGGAATTAAAGATTTATTATGGTACCCAGGTAAGAAATGACCCGCCGGTTTTTCTGCTTCATGTGAATGACCCGAAATTAGCCCATTTTACCTACCTGAGGTATCTTGAAAATTGTATTCGCAAGGAGCATGCATTTTTAGGAACCCCCATTCGCATCGTTTTACGGCCGCGCAGGAAATAAGCAAATATGGATTGTAATCACGGCGTGTGATTCACAATCCCTTAATCCGCCTTCCCTTGCCCTGATAGAAGAGCGGTTATATAATGCCTTGAACATGGAGGTAGATTGGATACTAATCAAGGTGAAATAATTCCTGGCAAAGTAAATGCCAAGGGAAAGCGTTCTGGGTGTCTTAGTGTATTTATCGATACTTTTGAGACGTTAATTCTGGCGGCAATTTTGTTTGTAAGCATTAATCTTATCTCTGCTCGCATCCGGGTGGATGGTGACAGCATGGTGCCGACTTTGATTTCTGGAGAGTACGTGGTGGTTAACCGGCTGAGTTACCAGCTTGGAAGCCCACAACGAGGTGATATTATCGTTTTTCACTTTCCACGCAATCCCCAAGAAGAGTACATCAAGCGAATTATCGGTTTACCCGGTGATGTGATTGAAGTCATGAATGGCACGGTAAATATTAATGGACAACCATTGGATGAAAACTACCTTAATGTAGAAACGAATTACACAGGTAGATGGGAAGTTCCCGCCGATCAATTATTTGTTTTAGGTGATAATCGCAACAATTCCTCTGATTCTCACGATTGGGGAATGGTCCCGATGGATTATGTGGTTGGGAAAGCGATTTTAGTTTATTGGCCTCCACCAGACTGGGGCATCATTGATCATGTATCTTTGGCGAATGCAGCCCGATGATTGGAAAATAAAATGACAGATCTATCCCGGCTTGTAGCATTGGCAGAAGAATATGAGCACGAATTACCGCCTGCCCCCGCCTTATTAAACATCCCGGAGGGAAAGCAGATTGCGGGTTGGATCGATCATACCTTGTTAAAGCCTGAAGCAACAGCGGCACAAATCAGGGTTCTGTGCCAGGAGGCCATGCAATATCATTTTGCATCCGTTTGCATAAATCCAGTATATGTCCCATTGGCATGTGGATTGCTGAAAGACGCACCTGAAGCAATCTGTGTGGTTGTGGGCTTTCCGCTAGGGGCTACCCTTCCGGAATATAAAGTTTATGAGACGTTGGCATGCATCAATGTTGGGGCTGTGGAGATTGACATGGTGCTTAATATCGGGGCATTGAAATCTGAGGCGTATGGGTTGGTCCTGAATGATATTCAGGCTGTTACGCAAACTGCCCATAATCAGGGAGCAATTACAAAGGTAATCCTGGAGACAGCGCTTTTGACGCGCCGTGAAAAAATATTAGCATGCCTGATCAGTAAAGACGCCGGAGCCGATTTTGTAAAGACTTCCACCGGTTTTGGCACTGGAGGTGCAACGATAGAGGATGTGGAACTCATGCGTTGTGTTGTCGGGTCCGAAATTGGCGTCAAGGCTGCGGGAGGCATCCGCACCTATGCCGATGCCGTGGCGATGATAAAAGCAGGTGCAAACCGTCTGGGTGCCAGCGCTGGGGTAAAAATTGTTCAGGAGGCTGAGGCAATTTTAAAATGAGCGATGATTCAAAAATCCCAAGAGAAAATTCTGAAGATGATTCATCGCAAGAATACTCTCGAATTTGCCTGGAATGCCACACCGGGGTATTCCACCTGGAATACCTTACCTATTTTACCTGGCTGAATGATGAGCTTGTCACGGTACCCAATTTTCCATCATGGGTGTGTGATGTATGTGGAAAACGTGAATATGATATCAGGGCGGTTAGCTGGCTGAATATGTTGTTGAGCCCAACCACAGGCCAAAAGCATCGCACCCGTAGGCGGAAACTACCGGGAAACCTCGACCGCCCACAACCTCACAACTAGATAATGACGATGGAGTAAGTAATGGTTTCACCGAATACGAATCGCCTTGTGCCAGCCGAGTTATTAACCAGCAGCCATTACATTTTTGGACAGATAAAGGTCAGCCAAAGCGGCTTGTTAGGTATGCTAACGGATGTTAATACATCTCATTTAGAGATCAATGACGCCAGCATCGCCCCGGTGCATAAACCTTCAAGTGTGATGAATTACACCCCACAGCTTTTCCTGGTTCGCTCGGAAGTGGTTGCTGTATGCCTGGGAAAACGTGAATACATGGGTTTGCAAGGGGTCATGAAAGGCGGATACCAGCGGCTGTTTCCGTATGGGGTGCAAATTTCCACCCGTATATATGACATTACCGGGATCATTGAATGGTCTGGGCGATTCGAATTCTCTGCACTGATCGCCGAAGGTACCAGTAGTTTCTTCATCGTCAATGAGGCGAAACTGACCGCACCCCTTTACCCGGAATTGAAAATTGAATCCCCGGTTGTGATCGTTAATCGCAATTTTCTTGAATCATTAATTTTAAACAAGAAGTCACCCACCATCCCTGTATAGTACAGCTGCGGCAGCCCAAATACTGCAACAGGCATCTCGATAAGAAAATCCCTTCGCCTTATTGGAAGGGATTTTAAGTTTTAATGATCAGGTGTTGAGCCAAAAGTAGTGCAGCAAGGCTTTTCCCATCCTGTAGCTCACCATTAAGGGCTAGCTGATATGCTTGCCTAATGGGAACCCGCTCCAGGGTGATGAATTCGTCCTCATCACCAGGTAGTGGATCAGGATGTAGGTCGGTGGCTAAATATAGATGCATATACTCTGTGGAATAGCCAGGCGCCAGGTAGAATTCCCCGATCTTGACCAATTTCCCGGCAGCAAAGCCGGTTTCTTCGCGGATCTCTCTCAATGCACAATGTTCAGGAAGTTCATCCGGGCTTAGTGTACCAGCGGGAAGTTCAAGCAGCTCCTTGCCAACTGCATGACGGTATTGGCGGATGAACAGGATGCACCCATCTGAATCTAAAGGCAGGATCGTGACTGCGCCTACGTGTTCAATGATATCCAGGTTCACCGTGTTTTGGTTTTGAAAGCGTATCTCATCCCGCCGTACATTGAAGGCACGACCGTGATAGATGGTTGTTTGATTTAATACTTCGATGGGCATGAACTCCTTAAAATTTACGAAGGTTTAAACTAGAACGTAGTTTAAACCTTCGTAAGACTCGGGCATAAAATTACGGGATGATCAGGACCTCTCCAGGAGGTAATTCAGGGGTGCTTAGATTGTTTTGGAGGGCGATCATATCTGGTGATAGGTCACCAAAGTAGCATGCGATGGTGTTGAGTGTATCTCCAGACTGGATTTCATAGGTAGTTGGATGCTCGTGCAAGGTACGGGTTCCATCAAATGGATTGCCTGTCTGAGGGATCTGAAGCTCCTGCCCGGCATAAACAAAGGATTCAGGGGTTAATCCATTAAGTTCAAGCAGCTCGTTTTGATTCACATCAAACCTACGGGCAATGCAAAATGGAAATTCGCCTTCTGCCAATGTATACGATGCTAGGTGGACCGCCTGGAGTTGCCTGGACGTACATGACTGGGGTGGCTGTAGGAGCAGGAGCCCCGGGCACGTTGGTTGGTGCAGGGTAGGCGGATGGTTGGGTTGGATTCTGTCCTGGTACTGGAGAGGGGCTCGTCCCTGGTGGGATGGATTGCGCAGTTTGTGTGGCAAATTGATTGGACTGGCTTCCGCCTGAGGTTGGCTGGGTTTCACCCGGAACGGGGAACCCCTCGCTGGTAGCATTGGCAGATTCCGGCCCTTTTGAGGCGGGAAGCTTACATGCCGTTAGCCCAAACACGAGAATTCCTATTAATAGGAGTATGAAAAAAGTACGGGAAGAGCGTTTGTATTCCATGTAAATCCTCTCTCCTTTATTCAGTCACCCAAGCTGTGAGGCAGAATTATAATATGTTCGGCATGCAGGTGCTGACTAGATGATACTAGCATAATCCGATATCTGCGTCAAGCAAATTATCTGTGTGGTTTTTTGGAAGGCATTGCCTCGAAGCAAAAGTCACAGATATCTGCCCCCTCCATTATAGTCTGTGTGCGGGTAAGCTTGATATGTGGATTGAAACCCTCAATCAAGGCGAAATCTCGGTCACACGAAAGCATCCTTCCCAGCTCAGGAATACCCAGATGGTAATACATCTCTGCATACCGGCAGCGAAAAACATTGAATGCGTATTTCTTGCGAGTTAGCTCGAGAAGCTCGGTTTGGATGGCATTATCTTTTTTCAAGGTTTCCTGAATGGCTGCAAAATGCTTCAGGTCGTTTGCTTCCACACTATTGGCAAGCTGAACGCCTTGTTGGCGAGCAATCTCCTGAATGACATTGCGCACGATTTCCAGGATCCGCTGGCGATCGAACTCGGCGCCCAGGGCATCGATCAAGGGAACCAGCAAGCGCGCTTCAATTTCCCGGCGGTTGAGCAAACCCACCGCATTCAAGTAATCAGGGGGAGGGGATGGATGGTTTTCCATGTCTAATACCTCGTTGCATGTTGTGTACCTAAATATCCTTGTTTATGTTCCAGGACTTGTTTTGAAAAATCCCGGCAGGATTCCTAATCATCTTCCAGGGGCTGCCCGGCTGCAAATCCTACCCCGTGAATAAAGCCGCGCGCCTGTTCAGTGAGTGGATAGGCAGCTCTCAGGTCGTTCCAAAACGCATCCGAGTGGTTCGGGTGTCGGCGGTGTAATAATTCATGGGCAACTACATAGTCAACTACCCAATCTGGCCAAAGCTTGATTTTTTCGCTGATCCGAATTTGCCCATCCGTTGGACCTCCCCTCGTGCAACTTCCCAGACGTGACTGCATATTTCCCACCCAGCGAATTGCGTTCCATTGGATGCTCCCACGAAAGAACTTTTTATTAATCAACTCGGCGCGGAGCTGCAGGTCAGCATCGGTCCGACGGGGATGGGATACCGTTGTCTTATCCAGCTGGGTAGCAACTTGCTCCAGCAGGCTGCTTACTTTATAGCGGGGTAACCGGTGTGGAATCCGGACCAATAGCGAGCCATCCGCCTGGCGCTCCCAGCGAGAGGTTTTTTTTAGGCGTTTATCCCGCTTGAGTTCAACCCGGACCAGGTTTCCACTTGCATCACGAATCGTGTAAGGCTTGTCTGGTATTAACATGCTATTTTGACGGAAAACCCTCGCAGCTCAATTATCTGCTCACCATCCTTCACCAGGTGATAGGGCATCCACGCCACGCCAAAGAAATCGAGCAGGAGGTCATTCTTCTGAGCCGAGATTGGAATCTCGGTGATCTGGTTGGCTGCTTCACCCCATTTATCATTCACAGCTTGTAACGCAGCGGCTTTGTCTGTTTCAATCGCTGCAATCTGAGCCTGAATATCTTTGATGGCTTCAATCGATTCTTCCACATCACCCTTGGCCTGCGAGGTCATGCGCCGCTTGGTGAGTGAGGTGGAAATGGAGCGTTTACGGGTAAGGCCTAGCAATCCTGCAAAGGTTTCGGCTACGTTACCTGCTTCCTCCAGCTTGCGGCTGCTTAGATCCGATTTATCCTGTTCCAGCTCACGCTGTTCACGTTCCAGTTTGTCATTCAACGTCCGCAATTTTGAATCAAATGTCGCCGAAGCTTTCTTGAGCTCTGCCTCACATGCCTGGCGGGCAGCATTGGAACACTGGGTGCGAAACTCAGCCTCTGATATGTGAGGCTCTGCATATAGTTTGAGCTCCTCATTGGTGCGTATCATCACCTCGCTGTTGCGGTATGCCCAATCGAGGAAATCCTTCTTCAAGGAATTCATCAGCTTGACATCATTCAAAGGAGCTTCTGGAGATGTAAAGCGTGCTTGAGGATCGGGAGCCTGGTCGAGTTTTGATGGGTCGATCCGCTCGCTTGGGAAGTTATCCCAGCGAATGATGCCGCGTCGGTCAGGGTTTTCGACCAGTGCAGTTTTGAACACATCGATATCCAGCTTATATTTAAGATTTAACAAGACGGGCGCTTGCCTGGGAAAGGATGACCCCTCGATAGATCAACCCCTGGCTGAGTGCTTCTGTTGGAAATTCACGCCCGGCAGCCTTGAAGGCTTGCGTAAAAGTGAGGTTGTTGGGCAAAAAGAACTCATCAATCCCGGCTGGAATGGTGGGACGCGTCAATGAGAATTCTGCCCCAAAATGACTGGCTGAAAATGGAACCGGTTGAGCACCCTGAGCTGGTGAGACTTGCTCTGAGATAACTGCCGGCTGTGAAATTGTTGCTTCAGCTGTTAGCGTTGGCATGTTGGCGTCTGCCAGCTTGTTCAGCTCAGGGATTTGGGTTCGAGTCAGTGGACCGGTCAGGTAGTTCATTGCCCAGCGGGTCTGAAACAGCATCGGACCCTTGGAGTTCACGTTGTGCAGCAGGAAAATGCGTTTTCCAAGGGTGGAGATCAGGCGATCATACTCTGCCCGATTCAGACTGCCCGCCATGGCGCTATCCAATCCATCCAATAAACGCTGCTTATCCTGGTCTGTCTGAAGTTTGCCGATCATCCAGGTGCCTGCGTTGGATAGTGCCTTGTAATCGACATCAACCGGATTCTGGGTGACCAGAACCTGCCCCACACCAAAGGCGCGCGCCTGCTTAAGCATCCTCAGCATGGGCTGTTTGGAAGGTGGATTGGCTACGGGAGGCAGGTATCCGAAAATTTCATCAAAATAGACCAGGGCGCGTAAAGTGGTTGTTCCGGTCTGCGAGCGCATCCAGGTCTCAACTGCTGAATAAAGTAATGTAATGAAGAACATTCGCTCAGTGTCGCTGAGATGAGAAATGTAGAACACACTATGCCGAATTTTCCCATCAGGAGTGTACAGCAAGGAAGGGATGTCCAGCGGCTGCCCTTCAATCCATACCTGGAATGCCGGGGAAGCCAGGATATTGTTAAGCAGCATAGCCAGCTCGAAACGATCCTTCTCTGGGAAGAATGTGTTGATATCAAACACACCCAGCTTGGTAAACGGTGGTGATTGGGTTTGAAGGATCAGCTCACCCAGGTCAAGGTCTTTGCCCTGCCGCCAGGCAGTTTCAAAGATATTGGAAAGCAGGATATGCTCACGCGAGCGTACCGGGTCGATATCCTGCAAGCCAACCAGGCCAAGCAATGCGGTCACGGTGCCGGAGATTCTTTCTCGCAGGACTTCCTTGTTACTCTCCCAGGCAAGGGAGGGGGCTTTCAATGAGGCAAGTATGTTTATAGGCACACCTGCATCTGATCCGGGCGTAAAAACGGTAAACCGGGCTGAATTCTTGAGCCTCAGTATCCGCTCTGGGTCGATCCCCCAATCTTTAAGACCTTGCCTCCAAAGCTGGGCAGTATCTACAGCGGCTTGTTCCAATGTTTTTCCAGCCCGGCGTGCCTGGTCGGGGTTGACCCACGGCTGGAAATCCTGTGGTAATAAGTCGGGGAAATGCAGTAAAGTGTTGGTGATATCTCCCTTGGGGTCGATCATCAACGCAGGGATATTGTTAAGCGCGGCTTCTTCCAATAGATCGATACATAACCCGGTCTTGCCGGAACCCGTCATGCCGACCACAACCGCGTGGGTGGTCAGGTCTGCCGGCTCATAAAGCACGGGTTGTTCGGTTGCCTTGGCTTGTTGGGTGTCATAGATACGGCCCAGGTAGAATTTTCCACTTGTTTCCATTATTGTTCACCTTTGCGAAAGATCATAGATTTGTTGAAATTCTGCCATGTATTGTGCGGTAATATCCGGATTATGAATTATAAGGGTATTTTCGTCGTTATTATGCTCAGCATTATTGCTGAAATTGTACGATCCAGTGATCACAATCTGTTGATCGATAATGATGACCTTGTGGTGCATCAGGCGCGGGTTGCCATCCAGGTTAACCTGCATGCCAGCATTGCGCAGGTTATCGAACTCGGTCCCTGAATTGGAGTGGTACTGGTCTTTATCAAAAACTCCGATTACAGTCACACCCGATTTTGCCCGTTCAACCAGGGCATCGGATAATTCATCGGAGGTGAAGGAATATGCCAGGAAGTAAATACTCTCCTCTGCCAAGTTCACCAGCTCCAGGATATGTTCCAATGTACCGTCCTGGGGCGAGAAATATACTTCGACCAGGCTGCCGTCCACCGTAATGGTTGGATTTGGAGTGACCGGTGATTTGACTGGTCCAAAATGATCCTCCAGGAACATTTGCTCAAACTCAAACCGGTAATCTTCAGCCAATTTGGATGACCGTAAATGGATCAAGTTGTTATTATCCAGGTAAGCTCCACCCGTGGTAAAGTTCATCGAGCCAGTCCAGACTTCAGAACGATCGATGATAACAAATTTATCATGCATCAATCCTTCCTGCCGGTCGCCCAATACCTCGATACCAGCTTCTTTCAACTCTTGGATCTCCATTTCATCCATATTATCGCTTTCAGTGACCATACGCACATCCACCCCACGGCGGTGGGCATTCATCAAAGCGTCTCGCAACAACCATAAGTTGAAGTCATAGATGGCGATATCTACACTTACGCGTGCCTGGTCAATGGCATCTGCCAGGGCTTCGTCAATCCCACCCCGGTAGGAAGTGGTGGCTGGATCGGTTGGGTCGGTGAAATACACAGTGTACCAATCAGAGGCAGGGGTAGTGGGAGTGGCGAGGGCGTCCGTGCCCTGCGAACCTGTTCCAGGGGTGCAAGCACTGGAAATAATAATAATGACCAATAGAGAAAATGTGATTTTGACCAATTCGGGAACTGTTTATAAAAAGGTGGAAAAATCGTTCTGTAAAGTGATTATAGCTTAAAAAACACCTCAGTCTCGTTGTTGTGTTGAGACTGAGGTACACTGTTTGAAACTGTCTGACAAATGCTAATTTTCAGAACTTAACTATTTTTTCTTGTTTGATTTTATTTGAGCTTTTTTCAGGTTTTCTGCGACCCGATATTTCGTAATTCTGCTGATCAAATCCAGCGGTAGTGGTTTGCTATGCGGAAATTTTACTGTACCCTTTGAGCCTTCAAATTGGGATAATTCATCCTTGAAAGCCTCAATCCCATTTGGCGCTGGATAAAATCCAATGTGATTTTTATAAGCGGCAAAATGAACCAGATTACCATATAGAAAAAAAGTGGGCATCTGATAGCTGATTTTCTCCTCAGCCTCAGGGGCAGCAGCTTTAATGGTTGCCCGAACGTCTTCCAGTCTCTTTTGGATATCCGCTGGGAAAGTGGCAATATACTCATCAATGGAAACATAGCGAACTGAATCACCGTTCATGGCATCTCCTTTTATCATGCATTATTCTCATGGCATCAATCCAATTAATCCTAAGCTGCTGGAACTGTGGATGTGACTTCAACCGGTACCGTCTTAATGGCCTGCAGGAATCCAATGTACATCAGGATTACCCCAAGGAATTCACTCAGGTATAGAAAATCGGGCAAGCCCATTTTAAGGAATGTGCCGCCGAGGGCAGGCAGGATCGCACCCGCTGCAATCAGGATATTACCAACCATGCGATTGAAAAGGACGCGCTTGCGCCAGAAAATGTATGCTGAATAGATTGCCCCACCCACCAGTGTGAATGTGCCATAGATGTTTAATAGGATGGTCAACAATATTATTATTCCAGAACGCGTCAGGATATCCTTGTATTGGGCTGAGGCTGGTTGCGCTGTATTGTAGGTGGCTGCCGCGGGTGTTACAGGTGCCAGAATTACCAGGACAAACGCCAGCAGACTGACAACGATAAGGATATAGTTTAATACTTCGGCAAACCCCTTACGGCGTACGAGCAGGTTGATGGTACCCTGCCCAAGCCAGGCAGCCGTCAACATCGCCCCGCACAGGTACCACAACTTGAGAGCCAGCTCGTTATAGGTGAAAAACAAGATCACTTCGGTCAATGTGCCAATCCCATACAGAATCAGCCCGATCCCCCAAAACAAAAGATGCTTGCCATGCTTTACCTTATAGCGATTGAAGACTGCAGCAGCAAAAATGAAGGTAATCAGTGTTGAAAAAAAAGGCAGGTAGTGCATTTAAATTCTCCGTGATATCGGTATGATCATATCTGGAATGAATTAATGGTTTGCATGTTGAATTGCATCATAGGTATCAAGCAATGTGATGATGATTAAATCTGAAAAGGTGTTCATCTTCCGAACCAGGTCTGCCCAAACTTTTGGTGAACACACTTCCATATTTTCATAAGTGGTTAGAATAGAATCTAAAACCATGGTGCGGAAGAACTGGAATGCATGGGCTGCTTCCACGTTGGTCAATCCAACTCTCTGGCCGCGTGAGGCATACTCATACCCAAGCGAACGTGCCTCCGCATCCAATCCTTCCTCGTTGGAAGTTAGATGGCCGATCAAACCCTGGACTAACGATCGTCCACTCAACCGGTATTGTTGACGGGCTTCATCATCCATCTTGAGATACCAATTCTGTGCTTCTAAATTACTTTCGTTGATTTGTACTCTTGTGTTGCGCAAGACATCAGCGTAGATGGAGGTCGCTTCGGAGGTTACCTGATCATGCCTTGTGTGCATACGAACTTCAAGATCTGATCGGCGGAAGCGCCTGTGACCACCCTGGGTACGCTTGGCGTGCAAATATCCCTGGTCTGCCCATACCCGCACCGTGCTGGGATGAACACCAAGGATTTCTGCAGCCTGACTCAAAGTTAACCATTCGTCCATACTGATGCCTCGAAAACACCGAATAAGGATAGGAATGACCAACTTTATCAGTTTCAGATTAATCCTACAATGTAGATTTCCTTAGAATTTGTTTAGAAGATTCGAAGAAGACGAAAAATGGGTGATGTCCGATAGGCAGGGAGCAGGACATCACCCAAACCTTTTACAACCAATCCCGCCTCCAAAAAACGATTCCGACCACCGCCGTTAATGTGATTGTCAGGAATATGATTCCCAGGTAGGTTAACGGATTGCTGTCGAAGGGCAGGCTGACGTTCATGCCATAGAAGCTGGTGATCAGGGTTGGCAGGCTGACGATGATGGTGATCGAAGCCAGGAATTTCATGACGGCATTCAAGTTGTTGGAGATGATCGAAGCAAATGCATCCATCATGTTGCTCAGGATATTGCTGGAGATATTGGTCATTTCGATGGCTTGTTGAGTTTCTGTGAGTACGTCTTCCAACAGGTCTTCATCTTCTTCAAACTCACGAAACATCTGGCTTTGCTGGAGGCGCTTCATCATCAGCTCGTGGGATTTCAGGGCGGTGGTGAACAGGGTCAGGCTTTTTTGATATTTAAGCAGTGCGAGCACTTCCTTATTTCGTGTGGATTTCTGTAGCTGATCTTCCAGGGCATCCACAGCTTTGGTGATCTGGCGCAGGTGGGTCAGGTAGTGTGTCGCTGCCCTAAGCAGCAAGCGCAGCACAAAACGGTTACGCTTGACCGTGGAGAGATCTTTGAGACTCGCCATCTCTCGCACGACTTCATTTTCTTGCCGGCAAATGGTGACGATATAATGGTCGGTGAGGATAATCCCTAAGGGAAGGGTTATGTATGGGATATCAACAATCTCGCTTTCAAAATATGAGACACGCAACAAGATCAGCTGATCGCCGTTTTCCCTCTCTGTACGGGCACGTTCGTCAATATCCAGGCTGTAGGTGATGTAATCATGGGGGATGCCCAGCTCGATCAGGCGTGAAATCTCGTCTGGGGTCGGATGGGTGACATTTATCCAGCTTCCAACAATTGGGTCGGGGATGATGCGCAGCTCATTTTCGATATTCTTGAAGATGGTGATCATGTGTGGCCTCCTTAAAATAAATTTCCCGGAAGCCAGGCTACCCGGGAAATTAAAGTGCGCAAAAAAGCTTCCCTGCTAAGCCTCCAGATACCTATCAGCAATGTTCAAATGTAAAAGGCCTGAACGTAAGTCAGGACCGTCAGATTCGCCGCCCTCATCCGGGGCGGTGGTAGATACAGCAGTCATTCCAGAAACTTCACTCCGATTCATATACAGTTCCAAAACTTATACCATTGAATTGATCGGCTCATATTTTAGCATAATCGTGGCATACGGGCAAGGTAAAGCGAATAAAGCATTTATCTCAGGTAAAAAGGGTCTTCAGCCACGGATCTTTGATTTTGCAAATGAGCTGATTGGTAAATAATTGGGGCTGCCTGGAATGAACCCTCAGGCAGCCCCGCCGACTTATCAATATAAGCTGACCAAGATTACTCTGGGGGCGTCAAATCCCAGTAAGTCATCCGGACGACCCGGTACGTGTAATTGGCGGTCAATTCGGGGCTGACGAATACCCCATACCGCCCAAAGGTGTACTTGTTGTCTTTGACCTGTGCGACCTGGTGCCCGTTGGCGAAAATTGTCAATGTGTCGCCGATGGCCTGGATTCCCATGACGTTCTGCTTGTTGGTGCCCGACAGGATATAGTCGCTCTTTGTCCAGCTAACCAGCTCCTTGGTGGTGTAGGGGTTGGCACCATCCAACCGGAAGACCCAATATTGGCCATCACATGAGAATGCTACTACGTAACCGTAGGATACACCCGCCTGGTGTTCCGGGCCGCGGATGATCATCCCGTAAGCATCCTTGCCAGAGCAGGCGCCCGAGTCGAAGGTTGATTGGAAATATAAGTCTGTAAGCTCACGCCACTGGAAGTACCAGGTGCTGAAGCCTTTTATTTTGCCAGTGACGTAGAATTTTGCACCTGTTTCAGTGATCTTGATATAGTTGGTATTCGGAAGCAGCCCTGATTTTGGGTTCACCCAATCATTGATATTCTCTCCGGTCATCGGGTCATCGAAGGTTGGGTTGCCGTAGGTAACAAATGGGTCAAACGACCCCGGCACCGGGGTGACGTTGGCGGTGGGCGCGGTTGACAAGGGTGGAATCTCCACCGAGAGTGAATAGCTGGTTGCTCCGTCTGCTGCTGTCAGGCTGAGAAAATAATCCTGGGTGGCAGGCAGGGTGCCGGACCATAAAGTATCCTGCGTGGTGTTGCTGAGCAGCACCTGCCCATCCGCGCCGAAGATGCCCAAATATACGTCTGCATTGGGAGACCAGACTTTTACATTCATGGTTTGGGTGGCGCTAGCTTGCAATACATAATAGAGTGTCTGCCCACTATCAATGTTTCCATTAAGGACCGCCGAAGTGCCCCCGGCAACGAACTGGATACGGCTGGCAGGGGGAAGGGATGAGGGGGTGGGAGGAATCGCGGTAGGCGGCACTACGGTGGGCGGAACTGCTGTGGGTGGCATGGAAGTGACCGTCACCATCACCGCTGTGGGTGGAACCGTGGTGTTTGTCGGCTCAGCTGCCACACCCGTGGTCGAGGTCGGTAGTATAGGCGCTTGTGTGACCGGGGGTGGGGTGTTGCCACTCGCCGGTAATTTACAAGATGTGGCTGCGAATGCTAACATCACCAATAATACACACGTGAAGATGATTTTCTTATTCATGCTCTTCTCCTTAGGTACGTTCAGCGATCACCCAATGTATGTTGCCGATGATGCTATTCTACATCATTTTGTGGATCGCTTCGGCTGGTTTCATTAACGATTGGTTGCAATTATTATGCCGGACTAGGCATCATACACTCGTATGGCAGCCGTGCCCTCCAAGGGGCAGTAATGTTCACAAATTCCACAACCGATGCACAGGTCGCGCAGCACGGATGGGCGTTTAACGATGATGGATTTGCCACTTGCATCGATCACTTCGGCTTCTTCTAATGTGATGGATTTCTGTGGGGTGGGGCACATTTCCTCACACACGATGCAGGGCACCCCGCTTGCCCACGGCAGGCAGCGGTTGCGGTCGAGGCTGGCTTTGCCAATCACCTTTAATCGTTTCTCTTCCAGGTTTAATAGCGGGATGGCTCCACTTGGGCATACCTGTCCGCAGGCTGTACAGCCAAAATCACAATATCCCACGCGCGGCACCAATAAGGGCGTCCACACACCGGCCAGGCCAGCTTCAGTAAGGGCGGGCTGCAGGGCAGTGGTGGGGCAGATCTTCATGCACTGCGAGCAGCGGATACAGGTGGAAAGGAATTCGTCTTCCCCTACCACCCCTGGTGGACGGATTCGCCACGGATTTTCCTGCTGCAAGCGCAGGTCTGTGCCCAATAATAGTGCGCCTGCAGCCCCGGTTGCCAGCGCTCCCAGGGCGTTTCGGCGTGATAGGTCGAATTCTTCTTTCTGGGCGGGTTTCAAGCGAAAGCGGAAGCGGATGTCACCCGGCTTGCAGCTGGACATACAGTCCAGGCAGACGGTACATTCCGAGGGCATGATGTGGAAATCCTCAGGGTTGGTATCAACCGCCCCGGGTTTGCATACGACCGCACAGCGGGTGCATTGGGTGCAAGCGGAGCCAATCACCGGGCGGAACAGGGATACTTTTGAGAGCAGACCCAGCAACGCACCCAATGGGCACAGGTAGCGGCACCAGAAGCGGTGTGCCAGCAGATTTAAGCCGAGCAAGCCAAAGAACAGCGCCGCGATGGCCAGGTTCTGGGTAAAGGCGGGCTGCTCTACAGGCACGACTGTCCCTCTCACCAGCCCTTCGAACCCATCCAGGGCTGGAGCGAGAAAGCCTACCTGGTAGAGAACCGCCTCGATGGAGTTAACCGCGTAGAAAAGGGCAGGTAGAAGGGCGGTGGTCAGCGTGCGGGTGAAGATGGTGAGCGGGTCGAATACGAACAGAGTCAACCCACCGAACAATGCCATTGCCAGGCTGGTGGCAAGCAGGAAATACTTCACCAGGCGTAGCCGGGGGGAGATCGATTTTGCCCGTTGACGGGCTTTGCGGAAGGATACCCATTCCAGCAGGCTTCCCAGAGGGCAGATCCAGCCGCACCACACACGACCAATGACCAAGGTCAGCCCAACTGTGACCAACGCCAGGGTAAATTTTGCGATCCATTCCCGGCTGGCAAGCATTGCCCCCAGCGCGGAGAACGGGTCCAGGCGGAAGAAGACATCTGCCAGGGGTGGGGCAACCCGTTTTTGCACTACGGCAAAAACCAGGATGATGTAGAAGATAAAAAAGAGAACTTGCGTGGCCTGCCGGAGGCGCCGCCAGCTTGTCCAGCTCATCCGAGTTGGATCTCCTGGATGTCGACAGAGCTCAGGTCCATCGTGCCCAGCCCCATGTCAGCGCAGGCCTGGATGTAGCCGATATCACTGCCGGTGAGGTCAAACAGGGTGGTGGCATAAGCATCTGCGGCCACAATATCCCGGCTGGCAATGATTGTATCCAGCTGCTTGACGTCCCCCAGGTCACCACCGGTGGGACCATTGGCGGTCAGGATGCGCACCGCATCGATCACTGTCAGACCGGGTTGTACCAGGCTGGTCAGGTCGGCGATGCGCTGGGATAGGTTCATGTGCAACATACCCCGGTCCAATATCACCCCCATCAGGTTTTTGGCTCCTAGGGTCAGTCGCGTGGACCCGTGGTCTTTAGCGATGGGCACGTTGATCAGCAGGTCAGCTTCCAATATGTCCGGGTAGATATCCACTGAAGTGATATCCCTGCCCTGCGGGATATCCACGAACTTGAATTTGGACGGGATCATCACATGCATCTCACCGCCCGCTGCCTCAACCGCATCCCCAATCCCCGAGGTCGCGTAGGCTGATGTGGCTGTCCCGCCGAAGGGGTAGTCCATCACGCGCACGCGTTTAGCGCCCGCTTCCAGGCACATCGTCACCAGCGTTCCCACCACGGTGGGGTTGGTGGTAGTGGCATATTCGGGAGGGTGGTAATCGGTGCAGATGTTGGGCTTGATAATCACGTCAAAGCCGGAGCTGACGAAGCTCGCCATGCCACCAAGTGCATCGATGGCGAGGCGGGTGATGGCTGCCGGGTCAGGTCCGTGGGCTACCGCCAGGTAAGCCGGGGTTGTGGTGGTCGGTTCCGGGTTGGTTGAAGACTGGGTGGGGTTCGTTCCTGCCTGGGTGGGCTGAGTGGAAATCACCCCTGCCGTGGGGTTGGGTGGAATGGTTGGCTTTATTCCAGTTGTGGCAATATCAGCAGGGGTTGGCTTTTGATTGGGGGTGCAGCTTGCCAGGGCTGCGCCAGCTGCCAGGGTGGCAGTCAGGGTCAGGAACGCCCGGCGCGAAAGGGGAGGTCGATGGTTCATGGAATATCTCCATATTGGATACAATTGAGGAAAATACCGTTAATAGCCATGCGATGGAGTAATTATAAACTTAATTGTCCCTGACTGTAATCTGTCTGGTCAGCTCTGATGATTTTAATAAGTCTTACAAGGGTCATTCTTATATCAACCTTACCAAGAACCTATATACCGTAAATTCATTATAATTGATATGACCGGATGCAAGTCCACAACAGGATCAGTTGTTTAGCGCAAAGATTATTATATCTCTTGAGGAATTAAAATGAATGTAATCATCCGTCCCTTCAAAAACAGTGACATGAACTACTTAATAACACTCACCTTATTGGCATTCGAGCCGATCTTTATTTCTTTTGAAAAAATACTCGGATCCCATATTTATGCGAACATCTATCCTGATTGGCGAAAAAGACAAACAGAAGGGGTTGAGAAAATCAGCCAGGATAATAAGATCAGCCTGTGGGTGGCAGACGTGGATGAAAAAGTGGTTGGCTATATTGCCTTTGAAATCTATGAAGATGCTACCGCGGAAGTCCAATTACTTGCTGTCCATCCTGAGTACCAAAACCATGGGATCGGCACGCAGTTAAACACCTTTGTCCTTCAAAAGATGAAGGCAAACGGTATAAAGCTGGTAATCGTAAGCACAGGTGGCGATGAATCCCATGCTCCCGCCAGAAGGTCTTACGAAAAGGCGGGATACACCGCATTACCCCTGGTGAAATACTACCAGGCTTTATAAGCCGATGGTAAATATAGGCTTAATTCATTTCCCCAAATAAGAATATTACAGTTGTCTGTTTGTTGGGTGCAATCCTCGCGATTTTACTTTTAGTGTCATTTGTGCCCTTCCTGACCTTTGTGGTTATCTTTTCTTTACCAGTTATAATCACCTCATGCACTCCTACCCCGTCCCTGCTCACGAGATTCGCCGTGCGCTGATCGTATCCAACTCACGCTTCATCTCCTCCCTCGCCCCGGTCTTCACCGTTGATGAAGCCAAGGATTTTGTCGCCCGCATCAAGGCTGAATTTTCGGATGCCTCCCATAATGTACCCGTCTACCTGGTCGGGCATGGTGATTTGGAGACCGCCCACTGCACAGATGCCGGCGAGCCCTCCGGCACGGCAGGGAGACCTGCCCTGGCGGTGCTGCGCGGCAGCGGATTGGGGGATGTAGCGGTGGTAGTCACGCGTTACTTTGGCGGTACCAAACTGGGAACGGGTGGGCTGGTGAGAGCCTATTCGGAGGCGGTGCGGCTGGTGGTGGAAGCTGTGCCACGCGCTGAGAAGGTGCAGACCCATACCGTCATGCTGGCATTCCCCTATACCTATCTGGAACGCGTGCGCATCCTGGTGGCAGCCCAGGAAGGCGAGGTATTGGATGAGGCATTTGCGGTGGACGTAACCATGACCACCCGCCTGAGGGTCGAGAAGTTGCCCGCTTTTCAAGCATCTTTAAGTGAATTAACCAACGGCAAAGTTCAGGCAGAGGTGATTGAGACCAAGGAAATCCTGATGCCATTTGTCGTCTGAACTATGATTTATATGATTGACAGATTACTATGATTTGGGAACGTGCTAAACCACAGTCTAATATATAATTTTTTTATCACAGATCTATACAGGAAATATCACTTTGAACAATTACGTCAACCCACAGTACCCTCATTCGGAAATCACCGCTAAGATCATTGGTTGTGCCATGGATGTGCATGGCATACTCGGCAATGGTTTTCAGGAGGTCATTTACCAGCGGGCATTAGAGATTGAAATGATGTCCCAGGGATTAGATTTCACCCGTGAACACGAGATGAAAATTTATTATAAAGGCGTCGATATTGGCACACGCAGAGTCGATTTTTTGGTTGAAAATAAAGTAATGGTGGAAATTAAAGCCTTGATTACGTTGGAAGATGTACATCTTGCTCAAGCGATTAATTATCTCGAAGCTTATGGTTTGGAAGTTGGGTTATTACTCAATTTTGGAGCGCGCAGCCTGCAATACAAACGGGTGATGAAAACGCTAAGAAATCAAGCTCAATCTACACACAGGTCAGAACTATGATTTATAGGAATATAATCATTGTGATTTGCTTGTAGTAATAATCATAGTCCATCCAATAATCATTCAAATCATAGTTCAATACATTATTTTCCTTAGGCTAAGCTCACAGCATCATCAGCACCCGCTCATGGGCGGATAGCTCCCGGTAAATGGCATCCAGCTGTTCCTGGCTCTCAGCGCTGACATTCACCGTCACGGATAGGAACCTGCCATTGCGGCTCAGGCGGGTGGCTACCACTTGATCCGGCGATATCGAAGCGTGCTTTTGGATGATCTCGATCACCAGGCGCTCAAAATCATCCTGGTTGGCCCCCATGACCTTTACGGGAAACACACACGGGAAATTCATAAGCGGGTAGCTGGAGAAAAATCCTCCCTAGGGAGTTTGCTCCCCATCCCAACCTGCCAGGCGTGCCGAAAGCCACCATAGAGCCTGTCCTTTCAAGTAGCAGTTCAAGCGAGTGGGAATGGGCGCAATCGATGGCAGGCTCCGGGCAGTAACCTGGATGAGAGTCGCACCACGACGGGCACCACGGGCAGGAATCATTTGGGTTGGGGTATTCAGTTCCATCCGGCAGCCAGCTCTCGATATCGGCGAAATCGTACAGGATCTTATCATTGGCTAAAACATAATCGCGGACCATCTGGTTGTTGCGGTTGAGTACATCCTGGTTGCCGGTGTCGGTGTGACCGGTCATATAAACGAAACGCACACCCGGGTATTCAGTTTCGAGCTGGCTCATCATATCCAGGTATCCCTGGACTTCGCTGGTGTCCAGCCACGACATCTCCCCGCACCATGACCACATGAAGGCATTCGCCTGGGGAGCCGAATCCAGCATGCTGCGAACGGAGTTGAGGAAAGCGGACGAGTTCCAGCTGAAGCCGCTGTTATAGCCCATACGCAGGTAGGCAGGATCCCCCTGGTTGGGTGGCACGGTTGGTTGCTTGAGAAAGTTATAGGTGGGTGGGTCGATCGTAACCGCTCAGGTAGTCGGCGCCTGCCCAGAGCTGGGTGCCATGGGAGGTTGAGCCATACGACCAGATCACGTTCTGCTTGGCTGCCTGGATCCACGGGGGAGGAATAAGGGTTACATCCCGGTTGTTATGGTCAATGATCAAGGCTAATGGAGGATTGGCTTTGTTCAGTATTGGGAGGAAATTAACAAGGGCATCCTCAGGGATATGGACCTTTTTATCCATTCTTATAACTGGCGATGACGCCAGCACTCTGGTAAGCTGGACAGATGCCAGGAGCACCAGAACGAAAGCAAGGATCGCTCCAGAAAAAAACACCCATGGGGGAAACCGCTCATTCTTCATGCCTACCTCCGTTTATAAACTACGTGCGAGCTTCCAATTCGGCGATCATTTCCAGCATGTGCCCGTAATGCGAGCCCTTCCAGTAAATTTGGTCACAGGCTGGGCAAATGCGGAAGTCGTCATAATACTGCTTGGTCAACGGCTCCAGGCGCTCGATGATATCCTGCTTATTTACGGCGTGGAGTGGGCTGTTACAGCGCAGGCAGCGCTGGAAAGGCTTCACCTGACCGGATAACTTGAAGCGCCTGATCACCTCCACCACCTGCTGAGGTGGGTCAGTGTGGTGGATGCAGTATCCGTGCCTGATTGTCTTGCGCATCAACAAGCGCCGGTCACGTGTCAGCAGTATTCGCTCTGCCTGACTTGAGACCTGGGCCAGCTCATCATCCTGGTAATCGTTACGGTACAGGCAGTCGAATCCCAGCATGCGCAGGTAGGTCGCCAATTGCCCAAGATGGTTATCCAGGACGAAGGACGGTTCAATTTCGAGGGAGGCTTCAGCGGGGAATATTGTCACATGGTCCGCCTCATGCATGCGATCGGCTGGATTTCCAAGCTGCCCGTTGACCAGCACCTGACCAAACTCGGTGTGTGGAACGCCGAGCGATTCAATCAGGTGCTTGAGGCTCTGGTGATCTTCAAACTCGAGGCTGAAGGTGGTGTTCTTACGGTAATAAGGTAGGAAGTCGTTCAGCTCGCTGATGAAGGTGAACGTTGCTCTCATCATACAATCTCGGTAACGGGTGGATCTAGATCAACTTCAAGCGGAATGCAGACCAATCCTCGTCGATGGAGAGCATTGCCACACCGTCCAGGCCAATCGTATGGGCATAGGCATAGATTGTGTCGCGGTTGATATCGGTCTTCACTTTCGAGGTGCCTTTATGGTAAGTCACCCATAGCATACCCTTGGGAGCTAACAGCTCCTTTAGCCTGGGAAGCTGCTGCTCCAATTCTGCCCGGTTTGCAACAAATACTTGGATGACTTCTACGATACTGCTCGAATCATTCAGCAGGACAGTCCCCTGGGGAAGCTCTCCCAGCTGTGCCAGGTACCCAGCCGGCGGGTTGACCAGCAGAAACCTGCTGTCAGGCTTGATGAACATTTTTTGGGCGATCGATTTTTCAGACATGGGGTCTCCAATGGCTTTCCTATTTCTTGACCTCTTTGGACGGGCGAGCCGATAAGCCAGGAAATTCTGGGGCACCCAGGGAGCGCATGCGCTGCTCCTCGGTGACCTGGCTAACGCGAGGACCCTCACTCCATTCACCACCTTGCAGTTCAGCGGTAGCAATCTGAATGGCTTCTTTGGGACTGTTTGCCCAGATGGATTTTGCATATGGCTCGTTGGAATTTGCCGGGTATGCACCCGTCTTGAGCTTCTTTTTTACACCCTGTTTATTGACAAATAATCCTTCAACATAGTATTGTGGCATGGCACACCTGTCAATCATTCACCAAACAGATGCGGGGGTGCCTGGATGGCAACCACTTCACCTCGGGCGCACACCTGCCCTTCGGCAGATAACCAGGCTTCCATGACCACCTTGCGCGTCTTTATCTCTTTCACCCTGGCACGCACCTCCAGCGGCACCCCCAGTGGGGTGGGTTTGAGGTAATCGACCTTGAGCGAGGCGGTCACATATCGGAAGGGAGGCTGGGTATCCATGGAACGACCTTCTGCTTTATAAGCTGCTGCTGCAGCCGTTCCGGTGCAGTGGCAGTCAATCAGTGAAGCGATCATCCCGCCATATACGTAACCTGGTATGGCAATATGGTAGTCCCTGGGTGTATAGGTGCAAACAGTTTCGTCCCCGTCCCAGAAGCTTTTAATCTGCAGGCCATGCTCGTTCAAACGTCCGCAGCCATAGCAGTAACTTACATTATCTGGGTAATAATCCTGAAATGCTTTTTCACTCATCTTGTGCTCCGATTTCTTTGGCGGCCAGCCTGAGGATCTCAAACCCATCCTCTACCAGCCGTTCCAGCTCAGCATTGTTTATCTGTGAGCCCGCTTCGATATTCTCTATATAGTGCAGGAAGGTGCCACGCAATCCACTAGCCCGGTGGGCGTAGGTCGAATCTGCCGAGAGCCGTTCCAGGCGATCAACCAGGCGATGTAATAATTCCAAATTATGATCATCCACGCTCAGACCTGTCAGCCGGTAAAAAAAGCATTATGTCGAACATTTCCATCACCAGGACATGATACGCTCGGGGGTGAGCTTGATGAGCAGGTTTTCCGGGTCGTCCAGCCAGGATTGCGGTTCAGCGTCCTTGATCCCTTGCGGTCCAAGATAGCGGATATAAATCCGGCTGGCTGTCTCGCGAACCAGCTGGCGGGGCTGAGTCACCAATTCTACTGCACCCTCCAGGAGTACAGCCTGGAGCTTGCCCCCTTCCTGCTTGGATTCGATCAAGACAGCCCCGCGCGGGTTAATCTTGAGATCCCGGATCTTCCGCGTGCTGACAAAACTACTGATCCATACATATTCACCGTCCCAGGCAAACCAGACTGGCACCACATGCGGCTGTAATGTCTTTGGGTTGGTGGTAGCCAGGCGCGCCAGGACCGGCTCGGCTAACACGGCTTCAATCAGGTCGTTTCGATCGCGTTTGGGTTCGTCTGACATTGGTATTCTCCACAAAGTTTCTGGCTGGAGTATAGTACAAATCCGTGTGCGATACAACACCCTCAGAATCACGAGAGCCGGGGAATATGCCCGGCTCTCTAAAAGGAGGAGAAGAAATGCACTGCTTGTAGGATGATCATATCAAAGTCCTGAATAAGCTGCTTGACGCATTGCATACGTTTACCCAACGTTTATCCAACAATATCTGCATCCCGACGGAGACGTTTTATCTCGCCTCGCTTGCGCTTGGATTCAAGCCTGCGAGTTACCGATGCGTGGGTAGGCCTGGTCTTGTGACGTGGTTTGGGTGGCTCCAAGGCTTGCCTGATGAGGCGCTTCAAACGTTCCTGGGCTGCCTGGCGATTTTGCTCCTGTGAGCGATATTGCCTTGCTTCGATGATCAGAATACCGTTGGAGGTCATGCGCTTGCCAGCTAACCTGACCAATCGTTTTTTTACTTCCTCTGGCAGGGATGGAGACTCCTGGACATTAAAGCGTAATTGAACAGCGGAGGATACCTTGTTGACATTCTGGCCTCCTGGACCGGGTGAGCGAACGAAAGCAACCTCGATTTCCTTTTCATCGATTCCTAACGAAGGTGTTATTTCGATCATGGTATAAGTATATCAGCCTGATGAATCAATTCCTCCATGTCGTTGACACCGAAAATGTTTCGGGATAATATAAGTTTCCATTCTGGGATTTCGGATGATCAATGATGTCATTTCTAAAGAGTTATAGAGTGAGCTAGTTAGAATCAAGTATCCTACTCTGATTGTAAAAACGAACGGCTAGAATAATCAAGCACTCGGATTTCTTTGGAGAAACGATGCAGAAGACGGTGATTGCTGCAGCCTTAGGGGAATGTGTCCATGTGGCAGGGGTGTTGAACTTCCTGCGCCTGGCTGAATCAGCCGGTTGGCGGACAATTTTCCTTGGCCCGGCAGGTTTCCATCGAGGAAGTATTAAGCGCAGCTCGTGCTGAAAATGCCGACCTGGTGGGTGTCTCCTACCGGCTGACCCCGGAGACTGGAGAGCGCTTGCTGGGTAAATTTGCTGAAGCGGCAGATGAGCTACGCATGGCGGGGGTGCGCTTTGCATTTGGGGGAACTCCCACCCGTGGCGGAAAAAGCCAGCAAAATAGGTTTTTTCGAGCGTATTTTCGACGGGAGTGAACCTCCCGAAGAGGTGCTGGCATACCTTAAAGGACAGATATCTGTTCAACCGGTCGAGCTGGATTACCCACGATCCACTGTGGAACGCATCCGGTGGAAGTCCCCCTATCCACTGTTGAGGCACCATTTTGGATTACCCACGCTGGAAGACAGCCTGCGTGGGATTGAAAAGATATCCAAAGCCAAAGCACTGGATGTCATATCGCTGGGAATCGACCAGGATGCCCAGGAAAACTTTTTTCATCCTGAGCGGCAGGATGCACAGCGAAAAGGAGCAGGGGGGGTGCCGGTCCGCTCCGCCGATGACTACCGGAGGTTGTTCGCTGCCAGCCGCCAGGGGAATTACCCTCTCATGCGTACCTATTCTGGGACGGATGATTTTATCCGCCTGGCGGATATGTACCTGGAGACCATCCATAATGCGTGGTGTGCCATCCCCCTGTTCTGGTTCAACCAGATGGACGGCAGGGGTCCGTGGGACCTGGAAGCCTCCATCCGCCAACACCAGGCTGTGATGGCATGGTATGGTAAACGAGGCATCCCGGTGGAGCTGAACGAACCGCATCACTGGGGTATGCGGGATGCGCCTGACGTGATATTTGTGGTAACGGCGTTCCTGTCAGCATATAATGCGCGTGCTTTTGGTGTGAAGGATTACATCGCCCAGCTGATGTTTAATAGCCCTCCTGGAACATCCGGCGCAATGGATCTGGCAAAGATGCTGGCTGTGCTTAAAATGCTCGAATCCCTGGAGGGTCCCAATTTTCATGTCTGGACACAGACTCGCACAGGGCTGCTCAGCTACCCCCTGGAGGTTAATGCAGCCCGTGCCCACCTGGCAACCAGCATCTACCTGCAAATGGCGCTTAAACCACACATTATTCATGTGGTAGGTCACACTGAAGCTCACCATGCCGCCACTGCAGATGACGTTATTGAAGCGAGCTGGATCGCTCGAAAAGCAATTGATAACTCCCTGGCTGGAGCCCCGGATATGCTTGCAGACCCCCTGATATATACGCAAGTGGAGCACCTGGTCTCGGAAGCCGAGGTCACCTTGCAGGCTATCCGAGACCTGGCAGGAAACGACGGCAGCGATGCCTGGACAGATCCAGAAATCCTGGCACGATCGGTAAAGCTGGGAATATTGGACGCACCTCAATTGAGAAACAATCCATTTGCCACAGGCAAGATTAGAACACGCATGCACAATGGTTCATGTGTAGCCACCGATCCCGAAGGTTTGCCTCTTGGTGAAGAAAAACGGCTGGAAAATCAATTAAAATTGGATAGGAGAAAAAATGGCTGGAAAAATTAAAATCACAGTGATTGGGGCTGGGCATGGTGGTAAAGCCATGGCAGCCCACCTGGCATTGATGGAGTTCCCGGTCACTTTATATAATCGTACTCCTGACAACGTTGCCGCGATCAAAGAGCTGGGTGGAATTTACCTGGAAAGTTATGAATCAGGTCCGCGTGGCTTTGGAAAATTAGTAAAAGTTACCTCCAATATGGCGGAAGCGCTGGAAAAAGCTGAGCTGGTTATGGTGGTCGTCCCGTCTTCAGCCCATGCGGATGTTGCCAAAACCTGTGCACCCTATTTGATCGATGGGCAAATCGTCATCTTGCATCCCGGGCGTACCTGTGGGGCAATTGAATTCAGTAAAGTCATCCGCGATAATGGCTGTACTTCCGATGTGACCGTCTCTGAGGCGGAAACATTTATTTACGCCTCGCGTTCGGATGGCCCTGCCCAGGCGCGTATCTTCAGGATCAAGGAAGCTGTCCCTTTGGCTGCCCTGCCTTCAAAGCGAAACCAGCATGTTTTGGACCATATCCACGAGGTGTTCCCACAATTCATTGATGGAGGTAATGTATTACAAACCGGGCTGAATAATATGGGAGCCATATTTCACCCTGCCCTGACCATCCTTAATTCCGGGTGGATCGAATTTACGCATGGTGACTTCCAGTTTTATATTGATGGTGTAACGCCTTCCGTGGCACGCGTGCTGGAAGCACTCGACCGTGAGCGGGTGACGGTGGCAGCTTCGATTGGCATCCGTGCCCGTACAGGCATGGAATGGTTGAAACTTTCTTATGATGCGGTTGGCGAAGATCTGAATGAAGCCATTCATAATCAACCCGGCTATTATGGGATTACTGCCCCGCCAACGCTGAACCATCGCTATATCTTCGAAGATGTCCCCATGAGCCTGGTTCCCATTGGCTCGCTGGGGCAACGCTATGGGGTATCCGTGACTGGAATCGATGGAATTATAAAATTAGCCAGTATAATTCATCATACAGATTATTGGCGTCGCGGTCGTACGATTGAAAAGCTGGGAATAAACAATCTGAGCACTGATGAGCTGATCCATTATGTGAAGGAAGGCGTTATAGGAGCCGACTGATCTAGAATTACCCATATAAGTAGATGAGTTCATCCATAAGGAAGGGAGATATGGAAGTCCAAGATCAATCTGAGATGGTTATTCTCCTGGTTGTATTACAAGCCCAGGATGCAGAAATTGTCACGGGGGCATTAAAAAAATATGGCTTTGCCGGTTTTGAGCTATCCAGCACGGGAGCCTTCCTCGGTAGAAAAAACGTCACATTGCTCATCCCGGTCCAAACTGCCAACGTAGAGCTGGTTCTATCCGAGTTAAAACGTAACTGCCGCCAGCGCATTGAATATGTTTCCATGCCGATCGAAGGTCAACCGCTCCCAATTCCAAGCCCAATCCCCATCACAGTCGGTGGTGCGACCATCTTCATCCTTGAAATCGACCAATACCTGGAGGTGCTGCAATGAAACTCATGATTGCGATTGTGAATAACGATGATTATGACAAGATTGCCCGTAAATTAACAGATGAGGAGTACCGGGTGACTTGTATTGCCTCCACAGGGGGCTTATTCCGTCGTGGAAGCAGCACACTATTGATTGGCCTGGAGGAGGATAAGATCGACCGGGCAACGGAGATCATCAAGGCGAACAGCACCAGCCCGGAGGGGGTTGGAACTCACAAAGCCGCCATTTTTGTATTGAATATCAAGGAATATATTCGCCTTTAAGAGATAATCTTCCGACTTATTGGTCTTTTCCACCCGGTAAACCTCAGCCAATAATGCTTCCCCCTGCTCTGGGGTAAGCGGTTCATCGACCAGCAGTAACAATCCCTGTCCACCCAACTCACGCAGGATGGTGAGTGCTCCTTGGGCACTTACGGACACCTGGCAGAGCTTACCGCTTTGCCGGATACGATCAATCAAAGAGAGCCAATGTTCTGCCTGGGGCTGCCCATCCCCAGGTACCCATTGAATACCACGCAACCGGTTCATTGAAAGGAGCATATCAAGGTGCGGGAGCTGACCTTTCCCATCCAGGTGGTAAAACGCGTAGTCCAGGCTCTGGCAACAAGCTGTAAGGTCGGGGAGGACATAGCGCTCAAACATTTGTGGCGAGATCATATAGGAGAAGTCGGATTGCAGCAGGTAGCCTGGGCCTGGAGACCAGCATGGACCCCAACAGGTGATCCCTCGGCTATGTTGTGTGTATTGAAACAGCTGCTCATAGCACTCGAACCACAACCGATGGGTCTCACTCACCAATCGGTCGACTTGCCCTGGTGCGTCGATCAAATCCAGCAGGAGCTGCTGGGTACCGCGCAGGTGAGCCAGGATATCCAGGTTGCCACCCAGGTCGGAGAAGCCGATACTAAGCTGAGTTCCCCAGCGCTCAACGGCTGCCTGGGTTATGGATATGAGCCTCTGCCACCAGGCATCTTGTTCATCCCTACCCACAGTTAGATGGGCGATTTCCCCTTCAAAGCTTGAGGAGAACCAGGTGGTATCTTGCACGGCGTGCAATCGCGCGCCGGCGCGGGCTGCCACGATTCCCGGGCCAAAATTAGGCCAAAAACGCGGGAAGGCATCCCCTAAATAATGGATTGCTTGCAACCTTGGGACAAATAAATCCAGCAGCTCATCCACGGGCTTGTCCAACCCGAAATTACCCAAAAAGGTACTTGCATAATGCGGGGTTGATTCGTGCTGTGGTTCGACACACTCAAGCACTACCAGAGCTCTGCCCAAGCTCACCTGCCCACCAGGCAGACCAGTTATGGGCGATCTTTTCCCAACCATCATCTGGAAAGTTCAGGTTTAGAGTCATTGTGCCGGGAAGGATACGGGCTGGAGAACTAGAGGTAGCGGCTGAAGAATTCGACTACCCGCCGGGTGTGTTCTTCCGGATAGAGCTGGCTGGCGGTGGTGTGACCGGCATCGGAGAGCCGCCAAAGCTCTTTGGGAGGCTGGGCAGCTTCGTAAAGCGCATCAAAATCAGGCAGGTATTGATCAAGGTCGCCATGGATGAAAAGGATTGGACGTGGGGTGATTTTGTCCACCCAGCGGATGGGCTCATAATGGAACAAGTTTACCCCCAACCGCAAGGATGTGATGCTGATGATCAGCCAGGCAATTGGCTTGGTCAGCCACAAGGGGAAGCCCATCTCCACACCCCGCACAGCGATCGCCGTACGCATCCGGGCAGGGCCACCATCAGTGATGACCGCCTCAACATCCGGGCAACCTGGGGTAGTCAGCATCGAAGCAATCCCACCATATGAAAATCCGAGCAGACCGATATGCTGTATAGCTTGCCGATGGAGGAATTCGATCGCCCCCAGCACATCCCGGCGTTCCTCGTACCCAAAAGTCATGTGCCTGCCTTCGCTGCGTCCATGAGCCCGAAAGTCAAACAGGAGCACGTTGAATCCGGCTTCATGCAGGGCGGGAGCGCGGTACAGGTCAAAATCATAGCTGCCTCCATGACCATGCAGGATGATCACGGCTTTATCAGAGCCTGGAGCCGGGATCCACACCCCACGCAGCCTCAACCCATCGGTGGCTTTGAATTCAACCGCTTCGTACTGCAGACCGTACTCGGTGGGGGTATGTGTCTCTCCCAGCTGACCCCGGCGCGTGAAGTAAAAAGAGAGACCTAAGCCAAGAAGGAGGATGAGCAGGATGAAGATGACCAGGAGCCAGAGAGCAGCAATCATAGGTGAATAATCGGTAATTCCATATTGAATTTGTTATTTCTTTATATGAACGAACCGCAAGCTGACCGTGCTTAGGGCAAAAAGAACTGCATATGCAGCAAAAATGGCAAAGTATCCAAGCCCTGGGGTGCCCAAATTGAGGTAATCGGCTACCGGACCCCCAATACCAGCGCCAATCATGCCTGCTCCAGCCCCTGCCAGATTGGAGATTCCCAGGTAGCGCCCAGCTTCCTCCGGTGGCACCAGGTTGGTGCCCATGGCCCAGTTTGTGGTCATGAATAACCCGGTACTCACGCCCAGGATGAGGCCAGCGACATAGATCAGGCTGAGGTTTGGCACCCAGATGGTGCCCAGGAGTAAGGTACAACCAGCAGCCGCCATGATCCCGCTCAGACCTACCAGGCGCTTGTGTCCAATCCGGTCTGCCAACCAACCGGAAGGCAATGCTGAGAGCAGGGTGAATATACCTACCATATATAGTAAATTTTTGGTTAGGCTGGCAGCTTGTTCACTTGTGACGCTAAATGCGTACATCATGAAAAACAATAAAAAGCCTTGTAAGGAGGTAATGGCTGCCAGGAAGAACAGGCGGTTGACGATCCACCAAATGAAGGATGAATGGTTTTTTGCCTCTTTTCCAATGGTTAACATCGAGCCTGCCCACACTCCCACCACCACAGCAATAATCATGGCAATGGCGCCTCCTAAAATGACAGCCACGGTCATGGCAATGTCCTTCCCGGCAAAAGGCCAGGTGACCAGGCCAGCGATGCCACCGATCAGGGCTGCGCCAACCAAGCCTGCCAGTGCACCCACCCCGATGCCTGCCAGCATTCCCAGCACGCGCACCATGGGTGGCCAAAAGGGGACATCCGGCTTTTCTTTAAGCGGTTGTTCCTTAACCAGCAGCATGGTTAGCAGGGCAGTGATGAATAATACCGCCCCGGTGACAACGATCGCCCAATTCAGCTGTCCTGCCGCGATCATTGGGACAACCATTACACCAACCAGTATTATTGGGAATAGCTCGAAGATCGCTTTGACTCCAGAAGCCCGGCCACGCTGGTCTTCTGGTACCAGGTCTGGAATTAAGGCTTGCAGTGGACCATGAGAAATATTCGATGAAAATTGGATCAGCAGCACTGCTACCAGGAGCGACCAGTAGCTCGACGAGAGCCCGATGGCAACCAGGAAAACCAGGTCTAGTAAGGTTCCTATGAGGATGAAGGGTCTTCTACGTCCAAAGCGGGAGGTGGAGCGGTCGCTGATCAATCCTGCTGCCGGTTGAACCAGCATGGCAATGATCAAGCCAGCAGTGCGCATCATGCTTAATGCGGTGTTCCTCCAATCTGCCGGCGCATAAATATCCACCAGGTAGGGCATGAAAAAGGTTCCTACTGCGGTATTGCGGAAGTTCATCCCCAGCCAGAACAGGTTAATAGACAGGAAATCAAACCAGCGCAGTCGTTTCACAGGTTAAAGTATAGCATAGCGGTTCAATCCCATATTAAGTTTGAATGGGTAAAAAAACACACCCCTAGAGAGTGTGTTTTTGAAGTGTATGATCATCCTGCCAGTATTTTTTCGATGGCGCTCAACTCTTCCTCGGTGAAGTCCAACCGGTTGAGGGTCGCCACGCTATCCTCCACCTGCGATACCCGGCTGGCGCCGATCAAGGCGGAGGTGACCACAGGCTGCCTGAGCACCCATGCCAGTGCCAGTTGTGCCATGCTCTGGCCGCGTTTTTGGGCGATCTCATTCAGGAGACGGACCTTGGTGAGTTTTTCTTTGGTGATATCCTCACGCTCCAGGAACGTATCGGGTTTACCGGCGCGTGAATCCTTGGGGATACCCTTTAAATATCGGTTGGTCAGCACGCCCTGGTCGAGCGGAGAAAAGACGATGCAGCCAATGCCTTCTTTGGAGAGCATATCCAAGAGCCCACCTTCCACCCAACGGTCGAACAGGCTGTAGTTGGGCTGGTGGATCAGGCATGGGGTGCCCATCTGGCGCAGGATCTTCGTTGCCTGGTGAGTGAGGTCAGCGGGGTACATGGAGATGCCAGCGTAGAGGGCCCTGCCGCTGCGCACGATATAATCAAGTGCCCCCATGGTCTCTTCCAGGGGTGTATCGGGGTCGGGTCGATGGTGGTAGAAGATGTCCACGTATTCCAGCCCCATGCGTTTAAGGCTCTGGTCAAGGCTGGCAACCAGGTATTTGCGTGAGCCAAAGTCCCCATATGGGCCAGGCCACATGTCCCAACCAGCCTTGGAGGAAATGATCAACTCATCCCGGTAAGGTGCAAAATCCTTACGGAATAACTGCCCAAAGGTCTCTTCAGCTGAACCGGGAGGCGGGCCATAGTTGTTGGCCAGGTCAAAATGGGTGATACCCAGGTCAAAGGCACGGCGCAGCATAGCCCGGCAATTTTCGAGGGTATCCACGCCCCCGAAGTTATGCCACAAGCCCAATGAAATGGCTGGTAGATTGATGCCACTGCGACCACAGCGGTTATAGTGCATGATTTCGTAGCGGGCGGGTAATGGTAAATAAGTCATACTTTGCTCCTGTAAATTCTAAGAATCGTTCCCTTTGATTATAAATGCTAAAGTATCAGACCATTGTTGTACTATAAAAGATTAATCACAGTTCGGAACACCAATCCAGCATGGATATTGGTCAACAAAGATCAAGCCTACAAATGCAAGGATGAAAAATAAGATGATGGAGGCGAGCAATAAATTAATCGGATGCGCGGTTATGCCGTTTCCTGCTTGCATGCTTTGAACAACGGGGATGACACTTATGGCAAATCCTGCCAGCGAGAGTAACAACGCGCCGAATACAATGAAAGAACCAAGATGGCTATTTTCAGGATCAAGGTAGGGATCGAGTGGTCCGAGATTTGGCTCTATACCCAACATAAATAACAGAATTAGGGTGATGAAAGGGAAGGCAAGCAGAAAGCCGGTTATTGCCGCATATTTAGGATTTCCAACAATGGCTTTCATTGTGTAATTTTTCGAAAAGCAGATTATTTCTTGATTTTATAAATTTTGCTTTGCTTTAATGTGCCAGATTTGTCATAAACCTTCCACTCCCCCACCTTTTTACCGTCTATATAGGTGCCTTCGTCCCAGAGCTGACCATTATCGTAGTAACGCTTCCAATATCCGGTTTGTTTTCCTTGATCGAAAGCACCTGCTTGAAGAAGCTGACCGTTTTCCCGCCACCATTCCCAATAACCGTCGAGTTCGCCATCCACAAGCTCTCCAACGGCTTTTAAGCCTCCATTCCGATAAAAAAACTTCCATTTTCCATGCCGCTTTCCATTTTTATATGGACCTTCGGCAGAAAGTTTCCCGTCGGTGAACAGTTCCCTTTGCAGCCCATCCTGTTGGTCTGGATTGGAATCCTCAAAGGCTTGAGATGATTTTTTATCTGTGCTCATAGGATAAACTTATGCATCTGATTTCTTTGTGATGTTTTTAGCTTTGAATCGGTTTGTATGCAGCGATCATATAATCTACAGAAGCTTGAATCAGCTCTACCAGGGTTGGCAGATGAATATCCGATAAGCGCTTGATGTATAGGCAAGACTTGGCGTGGGTGTGTTTACCAAGCCCAGCCAATAATTCTTCGTATTGCTCAAAACCTGCCATGATATAGAGGGTGATGTTCTGTTTGCGGGGAGAAAAACCGATTATCGGCCAATCACCTTCCCGGCCGCTAGCATAAACATAATGATAGGTACCAAATCCTACAATACTGTCGCCCCACATCTGGGGCTTGGCTTTTGTTGCATCCTGCATGATTTCCAGGATGACGAAGCAATCTTGTCGGACCTGTTCATTCTCAATTGCATTAAGGTAATCGGTTACCGAAGCATTGGTGAGTTTGGTTTTTAATTCAGCCATATGATTTCTCCATTGTTATAAATAGGAATTCTGAATTTTACATCAATACCTTTGCTAAGACACCTGATCTTTTAACTTTACCGTATCAAGCCTATCATTTTGATGAATACAATGATCGTATCCCTTGAATATAGGCGACTGCCATACCACTGGCATGATTTTCGCCTTCAAAAACCAGTGATTCCATGCAAAAGTGTTCGTAATTGCGGTGCTTTAATGGATCTATAAACTGGGGAAAATAAGGTGCCTGGTCATCCTCTAATGACCCAACCGAGAAAAAAGCGCGAACTGGCAGAGATTTTCGCTGCAGGGCAAGCTGCTCCTGATAGGCCAGGTAATCGGGGAGCATATGCTGCCAGAAACCGCTGCCAATGAAATATTTCTGGAACAGTTCGGGCTCATGGAAAAGGGAATAGATCGAAAATTGCCCACCCCATGAATAACCGGCAAGACACCGGTCAGCAGGATCAGCTTGATAGGTTGATTCAATAAATGGGATTAACTCGTTTTTAAGGAAGCGCAGAAAATCTGGAGCCCTTCTATTTTTGAATGGCTTCATCCAATCTGGATAGGCTACTTTGGGGTTTTCTGGAGGGTTTCAAATCCGGAGCGCGGGCTTGCCACCATTCTTCAATGGTATTGATATCATGTCCCACTCCAACAATCAGGCACTCAGGTATGACCTGACCCCAAACAAGGCCAGAAACGATACCGGACACCAATCCCATGAACAATTCGCCGTCCAACAGGTAAATGACAGGGTAATTACGATTGGCTTCAGGGTAATTGGGAGGCAACCAGGTAGAAACCTGGTAATTGACTCCCATGATTGAGGAAGGAAAACTTTGAGTTTCTGTGTTAAAGAGTGTAGCGCGAGGAAGGGTAGTCACCGTTTCTTTCTCCTATGCCCGACTAATCCGGATATTGGACTATATTCCATATTGAGACAAAATATCACAACATAATGACAATATATTCGCTAAAAATAGGTTCAAGTGAATGGGCTAACTGTAAAAGTGTTGTATCTACAACGTTGTCAACTCAGGACCAACACAAACCCACGCTGTAAATTTTAGCACTTTTACTGCATAACAAAATTACTTACCCAAAACTCCTTTGCAGCAACTAACGGATCGTCCCTGCCATGATAGGCATGACGGGATGGGTAAGCTTGCTGAAATGACCTGGTTGACAACAAAAGATGGCAGCTGAAGGATGACAGCCTCTATTAAGGTGGGGGGCGGACTTGAATAGTACACCCCCTGTGCAACGCTCGCAAATACAGCTTGCGTTGTCCGGTGCCAGCGACGGACAGAATTGGTGCAGTATGGCGGGGAGGGCGGGTCCCCTCCCCGCAGCTGGGTAAACTTAAATAGCCCTTCTCTACATGGAGAGGGTTTTTATTAATGATTCTATGTTTAGTCGTTTAAAACAATCGTATTCCATCTTTTGACGAAAGTCGATGGGCATATGTCCCGTGTTGATGGGGACAAATATCCCGAACATCCATGGATAATCTGAAACATTATCGGTGACTTTGATCTCCCCCTTAAGGCAGGGTTTGGGGCTGCCTTTCCTTGCTTCATACTGCGGGAACAATTTGGGTATAGTATGCTAGAACAGCTTGCAAGGAGAACCGCAAGTTGTATGGTGATTTTGGCACACAATAGATGTAATAGAGAGCTTTTCCTCCTTTTTTCCCTAATTGCTCATCTATCGCACTGAAGAAGATGCGGGTTCGAGTCCCGCCTGGTCCATAAAATTTTATACATTTCCCCCTGATGCCGGCTAATCAGCCGGATTTTTTGTTATTTCTGGTGGTAAGGATGATTCTTAATCTATTGGTCGCATGACCATCGGCTATTAATTGCACCAATAACTCGCTTAATAATTAATAATCACCGAAGAAGATTACAGTGTCATTCCTTTTCTGAAGCATTAAGATTCTCGAAGGATACACAACCCCTCATGTTGAAATATCCTTTTTTATTGAAAACATTTTATATTTACGACTTATAATGCTAAATTTTACTATGATTAAACTTTCTAATAACGCTTTTGCTATCGTAACAGCTCTGGATGCATCGTTAGCAAAGCCATCTGCACCAATCTGATGTGCATATTCTTCGGTGACAGGCGCACCACCAATCATCACTTTTACCTGATCTCTCAATCCTGCTTCTCGAAGGGCGTCCAGCGTCGAAATCATATTTAGCATGGTTGTTGTTAAAAGGGCTGACAGGGCAACAACATCTGGTTTTTCTGCCCTCACCGCTTCCACAAATTTTACGGGAGACACATCTGAACCCAGATCGACGATCTCAAATCCCGCTCCTTCAAGCATCATCGCCACTAGGTTTTTTCCAATATCATGCAAATCTCCTTTAACGGTCCCGATCACGATCTTTCCCGGTGATGAAATATTGGCTTCTTTAAGGTAAGGTTTCAGGATGGCCAGCCCCGCTTGCATTGCGCGTGCTGAGATCAACATCTCGGGTACATAAAACTCTCCAACCTCGAAGAGGTGCCCTACCTCTGCCATTGCTGCAACCATGCCATCATTTAATATTGACGCTGGATTCAGACCTTTCTCAATTGCCTGTTGCACATATCGTTTCGTTGAGACCTGGTCCCCATTTATAACACTTTCAAATATTGTTTTTTGGATTTCGTCCATACCGCATCTCCTTTATTTTCAATTCATAAAAATTCCTTGAGTCCACCTATTAAATAATTGAGCTCCATCCGCAACTCAAAAACTTGATAATAATTTCCCGCGATGGCTTAACTAAGTTGTTTTTATTTTAATGAATGTCACAAATATACATATATAAAATGTGGTATCAAAGCCTGACGACTGCCTCTAGGTTGTTCGGTTGATCCGGATTAAGCCCTTTATTCATCGAACGATAGAACGCCATGAGCTGTAAAAGAGGAAGCTGCAAAATAGATCTTGAGAGATTTGAAAGATCAGATTGCATCTCCATGATGAAATCTGCAGGAATGCCAATATCTTTCTCAGCCAAAGCTAATACTGTTGCGCCTAATGCACGGATTTCTTTTAGTACCTTGATTTCCTGGTCATAAGCAGTATCGTCGAGTAGACCAATGATTAAGGTGCCAGGGCTAGCCATCGATTTGGGTCCATGTCGAAATTCCAAGAAATGGAATGCTTCGGAAAGCGAGAGAGACATTTCTTTCATTTTCAGCATTACTTCCGAGGCAAGGCCAAAATTCCAACGAGAACCAAGAAAAATGAAATTATTAATCTTTGAGTCAAGGGCCAATTTCTGGCTCATGGATTCATAACGATTCAAGATGGATTGAAATCGATCTGGGAGTGACTGTAATTCAATCAGGGCTCGTTCATCTCCAATTTTTTGATAGGCCAACATCAGGGTGATGAGATACATGCTGGAAAAAGACCGGGTTTGGGCAACACTTTTCTCATCGGCTCCATGAACGACTAAACTGGAAGGGACTTCTTTTACCAGCTCGCTTTCGGGGTAGACCGAAATGCCCAAGATATCTGGTCCTTTATATTTCCGAAAAGTACGCACTGCCTGGAGTGTCTCTGTCGTCTCTCCAGATCGAGAAACGGCTACGAGCAGGGTGTTTCGCCGGGATAAAACTAAATCGGGAAACAACCAGAGCTCGGAAGCTGGGACTGCAATTGCTCGAATACCGGTGAGTGTTTGCCATGCGGCTGCTGCCGATAGTGAGAGGTAATATGTTGATCCACACCCCGTAAAAATAATCTCTTCGAAAGGTTGATCCAGAAATTTGAGGATAGCCTTTGACTCAACCTTGAAACCATCAATTGTCGATCGCCATATATCTCCCTGGCTAATAATTTCCAGATATGTATTTTGACCACGTACTAGTTCTACCGAGGTTCTCATTTGGATTGTCATCTAAACATTAACCTTTCTTGATTGTTGAGGTCAAACTTTGCACTATATTATTATCTCAACCGAAGTTATCTGACTTGTGATAATCCTATCGATTTCATGTATTTTCTATGCTCATTGAGATATAGATAACAGGTATTATTCCCGTTTTTGTAAAGCGAGGACCAGAATTTGAATATTTACATATAGAAAATATGATCCTTATATTGTTCGAAGAGTTGGGCGTTATATTCCGCACCGCCATCGACATTCGCGGCTAGAATGACCGGTGGAATTATCCCTCGTTGTAAAAGTTCCTGAATCGTTGCACCAACCAGGGCTTGAAGGATGGCAATACTTGTGACGCCTGATGCAGGGCAAAACTTTTGCGGTACACCAGCTGCTGATAAGATTGCATCACCTTTATCCACTTTGTTGTCTAACACTACATCTGCAAAATCGTGCATCTTCTTCCCGCTGGAATGACGAGAAGTTACAGCGCTTGAGTACTCACGAGAGGTTAGACCGATCACCTTTATGCCGCGCTCGCACGCTAATTGCGCCATTTCAACCGGGACAGCATTCCTGCCGGATACTGAAACAAGGATCAGAACATCCCCTTCTCTGATCGGAGTATTGTCCAGAATCACTTGTGCATATCCAGGCAACTTTTCAATGCTTGAAGACATCGTAGCTGGACGAGTATCCATCGCAGCAATTCCAGGACCGAAGATTGGATTTATCAGCATGCATCCTCCCGCACGATAAACCAAATCCTGAATTGGGAGGGAGGAATGAGTACAGCCAAATGCAAAAATATTATGTCCTCTTTGGACAGCGTCCGCTATTACCCGCAGCCTGTTGAATAGCAGGACCTTCTTCCTCTGATATTCGTCGCAATAAATCGATCACCTTGGTCATGTATTCCTGGAACAAATTTTGTTCCTGAGAATCAGTTTCTTTTCCTGTCATTGTGTCTACTCCTTCAATTCATGATTTGTTGAATGGTAGACCACTTTTCCTGAAATCATGGTCAGCCAAATATTGAAGTCGGAATCAACAATCGTGATGTCCGCATCCACACCTGGTTTAATCACTCCCTTTTGACCTGCAAATCCGGCGGCTGCTGCAGAGTTGGCAGTTGCCATTGTTACCGCATGTTGGATTGAAACCTCCCCCATGTGGACCATATTCCAAACTGCTCTTTCCAGAGTGAGAGTGCTGCCTGCCAAACCTCCAGCCGCAGTCCGTGCAATGTGTTCGTGAACTGTAATGAATTGACCTCCCAGGTCGTAACTATCATCTTCGAGACCAGCAGCTCGGATTGCGTCCGTAACTAATATTACCCGCTCCACACCTTTTAATCGCACCAACAGCTGTAGCACTGCCGGATGAACATGAACCCCATCAGCTATCACCTCACAGGTGATACGATCATCGGAAAGGATGGCTCCCAAAACACCTGGCTCACGGTGATGAAGACCTGCCATTCCATTGAAGGTATGGGTGGATTGGCTCAAGCCTTCATTCATGGCTTGCTTTATTTGAGCATAGCTGGCTCCGGTGTGACCAGCCGAGAAGCGAACGCCATACCGTACTCCTGCCCGAATGAGGTCCAATGATCCTGGCAGCTCTGGGGCAATAGTCATCCTTTGGATAATGCCTGTCTCAAACCATTTCTGATACTCAGACGGCTCGGGGTCCCGGAGAAATTCAGCTGGCTGCGCTCCCTTATATTCCCGACTAAGATAAGGACCTTCCAGGTGAATTCCAAGGGGATGAGCTCCACCATCTTCTTCCCGATACTGCAGGACATTCTGTACTGCTGTGTTTGTAGCCTGCCTGGATTGTGTGATCGTAGTGGGTAGAAAGGAAGTCACGCCATGTTTAACAAAGAAAGCGGACATGTTCGTGAGGGAATCGGGCGTAGCATCCATCGTATCGGATCCCACTGAGCCATGAACATGGATATCGATCAAACCCGGAATGACGAGGAAACGGCGCGCATCGATTACCTGGACCTGTTCAGGATGCGGACTCACCTGCCAGTGAGATTCAATGGCTTTGATCCGGCCGTTTTCCACGATAATAACTGAATCATCGAAGATCCGATCGGGGGTCATAATTTGTTTACTATAAATCCAGGTCAACATTGATATCCGCTTCCCCTATTCTTTGCGCTGGTACGATTCAGCTCCCGAAGAAATGAATAAGCACCCGGCATTAAGAAAATACCTGGCCTTTAATTGGATTATTATAGAAAATCTCTTTCAATTTCAACCTGTAATAGAGAAAGTTTTCCCAGGACACATCTGGAGGCACAAAATGATCCACGTGGGGGATATACCCACCATGAGGAAGTGATTGAGCATTTATATTCCAATTCGGCATCGATCTCTTTTTTGCCTTTTGCAAGCATCCTTTTGTTGATGCCGCCCATCATTTGAAGCTTCGGAAAGTTTTTACGAATTTGCACCACGTCCATGCCCGACATGCATTCAAAGGGATAAAAACCAGTTACCCCTCCCTCGACGAAGAGTGGGATCAGCTCAGTTAAATTTCCATCACAATCCACAAGAATATTTTTGCAACCACAATCCCGAATAAACCCGGTCAGTTTTTTATATGGCTCGAGCATGAATTCACGGAACATCCTAGGTGAGATGAGAGGACCACTTTTATATGCCATATCCTCCCAGATTCGGAAGAAATCCGGTTTCGCCTCCACCAAAGCTTTTTCCCAGACCTTGATGAGATAATCGGCGGTAAAATTCATAATGTCTTTCACAAGCGCCGGGTCGTCATAAAAAGCGTAAAACAACTTTTCAGGCCCAGTAATTCCCTGGTAAAACCAAAGATGCCAAAAGGGAAATCGCTGGCAGAGAGTGGATAAGTTCTATCTCTATACTCCTCGACCAAACCAGTCCAGTTGTTAGGATACCTCTCTTCCAGGTGGGGTTGGAAGCGTTCTTTTAGCCGATCAAAGTCAGCCTGTGTTTTGACTGGACAATTCATGAAATGCGGCATGGTATTTCCGTCCTTTGCAACTTTCATTTTTATCCCCCATTCATTCTGGGCGACGATATAATCGTCTGTCTCCTCGTATACTTCATTAGGATAAGCCGGTATGGGAAGCAGCTCCACAGGAATCGCCTGAGGCGCCTGATCCAGGTTCAAGAAATTATCCAAAAGATAGAAATATATCTTACCGGTCACATTTATCGTATCGGGTTTGCCTTCCTGTTTTGGAAGGCCTTGTTTATACCATTCATCGATTGTGGTCAGCCAGATACCGTTTTCCCAATCCAGGGTCCGGTCATACGCATCGAAATTCATGATTGCCTGGAATCGTTCTCTTGAGGTCATGTAATTATTCTCCTATCGATCGGATCTTGAACTTAAATTGAGAATCGATTCGTCCCACAGTCCAGTATTTGTTGTATATTGCTTCATACTTTTGAACATTTTCAGGAATCGGTTCAACACACTCGGTACGCCTTATCACTGCGTTTTGAGCCGATGGGATATCCTGATAAATCCCTGCTCCAACCCCTGCAAGGATACAGGCTCCCAATAATGATGATTTTGTTGTTTCAGGGATGAGGACCGGTTTACCCAAAACATCCGCAGTCAGCTGTTGAATTAGGCGGTTTTAGCTCCTCCCCCGAAGATAATTGCCTGCCCGGGGTCATAAGTAATCTCTTTCAGCACGTTGAAATTGTTCTTAATCTGGAAAATCCAGCCTTCCATCACAGATCGTATCAAGTGAGGGTAGTGTTGTAGACAACGATATTCCTTGAAACACCCCGGTTGCTGAAGAATTCCAATAGGGTGAAGTCGCTCCGGTCATATGGGGATAGAATGAAACACCCGAGGATCCAATTTCTGCTTTTCCAGCTAATTTTGACAATTGATCATAATCCAGGGGAGGGAATTCTATCTATTTTCATCCAATGTGCCTGTAAATCCATTTATGAGATCGCGGATCCAAGCGCAAGCCAGCTCCACCTACAGACACAACCGCCTCGAGAACCCATTTATTGGGTTCAACGGAAGGCAGGCACGGGATGCGCATCAATGGATCGAGCAACGGTTTTTCAATACACGCTAGTATAATGGACGCAGTGCCGAAAGAAATAGTCATCTCTCCGGGCTGTAATCCTGCTCCAACTCCTGAGCATTCCTGGTCGTGCCCACCCAAGACAACCAGGGTGTCACGCGGAAGTTCCCATCGGTCAGCTAAATCCGTAGATAAAGACCCCACGACATTACCAGCCCAATCAAGCTCGGGGAGCTTTTCCTCCTCCAGGAGTACTACTTCTAGAAAATCCTTAAGCCACACCAGTTTATTCAAATCCAGCATTAAAAGAGCCCCCTGCAATGGAATAGTCCGTGATAAATCTTCCGGTGAGCTTGTAAGGTCAAAAGGCAAAATCGACTCGTGCAAAACCGAGCTGTTCTGGAAAACACCTCTGGCTCATTTTTCTTTATCCACATGATTTTTGGCAATATATACAATGGGGTCGCCTGAAGGGCCCGTTTTTTGATAAATCGCTTCCATTCCGAAAGTATTTACCAGTGTTTCAGCTTCTATTTCCGCCCTTGAGTTCAGCGAGGCTATTGTGTTTGTAATCGGCCGGCAGCGTTCATCCACGGGGACAAAGGAAATCCCCTGTGCCGAAATGCCGAGAGCCTGGATATTCTTGTCGCCCTCGGGGATATGATTCAAGCAGTCTTGAATAGAATCTGCTACCAGCGTCCACCATTGCTCAGCATCCTGCTGATCCGCCTGGCGGATAATTTCAATAATGGGTATTCACGGTAGGACATTGCTACTATCCGACCGTCCACAGAAAATATAGCTGCTTTGCAAGCTGTAGTTCCAAGGTCTATGGCAATGATCAGCGGTTCTCGCACAGGTTATCCTATAAGTAGTCTTTTATGATTGATGATGAAGGATTTTATGACTATTTTCCTGTTTCGAATATCAGTGGATTAACGAACCGTTCGCTTTCCACCACCTTCTACATCTTCTGTCAATAATCCTTCAACTTCAGCTTTATCGATAATAGGCAGGTCCAACATAAGTGTTTGTTTCAAACGAGTTGCTGCATCACCTACAAGAACCCCTTTCCGAACCCCCTCATTCCTAAAATCTTCTGTGAGCAGTCCGTAATAGAACCCCGCATTCCAGGTATCACCCCCACCAAGACGATCCTGGAGGACGACTTGTTTGACAGAAAGGGAGCGGAAAAAATATCCATCGTGGCTCATGGCTGCCGATTTCCACCGGTGGGCTTCAAAACTATCTGGATAACGTATGGTAATTGCCACAATTTTTACATTTTCGAACTGTTCCATAACTTTTTTGGCGAATTGCTGGATATCCTCATCCGAAGGTTCCCCTAACTCTCCGTCAACAATCTTCTTTGCAGAATACCTACCGCACGGAATGCCGTAGAGTTTTG
>CAVTQM010000038.1:0-8314 GCA_963736805.1 uncultured Chloroflexia bacterium
GTCATGTAGCACTCCTGATCATCAGCCATAACGCTGCATGGCTTCCTGCAAGATGGTGTCGTTGTAGCAGTCTTTGATGGGTTGATCCATGTGTGAACTCTTATCCTGTTGCCCAACGGCCTCGAGCTATGCTGCCCGGCGGCTCGGGCGCTTTGCCTTCATTCTACGAGAGGAAGGCTGGCTAGGCACCCTCGCCTTTTCGCCCGCCAGCCGGGTCAGCATCAGCGAGTTGTTAGGCGGCCGAGGTGCCGACGTCCGAGATCCGCTGCCTGAAGACGTAGATCGCCCACCCTAGCGTTTCGCGTCCCCAGCGCAGGAATAGAGACCTTTCCTTGTCGACCCGCTCAACGATCTCCGGCAGGTCCGGATCTTCGGGGTGGGCGTGGGCGTACTCAGAAACAGAGTACCATTGGAGACCCTCGTATCGATCCCAGTCATCCTTGCTGCTCACAAGACTGTATGCGAGTTCAAGTCCTTGCGTCTCCCCGGCAGCGGCATTCTCCGCGTGAGTTGCGAAGCTAGAACGGGTGGCGTCGGATGTCTTGAGGTACACTTCCGTCGGCTCCTGGAGCCAGAATGGCTCCCCTACAACGATCCACCCGCCTGGAGCGACGAAGCGGTTCAGTGCGTCGAGAGTTGCACCATGACCACCGAAGACCCAGCTGGCCCCAATGCACGATGCGAGCGCGAAACTTCGTGGCGCATCTGGCACAAATGCAGCTCCGTCCATCTCCTGGAAAATGATTTTGGACTGCGGGACCCGGGTCTTGAGCCTTTCCCTGGCATCACGAAGGAAGTGCGGGGAGATGTCGATTCCGAATCCCGATACGCCATACGTCTCTGCGAGGCGTACGAGGAACTCTCCCTTACCACAGGCAATATCAAGCACTGCCGCGCTTGAAGGAAGTCGGAGCAACTCAACCAGGATATCGAGCTTCTCCCGGCTGATCGGGTTGCAGATTACGTGGTGTCGATGGGTAATGTCGTAGAAGTTCCAGATGTCCATGCAACGAACCCTCGGCTGCCTAACGTCTTGCCGCTCAGCCGCCGGCGAAGCCGGCCGGCTGCAGCGGCTGGTTAGGTGCCCATGATCTGTAGCCAGTCACGTCGTAGATCCTCATCAGTTGCGATCGTTCCGTCAAGACGCCAGTTGGCCAGATTCGTTAGGTGCGCCATCAAGACCATCGCGCCGATGCTATCCTTCACCCACAGTGTCGCTTCGGCATCGTTCATCCAAGTGATCGATCTTGCTGCGTTCTGCGGGCCGTAGTGCGACTGGATCATCTCGAGAATCCGGCCTTCTTCCCGTGTGAGCTCACGCGTCATCTGGTGCACCTAACAATTAATATACTGAAAATATCCGTATATATAACTGATTTGCTACTATATACAGAAGTATCCTGGATAATCAGAGTGTATCAAGATTACCATGTGATAATTATACAGCCATCCGACATCGCATGCAATTATCCGGAGCATAACCATGGAAAGCCACCCCAAAAAACTCCTAGACCAGGTGCGCGACGCCATCCGAGTCAAGCATTACGCCCGCAACACCGAACAAGCCTACGTTTACTGGATCAAAATATTTATCCTCTTCCATAATAAACGCCATCCCAAAGGCATGAGTGCTGGTGAAGTTCAGGCTTTCCTAACCCACCTGGCCTTAGAAGAGCATATTTCGGTTTCTACACAGAACCAGGCGCTTAGCGCGTTGCTTTTCCTGTACCGTAATGTTCTAAGCCAGGAGCTTGGTCTAGTTGAACTCGTGCGTGCCAAGCCATCTCAGCGTGTGCCCACCGTGCTCAGCAGTGCTGAAGTGCAGGCCGTGATGCATGAAAGGAGCGGTATTTACCTGTTGATAGCCCGCTTATTATATGGCAGCGGTATGCGCCTGATGGAATGTGCCCGTTTACGCGTGAAAGATTTGGATTTTGAATATCGCCAGATTGCTGGGCGCGATACCAAGGGTGCGCACGACCGTTATACGCTTCTGCCCGCCAGCCTGATAGAACCGTTGCACGATCATCTGGTCCAGGTCAAAAGAACCCACGCAGGGGATTTTTCCAAAGGATATAGCGCCGTTTATCGAGCATTCGCGCTAGCCGAGAAATACCCCAACGCCAATCGGGAATGGATCTGGCAGTACGTTTTTCCATCTCACTCGTTATCACCGGATGAACAGGATGGCGTTATCCGTCGTTTTCATGTGAGTGAAACCGGGCTGCAAAAAGCTGTCAAGGCGGCGGTGATGAAAGTAGGTATCCCGAAAAAAGTAGGTTGCCAGACGTTCCGTCATTCCTTTGCCACCCACCTGCTGGAGGCAGGATACGATATTCGCACCGTACAGGAACTACTCGGGCATAAGGATGTTCCTGGATAATCAAAGTCTGATGATACTTATTATACGATCCTTTGATCTCTCAAGCAATATCCTTGGAGCATAACCATGGAAAGCCACCCCAAAAAACTCCTAGACCAGGTGCGCGACGCCATCCGAGTTAAGCATTACGCCCGCAACACCGAACAAGCCTACGTTTACTGGATCAAAAAATTTATCCTCTTCCATAATAAACGCCATCCCAAAGAGATGGGTGCTGGCGAAGTTCAGGCTTTCCTAACCCACCTGGCCTTAGAAGAGCATATTTCGGCTTCTACACAGAACCAGGCGCTTAGGGCGTTGCTTTTCCTGTACCGTAATGTTCTAAGCCAGGAACTTGGTCTAGTTGACTCGGTGCGCGCCAAGCCATCTCAGCGCGTGCCCACCGTGCTCAGCAGTGCTGAAGTGCAGGCCGTGCTGCATGAAAGGAGCGGTATTTACCTGTTGATGGCCCGCTTATTATATGGCAGCGGTATGCGCCTGATGGAATGTGTCCGTTTACGCGTGAAAGATTTGGATTTTGAATATCGCCAGATTGCTGTGCGCGATGCCAAGGGTGCGCACGACCGTTATACGCTTCTGCCCGCCAGCCTGATAGAACCGTTGCACGATCATCTGGTCCAGGTCAAAAGAACCCACGCAGAGGATCTGTCCAAAGGATATAGCGCCGTTTATCTAGCATTCGCGCTAGCCGAGAAATACCCCAACGCCAATCGGGAATGGATCTGGCAGTACGTTTTTCCATCTCACTCGTTATCACCGGATGAACAGGATGGCGTTATCCGTCGTTTTCATGTGAGTGAAACCGGGCTGCAAAAAGCTGTCAAGGCGGCGGTGATGAAAGCAGGTATCCCGAAAAAAGTAGGTTGCCAGACGTTCCGTCATTCCTTTGCCACCCACCTGCTGGAGGCAGGATACGATATTCGCACGGTGCAGGAACTACTTGGGCATAAGGATGTTAAAACCACAATGATCTATACCCATGTGCTCAACCGCGGGCCGAAAGCCGTGCGCAGCCCGTTGGATTGACAGACGCTTCTACGAATTAATAAAAAAAGCGCCCTCCAACTGGAGAGCGCTTGGAATTCTATCAAAAATATACTTACTGAAGTAACGGCCGGAACTTATACCCATAAACGATAATCCCGCGCTCATCACCATCCGAGCGTAACCTGCGTGTGACCATCTCCACCGGCATGCCGATCTCAACCGGTTGGCTTCCCAGGTCAGTCAGCTGGGCGGTCACCATCGGTCCTTCGGTCAATTTCACCAAAGCTACTGTATAAGGAACATTTGATTCATAACCAGCCGGGGCATCATAAATGGTGGTGTATGAGAATACCTCACCTTTCCCGCTGAACTGGTATTCTGTGCGCGCTTCGCCTCCGCAGTGGGGGCAGACATCGCGGGGCGGAAAGAGCTTGGCATCACAGTGTGGGCAAACTTCTCCAACTAAAGCGTAGCGTTGTTTCTTTAACCGCCAATGACGTGGAATTTCCATAGCTATAAATCTCCTTTACCAATACTTAGATGCTAAATATAGCTATGTGTGACTATCAATTCCTATCAAAATGCCTTTTTTCGCTCTTTACGTTCTGCGATGATCAAGACTAATCCGACTTTCATAGCACCTCCAATACATGCGCCACTGCTGAAGATGCCGGTCCCGCCAGACATTGGATCAATGCACGCCGGGCACCACGCACCTGGTTAGCTCCAGCCTGGGAACGTAGTTGTAATGTAGCCTCGACTGCCTGGTAGATCCCCGTGCTCCACCCGGGTTGCCGCGTGCTTTAAGACCCCCAAATGTTGCAATCGGCAGAATTCCATCCCGGTTCAGCTTGCCGTCCACGGCCAGCCTCCAGCTTTCACCTCGCCTGGCAAAACCGGCTGCTTCCAAAGCCAGGGCAGCATAAATGGAGTATGAGTTACATAATTCGAACAAATCCACATCTCCGGGTAAGATGCCTGCCTGCCGGCATGCCCTTTCGACGGATTTTCGAGCAGCATCAAACGCCAACGGGTCTAGCCGGTCATGGATCGCCAGGCGGTCGGTGACCAGGCTGGAGCCGGTGATACGCACCATGGGGTAGTTGAACTGCGCAGGCAGCCAATCCGCCTCGGATAATAGGACTGCCGCGGCTCCATCGCCAAGCGGGGCAATATCAAAAAGGGTCAAAGGATCACTGATCGAATCAGCATTCTTATATGTTTCCAGGGAAAATGTGCTTCGGTACATCGCATGCGGATTGCTGATGGCATTGGCGTGGGCAATCATCGGGAAACCGGCGAAATCAGTATGGGTGCAATGATATTCATGCATATACCGGCGCATGAGCAGTGCCGCCTGGGCATTGGGTGTCATTCCATGAACCGCTTCGTAGTCACTATCCTCGCCCAGCGTTTGGATGGCTTCTGCCCCGGGTCCGAGCTGGTCGGTCACCTTCTCCACCCCCAGGACGAGTGCCACCCGGGCATGCCCCGATTTGACCGCCAGGTAGCCCATCCGCAGAGCTGCGCCACCGGAAGCACCACCAGCTTCAATGGTTGAGGCTTCAATACCTCCCAATCCACCATAGTCTGAAATAAGTGCCCCCAGGTGAGCCTGGTGAGAGGCTGCAGGGGCATACATATTTCCAATAAAGAGAATATCTGGTCGCAGTCCACCTGCATCCTGAATGGCAGATTCCAGCGCCATATATGCCAGTTCACGCAAGGAGATGGAATAGTGCTCTCCTACATCTGTTTGTCCAATTCCAGCGATGACAATTTCACTCATGGCAACAGCATCCCCAGGTACAGTTTATTTTAGCGCCAGCTTGCCGCGGTAGCGCACATATGTCCCATAATCAATCTCGGTGCGACGGGCAATATAATCCTGTGTCTTGGGAGCCCGGTCGCGCTTTTCAAGAATCCGGTCGGTGACCGTGATGGAAAAAGCATCCGAGCCAGCACCGGATCCGAAAGATACCATCAAGATCTTATCCCCCGGCTCAGCAATATCCAGGATGGCTGTCAGCCCGATCATGGCTGCTCCAGCATAGGTGTTGCCGATCACCGGCACGAGCAATCCTGGGGCAATTTGTTCCTTGGAAAATCCAAGCTGGGAGGCCACTTTTTGTGGGAATTTCGTGTTAGGCTGGTGGAACACCGCCCAGCGGTAATCTTTTGCGGTGGTCTGGGTGCCATCCATCAGTGCCTGGGCAGCTTCAGATATGTGCTTAAAGTAGGCCGGTTCACCCGTAAAACGTTGCCCATGCTCCGGGTACTTTTGATATTCCCTCCTCCAGAAATCAGGGGTGTCGGTAACATACGAGAATGACCCCTCAAATATTGCCAGAGCCTCTTCAGCAGGGCTGAGTAAATAAGCCGCCCCGCCAGCACCAGCTGTGTATTCCAAGGCGTCGCCAGGGCGACCTTGCGCCGTGTCCATGCCAATCGCCATTGCATAGCGTGCCATTCCCGAGCCGACCAGCCCGATAGCCGCCACCATCGCTTCAGTGCCGGCTTTGCAGGCGAATTCCCAGTCTGCCGCCTGCACATTCGGGACCGCACCAATTGCTTCTGCCACAATCGTCGAGGTCGGTTTTACTGCATAGGGATGCGACTCTGAACCAACCCACACCGCCCGTACATCCTCCGGGTGGATGTCCGCCCGCAGCATGGCATTCCGGGCAGCTTCGATGGACATGGTAACTACATCCTCGTCCAGCCCAGGGACTGCTTTCTCCTTGATCGGTAACGCGCCTGAACCATTCATCCAGATGCGGGAAACTTCCCTGGCGGGTAGGCGGTAGCGCGGCACATAAGCGCCATAGCCGATGATTCCTACCGGATGAGAGGGTTTAAGCAGCATGGGTTTTAGTTTTGATGGGGGGTTTTCCATATTCAAATCATTCCTTATATTTCAGTCCCAGAGCAGTCAGGATGAGCTGGGTCTGGTCATGCGGAATGGACGATGAAGTATATCATTTTCCAAAAAGAAAAATCTTCATTCCTATTTCTTCCATTCATCCAGGATTTCCTCTGCCCGGTCGAGGCGAACAATTTTCTCGTCCACCAGCTGGGCAGCTAATTTCTCGATTTGCTCACCTTGTGCGCCAGCTGCAATCGCCACCTGGCGGGCGTGCAAGCCCATATGGCCGCGCTGAATTCCCTCCGTCGCCAGGGCGCGCAAGGCGGCCAGGTTTTGAGCCAGGCCAACCGATACGATTATTTCTGCTAATTCACCGGCAGTGGTCACGCCCATCAATTTTAGGCTGGCACGTGCCACCGGGTGAACCCGGGTGGCACCTCCGATGATACCCACCGCCATCGGCAGCTCCAGGCTCCCCACCAGGTTCCCATTTTCATCCTGCCCCCAGGTGGATAGGGAGGTGTAGCACCCACTGCGGGCTGCATAGGCATGCGCCCCGGCTTCAATGGCGCGCCAATCATTACCCGTGGCTATCACCACCGGGTCGATCCCGTTCATGATGCCTTTATTGTGGGTAGCAGCCCGGTAGGGATCCACCACCGCGAACGCCCAGGCGGCAATGATGCCATCCCGCACGTCCTCTGCCTGGTAATCTCCAAAGGCCAGCTCGTTGAGCGGAATAGTGCATTGGGCACGTGCCAGGCGACGATCTGCCAGGTTGGAGAGAATGCGTAAATGGGCTTTCCCACCGCTGATGCTTTCCAGGTGCGGTGCCAGGCGTTCGACAGCCGTATTAACCGCGTTAGCGCCCATCGCATCCCGCACGTCATAGATGAGATGCACCACCAGAAATGCACCGATGGGTGAATCTTCGATCAGCCGCGCTTCCAGGTCACGCCCACCACCACCCAGGCGCTTGAGCACCGGGTCCAGATCGGAAATCTCCGCCAATAATTGATCTTTCCGGTCAAGGATTGCCTGTTTTGCAGCCGGTAAGTCAGCAATTTCAAGCAGCTGGATTTGACCGATCATCTCAGGAGGGTCTGTCTGGGCGATAAAGCCACCGCCCTGGCGTGCCAGCTTTGCCATGAAGGATGCCCCCGCCACCACAGAGGGCTCCTCGACGGCCATGGGCACCAGCACTTCACGATCGTTGATTAGAAAATTAAGCGCAATCCCCAATGGCAAGGCATACACCCCCACCACGTTCTCGATCATGGGATCAGCCTGTTCAGCCGTTAAACCAGCCTTACCGCTTAGGGCGGAGATGTCCTCAGCTGATAGCTTGCCTCGCAGGGCGAGCTCTGCCAAACGTTCATCCAGGCTTAGGTTATAGAAACCTGGGATGCGGGATCCAGTTGTTTGCGGTGCCATAAATTTCCTATCGAATAATCCTTATTTAGTATATCGAACCTGCAAGGTCTAGTTTATCTGTGGAGGCTGGCAAAACCTATCAATTTGATTTTTGTTAATAATCCATGCTTAATGTTTCTGTTCTGCCACCAAACCTCCTAACCGCTTCATTGCCCGGTCGGTCTCATACGACCACCAGGCTGCGTTGAGACGGATAAAGTTCTTATATTGATGTGTAGCAGAAAAGATATACCCCGGAGCCAGGGTGATCCCAATCAGCAAGGCTTGTTTGTAAAGCTCAAGTGAATCAGCATAATCAGGTAGCTGCACCCACAGCACAATCCCGCCATTGGGCTGGGTAACACGCGTACCCTCGGGAAAATAGCGCTCCACTGCTTGTGATAATTGGGTGATAAAGCCGGCATAAAGCCTGCGGATGCTGCGCAGGTGGTAGTCATATCCGCCTGATTCAAGGAATTTGGCAATCGCAACCTGGGGTAGGGTGGAAGTCGCCACATTGGTCGTATATTTCAACCACTCGATGGTGGATTTAAATCTTCCGGGAGCCACCCAACCCACCCGGTAGCCCGGTACCAGGTCTTTTGAGAAGGAGGAACACAACAAGACTAAACCCTTGCGGTCGTAGGCTTTACACACACTGGGGC
>CAVTQM010000039.1:0-16031 GCA_963736805.1 uncultured Chloroflexia bacterium
CGGGGCGGCGCGGGATCGTATTAAAAGTACGGGAATAAGTTTAGGCCCACTTTGGCGGGTGCGGCGGCGTAAAAAGCTCCCGCGATTCTTGGCTTTTTTTGCAATAGGCGTAAAATAACCCGTTTTTTCACTTCATCTCCTCCTTGCCTGCCTGGCTGAAGTATTCCTTAGGATCATCCTCTGAGACATACACTCTCATGGTTTGGTTTTACTATCAACGTAATTGATTCTATAGGACATCCTTCATCGCAGTTTTGCCATCTTCTTTCACCACATAATCTGTAATCATCGCTATATCCCCTGGACAGCCTCCTCCAGAGTTACCATTTCCCCGTCCGGTGCTTCGCTGAAAATAGTATAGTTACAAATAAACACCGTACCATCACGTGGATCATACTCCGTGAGACTTCCAACCTTCGTCTTGGAATCTATATCGCTGTAGTAATATTCTGTTTTTATCCCTGTATCTGCTACCCAATGGCCAACAAGTCGGCTTGATGGTGTAGATAGGTCACGCCCACCACAACTGGATAAAATAAGCATAAATATTACTGCAATAATTAGGTAACTCCAATATTTCTTCATTGCTATGCTCCTGTATTTTTATTTTCTGTCTGGTTGAAGTATTCCTTCATGGAAGAAAAAAGAATAGACTCGCTCAATCCTTCATATAACTCCCACACTTCAGCCATCTAATTTCGCTTGACTAATGATCACCCACTAATATTATATTTATTATACTCTTGTCGATTTTTTGATTTCAGTGAATTTCTTATGGGAAGACCAGAATATTAGTTATATCAAATATACGGTTATAAGTTTAGACCGTTATTGCAGTAAGTCGAGATTAGATAAACTTTTAAAGCGCTCTCCAATTGGAGGGCGCTTTTTATTTACACCAGAATAACTTTTCAATCTAATGGGCTGCGCACTGACTTTTGAGAAGAGGACACTTACTCAGGCGACTGAGGATATTGCTCATCCTATCGGACGGACGAGTAATTATATATCCATCTATTTATTTATTCCCTATGAGTGGGATAAAAGTATTTAGACAAAATGGGAACATAACATGGCAATCGGGTACAAAGGTAGGTGAGCTACAGGTAGAGCTTCCAGAATCGGTAAATGTCTGTCCTGCAATTGGAATAAACTCCCAATCATAACTATATTGATGCAAGGTCAATTTAATCACCCCATAGGTCTGATTGTTAATAACTTCACTATTTGCGATGGGATTTCCATAGGCATATAATGTACCCCCACCACCAGTTCCTACTGTGAACTCTCGTATTCCCAGTGGGTCTGCGACACCTTGAGGATTCTGAGGAGCAAAGCGCTCGTATAAATGGTTGTGACCATTCAAAACGACATCTACATTATATTCATATAAAACATCCCATAAAGCACCTATAGATGGATCACTAGGATGTACCGTGGAAGAGGTAAAACGTGGGCGATGCCAGTATGCCAGAATACAGATATTCCTATGCGCCTCTAGGTCTGCTCGTAACCATTGCACTTGAACAGAATTTGAGCCAATATCGATCTGGCTATTCAGGGATATTAGATGCCAAAATCCTGTATCATAACTATAGTACTCTGGAACTCCAAAATAATCGTAATAGGGTTGTGCATGGGTGGTATTGTAATCATGGTTGCCTGGGGATGGATGAGTTTTGGATTTATAAACTCCCCATGTTGGGTCGTAGCACTCTGCAAACTCTTGTGCTGTCCCATTCAATTGAGTATTGTCCCCGAAGGTAATTACATCTCCATCAATGTTCGCTAGCAGCGCAGCAGTATATGCAGATTGAGGCATACTACATCTGGCAATATCACCCGCGCCTGCCACAACAGGGTCATCATTTGGAACATGATGCCTATCTATCCCAATCTCATATTTTGTGTCAAAGTCATTGCCTAAAGCATTGTTTGAGGCAAGCAATGAGGTTGTGTTTGCTCCGACCATACATAATAGAATTACCGCTAAACAAATGGTTTTAGCATTCTTTAGTTTGTTCATGCATTTTTTATGATTGCAAGGAGTGTGCCGTAGATGGGTGGTGGAGACATAATTTACCAATCCCAATTGTTGTTGGAAGAGCAGTATTCTAATCCAATCTCTTGAGTCGGTATAAGTTCAGGCTGTTATTGGATCAAGAAAGATTATAAAAATTCAAGCGTTCTCCTATTGGAGGGCACATTTTATTAATATGGCATAATTGAAGTGTATCATGAGTCTGAATCATTAATCGTTGGGCATATTTATAACCATCGAAGACAAAATGTATTTGAATCCCACTCAAGTTGGCAATTGAAGGAATAACCTATGAATCAATCTGATGGATATTCACATCTCTTTACCCTGGATCCCACCCGCGATTATCCGCGTTTGGTACGGGGTGAAGGAGTCTATGTCTATGACGACCAGGGCAAACAATATTTGGACGCCATTGCGGGTATTGGTGTGGTCAGCATTGGATATGGGCGCAAACGCGTGGCTGACGCTATTGCCCGTCAGGCAGCCAGGTTATCCTATGTCGCACCCAACATATTCAGGAATGAACCAGCTGACTGTTTAGCGGAACACATCGCGCGTTTGTTGCCGGGTGATCTTAAATCCATCCACTTTACTTCGGGTGGTTCCGAGGCGGTTGAAGCAGCCATCAAGATTGGACGCCAGTATTACTATGAACGGGGAATAGAAAGCAAACATCTGGTTATATCCCGCTGGACAAGCTACCATGGCGCGACATTGGGCGCTCTTTCCGCCACCGGGATGCATGGCAGGCGTAAAAAATTTATTCCATACCTGCTGGATTGGCCCCATATCCCGCCGGTGTATTGTTATCGCTGTCCCTTTGGCAAAACCTATCCAGGTTGCGAACTACCCTGCGCCAGAGAACTTGAAAGGACCATTAACGAAATCGGAGCGGATAAGGTTATGGCGTTTATCGCCGAGCCTGTCGTTGGCGCGGCCGGGGCAGCACTTGTCCTCCACCTGAATACTGGCCTATGGTGCGCGATATCTGCAACCGTCATGACATCCTTTTGATCGCCGATGAAGTGATCACCGGGTTTGGTCGCACGGGCAAACCGTTTGCGATCAATCACTGGGATGTCGTTCCGGATATGATCACCATGGCAAAAGGCATCAGCGGCGGCTATGCTGCTTTGGGAGCCGTGGGCGTGAGCAGCAAAATCCGAGCTGTCTTTGAAGAAAAGGGTATCCCTTTTGATCACGTTTTCACTTTTATGGCAAATCCGATTTCAACCGCGGCCGCCTATGAAGCACTACAGATTTGGGAGGAAGAAAATCTGACAGAGCAGGCGGCGCGGACGGGTGAATATCTGTTTGAGCAACTTAATCGTCTTCAGACTAAAACATCCCATGATCGGAGACGTGCGTGGGCTTGGACTTATGGCTGGCATGGAGTTCATCGCAGATACTTCCACGAAAGAACCTTATCCGATTGAGAAATCGGTGGCAAAAGTGGTAGGCAGAATTGCCCTGAAAAACGGTCTGGTTACGTATCCGGTTGCGGGTGTGGTAGATGGCGTGAGAGGCGATATACTCTCGCTATTTCCCCCCTTGATTTTCTCCCGACAAAATGTCGATGAATTGATAGACAAACTTGATAAAACCCTTACTGAAGTAAAATTATCTTTGTAAGGAAATGCAAATATAGCGAATATTTACCCGATAATCTGCATACAGTAAAAGATCTATCTATTTCTATGCAAAAGATGCAATAATTTCCATTTGTTGAGAGATGTTTTTCGCAACAATACCCAACACAATCTGCACTGGACGCTGGGTACTCTACGGCATTTTCGAAAATTTCCCACGGGTTGAGTTTTTCATGCTTCCAAGCAAAGTCCACGTTCGCCCTAGCACCAGGAACGCAAACTGTTGGTTTACCAGGTTTTAGTTCTGGTTTGAATGCAATTTCACAATGCATAAAGCAAGGCTTGCGATGAAATCAAACAACTATTTGATTGGACTGTCAATCCTGTTTTTCGTTTTTGCGGTTGTTTTTTCATTCATATTTTGGGCAGACATTTCGTTGGCAGCCAAAATCGTTTTCTTTGTATTAGGATTTGGTTGCAGTGTGACAACCGGTCAATGGTTTGTCAGGCGGTCCGCATAAGCCCTAGATAAATCGCCCCCTGGTGTTCGCCGGTGTGTGCTATCGAGAGGTTCACCTGGCTGTCCTGCCAAGTCGTTGCGTTGCTTGTCTTGGTCACCGGCGGGGGCTATAATGTGGGTTGCCTTGCCTGCTTCCGCCGAGCTGCCTGGCTTGAGGCTGTTGGTAGGTTTTGTCAAGAAGAAGTTCATTTCCAATTACAATAGAGTATTGTGATATGAGAACACAAGCGTTGGGCTCTCCCATAGCAATAGGTCGCACGGCTGAAGTCTATGCCTGGCAGGAGAACCTGGTTCTCAAGTTGTTTTACGCCTGGTGTTCACCAGATTGGGTACAGCAGGAAATTGAAGTCGGCCGTGTAATTGCCACGATGCCCTTACCTACTCCAAAATTGATCGATGCTGTGAAAATCGAGGAGCGGCATGGGATTATCTATGAGCGGGTGGATGGTCCATCGTTGCTGACCTTGATCGGCACAAAACCATGGCTTGTTCTTCATCTGGCGCGGCAGTTGGCTGAACTCCACACACAAATACACAAGCAGGACGGATCCTTTTTTCCCCCCCTGAATTCGGCTCTCTACTCAACCATCCAGCAAATGGAGCAACTGCCATCTAGCCTGAAAATAGACTTGCTGCGGTTGGTGGAAAAACTACCTGACGGTAATGCATTGTGTCATTGCGACTTTCATCCTGACCAAGTGCTGATTACAGCCAAAGGTCCTGTGATCATCGACTGGCCGACCGCCCGTCGTGGAAATCCGCTCGCCGATGTGGCTAGAACTTCCATCCTTCTCATGATCGGCCAGGTGCCTTACGCCAACTGGGCGATGCGAACTATCGTCGACCTCTGGCGAGGATTCTTCTATCGGACCTACCTTTCCCGCTACCTTGAACTACATCCGGGTATTTCCCGGGGCGATATCACAACCTGGATGATCCCAATCGCGGCTGCACGTCTGGAAGAAGGGATACAAGGAGAACAAAAACCATTACTCAAGTTTATTCAGTCACATCTACCCGTTCAATAAGCCGCCCAACACAATGTGCTCACGACCCTGGTAATTCAGCAGCTTCTTCGAGCATTTTTACCCGGCCCAGCCCACCCGAACAGGCTGGTTCGGGTTTTTCCTGCTCCCAAGCAGAGTCCACGCCTGCTTTCCTGCGGCTACATCGATGAATTGCAGAATCCATAAGAATGATGAATGAAGAAATCGAATTTGAAGAGTTTGCGCCATGGTTGGTAATCATTATCACGGTGATGGGTGGTTGGCTGCGAGTTTTTTTACTCGATAAAAACGGGATGTGGTTGGATGAAACCTTCAGCGTGTGGATAGCCAGCCACGGGGTTGTGGACATGCTGCAATGGATTGTCAGGATCGACCAACACCCACCGCTTTATTATCTACTGCTCCATTACTGGATAAGCCTCAACGGGGATACACCCTATCATGTCCGTCTGTTTTCTGTACTCTTCGGTGCAGGCACAATCCCGATTATTTATCTGATCGGCAAACGTATGTCAGGTGTGGTGATGGGATTGGCGGCAGCAGTGCTTCTGACTCTTTCGCTTTTCAACATCTACTTTGCCCAGGAAACGCGCATGTACACACTCCTGACGTTCAATGCAGCCGTAGCGATTTATGCCCTGGTCAGACTACTTACGGATTTACGCTCTGTCCGGCCCATCGGCGGTCAATTTCGGAAATATCTGCATGCCTGGCGTACAGCTGGACCGGCTCAACCACCAGACACCCAAGGAGATCTCAGCTATTTGATTGAGCCCCCTCGGACTGGATGGAGAGCCTGGATCTACCGCCATCGTTGGTCATCCATCCACACCATTGAGACAGACCTGGCATGGGTAGTATTTATCATGTTTTCGGTTGCCACCATGCTCAGCCACAATACGGCTGTCTTTTTCCCTTTAGCCACCAATATCTTTGTTCTTGGCTTGTTGCTTTATCAAAGGATTAAGAAATCGGGATCTCCACCCGCCTTCCAGGCTCCCTCTTTTGGGAACTGGGTGAAGGCTCAGGTTTTCATCTTCTTACTTTGGAGTCCATGGATAGTTTCCTTTATCAAGCAAGCCAGCGCAGTATATCAGAGGTTTTGGATTCCTGAACCAACTTGGGACACCGTGATTCAGGTGCTTAAATCCTTTTTGAATCCATCCTCGTCAATTCCAGACAGCTATGCCTTGGTGATCTGGACTTTGTACGTGCTGGTGCTTTGTTTAGGAGTGGTGCATTTTCGGAAAAAATTCTCCCTATTCTTATTTCTGGCTGCCTTGTTTGCCATCCCTATCCTGGGTGAGCTGATCGTGAGCATCCTCCGGCCTATTTTTTACGGTCGAACTCTGATTTGGATAACAATCCCATTGTTCCTTTTATTGGCGGCTGGTGTCGCTCAATTAAAATATCGTCCTCTGATGATCCTGGTGCTGGGGAGTATCGGTGTCCTCAGCCTGTTTTCTGCCGGTGATTATTACAGATTTTATCAAAAAGAGGATTGGAGCACCGCTGCCGGTTATGTCGCGAATTTTGCTGAAAAGGATGATTTGGTCCTTTTCAACTCCAACTTTGTGAAAATCCCGTTCGACTACTATTTTAAAGCTTATGAAAACCAGTATTCTATCCAGGTACAAAAACAGGGGGTTCCTCTAGATCTGTTCGAAAGTGGTATCCTGGAACCCGAGATGACGGCTAACGATATACCCGGGTTAATTTCATTGTTGCGCGGACATAGCAGAGTCTGGCTGGTTTATAGCCATGACTCGTATACTGATCCAAAGGGGCTCGTCCCGCAAACGCTTGCATCGCAGATGAAATTAATCCGGCAGAGAGATTTTTTGGGAGGGCAGGTTCAATTATATGAAAATCCCTGAGCCTGATTTCTACCCATGAGAGATCACAAGGCAATGACAGTAGATGGTGTAAATATTGAGCTTGCGGTGAGGTGAGATAATTTTCTTGCCATCACCGGCAGCAGGTGAGCCAATTCGTAAGCCCGCCCCGACAGGTGGAGACATGAGGATACAGCGATGACTGATGAGCCCGTTACCTGGTCCCACGGTTTGATTGCTGAGCGGACCGCCAAGTTTTGCCCCGATGCCACGCAAGTGCCATTTTTTCAACGTGAGGTCGCACTCTTCGGCCAATCTGCGCTTGATCTTGGTTGTGCCATGGGTACATTGACGCTCGCAGCCAAGCGCCATGCAGGTCCTTCGGGCAATGATGAAGTGATACTTCTAGGTATTTTCCTTCTTTCTTAAATCCATTACCATGCAGTATTCAAAACCTCTGTATTTTGGTCCAGAGGTATGATTTCAGCTTATTTCAACTCAGTTTTGATCGTGATTATCTTATTGGTTTTAGGATCGCAACTTTTTCCACCTATCCATCTCGAATTTATTAATAAAAAAACGTCTGAGAATATTTACGTGTATCTCAGACGTTTTAGTAATAAATATGAAGAAAGTTTTGGTTATTTATCTTACTACTCACATGGTGCATCAGGATTAGCAGCATTAAGCCATCCCGCCACAATAAAGCGTGATACTCGAGTGTCATAACCGCCCTGCAATGCGTCTAATAGTGTCATAGAGGCATCATAGACATCATCCGGTTCATAACCAACCCAGTATTGAAAATGCTGAGGCTGCTTCCAGAAGCCGGGAGTACAAGTGGCAGGTGGTGGAGGTGGGGGGGTGGGTGTTGTTTCGGGTGGGATGATAGGAGCCAATGTTAAAAAAGACGATAAAATAATAATCATAGTAACGAAGATCAAAAGCATTTTTCTTTTCATTTTATCCTCTGTTGTGCTTGTTATATTTAGTTTAATCCTCTAAGTAATTAAATATAGTAAATTTGATACATTATCTTTAATTTTCTTATTTTTGCCTCCTTTATAATTAACTACTACCCTTCTTTGTTGACATTCCGAAATTGAGAGGAAAATTGCCGGGACATTCGTAATTGGAATATTTCAATATTCCCCTTCCCCTGATCGTACACTGTTTTATGTGCTCATTATAAATATATAGAAAATTTGATATTAATACATCGTACAAATATACTAAACAATATAATTATTTGATCAATAGATATGGCACAAATGTGCCGTAATGATTGGAAGGACGAATAATTTATTTTTGTTCTAAAGGTGTGAATGATCATATTGTGGTCAGAGATTCCGGCTTCTCAGTATTGAGTGGATAGACCCGGCATGACCATTTACCGACCGCGTCGTGTGTGCTTTAGCACTTAATTCAATTGCACCATCGTACTATCTCCAATATAATCACATCCACTAACAGCGATCCCGCCCACCCCCACATTGGTTCGGAAAAGTGTGGCATGTAGTATGCATCAAGAACCTCAATGAAAGTGTTCCATTCAAGCCCAATAAAGATCAATCGAATTCACACACGGGTGAATAATAGGAGAACGAGCTATGTTATGGATATTAATACTACTTGGGCTTTTCCTAAGTGTGGTTGCTGGTATCTTAATTGTTACTATTGGCCTTTCAGCAAAGCAAGGAAATAAACCAACCAAGGATACTGATGAATGACAGGCTATCCGTGAATGCGAACGGCTTAATCGATAATACGCAGCACTTTGCCGCCTGTCCGCTCAGGTTGCCTAGCGCCTGGATGTACCAGCTTTTATTATTCTTTCGTGAGCCAGGGTAGATATATCGTTTTCTTTGGTGGCAAGACAACAAAGTTGTGGCTGAGTGTATCGCTGCCATCTGTATTGGTGGCGGTCAGGGTCACAGTGTAGGGACCAGCAGCAGCATAATTGTGCGTGGGATTGCGAAGTGTGCTGGTGAATGTGTCCCCAAAGTCCCATACAAAACCCAATGGCTCGCTTCCGGTGCTAGTGTTGGTGAAGATGGCTGTCTCCCCCAGGGCTACTGGCGAGTTACTGGTGAACCCGGCTAAGGGGAATGAGTCGTTCTGGTAGACGCGCACGTAATCCACCTCCATCGTGGCTGGTAAGAGTTCATCTGGGGGCAGCAGATAACCAACACCCGCACCGCCGATTGCCAGATTGAGGATGATATGCATCTCACCAGAGTAATCGGGCGGGTTTGTAGTTCCCGGGGGGATATTATACGTACTGCGAAATTGCTCAATCCCATCAATATACCAGATGATCAATCCGGGTTGCCATTCCACGGCGTAGGTGTGAAAATCAGCCGAATAGTCCGGTCCACTGTAACTACTACCATCGAGACCGCCGTACGACCAATTGTTCAATTTGCTGCCCGGTTCAGGAAAGACTCCCGAATAGTGATGGGTCATTAAGATCACGTCAGGCTCCTGACCCTTATTCTCCATAATGTCAATCTCTGGTGGCCAGTAGTATTCCACGTCGGGGTTCGCAATCGAGGGTAGTTGTGGGATCAGCCAGAATGCAGGAAAGAAGCCTTGCCCATTTACCAGCTTGATCCGCGCTTCAAAGTATCCATACAACTGAGAGAACCGGTCGTGTGTGCTGACCATACCCGAGAGGTAGGGGAAGTTGGCGCAGGTATAAGGCGCATAGCTGCGGTCGGGTAAACCGTCACCCGAACAGTCATTTATACTGGCTTCCAGCTTCAAGACACCAGCCTGTACGAACGGTGATGCGTCGATGTACCACTCTTTTTCATCATTGTTACTCCGATTGCAGTAGGTTGGCGTGCCCGGTGGGGGTGGGTCGTCCACGATACAATAAGTGTCCAACCCATATTCCGTAGCCCATTTTGCCGGATCCAGGGACTGCCCGTCGAATTCATCTGAAAAGGTAAGTATCCAGTCCGCCGGATCCCCAGGAGATCTTGTAAATGCTTTAGCGCGCGGTGATAAGGATGCTGCTGAGCTAACCAGCGATGAATTCTGGCTGGTATGGAGACTTACCCTGGCAGCTTCTGTAAATCGTGGCTGACGCCCGTTGGAAATGATTTCCTCGCACACCGGTGAACTGGTTGGCTCACTGAAGGGCTGAGTTCGATCGCGGCTGTCCACCAGGGCTGCCCTGCCGGCCTGGCTGGTCACCAACAATGCAATGATTACCCCCCAGAATATTATGCCTGGAGCCTTAGAATTTTTTGACATTTAGACTTTCATTATACAGAAGAATCCTGATGTGAAGAGATGGGTGTTTGGACAGGCAATGAGCGCACAAATAGATTAACTCTCACGCCTATACACATGTTCACATCATTATCCCAAATTTCTTTCATTTTGTCATTCTTTTCTAAACGCGAGACTACGGATAAATAAACTGGCTTATTAAAAAAATATATATATGGCACCTGCTATAAAGCCACAAAAATATTGTTATCTCAAACTTACGGGGATAAATTCAGGCTGCCGGATGGCAGAATTTTTTTATCGGTGCAGTCTCCTTTTGCATATCCCAAAATTCCTACCCGCTTCCATCATCGCCGATTTAATATTTGTTTATTGAGGAAATTTATGTGATAATCAGAAAATCTATTTATTTCGCCAAATATCGTACAAAGAGAAATGCCATGAAAACTCACCGATTTCACGTCGCCTTACTTGCCCTGTTCTGCCTGATTTTACTGGGTTGCAACCAAAGCAACCAGAGCGAGGTGACTAAACCCACGCTCGCCTTATCCAGCAATGGCGATAATCCCAATCCACCTGCCTCCCCGGAAAAGCTTATTTTCATCCACCATTCCACCGGCGGTCAGTGGCTGGCAGATACGTATGGAGGCCTCGGGAAGGCACTTATGGCAAGCAACTATTTCGTCAGCGCGACCAACTATGGCTGGGGACCTGATAGCATCGGTGATCGTACCGACATCATCCACTGGCCTGAGTGGTTCACTGGCAGCAACCGGGACACCTATATGAATGCCCTATTTAGCGAGAACGGGCAGAACTTTGGAGATTTTGGTAAATGGTCAAGATTGCGCAATGACCCGGGCGGGGAGAACATGATCATCGTTTTCAAGTCTTGCTTCCCAAACTCCGATATGTGGGGTGCACCCGATGACCCTCCGGCTGATGAAATCAATGACCAAAACACGGTTGGCAACGCCAAGGCGATATATATCGACCTGCTGACGTATTTTGCCACCCGCCCCGATAAACTCTTCATCGTTATCACCGCCCCGCCTCTGGCGGAGGGCGATTATGGGGAAGGTGATCAGACGGCATCCGAGCGCTCGAAGAACATTCGTGCATTCAACAACTGGTTACTGAATGATTGGTTGGTGGATTATCCTTATAGCAATGTAGGTGTGTTTGATTACTATAACGTGCTCACCTCCAATGGCAGCGATCAGCGCACAGACCTCACCAACACAAATCAGGAGCCCAATGATGCAGGCTGGGAGGATGGAAACCACCACCGCTGGTGGGATGGCAGTGTCCAGCACATCCAAACAGTGGATAACAATTTTTCAGCTTATCCCAGCGCTTCACCTGGCGACAGCCATCCAACCAAAGAGGGTCAGCAGAAAGCCGCTGAGGAGTTTGTCCTGCTGCTCAACGTGTATTACAATCGCTGGGTGGCTAATGTAGAAGTGGACAACTAAAAAATTCCAGCCGCATTCATATGGGAGCTATACTGAACACCACCCATGTAGATCGGGATCCTGAAAGGCCAGGATAGCAATTATTTTCAGTTGATCAATCCTATGCGAGCACAACTTCATCCATATTCTATATTGAACAAATCAAATCATTTAATATTTGCTTGGAGAAATTTTCCAAACCGATCTTCACGCTTGTGAAAATGGTCACCAGAAAGATGCGTACGGATGGGGATAATTACTTATCACTCCGATACATCCTAATCACGATCATTTCTTCCGTTTTTAAAAAATAGACTGGTTATGGAATAAAACTATCTATTCCAGAAAACTACTTACAGGCAGTGCTATAATCCGATCGAGCGTAGTATTTATTGGGATCGGTGTTGTCATCCACACAAAGCTTTCAATTTGCTGCTCCATATTGGATCATTGGACACTTGTGCTAGCTGGATAGGTGATTTATGGCTCATCAAAGACATCTCAAGCATATTTCCTTTGTCATGCTTCTTCTGCTGGCAGGATGCACAACCCCCGCTGCGACACCGCAAATTACTGCTTCCCCAACCAAGGAACCTACTCCATCTTTCACTCCCGTTCCATCCTCTACCCCCCTTGCTTCTGTCACCCCTTCTACACAACCCACCTTCACCTCTATACCCACAGAAACTCCAACGTTAGTGCCTCATTTTCTTCGCTCTGTCGATGTTATGGCCTATGCTAATACACAGGATGGTCAATGGTTCGGTAGCGAGTTATATCGAGAATTTACCAGATGTAATCCTAAATCCATCGATAACCTATACCATTCCAGGCTCGATAGTTGCCAACCGCCGCAATGGGCAAATCTCGCCAACCCTCGCGTCACGGTATATTTTTTTACAGTATAATTTTTCTGATCAGGCTCCTGAGATGATCATGTCTGCTGGAGACACGGTTCAGGCACTGTTCATCCGTTCTGCTTTAATGTCCTTTGTCGATTACAAAGGCAACCGCGTACTGGATTGGGACGGACTTTCAAGGTCCATCCCTTTGGATCTCGAAGGTGTTATTGGATTTGTAAATCAGAGTATGGGGGGATACCCAATCTATTTAGAGCTCAATTATTCGGATTATATTCCGGGTAACCCTGGTACTGGTCTAGAATCGCTGCAGACTGCTGATAATATCGCCCGAACGATCGACTATCTGCAAATGCTGGAAGCTGCGGATCTTCACATCTCAGGTGTTACCTTCGGTGACGAAATCGGAGACCAATCAGGTTTTGGTGATAAAAAACCCACTCTAAGTACCGATGAATATGGCTGAAAGATTCGTTCGTTATGCGGCTGCGATCAAGTTTGCCTTTCCGGAAATGAAAGTCTACACGTTTGATTCAGATATATCCGCTGCCAGCGGAGAGATGGCGCTTTATGACGATCTGTTCAAACAGATACGGCAAGCCGAAGTAGATTATGGTTTGGTTTTGTTAGATGGTTTTCTGTTTCGGGAAAGCTATGTCTATATTGATGAAAATGGCGAATTGCTTGATTCCCAGAGCATTCTAGATGATACCGAATCATTATATCGACCCACAAAGGTCTACCGATACGATTCACAAGGTTATTCTTATGAAAATCCGGATGCGGATTACCTGCACACTTTACTCGAGCAGACCGACGGGATTTTTAAGCGCCCGCTGGAGATTGGTTTATCCGAGTATCTTCCAGCCGGACCAACCCAGATTGATGAATCAGACACTTCCCGATATGGTGATATCGATTTTATTTTGCATTACGCAGACGTGATGGGGATATATGCTTCGCTTGGCCTGGATTTCGTTTCGACTTGGCTAGGGGCGAATTCGGTGGATCAAGCCAAGTGTTATTTAGCCCAACCACTTCAGCAGGGTGTAAACTATCCGGTTTATCAAGAGATCTCCAGTTATTTTAAAGGTGACCTTATGGAAGTCAAACAGGATCCAATTATGCAAGATGACCGGATCAAAGTATATGTATCTACTGATGGGGACGATACCTTTATCATGCTTTTGAACAAGGATGTGAGCAACCCCCAGGTGATCCAACTGGTCATGCCCGGCGAATTCGATCTGACCTTAAAACTCCCAGTCCATAGTTATACATCCATATCTATGACTGGAAATATCGTGCAGATATCTGGAATAGGAAATTGATTGCCATTGTGTGTATTCGGATAAATCCTTTTGGCGTATTCTGACCTCCTGTTAAGTATTATTAAAAAATATTGGTATTAATTTCCCATTTTAATCATATTTGTGATGCGTGGAAGGGAGCGCTCTCCAAATGGAGGGCGTTTTTTTCAAGGCAGAATGATCTTGTCATCCGGACTATGAGCTTTATTATCCGCGGCGGTGATGGAAATGGTGGTGTGTCATAGCCCATGATTCGCAACTTAAACCCATGATTAATTTTCGGCTGGCTCTCCAGCGATTGCCAGTACCTTAAAATCGTTAATGTTTATTCAGCATGCATGGGAGCCATAGAGGTCAGGAAGAGGAAGTAAAGAAACCTCCTGTGCTTCCTTTTTCTGGACATACTCATCTAAAATAACCGCTTGTGATGCAGTAAAATCGATCAGTTAGTAGTTTCCTTTTTAACCTGTTGGAAGGGAGAAGTATGCAACAGTCCATTGTACACATCGCACTCGTGGTCAGAGATTATGACGAAGCACTGGAGTTTTACATCAACAAACTGGGGTTTGTTCTCCTTGAAGATACCTATCAGCCGGAACAAGATAAGCGCTGGGTGGTTGTTTCGCCGCCCGGATCTGTTGGAACAACACTCTTACTTGCCAGGGCTTCCAAACCAGAACAAGAGCCATTTATTGGAAATCAGACTGGGGGAAGAGTCTTTTTATTCCTTAATACCGATGATTTCTGGAGAGATTATCAGCGCATGATTGAAAAAGGGATTAAATTTGTGCACGAACCCAAAAAAGCCGATTATGGGATGGTGGCGGTTTTTGAAGATCTGTATGGAAATCTGTGGGATTTACTTCAACTCAATGAGGATCATCCCATTGCGAAGAGGGTGTTGTAAATAATTGTCCAGGGATCCATTATTGAAACATTGAGGAAGATCGATAAATTACCAATATTCTTAAAGACGGGAGGCTTCCTACCGCTATGAAGGTGATATTTTATACCCAGGGGGTGTGAGCTCACTCTTACCAAAAAAGGACAGTTCGTGAACAAGACCATTTAGTGCGGGAGGCGTATGTCTGGTGACTGGGTGAGATTCGTCGCCGGGGTTCCTCCAGGCAAATCGTTGAGGCAGAAGTATATACTCAACCTGGAGTTGACCTACATTTAGAGATGCTCCTACAAAGGGAACCCTCAGAGTGGGTTGAGAGGGATTATCATGCATGGGTACTCATATAGACCAGTTTGACACGTAATCGGAGATATTGAGATTTCTATGCAACAAGTCTTATTCTGTTAAATCGAACAACCTTTTTAATCAAGTCATGCTATACTTAGAAAGCGTGTGTGCTTACATTGTAAGTATTGGAGGAGCAATGATCAGGCATTTATTCAAAACCGGGAACAGCATTGTTCTCTCGCTACCGAAGGAAATTCTGAATGAACTGGGTGTAAAAGACGGTGAGAGCGTCAGCCTTGAGCTGGATCGTGAAAAACATCGGGTGATTATTACTCCTATTGAAAAGCCAATCGCCATTGCGGGAGTGAACGAGGAGTTTGCCCGTCAGATAGATGAGTTTATTGAGCTGTATCGTCCTGCACTGAATGAGCTGGCGAAATAAGCCTTTCGGTTCCATTCATTAATCCAACTACCTTGACCCAATACCTATCTCCTGAGCAAGTCCTTTTTATTCACAGTCGCCTCATTGCTGAAACAGGTGGATCTCATGGAGTACACGACTTAGGTATCTTGTTATCGGCATTAGGACGACCGCTAGCATCATTTGATGATAATGATCTTTATCCGGATTTATTTTCCAAAACAGCAGCTTTACTGGATTCACTGATTCGAAATCATCCATTTTTGGATGGTAACAAGCGTACTGCAATAATCTCAGCGGCTATATTTTTGAGGATTAATGGTTACCGATTGGTAGTTGATAACAATGAAATAGTACTGTTTACCTTTGCCTGTGCTCAATCTCAATTATCCATAGATGAAATTTCCAATTGGTTCAGGAAGTATAGTGTTCCGATACTGGAATGAGAGTATATTATTTTTAATACTACAATCCTTTGTTCAAAGTTTTAGGTATGTTTTATATACCCCGGTATCTATGAAGTTTATAATACCGAATGGAAATTGACATGATTGATGAGAGG
>CAVTQM010000040.1:0-17621 GCA_963736805.1 uncultured Chloroflexia bacterium
TGTGAGTGTCTTTAAGAAAGCAGGCGGTTAGTTGACCGGTTTTAATTGCTTTCTTGGTCAAATTTGTGTTATTCAATTCGTTCCATTGCTCACCATCCAACCGGCGATGATGGCGGATTGTTCTTTACCAGGTCCGGCCACCTGGTGTGCTGGGATATTCTCGCCTTTGTATTTTGCGTAATGCTTCTCCTCTCTACGTCAGTATATCCTTACGCAAACTAAACTTTTTTGCACTCAACTTTTTGTTATATTTCGCTAAACTGAATGACAACTTTAACATCATCTGGCTCTCGCTCCAGAGCGTGTTTGAAGTTCTCCGGTTTCTCACGGCGCGTAATCAGGCGGCTAAGCCACGCCGGGTCTGCGTGAGCCAGGTTTTCGCCCGCTCTGTACCAGTGGCGCTTATTGGCATTGACACTGCCGACGATCACATTGTTCTTGAGGACAGCTGCGGAGGCCATATCGGCAACAGCCCCGCCGAGGGATCCACCGGCTCCAATCCCAGTCAAGCAGATGATGCCCCCTGAATTCACTTTCCGGATTGAGTCAGCGATTACCGATCCAACCCCTGTGCACTCTACGATAACATCGGGATTAAATCCAAGGTCCAAAACACTCCCTGTGTGAAAGGTCGCCCCCAGATCACGTACCAGTTCTGGCTTCGGTCCACTATCGATGCGGTCAAGTACATGTACCTCGAGATCTCTAGTACACAATCGTAGAGCTGCCAGAAGACCGATCGGTCCTGCGCCGGTCACGAACGCCGTCTTGGGTTCCCAGTAGGCACGTTGACCCACCATTTGCACCTGTTCCAACGCCTTGGTGATCACGGTCATCGGTTCGAGCAGTACGCCCAGATTCCCAGGGTGGGTCCACCTTGATGGCATATTCAGGCTCGGTGCGCCAGCTTTCCGACATAAACCCGTGGATTTCTTTAATGCCCCGCTCGGTATATTGACCATTGGTGCACATGTCCCACTCACCCACCGCACAATTTGGGCAGGGCACCGGGTCTGGACGGCGGACGATGCCAACCACCAGGTCACCCTTTTTTAGCGACTTGCTCGAACCTGGATCAATCACACGGCCGAGTAATTCGTGCCCCAACACCAAACGGGTCTTTCCTGGGGGTGCCCAGCCGTATTTCCCTCAACAATCTCAACATCTGTCCCACAGACACCGACAGCAATTGCTTCAACCAGCACCGAGCCTTCGCTCAATTCGGTTCTGGAAAATCTTCGTATCGGGCTGTTCCAGGCTTTTTTGGTTCTACTGTAATCGCTTTCATTTTTTATTATCTACCTCTACAGGTCAATTTGGCTACCAACATTGAGCGCGAAAGCATACCTCCGGCAATCGTACGTGCTTTAAACCCGTTCTGCAGCAGGATACGCGTCGCATAATAGGCGCGTTGTCCAGAACGGCAAATGACAAGGATTTCCTGGTCGTGGGGAAGTTCCCCAGGCGTGGTCGGAGTTGTGGCAGTGGGATGTTGATTGCGCCGGAACTGTCTCCACGGCTAGTTCCTGCGGACTACGCACGTCGAGCAGGAAATTATGGTCTATCCTATCCCAATGGCTGACCGGCATGTCGTTGCGCAAGATATCACCTGCGACCATCCCGGCGAAGTTCACCGGATCCTTTGCACTTCCGAACGGGGGTGCGTAACAAAGCTCAGCTTCTTCCAGGTCATAAATGGTACAACCCATTTGGACCGCCATGGCAAATGCATTGACCCGCTCGGCAACACCAGCTTCGCCCAGCACCTGTGCTCCCAGGAGTCGTCCATCGGATTTTCGGAATAGCACTTTGATCGCCAGCATCTTGGCATTGGGGTAATACCCGGCGTGCGAATTCGGATAGAGGTAGATTTTTTCGAAATCTGTTTCGCCAGACCTGGTTAAGAACTTCTCAGTAGTGCCGGTTTGACCGATACGCTGCTTCGAAGATCTGACAGATCGAAGTACCCTGAGATACCTCGGAAGCTGGCCCTCGCGCCCAGCAATCACATCAGCTGCGATGCGACCTTGCCGGTTTGCTGGACCAGCCAGCGCCACCAGGGACCACTGCCCGGTGACGAAGTCTTTAACCTCGACTGCGTCGCCGACGGCGAAGATATCTGGGTCGCTTGTACGCATATGCTCGTCCACGCGGATGCCTCCACGTAGGCCGATCTCGATTCCAGCCATCTTCGCCAAGGCTGTTCTGGACGCACGCCAATGGCAAGAATTACGATATCTGCCGGAAGTTTTTTGCCTGAGCTGGTGAGTACTTCCAGCGGGCTGATCTCGCAGATTGTTGGAATCCAGCCACGCTGTCATTGAGCTCGAGGTGGACACCATGCTTCACCATGTAGCGTTCGACGAGATGTGCCATTTCCGTGTCAAGTGGGGTCATGACCTGATCATCTTCTCAATGAGGGTTACATTCAACCCACGGTGGATCAGGTTTTCCGCCATCTCGAGACCGATGAATCCGTCCACCGATCACCACCGCGTTTGCGGTTTCACTACCGTCTGGTAACCCGTGTACGAGTTCATTCCAGATCGATCCGATATATCCCGATCAAGCCATTCCGTATAATCCTGGCATCTGGGCACGGTTCTAACCGAAAAGATTCCGGAAGGTCAATTCCAGGAAGTGGTGGTCGTATCGGCGCTGCTCCCGGTGACAGTACGAGTTTATCGTAGTGTTCGGTGGATACCTCTCCAGTAGCGTGATTTTCTAACTACACGGTCTTTTCTGCAGCCGAGATCCCCACCACTTCGCAACGCGTCCGAGAATCGATCTTGAATAATTCGCGAAACGTCTCTTCTGTTGCCACCAGCAGGCTTGACTCTTTCTCGATTACCCCGCCGACATGGTATGGCAGCCCGCAATTAGCGTAAGAAACATACGGGCCGCGTTCCACCATGATGATTTCTGCATTTTCATCCAACCTACGCAGGCGCGCCGCACATGAGGCACCGCCAGCCACTCCGCCAACAATGATCACCTTCATATTTTTCACTACCTTCCCTCGGATATTTTTACTTCTTTATTGCAAGTAATTTGTGCTTATCTACATTTCATGCATCTTACCCGGTTCGTATGAGATAGGGGGTATGGTCAGGTTGCTTCTACCCACCCCCAATCTCACACACAAATACGTATCTTAAACTTACCTCGATTAGTCCTGTACCTGAACTCAGCAACTGCAACCGGTCTGGGCTTTATACAACCGGCTGGGCGGGGGGAGGTGTGTAACCGGGGATGGCATTGCGGTTGTTATAGGCAGTATGGCCATAGTGACCAAGGTCAAGGACCACTGCCAGGATCAACCAGAACCAATCCCAACCAGTATACACCTGCTCACGCCCCATGACAGGATCACGTACATCAGGGTGGTGAATGGCAGGAAGACGATCCCAAGGATTGCCCACCACCATTTATCGTTGAATGTATTCATGAATTGGGTTGGGCGAGCGATCCAGATGAAAATATCGGCTAAACGTGGGAACATTCCAGCAAACAGTGCAAATAGACAAGGCATTTTATTATCTCCTCAAGACAGAATATTTTTATTTTAAAACAAGGGAGTGTTTCGGTGAATTTGAAAATATTTCCTATTTTTCCATCCTTCCTGATCAGGCAGCGGGTTGCTGCATTCATTCTTTATTTATCAAACTTCCAGGCGTTTCACCCAAATTACAGTGAGACGCATCTGGTAGAGCGTGTTGAACACGCCTGCCAGTGCAGCCTGGTCGGATAACTCGCCCTCCAAGGTTGTGATCTTGGAATTCTCATCCACAGTGTCCTGGAAGATCGTCATGCCTTCCAGGCGATCGGACAAAGCCGGATCGATCCATCCTTGAACACTAATCTGATAGGTGGCAGGCTGATCGAAGGGGATTAGATTTCTGGATTGTATAGTCATCATGAATTGATGATATAGGTTTTCCCCGCCAATAAATACCACCCCAAGGTGTATGTGGGGTGTAATTAAGGTGTAGAACGATAGACCTTATTTATGGGTGAAGAGCTCAGCCAGGGGGAAGAATTTTTAAGGATATTGCTTTATCCACCGCGTTCCAGCGCTGGTTGACACCCAGCTTGCCGTAAATATTGATGGTGTGGCGTTTGGCGGTGGCATAGGAAATATTGAGCTGGTGAGCGATTTCCTTGATGCTCAACGGTCCTCGCAACAAATTCAATACTTCGAGTTCCCTGGGTGTCAGGCGTTCAGCCATTGCAGGAATATCAGCTGATGCATCACGCCCAGGCTGGGCAGGTTTTCCTTTGTTAACCAGCTCATTATCATTCTCTGGAAATGCCGCCAGGATGCGATTAATGCATCTGTCTGAATGACCTTGCTCCGTAAGCTGCTCTAATATTTTCTGCATGGGCTTACCTAGGTCAACGAAAACCCGGACAAATCCCCCAGGTCGGGCCAGGTCCAATGCCTGCTTCACCATACAGTTGGCTTCACTGGCTTTCCCCAGGGCATCCAGCGCTAAGGCACGCAATGCCAAGGATCGAATCTTAAAGCGGGTGTTGTGTGTTCGGTCGGTGATCTCATCCAGGATATCCAATATATGCAGAGCTGACCGTAAGTCGGTATCAGTCCCTCTGGTAACCAATATCTGCACCCGGGTCACTTGCGGTTCTTCAAACCATAAAATCGGTTGATCTGGCGGTGGGTCGGTGAATGTATCCACCCACTGGCAAGCGCCCTCCAGGTCGCCTTGCAGCAGCATCAGCCTGGCGCGCAGGGATCGTGTCCGCATGTCTTCGCTGCCTCTCTGCTCCAGGTCAAATTGGCTGATCGACTCCACCATCTGTGTGGCTGCTGAGCTCTCGCCTTTGATCTGGTGGATCAGTGCCAACCCTGCAACTGCATCCCGCCAGGTAGCTATCTGAGCAGTATAGCGATTTTCGATGATCTGACCAAAGAACTTCTCTGCAGCCACAAGCTCATTACGTTGATAATGCACCACACCAAGAACCCAGTCACCCCAGTTCTTTTGGATTACCACACTTCCTTGGGTAGCTCCTTGTAGCAGCAGATTTGCAATTTGCCTGGCCTGCTCAAGTCGACTGGTATTGAGGTAGATGAAAAAATAGCGATCGTAAGAGGAGCAAGGCATAAGCATCGGTTTTATCGCCGTAAGACTCATATATATCGAGCAGCATCCGTTCGGCTTCCAATGCCTGGCCATTGGCCTGCATGGACATGCCCAGGTACATCATTGCTCCGCCGCGCACGAATGTCCATGAAGTAGGAAAGATTGCCAATACCTGCTGGCAAAAGTCTATTGCCTTTGTAGCCTGGTTCGAGAAAAACGCTTGTTGAGCTCTAATTAACAGGATTTGCCCACGCAAGATCTGAAGGTCATTTACCGATAACGACGCATTGCTCTCCGAATTTATCAGCCCTTCTGCCCGCCGGAGCACCTGTGCTTGCAGGTCAAGTCTCCATATGAACTCCAGGTGCCATACCCTGAGCATCAACAACTCTGGATGACTTTGGATCATCTCTTCGGGCAGCAGGTGGAGCCAACGTTCAAGGGTTTGTCGGTCTTCATGATTGAGCACATCGCGCAACCCAGTTCCCATTTGACGCGCAGCCATAACAACGTCGCCTGCTCTCAAGGAGTGTTGCAATGCCTCCTCAAGCAATCCGTGCTCTTCGAACCAGGCTGAAGCCCGGCGATGCAGGTTATTCACCTGGTCAGGAGACATTACTGCGGATAACCTCTGCTTGCAGCAATCCCTGGAATAAATGATGGTAGCGGTACCATTCCCGGCGGTTGTCCAGCGAAATAATAAATAGCTCAGAACGTTCGATCCAATCCAAACAGTTGTGCGCATTCCAGGATTCGTCGTCCCCTTCAAGGATGGCTTCGCACAGAGCAGCACAAAAGCGATCCAGGATGGATGTCATTAACAAAAAAGTGTGGACCGCGGGTACCTGTTGGGCTAGTACTTGATCCAGTAAATATCCGGTAATATTTGGATTTTCGATGGATAATGCTTGTATAATGGATTCTTGGTTAGTTGTGGAACGTATTGAAAGGGCAGCCAGGTGTAAACCAGCAGGCCAGCCTTCGAAGCGCTCTTCCAAAAGAGGCAGGACATGTTGTATCATCAGGGAAAATTGCGACTGGCTCAGGAAAGAAATTGTCTCCTCTTGTGTAAAGCGTAAATCGCGGGTGCGTATTTCGCTGATCATCCCCTTGGCACGAAAACTGTCGAGGGGCAGAGGTGGGCTCATGCGTGAGATCAGCACCAAATGGAGCTTATCAGGCCAATGCTTCACAAAATCTCCGAGCAGGTTATGTACTTCCATGTTGTGGATTGTGTGGTAGTCATCCAGGATGAGAATAAACTCCTCTGGAAGCTTTTCGAGCTCATTGCATAATGTTGCATTGATCAAAGCCAGCGGTGGCTGTTGCCGCGCCTGGAGTAAGTCTAGCGTTTCTACACAGGCATCGTTGAAAATCGTACGCAATGCGGCGATAAAATATCGTAAAAAGAGGTTGAAGTCGCTATCGTTTTCATCCAGCGATAACCAGGCTGAAGGCATCTTCCTTACCCGCTCACCCTCACCAGCCCTCATTCGTTCGAGCCATGTACCAATCAGGGCAGTCTTGCCAAAACCAGCTGGTGCACAGACCAGTATCAGCGGGCGATCAATATCGTGATTGAGCCAACCATGAAGACGCGTGCGGATCACCAGATCTTGTGAGAGATGTGGAGGGTGCAGCTTGGTCTGAAGTAGGATGGAATCCTGGTCAGGCATATTATTCTAGTTGATCACTAAAATGCATTTTACTTCAAAAACCAGAACCCAGAGATGGTTGTTGGCATGAAGCAGGGGTAAACTCTCCTGCTGAATGGATGCCCTTGTCATTCCCTGGTTTGAGCAGATTTGGATCATCTTATCAATAAATTGGGATGTACTGCGGGTAATTCGTTATTCTTCCAACGCCCTAATCCCCATCCCCTGTGCTTTTCCACCTCTCCGGCCGGATGCGGGTAAGATTTGGCACTTCCTGCTCCATTTCACTAAGTGCCATATATATTCCGGAATATTTTTTATATACCTAACTTCCGCCAATCACCGCTCGGATTACTTTATATCCTTCCTTATCAAAAGCCGAGGCGACTGTATCCTGGAGTTTTTCCCCGGGAGTTAAAGCAACCATATAGCCACCCCTGCCCCCACCCGTGACCTTTGCCCCCCAGGCTCCGTTTTCAAGCGCCAACTTGCACAGGTAATCCAGGATTTCGTGAGAAAATTGCATATCGACAAGGACTTTATGGTTATTCGACATGATCTTTCCCACACTTACAAGCTTACCCGCTTCTAGGGCTGCTTTCATGTCATAAGCCTGGGCCGTGATGGTCTTGAGACGTGAAGTAAAAAGATCCAGGTCATCTTTCTTGTGCTGTTCGGTAACCTCATCCAAAAGCGCCGTATTGGCGGTGATACCGCTGTTGGCTAAAACGATTTCAAAGGGCTTTGGAGTTTCGATTCTTTCGAAATGCTGTTGACCGTTGATCAATTGGAAAAGCAGCAGCCCACCATAGGTTGAGGCGGTATTGTCAACCCCACTTGCCACTCCATGATAAGGAAATTCACCCTGCCAGGCTACCCGGTTGATCTCTTCAATCGAATAACCTAAATCGAATTCTGCGTTCAATGCCCTGGCAAGCGAAACGCAGCTGGCCGCACTGGCACCGACCCCACTTCCAGCCAATAAAGTTCCCCCAAAGGTGATCTTAATGGGATTCTTTTGAACATCAATGTTCATCACCTCAAGGACTCTGTCGATGGAGCGCACCTGCTGTTCTTTTTTCTTTTCCTTATATCCAGGTACTTCGATACGGTTGTCTTCCAGTGTCCAGCCAGCCCCCGTGGTCTTTTCCACGGTTGCCAATGTTTCATAGGAAATTGCCGAGACAATTGCTGGCACTTCCTCCAGGACGAATTGATCACCGATCAAGATCGTTTTTCCAAAACCTGTTCCATTAGCCATTTGATTTCCTTTCGATAATAAGTTCCATTTCCTTGATCAATTGTTGTTCTTTGCCAATCGCCACTGTCGTGGCAGCCGTCAGGCTGTGGCATGCATCTGAAAAGCCTCCCAGCTTGCTCGTCGCTTCGGGAAGCAATATATTGAGCCCCATTGCTCTGGCTGCCCTGATCTCAGCTTCCATGAATGGAGAAACCCTCATCGAGACCTTTACCTCGTTAAATGCGATCGCACTCAAACCCCGGGATTTCATCGGGGATGATCTGAAAGCCCGCAATATATTTTTGGGGATCGATCAGGTTCGAGTCCTTAATTGCATCACAAAATGCCCCAATCATTTTAACCCCCATCGGGAAAAAGCGCTTTTCGACATGGAACCACTGGATGTGAGGCGCATGGATTAATTCGCCCGATCGGAGTCGACCAATCTGTTCGTCAAATAGCTTGGTCCTGATAGCCTTTAATTCTTCCACCATCCGGTCCGATTCTGGAGAAATCCCTTCCAGGCAAGCCTTGATCCCCATATCCGCTCCTCCCTGGTAATAACCCACTCCCCCCAATAAATCAAGGTAATCGCCGAATTCAATACAGGGAATTTGACCTTTAGCGCTGGTTAAAAAGTACTGCTCCCCGGTTTCGTGTTTCCTGATCTCGACCTTACCCTGTTTGACTGCTTCGAGGGTAACATCACGGTTCTGACTCACCAGCTCTCCGTCCACAAAAAAACCATCCCCCACCGCTCCAATGGTGGCGATATGAGCCATATCGCGATTTACTGGATCCATGGTCAGTGCAAAAAGATAGCATGTTGTCGATGCGGATATATCTCGATCACCTTTCATTCCAAATAGATCAGGGTCAAGGTTGTACACCCGTTCGTCGGTCGATGCTTCAGCCACATGGTGATCCAGGATCAGCGTCAGATTCCTTCCCCGGTTCAACTCAGATAGAAGTGGGGCGATCCTGCCCGCAAAATCAGCAAAGATTAGGATTTTTCCTTCCTGTTCGTATACCTTTCTTAGCACTGCGGGATAAGGCTTTTCCAGACAGAAGCGCTTGACAGCGTATCCCTGTCTTTCAAACGCGCGGGTGAGTATGGCACCTGAACTAAGCCCATCAGAATCATTGTGGTGGAAGAGCTGAACAGTATTTTCAGGCCATCCCTTGATTTCCCGAATTGCATGTTCCATCGCCTCAATAAATTTGTCCAATATTATTCTCCTTAACCAAATATCGCCGCAGAATCATAACACAACGAAAATAAAAATCAAGGCGATTAAAATCATGATATTCTTGGGTGTAATCAGAAAGCGTATCTTTGCAGGGCTTTACTGAATTTATGGCAGGGCTGTTTTTTACCTGTAGGTTAGCCCCGATCCGTGATTCCGGCGCAGGGACTATCCTGGTAAGTGGTAAAATTTTATGGCAAGTCAACGCTGGTCGTTTCTCAGGAGCTCCTGATAAACTCGGTAACTCAACAAACAAGCGCAAAAGAAAGGGTATGTATTTCCACTGGATCTAAACATGAATGATTTAGAGAAACTGAGCAAGGTGCGCGGATTCCTGTTGGACATGGATGGCACCTTTTACCTGGATGACCGGCTGCTCGAAGGCGCATTACGCTTCATCGATCTGTTGGGAGAACAGAAGAAGGAGTTTCTGTTCCTCACCAATAATTCCTCCAAGCATCGTCGCCAGTATGCGGAGAAGATAACCCGCCTTGGGCTTCCCATTGCTGAGGAATTGGTACTTACGTCTGGGGAGGCAACCGCTTTATACTTAAAGGAACAGCATCCCGGGGCTGATATTTTTTTGGTCGGCACGCCGTCGCTAGAAGATGAGTTTTCCCAGCACGGTTTCCATCTTGTACAGCGAGAACCACATTTCCTGGTGCTCGGCTTCGACACGACCCTGACCTATCAAAAACTGTGGACATTATGCGATTTTGTAAGAGCAGGTGTTCCTTACATTGCTACCCATCCGGATTTTAACTGTCCCACTGAAAATGGTTTCATGCCGGATGTGGGTGCGATGATCGCTTTTGTTAAAGCTGCAACAGGCAGGGAGCCCGACCTGGTGGTGGGCAAGCCTAACCGTCTCATCGTGGATGCCGCGGCGGTCAAGATGAACTTGCAGGTCGACCAACTAGCCATGATCGGGGACAGGTTGTACACGGATATCGCCCTGGGTCAAACGAGTGGCATTGCCACGAATTCTGGTATTGAGCGGGGAAACAAAACTTGAAGATTTGGATGAGTTCAAAATTTAAACCTGACTATATCTTCCAAAACCTGGCTGGAGTGGCAGATTGGCTGGAAAACAACTGTTAGTCGGTGGTTCCCCAGGCGAATGCCATTGGGTTCGAAGTTGAAGTTTGGCAGTTCGATATTTGTAAATAAATTAACCGATAGAACTCAGCTCTGATCGTTATTGCCACCCATCTACTCGATCGTCCGCTTTGACTGGATTAATTCGGTAAGCTGCTCTCCCGCCCGGCGGGCGTGCTGCAAGAAAGCTTCTTCGTTTCGATAACCAGAATCCTGAAAGTCTACTTCGAGGTTGACGCATTGGTCATAAGCTGAACAGGCGACCACGTTTGCTAGACTGTTCCAGTCCACCGTACCGGTAAAGGGGATTTTGTGCTGGTCGGTGATGCCATCATTATCGTGAAAATGTACTGCGATCAGGCGGTGCTTTAATTTATCAAGATGTGTAAAATCATGCCCGCTTAAATTGGCATGACCCGAGTCAAAACACAGCCCGAGCAAGCCAGGGTCATATTCAGGCAGCAAGGTCTCCAGCATCTCCCAGTCATCCCTGGCCATGTTTTCCAGGGCGATACGGACATTGTGACTTCTGGCAGTTGGCTCAATCTGGTCTAATGACTTTCGAATTAGTCGGAGCCAGGCGGGGCGTGATTCAAGCGGTTTGGTCGAGGGGATGTGGACGATAAGCACATCTCCACCCAGCCTGGCGGTCATCTGGATACGATTTTTTACCAGCTCGATACCAGCCAGGCGTTGGTATTCATTTTGTGAGACCCAATACTTCTCCTTCCCATGACTGGCGTGCAGATTCAACAAAGACAAGCGATACTTCTTCAACCAGCCTGCAATCTGCTTGATCTCATGAATAGAATAAATGAAATCGGTAGCCCAATGGTGACACCAATGGATGTGGGTGAAACCTGCCTCTGCGATTCGCTTAAGGTAAGGTTGGGGGTCGCCTTCGCTTTGGAAATAATCCGTGGTAATGGCCAGCGTGGAATTCTTCATTGTTATAAAAAGGTGATAATTTTAGGAATCTCCTGAAAATTATACTCCGTGAATAAATATTTGGATGCCTTCCCATGTATGATCAAGGACCTTGAGATGGTTGGTTCTGCTTTTCTTAAAACCTGGGTGGTAGTGGCTACATGAAATGTATAACTCTTCCTTGGGCTGTAAGAAATTCCCCCGAATGAGGTGTTTCTACCCAAGACAGGATATTTCAATCTTGCTGAGAGAATGTGAACGGTGGAATGTGTTTCCAACAAAGATAGGGTGAAGGCTAGTAGACTATCTCAAATAGCGGGATAGCCTGATGGATGTGATAAAATTGCTCCACATTTTAAACAGGAGAAGATTAATGACAGAACAACCGCAAGAAGAAGAAAAGCCTACTTCAGCTGTTGAAGAGCCTACTCAAGCTGAAGAACAGCTTACTCCAGTTGAAGAAAAAAAACCAGCCCTGACGGTGATCATTCAATCCTGGTGGACACCAGCATTGGCAGTGTTCGCATTGGTTGTAGGATTGTTGCTGGGGTATTTCGGTCGCCCACTGCTGAATAAAAGCGCGGATACTTCTGGTGACGTCGCTGTAGCAACGGCACCTATCGTAACAGAGTCGGCAAATCTGCCTGTCCAACCAACGGTAGAAGTTGACCCGACATTGGCAGCCATCGACAGTCAAGAACAACTGATGGCTTACCTCGTGAGTAACACCAACCATTTTAAAGGTGACCCAAACGCACCAGTCACGATCATTGAATTTAGCGATTATCAATGACCCTACTGCGGGCTCTGGGCCGCTGACGCGGGTCGTCAGATCGAAACAACATATATTGATAAGGGTAATGTACGTTTTGGTTATTTTAACTACGTCATTTTAGGTGATGAATCACAATGGGCAGCAGAAGCTGCTGAGTGCGCGAGCGATCAGGATGCCTTTTGGGAATATCATGATTACCTGTTTTCCCATCAGAATGGTGAGAACCAGGGAGCATTCAATAAGGACAACTTAAAGGCTTTTGCAGCTGATCTAAAATTGGACACGAAAGCTTTAATGCCTGTCTTGACTCTGGGAAATATACCCAGTTAATCACAGACCAAACCAATATCGGCAGGCAACTGGGCGTACAATCCACGCCTACATTTGCGGTCAACGGGCAGGCTGTGGTCGGAGCCCAGACATTTGACACATTTAAACAAACGATTGACTCATTCCTGACCCCATAACCCATAATTAGATGCTATCCAGCGGGCAGATGTATCACGTCTGCCCGCTGTCGATTTATTGGTATACTCTATAGTATGGGTGAGAATTCTTAGGTTTTAACTATAACAAATCCATGCCAGCCATTAATGACCCCACCATAAGCTCGAATGAGATTGTCCGCCCAACCCTCGTGGAGGTGGACATCCGAAAGCTTGAGAACAACTTTCGTGCTATTCAACAACATGTTGCTCCAGCTAAGATGATGCCTGTTCTCAAAGCCAATGCCTATGGACATGGCTTGTTGCGCACGGCGCAGCTCATGGAATCCTTGGGCGCAGATTATATCGGGGTTGCTGTGCTTGAGGAAGGTATCCTGTTGCGTCAAAATGGCATTCGTATGCCCATCCTGGTGCTGGGAGGCATCCTGGGGAACCAGGTTCCAGGTTTCCTTAAGCATGATCTAACCATCACCGCATCATCCATTGACAAGCTCAATCAGCTGAATGAGATTGCAACTCAGCTGGGGGTAAAGGCAAAAGTACATTTAAAAATCGACACAGGCATGGAGCGGATTGGGGTGCATTATTACAATGCAGAGACGTTCCTGGAAAGTGCTTTGAAGTGCAAATCGGTTAACTTTGAAGGAATTTATTCTCACTTTGCCAACGCTGAATTAAATAACCTGGGGGATGCGCACAGGCAGCTTGAGCAATTCCTGGAAGTGCTTTTCTTTTTCGAGAGACACAGCCTGCCCCCTCCACTCCTGCGACATATGGCAAACTCACCTGCCATCCTCCAGCTACCGGAGGCTTATTTTGACATGGTTCGCCCGGGAATATTACTTTATGGGGTTTACCCTTCGTCCCAGATACCGCATACCATCCAAGTTCGTCCAGCTTTAAGCTGGAAATCACGTGTCGTATACTTCAAGGTCATCCTACCCGGGCATCCCGTAGGATATGGCTCCACCTGGCAAACCGACCACATGATACGGGCAGTCACTGTACCGGTGGGGTATGGAGATGGCTACTTTCGCAGCATGTCTCATAAAGCCCAGGTCATTCTGAGGGCAAAAAATATCCGGTTGTTGGGCGTATTTCCATGGACCAGATCGTGGTCAACATCGAGTGGGACAGCGCGTATAATGATGATGAGGTGATCCTGATAGGAGAATCCGATAGTGAGTCGGTCACCTGTGAAGACCTGGCGGAGTGGGCAGGCACCATCCCTTATGAAATCCTGACCAATATCAACACCCGTGTTCCGCGTGTCTATCTAGGTGAATAAGAAGGAAAAAAGGGGCTTGATTTATTGGGGTTGAGTTTGAGTTTTCTCTGTGGAAAGCACTACCAGACCGGTGAAGATTAATAAAATGCCAAAGAGTGCCAATGCGGTGATTGGCTCATCGAGAAAAAACACTCCCAACAATCCGGCGGTTAATGGTTCACCAAGGGTGAGTGTGGCAGCGGTTGCCACAGGTATCAGCTGCAATCCTCGGGCGAACAGGGTATAAGACAGTGCCGCTGTGATGATGCCCAGGTGGAAGATGACCAGGACTCCAGCTGGTTGTGCAAGCCAGGTAAGATCAGCACCAATGAGCAATGGAAGCACGAATAACGCACCCAGGCAGAAGGTAACCGCCATTACTGCCTCAGGAGGGTGGTCATCCATTAATCCTTTGCTGACCGTGGTGAAGACTGCATACGATCCACCAGCACAAATCGCCATGAAAATTCCCAACGCGTCGATATTAATTTCTTCACCTACAGTAATCAACAAAACACAGCCGATTACCCCCAGGCAGGTTGCAATGATCCATCGGCGGGTGGGTCGCTCACCACGCACAAAGTAAGCGATGGGACCTGCCAGGATGGGTGTGCTGCCGATACCTACAATGGTCCCGACTGCCACACCCGTGCGAGCCACCCCGGAAAAGAAGAATACCTGGTACGCAGCCATGCTTAATGCTGCAACTAAGGTAGGAATTACTACCCAACGCTTGCCATCCCGCAATGCACCTCTTAGCGCTGCAAATGCCAATAATGTCAGCCCTCCCAAGGCAATCCGTAAAGTACCGATGATAATAGGTTGGGCACCTGACGGGGCGAGTGCCTGGGCGGTGCCATTGGTGCCCCACATGCAGGCGGCGATTAAAACAAGCCAATAGCCGCGAGATTTCATTTGAGGATTAATCCATTCCAGATTTTTTGATGTTTATCAACAACCGTGATCATTTCTTTTCAGGAAGCGACAGTGCGAATTCATATGCTTGTTCAACCCATCGACGTAGTCCCTGGTCTGTTACCAAGCCCTGTATTCCCACCAACACCCAGCCCGGCATCGGCTTGCCGCCTGGTGTCAGAAAGGGTTTCACATAAGCCTGAGAGAGTACAGCGCCAACTCCGCCGAACATTTTCTTTTCAACGAACCCCGGGCGGTCTCCAAGAATATTTTGGATATTTTGGGTAAGGTTCAAGTTGTAAGGCATAATCAATTCCCTGGTAGTTTATCAATCTGACCAACTTGTTTAAAAATGTATGGCAAGTCGCGTGTAGCTCATTCGCACTCTTTTAACCACGAGTGCTCTAGAGTTTTATCCCAAGAAAGTTATCTCTTTCAGACATATAATTTTTACAGCATATAAAATCTACGAATAAAACATACCATTTATGGATGCCGATTGACCTATTTCAGGTTATACCAGCTTTTCACATTTATGTTAGACTTCTGATTTCTCAAAAAAAGTTCATTGGGAAGCAATTCAAAATAGCAAATCAAAAATGATTCTTCGTAAAGGTTTTTCTTGTGAAAGGTAAATTAATCGTAGTTTCCATATTATCAATTTTATCAGTTTCTCTTTCCCTATCCTATTTATGTATTTTAACAATATAGGAAAAGTCCAAATAGGAGAGATTGTTGGAATCACTGGTTTTATTGTTCTTATTGCTCTAGCCCTACTAGCGGGAAATTATCTTTTTCATTAAGGATATTGGTAATGGTGCTTAATTACCAATCTATTTATGATTGGCTTCCTTTATTTTCGTTTATATTGAAAAAGTAATCTAAGGGTCATTTGCAATGTTTCGCTATTGGCATGTGGCTCTCATTTGCCTGTTTCTGTTAGCGCATCTTTGGTATTTGATCCGTAATAAGAGGCTGGTCTCAGCAACCGCGGTACGATACATTAATCAGGGCTTATTGGTAATATTTACGGGATGGTAAATTTGTCACAAAAACATTGTAAAAGTTCCTCAATCTATAAATCAAGGGGCATCTCGAGAAACTAGAAGCCAATCAAAATCTGACTGGTATCCAAGGTGATATTGGATGATCGAGAAAGTAAAATATTCCTGGATGTTTATTATTTTATTTTTGAAAATATGAAGATGAGTGATGATGGCAGTTTACGCTATTGTGATTATGAGCAAGAGTAAGTTTTTATAATTCTCTCGAGGAATTAGGGTTTGTCACCTCAAGACATTAAGTGAACAAAAGTGTAGATACTTATATTGAAATTTCTAATTTGTTGCGACTGCAGGAAATTTAAATTCAGCAGAAATGTCAGATGAGATAAGAAGAAAAATTTAAAAATCCATATCTGGTCGCATTGATGAAAGAAGAATGGTTATTTAATCAATTTGCTCGATACAACGAATTATCAATTCCTGGACGATTATTAATGCGGATTATGAATTTACGACCTAAATTATGTTATTTTAGCAACATTGAATTCTTATATCTTAAGAACACTGGCCTATCCCTTTTTATGGAATAAATGATTAGGATTACGAAATCAATTTAATTAATAAAATGTTTGCATATGGAAAGAATCGAGTAATTTAGAAAAATCCAATATATTTACGCTTGAGGTTTATGATTTTTCCCGGATCTTCCATACATCGTTGATAGAATGGCAATGAGAAACGAATGGATCCCGATCGCTGAAATTTGCGTGACCCAGTTCCATATTGCAAACAGCTTGGATGTATGCAAACAAAAAAATATTGGAAATGGTTAGGGGAATTATTGAAAATGACCGGATTCAATACTCATTCTTCAATCTGATCATGGATTCAGATTGCCCTCCACCTTCGTTATTGGTACGGGGCATCGATGAATATGACTTGAAGTGGAAGCGCCATTTCGAAGAGATATTTGAATGCTGTCTATTATCAAGGCAAGGATATAGACATTAGAACTTGTCAGGCTTGAATACTTTAAAAGTTGTTCTCAATAAATTGCTGGAAACGATTTCAGAAATTATAAAATACATTCTTTTATGTGGTAAGTTTCCGCAATTGAAAAAGAAACGATTATTCTCCTGGCGATAGGAGTACTTTTTATTTGCAGTTGTTTTTTTTGCTGCTAATGATGTTGTTCTTCAATTCCTTGGAAAAACAATTAGATGGTTTCGAGAAAAACCGGAACCTATAAATTCGATAATTATCCGATGAACTTATTCAGAAGGTTGAATTCATTTAATGAAAACCAGGATATCTTATCTACCGTTGAATTGATTGGCTGGGCATTCATTCCATCTCAACAGGCTAATGATAATAAGGAAATTAAGTTGGTTTTCGTATCAGAGGATAATCGACGTACGAGGTAAATACTGCGCTTAAGAAAGATTTATAGGACGGGCAGTTTTACAAGAAATAAAGTTTCTGGTTATAAGCATGGCTTCCGTACGAGATTTCTCCTTTACAAAATGAAAAATGGAATTTACAAGCTTTATCTGTTCTGTTACCAAACGAAGAGATATCTGGTATGGTGGATACTGGTGAGATGTATTTGAAAACATACAGAAATTTCTCTGAATATCAATACTATACCTATATTGGAAACGCGATCCAAATATCCAGGATAATAAACAACGTTCGACTTGCCTGTATAAGGTCTATGCTTCCCGATTTTATGATGTTCTGCGAACCAATTCAGCCGGTCCAAATCCACGTGACAACCCAGGTTTTAGGATGAGCTTCTAAATGCCCTCCCAAAAGACCGGAGATGAAGCTAAACGGCGAGTGGAGGGCAGTTATTCTCTCATTAATTTTAAACAAAAACCTGGCAGGATTCCTTTATAAACGATTGAGGTCCTGCCAGGGTTTTTCCTTAAATAAGTAGATC
>CAVTQM010000041.1:0-24024 GCA_963736805.1 uncultured Chloroflexia bacterium
GTGCTGCTGACTGATATGATTTATCAATCCCCTAAAAAGGGGACATCTCTACTTTGCAGAAAAAAGGACATTTCTACTTTGCATTGACAGAGGGAAAATAATTTTCTTGGTTCGTTGCATGTGCTACAAGAGCGTTTCCATTCTCCATTTTGCTAAGATCAGATAGCTGACGCACGCCGCAGGCTTGATGAGTTAGGTTTTATCAAAAGTAGTCCACATCGTATCCCCTCTCCCATAGGGAGAGGGGCAGGGTGAGGGTCGATTAGAAATCTTAAAAAATTCATAAACCCCTTGTAGAATTAGAACATCTGTGCTATAATCAGTGTGTTTCTGATACCAATCGATCTTCATTGGTATTAGGGTGCGTACAAATATTGATATGGTGATTTTCCATATCAATATAAGCACCCGTACATCGGGTGGTTTTTCCCGATGAAGAGTGTAATTACTCACAGATCGGTGTTGCCAGGTCGCTTGCGGCGATATTTAAAGAGTATATCCAGAAAATGGATACCGCAGGTGGATTCCCTGCGGTATCCTTTTTCTGACCTCTTCCCCCCTTCCCAGATTTTTGTTAGGAAGGGGGGACAAAGGGGATTGGGTTTGTCATAATGAATCGGTGAGTAATTAATTGTACCTGTCTAACTTCACTTCCTCGAGGAATTTTCTTTTCGGGAGTGTTCGCACCTTAACAACTTAATTCCATACATACTTCGTTCCGATTCGTTTTTTTACAGAACGAATACCCTTTCATTGAGATGATATATTTCCTACCATTAATCCGGGCTGGATCTGCAAGGTTTCAAGTACGAGTGGCGAGAATGGTATCATGCATTAACAACCTCATACCTTCCTTCAGAAATTAATTGAATGCTATTGTTTTTTTCTGAAACAATTCCACCATTTCTGATCTACCCAAATGATTTCAACAGAACATATATTTATTTTCTCGCAACATCCACGGTTCGCTCTTTTTTCAACTAACAGCTAATTGCTATCTGCTAACCGCTAAATTCACTTCCTCAGCTCCACCTGGTCGATCAGCTCGTAATTCCGGTTAAAGAACTGGAATAACAAATAATCATCCGTTGCTTCCACCCGCATGGCACCGTAGTCGCTGTTATAGCGCACCTGGCTGCCCTCCAGGATATCCCCAAAGTTATAGATAGCATAACCACCCATGCCGTTCACAAAGTATGTCAGCCCATCCACCAACAGGCGTTCATAGGTATGGTCATGCCCCGAGAGTACTGCATCTGCTCCCCAATCCCCATAAGGCCAGCGTGCCCAATCCGTTGATCCATGAGTTCCCGAAGAATACGGCGGGTAGTGCATGTAGACGATATTCCAGGGAGAGCTGGAAGTTGCGAGTCTTTCCTGTAACCAGGCTGCCTGAATGGAGGATGTATTCAACCCATCCGGTTCAGTCTCAAGGTTATCCAGGGCATACAGGTGCACGGGACCCCACACAAAATCGTAATAACGCTCATTCCCAGGCAATGTGAAGTAATCCAAATAAGGCTGGCCGTTGTCTGTCAGCATGTCATGATTACCCAGGGTTGGGAAGAAACGGTTTATAACAGCTCCATCGCCATAAATTACCCTGGTACGGGGATAAATAGTCGTGGAAAAACTGTCCAACAGCCTCATCCATGTGGTCTGCTGCTCCGACAGGATAATTATTATCCCCGACCGTGATGATGAACTCCGGTTGCCAGCTCACCATCATCTCAACCACATCGCCTGTCGCTGGGTTTCCTCCACCATAATCACCAATCACAGCAAATACAAGCGGTCCTGGCGTAGGTGTATGGGTTGGTTCAGGAGTGGTCGTGTCGGTTGCTGAAGACCCTCGGGATGACCCTGAAGTCACGGTTGGCGATGGTGTCTGGGTCGGGTTTAATATTTGTGCAGATGGAGGAGAAAGGGTAAAGTTTCCTGGAATGGGAGGCAGTCCTTCCAGGATCACGGAGCTTTGTTCAGCAGGTTGTGGAGAAACCTGAAGGTCAGCACTCGTTGGGAATGGGCTCGGGATTAACCTTTGTGTGGCTTGTGGATTGTGCCATCCACTGGCAGGATTGGTTGAAAAACGCTATGGCCAAAAGGAGTAGAACGATCAGGCACGAACGGAAACCATTATCCTCTCGCCTCAAATGTATACCCCTTTGATGGTTTAGATTCATTTCAAGATCAGAATACTTCCCCTATAATCCACCAGGTAAATTTCCCCATTCTCGTCCACTCCAAAGGATGATATGAGAGCGCCTGTTTCGAACATCAGGGCATTTTGCCAGGTTCCATCGGGCAGTTGGAGCAATCCCCAAACCCTCCCTGAATCAAAATCTCCATAAAGATATACACCCTGCCAGGTGGGTAGTTCCTTTCCTCGGTAGACGTAGCCGCCTGTGACTGAAATACCAACATCATGGCCATATTCTGCCACCGGCTTTACAAAAACAGCATCCAATGGGGGTGAACCACGATAGGGGTGGGTACCCTCAAAATAATTCCAGCCCAGATTCTCTCCCCCGGGATTACCAGCTGGCAGGTAAGAGATCTCCTCCCATGCGTCCTGTCCAACGTCACCGATATACATACCACCCGTCAGGCTGTCAAAAGAGAATTTCCAGGGATTGCGTAATCCTACAAGCCAGATCTCCCACATTCCACCCCCATTGACATATGGATTTCCGGGTGGGATGGCATATGGCTCGGATGAATCTACGTCTATGCGCAATATTTTACCCAGCAGAGTCTGCAGGGATTGACCGTTGCCGTTTGGGTCACCGAAAGAGCCTCCATCGCCCATTGCGACGTACAGGTATCCTTCCGGTCCAAACTGCAGCTCACCACCATTATGATTTTGGAAGGGTTGTTCAATATGCAATATACGCATTTCGCTGCCCGGGTCTGCCTGGTTGGGATCATTTCCCGAGACAGTGTAGCGTGAAACAACGGTAAATAGCTGGTTGTTCACCTTTTCCGTATAGTCCACATAAAAATAGCCATTTTCAGGGTATTTAGGATGAAATGCCAATCCTAATAACCCTTGCTCACCACAGCAGCTTATTTTTGTGGTCAGGTCCAGGAATGGCGTGGAAAGAATATTTCCATCTATTAAAATACGGATCAGACCACCCTGCTCAACGATGAACAACCTTCCGCTCCCATCACCAGCATTGACCAGACCTGTAGGCATGTCCAAGCCATTTACTACCACCTGCCATGCATACCCAGATGCGTTGGGCAGCTCTACCACAGTAAAAGGTGTCGGTGTTGCGGTCGGAATTGTCTATTGTTGCGGTTATCGTACTGGTCACCGAGAGCGTGGGCGTAAGAGTAGGCCGTGGGCTGGGAGAGGTTCCGGGTGTTGGAGTTGCAACCCGGATGATCAGTCCTTGTGTAGGCGTATTGGTTGGGACTGGGGTCTTTGTTGCAAAACTGCACCCCGACAATGCAATGGCAAATAGAAGCACGAGAGGAAAAAAGAAACGTTTCATTTCTCCTCCGGGTCACTCTCCACGATCTCCCCATCGATCACTTCACCATGGTCATCTGGTTGGGAAGTTTCCTGGTAGTTATCCATCACCTTACGGGTGGCTTTCAAAGCCTCCAGGTGTTCCGCGACCACTGCAGGTGGGCAAAGTTCTACGAACAAGTATGTCGCCAACCAAATAACAAGCTGCATCATCAATTGGTCCAATGGCGATATCAGGTATCACCAGGTAGGCTAACGACCCAATCGGTAACAGTTTAAGCACCGGGCTCACCCGCGAATCTCCCATTAAACGCAGGATCAGCTTAATACGCAACGTCAAATCCTGTAAGAAACCCCCGTTTTCAGGGATCGTAATTTTTCGGTTTGATTTTTCAGGCATTTTTATCTCCATATAACAATATAACTATATACGTATCCTGCCTCAATTGGTTCTATCCTATGTCAATCAAAATTTACAAACAACCTGACGGATCATTACTCATCAATGGGTGGTGCCGCCTGTCCGTAATCCAAAATCTCATATCCAAGCGGACCGGTTTCCTTGCTGATCACGCCTTTCTCCTGCATCGCTTCCACCAGTCGTGAGGCACGTGTATATCCGATCCTCAGGCGCCGTTGCAGCATGGATACCGAGGACCTTCCCTGGCGCCGGGAGAGGTCGATGGCTTCATCAATAAGAGGATCTGTATCTTCCTGAGCCTGCATATCCTCCCATAATGGCATCTGCACCAGCGGTATTCCCGATGAAGCTGCATCCGGTATACCCCCCGCCGCAGTCGGAGCCAGGGATGTGCTGGGGTAAAATCCTTGCCAGTATGTAACCAGGCTAAGGATTTCACTGTCGGATACATAAGTTCCTTGAAGGCGGATGGAAGACGGCGCGTCCGGAGCCTGAAAGAGCATATCACCTCGTCCAAGCAGTCTTTCTGCCCCTGGTTGGTCGAGGATTACCCGGCTGTCTGTATTGGAAGCCACGGCAAAAGCGATGCGGGCTGGAAAGTTTGCTTTGATGATACCGGTCACTACTTCCACCGAGGGGCGCTGTGTCGCAAGCACCAGATGGATGCCAGTAGCTCGTGAAAGCTGAGCCAGTCGCGTAATGGCACCCTGGGTTTCATCCGGCGCCAGCATCATCAAGTCTGCCAGCTCGTCAATGAAAACCACCAGCCTGGGCAGCTTCTTTTCTTTTCCATCACCCCGGCTTTCAAGGCGTGAATTATATTCAATAATATTACGTGCGCCTGCCTGAGCCAGTTTGTGATAGCGCATATCCATCTCACGTAACACCCACTGCAACACTCCCACTACTTTCTCGGTCTCCACCACGACGGGTGCCAGAAGGTGCGGGATTCCGTTGTAGTTGGTCAGCTCCACCCTTTTTGGGTCAACCATGATCAGTCGCAGGTCATCCGGGGTGTTATTCAAGAGCAGGCAGCAAATCAGTGAATTAACACAAACTGACTTTCCTGCACCAGTCTGGCCTGCGATGAGCAGGTGCGGCATTGCTGAAAGGTCTGCTGCTACAGCGTTACCCGCCACGTCCTGGCCCAGTGCAAAACGCAGGGGTGACTTTAAACGCTTGAAGGCTTCGCTTTCAACCACATCCCGCAGAGCCACCAGAGCGATTTGCTCGTTGGGTACTTCAATGCCAACGTAATCCTTACCTGGTACAGGTGTTTCCATGCGGATCGTCCGGGCTGAGAGGGCAAGTGCCAGGTCGTCTGCCAGAGAGGCAATCTTTGCCACCCGCACGCGGGTGCGCGAGCCGCGTGTCTCGATAAAATCAGGCTCCACTCCAAACTGGGTGATGGTAGGTCCACGATTGATGACAACCACATTGACAGGCGCACCCAGTACTCGTAAAGTTTCCTCAATGATCCGGGCGCGTTGTTTATCTACATCCTCATCAAAAATGGTGGCATTTCCTTTCTCAAGGATCTGGTCAATGGCAGGTAATGCCCAGGGGCGAGGCTGGTTGATATCCCGCGTAGCGAGCGGGATCGAACCGTTGTTTGATGCAGGCAGTGTATCCAGGTCTGACCAATTTGCAGGTGGAGCAGGCGCATTGATAGTGGTTTTTGATGGAGCGGGTTTCGATCCTCGGTGGATTCGGCGCTCATCCATCCAATCCTGGAGGTTATCCTGGATACGGACGACCAGCGGTGGCGCCCAGCTGACCAGGTCAACCGCCGAGATGTCCAGGATAAGGATCAGGGCGATAATCAGCCAGGCGAACAGGGCAATGGCAACACCAGCCAATCCCAGGTTGGTAAAAAGGAGGTTGTATATGAACGCCCCTGTATAACCTCCACCTTCACTCGCAGCAGCCAGGGCATACGCATCCTGGGAAAATGAGAAGAAATGGAGCCAGCCGAGGAGATTCAGGAATAACAATATCACGCCAATGATCCGCTCGATTGCCACGTGGGGAATGCGTTGAAAACTGCGTAGCACCAACCATAATCCCACCATGATCAGTCCAATCGGGAATAAATAGAGTCCCAAACCAAATGCTTGCCCCAGAAAGGTCAGCCAGGTGTCCGTTGCAGCATTATGGCTGGCAGAGACCAGGCTTAGAAGTGTCAACAATCCTACAAACAACAGGAAGATTCCGACCAGGTCAAGCTTCCGATCCAGCGACATTCCCACTGGAGCAGGTGTATTGACCACTGGAGGGCCTGCCCCTGGGTTTTGGAGGTGGTGCACCCCTGAAAAAGGCAGACAGCGAACCCAATATGCCACCCGTGGTTTTGCGTGGCTTTTGTCCGCTTTTACGAGAGGATGCGCTTCCAGGTGGTCTGCCGCGTTGCGAAGTACTTCGTCTGGAGGACGTGGTGCGGCTAGTTTTAGCATATTGGCGGGTACTATTTTTTCCACCCTGCCTGTTTTTCTGGGTCCTGGTTTTCTCAGTCATCTTTGGCATTATAGCACAAATGGTCTTATTCACTTCCAGTGGTCAGTTATCAGCGAAATAAGGTACAATTCTAGCGTTCTAACTAGCTCTACCAATGAAATTGAGGCTTATTTGTTCGAAATCATCTTCCTCGGAACTTCTGCTTCTGCTCCTTCCGTCCACCGTGGGCTGTCCAGCCAGGTGGTTATCCATGACGAATTCCGCTTTCTGATCGATTGTGGGGAGGGCACCCAACGCCAGATTCTCCAATCAGGACTGGGATTCAAGCGATTAAATCGTGTGCTCATCACCCACGGACACCTGGATCATATCCTTGGACTGGCTGGATTGCTGTCAACATTTATGCGTTGGGAGACGATCGATAAGCTGGAGATTTACGGTGGACAATGGGCACTCGACCGTATCTCTGACCTGATCTACGGCATCGTGCTGCGGGGCACCAAACCGCCCATGGACTTACAGCTACTGCAGATCAAAACTGGCCCAATCTTCGACGATGACGATTTCACGGTAACTGCCTTCCCGGTCTGGCACCGCGGTCCTGATTGCTTTGGTTACTTATTTGAAGAAAAAACACGCCGTCCCTTCCTGCCTGAAAAAGCTGATGAGCTGAATATCCCACCTGGACCATGGCGCCGCAACCTGGTGAACGGTGAATCGGTCACCCTGCCGGATGGTCGGATTATCCACCCCGACCAGGTGCTTGGCGATGAAAGACCAGGCACTCGCCTGGCACATGTGGGTGATGTGGGTCGCACGGATGAGCTGATCCAGTACGTCCGTGATGTGGATGCGTTAATTATTGAAGCCACGTATATGCACGAGGAGGCGGAGATGGCTGAGCAGTTCGCTCATCTGACCGCCAGGCAAGCTGCTGAACTCGCAGCTGGTGTGGGGGTTAAAATTTCTTATCCTGACCCATATCTCACGCCGCTACCGCGAGCGGGACGTCCTCGCAGAAGCGCAGGCTATTTTCCCCAATACCATCGTGGCACGCGATTTTGATGCCTTCCAGGTACGACGTGGTGAATGCGTAAAAAACGAACAATCCAAGGAAACAAACCATTCAAAATAAAAACGTTACACACCCTAAAGCTTGAGTATGTAACGTTCTAGTACTCAATGTAGATTTATTTGTTACACTGTACTCCCTGTGAAATTAAAACCCTGGATTTTTAAAGCCGGGACGCGTACGCTGATCCCTACAAATTCACCTACCAATATGTGGGTGGCTTTCCCTACTGCCTCCACGTTCGCCAATGCCTGGACGTAAGGCATCGTGAACCGCAAATTTTTAACCGGATATGCCAGTTCACCTTCTTCAATCATGAATACCCCATCGCGGGTCATGCCGGTCATGACACAATCCCGTGGGTGAACAAGCCGGGTATACCAAAAACGGTTGATATACAAGCCTTTCTTGGTGGAGGCGATCATTTCAGGTACAGTAGCATCTCCGGGTGACATGAACAAATTTAATGCCAATGGTCCAAAACTTCGGAAGTTGATCGGCGTGGCATGCCCGGTGCTGGACTTTCCCATTTTTGCCCCGGAATAACGATCATATACTGGTCCCATCACCACACCTTGCTTCACAATATCCACCCGCTGTTTTGGAACACCCTCGAAATCGAACGGTAGCGGTGTGCCATTGGGGTCCAAACCATCATCCCAGATGCTCACGTTCGAGCTCATCACTTTCATGCCAAGCCGCTCGTTCATCCAGGAACGACCTTCCTCCAACGCCTGGGCACCCATGCCATAAAAATTTAGGCTGTTAATTAAATCTTCTGTGACATAATGCTGAAGGACCACCGTATATTCACCGGGATCAATCTTGCGTGGATTGTGACCCTGAACAGCTGTTTCAATCGCTTCCTTTCCAAGTGCCTCCACGTTCAATTGGTTAACTTTCCAGGCAGATTCTTGGGAGCGACCAGAAGAATCCTCGCTCATCACAACGGTTTGGAAATCTGCAGCAGTCTGAGCGTGGTAGGCGAACACTCCCCGGGTGTTGGCAACCGCCAGGACAATGGATCCAGTCGAAAAAGCACCAGAAGCATTCAAACTTTTTCCTTCTGCCATCTGGCAAACCATGCCAACCGCCCTGGCACGGGATTTGGGTGAATAACCAGCTGTGTTTGTATCCCATGCTGTCACATGTTGACAAGCTACTGGCTCCGGCAGACCAGGGTAATTGGGGTCTGCGGGGCTGGCATGTGCATTGGCTTTGGCACGCTTGACAAGCTCATCTAATCCAGCAGTGTCCGTGCGGTTGGTGGAGGCTGTGCCAATCTGCTTGCCAATAAAGTAACGCAAGGTTACGTCTGCATCACGCTCAGCAACGTTTTGATGGATGATATTGTTGGCAAAACGGGTTAATTCCGCATCGTTATATTGTAGGGTGACTTCTGCTGGGTTACCTTTACAGCGCAACAGGATGGATTCACATACTTCACGTGCAACTTTTTCTTCGATCATAGTATCTCCTTTGATTTTCACCCTATTTCAATACCCCGACCTTCACGTTGCGAAAACGGGCGGGTGCTGTTCCATGCCCAGTGTGGGCCACCTGCGCTGGCTGGCCTTTTCCACAATTGGGGGTACCCCACATTACCCAATGATCAGCATTGCAAACCGCATCGCAGCTGTTCCAAAACTCAGGTGTGATACCCATATAGGTGCAGTTGCGCAGCATGCGACCCATCTTGCCATTTTTGATCTCATACCCAATTTCAGTGCCAAATTGGAAGTTATAGCGTTTATCATCGATCGACCAGGAGCGGTTGGATTCCATGTAAATGCCATCGTCTGTATCAGCGATCAGGTCATCGAATTTCCAACTGCCTGGCTCCAGGCTGACATTAACCATGCGAATGATCGGTATTCGGTTCCAACCAGAGGCACGCATGCATGCATTAGATTTTCGACCCAGCTTCGAGGCAGATTCGCGAGACATTAAATATCCGACAAAAAGCCCATCCTTCACCAGTGGTGACGATTGGGCAGGGACGCCTTCGTCATCCCAACCAAAAGTTCCCAGACCCAAAGGCCGCACGCTGTCCGCGGTCAGGTTAACCACCGGAGAACCATATTTAAAGGTATCCAATTTTTCTGTGGTCAGGAATGATGTACCGGCGTAAGCCGCTTCGCTTCCATAGACTCGGTCCAGCTCGGTGGGGTGACCGCAAGATTCATGGACCTGGAGCGCAAGTTGTGAGCCTCCCAAAATGAGCGATGTAGTGATATTGGATGGGCATGGGTCTGCAGTCAGTAATTCGACTGCCTCACTCGCAATACGCTGGGCATTGCCTGGTAAATCCCAGCTTAACATAGCCTCCCAACCACCCGTAACCTGCTGGCGTGCAAAGGCATTTGGATAGGATCGAATCTGGATCTCACTTCCACCAACCGCAGTGGCTTGAATGCCTCCACCCGTTTCAATCAGCGTTTGCTCCGTGAAAGCACCTTCGGTGCTGGCGAAGATACTTGTGTTCTTTGAGCATGGTCGTGTGTGATTGACGGGTTCTCACACCCTGCACCTTACTCAGCTCAACATCGGCATGCATCAACAAGGCAAGCTTGTCTTCCATTGAAACGCTGAAAGGATCGATCTGGACAGGGGTCTGGTAGGTACCCTGGCTGGTAACTTTAGGACCCAGATCCACCTTTTCTCCGCTCACCAATCCGGATGCATGAGCAATTTCTAACGCCTGGGCGGTTATTCGGTCGATCTCAGCATTGGTTAGGTCACGACTGGAAGCAAAGCCCCACGCACCATTAACCAACACGCGTATTCCCACACCCTCCGTCTCGGAAGAGCTCAGGTTTTCGACTATTCCATCCTTAACCGAAAGGCTTTCTTCGCGATGGTTGACAACCCTGACATCTGCATATTGAGCGCCACGCAGATTAGCCGTATCAAGGGCACGCATCATTATTTCCTTCAATTTAGCCTCCTATATTTTTAAAATATATATTTTCAAGCAGATTTTGGGAACTTATCCCTTACCTGGCATAGGTTGTTATAAAAAGTGGAATTTTTATATGAAACTGGTCTATCCCTATATCGATTTACAAGATTGATAACCGATCATCCGAATCGTTCTTCCTTCCAGATATCAGCTTCATTGTGATAACCAGCCTGTTCCCAAAAACCAGGCCGATCCTTTTCCATGAATTCCATGCCTCGCAGCCACTTGGCACCTTTCCAGAAATATGGTGTTTTTAGGTCTTCACGGTTATGGATATACCCGACTACCCCTCTCAAAGGTGCTCCATGCTCAGGGGAAATTGGCTGACCGTTGAAATGCGTAGCCAGCAGAAAATTATCCGCCAGAACAATTTCCAGGGGTAGATTAACCGTGAAACCAAACTCGGCATGTTGCAGTACATACCTGGCGGTCGGTTTGAGTTTGATCACTCCCTGGTCAAGCAGGGTTCGCACTGACACGCCTTCCCATGTTGTATCCAACTTGCTCCAGCGGGTCACGCAATGAATATCCATCGTTAGCGTGGTGCGGGGTAATTCGTTAAACGCCTCCCATGTCCATGATTTATCTTCCTCAACCTCACCCCAGATCCGAAAATCCCAGGTTGCTGGGTTGAATTTCGGTACTGGACCATAATGAAGTACCGGAAACTTTTGGGTTAACGACTGACCTGGCGGTAAACGTCCTGCTTTTCTGTTCTCTTCTTCTATTTCTTTTCGCTTAAATAATCCATTGAACATAATATCCTCAAATACACCTATAATGTCAGGCTTTCACCCGGGATCAGCACGTGCACATACGCCCCTAACCCCCGAACGCGTTCGGACCATTTTTCAGCATCCTGTGCGATCAGCCCCCAGGTATTATAGTGGATTGGAATTACATGCCTGGGATTGAGCATCTCAACCGCTTTATACGCATCATCGGGTCCCATTGTGTAGTTATCTCCAATGGGAATGAATGCCAGGTCAATTCCTTCCTGTCCGATAAGCTTCATATCACCAAATAAACCAGTATCCCCAGGGATATAGAATTTCTCCCCTCCCGTCGTGGTGAGCAGGAAACCGACTGGGTTTCCTCCATTGCTGCCATCTGGAAGCATGGATCCATGCAGGGCGTGGGTAAGCTTGAGGTATCCAAACGGATGCTGGTAACCACCTCCAATATGCTGTCCATGCGTCTTCTGGACACCCTGCTTTTCCAGCCATGTAACAATCTCAAAATTACTGATTACCAATGCATCTGTACGCCTGGCGATGGAAACAACATCCCCAATATGATCAGAATGGCCATGGGTGATCAGGATGAAATCTGGATTAACTTCCTCAGCAGTCGTGGATGTTGCCGGATTTCCGGTAAAGTATGGATCCACAATAATCTTAATATTGCTGAATTCCAAGCCCAGGGTTGAGTGACCGAACCAGGTAATTTTAGTGCTCATTTTCTCCTCCACCAAATTCAGAAATAATGACCAACCTGAATCCGTTAAATTGATCCATTGATGGATATCTACAATATATATATCCTACCCATGATCGGTGGTCGTTACAAGTATACACCTTGATTTGAGGAGATTGATGTGAGCGTTTATTGGATAGTACTGCATGCTATAATCACCCGCATCTATTTTGTATTTACTTCACAGAATTATGTACGCTTCATGCTTGAAATGCTATTGGGAAGATTTATTGACCATTGGCTCAATATAAAGCAAGTGTGTAAGAATCGTCAGGAGAAATGTATGGAATTATTGGAACTGATACGCCCTGGGATGAACCGAGAAGATACTTTCCTGATTACTCTTGAAAATAGTGCCATTCACTTGGGTAGTGGATCTTCACGCGTGCTGGCTACCCCGTGGATGATTGCCTTCATGGAACGTGTATCGCACCGCCTGCTGACCTGTTGCCTGCCAGAAGGATTTTCGAGTGTGGGTACCCACCTGGATGTGCACCATCTGGCTCCCACGCCTGTGGGTGCAACGATTCGGGTTAAGGCTGAAGTGCTCTCATTGGACGGAAATCGGATTTATTTTTCAGTTGAAGCCTGGGACGACCTGGAAAAGATTGGCGAAGGCAAACATGAGCGGGTTGTTATTGATGAAGCGCGTTTTCTACGCCGTGTAGAGAAAAAGATTACCAGCGTGTAAGGTTTTATGGCTTCGGGCTAGTGGTTTTAGATCCTCCAGCTCGACGAAGCAAGGTAGCATAAATTCCCAATCCGATCCCGGCAACGAATAGAATCCCACCAAGGATACCCATCAGGGGGCTTTTTCCTGGGGATTCTGGGATAAGGGCTGTTTCGGCTGCCAGAACGGAATTTACTTGAGCGCCAAAGGCGAGCTGGGTAGTTTGACCCGCTTCCAGCCTTAACGTCTGATTCAGAACCGTGGTTCGATTATAACCTTCAGGGGCAGCTACACTGATCAAGTAATCACCCTGTAAAAGTTGATCAAAACAGGTATAACCTCTTTCCTCCGGTGTTGGATCTACAATATTCGTAGCCACCCCTCCAGACAGAGTCTCTGCAGTCAGTGAGACTGTCCCTTGTCGGTTGCTGACACTTATCTCTCCCCCAGGGATAGAGGCTTCAGTTTCCTGGCGCATCGAATCACCATTGATGTCGTTGTACAACAAGACACATAGTATTCCCCAACCCGGTGAGGATGTTGGCGAAGGAGTTACAACCGCCTGGGTAGGTGCCGGACCCACCGTGGGAGCCCCACCCGATGGACCGGCATATCCAAGCAAATACGCCTGGCCGGGAATAACAATATCATTTATCATTAATGGGTTCAATTTTCGAAATTCGTCCATGGAAATACCATATTTTGCTGCTATTACCCATACACTATCATTTTCTTGAGCGATATACATGATTCTCCCATCTGGTCCTGGAGTAGGCGTAGGAGGATAGGTATATTGTGCCTGAGGGGCAGCCAAAATTTTGGTGTTTTGTGCTGAAAGAACCAACACCAGCCCAATAATGAAGACAGCCGTGAGAATGCGTTTATTCATAACGATTGAGAATTATACATGATATGGCTTAATCCTGCCGATATGTGCCTGTTTTCAGGACACCCCTTCAATATCTTATTTACTCCTAAACATTAGTAAAAGTTATAATTAATAGGCAATTTCATGATTAATCCATTGGGTCTGCTGGATTTTTCTACCTCAAATGCGGTGAGTTCCCGATAATTGGTAATTAATATCTTATGATACGTAATGATTAATCTAATAAGAATATTTATGTTTTTAGCTCATTATCTGATGCGGATTGATATAATATTGATTAATACTTTCAATCATATCGTTTATGATTCGTTATAAATCTGAGCCATTTAAAAACCTATTCGATCACTACTTAGAAAGGAGAATGAATTATGCTTTACGGCTATAATGGAAAAATTTTACATGTCGACTTGAGTAAGGCAAAAATCACGATCGAAGAGCCAGCTGAGGAATTCTATAAAACTTATGTTGGCGGCAGCGCCATGGGGACCTATTATTTATTCAAACATACTCCAGCTGGCGCTGATCCCCTGGGACCGGAGAACACCCTAACCATCATGCTCTCTGCCTCCACAGGTGTGTCCATCAGTGGTCAGAGCCGTATGACTGCCACGGCGAAAAGTCCACTAACAGGATTGATCGGTGATAGCCAGGTGGGTGGTTTCTTCCCTGCTGAGATGAAATTCGCTGGTTTTGATGGCATTGTGTTCACTGGGAGATCTCCCAAGCCGGTCTATTTATGGATCCATGACGGTGTAGCGGAGCTTAAGGATGCATCTCACCTGTGGGGAAAGATCACTGGTGATGTTGAGAAGACCATCCGGGAAGAGCTCGGGGATCCAAAGATCGAAGTGGCTCAAATTGGACCATCCGGTGAAAACCTGACCCGCTTTGCAGCCATCATGAATATGTCCAATCGCGCGAATGGTCGTACAGGCATGGGTGCGGTGATGGGTAGCAAGAACCTTAAAGCAATTGCCGTGCGTGGACATCAGAAAGTTAAAACTGCTGATCCTGCTGCCATCACCAGGCTTGCACGAATGGCTCCCAAAAGGGTGGTGGAAATCCCCGACATGAAAGGTCTGCAGGATTTCGGTACCGGCTCTGTACTGAATTATCAAAATACCTCCGGCGGTCTGCCTACCCGTAACTATACCAGTGGAACATTCGAGCTGGCGGAAGACATCTCCGGTGAAACCATGGCTGAAACTATCCTGAAGGAGAATGACACTTGCTATGCTTGTGTGGTTCGGTGTAAGCGCGTGGTTGAAACAGAATTTATGAACCAGCATGTTGATACTTACTACGGTGGACCGGAATATGAAACTCTATCCACATTCGGATCGTATTGTGGTATTGGAGATATGAGCGCAGTAGCTTTAGCCAACCAGATCTGTAATCAGTTTGGTCTCGATACCATTGCCTGTGGAGCAACCATCGCGTTTGCTATGGATTGCTTCGAGAATGGCTACCTGACATTAAAAGATACGGATGGACTGGATCTGCAATTCGGTAATGCAGATGCCATGATTACGATCCTTGAAAAGATCACCCGGCGCGAAGGCTTAGGGGATTTATTAGCCTATGGGTCTGCCTTTGCAAGCGAAAAGATCGGTCATGGAGCAAAGGATCTGGTGGTGGCGGTTAAGAACCATGAACTACCCGCCCACATGCCACAGGTTAAACGCAGCCTGGCGTTGATCTATGCGGTCAACCCATTCGGTGCTGACCACCAATCACACGAACATGACCCGGGCTATACACCGGATACTGCCTCCTACAACCTGGAGCACTTTGCTGAAATCGGTTTGACAAACCCACAATCTGATCGGGTGCTCAATCACGAAAAGGTCAAGATGGCATTATATTCAGAGTGGAATTATTGCTACATGGACACAGCTGATTTATGCCAATTTGTATATGGTCCTGCCTGGCAGGTATATAGTCCGAAAGAACAAGCCGAGTTAATGAAAGCCACAACGGGCTGGGATTGGAATATAAACGACGTTCAGAGGATCGGTGAGCGCCGTTTGAATATGCTGAGGCAGTTTAATGCCCGTGAAGGTGCAGGTCGGGAGCGTGATACCCTTCCCAAACGGATCTATGATGAACCGCTTAAGGGCGGTGCTTCAGATGGTGTGGCAGTCACACGCCAAGAAGTGGAAGAAGCATTGGATATATATTATGAAATGTGCGGGTGGGATGTTGCATCCGGTAAGCCCACGTCTGCCAAATTGGAGGAGCTCGGTCTCGGCTGGATGGTATGAATTTGAAATAATTTTGAAAAATACCAGCCTGGAGGAACACGAACGAATGATCCTTTGGGCTGGTTTTGATATCAACATTTACGCACGAGTTCCATTACGGAGATGCTTATGCAAGTAAAGCTTTACGCCTCATTACGCCAGGCAGCTGGTGCTAAAATGATGGAGGTTAATGTTCAACCAGGTTCAACCATCCAGGAGGTCCTTCTGGAAGTGACACGGCTTTATCCAGTCTTAGAAAAAAACATTTGGAAAGCCCAGGGAGAATTAACTGAATTTGTGCACGTCTTTATTAATGGTGAGAATATTCGTCACCTGGCTGGTCTTGAGACTGTCCTAAAACCAGAAGACCATGTAGATATTTTTCCTCCGCTTGTAGGTGGCTAGTCCATCTTTTCTTGTTGCATTTCTGGACGGGGGAGCTTTATCCGGAATAGACAAAATAAAGCCAGCAAATTAAAACCAATGGCAGCCAATGCATTGGCGCTGATCCCTGGCACCACGGTTTGGGTATACAAGGAGGGTGCCAGCAAATCACCGATGGAACGCCCCAAAGCAATTAAAGCCATGTGGGCTGCCATCATGGTTGCGCGTGCAGATGGAAGGATTTCAGTCATCAGGGGAATACCACTGACCAAGGTAAATTCAAAGGTGAGATAGAACAGGAATAAACTGATCATGGCTCCAACCATCCAATGTCCAAATAAAGGTAATGCCAGGGCAGCTAAACAGTTTCCGATAAGTCCAATCACGATTGCCCTGCGCTTACCAATTTTATCGGTGAACAGGGTGACGAGAACTTCGCCACCAAATTCCGAAATACCAATTGCCAGGGCAGTTGCTGCAAGGGAAGCAATGCTAAGGGCGAAACTTTGCTCAACCCAAACGCCGTACACTAACGTGACGGTTTCGTTGGCAGCAGTATAGAGAGCTGCCATCGCTAATGCGGCAATCGCCGGTGGAAATGAAAATACTTTCCCCAGATTTTTCAAAAAACCGGTTTCCCCTTCCTTGGGAGCTGTATCCTTGGGTAACATCCAGGAAAGAAGGAGAAAAGACAAAGCTCCTAATAACACTATTAGAGGAAAGGGTGCCAGCCAACCGTTTTGGGCGATAATAAATCCAACCACTGGTATTCCAATGATTGCACTTAATGACCAGGCGAACTCAGTGATACCCAGTACCCTGCCCCGTTTTTCATAAGGCACCCGGTCACCAAGATAAGCTTGCATGGAAGGTATAAAAATCAGGTACCCGATGGACGCCAGGCTGAGAGCAATGAAGAAAGCAGGAAAGGTTGGCCAAATTACAACAAGACTGATTGCAATTGTATAGATAATCATACCGATCAACATGCCAGTCTTTCGACCACGGCTATCAGCAACGGAGGCAAAAAACGGGCTGATCAAACCCATCAGCGAACGGGTGGTGACAGCATAGGAGAATGTCCGCAGGTCAACACCCATTCCCTTGGCAAAAATAGATAGAAAGGGATATATCATCCGGAATGTGGTGGTGATAACCACCCGGACAAATACAAATACCGTGACCTGGAAATTTAGGTTTCTTCTTAATTCGGGTTTATCGAGTGGTGCAATTTGGCTCACGTTTATACCACCATCCCGCTATTTGCAAGGCGGCTAACAAGGTTAATAGCACAAGACTCCCAAAGAAGAGCTGAATTTTCCAGGCATCACTATTCAAGATAGGCGAGGCTGGATGCATCACATTGGAAGTATTTTGTAACGCCGTAACCAGGGAAATAAAATAGACAATATTAAGAAGCGAAGTCAGCACCGGCTTATTTGCCAGGCTCAAGCCGATCTGCAGCAACACCCCGCTGATGGCAAACACCAGGGCAAATCTCCAGCGTGGTTCCGCCAGAAATAATCCATTCCAATTGGATTGCATCGCCCAAAGTGAAAGAGGAAGATAGCTGATCCACAGGAACAGCCCTGTCCGCCCGAACGCGTTTGACCAGCAGTGAAAGGTATTCCGGCGTGTTATCAATCCTATTCCCCCACATAGCGCTGATAGAAAAAATATTGTAATCGAAGCCCACACCCATGCACCATGCAGATAAACAATCCGAATATGAGTACCCAGGCTGTGCTCAGCTGGACCCAAGCTATGTTAAAAATGCAATCGCGATGACGGTTATAGATAACCAAAACCAGGAGGAAAAAGAGGATTTGAAAAATCTTGAAATGCTTGCTAGCGCAGTTTGCATCCTCAACCTCTAAAATCTACCAATAAAATTTTTATAACTAAGCTTGCCGCTTCCTTACAATCGCCTACAGCCAGGGGCAACCAGACGCAGAAAGTGGTCCCTTGTCCCAATGTGGAGTTAACCTCGATCCTACCACCATGGTTACGCACAATCCAATAAGCGATGGACAATCCCAATCCAAAACCTTTACCATCCTTCTGCCTGGTCCGTGATTTTTCACCCCGGTAAAAACGTTCAAATATGTGAGGCATATCATCCGGGGCAATCCCAGGACCATTGTCCGTAATGGTAAGCTGGGCACGATCAGATACTTTGCCCAATCCAACAATAATCTCTCCACCATTGGGAGTGTAATTGATCGCGTTTCCAACCAGGTTCACCATCACCTGCTTAAGGCGATCCCGATCTCCACACACCAACACTTGATCAATGCTGCCAAGATTGAGTTGGATTCGATCATGGGTCAAAACCCGCATCTGGTTCAACACTTCCAGCAACAATGTGTCCAATTCAACCAGCTCATGAGCAAGCGGGATTTTCCCGGATTCAGCCTGGGCAAGGAGCAATAGGTCTCCAACCATCCTTGTCAGGCGGTCTACTTCGTCATCGATGGTAACCAGCGATTCTTCGTCAAAATCTTTGATCTTACGGATCAAACCCACGTTGCCTTTGATCACGGTAAGTGGTGTACGAAGTTCGTGACCAACATCCGCTAGAAAGCGTCGTTGGGTATAAAACAAATTTTCCAGGCGGCTTAGTGTCTGGTTAAAGGCTGCCACAAGTTGCCCAACTTCATCCTTAGGAGAACCGGAATACGGGATTCGACGGGACAAGTCATCTGCACTGGTGATCTGTAAAGCAGTTTTTGTCACATTATCTAATGCACGGAGTGCCTGGCGAGTGCTGAACCAGGCTGCCAATCCTGCCGCGATGATCGCAATTGTCGTTCCAAGCAACAAAACCTCCAACAGGGTTTGTTGCGTTGCATCCACCACATCCATTCGGGTACCAACTTGCAGGATCCCCTCCAACCGGTCTCCAGAAACCAATGGAACAGTTAACACCCGCAGGCGGGCACCACCACGGTTCACATCCCTATATATGGGGATGGAGCTATTTATCCCATCAGTATCGAGTGGATTTTTTATGATTGAGATGTTCTGGGAAGCTGATATCAGGTTGTTATCTCTCCCCCAAACCTGAACAAAAACATCCTCTGGCAGGTCAAGCTGGGGTAAAGCAACATTCAGGTGCCCTTCGGCATCGATGTTGGTATTCAAGTATACCGTCTCTGCCCGGATCCTTAGGGTATCATCAAGTTCATGGGTAACAGTCAGGCTAACCGAATAATAAACGGCTAATCCAAATAACAACAAGATACCCCCTACTATAGCAGTATATAGTAAGGTGAGCCGACTTCGCAGGGACATGAAATTTTACTTAAGATGGTTCGCGCAGAACGTATCCCATACCGCGCACAGTGTGAAGGAGGCGTTGCTCCCCTTGAATTTCAAGTTTCTGTCGCAAGTACCGAATATATACTTCTATAATATTGCTCTCGCCACCAAAATCGTACCCCCAGACCCGATCGAATATCATCTCTCTGGTCAACACCTGGCGGGGATGCCGCAGGAAAAGCTCAAGCAGCTCGTATTCTTTGGCAGTCAGGGAAATGACGCGCTCTCCGCGTGAGGCTTGCCTTGTACCCGTATCCAGAATCAGGTCAGCAAAACGAAGCACCTGTGGTCGGCTTGGTTGCGCGCGTCGGAGTAACGCTCGAATGCGTGCCAACAGCTCATCCAGGTTGAATGGCTTCACCATGTAATCATCAGCACCCACATCCAACCCCATCACCCTGTCATTCACAGAATCTTTTGCGGTGAGAATAAGAATGGGTACAGGACCGCCTGCCCTTAAGCGGCGGCAGACTTCCAAACCGTCTATACCAGGGAGCATGATGTCCAAGACAACCAGATCTGGTGGGTTATCGCGAGCCAACGCCAAGCCCGAGTGCCCGTCTATTGCAGTGTCGACTTGATAACCTTCGTAGGCCAGGCCGCGGCGCAAGAACCGAAGGATGGCCTCATCATCTTCTATAATTAGTATTCGTGCGCTCATAAGCCCTCCGCTATTAAACTATACCACAGGGCGGCTAAAAACACAAAAGGAGAAAATAGCTTTCCCGGCTGCCGTTAGCCTCCGGGAAAGCTATCGAAAAATTACTGGACCTCAACCACTGCACCAGCAGTTTCAAGCTTGCTCTTGGCATCTGTTGCAGCTTCTTTGCTAACAGCTTCAAGGACCTTGGAACCAGCAGTCTCAGCAACATCCTTCGCCTCTTTAAGACCCAGGTTGGTCAATTGGCGGATAACTTTGATGACTTCGATCTTCTTTGCGCCAGCATCCTTGATCACGACATTGAACTCGGTCTTTTCTTCAACCGGTTCGGCTGAAGCAGAGGCAGCACTCGGTGCGGTAGCTACTGCAACAGGGGCAGCTGCGGAAACGCCCCATTTTTCTTCTAGTTTCTTAACGAGCTCAGCAGCTTCTAGAACAGAGAGGGTGCTCAATTCCTCAACCAGTTTATTTAAATCAGACATTTTAAGATACTCCTTCTTTTTTCAAAATGATTAGATCACAGTTTAGATTGGTAAAGATGAATATGTTGTTCAATCAACAACAAGATATGAATGATTGTTGTCCTATGCAGGGGCTGATTCAGGTTCCGCATGGGCTTTTATGACAGCTGCAATCATTCTTCCAGGTTCAGCCAATGTCCGGACCAGCTTGCTTGCCGGCGCGAGCAGGGTACCGAGTAATTGAGCCCGTACAACAGGTAATGGCGGTAGTTCTGCTAATGCTTTTACGCCTTCAGGCGTCAAGGACTGCTTTTCCAAGAAGCCACCTTTAACCTTTAAAAACTCGGAAGTCTTCGCAAAGTCCATTACTGTTTTCGCAATTGCCGGTGCATCCGTATAAGCAAATACGACTGCCGTGCTTCCCTCTAACTGCCCTTCAGGGACAGTAAATCCAGCCTGCTTAAAAGCCAGTTTAGCCAGGGTATTCTTGATGATATGGAATTCGCCACCATTATCCCGAACTTTTACGCGCAGGTTATCGATGTCCTTCATGGTTAAACCTACATACTGGGTTAAAACAAGTGCTTTGCTGCGTCCTACCCACTCAGAATATTGAGCAACCAACTCATTCTTGCGTTCCTTTGTTATAGCCAAGGTATTTTCACCTCCTTCCCAATAAAAAGTCTTTGCCTCGCAACCATTGCCTGGCAAAGACTCTCCGAGCTTACATGTGCAACCTGCGTGGTGCAGGTTAACCTTATTGGGAGATATCCTCACCTCGGCAGGAAATTAAGCGTGATTTCCGCACCTGCTGTCTTGGGCGAAGCGTTATTTTCGTTTTGGAATTATTATAATAATACTATTCCTGTACTGCCATATTCTGGGCTTGATTGGGATCCAGCTTGATCCCAGGACCCATTGTGGATGTAATTGTGATACGCTTGATGAATGAACCTTTTACCGAGGCTGGTCTGGCTTTCTTGATTGCTTCCATTAATGCTGCCAGGTTTTCAAAAAGCTGTTTTTCACCAAAAGAAGTCTTTCCAATGGGGATATGCAGATTGGCGGTTTTATCAACCCGAAATTCCACACGCCCGGCTTTGGATTCATTGATCACACGCGGCAGGTCTTCAGCGGGAACAACTGTCCCTGCTTTTGGATTAGGCATCAATCCTCGAGGACCTAACACACGGCCTAAACGGCCTACTTTACCCATCATGTCTGGGGTAGAGATGGATACATCAAAATCAGTCCAGCCTGCCTGGATTTTTGCAATGGTTTCGTCATCATCCGCAACGAAATCTGCGCCAGCTTCGCGTGCCAGAGTAGCACCATCGCCTTGTGCGAAGACGAGTACACGCACCGTTTTTCCCAAACCATGTGGCAGGACCACCACATCGCGAACCTGTTGATCGGCATGGCGTGGATCAACACCCAGGCGCATATGGACCTCAACAGTTGAATCAAAATTTACGAAATGTGTTTCTTTTACCAGTGCAACCGCTTCTTCAGGTGTATACCAGTGTTCCGTATCAATTTTAGCCAGTGCAGCTAAATACTTCTTTCCATGCTTTGCCATAAATTCTCCTTCGTGGTGCAAGCGGGTGGCTACCACCCTCCCACAGGGTTATTCTTCAACGATGGTTAAGCCCATATTCCGGGCAGTTCCTTCAATCTGACGCATAGCACCTTCCAAATCCACTGCATTCAGATCTTTCATCTTCACTTCAGCGATCTCGCGCACCTGCTTACGGGTTACTTTACCCACTTTTTCGCGATTCGGAACAGCCGATCCTTTTTCAACACCTGCTGCTTTCTTTAGTAGGACTGCCGCAGGAGGTGTTTTTAAAATAAAGGTGAACGAGCCATCGGTAAAAATGCTGATCTCAGCAGGTATGATCTCGCCCATGCGATTGTTGGTTCTGGCATTATATTCCTTACAAAAAGCCATCAGGTTTATGCCATGACCAGCCAATGCCGGACCAATCGGGGGTGCAGGGTTGGCTTTTCCAGCCTGTATCTGCAGACGAACAATTGCTTTTAGTTTCTTTGCCACTTTTTTCTCCTTTCGCCGTTTATCTCTCTGGGAGAAACGGCGCGTGGTTTTAGCGGGTGATTATTGGGGACACCCTCCCACTGCTACAGCCACAAAAACAGGCTGCTGCTTACGCTTTCTCTACCTGCAAAAAGTCCAATTCTACGGGTGTTTCACGGCCAAAGAAGTTAACCATAACCCGTACTTTTGCTCTTTCCATGTCGATCTCTGCAACAGTACCCCGAAAATCATTGAATGGACCATCCACGATACGCACCCGTTCACCTGAGCGAAAGGTTACTTTGATATGCGGTGCTTCCGCTTCCATACGCTTGATAATCTGGGCTACTTCCTCAGGCCGTAATGGGGTCGGTTGGGTACCCATACCGACAAATCCAGTCACGCCAGGAGTATTACGTACAACGTACCATGATTCTTCCGACATGATCATATTGACCAGAATATAACCCGGAAATACACGGCGCTCAACTGTACGGCGCTTGCCTTCCTTTACTTCGATCTCCTCTTCCGTGGGGACAACGACATCGAAGATTCGATCCTTCAAACCCATGGACTCGATACGCTGTTCAAGATTATGGCGAACTTTGTTCTCATATCCGGAATAACAATGGACAACATACCAGGCGCGATCATCCTCCTGGGCTAGTTCATCCGGCTGCCCAGGGTATTCTTCAGTCACAGTGTCGCCAGGCGTTTGAGGAATTTCAATATCTGCCAAACCATCAGGCGTGGTATCCATCGTCTGGTCCTCGAGGGGCACTTGGTTTTCTTCTTCCCGGTCTAATTCGCTCATAATATCCGCTTAATAGAGTAGTTTTGTTATTCGTAAGACTGATTAATGATTAGCGAGCCAGGATTAACCCAAAAATCTTTGAATATATATAATCCAACCCACCCAAGAAAATCGCCATGACAAAGATTACGATGATCACAATCTCAGTTAATCGGATTGCTTCTTTGCGCGTAGGCCAAGAGACCTTTCGTAATTCACTTATGGTTTCTTGGAAAAATCTCTGGATTTTAAACCAGAAACGCTGGAAAAAGTTCATTTCTTGTCGAGCAGATTTTAGATCAGGCACGGTCAATCCTCCAATCATGGTTAAAACGCCGCCTCTTGTAGACGGCGTTATCCCGAAAAGCACCAAACATCTTCTTCAGGCAGGCCAGGCAGGAATCGAACCCACAACCCCCGCTTTTGGAGAGCGGTGCTCTGCCAAATTGAGCTACTGGCCTTAATGGAGCTGGCTAATAGCCTGCTCCTATTTCGTCTCGCGATGAACCGTATGTTTACGACAGCGCGGGCAAAATTTATTTAGTTCAATACGCCCCGGATCATTACGTCTATTTTTCTCCGTGGTGTAATTGCGTTCTTTACATTCCGAACAAGCCAGGGTGATCACCGGGCGTACGTCTTTTTTAGAGGCCATTCTTTTCCTTTACTCACCGCACGAAAATTGCGCGGTATCACTCCTTTAT
>CAVTQM010000042.1:0-116495 GCA_963736805.1 uncultured Chloroflexia bacterium
CTGGCATTGTCACGCAGTGTGCAATGCATCACCAGACCATCGCGCTTCCGGTCCTCCGTGAGTAAAGCAATTCCAGACCGCACTGCATGGCGGGGCGACTTGGGGAGGGTGGGTTTACCATTAAGCAGGATTTCTCCTTTTGTAATTGGATCAGCACCAAAGATACAACGTGCCACCTGGGTCCGTCCACTTCCCACCAGACCAAACATGCCCAGGATTTCACCCTGCCTCAATGTTAATGAGATATCAGCAATATCCTTTTCATTGGAAAGGTTCCTCACTTCCAAGGCTACATCTGCTCTTGGAGGAATTCGAACTGGGAAGATTTCTCCCAGGTTTCGACCTACCATCATCTTGATCAGCTGTTTCTGATCGGATTCTTTTGGTTTTACCGTACCTACCAGCTGGCCATCCTTGAGGACAGTGATCCTGTCGGCAATTTCAAATACCTCGTCCAAACGATGAGAGATATATAGGATGAGCGTTTTCTCCTTTTTGAGCTGGCGCATTAAAGCAAACAATCGCGTCAGTTCATCCTGTGATAGGACAGCTGATGGCTCATCCAGGATCAGGATTTTCCGGCGCCTGGCTAACGCTTTGGCAATCTCAACCATCTGCTGATGGGAGACGCTCAAATGACTGACGGTCTGATGCACATCGATGCCTTCGAATCCGATGGAAGATAGGATTTCCTCCGCCTGGCGATATGCTTTAGGCCAGTCCACTACACCCCGCACACGGATGCTTGGCATCTGTCCGAGGAGAATATTTTCGGCCACGGTCAGGTGTGGGACCAGGCTGAACTCCTGGTATACGGCATAAATTCCCAGGCGGCGAGCATGCATAGGCGTTTTAAGCTCGATAGGTTCACCCTCCAGAAGGATCTCACCAGCATCCCTCGGGATTGCCCCGGTTAGAATCTTTACCAGGGTCGATTTTCCAGCTCCGTTCTCCCCTGAAATGGCGTGCACCTCACCAATTGCACCTGAAAAATCGACATTACGAAGAGCTTGAGTAACATCGAAACTCTTACTGATTCCCCGCATGACTAAAAAATCAGTTTGATTCATGCCTGTCTTGATTACCGGTTGAGAGCTGGAAAGGCGTTGTGAACGACGATCGTCTTCTGGTCGGTCATTTCGTCCAGGGTGTCATGGACGCCTTCACGACCATGCCCGCTCATCTTGATCCCACCAAAAGGTAAGGTCTCTACACGAAGGGCAGAAGACCAGTTGACAATCACCCCACCCGCCTCAAGTTTGTAGGCGATTTCCAGGGCTTTGTTGATATCGCGGGTAAAGACTGCAGACTGTAGCCCATAGGGAGAATCATTGGCCATGCGGATAGCGTCCTCGATATTCTTGAAAGGTACCAGGGGTGCCACCGGTCCGAAAACTTCTTCCTTGAACATGACCATATCGGGTTTGACGTTGGTTAGGACGGTTGGTTCATAGAAAGCGTTCTTGCGGTGCCCGCCGGTGCGTAATTTTGCTCCTTCTTTTATCGCCCCATTGACAAATATCTCGACTTCTTTAGCGGCTTCTTCATTGATTAATGGTCCAACATCCGTATCTTCATCAAGCTGGTTGCCCATTTTCAGCGCCTTGGCTTTTTTGGTCAGCAGGTCGGCAAATTCGTCATGGATCGAGGCTTCCACGAAGATACGCTTCACGGCGCAGCAGATCTGGCCATTGCCGCGTGCCAGGCGACCCAGAACGACGGCTTCCGCAGCCTTGTCAATATCGCAATCGGACAGGATGATCAGGGCATCATTCCCACCCAGCTCCATGTGGACTTTTTTGAGATTTTCCGCAGCAAGCTGTGCGATCCTGACACCGACTTCTGTGCTCGCCAGTGACGGTGATCAGCTGGATGCCCTTGGAACGGGCGAGGAAATCACCGATCACTGCACCAGGACCGGTAACCATTTGATGTGCATATGGAGGTAAACCACATTCTTCCATTAATTTTGCAATTTTGAGCAGGGTTAGCGGGCAGGCACTGGGTGGCTTAGAGATCACAGCATTGCCAGCTGCAAGTGCCGACGCCGCTTTATGCCCCCACAGCTCAACCGGGTAATTGAACGGCACGATTGCCGCTACCACACCCAGGGGCTGGCGAATGGTTATGGCGAAGTGTCGCTCATTCCCGCGGACTGCGTCCACGGGTATTACTCTGCCAAAGATGCGCTTGGCTTCTTCAGCAAAGCCTCTGAAAATGTTGGCAGTTACGGCAACCTCTGCACGGGTTTGAAGAATGGGTTTGCCATTTTCTTGTGCCAATAACTTGCCCAATTCATCTACCCGTTCGTCAATGCAATCTGCGATTTTGGTGAGAATCTGGTAACGCTGAAGGGCAGTCAGTTTACGCATCGACTTCTTTACCTTTTTGGGCGGCTGCCACAACTCGCTCCATGTCCTCCAAGGTTGCCTTGGGTACCTTATCGATCTCTTCACCTGTTCCAGGATTCCGAATGGACATCATTGTCTTATCGGACGACTCGACCCATTTGTCTTCAATAAGCATTTTCATCTGATTCCTCCGCCATAGTCTTGTTCTTAGGTTAACTGCTAATTTATTTTGGTCAAATCTACATGTCCTGGTCTACTCTGTGTTACCAGGGAATTTTCCACTGTATCCTTTACGCCGTGAGATCAGATGGGCGGCCTCCATGACCATGGTACCCAGAACACGAAAAGTCTCCTCGATCATTCTCTGGTGGGGGACCGAGATGCTGATAGCAGCGATGGGTGTTGCCGTGTAGTCGAAGATTGGCGCGCCCACGCAGTTGATGCTGACCTCGTTCTCTTCGTTATCAATGGCGTATCCGCGAGATTGGATCAGGTTCAGATCGATTTTTAATGCTTCCATATCAATGATAGTGTTAGGCGTACGCTGTTCCATTGGCTGCCTGAGTACGGATGTGAAGCAATTCCTCGTCGCTGAAAGCAAGGATGGACTTCCCCAGCGCAGTGCAGTACATCGGTATGCGTGCTCCGATGTGGGATGACATCACCAGGGCGTGTTTGCTTTCAACCTTGGCGATGTACACCATCTCTGTCCCTGATGGTACAGCAAGATGGATGGTTTCACCAGACTTGTCCTCTAGCTCGTTGAGGATCTCCTGGCTTTCATTACGAAGGTCACTTTTTACCAGGAAGGAGCCCGCCAGCTCAATCACCTTGGTGCCGAGGCAGAATCGGTCCCCACCTTTTCGCTGTGCCAGGTCCAGTTCTTCCAGGGTCACCAGGTAGCGATAAGTTGAACTTTTCGGCATGTCGATGAGCAGTGAGAGCTCGGTCAGGCTTATGCCTAGAGTCAGCCTTGGAGGCGAGTATGTCGAGGATTCCAATAGCTTTTGCTACAGTTGAAGAGACTGGGGCGTGTGGGGTGCCAGGTTTGCCCCTAATGTTTTCATTTTCTTCAGAAGGTTCTGGCATCGTTACCCGGGTAGCGGAGAAAATCTGGATGAGAATTGAAACCGATGCAGTGAAGATGAATTAGGTTTGGCTTACATCCATCTATCATCTCATTATATAGAACACTATTCCATATTTTAGTACAACGCAATTTGCGTGTCAATAGGCTGGGATAGAATGATATAGAATTTTGTTTATTATCTCAATCAGATTACAATTAATAATAAAAAGGATGTTTTTATTCTTTCACAGAATGATTGGAGAACGCTATCAAGGCTCACCCAAAAATTCGTTAAGGTAAAACTTGCCTCATTTGTTCCCCACCCCCAAAGGTGATCTAACCATCCGGCTGGCCAGTCTGGAGGATGCAGCTTCCCTACTGGACCTACGCCTGGAATCCCTCACGTTGCAACCGGAGGCTTTTGCCGCGGATATCGGCAAGATCTCTGTTGATGGCGTAGGCGCATTTGAAAAGCTCATTGCCGATAATGCCAGGACTCAGGCTGGTTGCATAAGCCTTGCCTGCACCGATGCGGAGCTCATTGGATTGGCAGGTATCACGCGTGGGCATTGGCCGAAGACCAGGCATTTTGGTGTGTTGTGGGGGGTGTATGTCAAACCAGCTTGGCGGGGATTCCATATATGTGAAGCGATGATTGATGAAATTTTCGAGTGGGTAGCAGAAAATGGCATGAGCGTGATCTATCTGGGGGTTACGGTCTCCGAAAAATCCGCCATCCGTTGTTATTCCCGTTGTGGATTCGCGGAGTATGGCATCGAGCCCAGGGCGATCTTATATCAAGGCATTTATTATGACCAGGTCTTGATGGTCAAGCTGCTATGACAATTTCATTTTAATATGCGATAATGGGTGATGACTAGCGAGTAAACTAAGTTTTTACAAAACCTTACATTTATTTGGAGGAGCACTCATCATGCTGGCAAATCCCGATATCATCCAATGGCTGTTGCAGGACGATGATCCGTCGATGCAATGGCGTACACGCAGGGAGTTGTTGAATGCTGGAGTCGATCTCCCTGAAGTCAGGCAGGCAAAATCAGCCATTGGTGAATCCAGCGCTGTACGTGGATTGCTGGAAAAAATGCACCCGGATGGTTATTGGCTGCAAAAAAATCCCCGCACCAAGGTTAATGTTGGAGATGACGTGCTGTATGGCTCTTTTGGCACCACGCACTTCTGCCTGGCTTACCTGGCTGAGCTGGGATTGGATCGCACCCATTCCCAGGTGGAGAAAGCAGCTGATCGTTATCTCGGCCTGCAAAAAACAGATGGCGATTGGCTGAACCATTATTCTTGCCTGTTTGGCTATAACATCCGCACCTATGTGCTGCTGGGGTACCGGGAGGATGCCAGGATCGAACGATCGATCGAATTACTGCTGCAAACCGAGCGGGAGGACGGTGGTTATTTGTGTGATTGGCACGAAGGAAAGTATAAGACCAGGCAGGTCAAGAGCTGCATCCGTGGAGCCGTGAAGTGTTTGCTGGCATTTGCTGAGCTACCTGAGTATTGGGAGCATCCCCGCTGCCGGCAATTGGTGGAATACTTTTTAAACCGCGGGGGCATCTACCAATCTAAAAGCCGCGATATTTTTGTTAATGACGATATGAAGCGGCATGCATTTCCCATTATCTGGCGCGCAAATATATGGGAGATACTCTATGCCTTAAGCAAAATGGGTTATGGTAATGACGAGCGATTGAATAGTGCCTGGAAGGAATTGGAAAGCCGGGCGGATGAATCAGGTCGTTATAAATTGGATTGGACGCCCACGGAATGCCCATGGAAGGTGGGTGAGCGTGGCGAGGTCAATAAATGGATCACTTTTTATGTCTTGCTGGCTGAGAAGTATAGGGCGTTATCGATAACGAAATAGGGGTTGTATGCCCAACGACCTTACAATATTCTTAGGTTGGGTGTTATTTACCTTCCAATAAATCAACCTGGTACTATAATAAATTACTGATGCTCAAGTTGAGGCGAAAGGAGATCATGGGGTGAAAGCGACTGAAATCTTAATGGAAGAACATCGGATTATCGAGCGTGTGTTAACCGCGCTCGAGAGAGCAACCACTCGGCTCAGTAAAGGCCAGGATGTATACCTGCGGTTCTTTACGGGTACCACGGTTTTCATAAAAAATTTTGCGGATGGATTTCATCACCAGAAGGAAGAAGGGATCCTGTTTCCAGTTTTGATTCAATTTGGTTTATCCAAAGAAACCGGCCCGGTGGCAGTGATGTTGGCTGAGCATGAAGAGGCACGGCGACTGACCCAGAAGATGCGCCAGGCTTTAGAGCGTCTGCAGGCTTCTGACGATTCTGCGCGTAATGAACTGATCCAAAATGCCCAGGGTTATATCAAGCTCTTAAGACAGCATATCTATAAAGAAGATAATATCTTATTCCCCATGGCTGATAAAGTTCTTCCAGCTGAACAGCAGCAACAAATCCTGGATGCTTTTAAACTCGTAGAGCGTGACGAGACCGGCGAGGATGTGCATGAAAAATACCTCGGGCTGGCTGTACGTCTTGAACAAGAGTGCCTGCGCTAAAAAAACCATTTTCCCAACATGTTGAATTTGGTTGTTTTTTTGCTTGGTACGCTGGGATTTATCGTCCTCACACAGCGTGTACTAAAAGAACACCATCTCTATGGTTTTCCACGTTTCTTCGCTTTTGAAGCTATTTTGGGTCTGGTTGTGCTTAATGCAGGGGAATGGTTCAATCAGCCCTTTTCGATACCACAACTTGTATCCTGGGTACTCCTGATATGTTCAGCTTGCCTGGCTATCTGGTCATTTCAGATCCTTCGTACCCTCGGTGAACCTGCAGATGCAGCACGGGAAACTGGTAAACAGCCATTTGAAAAAACCACACGACTCGTCACAAGCGGACCCTATCGCCTGATCAGGCATCCGCTGTATGCATCCTTGCTCTTCCTTTCCTGGGGAGTATTCCTGAAGCAGATCAACCTGGTGTCTATCCTGCTGGCACTCGTTGCCAGCCTGGCATTGTTTCTCACCGCTGTATACGAGGAACGCGAGAATCTGCTGAAGTTCGGTGACGAGTATGCAGACTACATGAAACATTCCAAGCGCTTCATACCTTTTGTATTCTGATCACCGTATATGATCGAATGTCCCATTAATAACCCTGCTCTACCCGGGTTGTTTGACCCGCAGGTGCCCAACAATCCTGCCCTATGGGCGGTGTTGGAGGGACGGCACTCCGGGAAGGCATTGGTGGACGAGTTGATTAACCCGTCGCAATGTGTGTTACGTACGGATGCAACCTTGACTTACGCAAGCCGCCATGTCAGCCAGGATTTCCTGGGAGAGGCGATCAGCCATTTTCGGCAGAAAGCCAATCTTTGGTTGGTTCGTTCCCAGGGTGACCCACCTGCACCGGAGGGGTACCGGTGCTGCCCAGGCTTGAATTTTATGATATTGATCCGCTTTCGCCGATCCTGGCAGGCTTTCGCAGCTGCTTACCGCATGGATATGTGATGCGCCGCATCGATCGGGCATTGCTCGAACGCTGTGAATGGCGTGACGACATGGCTTTTTACTGCGGCAGCCTGGAGAATTTCCTGCGCCATGACCTTGGCATGTGCCTGATGCATGGGGAGGAGATCATCGTGGAGGCTTATGCCTGCCCCCTTGGGGAGCACCTATGCTGAAATTGGTGCGATTACACATGAGCCTTATCGCGGCAGGGGCTTGGCTCCCATTGCGGTGGCATATCTTATCGAGGCATTGTCAGAGCGGGGCTACCAGGCTTATTGGAGCTGTGATATCGATAACCCAGCATCGGCAACGGTGGCACGCAAGCTTGGTTTCAGGATTGAGCGATTCTATGAGGTCTGGGAGTATGCGTAAACACGGTTAAAGGGCGGGTATCTAACCAGCCGTTCTTGATTTATTCCAGCAGCGCCATCATCTCTTCGGGAGTATTCACTGGCTTTTGGCACACGAATCCACGGCAGACATATGCGGTAGGCTTGCCGTTCAGCAAGCCACGGTCATTCAACAAGGCCGGGGAGCCAATCGGTCGGTGGGTAGGGGGATACTGCCAGCACCAGGCGCGGACGATAGGCGCTCCGGAGTGGTTTGAGCAATCCATGCGTGGCAGGGTCTTGCGGGTCACCCAAGATCGCCACTTCAGACACCGGACCCAGGGCAAAGTCTGCCGCACACCACCATTGGGCAAAGGCGCTGGGGTAGCGCAGCATCATCCCCAGGTTGGATGTGAGTGTGCTTTCAGCGACGCCGCGCCAGTCGTAGCGACCCTCAAATGTGGCAAGTTGCAGCAGTGCCATGGTTGCCAGGGCATTCCCGGAGGGGGTGGCGTTATCCTGGAGATCCTTGGGTCGGTAGAGCAACGCTTCACCATCATCAGGTGTATCAAAAAAGCCGCCAGCCGGGTCAGAGAAGTGTACCAGCATCTGATCCGCCAGCCGTAAGGCTGCCTGGTACCATCTTGGGTTTGGGTCAGCCTGGTAGAGGCTGAGCAGCCCGAGCGCCAGGCTGGCATAATCCTCCAGGTAGGCGGAATGCCTGGCAGTGCCTTCCCTCCACGAACGCAGCAGGCGATCATCTTTATGCATATTCTCCAGGATGAACTCCGCATTCCGAATGGCTGCATCGATATATGCTCCGTTTTCCAAATGCCGACCAGCTTCAGCAAAGGCAGCCAACATCAGGGCATTCCAGGAGACCAGCACCTTGTCATCCGTGCTGGGGCGCACCCTTAGAGAGCGTCTCTCGAATAAGTTGCTCCCGCATGCCTGCAAGTTTTTCCTCGATCACATCCTCAGGTAGTTGAAATTGCCCTGCTAGCGTTTCATTGGATTGGCTGCGTCGCAGGATGTTTTTACCTTCAAAATTTCCCAATTCGCTGATCCCATAGGCAGCCATAAACAGCTCGGCTTCCTGCGGGTCGGTCAGGATGGAGCGGATTTCCTCAGGCGTCCACAGGTAGAATTTGCCCTCCTCACCTTCCGAATCGGCGTCCAGGCTGCTGTAGAAACCACCCTGTGGGTGGGTCATCTCACGCAGGACGAAATCCAGCGTGGCTTCACAGGCATCCCGGAAGGTTAACTCGCCGGTTAATTGGTATGCGTGCAGGTACACCCGCGCCAGCTGGGCGTTATCGTAGAGCATCTTCTCGAAATGCGGGATCAACCAGGTTGGGTCAACGCTGTAACGGGCGAATCCACCCCCCAGGACGTCGTACATCCCGCCACGCCTGCATCGCGTGCAGGGCGTGGGTTGCCATCTTGAGGCTGGACTGGTTTCCCCTGGAAGCCTGCCGTAATAAGAACTCGATCAGCATCGGTTGGGGGAACTTTGGAGCACTTCCCCAGCCCCCGTTGTGCCAGTCATAGCCCTGGGCGATGGAAACCATGGCTTGCTCGAGCGCCTGCTGATTGAGCTCGTTCCCGCTCGACCTGAGTTGAAGGCTGATTCTGCATTGTTCGAGCCAGGTCCTCACCGCTCAAGATCAACCGGGCTCGATCTTCCTTCCACAACCTGGCAACCGTCTCCAGCACCTCCCGGAAAGCCGGCAAGTTGTGGCGTCGGGTGGGTGGGAAGTAGGTGCCCCCATAGAAGGGCTTTGCCTCGGGGGTGAGGAAGACGCTCATTGGCCAGCCTCCCTGGCCGGTGGTGGCGACCACGAAGCTCATGTAAATGCTGTCCAGGTCGGGGCGCTCTTCCCGGTCCACCTTGATATTTATGAAATGGGCGTTCATCATAGCAGCAGTGGCTGGGTCTTCGAAGGACTCGTGGGCCATCACGTGGCACCAGTGGCAGGCGGCGTAGCCAATGCTCAGGAAGATGGGCTTATTCTCGTCCCGGGCTTTGGCGATCGCCTCAGCACCCCAGGGATACCAGTCGACCGGGTTGTAGGCGTGCTGCAGCAGGTAGGGTGAATTCTCGTGGAGCAGGTGGTTGGGCATGGGGTGATTATAACCTGCGGAGCGAGGCTCAACCGATTTATGGATGGAAGACTGGTCTTGGATGGATCACCCCAATGAAGAATAAGCTGCTGCGAGATGTGGATTTATTAAAAGGAAACTCCCCTGACCAGTAGTGTAAGGGGAGTATTAAATCAAAAAAGTCTCCTTGTAGTGATCAACTTTTCAGGGAATAACCCATCAGTTACCAACCCCAGGAATTAATCTCTTTCGCCAACCTGCCCAGCACCTCAAAAAGCTGCGCCTCGCGCCCGCGCCCTTCGGCAGCCTGGCGGGCATCCTCAGGCAGCTGTCCCCTGGTGCGCTCGATCCGGTCACCAATCATATCGGCAAACCAATGTGAGTTTGCCACAATCGGGTCGGTCATCACGGCTGAATAAGCCTCCAGAGCTTGCTCCCACCTGCCAGCATCTGCCAGCAATCACTACCAGGGCAGCCGGCAGGGTTAAGTAAAGTAAACCGTCCGTGCGTCTCAACGGCGATTCCTAACGATTCCTGCAACGCATCTTTGGCATGCACTTCCTGCTTCAGCAGATGTTGAGCCAGTGCCAATCCACCAAGAGCCATGCCCAGCTCGCCTGCAAATCCCATTTTTCGGAAGCTGGCAACACTTTGCTCCAGAACTTCGATCGCCTGGGCTGGCTCACCGCGCACCATTGCCAAACTCCCGATTTGCGCCAGAATAGAATGCTTCTTCGCGTATGAAACCATCTTGCTGAACAATCGGAAAAGCCTCTTGAAAGGACAATGCAGCTTGTTCATACTTACCGCTATGAATATGAACTACTCCCAATCCCCCGGTACCGTAGGCGATATAAAATCGGTCGCCTAACTGGCGCAGCTTTGCTAAAGCCATTTCCAACATTGCGCGGGCTTCCGGTAAGCGACCTGTCCAACCATAAGTCACACCTAGATGCAATTCGCCACTCGCCTGGCTTCCCAGGTCACCTATGGACTGGTACCAGCCTACGGCTTCTTCCATCATCTTTGCCCCAGTCTCCCATGACTCATGTGATCAAATGATCATAGGCATGGTTTATCAATGCCCTGGCCAGCAAGCGTGGCTCTCCCGCTACCCGGCTCAATGCCACGGCTTGTTGATGTAGCTCCAAAGCCAAAACGCTATTTCCCATGCGATTGGTGACCTCACCAGCCCAGGTCAACACATACGCCTGCCACCAGGAGTCACCCAGTTCCTGGAATAGTTCTGAACTGTTCCGAAAACATTCGATCTGTTCTGGTAGGTTACCTGTCAGGTAGCCGCGTTCTCGCCAAAGCAATGCCTGCCCCTGCCGGGCGTCCTGCCCGGATGCTTCTGCTTGTGCCAGGCTCTGGAAGCTTTCATTGGCTAATTGCCTGGCCAGCTCTCGTTTACCTAACAAGCGATTGAAGTGTACCTGCCATGCCAGCAACAAACCCTCCAGGTTCAGACGCTCACCACAGACCGCTGCAGACCGTATACCATTCAACGCCACCTGGCAGGCGTGCTCGCCTTCCTGGAAGCGGTAGCGCAGGAAGTAGTATAAAAATAATCCTTCCGAGATGCTGGGATAACATTTCCAGGTTGGCCGATGTGCTGCCCACTCCCAGGCTGCTCTCACGTCTTCGATTTGCTTGTCCGCCTTTATCAATGTGGATGACTGCCTCTGGACTTTTAAACAGATTGCTCCATCCAGCCACCTGTTCCAGGAAATAATCAGAATGTTTCTGGCGGGTGGTGCTTTCCAACCCATCCTGGGAAAGGGCTAGCTCTTTTTCACTGTACTGCCGCACCAGGTCATGCATCTGGAAGAAGCCCTCAGCCGTACTCCCCAGCAAGGCTTCTTGCCCACCAGGGTGTGCAGTACCTGCGGACTGGCATCCTGCCACATGCCAGGCTGCCTGTGCATTGAAGGGATTGCGGAATACGGCTAATCTCATCAATGTCTGCTGTTCGTCTATGCTGAGCAGGTTCCACGAATACTCAAAGGTCGCCCGTAGGCTGCGCTGGCGGGCGGGCAGGTCTGCCCATTCCACGGATAAGAAATCCAGGCTGCGCTCGATCTGCTCGGCGATCTCCTGGGTGGTATATGCATTCAACCAACTGGCAGCCAGCAAGAGGCTGAATGGCATCCCTTCCACCAACTGGCAGATACGGACGATCCCCTGCAGGTCATCAGGCTCATAATCTGGCATCACCCGCCGGGCAGCATCCAGGAACAGCTCCACCGAGCTGTAGTCCATTATATGTTCTTTAGATTCTGATGTTGGAAAACGCATGCCGGCTAAAGAGAATACCTGCTCCCCACCCAGGTTCAGTCTCACACGGCTGGTTATCAGCACCTTGCTCCCCTCCGATGCCGAAAGCAGTTCAGCCACCAACCCTGCACTTGCCAGCACGGTTTCAAAGCTGTCCAGGATCAGCAATACTTTCTTGTTGTGCAGGTAATCCAGCAGCTGGCGCTTATGATCACCTAAATCTCTAAATATAAAGCCCAGTCCCTCGGCTATGGCAGCCAGTAACGAGCTGTCCGGACCGAGAACAGATAAAGGAACATAATATACCCCATCCCTGAAGTGGTAACGCTGTCTGCGGGCAGCTTCCAATGCCAGGCGGGTCTTACCGCTACCACCCGCTCCCAGGATGCAGATCATTCGCCGCCCCGGATCGCGTAGCCAACCCCACAATTCGTTGAGTTCCTGTTCCCGCCCGATGAATGCGGTCAGGTTGGCAGGGATATGACCCAGCTCTAAACCAGCTTGCTCGCTGCCCAGACGCTGGTAAAGCAGCCTGGTCTCTGCTCCTGGCTCGGCACCCATCTGGATGGCAAGTGCCTGGCGGAAGGTTGTGTACTGTACCAAGGCTTCCTCCCGCTTGTCCAGCAAAGCCAGCAGGCGCATGATATGACCGATACCAGCTTCATCTATGTCATCCAGGATCAGCATCCTGCGCGCATATCCAAGGGCTTTATCCAGCTCTCCCTGGCCTTCGAAAGACAACACCAGGTATTCCAAGACTTCCATCATATCCAGGTGGAACTGCTCGCGAACAACCGTCGCCCATTCCTCAAAAGCCATGTTCCTGGGCAGATAAAAGCCATCCAGGAAATCGCCTGCATAAACACGGGCAGATTCCTGATAACGTTCCAGACATTCTTTACATATTCGATATTTTGGATGGGCGTGTGTTTTACAGGCTGCGAGCAGAGTTGAGGTCTGAGCCACGTCCATTTCATAATCGCTGCTGGGGTTGAACTGGATCCCCTGGGGAGTGACAAGCAGAAAGGCTTGCCTTGATTCGTAGCTGATTTCCGGATTCAGAACCCCGGTGAGGGGTCGGTCGCCCAGAATGCCGCGCAGGTGATAGAGTGCCTGGCTCAGGCTGCCCCGGGCGTGCTCTTCGTCCTGTTCTGGCCAAAATATACCCACCAGCTTCTCGCGCGGGTGAGGTCGATCCTTTTCCACAGCCAGGTATGCCAGCAGGGCGCGCGCTTTATCAGATTCGATGGTGGTAATCGGGTGACCATCCATGCTCAAATGGTATGAGCCCAACAGTTTCAACTTCAGGTGTGGCATTGCATCCTCACCAAAGTACGCAGGCTTGCGAGAACCTCATCCTGGGAACATAAAACTTATCACAGATTGTAATTGTCTAGTCACATTATAACTGTTATTAATGAAATATTAATCTAATTTCAGAGTTTCTTGAGACCTGTTTGTTACAAGTATATAAGAGTTGAACCCGGTTTGAGACGAATAGGAATCCAGTGGAGTTCGAGATGTACGAGGGGGTTGGGTATTTTTCATATCTGCTGCGCCTATGGCAGGTGCCTATCGATGGGGGGTATACCTGGCGGATCCTGCTGGAAAGTGTCCGGACGGGTGAGAAGTGCGGGTTTACCAGCCTGAAGGAATTGGTAGATTATTTAGGCCAGGTGACCGCCGAAGATGAAATGCCATCCGGTAAGGGGAGTCGTAGCGAGGTGCAGGGCTGAGGGGAAGGCACTGCGCCTCCTGGCTTTTTCGAGTAAGGGAGGAGGAAAATTTGACAGAAATTAAGATAGCACACATCCAGGATCAAATTACCTTCTAATCATCAGGGACAAACCTGATGATTCCCGCCAGGGGTGATTGGATCTTTTGAACACATAATGATAAAAACACCTGCGTCTATCAAGCATCAATGGTTAACCAGAGGGAAATTAGGGGAGGAATACTTTTATGAATAGAATACCTTTTTTATCCTATAGGCGGCAGATAGTAGCCAGCCTGATGGTCATCGGGTTGGCTACTGTGCTGCTCTTGCTTAGCAGCTCGGACACACAAACAGCGGTTGCCCTACCAATTTCAGTTGTGACCGACACCGGGCAATGGCTGGAAGGTGAGCCTCTGATCCATGAAACCACAAACCAGGCAAACGCTCATTGTGCGGATGACCAAAATAGTTTTTATATCATTGGAGGAAGAAATATCGGATTTACAGGCAATGGTCCAACGCACGATTTTGTACAATTTCATGCAAACACAGGGGAATGGGTAGAGCTCCCTCCCGTCCCTGAAGGGTTATTAGCTTCCACAGCGGTGTGTTATGAAGGGAAAATCTATGTTGTTGGTGGAGAATTTCAAGGTGCGCACAACGATTTTTATATTTATCATATTGATGAAAATCAGGGGAGTCAGGGTTATTGGAGTGATGGTGCACCTGCTCCTCGTTTCGTCAAAGGGGCTGCCCTGGGTGCCTGGGATGGAAAACTTTACCTGGTTGGGGGCGCCTCCCAAAATGGCGAGCAGGGTTACCACCCCGTCAATCAGGTGGATATCTATGATATAGCTTCCAACACCTGGCAGGTAAACGCCATGCAGCAAGCACCGTTCGCCTTTTCGTTCCCAGGCTTTGCTCAAGAAGGTCCCTATCTCTACCTCGTCGGCGGTTTCTCAGGAGACTATGAGCATAATGTCATCGTTACGCAACGACTCGACATGTCCACCGGGGTATGGACGACGGGGCCGTTATTGAATTACGGCAGGGGGATGGTTGCCGCTGAACTTACCGAGCAGCACCTGTATGCAATTGGAGGGGATGCGAATGGTGGCAGTTATCAGGATTCTACCGACGTAGTGGAGGTGCTGGATCTAACTTACTGGCCATTTGGCGGATGGCGGGTGCTCGGCACGCCACTACCGGAGCCGACCATGGGTGAATCAAGCGCTTGTACCGATGCGTTTATCGAAGGCTCGATCTGGTCGACTGGGGGAGATTATTTTGATAATGACGGCGACCCAGATATCTATAATTCCAATCTGTTTATACCTGCCGAGCCATGTGTGAACTATTACTATGGGAATCTTGAGCCTGAGCAATGGTCCCTGAGTGGTTTTCCCGGCACCGTTGTCCGCTATACCGTACCGCTGGTTAATGATGGCACACAGGTTGACTACTATTCGGTTTCGGTTAGCAGCCAATGGCCAGCTTTCTTGCCTGTGTCAGGAGTAGGACCAATTGAACCAGGGATGGCTGGGACAGTACAGGTAATTGTTGTGGTGCCGGAAGGGCTGGTGCCCATTGACCATGATACTGCAATACTCACGGTTACTTCGCATGGAGACCCGAGTGCTTCAGATAGTGCCATGCTTACGACATATTTTGCCTCGTCGACTCAGGCTGATCCTATCATCAAAGAGGATGACCAACAGACGATAGTGATTCCTGATTGGGCATCGGCAGCATCACGACCGGAGACATGGAATATTGGCTTAGGTCTACCATTACCCGATGCTTTTTATGGTTTTGCTCAATGCCCGGATGATCCGGAAAGTTTTTATGTTGTGGCAGGTTGGCAGGGCTGGTTTGATAACCGGGATGAAGTTTGGCGTTTCGACACTGATGATCCACCAACTTGGAATTCACTGGCACCTTATCCGGAGGAAATGGAAATCCCATCGGTAACCTGCTATCAAGGGTATCTGTATTCCGCTGGAGGCAACCTGGAGGGTTTCGATACGTCGTCACATTTTTATCGTTATGAGATCGCTACTGACACCTGGACCCAGTTACCCAACTTGCCTCGTAAGCAAAATGGAGCAGCATTGGCTGCCTGGGATGGTTATCTATACATGATCGGCGGTGATGATAACCCAGCCGTGCCGATAAGTCCCACCACCCAGGTAGACCGCTATAACCTGCAGACAGGGACCTGGGAAATGAACTGGGGGGCAGCCATGCCAGCTGTAATCTTGGGAGACTGGTTACAGGTTGGTCAGTTTGTCTATTTGGTGGGTGGCTTTACAGCAAACTTCCCAATTAATTCGGACGCAACCTTACGCTATGATCTTTCCACCAATACCTGGGAGATTGGACCCAGCTTCACCAGCCGCAGAACAATGATGGCTTTAGATATCACCAGCCAATACTTATACGCGATAGGTGGTGATGCCAATGGTGGGGGCTCTTCTGATGAGACTAATCTTGTTGAACGACTTGACCTTTCAGCCTGGCCAGGTGGGAGTTGGGTAAATATCGGTGACCCGCTACCTGCAGCCCGCATGGCAAACCTTGGTTTCTGCAGCGAAGCAATAACAGGAGGGGAAATTTGGTCTGTGGGTGGGCTTGATGCAAATGATGATCCGACAGTTGATGTTTATTATCGCCCATCTGAACCTTGCGCCGACTTCTTCTTTGGAGACTTGACCCCAGAGAGCCTGGAGAGCACAGGCTTTCGTGGTGAGTTGATCACCTATACGCTGACCATTTATAATAATGGAACGTTGCCCGACACCTACGACATAAGTGCCAGTGCAGTTTGGGAAACCACCTACCCGTTGACTGTTGGACCTGTAGACCCGGGAGAAAGCATCGAGCTGCTGATCAGCGTGGATATCCCAATCGAAGCTAACGGGGGGGACAGCGACACCGCCCTTATCACCGCCACTTCACAGGGTGACCCAGCCGCTGCAGATGAGGCAACCCTGGTCACTACTGCGGTAACTGACTGGACGCAGGCGGAGCCCATGCCCCAAGGAGTTATTGGATATGGATTCGCCCAATGTATCGAACAGCCGAATATGTTCTACCTGTTCGGAGGAAGACCTGCGGATTTGGGTTACACTAACGATGTCTGGCGATATGATACTGTGCTTGATAGCTGGACGGAGCTGGAACCGATGTCTATCTCCGCTGTTGGTGTTGCAGCAGCCTGCTACCAGGGTGATATCTATGTGGCTGGTGGAGCCTCTTTAGGAATATATAACCACCTTGACATCTATCATATTGCAACGAATAGCTGGACTTTTGGTCCACCGTTACCTCAGCCAGTATTTTTTGCCTCGATCGGCATTTGGGACGATAAATTATTCCTGGTAGGTGGAGCGATTGGATGGTGACCCGTGGCCTCCCACCGATCTTGTCCAAATATATGACCTCGTTTCCGATTCCTGGAGCGACACTCCAGGAACGCCCATGCCGTATCCTGCTTTCGGAGCTGGGTATGTGCAGACTGGTCCGTACCTGTGGGTGGTAGGTGGTGGATCAGGTAATTATGGCTACGACAATCGCGATACCACCCAGCGCTATAATATGGCAACCGATACCTGGGATGTGCAGCATGACTTCACCAGCCAGCGAGCATTATTTGCACTGTCTGCGACAGATTCTCACCTGTATGCGATTGGAGGTGATGAAAACTTGGGCTGGGTATTCGAACCTACAGATATCGTCGAGATGTTGGATTTTCATACCTGGCCAAATACCAGTTGGGAGAGCTTCGATGACCCCCTGCCACAATCCACTGCATATAATATGGCTGGATTCTGCACCGAAAACATCACAGGCGGTGTAATTTGGTCAATTGCGGGTGGAACAGGATCTGAGCAGAATCCAATCGTGCTTGGTGACGCACTATACCACCCTGCCGAGCCCTGCGTCAGCTATGGTATTGAAATTTCTGACCCCCCGGATGGTGAAGCCGAGGCTGGCACAATCGTGGAGTATATGCTGACCATCACCAACACCGGGGTGGTGACGGATTACTACACCCTGGAAGTGAGCTCCACCTGGGATATTGGTTTATCTTTAGGTGGTCCTGGACCGATCGGTGCGGGGGAGAGTATTGAGATCGTTGTTGGCGTGGAGGTACCCCAGGATGGCATGTGGAATGACCTGGGTGTGACCGAGATCACGGCTGCCTCAATCAGTAACCCGGCTGAATTTGACTATCACCACCATCACCACACGGGTCATGGGCTACCAGGTGGATATCAATCCCGACCCACCAGACCCACAGGCGGGTCATCCAGGGGATGTGCTGACCTACACCCTTAAGGTGACCAATCTCGGTGATTTTGTAGATAGCTACACCGTGACGATCAGCACCACCTGGGGGGCAGTCACTCCCATCAGCGTGGGTCCGCTGCTACCCGGAGAAGAGACCGAGATGCTGGTTACGGTGGAGATTCCTGCAGGATGCCCTGCACGGGGATTGGGACGAGGCCATCATCACCCTGACCTCACAATCCGACCCACGCGTCAGCAAAGCAGTCACCCTGACCAGTACTGCTTTCTGGCACCGCATGCTTGATACCGTTATCGATGAAGAACTAGTACCACCTTTGTTGGATGTAGCTCTGGGCGCGCGTCAGGTCAAATTGGGCTAACAGCCCACCTCCAAGGTTCCTGACGCACGTTCATCGAGTTGCACCGGCACCCCCCGCAGGGGCGAACAGGCGGGGGGTGCCTTTATTTGTTCCATCCAGCCAATCCTGTCTGGTGCGCCGGGTGCGTATCCCGTTCGAACCTGAACAACGGTTCGGTCATTCTTCCGGGCTTGCAGAATCGATAACATTTTAGAAGTTGTACATACATTTCTGTAAACTCAATTTCAGCGTTCCTGTTGTAGAATGTAGATGGATCTCAGGGGATCCATAAAACTATGACAGAAAATCAATATATTCGTCCAAGTAAGAGAATCATCGCCAACCGATATAAAGTCAAACAAGAAATTTTCGGGGGAATGGGTGTAATCTACCTGTGTGTCGATGTTGAGCAAAACAATCAAGCGGTGGTGCTTAAGACCTGCAAACCACAGTACCTGACCGATGTGAATGTTCGGGCGCAATTCTTGCGTGAAGCGGTGCTGTGGGTGGAAATTGGCTGGCACCCCAATATCGTCCAGGCTTATCGCGCTGAATATGACACCACTTCTCATGAGTTGTACCTGGTGCTTGAGATGGTGCCGTCATTATCCGGAGAAAAGAATCCAACCTTACGCTCCTGGATGCATCACGGGGTTGAAATTAACCTGGAAAAAACGCTCAAGCTGATGCTGGAAGTGACGCGTGGGATGAAACATGCCACCGCCCGCGTTCCGGGGTTGATCCATTGTGATCTAAAGCCGGAGAATATTTTCATCACCCCCGATAGCAGGGCTTGCGTGAGTGACTTTGGCCTTGTGACCAGCCCGGATGATATCGTTGAAAATTTAAGCACTGCTGTCCACCGCTACATCAATACCCGCTCAAGGCCAGTGGGAACCCCTCATTACATGAGCCCCGAGCAATGGCGGAACCGGAATGTCTGTGTAAGTTCAGATATTTACTCATTAGGCTGCATCAGCCTGGAAATGCTCACCGGCCACTACACGGTGTGTGGCAGTGACATTAAGGCGATTATTGAGGGGCATATCCGTGGCCAGGCATTGAATAGGCTGATTGGCGCGAATTTACCGATAGCCTTGGATGCGTTCTTTTCGAAATGCATTGACCCGGATCCTTCCTATCGCTTCCAAACCTGGGAAGAGGTTGAGCTAGAAATCATCAAGCTGTATGATGAGATGCTGCACCAGGCTGTCCAACCAGAAAATATCTACTTCGATGTCAGCCATAAGTCCCAGGTTATCAAGGGAGAAACAATCTTGTCCATCGGAGAGGCCTTCATGGATATCCAGGAAATCCACGCCGCCATAAAATGCTTTGAGAAGGCCAGGACAATCGGGAAATTACAAAATTCTATGCGTCTGGTGACTCTGGCGGAGGCGAATATCGGCCTGGCATATATCAAGCTGGGCCAGTATGCACGTGGCAGTGCCCGTTATCACCGGGCAATGGATAAACACACTCGCCTAGGATATCCGGAATTATCCAGGGTGATTAATCTAAGGGAAAACAATAACCCGACGAAGGTGATCGAATAAATAAGTAATTTTTCGTTCGTTTGAGGGTATGCTTTGAAGATTCTGTAGGGGTTGGTCGCGACCAACCCCTACTTTTTTATGAATTCTTCCGTAAGAAACTCCATCACCTCATCCAGCTTGCAGAAAGCCAGGGCAGTGACCGTATCGGCACCACCGTAATAGATGGCGATGCGCCCAGTGGGTGGGTCATAGAGCGTGGCACATGGGAAAGCCACGTTGGGTACATCTCCCACGCACTCGTAATATTTTTGTGGGGAGAGCAGGTAGGAGCTGCCACGGTAGATCACTTTCCAGGGTTGCTCAAGATCCAGCAGGGCTGCGCCAAAACTATACACAAACCCGTTGCAGGAGGTGAGCACCCCGTGGTAGAACAACAACCAGCCCTCGGGAGTTTCGATGGGTACTGGACCTGCTCCCACCTTGGTGCTTTCCCACCCACCCCTGACGCCCATTACGAAGCGGTGCTTTCCCCAGTGGACCAGGTCGGGGCTGCGGCTGAGGTAAATATCCCCGAAGGGGGTGTGGCCGTTATCACTCGGACGGCTGAACATGACATACTCGCCATTGATCTTGCGCGGGAACAGCACACCATTGCGGTTGAATGGTAGCAGGGCATTTTCGAGGAAGAAAAACTCTTCGAAGTCAAAGGTATAGCCAATCCCAATCGTGGGTCCATGATATCCATTGCACCAGCTGACGTAATAACGGTCTTCCAACCAGAGCACACGCGGGTCATAGCGGTATTGGAATTGTGCGAGCTCCGGGTCAGCATATATCCAGTCGATCGGTTGGTCATCCAGCTGCCATTGGATTCCATCCGCAGAGAAGCCACGGTTCAGGTTCATCTCGCGCTTTTTATTGTCACAGCGGAAGACGCCGGCAAACTGACCTTTGAACGGCACCACGGCACTGTTGAAGATGCTGTTGGAGGAGGGGAGCAGGTCGCGTGGGATGATGGGATTGGCGCTATAGCGCCAGACCACATCCGAGCTGCCGGTGGGTCTTTCCTCCCATGGTATGTTGGGTAGGGGTGTTTGGGTCATGGGTGGGTCTCCTTAATCTGTAATGTTGTTCAAATTAGGTTATTGATCGTATATTGTTTTTCGTAAGGGTATCGATCATCCTCAATGATCAATGCATCGCTTTCGGATGTCTAATATCGTGCCCATATCAGCTATATTTATTTTGACATCCTTCGAACAAATTTTCACAAAGATGTTGACTCTTTTGAAAATATTCTGATATAATAGAAATATTGGGAGCGCTCCCAATTATTTAACACCTATTGATTTCTCTAACAACCTGGAGCAGCTGCGTGCCAAACCTGACGCTCGAAGACATTGCCAAGCAAGCCGGAGTATCACGCTCCACCGCCTCACGTGTGGTGAATGATGATCCCAATGTCAATGAGAGTGTTCGTAAGCGGGTTCAGGATGTCATTATTTCCACCGGTTATCATCCGCATGCCGCTGCCCGCAGCCTGGCCTCCCAGCGCTCCTGGATGATCGGGCTGGTGCTCCCCCGCAGCGTCAGCAGCTTTTTTACCGACCCATATTTCCCCCGCCTTACCCAGGGGGTTGCACAGGCGTGCAACCAGCAAAATTACACGCTTGGTTTCTTCTTGGTGGACACCAAGGAGGATGAAAACCGCATCTTCCCGCGCATTTCACGTAAAGGTTTGCTGGATGGCATCGTCCTGCAGACACCCCAAATGGGTGACACACTGATTGACCAGCTGGTTGAATCTGAAATACCCGTGGTTGTTGCAGGCCGCCCATTTAATACCAATGGGGTCAGCTATATAGATGTAGACAACGTCACTTCCGCCTACCTGGCAGTGCGTCATCTGATCCGCCTGGGGTATACCCGCATCGGGACCATCACCGGACGAATGAATGGAACAACTGGATTGGACCGAAAAGCGGGCTACCAGAAAGCCATCCATGAACATGGCTGGGAAGTGGACGAGAACCTGATTGCAGAGGGTGATTTTACGGAAGAAAGTGGCTACTTCGCCTTGCAACAACTGCTCCCTGCTCATCCCGATGCCATCTTTGCAGCTTCTGATTCGATGGCGATTGGTGCCATACGCGCGGCGCGAGAGTCTGGCTTGAATGTACCGGGTAATATTGCCTTTGTGGGTTTTGATGACCTGCCAGCTGCCTCGCAACCTGAGATTAAACTTACCACGATGCGCCAGCCCATCGTCCAATTTGGTATGAAGGCTGTGGAAACCTTGATCGACCTGATCGAAAATGGGATCAAGCCATCCCGGCGTATCCTGATGGAAACTGAGCTTGTCATTCGTGAAAGTTGTGGCGCTTCCCAAAAGAATGGACCCTATAATCATTAAAACATGTATAATTATGGGAGCGCTCTCATTCAAAACGATCATTTTCGCCCTACAACCTTGAGGAGGTGGAAAATTAGCCATAATAAAAATCAGAATAAACCTATCAATAACTATACCAATCCAAAAAAACTTTAGGAGAATGAAAATGAAACGCTTGTATATTGCAATCTCTCTGTTGATGGTCATGGGCATGGTGCTCGGCGCCTGCGCAACACCCACAGCTGAGACAATCGTCACGACCGTGGAAGTGCCTGTCGTCGAGACGCAGGTGGTTAAAGAGACCCAGGTGGTCGTCCAAACCCAAATGGTTGAACCGACTGCTGCACCCACCACAGGTGAAACGCTTCCCCGCAACGAAACCCTGTACTTCAATGGTTTGCAGTGGAGCGCGGTGGTTGGTTGGAATCCATACTCTTCCAGCATGAATAATGCCCTGGCTGTCGGAGCGAAGGACTCTGCCCGTGTGATCATGTTTGAAACCCTGTACCTGTATAACATGCTGGATGGGAAGTCATACCCTCTGCTGGCAGATGGCGATTGGGTGTGGAATGATGCGCGTACCGAGGTCACCGTAAAGCTCAAGGCTGCTGCAAAATGGAGCGATGGCACCCCGATCACTGCCGATGATGTGGCTTATACCTGGGATACCAATCTCAAGTATTCGACCAATGCTGGCAACAACTTTAAAGATTACATTGACACCGTCACAGCAGTGGATCCACAGACAGTTTTGATCAAAGCCAAACTGGATGCAGACGGCAATACGGTCAATCCTCTGATGGTCGTGGCTTTCCTGGACGGCACCTATGTCTCCCAAAAAGCCTGGACCCAAACCCTGGAAGCCCGTAGCGCTGATGCAACTGCATTATTAGCCGATACCGCTGAAGATGTGGTTTGGTCAGGTCCTTACCACTCGTTCTTCTCTGACGATACGAAGGTTGTCTACGTTCGTGATGACAACTATTGGGGTCAGGATGCCTCCATGTGGGGCAAGCTGCCCACTCCGAAATACCTGGCGCACACAATTTACAAGGATAATGCGGCTGGTTCGATTGCTTTGGCACAAGGTGAAGTGGATATCAGCCAGCAGTTTAACTCCAATATTCAGGTTTTGTGGCTCAACTATGGGCTGCCCGTTTCCACCTTCCTTCCCGAGGCTCCCTATGGTATTGGCGCCAGCCTCCCAACCGCTTACTACAACCTACTGTCCAATGGTTTGGACAATGTTGCTATTCGTAAAGCGATTGCGATTGCGGTTGACTATCCCACCATCATTGCCAACGCCATGACCAACCAATCTGCGACCTTCGATCAGGTTCCGCGCTCACTGATGAACCCGACCCCTGGCGAACAGGCTATGTATGACCAGGCGGCTGTTGCAGAACTGCAGTGGGCTGGCAACGATATCGAAGGCGCCAAGAAGCTTTTGGATGATGCTGGCGTTGTAGATACCAATGGCGATGGAAACCGAGAATATAATGGCGAGGAACTTCACTACATCGCCACCTGCCCGAATGGCTGGTCTGACTGGCAGGCTGCCATCGAAGTGGTGGCTGCTGCAGGTAAGGAGATCGGTATTGATATCACCACCCAATACCCAGAATGGGGCGTTTATCAGACCGTTGTCACCAAATCTGATACACCTCTGCCTGAAGGCTATGACATCTTCATGATGTGGAGTGACGGCGCTGGCCCGACCCAACCTTGGGGACGTATCCGCCACTTATTGAGCTCTGAATTCGTTGGTCAGGCAGTAAACTGGAACGGTAACTGGGGCCAATATAGCAATCCTGACGTCGATGCGTTGATCAAACAGATCCCCGCTGAAACCGACCCCGCCAAACTGACGGAAATTTACACGGAATTGGTCAGGATCTACCTGACCGACGTCCCGTCCTTCACCCTCATGTATCGTCCCGACTTGTTCCATGCTGTGAACGAGAGTGTCTGGACAGGCTTCCCGAACCAGGAAGATGGCAGCAACCCACCCGTCCCACCCATGATCTGTACTGACGGTTGGAGTATCGCATGTCTCTATAACCTTACGCTGGTTACCCCGTAACCTTTCATGAAACCAGACAGCCATGTTCCGCGCACCAGGGGACATGGCTGTTTGTTATAATTAGAGTCTGGTAAATTTTATATCTCGCAATGGTTTTAGATGATCGCTAAAATCGAAAGGAGATGCTAAATTGAAAGGATACGCGAAGTATTTCGGTAAAAAGCTGGTCTGGTTCGGTATTACCTTCACTGCCGCCTTCCTGTTGAATTTCTTCCTGCCGCGTATGATGCCGGGGGATCCTGTAGCAGCTATCGTAGCAAGGATGGCCCAAGGCCAAACCAATACGGCTGGAGTCCAGGCGATTTACGAGCAATACACAGAGCTGTTTGGCACCAACAAACCCATGATGATCCAGTTCTTCATTTACTTAAAGAATGTGATCCATGGCGATTTTGGTTTCTCGTTCAGCCAATATCCCCGCACAGTTGCGAATGTTCTCAAATCTTCCCTGTGGTGGACGGTGATGCTGCAGTTCCCGGCGATCATCATCGGCTTTCTGATCGGGAACGTACTGGGCGTGTTAGCAGCTTATCTCAGGGGCTGGTATGACAGAGCCCTCATGCCGCTCAGTATTTTTGCGAGTGGTTTCCCGGCGTTTGGCATGGCAACCGTTTTGTTGGTTATTTTTGGCATCGCACTAAACTGGCTTCCAACCTCGGGTGGATATGGGTTTGATATGATCCCCAACCTTAGCTGGGCATTTTTTTGGTCTGTGATCGTCCATTATATGTTACCATTCTTGTCGATCGTATTGATCGCTATTGGCGGTTGGGCAATTGGCATGCGCTCCATGAGCATCTATGAGCTGAATTCGGACTATGTAAAATACAGCCGCTTCATGGGGATCAAAGACTCGAAGATCATCCAATATGTATTTCGCAATGCCATGCTTCCGCAGATCACCGGTTTAGCACTGGCGATTGGTACCATGGTCGGCGGCGCCCTGGTGGCGGAGATCATTTTCAGTTACCCGGGGCTGGGTACCACCTTGTTGAGTGCTATTAGGGGACAGGATTATCCGATGATCTCAGCCGTCACCTTGATCATCACCATGATGGTGCTGATTGCAACCTTTGCGCTTGAAATTTTATATGGCTTCATTGACCCGCGCATTAAAGCGACGCAGTCGGATTAAGGAGAGGCCACTATGAAAAATACCCTCAAGCAGGTTTTTCACTCTGGTAAATTCGTAGTAGGTTTCGTGATTTTTAGTTTGATTGTACTGACGGTGATCATTTTCCCGCTTGTTTGTTAAAACTGATCCATTAGGAACCATCAGCCAGGGTAGCGAACAGGGTTCTTTTCTTCCACCCGGGATCTACGTGAATGTGTATGATAGCATCGGTACTGCTCCTTATACGCTTTTACTGGATGATGCTGCGACCAAGCGGATCGCCAGCAAGCTGAGTGCGGATGACCGCATTGCCTTAAAGGAGTGGTTGGTAAAGGCTGGGATTCCCGAAAATCAGATTGATACCACGGATACCAAAAGTCTCCTGGATCAGTGGGCGAGGAATTATGATCCTAAGATGCAGATCCCGGGGATGACCTTTGCCAAAACAAGGTATTATCAAAGGCTCAACACCTCTCTCCAGGGAGTTCTATCCACCGAGGGGGTGATCCTAGCCACAAAAAATGCCCAAACCGGCGCTCTTGAGGAAACAAGTACTGTAGCACAATCTGATTATGTGAACGCTAGCGAAGTTCCAAATGTGCGCCTGTTGCTGCTTGGTACGGATAACTTTGGCCGGGATGTGACAGCCGAGCTGGTTTCGGCAACCGGTACATCCCTGCTGATTGGTATTGTGGCGGGACTGATTGCCACTACGATCGGTTTGGTCCTGGGATTGGCGGCAGGTTATATTGGTGGGGTGGTGGATGATGTGGTCATGTTCTTCACCAATCTGCTTACCGTGATACCTACCATTGTGATATTGATCCTGATTTCATACAGCATCGGGCAGGAAAAGCGCGGCCCGGTGGTCATCGCCGTGGTGATCGGGTTTACCGCCTGGGTATGGACGGCACGGGCTGTGCGGGCGCAAGTGTTTTCTTTGCGTAATCGCGACCATGTCAGCCTATCGAAACTTTCCGGGCACCCCGTTTGGCTGATCATCTTCACGGACATTTTCCCTTATATCGCTTCTTATGTGATTATGGCGCTGATCCTGCAAATATCCACGGCTATCCTGTATGAAGCCTCTTTGTCGATCCTTGGCCTGGGACCGAAGACCAACTGATTCTGCAACTTTGGGCTTGATGATGAACTGGGCGTTTTTCTACATGGCACCAAGCCTCGGAAAATGGTGGGCGTATATGCCTGTGATCGTTGTGATCGCTCTTGTTTCGTTCTCACTGAACCTGATGAATACTGGTCTCGACCAGGTCTACAATCCGGCGTTGAGGGAATAGGTGATATATGAATGAAGTTATGCTGGAAGTCAAATGATCTAACTACAAAATATATCACCCGCTATAACGAGGATATTTATGCGGTTGACCATGTTTCACTGAAGGTTGAAGCAGGAAAAACGCTGGGAATTGCGGGAGAATCTGGCTGCGGAAAGTCGACCCTGGCACTCAGCCTGATGGGTTATTACTTTGCACCCCTGTACTATACCAGTGGGGAGATCATCATCGACGGCAAGAATATTTCCGGGATGGACCCAGATGTCGTTCGTAAATCGATCTTGGGGTCGGAGATCTCCTACATTCCCCAGGCGGCGATGAACGCCCTCAACCCCACCCGCAAGATCATCAACTTCATTGAGGATGTATATCGAGCACACGATGAATACAAATCTAAAAAAGAGGTTTATGAACTTGCCTGTGAGTGCTGCAGCATCTTAGGGCTACCAGTGGAAGTACTGCAAAAATACCCGGTTGAGCTTTCGGGCGGCATGAAACAGCGCACAGTCATCGCAGTATCGGTGATCCTTTACCCAAAAATACTGATCGCGGATGAGCCTTCTTCCGCATTGGATGTTACTTCCCAGAAGATGGTTATCAAGATGCTGAAGGATTTGATGAAAGATGGTTTCATTAAATCGATGATCTTTATCACGCATGAGCTTCCGCTGCTCTACAACGTAACGGATGATATTATGGTCATGTACGCAGGGCAGATCGTCGAGAAAGCCAGCTGCAAAAGAAGCCGTGTTCGACCCACTCCATCCCTATTCCAAAGGTTTGATGGGCTCGATCATCGTACCAGAAAGCGGTTTGCGGGATGTAAAACTGGTCGCTATTCCTGGGGTACCGCCTAATCTCAAAAATCCACCACCAGGCTGCCGGTTTGCACCACGTTGTAAATATACTCGCAATGAATGCGCAGCTACGGTGAATCTTCGTGAACTTGAAGGCGGGCGCGCTTACCGCTGCATATCTCGGAAAGTGAACTGCGAGAATATTATCATGAAGGGAGGCTGAACAATATGCTCGAAAATAAAGAAATTATCCTGAGCGCCAAAGGACTTACCAAGGTATTTGGATTTGGTAGCACCAAAACGCTTGCAGTTGATCATGTAGATATCGAGCTTTATAAAGGTGAAGTCGTCTCGATCGTAGGGGAATCAGGCAGCGGGAAAACCACTTTATCGAAGATGATTCTGGGATTAATCAGTATCACGGAAGGCGAGCTATACTTCCAGGGAAAATTGCGCGATATCCATACCAATAAGAAGAGACAGGAATACTGGAAAAATATTCAAGCCATTTTTCAGGATCCATTCTCTTCATATAATATTTTTCACAAGATAGATGCCGTGCTTTTAGATTGTATCCGCATGCGTGGTGGTGGAAGACTACCCAAAGAAAAAAAAGTGGAGTTAATGGAAGAAGCATGCAGATTTGTTAACCTGAAGTTCGCCGAATTGACCAATAAGTATCCATTTGAGCTCTCCGGTGGACAGATGCAGCGTTTAATGATTGCCCGCATCTTCCTGCTCAAGCCGAAGATCTTGCTGGCTGACGAGCCTACCTCGATGATTGATGCCTGTTCACGTGCCACCATCCTGGATATGCTGATGCAGCTGCGTAATGATATCGGCATGACGATCATTTTCATCACCCATGATATTGGCCTGGCGTATTTTGTATCTGATAAAGTTTTTATCATGGAGCGTGGGAAATTCGTAGAAAGCGGAACAGCCGATGCGGTGATTCTGACACCGAGAGAACCTTACACCAGACGCCTGATCAGTGATGTTCCTAAGATCTACGAAGAATGGGATCTCTCAACGGTGTAATGCAATTCTGTTGGTAAGAAATACTGCTAAATATATGCCTGGAAAATATTAAACGTATTAATAAGGAATAGTAAATTGTGATAAAATCAATCTTTGGCAGGTACCTGGGAATTTCGCCAGCTAGGCACTGAAGAATGGCTGAACGCCAGCGTCCCTGGTGGTGTGCATACCGATTTATTAGCGCTGGGTCACATTCCTGACCCTTTTGTAGCCGATAACGAGAAGCGCGTTCAGTGGGTGGCAGAATCTGATTGGATCTACCGCCATCACTTCGCCTGTTCTTCTGAGTTGCTGGCAGAAGAACATATTTTGCTGGTATGCGATGGATTGGATACCCTGGCGTCGGTTGAGCTCAATGGTCATGAACTTGGTCAGACCGACAACATGTTCCGCCGTTATGAGTGGGAGGTCAAACCATTCTTAAATACACAAGGTGAAAATATTTTGACCATCACCTTCGCTTCACCGGTGAAGTTTATCGCCCCAAAGAATATCGTGCGCGAGATGCCGGGTCCGTATCATTCATTGCCTGGAGGTCCATACATCCGCAAAGCACCCTGCCAATTTGGCTGGGACTGGGGTCCCCAGCTCCCGCCCATCGGCATCTGGAAGGATATCCGCCTGGAGGGTTATAGTGTAGCACGCCTCGCTGAGGTTCATCTGCAGCAGCAACACGCCAATGGTCAGGTGATCGTTAAGGCACATGTCGCTGTTCAACGCTGGATTGTGGCACCTCTTACGGTTGTGGTACACATCACAACCCCAACGGGTGAGATTCTGCAAGCAGAAGCTGTCCTATTATCAGCGGATGAGCAGACAGTGAATGTGCCAATTCCCGATCCTGAGCTTTGGTGGCCGAATGGATATGGTGCCCAGCCGCTCTATCAGGTGGAAGTCTTGCTTAAAGGCAGCCAAACGTCCAAGGAAGAGCTGCTAGACCAGCATAAATATCAGGTTGGCTTGCGCAAGATCGAATTACGCCAACGTGAAGACCAATGGGGACGTTCCTTTGCCTTTTTAGTCAATGATATCCAGGTTTTTGCCAAAGGCTCAAACTGGATCCCTGCTGATTCCTTCCCAACTCGGATCACGGATGAATTCCTTGAAGGTCTCATTCGCTCAGCCGCCGAGACCCACCAGAACATGCTGCGGGTGTGGGGTGGTGGGTTTTATGAAGAGGAGCGTTTTTACGACCTCTGTGATCGCTATGGAATTCTGGTTTGGCAGGAATTCATCTTCTCGTGCAGTATCTATCCATTGGACGATCCTGATTTCCTGGAAAATATCCGGTTGGAAGTGGTTGAGAATGTTCGCCGTCTTCGCCATCGTGCCAGCCTGGTGTTGTGGTGTGGAAATAACGAGATGGAATGGGGCTGGGTGGATTGGCATTGGGATCAACCCGAGCTGCAGGAACTTAAAGTGGCTTATGATCAGTTTTTCCACCAAACCCTGCCCGCATGGTGCCTGGCTGAGGACCCTGATCATTCGTATTGGCCCAGCTCACCCTCCTCCGATACGCCTTTCCTGGATCCGAATGGCCAGCGACAGGGAGACGCACATTATTGGGACGTCTGGCACGGGGGAAAACCGTTTACTTCGTATCGCCAGCAGTTTCCACGTTTCATGAGCGAGTTTGGCTTCCAATCATTACCCCCGTTGGAAACCATCCAAACCTATGCACAGGAGGCTGATTGGAATATGACCTCCTATATCATGGAGCAGCATCAGAAGAATGCCAGTGGAAATTCCATGATGGTGCGACAAATGCTGGACATGTTCCGGTTACCCAAGGATTTTGAATCGCTGGTCTATCTGAGCATGGTTCTCCAGGCGGAGGGCATCCGCTACGGCGTGGAACACTGGCGGCGCTATCCTGACCGCGTTGCAGGTATCCTGTATTGGCAGCTCAATGACTGCTGGCCGGTTGCCTCCTGGTCCAGCCTGGATTACTTCGGGCGTTGGAAGGCGCTCCATTATGCAGCTCGGAAATTCTTTGCACCGATCATGCTTTCCATCGAAGATAACCCACCCGAAATGTCGGTGTACCTGACCAATGACTCGCTCGACCCCTGGATGGGAGAGTTGAACTGGCGATTGGAGACGCTGGATGGGGAAGAACTGACCGGTGGATCTGTTCCATTGGTGATTACCCTTCCTCAGACTGCGAAACAAATATGCAAGCTGGATTTCTCAAAATATATCTCGCAGGATAACCTCCGTAAGCTGATCTTTATTGCTGATCTCTCGGATGAATCGGATCATATTCATATCCCGACAGACGGCAACTTTTGTCCCGATCAAACATATATCCCTGAGTGATCCGGCTGTGAAGGTGGACCTGTCCATTGAGAAGGATCAGCTGATCGTAAATTTGAGTGCCAAATCTACTGCCCTTCTCGTGGAGGTATCACTACCGGGAAGCGAGGTTGTCTTTAGCGATAATTATTTTAATCTGCCTGCAGGTCGGACCGCCCAGGTTTCCTGCCCAATGCCCGCTGGATGGACTCTGGAGCGAGTAAAAAAGGAATTTCATGTCCGCTCGATTTACGATTCCTTTTAACTTGGTTTTACTGTGTAAGTAAATCGAATTAGAAATTTAGTAAAAATTCCAGGCTTAAACCGATTTTTAGAATATGTTTCTCACCAGCTGACTGATACAAAGAAAGGATTGAACCATGACGAAAATTACAGATTTGATTAAGAAAATGACGCTTGAAGAAAAAGCTGCCCTCTGTACAGGAGCCGGTCCATGGACGACTACGCCTGTCGAACACCTGGGCATACCGGAGATGATCGTTACGGACGGACCCCATGGAGTGCGTCGGGCTGAAAATATAACCACGTTTATCGAAAAAAGCCTGCCTGCCACCTGTTTTCCAACCGCTACTTGCATGGCTTCCACCTGGGATGTGGATTTGATCCATAAACTGGGCGAAGCACTTGCATATGAGTGCATTGCCCTGGATGTTGACTTGATCCTTGGTCCTGGGGTGAACATGAAGCGCACCCCTGTGTGCGGGCGCAATTTTGAGTATTACTCCGAAGATCCCTTCCTGGCTGGCCAGATGGCTGTTAGTTTCATCAATGGTGTGCAAAGCAAAGGGGTGGGAACCTCACTCAAACACTTTGCTGCCAACAATCAGGAATACCAGCGTTCCACAATCAATTCAGAAGTAGATGAACGCGCTTTGCGCGAAATTTACCTGGCAGCCTTTGAGATGGCGGTTAAAATGGCCAAACCCTGGACGGTGATGTGCTCCTACAATAAGCTCAACGGCACCTACGCCGCGGAGAATCACCGGTTGTTGACGGAGATCCTCAAGGATGAGTGGGGGTATGAGGGTTTTGTAATTTCCGACTGGGGTGCCGTTCACGACCGGGTGGAGGCTTTGAAAGCCGGTCTGGACCTGGAAATGCCCGGATCCACGGGAGAGGCGGGTTAAGGAAGTTATTGAAGCTGTTCGCTCAGGTAAATTGGATGTAGGCTGTGCTGGATGAGGCGGTACGCAGGATCCTGGAGATCGTATTCAAAGCTGCCGAAACGAAGAAAGGTGGGTCTTTTGATGCTGCCAGGCACCATGCCCTGGCGCGCAAGGTGGCTGCAGAAGGCATGGTCCTGCTGAAAAATAACGGGATTTTGCCTCTGAAGAACCGCAAGAGTATTGCCGTTATTGGTCGCTCTGCCAAAGAAGCTTACTACCAGGGTGGCGGCAGCTCGCACATCAACCCAACCCAGCTGGATAATCCATATGAAGAACTGCAAAAACTGGCTGGGGATGCCAGGTTGAGTTATGCTGAAGGCTACCCCAGGGATGAAAGTTTTAACCAGGCTCTTATCGATGAGGCATGTCAAAATGCCCGTTCAGCTGAGCTCGCATTGCTGTATATTTGCCTCCCTGCAACCAAAGAGTCGGAAGGTTATGACCGGCTTGACCTCGACCTGACTTCACACCAGGTGGCGTTGATCAAAGCAGTAACTGCAGTCCAACCCAATACGGTTGTCATCCTTAATAATGGCGCACCGCTGGTGATGGGTGAGTGGCTGGATGGTACTGCGGCTGTTCTCGAGGCCTGGATGATGGGTCAGGCTGGTGGAGGGGCAATTGCTGATGTGCTTTTCGGCAAGGTCAATCCATCTGGCAAGCTGGCGGAAACCTTCCCATGTAAGCTCATGGATACGCCTGCTTATATTAATTATCCGGGTGAAAATGGTGCTGTTCGTTATGGTGAGGGGATTTTTATTGGCTATCGTTACTATAATGCAAAAGAAGTCGCGGTGCAATTCCCCTTTGGATTTGGATTGAGCTATACCAGCTTCGATTATAAAAATCCCAAGCTTTCAGCGACCACTTTCAAGGATGTGGACGGCTTGACCGTTTCTGTTGACGTGACCAACACCGGCAAGCTGGCAGGCAAGGAAGTGGTCCAGGTGTATGTGCACGATCATAAATCAAAGTTGGTTCGCCCGCCTAAGGAGCTAAAAGGCTTCGCCAAGGTTGAGCTCCAGCCCGGTGAGACCAAGACCGTGACCGTGACCCTTGATTTTCGTGCCTTTGCGTATTACCACCCGGCATACAAGCAGTGGATCACTGAGGATGGGGAGTTTGACATCCTGGTTGGTTCTTCGTCTGCCAATATTCGGAATACACAAACAGTTACCTTGCAATCCACCCTTGAGCTGCCCAGCATCTTAAATCGCGACTCCACCTTGCGTGAATGGATTGAGGATCCACGCGGTATGAGCGTTTTAGCTCCCCTGATCCAGCAGATGAATGATCAGATGCGTGCTACCTTTGGTGGGAGTGATGGTGCGTCGATCGGTATGGATCCGATGGGCTTTTTGTTGGACACGCCCTTGCTGAATTTACTTCACTTCCTGGGCGGAGCATTACCAACCACACCCGAAGAGATGGTGGATGGATTTCTAGCCAAGGTTCACAGTATCAGCTGATGGGGTACTTTCCCCAAGCATGGCGGTAAAAATACCGTAATTTATCTCGCTTTTATAATGATTTTGACGAGGCTACGATGCAGTTTGGTTACTTCGACGATGAGCAGCGTGAATATGTCATCACACGCCCCGACACACCCTTACCCTGGATCAACTACCTGGGTTGCGAAGGTTATTTTGGGATCATCTCAAATACTGCCGGTGGCTATTCATTCTATAAAGATGCCAGGCTGAGGCGCTTGACGCGTTATCGCTACAATAATGCCCCCCTTGATTCAGGCGGGCGCTACATCTACCTGCGTGATGACGATGCACTAACTCCCCAATTCTGGTCACCCACCTGGCAGCCGACCCGTTCTTCCTTGCAAGGGTACCAATGTCGTCATGGCATGGGTTATACGACCATCCAATCCACGTTTACCGGGATTAAGGCTGAAACCCGCTACTTTATTCCTCTTGGTGCGAGCCTGGAAATCTGGCAGCTGACCCTGACTAACCAGCGCTCCGAGCCAGTCAATTGTTCCGTTTTTGCCACAGTCGAATTCTGCCTGTGGGATGCCATGGACGATGCCAGCAACTTCCAGCGCAATTATTCGGTGGGTGAGGTGGAAGTGGTGGATGGCGTGATCTATCACAAGACCGAATACCGCGAGCGGCGTGATCATTTTGCCTTCTTTGCCTGCTCAGAGAAGTGGGCGGGTTTCGATACAGACCGGGAGGCTTTCCTGGGTGCATACCGGGGCTGGGATTCGCCTTCCGCTGTGGAAAGAGGCGCTCTCAGTAATTCCATCGCCCACGGCTGGCAGCCGATTGGCGCTCAGCATGTGCGCCTGCACCTGGAAGCTGGCGAGCAGCGATCGATCATCTTCTTGCTGGGTTATCACGAAAACCCTCTGGAGGCGAAGTTTGACCCTCCTGGGTCGCAATCCATTAATAAACAAAGCGTCCTTCCTATCATACAGCGCTACTTGCAACCTGCTGAGGTGAAATCCGCTTTTGTACAGCTCCAGGAATACTGGCTTGAGCTGTTGGAAAAGTTCCAGGTGCATACCCCGGATGTTCATACCGACCGGATGGTGAATACCTGGAATGTTTGCCAGTTGATGGCGGCTTTCAATTTCTCCCGCTCCGCCTCCTATTTTGAATCGGGCATCGGGCGTGGTATGGGCTTCCGTGATTCCACCCAGGATTTGCTCGGTTTTGTTCATCTGCTGCCTGCCCAGGCTCGCAGCCGCATCCTCGACCTGGCAGCCACCCAGCTCCCAACTGGAGGGGCATATCACCAGTACCAGCCTCTCACCCGGCGAGGCAACAACGAGGTTGGTTCCGGATTCAATGATGATCCATTGTGGTTGGTGTTAGCTGTGGCAGCTTATATCAAGGAGACCGGGGATTGGGACATCCTGGACGAGCTTGTTCCGTTTGACAATACACCCGGTACGGAAGATAGCCTTTATGCCCATCTTCAACGCAGCATGCAGTATACCCTCGACCGGATGGGTCCGCATGGACTCCCGCTCATCGGCCGCGCCGATTGGAATGACTGTCTTAACCTGAATTGTTTCTCCACCTCTCCGGGTCAATCATTTCAGACCACCACTAACAAGGATGGTAAAGTGGCAGAGAGTGTTTTTATCGCCGGGTTGTTCATCCTGGCAGCCCAGGCGATGATCCAAATTTCCACTAAAATTGCGGGTTCACAAGCCGCACTGCTATATCAAAAGGCGATCGATCAGATGGAACAAGCGGTAGGCGAAGCTGGTTGGGATGGTGCCTGGTTCCGCCGCGCCTATGATGACTTTGGTGAGCCGGTTGGATCCATCACCTGTACTGAGGGGCAGATTTTTATCGAGCCGCAGGGCATGTGTGTCATGGCTGGTTTGGGTCTGGCAGATGGGAAAGCCCGTCTGGCGCTTGACGCGGTGTCGGAAAGGCTGGCGACCTCTCACGGTATACAGCTGCACCAGCCGGGATATACCCATTATTACCTCAACCTGGGTGAAATTTCCTCCTACCCACCCGGTTATAAAGAGAATGGGAGCGTATTTTGTCACACCAACCCTTGGATCATGATTGCTGAAGCCATGCTTGGGAATGGTGCTGGTGCGCATGATTATTACCTGAGGATTAACCCTTCCAGGCGGGAGCAGATCAGCGAAGTACATCGCTGCGAGCCATATGTGTATGCCCAGATGATTGCCGGGCGTGAAGCACCTACGCATGGTGAAGCCAAAAATTCCTGGTTGACCGGCACTGCCGCCTGGAATTATGTAGCCATCACGCAGTGGATCCTGGGCATCCGGCCTGAGTTCGATGGGTTGCGCCTGGATCCTTGCATTCCACCCGGGTGGGATGGTTTTTCGGTTGAACGCAGCTTTAGAGGTATTAAATATCATATCCGTGTGCATAACCCTCAGCATGTCAGCCAGGGTGTGACTGGGATTGAAGTGGATGGTGTGAAAATTGAGGGAAACCTGTTGAAATATAAGGCTGGCGGGGATGAGCACCAGGTGGAAGTCTGGTTGGGAAGGTGACGGGAGGCGCGATGGATGAGGCATTGCTGGAGATCAGGCAATATACCGGTGAAGGTTATCTTCCCTTGATCGATTTCAACACCTGGCGTGTGGCGATCTTACGGTGGGAACCAGCCTCGCTTCCCGAGAATATTGACAGGATGGAGCGCCATACCCAGACTGACGAAGTGTTTGTATTACTGGAAGGTCAGGCTACCCTGGTCCTGGGGGGAAATTCTGAAAAGGTGGATGGTATCCATCCACAGGTGCTTGAGCCGTGTAAGCTGTATAACGTGAAGCAGAACACCTGGCACAGCATCCTGCTCAGCCGGGATGTGTCGATTTTGATCGTCGAGAACCGTAATACCGGTGAGGGGAATTCGGAGTATTGCAGTTTACTCCTCGGATTTCAGGAAAGAAATCAATGCAATGAGTAGGGGTGGGTCGTGACCCACCCTATGTTGTTTTTTTTCTAATTATGGTTGTTGATCCCGTCACTTTCCATCGCCGTTCGATTCGTTTGAAGGATTATGATTACACCTCTCCCGGTGCGTATTTTGTCACCGTGGTGACGTATAAACGTGCATGCCTGTTTGGGATGGTGGTGGATGGGGAAATGAGGTTGAATGAATTTGGGTCAATTGCTAATGACGAATGGTTTCATTCATCAGACCTACGACCATATATTCGTTTATATCCAGAGGAATTTGTGGTAATGCCTAATCACATCCACGGAATAATTTGGATTGATGAGGTAGAAAACATTAATTGTAAGGGCGCAGCGTCGACTGCGCCCTTACAACGCGTGCCAAAACAAACAATCAAATTTATATAAGCACAATATTCCACCAAAATCGTTAGGAGCCATTGTTCGGTCATATAAGTCTGCTGTTACATATCAAATCAATGCATTGCGAAACTCTCGTGGTCATCCCATCTGGCAACGCAACTACTACGAACATATCGTTCGCAACCCATCAGAATTAGAATCTATTGCTGATTACATCCTCACCAACCCGGATACCTGGTCTGCTGACCCGGAAAACATCCAATAACCTAAACGGAACCTCCCATGACCTTCACCCTCACACCTCCATCCAATTTCTCCCTGCCTGCTGTGGTCCGCTCCCACGGCTGGATCCAGATGTCGCCCTTTGCAGAGACTTCCGACCATGGCTTGTCCTACGTTATCCGCCTGAGACACCGGCAAGGTTTTGCTCTTCGAGGTGCACGCCCACCCCGGGACGCTGCGCGTTGATTCAACGGAGCTGCTGACCGACACTGAACAAACTGAGCTTTCCCGCCATATCACCTGGATGCTTGGCATGGACCTTGAGTTCTCTGAATTCTATTCGGTAGCCCTGGCAGAACCCAAGCTTGCCCGCATGGTGGAGCGCCAGGCGGGGCGGGTTCTGCGCTCGCCCACCCTGTTCGAAGACGTAATCCGCACCATCCTGACCACCAACACGCTGTGGAAACATACCCTGCGCATGTGCCGCGAGCTGACCACGCGCTATGGCGATGCCACGTCCTGTGACCCTGACCTTCACGCTTTCCCCACCCCCGAACGTCTTGCCCTGTTGGACGAGACCAACCCTGCGTGAAGAATGCCGTATGGGATACCGTGCCCCATATGTGGCTGAGCTGGCTCAACGCCTGGCTTCAGGCGCTCTGGACCTTGAAGTGCTCAAAACATGCTCGCTCTCCACACCCGAGCTGCGTAAAGAGCTGATGAACATCAAGGGGGTGGGTGGATACGCGGCTGCAAACCTGCTCATGCTGCTTGGTCGCTACGATTACGTCCCGGTGGATTCGTGGGCGTTGAAGGTGGTCTCCAATGAATTCTTCAATGGAGAAAAGATCACCCCCAGGCAGGTTTTGGAGACATTTGAGCGCTGGGGGAAATATCAGGGGCTTGCCTACTGGTTCTGGGATTGGTCCCCTCAGCAATGAAAGTGAATATAAAAACCTGGCAGGTTTTTTGCCTGCCAGGTTTATCTCTTATGGCTCAATTACCACATACTCCCAGTTATCATAAGCTGCCACTTGGGCATGGTAGTTCATCCCCAGACCCACCCAGGTGGGTTCCACTTTCAGTGAATAAAGTACCCTGACCAGAATATCATTGATATAAACATAATAATCCGCATACTCGGTGTTGGTGGCAGGTTTAACAATGACTTCAATATGGTTGGTGCCATAACTGGGTACGATGGCACTGCTTTGCTCAAAAGCCACGTTGTCCCAATACTTGTCTTCCCAATGCCACCGATCGATAGTGTAGAATCCCCAGGGAGAGATTCCAAGGTAATATAAATATTTCTCCCCATCCGCAAAGATGACCCCGAAGTAACGGTCCACTTCCCCTTCGATGAAGGTCACATCAACTGCCATGCGATAAAAGCTATCCTCACCGCAGGCGGTGCAGTAATTAACGTGGAAAAAGCTGGACGGATCATAGGGTCCCAGGATGAGGGTGCCATTCTCCCACCGGCAGCCATCACATTCCTCCCATCCCCCAGAATCTGAGGTGAAGTCATCAAAGTAAGAGAACGGACCGGGTGTGGGTGTGATGGTCGGAGTGTTGGTGGGTCTTTTTGTGCGTGTAGCCGTCGGTGTTGCCGTTGGAATAGGCGTGTCCGTGGGCACAGGAGTGTCGGTAGGTTTCTCGGTTGGGGTCGGTGTTACAGTAGGTAGGGGAGTAGGGGATGCTGCCGCACTGGTTTCTGCAGCAGATGTCGCCGACTGTTCCTGTGCGTCAGGTCCGCAGGCACTCAGCAGCAGGATAACGAATACGAGAAGAATGAGTGTTTTTATTGATGATTTCATCGTTCGATCTCCAAATATTCCCAGTTATCGTAGTTGGTGGTAACAGCATGCCAGTCCATCGCCAGACCGGCTTTCGATGGGCGGATGGGTACCCCATAAATGATATATACGGTTGTGCCATTTAAGGAGAAAATATAATCTGCTGTGTTTGGCTGGTATGCTGGCTGGATGGTAACCTCAAAGTGGTTTGTGGCATAGCTGGCATTCACTGTGCCGCTCCATGCCCCATCAAGAATTTCCCATGAGTCTCCTTCATCGGTATGCTGACCAATAATATATAGCTGCCAGGGTGAAATGCCGAAATAATACTGTTTTCCATTGATATCACCTACGAACACACCAAAGAATCGGTCCACCTGCCCATCAATGAAGTTTGCATCAACGGAGATCGAATAATAGGTACGCTGACCACAGGCAGTACAATAGTTTTTATGGAAATTCGAGGTTGGTGGGAATGGCCCCATGAGCAACCCGCCGTTTTCCCAACTGCATTCTTCACATTTTTCCCAGCCTCCGCTGTCGATGGAAAAGTCATCGATGAAGGAGAACGGGCCGGGGGTGGGGGTGATGGTGGGGGTATCCGTGGGTAGAGGAGTATCGGTGGGTATTGTTGTAGGGGTGTCGGTGGGTATGGGTGTGGATGTATCCGTTGGTGGTGGGGTGTTTGTGTCAGTCGGAATGATTGTAGCACTCGGCAAAATGGTCGGTGATGCATCCATTTTTACCTGATCAGCTTGAACTGGGGTTTTTCCGCATGCGCACATAAGGACTGCCATGGATAAGAGGATGAACTTGAGATGGTTGGCGTGTTTAATCATTTCCCTCCTTACTAAACATCGTATGTTTACCTGGCATCTGATTCTTGTGCGATATTATTCCCCCAAACACTGGCATTTTAATTAACGAAATAGGTGCTAGGTATAAGAACAAAGCGATTCATGAAATTACCTGTGCCCATCAATTATATCACAATGATTAAGAGAAGATTAATGGAAGTGGATAAATCGAAAAAACATCAAAGACCAGTATATGCAGTTTTTGTAAGGATAAATTGTCGCGTTTCAGCCCTTTACCTAAATGATGATAGCACACGCATCGCTATTAATAGGGCGGCATGATTTCACGATCAAACATAAAAACCTCACAAGGCATTTAGTCCTGTGAGGTTTTTTGTTTGGATCCGTTAACGGTGCTAGTCGGATTAATATCTAAAGCCTGTAAAGCTCCCCATACTTGGCCTTCAGGTATGCCAGGTAAGGCTCAATACTGAGTGGCCCACCCGTCACTTTTTGCACCAGCTCGTTGGCTGTGAACTTATTGCCATGCTGGTAGATGTTTTCCACCAACCAGGAATGCAGCGTGTCAAACTTTCCCTGGGTCATCTCGGCAGGGATCTCCGGATGGGTTTTAAGCGCCTGGCTAAAGAATTGTGCTCCGAAGATATTACCCAGGGTATAACCCTGGAACGAACCTCCGATGGGTCCAGCAAACCAGTGCACGTCCTGCATCACGCCATCCCGGTCATCCGGTGCCCGCATTCCCATGTCGGCGTTGTAACGGGCATGCCAATACTCAGGCAGGTCGCGCACCAGCAGGTTGCTTTCCAGCAATGCCAGCTCGATATCAAAGCGGATCATTACGTGCAGGTTATAAGTCACCTCATCAGCTTCAGTGCGGATCAGCGAGCGTTGAACTTTATTTACTGCCCGGTAGAATGTCTCCAACGACACTTGTTTAAGCTGTTCCGGGAATTTCGCCTGCAGTTTGGGATAGAAATATTCCCAAAAGCCCCGGCTACGTCCAACCAGATTCTCCCAGGTGCGTGACTGGCTTTCATGAATGCCGGCTGAGGTGCCTCCTGCCAATGGCGAGCCATCCAGCTCCATGCGGATGCCTTGCTCATACATGGCGTGCCCGGATTCGTGAATGGTGCTGAACAAGGCACTACTCAAGTCATTCTCATCCACTCGGGTAGTGATGCGCACATCCCCCAGCGAAAAACTGGTCATGAAGGGGTGGTGGGTCAGATCTTGTCGGCCTCGGTTGAAGTCATAGCCCAATTGCTTAATGATTTCCAGCCCAAATTCAAGCTGGTCAGCCTGTGGGAAATGCAGCTTGAGGCAAGCATCATCAGCAGGGGCTTGGGAGGTGATGGTTTGTACAATGGGGACCAATTCCCTGCGTAGTTGTGCAAACAGGGCGCGCAAGGTGGTGGCTTTCATGCCATAATCGGCATAGTCGATCAAGGGATCAGCGATATGCTCATACCCAGGGTAGAAATCTGCCATCCTGCGCGAGAGATCAAGCGTCCGCTCCAGCAAGGGCTCGAGTATCTTGAAGTTATTTTCCGGTCGGGCAACCACCCAGGTATTGTAGGTCTTTGACATATGTTCATAAAACTCAGCTACGAATTGGGGTGGCAATTTTAGCGCACGCTCATACTCCCGGCGTGCCACCCGGATCAGTGAAGCATCATCAGAATCATATGGCAAGCTCTCTTCATATGGACGTAGCTCATCCAGCAGTTTTCCCAGGGCAGGGTCGATGGATTTTTCCTGGGTCAACCTGGCTAGCAATGCGCTTTGCCTGCCCCGGGCTGCTGCTCCTCCCGGCGGCATATAGGTAGCCTCGTCCCAGCTTAACAGAGCGCCGGCGTGTTGCAGGTCGTAGATTTCCGTCAAACGGGTATTTTAGTTCAGCGAATTGTTTTTGCATACATACCTCCTTAAAGTAAAAAAATACCGGCTAATTATAATGCGTTATTAAAAATGATGCGCCAGGAATTGAATTTCTGGCGCAAAGTCTTGGAGGATTATCAGGATATGGATTATGGATAAAAAAATCAACCATTGTTCAGGATGATCGCAGTTTGAGAGTTGTAAGGAGTGAATGTATTGATGAATACGCTTCAAGCAAAACTGCTTGATTTATAAATATGTTTTGTTTTCACCCAAAGGAATGATCCAAAAAGGAATTTGCAAAATAGTTTGGATAATTGATTGCTCTTAATAAAATCCCTTGAGGGAATATGAGAAAATTCAAATTCAACCTGAACACTTGTGCTTTATAATACGTCAAATTTTACGAGGAATATTCAACTTTTATTGATAATTGCTTACCATGGATAACATAGCAGAACAAAAAGATAATCTCACTGTAGAACCCCTTACAACTGAAAAGATGCTTGAATTGTGGTCTCTTACCTACAACCGGGACGGTAAACCTGACTGGTCACATATCTTTCCATATTATAGTGACGATATAATTTTCGAGGATAGCATCCAGCGCATCGAGGGGAAACCGGAATTCATCGCGCTGTGCAGCCGATTGTCTAACCGTTGCGAGCAACTTCACATGGACATCTCCTCCATTGTCATGGATTCACACATCGTTTTTTTTCAGTGGAAGATGGTCATGATGTTTAAAAAATGGCCAAGTACCCCTCTTTATGGATGTACAAAACTCACCTTTGGTGATGATAACCTGATTATTGAACAACGGGATTATTTTGATTTATGGGGAACGATATTAAATGGCATCCCATATGCTTCGAAAATCCTATTGGAAATTTATGCACCGGTACTTTGGTTGATGGATCGCTCCTTATGGAACTTCCAGAAGAGCTGCAATTTATTACCCATGCCCGCATGCCCCAGAAGACCACCGATGCACGTATGGATGGGCGCGTCTGCATCATCACTGGAGCTACCTCTGGGGTGGGCTACCAGGCAGCAAAAAGGCTTGCGCAGGGAGGCGCTCATCTCATCCTTGTCTGTCGCAATCGCGAGAAATCTGTCAAGGTCAAGCAGGAATTAACAAATGGTTATGGAACACAGGTTGACCTGATCCAGGCAGATTTTTCAAACCTGATCGAAGTTCGGCAAGCTGCAGGGCATATCCTGGCACATTATCCCCATATCGATGTGCTTATCAATAACGCTGGCTTGCATAACACCCGTCGTATTCTGACCGATGATGGTTTTGAAACTGTTTTTTGCGTGAATCACCTGGCATCCTATCTGCTCACACGCCTGCTACTGGACCGCCTTATCGAAAGTGCTCCTGCCCGCATCATCCAGGTGAATTCCCAGGGGCATCGCTTTGGTGGTCTGGACCTGGATGACCTCCACTGGGCAAGGCGGCATTACAATGGATATAAGGCGTATGGTGCTTCAAAGGTTGCTCAACTGCTCACCGTCTGGGAGTTTTCCGAAAAACTAGCAGGAAGCGGCGTAACAATTAATGCCATGCATCCAGGTGAAGTCAGGACCAATATTGGCATGAATAATGGCATCCTATACCGTACCTATCAGCGCTATTTATTGTGGTGGATCCTCAAGCAACCGGTAATATCTGGAAATGCCATTTATTACCTGGCAGCTGCACCGGAGATGGCAGGCATCAGCGGTAAATTCTTCAATCAGACGATCGATGAGAAACCGGCTTCCTATGCCCTGGACAGAAACCTGGGTAAGGGTGTCTGGTCGATTAGTGAAAATTTGACGGGTCTATCCTGACATGCATAATAGGAAAATCACAAAATTTTGGGTTACACGATATCGAAAATTTGGTAAAATTTGTGCTCTCTGATGATTACGATATAGATATCACTGGTACAGCATTTTTTTAGGAGTGGATATGGTCTTTGACGCTATTGTGGTCGGTGGTGGGATTGCTGGATTGACTGCTGCAGCTTATCTTTCCAAAGCAGGGCTCTCCACTTTGCTATGTGAAAAGGAAAGTGCCTGCGGGGGGTTGGTTAATACCTTTAATCGGGATGGTTTCGTCTTTGATGGTGGGGTGAGGGCAATGGAGAACTCAGGCGTCGTGTTCCCGATGCTGAAAGACCTGGGATTGGATATTGAGTTTGTCAAGAACCACATTTCTATCGGCATCGAGGACCAGGTAATTCGAGTTGAAACCGAAGAAAATTTATTCGATTACCAGGCATTGCTCAATCATCTTCTACCCTGAAAGCAAGGATCAGATCGCTGAGATCATCAGCCAAATTCAAAAGATCATGCATTACATGCAGGTCCAATACGGCATAGACAATCCTGTTTTCCTGGATATGAAGAAGGACCGTGACTATATGGTTAAGGCTGTCCTACCCTGGATGTTTAAATATGCCCTGACCTTCCGAAAGATTACTGCCTTGAATATCCCAGTCGTGGATTTTCTGAAACGCTATACTCAAAACCAGAGTCTGTTGGATATCATCACACAGCATTTCTTCCACGAGACACCGGCATTCTTTGCCCTTAGCTACTTGAAGCTGTACCTGGATTACTATTATCCTTTGGGGGGCACTGGGAAATTCGTTGAAAAATTGATTCTCTTAATCGAGAGGCACCAGGGACAGATCCTCACCGAAACAAAAATTGTGCAAGTTGACCCCCTCAACCGAGCCGTCTCGGATGCAAAAGGTAACCAATATCAGTATCGCAGGTTGATTTGGGCGGCGGATCTAAAAACATTCTACCGGTTGATTAACCTTGAAAATATGGAGGAAGGGCAGGTAAAAAACTCGATCACATCTCGCCAAAAAGAGCTGGTTGATAAAATTGGCAACAATTCTGTCTATACCATGTTCTTGGCGGTGGACATGGATAAGAGTTTTTTTAGCAGCAAAGCCAGTGAACACTTCTTCTACACGCCCATTCGTTCTGGTCAATCGTTAGCTGGTCCGCCACCTGTCCAAGCTGAGCGAAGTGTTATTGAAGAATGGCTGAAAAAGTTCTTTGCCCTCACCACCTACGAGATTTCAATCCCTGTGATGAGAGATGCATCGATGGCACCTCCTGGGAAAACCGGTCTCATCATCAGCGTGCTATTCGATTACCAACTGACCAGGCATGTGGAGGAAATGGGCTGGTATGAGGATTTCAAAGCATTATGCGAACAATGCATGGTCAGCACCCTGGATGCATCCATTTATCCAGGCATCCAGAACACTATCCTGCAGCAGTTCAGCTCAACGCCGTTGACCTTGGCTAAGGTTGCAGGTAACTCTGATGGCGCCATCACCGGATGGGCATTTAATAACCATCCCATGCCTGCCGAAAACAGGCTTCCCAGGATCATGAAATCAATCGTAACCCCGGTACCTGGAGTATTCCAGGCTGGTCAGTGGACGTACAGTCCCGCCGGTCTGCCGGTATCGCTTCTTACCGGCAAGATTGCCGCTGATAGGGTGATCAAAGAGCTGAAGAAGGTATAACGTAATCCCACGCACTCAATGCAGGTTGCCTGTATGGAATGATCGGAACTCCATAAGGTATTTTTGTAATCACATTTTAAATTAAGATCCTGGATAGGCTCCGGCTTAGATTAAGCCAGGATGAACCTATCCGTGATATACTGGTGAAAATCAGCACAAACTTTCCACTAAATGAATGATTTGGAGGTTGTCCGTTCGATAACCTTAAATGGCGAATAACTATTTTTGGAATATTCGCTTTACTTAATCACACAATCAACGAAGGAGAATGCCCATGCAGCTCAACAAGATCGTTTCTTTGCTCGTTTTGTTATCCTTGATGATGTTTTTGTCTTCTTCCATTACCCTCACCTCCGCATCGCTGGCAGCCCAGCCTTCTGACATTGGTGATTGGCAAACTGGACCCTTCCCCCCCAACAATTTCCAGTATGCGCGCCATGACGGCGCATTTGTCCCTGGACCAGCCCTCGAGCCATGGGCGAACAAAGTTTACTTTCCCGGCGGCCGCACCTCTCCACCCACCGAGTCACCTGACGTTTGGATGTTCGATCCACTTACCAACACGTACTACCGATACCGGGGCGAATGTGGTTGAAGACGTTTCCAATTACAACGCCAACCTGATCCTGGATGACGGAACCGGTCGCGGACCGGCAGTGTATGTGATTGGCGGAACGAATAAGGATGGGGGTGGTGTTGCCATCGGCATGGTCCAGCGCTATTACCCCAAGACCAACCAGGCAGAGTCATTACCCACTGCGGATAATTGGAACGGGATGGTGGGTGGCTCACGTGTGGCTGCCATGGGTACGGCGGTGGTTGATGACATCATATATGTTTACGGGGGTTGGGAGACGAACGTAACCCCATATTTCTCCAGCGAGACCTGGGCATTTGACCCGAACCAACCCTCCGGTTCGCGTTGGACCAACCTCGGCACTCCCCTGAGCACACCTCGCAGCTACATTATGAGTGCTGTCCAGGATGGCAAGGTATATGCCATTGGAGGCGTTGGTTTTTATGATGGAAGTGAGCTAAATCCAGTCGATACCTTCGAAATGCTGGATACCGCCAACCTGGCTGCTGGGTGGACGGCGCTTGCACCGATGCCCTCCCCAGGCGGGGAAGGTCGTGCCTTTGGCTTTGACTCGGATACCCTCAAGCTCAGCTCGCCCTACCAGGGAAAGATATACGTGGTTGCTGCCAATGATTGGCCAGCTCCGTCCGGTTTGGTGATGGAATACAATGTCGCTGCCGATACATGGCGCAGCGACATTCCCCAGCTGCCTACCCCACGCGCTGACCTGGCAGGGACCTTCATACCCCTGTGCACCTCCAGCCTGGCTGATGGTTTACCCGGCTTGTGGACCTTTGGTGGGCGTATCAACGAAAGCTGTGACCCACCTATGGGTCCTGTCGAATTCGCCCCCATGGCTTGTGAGAGCCTGTGTAATCCATTGACCGGTGTGGATATTGCTGGACCAACTCTCCTGGCAGTGGGCGAAACGGGTGCCTACTCAGCCACTATCGAGCCGATCACTACCACAGCCCCGGTTTCCCTGCTTTGGGACAATGCTGGTACTGCCCCTGAAAACACCTATACCTGGGACTTACCGGGTACATACACGGTGGAAATTACCGCCACCAACTGCGAAGGATCTGTCGTGGTGACTGATACCCTGGTCGTAGATGTCTATCAACCCTGCAATGGTCTGACCGGAGCGGAGATAGACGGACCAGACACGCTTCTGGTTGGACAGGCTGGTCTGTACTCGGTAACACTCATTCCGAATGGATGCAACCCTTCCCATCGATATCCTGTGGAGCAACGGAATCACGGATACATTTGCAGCTTACTCGTGGAGTGGGTTGGGATTGCAAACCGTGTCGGTTTCAGCGTCTAATTGCGGTGGAATGGTCGAAGCGCCACCCGTAGATGTGCTGGTAATCCCATACCAGCAGTGGCTGCCTTTGTTGATTCGTCCTGACATGAAATAAATAAAAATCTTAAATCATAATAACCCCCCGGATCCAATTTCCGGGGTGTTTTTCATCTGATCCGCAAAAAAGTCCTTGTAGTGGCTGGTCACGACCAGTCTTTACCTCGTACTTCATCATCGATATTTTTTTAGTCATCTCTATCAAGCGCTATTTATACGGGATTGATTGAAGTTGTCAGCAATATTTTAAGAGCGCTAATTGTTGGAATCAAACAGGGGCATCGGGTTATGATGCCCCTGCTCAGATGGATAGTTAGCTGATATTACGGATTGGTCTGGGTGTAGTAAGGGCAATTTGAGTTGGCAAATTGTGCCTGCCCACCGCCACGCATACCGCCACCGTTAGCCATTCGACCAGCGCTACGTTGATTCATCCAGTCCGCCTGGGCTTGCGTTAACACGCCATCATTGAGTGCCTGATCAATCGCCTGGGTACGAGCTTCGACCATCAAGGTGCGGAACTGGTCAATCGTCAAGCCTTCTGTGAGAGCGATCTGAGCCATCGTTTCCCCGCTATCGATGCGGACTTCCAGGTCGGCTGCAGAGATATTAAGTAAGTCGGCATACTCAGCCAGCATATAATCATGCAAGATACCTTCACCTGTCAAGGTATTAGCACCACCTGAGCCACTTTGTGAGCCGCGCCCACCCATCCAGCCAGTACCAGTTCCGGATGCTTGCGTGGGAGATTGAGCGTATGCGACGCTAGCAGTTCCCAAAGCCAGTGTTACAACCGCTACAATTACCAATAAGATTACGGACTTGTTCATTTTATTACTCCTGTTTTATTTAGAATGTGTAAGATGTTCCTTACTGTTGATGATGATACCTGATCGATGTGAATAAGTTGTGTATGAGATGCGAAATTCGTGTGAAGATTAGATCCCTCGCAACCGCTCGTCGATTTCAGTATTTCCAAATTGAACATCCAAGTAAGCAATGATCTATTAAGATGTATTTAATATTTATGACAGGATCACAAATTATTTGTGATAAATAATACTTTTCTCATGATGATATATACATTAATATAGTGTTAATTGAAATATTCATAATTGCATATATATGAAAAAACGTTGATGACGAACCCCCAGCTGACCCAGGAAATTTCACAGCTCCATGCAGATATCTGCTCCGCCCTGGCAGATCCGAAACGTATATTATTAATCTACGCTTTGGCTGATCGTCCTCGTTCAGTCAATGACCTGGCGGAAGAATTGGATATCAGTCAGCCTGCCACATCCCGCAACTTGAAAGTATTACGCGATCGTGGGCTGGTATATACAGTGCGTCAGGGGACCATGTCAGAATATCACCTGACGGATATGCGCCTGGTAGAAGCATTAAATATGCTGCGCGACGTGTTGCGTGACCGGCTGACTTATAATGCTAGTTTGATGGAAACAACAACTGAAACAGATCAGGTGGCTCACGCGGTTAAATAACTGATCATCAATCGTATTTGTTTACCATCGGTAATTTTACTGGTTTTCTGTGTAGATTTCACTTCGGAGGAGAAATGCATGCCAACTCATAGGAACCGATATCTTATCCCCATCTTTCTTGGCGCTATTCTAATTGCTGGTTTTTTCCTGCTCCTGCCAGCCACGGAAGCAAGCGCCCAATGCGGGTCTCAGGCTTCATCCTGTAAGGATTGCCACGAAATGCAGGGAGAAGACCCCGTTAATAATGATGGCACTGCCTGGCATACCCAGCATACCCAGATCGATGCTTGCATCAGCTGCCACGCAGGCAACCCCCAAAGCACTGACAAAGACCAATCACACACCGGCATGGTGCCCTGGGAGTCAGATGTGAAAGCCGGTTGCGCCATGTGCCACCCCGATGATTATATGGCGCTTGCCCAGGAGTATGCCACCACGCTGGGTGTCACTTTGGGAGAAGGGGGCGCTTTGCCGCCTGTTGAACCTCCCTCCGGCAGCTCAACAACCCCAACCGAAGCGACTGCTCCCCCTGAAGGGGAGATTGTCATCAGCCAGCCTGGTACGGTTGATTACGTACAGCAATACGAGCAGTCTGTTTTAGGTGTATCAACGATTAACTGGGGTAATGTGATCCTGGTAGTGCTGATCCTGGGTATTTTATTGGGCGGTGGAGTGTTCGTCTATTGGAACGAGCGGCGTAGAAAAGGCTTGACAGGCTTTTATACCTCAAAAGCTGTTCAGCCGGTTGAAGGTGTTGTGCCTGTGGTGGAGGGCTACTCAACCGAATGTAACCGAGCTCCTGCCCCTTATTGTTAAACTGAACCCGGTGGGGCTGCACGCTCTTAAACGCCTGCTGGTAAACCCCGATCAAGCCAACCAGATGCTGCATTCCTTATCGCACCTCGACCCTGAGCTCGTGCGCCGTATTCAATCATTAGATAAAGACACGCGTGCCCTGCTGATGGCTTTAGCAAGCAGCTGACCTTTAGCTTGTTTGTACATCACCGAATTGGAGGAATGATGAACCGGATCAAATCATATATATCCCAGGAAATCTGGTCACCCTACGTGGCGGGTATCCTACTAGGCATCATTGGCTTGCTGGCAGTATTGCTGGCTGATGCGCTACTGGGTGCCTCAGGTGCTTTTGAAAGTATAGTAGGCTGGATCGGTAAGATGGTCGCTCCAGGACTGGTCAATAACGTTTACTGGGGGTTGGAAGGCGGACGCGCCCTGCCCATCATGCGCCCTGAGATTACCTTTTCAGTGGTCTTGTTAGTGGGAGTTGTTTTTGGGGGTACCTTGGGATCACTTACCAGCCGCTCCTTCAAGTTTCGCTTCAACGATGACGTTCAATGGAAACGTATCTTCGGACCACAGCCATGGAAGCGTTGGGTGATTCGGTTTCTTTGGCGCAATCGTTTTGGAATACGCAGCTGGCATTGCCGGTGGTTGCACCAGCGGATTGGCCATTTCGGGTGGCATGCTGTTTGCGCCAGCGGCTTTCTTATTCATGGCTGGGATGTTTGCCTCCGGCATCATTACCACCCTGATCGTTTATCGCAGGAGCTATTAAGCCATGACTACCTATATCATTGCGCTCGTTCTGGGTATTGGCTTTGGTTTTTCACTCAACAAAGCCGGTTTGACCAAATATCACAAGATCGTTAACGCAGTTCCGCTTCACCGACATGGCTGTCCTTAAGTTTATGATGACTGCATTATGTGTGGCAATGACAGGGTTGTACATTTTCCGTGGGCTTGGGTGGATCACATTTCCAATCGTGCCTGCCACATATATAGTCGGGTAACCTGATTGGTGGGCTGATCTTTGGGGTGGGGATGGCACTCACCGGATACTGACCAGGCACCTGCGCCGCCGGGAGCGGCGAAGGCAAGTTGGATTATATTGGTCCCTGGGCTGTTAGGCTTCCTTGCTGGGTGCCGTTCTTGTGGGGACTGACCTATCCGCAGGTATTCCCCTTGCAATTTCCAAGATCGCCAACCTGGGTAATGTCGTTGTTCCTGATTTGCTGAATCTGAATCCCTTATCTGGCGGTGCTGTTCTTTGACCTGATTGGCGTGTTCCTGTTCTACTTGATTGATCGGGCAGGTTTACAACGCAAGGATAAGCTCCAATAATACACCAGTAGTGATGAATATTTAGCACCGTAGATTGAAAGGCAAATTATGCCAAAAACTGTAATCTCACGACGTGATTTTCTAAAAATGGGAGGTGCTGCTGCATCCGTATTCGCAGTGGGGCAGTTTATTCCTCCACCCGTTGCGAGGGCAGCCCGCCAGGCAGGCTCGTTGGATGACAATGGCAGCGGTTACATTTGCACCCTGTGTGAGATGTGTGTCTGGCGCTGTGGTGTACGCGCCAAGGTGGATGAAGGACGTGTGGTGAAGTTGGAAGGTAACCCGGAACACGCCCACTCGCATGGCAAGCTGTGCGCCAGGGGTCAGTCGGGACTGATGAACACCTACGATCCCGACCGGGTGCTCACCCCACTCATCCGCGTGGGGAAGCGAGGCGAGGGAAAGTTTCGCCAGGCATCATGGGACGAAGCTCTGGATATGGTGGCGGAGAACATGCTCAAGATCAAGAGCACCTATGGTCCTGAAGCAATGGTATTTTCGTCTACCCATAACCTCTCGCAGCCTCTCTTTGAGAACCTGTTGTATGGATTTGGCTCGCCCAACTATGGCACTCAGCGCAGCCTGTGTTTCAATGCCATGGTCACCGCCTTCCTGTTGACATACGGCATCGAAGAGCCGTCGCGTAATTATGATAATGTCCAGTACATACTTTTAGTGGGTCGAAATCTCACTGAAGCAATCTCGACCTCTGAGACCACTGAGATGATTGATGCAATGGCTCGTGGGGCAAAATTGGTCTATCTTGACCCACGCTTCACAAAAACTGCTTCCAAAGCCAACGAGTGGATGCCCGTTCGCCCGGGTACAGACCTGGCTTTTCTTCTGGCAATGATCAATGTCATCGCAACTGAAGAATTGGGAAACTGTGAATTCGTAAAGGAATTCACTATCGGCTGTGATCAATTACCCACCCACACAGCTGAATACACACCAGAATGGGCAGAAGATAAATGCGGCATTCCAGCGGAAACCATTCGACGCATTGCTCGTGAATTTGCAGCAGCCAAACCGAATGCCCTGGCGCACCCCGGCTGGCGCACATCCAATTTCATCAATTCATTTCAAACCGAACGTGCCATTGCCATCCTAAATGCTATGGTGGGCAACGTCTTCGAAGTTGGTGGCTGTCTGATCGCTGAAAGCCCAGAAGCAGGAGGTATCACCCTCGGTGCTCCACCACAACCCCCATACCCTCGTGTTTCAGCCAGCCGGTTGGACGGTGTGCCGTGGAAGTACCCATTAGTTCCGCTAAAATTAGGTGTATTTCAGGAATTGCGTGACGCCGTCCTCACAGGTGAGCCTTACCAGGCGCATGGTTGGTTCATCGCACGCCAGAACCCCGTGCTTGCATTGCCTGACCGCCAAAAGACATTGGAAGCATTCAAGAAGATGGACTTTATTGTCACAGTGGACATCATCATGAATGACACGGGCTGGTTTTCGGATGTGGTCCTGCCTGAAGCGTCTTATCTTGAACGCTATGACCCGTTGGTGCCCATGGGTAACCGCGTCTTCATCCGCCAGCCGGTGATTGAACCACAAGGAGAGGCAAAATCGGCCTTGTGGATCTATAAAGAGCTGGGCACACGCCTGGGATTGGCTGACTTTTTCCAATATACAGACGAAGAAGACTACCTGAACCAGCAATTAGCTCCATTGGGTTATACCCTGGAAGAGATCCGTCTGCATGGTTTTATTGAGGTACCACTAGAGGAAAGACCAACAGAGATAAAATTCAATACTCCCAGTGGAAAAGTGGAAGTGTATTCGGAAGCGTTGGCTAATGCCGGATTTCCACCTCTTCCAACTTGGGAGGAACCACCTCAGCCAAAACCGAGTGAGTTTTACCTTCTGACAGGCAAAGTAGCTCAACATACCCAGATGGGTACTCAAAACAATCAGCTTTTACACAAGTACCAGGATGAGCCCCGCTTATGGATGGCTCCGGAAGCAGCCCAGAACCTTGGGCTGAAAGATTGGGATATGGTCGAAGTCACCTCCCCGGTTGGCTCGGTGAAGGTGGCTCTGGAAGTGACCAGTGCCATCCGCAGTGATTGTGTTTACCTGACCCCTGGGTTTGGTCATCTTTCGATGGCATTACGAACCGCCTATGGTGTGGGTGCGTCCGACTCGCAGCTGCATGTCACCTATACTGACCCGATCAGTGGAGGTCAGGCACTCAGCCAGACCTTCGTCTCGGTGAAGAAAGCGGGATAAGGAGAAGCCTATGCCTCAGAAAAACCATTATGCCTTCGTGATCGATGTTGCCCGCTGCATCGACTGCCGTGCCTGCCTGGTGGCGTGCAGCGTGGAAAATAACGTTCCCATGGATCACACCCGCATCTGGGTGCATGACCAGGGTGTGCAGGGGAATTGGCCTGACCTTACCCGTACATTTGTGCCATACAATTGCATGCACTGTGAACACCCACCCTGCACTGAAGTTTGCGTCAGCGGTGCCACCTACAAGGACAAAACCAATGGGCTGGTGCTGGTGGATCAGGAAGCCTGCATCGGTTGTGGTTACTGTGTGGCAGCCTGTCCTTATGGGGTGCGTTATATTGACCAGAAACGCGGTGTGGTCGATAAATGTAATGCCTGCCTGCAGCGCCTGGAGGTCGGTCTGGAGCCAGCCTGTGTCGCCACTTGCGTTGGGAAGTCGCGCTTGTTTGGTGACCTCAATGACCCCACCTCGGAGGTTTCGATTGCCCTGCGGAATGCCAAATCGGTGACGAATCTGGATTATGAAAATGGTGAGACGGATACTGACCCGAATATTTATTATCTTAACCTTCCAGAAACGGAAAGCATCCTGTCTTCTGATCCCTTTGGGCAGGTAGCGCAAACTTCTCTGCCACGTGACCCCCATTACACCATTGCCGAGCAAGGTTGGAAGAAAATAGCCATCCCGCTTATGGCAGCAGCTATGGGAGCTACTTTCCTGGTGCAGGCTATCTTCTTCACCAAACAATTGCTTGAAGGTGAGAAGGAATTTGACGACTAGTCAGCAGATGGAGTGATGATATGAGCCATAAAAATATATCCCTTGCCAGAACGACAGCGTCTGCGCCAGAAAATGTACAAGAAGCATAATCTGGCGAATATCCTGACCCACTGGTTTAATGTATTCTCCTGGTTGTTGCTGCTATCCACTGGGATTGCCATTATCTCCTCTCCCAGGCTGGGGATTTCCCCGCTCTGGATGCAGGAAGCCTTCCGTAATATATTCGGAGGGGATGCCAATCTGATCCGTTTTCATTACACGATTGGTTTCATCTGGATCTTCGTGATTCTCTTTAATGTCTTGGTTGGCTTCCGCAAGTACTTTGTACCCTTTGCGGCAAAACGTATGCTGTTGGACAGGGATGATATTGAGTGGATGAAAACTAAACCATTGCAGATGATGGGCTTTTATGAAGGATAAGGAACTACCTCCCCAGGATGCTTACAACGCCGGACAGAAGATCTACAGCTACTTCGTTGTGTTGTGCACCTTGGGCATCATGATCACCGGACCGGTGATGGTATTCAAGAGCCTGTTTCCACCCATCGTCAAGCAAATCGCCCAACCGATTCACTTTGTCTGTGTATTCACCATTGTCGCCTGGTTGTTCATCCATGTCTATATGGGGGCGGTCTTCCCGGAAGAAAAGGAAGCCTTCTTCTCGATGTTCTCAGGTAAGGTATCTGCCTGGTACGCACGTGCTCACCATGAGAAATGGTACAATGAGAAACTCAAGGAAGAGATGGAATGGGAGGATAAAGTCGAGCAGGAAGTGCTGCAATCAGAACATCCTCAAAGAGGAATCCAGCGGAGCCGACTGAAAACCTCCCATTTATTCGATGAACCGCTCCGCATAAGAGCGGTTTTTTATCCCCTTCTTTCCAATGCGTCCATCCTTTTACGACCATTTACACCCACCCACCATCCCTGCTCCCCAGGCACGCCTGCGCTACACCCTGGGAATGGGCGGTCTGGGAGTCTTCCTGACCCTGGTGGTGGGTTTTACCGGCATCCTGGTGACCTTTTTTTACACCCCCACACCAGAACAGGCAGCTAAATCAGTCCAGGAGCTGACCTTCCTGGTGCCGTTCGGCTGGCTGATACGCAACCTGCATTACTGGTCCGCTCAGCTGCTCATCCTGGTGGTTGTCCTGCACCTCTTGAGGGTGGTTTTCACCGGCGCATACCTACCCCCTCGCCGACTTAATTACCTGCTCGGCTTATCCCTGCTGGTCGTCTGCATCTTCCTGGATTTCACGGGCTACGTGTTGCGCTGGGATGAAGGTGTTCATTGGGCTCTGGTGGCAGGCACGAACCTGGTCAGGTCCATCCCACTGGTTGGAGAAGGGATTATACCGTGTATTGGTAGGTGGCAGCCAGGTTGGAGCTACCACCCTCATTCGCTTCTATGCCTGGCATCTATTTGGACTGATGCTAATCCTGCTGGTAATTGGCGTGTGGCATCTTTTCCGTGTCCGCCGTGATGGGGGCATTGCTGTGCCACCTCCTGATCTCCGTACTACCCATGAGCGCATTAAGCGTAAGGAATTGTCTCGCCGGGAAGGATTGGCCATGTTATGGGCGACCTTTGTGCTGGTGCTGCTCGCCCTCCTGGTACCTGCGCCACTGGCACCGGGCATTCAGGCAGGGACTGCCTCAGCCAGCGAATACCTGGCTCCATGGTTCTTCCTTTGGGTTCAGCAGTTGCTTAAATTGGGGATCCATTCATCTTTGGGGTACTTATCCCACTCGGGGTATTGCTGGTTGTCGCCTTGGTACCCTATATCACTCCCGGGCGTCTTTCAACCGCCGAGCTTGGAAGGTGGTTCCCGCTGGGTGGTCGTAATGTACAGATACTGATGGCTGTTCTTGCAGGGCTGATCATCCTGCTCACGCTGCTCGCCCTTCTCACCTGATATGCGCCGGTTGCTCGTACTTGCCTCACTCCTATTATTCGTCGCCACTGGCTTTGTGTTGTGGCGGCAGTATCGCAGCCCCATACCCCTTGGAATTACACCCAGTCTCACTGGGCAGGCTGAGTATTGTCTCACTTGCCATGCTGATCTACAGGAGATTAGCCAATCTCACCCGGTGGAAACCTTTGGGTGTGTGCTTTGCCATGGCGGCGAACCACTGGCACTCTCAGCTGACCTGGCACATAGCACGATGCTCGGTGGCTCCAACCCTTCGGAATTGATGGTGGCGGAAGCCTCCTGTGGTGGTGAGAAGTGTCATAGCGGCAGCTCACAGGTTGACCGTGACCATATCCAGCGTGTTTCTACCAGCCTGCAAGCCACCTATGCAGGCGCAATTGCTCAGATGCGTTATGCATTTGGTGCTCAGCCCGACCTGACTGCTCAGATGGGGATGTATGCCATCGATGGTTTGTCTGAATTTGACCCAAGCACAGAAACTTCGCCTGCTTTACAGGCATTTGGAAGCAATTGTCTTTTCTGTCATCTGTCTGCCGAGCCTTTGGAGGGTGATGAATACAGCCGTTGGAGTGGTTGTTCTGCCTGCCATTCCCCTGCTCCACGGGAAGATGGGACCCTTGTTCACCAGCTGACCACTTCCGTTGCCTACACTCAATGCAATAAATGCCATAATCGCGGCAATTACAGCCTATTGGATATGCAGTTTCATCCCCGAGATGATACCCCAACCGATCGCTTGGGAGATTATTACCAGCCCATCGCTGAGTTCACCCGCTGTGAGTGGACCCTGGACTGTGTTGATTGCCACACTCGCCAGGAGGCAATGGGGGATGGGCACGTGTACAATAACAAGAAGGAGATCCAGTATATCCGTTGCCGCACCTGCCACGGGACAACGGACAGCCTGCCGCTTTCTTACACCATCACCGAAGAGTTCGATCTTGCCCTTCGCCTGGCATTCCTCAATCCCGTCCTGGATTTGAAAGTGGGTGATACCATTCTGATGACAGATAAAGGAGAACCTATCTGGAATATCCGGGTGCTGGCGGGTGATGGATTGAGCACACCTATGTATGAGTTGTTCTCAAAAGCCACCGGTCAGCGTTTTACTTTTAAACCTGTGATGGGCAGCACCTGCCAGCAGGAACCAGACCAACAAGAAGTCACGATACTGTCATGAATGCCATGCCATTGAAAGATGATACCCTCTCCCGGCGTGGCTTTATCGGCCTGGTTGTAAAGACCTGCCTGGCAGGCTCAGCCTTGATGGGTTTTGGGATGATTTTAAAGTACCTTGGTTATCAGGATGAGGACAGCCCACCCAGCGAGTATGACCTCGGTTTGGCATCAGATTACCCGCTTGGGTCGCGCATCACGGTCCAGCCTGCACAGGCAATCATCATCCACGACAGCCAGGGCTACACTGCCATAAGCCTGGTTTGCCCTCATTTGGGTTGCACTGTTGATGTGACAGGCGATGGCTTTGCTTGCCCATGTCATGGGTCACGCTTCCTGCCGGATGGCAGTCTGCTGAACGGACCAGCATCTAAACCGCTAACCGTCTTGCAGGTTGAAACAAACCCAGAAGGTCATTTGATTCTATATTATGGTTAAGATTAACGAGGTTTCCATGTTAACACAGGTATCGGCACTGCTCAGCGAGAGCGCATCGGAACATACTCACCTATGCCCACGTCAGGTTTTGGGGGTGCGTATGGGGTTGGCAGGTCTTGCAGCATTGGGTTTGAAAGCCCCGGTGAGCACCAGGACAGCACTGGTCATCATTGAAACGGGAGGGTGTTTTGCCGATGGTATTCGGGTGGCGACAGGCGCTACAGTGGGCCACCGGACTCTCAGAGTCGAAGATCTCGGTAAAGTAGCCGCCACCTTCACCAATCTGAAGACTGAATCCAGCCTGCGTTTGGCTCCCAGACTGGATGTCAGGACACGCGCCTTAGCGTATGCGCCGGGAGAGAAGCGACGTTATTTTGCCCAATTACAGGGTTATCAGGTAATGCCGGATGAAGAAATGTTCATTTTTCAATGTGTGGAATTACGAACCCCGGCATCCGTCATCATCAGCCACCAGAATGCACGCGCAGTCTGTTCGAACTGTGGTGAGGAGATCATCAACGAGTGCGAGGTTGTTCAGGAAGGTCTGGTTTTATGTCGGACTTGCGCGCATGGCGGATACTACCAGTTAAAATAAGCAGAGGTAGGCGCCTCCTGCCCTAACTAAATTTAGGCATACTATAAAATAGTGTTCAGCAATCCCGTCAACAGGATATATGCCAAAGCTCCCACCACCACGGTAAGGAACGCTTTCATATCATCCAGGTCTAATCCCTGGCGGATGGCGATGAACCCGGCCGCAATTGCCCAAATGATGCCGATCAAGCCACCCACGCATGGGATGATGCTTAATATCATTGGGGAATATGCGAACCCGATCACGCGCAGCATCTGCCCGAGGTCAGCTTCACCCTTGAAGAAGCGTGTACCTACGAACCAGGTTACGGCTGACCAGAGCAGCCAACCAAGCAGTACCCCGATCAGCGATCCAAGGAATCCGCTGAAAAAACTTCGATGGATGAAACCATTAAATAATCCATTCCCAAGCCCACTGACCAGTGAAACCACCAGGACAATGATTGCCGCTGGTAAGGTAAGGTTCGTATCATGCTCAATTTCTTCAAAGGTCTTAACATCTAGCTTGAATACACCCAGGATGCGATTCAACATGCTTCACCTCCAACTTTTGCCAATCATAACCCTGCAGCCTGGGTAGGGTTACGCATGATTGGAATGTATTAACCTTCATACGTTCATCCGCTCGACCTTCGAACGGGATCACCTTACGGTTCTGCAAGGTGGGGGCAAAGATAGTTGATTTTTTCTTCCATTTACGCTAAAATAATAGCAATTCATAGAATCTTGATCACAGTTGCTCCAAAGCATCCGGTGCGCCAAGAGTTATTTTCATTATCATACTTCTCTCGCTCCCCATTTATTCGCTGGCAACCCGATGCTCCCTTAGGATGATGCTGTGATCAACCAGCAGCAAATCCTCTTCAGAAAGGAGGTGGAGCGTTATGTTATTTTATAAGGAAGAGCGAGGCCAGGGAATGGTTGAGTATGCATTATTAATCGTATTACTTGCAGTCGTTGTTATTTTTATGATCGCAACGATGGGAGACGTTGTTCAAGGAATGTACGAGAGTATCACTTCTGCGTTTCCGTAATATATATCCAAATAATAAAAAAACCACCACAGCGGTTTTTTAGAGAAGCGATTAAGGCTTATCTTCACCAATTAAGTAAACCAATGCAGCCAACCGCTAACTCAGCTTGGTTTTACGCGCGTTTTGTTCGTTTTTGAATGATATTGGTAATTCTTTCCACAGCTCGGGCATTTTAAATTAGTCCAACTCCCGCTCTGTTTTCCCGAATCTCCCAAACTTTCCCGCTTCTTCTGATATGCTTTGTCCAATGCCGCGCTCGGAGGTCCTTTGCTGACGCCAAATACAGCTTTATTAATCGTGCGGACTTTTCCACAGTGAGGGCAAGTGATTTTGATCGCCTGTTCGGGCATGGTCACCTCTACATTCTATATATCGATATATTCTTGAAAAGACAATCGTTTCCACATGCGAAGCAATTATAGGTGATGGTTGCAATTCGCGTGCCCCGATTTCTACCCCTTCTCCCTCACGATTACCATCAAGGTGATGTCATCATATTGCTGGGTATTTCCGATCCAGTCACGTACATCGCCTAACAGTAACGCGTGCATTTCTCCACCCGGTTTCCCATAATACTTCAGCAGGGAATCATGCAATCTCTCCTGACTAAAAAATTGCTCCTTCTCATTCAACGCATCTGTGATGCCATCTGTATATAGCACCAGGGCATCCCCTGGCTCGAGGGTGATATTTTGCTGGCTCCAGGTTGTTTCTTCCATCACGCCCAGGGGGATTCCTGTGCGGCTTAACTCCTCAATATTCCGATCCTTAGACCGTATCAGGTAGGCAGGGTGATGGCCTGCACTGCTATAACAAAATTCGCCAGTCTTCGGATCAAGGATGCCATAAAATAAGGTGATAAATAATCCTCCGTGCGTATCTGCAAGGATTCGCTGGTTGGTCACCTCCATCGTTTTTTCAGGGCTCTCCGGGTATTCGACTGCGTAAGTACGCCATAAAGAGCGGCTTAAAGCCATGAATAATGCAGCGCTGGTTCCCTTGTCGGTCACATCTGCAATCGATATGCCGATTTTTCCAACCGGTAGATCAATAAAATCATAAAAATCTCCCGAAGTCTCACCGGCGGGTTTTAGCGCTACGGTTAACTCCCAGCCTGGTAAGACGGGCAATGTCTTTGGCAGCAAACTTTCCTGCACCTGACGTGCCTTCTTCAAGTCTTTGGTCATCTTCTCATGGTCAAGTACCTGGGCATACGTGTGAGATCGAACCATCTGTAATTTGCTTTGAGCTATCACCGGATAATGATAAGTCCCAATTTCCGCACATATCGTAAGCGTCTCACGCAATAAAACCTGGGCTCGCTCCATATCGGCTGGTTCTCCCCGCTTGATATGTAGATCTGCCCAAATTAATAAATATCTTGAAACAAGCGAGCGGAATCCAGTTCGAACGGCAATTGTATTCAACTTTTCAATAACTTTCAAAGCGCTCTGCCATTCCTGCTTCGCCCTGGCAATCTCAATTTCCGCTTCCCCCTGTAAAATCTCATGCCAGGGAGACGGCCTGGTCTTTGACGCACTACGTGCTTTCTCAAGCCACTCAAAAGCCTCCTCCAAACGACCCTGCCTCACACACAATATCGCCATACGCGGATAGACCCAGATATTCTCTTCAGAATCGTCTTGCTCGATGAGCTTGACTGCATCCAGTAGCAAAGTCTCTACTTCACTCAGGTCATCCAGCTCATCCCACCTGTTCTTTTCCAACAAAAAGTAGGTTAATTCGCTGATATTGCCAATTTCAGCTTCCAGGTTCTTGCGTTCCCTCCATCCGCGCAGTATTTCCCTGAAAGTGGAAATGGCTGTATCCCAATCGCCCCGGTATCCAGTCAACGCACCGCGTATGAATTTGACAGACAGCTGCATTGGCTCTGGATTCCCGTTTTTCTCTACCAGCTCATCCAATTGGAGCAGCTCTGCTTCAACTTCAGTATATCGACCGGGTAAGAACAAGCAGCTGGTATAACTCACCATGCCGATGATTTCTTCGGAGGCCGCTCCCCGCAGTCTGCCTTGCTCTGCTGAACGGCGGAATTGTTCCAGAGCGGCCTCATTATCCATCAGCCAGGTTCGAATCATGGTACCCAGGTTTTGATGGGCGCGCATGCTGACCTGCAAATAACCATTCGCCTCTGCCAGCTCAACCGATTTTCGAAGCACTTCCAGCGATTCCTCGGGTGAAACCCCTGCCAATATACCCAACGTCGCCAATGCATCTGCCTGTACATTGGTTGCCGCAAACTGCTCTGCCATTTCAAGCGCTTGCCGGCAGAGGGGGAGTGCTTTATCCGAATTCCCGTTGAAGTGATATGCCCGGGCAGTTTCGTGCAACAAGCTGGCTTTACCACTGCTGGCAGGAGCATCTATAATCAGTGCCAGGCCTTGCAGGCAGGCTTGTAATCCTGCTGGGCGGTCTCCGGCGTACCAAAGGATTCGCCCGACCCTGCCGTATAAGCGGGCAACTTTATCACTATCCCCCATCGAATTGTAAATATTGATGCTGGTATGGATGGCTTGTATGGCTTCGTTGAAGCGGCCTTGTCGGTAGATTGCTTCACCCAATCCTGAATAAAGCCTGGCAATCTCGGTATCGGTGCAGCAAATAAGGTTCATGGCACGCATATAATGGAATTCAGCTTCCTGGTTTGCGTATGCTGCCAGTGCTTCATCCCCAGCGAGAAGAAAATAGCTTAATGCTTTTTCCTCCTGGCCAGCCTCCTGGAAGTGATACCCAAGCAGGGCTGAAAGTTCTTTCTTTCGGTCAGGGTAAAGGTTTTCAATGGCATCCCCAACAGCCAGATGTAATCTTTTTCGATCACCATCCAGAAGCGAAGCGTAGGCCGCATCCTGCACCAGGCTGTGCAGAAAATGGTATTCCAGGTCCGGCTCCACTTTTGCCACGCGGATCAAGCCTGCAGATTCCAGGGTACCCAGATCACTGAATAGGGTCATCCGAGGCTCCTTTGCATGACCTGTGATAAGACTTTGATCGGGAAGGTCCGCCCAATCACGGAGGCAACCAGCAACGTATACCTCGCCTCGGCAGGCAGTCGGTCTATACGCGCTAAGAGCAGTCCATTCAGGTTGTCCGGGATGTCCCGTTCCAATATATCCTGTTGGGCGATCCAGCTGCCGTTGAGATGTTGGATGGCACCTCGCTCAATAAACATCCGGATCAGCTCTTCCACAAAGAACGGGTTGCCTTCGGCTTTTTTCAAGATTAAATCCCGTACCCTTTCCGGTAATGCTTCAATATCCAATAAATTGGCCACCAGGACGCGGCTGTCCGTCTCCGAGAGCGCACCCAGGCTGATTTCGGTCAGGCTACCACCCAATAGCTCACGCGCCGCACTGACCAGCTTCCACCCGATAGCCTCGCGTTCTGGCCTTGTCACCAGGCAAAGCAGGATCGGGGTGCGCAACACCAGGGGAAGCAGTTTGCTGAACAGTTCTGTGGAGGATGCATCTGCCCAGTGCAGATCTTCCAACACGATCACGAGCGGGGTTTCCTTGGTAAATGCCTGGAGCAGCCGCTGCACTGCGTTGAGGTATTGGGTTTGCAGGGCTTGCGGGTCGGTGATGTTTGCCCGTTCCCGGGCTTCCCCTGTTAATTTCACAGATAGAAGATGACCCAGGAAAGGGTAAACTTCCATCATCTGGTCATCAAATAACCTGCCAAGCAGTGTCAACAAGGCAGCATGAACCTCGGGTTCATCGCTGCCTACGCTAACCCCCAGCATGTTTTGCAATACTTCAATTAACAGGTGGTAAGCCAATCCCTGCCCATACGAAGTGCATCGCCCGATCACCCAACGACCGACACGAGCCCTATCTGTATCCAGATTATCTGCCGGTGACCTTTTTTCTTTCTCAGCCTTCGTCTGCCATTCTTGGATCAAGCGGGTTTTACCCAGGCCAGGCTCACCGACCACCAGCACCGCCCGTCCCAAGCCCATCTGGACCGCATCACATAATTGCAGCAAAGTTGCCAGCTCGCTATCCCTTCCGACCATCGGGCTTTCGAGGTCGGCAAATCCACGCGTCCGTCCAAGCACTGCCCTGGCAGCCCCCACCTGGTAAATGCGTAATTCCTCACTCTCACCTTTCACTTCCAGCGATCCCAGGTCATCACAATCAAAGTAAGGAGCGATGTAGCGATAAGTATTCCCGGTGATCAGCACGCTCATCGAAGGGCCAGCGAACTTGATGCGTGAGGTCAGGTTGACCGTCCCACCCGAGGCAGTATACTCAAACCTCAGGTCATCGCCTACCGGTCCAATCACCACCGGACCGGTGTTTATGCATACCCGTACCGCAAAGTTGACCTTATATGCGTCTTTAATCTCCCTGGCATATTGTTCCATTAATTCAATGATTTCCAAACCAGCCCTAACTGAGCGCTGGGGATCATCTTCATGCGCCACGGGAACTCCGAAAAATGCCAGCAGCGAATCACCCAGTAAACGCACAATCGTGCCCTCATATTTGAAAATGATCGGCGCAATACGGTCGAAGGCATTGTTCATCGCCGACATCCATGTTTCCAGGTTAAGCTGTTCAGCCAGCCTGGTGGAGCCCACCACATCCACGATCAGCGCGGTAACGGTTCGTCTTTCCCCCAACGCGCCTGTGGCGAGTTTTACCGTCTCTCTGGAGGCGGTGCGCATCTTTTCAACCAGTGGTTCGGGCACTGCTGCAGTCAGCCTGGTTAACCGGTCGGCGTCCACGGGGGTTTGTTCCAGTACGGGTTGCCCGCATTCCATGCAGAACCGAGCTCCGGGGGCGAGCGCGGTCTGACAGTTGGCACACCGGCGTTCCAGCGCCTGCCCGCAATTCAGGCAAAAGCGGGCTTTTTCCGGGTTATCAGTCTGGCAGCGTGGACAATACATGCATCAATGCTCCTGGGGCGATATTGGTTAAGGCTAGATTCTATACTCACCACATCTTATCAACTGATGATTCTATCATTTTTTACCTGCACTGCTAAAAAATACAGGGACGTTTATCTTAATCTCACTGAGAACCCTCCAAGATTTGCAATCCTGAATTCTCCCGCTGTTCCCATGCAACCAGCACGCTGTTGAGGCGCAGAGGAGCTATTCCGAATCCACAAACTTAGAACCTCCCCTGTACCCATGGAACCAACACTCTGTGGAGGCGCAGAGACGTAAACCACAATCATAATCCAACCTGCGCTGAAGACAACCACGAGGCGCAGGGGAGTACTCGTAAAACCACAATCCATAAATCCAACCCCTGCGCCTTTCCACTGTATAATAAATATCATCAGGCATAAGCATGAATTCAATCCCCTTCGAACACCGTCGAAATTCCAACCGGTTAAATGGCTATGACTACACCCAACCTGGGGCATATTTTGTAACCATCGTTACCCACAATCATGCTTGCTTATTTGGAGATGTCATCCAAAGCAAAATGATTTTAAATCCGTATGGTGAGATTGCCAACGAACAATGGATGAGATTGAACATCCGTTTCCAATCAGCCGATTTTTCTACTTTTGTCATCATGCCCAATCATGTTCACGGTTTAATATTCTTGAAAGGCGCAGGGGTTGATCCCCAGGAAGATGATGAGATATTTTCATCCCTGCGCCCCTACCCAGGAGCATTTGTGATTCCTGGGTCATTAGGCGCGATCGTGCGCGCGTATAAAGCCTCAGTATCCTTGCGAATCAATAACCTACGTAGTCCGAAGATTACTCCTATTTGGCAAAGAAATTATTATGACCATATCGTCAGGGATGAGCATGAATTCGAGAATATTTGGAAGTATATCGAGGCAAATCCAGCGAAATGGGAGGATGACCGATTTCACCCTCAAATTCCAATCCCCAATAATTTATGATTCCAATAATTATCCTTTATTGAGTCCGTGTGAAGGCACAGAAATGTAATCGTGCTTCTAAATTTTAATGAATTCCCAGCATATAGGCGCAGGGGTAGGTTTTCAAGCGTAACTACTGAATTACACCCCTGCGCCTCTACTATAGTTATTCTTACAAATGCATCACCTTTCTTCAATTCCCGCCAGCTTCTTCGCCAGGTTTTCCTTCTTCTCCAAATCCATCTGACGCTGGATCTGGATGCGCTGTGCTTGGGGTGAGCCCGCCCCATGTAATGACTCGGTCAGGTACCCCACTGCATTCCGCCCAAGCGTCAGGTTCTCGATCAATCTGAGCATGCGCATACGGTTCTCCATGGGCACATCCTCAACTCCCTTGAGATACTTCTCCAGCTGCGGACCCACTTCTTCATTGCGGTAATCAGCTTCCGAAGGCAGAGTTACCATCAAACCACCTGCCAGGTCTTGCGCCAGGCGTGCCATCTCATAGGTGATGCGGGTCACCTGTTGCTTGCATACGTTCGCCAGCAGCTCATCGCACAGGTATGACCCCGATGGTGTGGCACTGCTTTGGTACGATGAAGCGATCCCCGTGGCATAGATGGTCTCGTTCAGATGGGTCATTTCCACCAACTTGTCACGGATGTGGGATGCCCGCTCCACCCCGTTATATTCTGCAGCCGTCGCTGCTGCCCCTATGAGCACATCACCCACACCGCTCTTGCATACATAGCTGCGCCTGTGGAAGGCGGTGAAGCGCTCCACCAGCAAGGCACTGTATTCAAATTCCCCATCCATGAAGATATTCTCGTTGGAGATGAATGCATCGTCGAAGATGACCAGAGCTTCCTGCCCGCTGAAGGCGGCATTGCCTGCCTCGATCTCACCTTCCAGGCAGCGGGTATCGCAAGATTGCCTTCCCACCACGTAGGTGATGCCTTCCGCATCCACGGGAAGTGCTCCGGCGATGGCATAATCAGTTTCATCAGGCTGAAGACGCAGGGTTGGCATCACGATCAGCCAGTGCGAATTGATTGCCCCCGTTTGGTGCGCTTTGGCACCCCGGATATATACCCCATCCTTTGTGCGTTTGCTGACGTGCACGTACATGTCCGGGTCAGCCTGCCCGGAGGGTGATTTGCTGCGATCGCCCTTCACATCGGTCATCGCCCCACCAATGACGTAATTCTGGAGCTGCATCTTTTTTATGAACGCTTTGAGCCGGGCATGGTAGAGTGTGCCATGCATCCCATCGATCTCATATGTCACAGAATATAGGGCGTTCAATGCGTCCATGCCAACGCAGCGTTGGAAACATGTACCGGTGAGCTGCCCCAGGCGGCGCTGCATCTTGTTCTGCTGCACAACCTCCTCTCCGCTCATGGCAACATGCAAAAAGCGGTTCACCCGTTCACCCGTGAAAGGCGACCACACCGTCGCCAGCTCTGGAGCCTCCAGCGCCAGGTCATAGGTTATTGCCATGGCATTCACCGATGGTCGTATCATTGGGTGGTCCACAGGTTCGTCAACCCGCTGCCCCATCAGGAACACCTTTAGCTTGCGCCCGCGCAGGCTTTGGATGTAGTCTTCACCAGTAATGATTATTGGATCGCTCATCGAATTCCTACCTCTCTGTTGGTGGAAACCATGCAAGTAATTGAAAGCATCTTTACTTGCGAAAACCAAGCTTGAGCGGTATTATCTCCTTTCGGTCACTCACCCCATCCCGCGTGCCCCAGCATTCCCAGACGCCAGTGATAATTCTCCGCGGTGGTGGATCTCGTGCTCCAGCACGTGCCAGATGATCCAGCGCTAAGGAAATGTATCCCCCGGGGTTTGTATATCCCTTTGTCAGGTCCGGCTCATCCAGGCTATCGAGGAAGGCAATTGTCCGTTGATGTGCTCGTTCCAGCATTTCCTATAATCGCCTGCTTGGTTGGGTAATCGGCAAATTCATAGAACACCCATGGAGTGATTTCCTGCCTTACTACCCCATGCAACCAGTTGTCCTCACAATCGGCAATATGCAGCATGATCTGCCCGACCGACCAGGCGCTTTCGAAGGGTGTGAAAGCCAATTCTTCCTGGCTGAACCGGTCGATCATCACCAGGAGACTTCTCCGCACCTGCTCCCAATGGCTGAACATTTCATTCGGTTTCATTTTTCCTCCTTGTGAATTTCCATTTCTGGCAGATTTTCTAACAACCTGCCAGGTGGTGGGACTTGCTTAATTATACTGTTACATGATTGCAATCCATCATCGAGAGTAAGCGCACGCCGTCGCCTGTAACCTTTCTCTTATTTTTACCCCACAATGACAAATCCATGGATTGAAATTATAATCAGCAGATTATTATTGGTGTTAAATTATCAGAACCGAAGGTTCATTAACTAAATGTCTGTGCCAATAGAAACATCTTCCTTATGAGCATCATCCGCCAAGAAAAAGACCGCCACACCAACCGGGCGCAAGGACAGGTTGTATCAGATCCGCTGCGCTGCGTGCAGTGTGGCATCTGCACCTTCAACTGCCCGGTGGAAATTGATGTGCGCGAGCACGTTTGGTTGGCAAAACCAGTGATTCACAGCCGCTGCCTGACCTGCGGTGAGTGTGTCAGGCGCTGCCCGCGTGGGGTGCTCAAATTCGAGCGCACCAACCTGTTCACGGAGCCATCCAAATGACCCGTTACGTCATCATTGGTACCGGTGTTTCCGCCATTGCAGCTGCTGAAGCCATTCGCCTGGCCGACAACCAGGGCGAGCTTTCCATCGTCAGCGAAGATCCCTTTGTCTATTACTCCCGTCCCGGTTTAGCTTATTACCTGACGGGGGAGATCCCCGAGAAATTACTTTTTCCGTATAAGCAGAACCATTACCAGAAACTCAACGCCCAGGTTTATCACCGCCAGTGTCCAGCAAATCCTATCTGCAGAAAAAACCATCCTGCTCAGCACCTCAGTCCGCCTGCCGTACGATCGATTGTTGATCGCAACCGGCGCGCAGGCGCTCCCGCTAAAAATCCCTGGCGCTGACCTGAATGGAGTTCACAAACTTGACCATCTTACAGATGCCCGCGCTCTGATTTCCAAAGCTAAACGCGGGCGCACCGCCCTGGTCACAGGTGGCGGCATCACCGCCCTCGAGCTGGCTGAGGGGCTGGCGGCACGCGGGGTCAAAGTCCACTATATTCTGCGCAGCGAACGCTATTGGCCAAACGTCTTGGACGAGGTCGAATCCAGCATCATTGAGACTCGGCTAAAGCATGAAGGTATCCAAATCCATCATAAAAGTGAAATCGCCGAAATATCAGGAAAAAATGGGCATGTGATCGGTGCACAACTGACCGATGGAAGCCATATGCGCGCTGACCTTATTGCCTACGCGGTAGGGATAACCCCGCGTATTAGCCTGGCGCAGGATGCTGGAATTACCTGCGAGCGTGGCATTCTGGTGGATGAATTCATGCAAACCAATCTGCCCGATATTTTCGCTTCCGGGGATGTCGCCCAGGTCCATGATCCTGTTAGCGGTAAATACGTCCTCGACAGCCTGTGGTCTCCCGCCCGTGAACAGGGGTATGCTGCCGGCCGCAGCATGGTTGGAGAAAGACGACCCTACTACAAACCAGCCGCCTTCAACGTTACCCGCTTGAGCGGGCTGACCACCACCATCATCGGTATGGTAGGCGGTGGCAGTGACCCGGATCTCATCGGCATCGCCCGTGGTGATAGCGAAACCTGGCGACAGATGCCAGACGCCATCCTGACTCAGGATGGCTTCGATGTCAACCATCTTCGTTTGATGCTTGGTGAAAAACACATCATCGGGTGCGATTGTCATGGGTGACCAAAAACTTTCAACTGCCATCCAGGCTATCGTCCACCAAAAAATCGATATTTCTTCCATCCACGCTGATTTATTGAAACCCAATGCCCCTATTGCTGATATCCTGGCAAGTTTCTGTCAGGAAATTATGTAATCAAAAATAATAAAGGTATCGGTATGCTTCGTAACTCAAAAGAACTGATTTATGCCTTTCTGGCTTGCATTCTGATCGCTGTCTCCTACGCTGCGGTGGTTTTTTATACGAATCAAATCCCTGCCGCCAGCGAATTATATGGTCACGCCATTGGCATTATCGGTTTCCTGCTCATGCTTGCCACCGAAACGCTCTACAGCCTGCGCAAACGCAGCCGAACAGCCCGTTGGGGACCCATGGCTAAATGGCTACAGCTCCATATCTTCACCGGCATTGTCGGCCCCTTCATGGTACTCCTGCATACCTCCTGGAAGTTCAGTGGGCTGGCGGGTGTTACCACCTTGCTGACGGTCATCATCGTCGTCAGCGGATTTATTGGGCGTTACATCTATACCCGTATCCCACGCACCGCCGACGGTATTGAAGATACCGGCTTGGTTGGACAGATGCAGGCTGGGGCACTTGCCAATGCCCGCCGTTTAATGTCGCTATGGCACACAGTCCATATTCCCATTGGAATGGCGCTTTTCACGGCTGCCTTCGTCCACATCATCGGGGCACTTTACTACGCCACCTTGCTGAAATGAACACACCCCGCATCGGTTGCCTTTCCCCACTCGCCCTGGTCAGCGCTTTCATAACGCTGATTATCCTGGTTGCTGCCGAGATCATCTCAGGTAATTCCATGTTTAATCCCGGTGAGCTCAATGCCCAGGCAGGCGTTGCGCTAGGTGGGGTGACGTCCCACAGCGAAATTGGTAAAGATTGTGGTCAATGCCACCCACCCTTCTGGTCTGGTCAAACCATGTCGGACAAATGTTTGGACTGCCATACGAATATTGCACAGCAAATCGGAGATCCAACTTCCATGCATGGCATCCTGTCTCAAGGCGCATCCAAAGCGTGCCAGGACTGCCACACCGAGCATAATGGACCCAACGCCTCGCTGACGGTTATGGACCCCACGGATTTTCCCCATGATGAGACTGGCTTTTCACTGTCCGGGCACCAGGTTGGAGCGGATGGTCAACCTTTCATCTGCAGTGACTGTCATGTTCAGGGTATTTCCACCTTTGATCAGCAAGCCTGCACAAATTGCCACCGCGCCCTCGACATGGATTTTATCGTCACCCATACCCATGATTTTGGTGAGAACTGTCTTGCCTGCCATGACGGCGTCGATCGTTATGGTGATTTCGACCACTCCCAGGTGACCTTCCCATTAACCGGAGCACATTTGCAGGTGACTTGCTCTGGGTGCCATAGTAACGCCCTTACCATCTCTGATTTGCAAAACACCCCCACCACTTGTGAAGCCTGCCATATCGCCGATGATGCCCATGCGGGAAAATTCGGCACCCAATGCGGAGTGTGCCACAACCCTGATGGTTGGAAGCCGGCCAATTTTGACCATAGCCTGTCTGATTTCCCGCTCGAGGGCAAACACGTTGATGTGCCCTGCGAAAGCTGCCACACTGAGCGGCTTTAAAGGCACTCCCAAGGATTGCTACTCCTGCCACGCGCAGGATGACGAGCATAATGGGGCATTTGGGACTGCCTGCGAAACCTGCCACAACCCTTCGGATTGGGCGGACGCCACCTTTGATCACAACCTGGCTGATTTTAAGCTCGAGGGCAAGCATGTTGATGTGCCATGCGAGAGCTGCCACACGAGCGGTTTTAAAGGCACTCCCAAGGACTGTTACTCCTGCCACGCGCAGGATGACGAGCACAACGGGGCTTTTGGAACTGTTTGCGAAACCTGTCACAACCCTTCGGATTGGGCGGATGCCACCTTTGACCACAATCTGGCTGCTTTCACGCTGACTGGCGCGCATGTGAATGTAAAGTGTGTTGATTGCCATGTAAACGGGGTATTCAAGGGCACCCCCCAGGATTGCGCTGCCTGCCACGCAGACCCAGCCTTCCACGCCGGTCTATTTGCCGGGATGGCGTGCAGCCAATGCCATAACACCAGTTCCTGGGGCGGTGCCAGCTTCAACCTGGCGCATCCTGGCGCTTGCGGTGAAGAGATCTGTGTTAATCACGAAGGAGCAACTTGCCGTGATTGCCACACCAACAATCTTGCCACGGCCACCTGCCTCAAATGCCACGACAGTAACAATCCGACCGATGGCGTGAGGTGGTGATGACTAAGGTAGTTGGGTGGGTATCCTTACCGTCGTTCCCTCTTCACCTTCGCCAGGGTCTTCTACTCCTTGCTCCATCCCCTCTCCAGAGTTCCCTGTATCTTGCTCGGTTCCCTCTCCAGAGTCCCCTTCATCTTTCTCCATTTCTTCGCCAGAATCCTCTGAATCTTGGTCCATTCCTGCGCCTACGATTATCTTTCGTGAGCGGTATCCCTCATAATCGGGTACCAGGCGATCATACTCTCCATCCATCAGCGGAGATGAGATCATGAAATCAGCGGAAGCCCGATTGCAAGCAATGGGAATATTCCACACCACTGCCATTCTCAAAAGAGCCTTGACATCGGGATCATGGGGCATGGGTTCGAGCGGATCCCAGAAAAATATAAGAAAATCGATCTTGTTTTCGGTGATCCTGGCACCAATTTGCTGATCACCCCCCAGGGGTCCGCTTTGGAGTTTTGTGATTTTAAAACCGAGTTGTTGTTCCAGGATCTCGCCAGTGGTGCCTGTCGCAAACACATCATGGTGTGCCAGGAGATCGCGGTTATATTTAGCCCATTCCACCAGATCGCGTTTCTTATTATCGTGCGCAACCAGCGCAATCTTCTTATCATGTTCCATCGCAATCTTTTTGTATAGCATAAGAATTCTTTCGTCCTTTCTGCACCGTCTTGAAACGATCTCCTTACATCATAATGCTTCGAGTTTACGACATGAGCGTTTTCGTTTCATTGAGTTAGTTCGCTTATTAATGGATTCTACCGTGAATTTACTCTCAACCTGAGGATAAAGTCAATGGCGTCGTTTATCGGACGAACCCAGCATCTCACCTGATTATTGGTATTTAGGTGTTAGGAAGTATATACACTAGCCGGTTGCTTGGCAGTCCGGGAAAGGACAGCAGGTTTTTCAAGGAAGGATTACTAAGCTGGCTCGGGTTCGCTCCACTGGTTTATCAGCACCAGTTCTTTCAAATCCTTGCGCGTGCGCACAGATAGCCTGGCTTGGGCAGCCTCGTCATAACTGGCTTCAACCGGGTATGCCAGGGGTGTCGCCACCACCGCCCTCACGTCCGCAGGGATGTGCAGGATTTGCTTCACCATCGCTTCATCGAAGGCGGTCATCAGATGGGTAACGACGCCAAGCGCGGTTGCCGCCAGCACCATGTTCTCCACCGCCAACCCCACGTCGAACAGGTAATACTCCAGACCATTTTTTATCACATCGTCCCCAGCCCGGGCGCAGACGACAAGGATCACGGGTGCGTCTACCATCACCTGGTTCGATTCCGAGAACGCCTTGACAAGCTTCTCCACGACCTTCCTATCCTGCACAACAATGAAGCGCCAGGGTTGGTAATTGCGGGCTGAGGGTGCCAGCTGCCCTGCCTCCAGGATCAAGTTGATCTTCTCTGGCTCGATCTCCCTCCCCGAGATATGCCCCTTGAGGCTGCAGCGTTTGCGTATGGTGTCAAAAGTTTCCATGAAGTCTCCTTGTAGAGCTTTCCAGGTTTTATTCACTTACCATTTCCATTCAACTGCCCATCGTTAACTGAATTCCCTTTTAATGCAATGGTGCAGTAGTGATATTTTATCCTGACTTGACTATTTTGGATCTTTAGGTGTATTATATATAAATTAGACCATAAATAGTCTTATTTATAATTGGACCAATACAGATCAGGAGGCGTGTGGGTTTCACACGAGAATAATAATGGATCGATATTTGATTGAAACCCCTCATACAGATCAGGATTGCCACATGTTAGTCGATCAGATCTATGCCATGGGTTATCTGTACCATTTTGAATGGGGATGCCCGGATGGTGTTCACTGTGCCTGGGCGATCATCGAAGCAGAAAGCCATGCTCAAGCGCTTGCTTGCTGTGCCTTCTTTGCTGCGCAACAAGGCACGTGTGGTTAAGTTGACCAAATTTACGAGTGACTCTTTATCCACGCACGCGACCGTGGAAGCGCCTTCCTGACGGACTGCATACCTGGCGTTAACCAGCCGTTTCGTATGCCCGAAACACCCAGCTGATGATGGTTTCATCGACCTGCTCAGGGTCGGTAAGCCGCACCTTATAGTTGCACATGCTGCCAGCTGGCTGTTCAATCAGTCGCTCATCTGTTTCCAGTTCTTTGCTATTGATCCCCAACTCAACCCGGGTATTGGTCGCCGGGCCGAGCATGGCAAACTGGCGTTTACGCCGTAACGAGACGTAGCCCTTCTTAGGTGCGACCTCGAATTCACCAAATTGGTTGATGGCACTCATCAACCTATCGTGGATGGGGCGTAGGCTGGCTTTTGGACCACTATAAATTTCATCCAGCACGTCCTCGGTCGTGAGCCCCTTCTCCTGGACAATAATCTGCACATCTTTCTTGAGCGCAAACTGGATCAGCATCGTGGCGTCCCCATAACCCAGGTCCAGCTTCTCCATCAGCATGCTGCGGATCTCTCCGTGTTTTGTCAACCCGCTGCTCTCAATCAGCTCAGTCAGCTCTTCCATTGATTTACCGGTCTTTTTCTGGATATTTTCTATTTGAGTGGCTTTTGCTCTTTCTACGCTGCTCATAATTTTGCTCCTTGGGGCTATTAACCAACGTAAGGTTAAACTATGATATTTTTATTACCTGGACAACCATAACATAAAAACATTAAGTATAGCTATTTGCATCCTAAGAAATAGTTAATAAAAATAAATATATGGAGCTTTCCAGACCAGTTATTTTTTGGGGGCTCGTAAAATCTATAGATTTGGAGGGACTCACACAGCACCTTCGACCCTAAAACTCCCCGCTTTTAAATTAACGCCTTCAGCAATAGTTCAAAGGTCAGGTTTCCCGCCAGCTCGAATGACATCTCCTTAAGGATGGTTCCCATGAGTGGCCAATATTGCTTCTTGACCCTGGCCATCAAATTTTTCTCGGGTTCATCCAGGCTTATTCTTCCGGACTGAAGCCATTCACCCACATTCACCTGCGAGGCTTGCTCATCCGGACCAGCAGCCAGCTCACGCGTGATCCATCCTTCCAGGCTGCTCGAAAGCAGGGCATAGCATCCGGAATCACCGTTTTGTTCACGCAGCAGGCCGCGCTTGATCAGGTGGTCAGCATCCATGGCTGCGCGTGGATAGAGCTTGACCAACCGCTCCATAAAAGGAGGCTCTTTCTTGCCTGGTTTACTCTTACAAAGCATGATCGTGGAAAGCAAGGTTATTTTCTCGCTCTCGCTGCAGCGTCCCCAAAGATAGCTGAAGTGTGGGGTGGTCTGCTGCTCAAACTGAGCTATTACCCAGCTTTCCAGCTTATCGGGAGCCATTCCCTGCTGCAGAGCATCGAAAATATAATATCCGGCAATCTGGGTGAAAAGCGGGTGCCCGCCGCTCAAACGCCAGGTTAGCTCATGCTCCCGCGTTCCAAACGACACACCCGATTCGTGTGTATATCGATCCAGGAGCTCCTCCACTTCGATCCGCTTGAACAGGCGCAGGACGATATTGGCGAAGATGTTGAAGAATGGCGAGCCTTTGATCTCTTCCGAATGGCACAGGTCGATCAGCTCACGGCGGGTGGCTGTGATGAGCGGTAAATTATGGTGGATCGCCAGGGCACGTAAGCCACCGAAGAAATCCGGACCGAAATTGGGGTTCTGCGTGACATATTCGAACTCATCCAGCAGCAGCACCACACATATACCTGCCTCGGCGATAGCCTCACACAGGTCCTCCAGGTCGAATAGCTCGATGTTTTCCTGTTTTTGAAGGTTTTCGATTAGTGAGCGCAGGTTTGAGTCGGTGATCGAGCGCCCCATGCGGGTGAGCACCCGCCCCCAGAAACGCTGGGGGGTGATGTCGACCAAGCCCTGGAAGTCAATGTAAATCAGGCAAAAGCGCTCGGGCACCAATCCAAGCGATTTGGCAGTCGATTTATCCGCCAGGTGCATCAGCAGGGAGGTCTTACCGATGCGCCTCTCTCCAACGATGGAGGTGCTCTCATGCGCGCTGGAAAGCAGCCGGTTGACCACCTGGCGCAGCTCTGCCTGCCGGCCAATGAAGCGCCCCGGCTCGCGGATGGGATTACCGAACGTGAATGGGTTTTGGGTCATATTATTATTCGTCCAGGCTCCAGAATTTTAAATTGCTGATATCCACCTGAGCAAATTCAGCTCCATTACTAAGCAGATTAATCATTGGGTACATTATTCCTTCTCCCGAGCGTGAAATAAATACGGTTTCGATCAGTTCCTGGTTCAGGTAAACCCTGAACCGATCAGCATTAACGATGACCAGGATCGTAGCCATCGTATCCTGCGGTACGGGCAGTGTCGATCCATTGGAAATAAGGCTCCAACTTTCGTTTTCATGCTTTGCGAATAGCCATCCACCAGTAAACGGATTGAATTCAAAGAAGTGACTGTTGGGATCTGTATTCTCTCTCAGGTTCCATTCCAGGGATGCAAGATCAGGCATATCCCGCGGGATGAATGTCACTTCCAAGGCGAAGTTGGTGGCTGTCAATTCTTCCCGCTCTATGGATGTATTACTAATTTCGTCAGAGACCAGCACCGCCCTGCCATCCTCGTATTTCTCATTTTCCGGCGGATCGAAAATCCAGCCTTCATTCGGCATGAAATAATTTTCATCCACGATGGGTGTGCGCAAGTAGATCCTCTCCGGGATCATCATCTCCACTGAATCCAGGTCCCAGAACCTGATCGATGATATATCCACCTGAGCAAACACGTCACCATTACTCCGTACCGACAGGAAATTCTCCGTCCCTGCACCCGTTCGATCACTTTCAACATAACCCAGGAATGCATCTTCATAAAAGGCACTCACCCGGTTTCCATCCAAAACAACCATGATGGTGGCAATCCCATCCTGTAAAGTGGGCTGCGTCCAACCCGATCCAATCTTGCTCCACCCCTGGTTTTCGCCCTTTGAGATGGTCCATAAACCGCTTCCCGGGTAATATTCAAAAAAGAACACATTGCCTGAGGATTTATTTTCTGCCCCCATAAAAATTACCAGAGAAGCAGAATCAGGCATATCACGCGGGCTGAAAGTCACTTCCATGGCGACATTTTTCCCGATTAGATCGTCTCGATAGAAGATCGTTTCGCTCCCATCTGTCGCCAGAATGGCCACGCCATCCTGGAATTTCTCATTTTCCGGTGGATTGAACTGCCAGCCTTCATCAGGGGTGAAATTATCCTCCGCAACCGTCGGCACGCTCTCAGTAATCCAGTCATTTCTCATGTTTGGCGGTGTACCCAAGTCCCAGGAGCGCCAGTTATCAATATCCAGGGTTGCCTCACCTGAAGTATCATCTGTCAACCCAAAACTATTTTCCACGCCGAATAAGCTGACATCCTGCTGGGAAAGCAGTTCTATATTATCCCAATATACCCACAACGTTTCATTATTTACCGCCACCCCAAGCTCGTACCAGCGATCTGCTTCGATAGGTCCAATCACACCATTTTGAAGCGGTGTTCCGTATGTTCCGTATTCGCTAGGTTCGTAATACACATTCAGATTCCACTCACCCGTCGATGGGTGAATCATAAATTGGTATGACACTTGTTCGGAGAGTAAAGGTGTTTCACGTATTAAATAATCAAAATTCTCATCCCCGGAGAGATTTCCGAAGCGTAAGTCGACCTGCAGGGTGTAATTCATTAAGTATATAGGTTCACCGACCCGATTTTCCACGCGCAGGGCACCATCCTGGAGAGTACCTGCTGGAACACCTTCATCATCCAACCAATATTCTTGCAGGGTATCGCCTGAAAAATCGTCCTCCACACTGGGCGGGGTGTCCCCCACCATATTTTCTCTCATTTGCTGAAATGAAGGTGTTCCAAGGTTCCAAAAGGTGATAGTTGAAATGTCTGCCTGCGCAAACGGTGATTGCTTACCAGAGATCACCAGCTCATTCCATGTCCCCGCGCCTGATCGGTCGGTATTGGCAGCACCCAGGAATTCGTTGCTATAAAAGGCACTCACCTGGTCTCCCTGAGCAGTAACCATGATTGTACCCATGTTGCCTTGTAGAGTCGGATGGGTCCACCCCAAGGTTAATACCACCGATTGGTTGTTTTCCACCTTGCTGAGCTGCCACTGACCGGTGTTGGGGAAGTATTCAAATTCAATCAGATCTCCTGTAGTAATATTCTTTCCCAAGAACCAGACCAGAGATGAAGACTCAGGCATGTCTTGCGGGATGAAACTCACTTGCATGGCGATATCGGTATAACCTTTGAAGTCGTCTCGGGTTAGTCCGGTTTCATCTCCTTCTGTGTACAGCACTGCCCTGCCGTTATCATATTTTTCATTTCCTGCCGGGCTAAACTGCCAGCCTTCATCCGGAGTAAAATTATCCTCAACCAACACCGGATTGCTCTCGTCGATCCAAACATTACTCATATAGTCTGCTGTGCCCAGGTCCCACATGCGCCAGTTGTCGATATCCAGTGCAGCATTCTCCCCCGCTTTATCCGGATCTAACCCAAAGTGATTGTTCAATCCATATAGCCTTACTCCAGACTGGCTGAGTAATTCCATATCATCCCAAAACACTCTAAAAAAATCATCCTGTACCTCAACTCCCAGCTCATACCAGCGATTAGTTTTAATTATATCGAGGCTTCCCTTCTTAATTTCTGAGTCTGGTTGATTGGGGTCTATATTCGATTTTAGTGACCACGTGCCCAGGGATGGGATGATCTCCAATAAAAATTCTGTACTATTGTCCTCATCAATTGGGTTCAAGCGGAGAGTATAGTAAAACTTTTCGCCCCCCGTCAGCCCATTGAATCGTAGATCCACCTGCAGGAGGTAATTCATCCTTTTGAGTGAATCATCTCCAATGGGGTAAGCATTGTTCAGGCGCAAAACCCCACCCTGAAAGCTGGCATTCTGAGCGCCTTCATCGATCATCCAATACTCTCCGTTGGATGTATCTGAAAAATTGTCCTGAACATCCGGTGCTCTATCCCCGATTATTTCTTCTCTCACCTGTGCAAAAGAGGCGCTATCCTGGCTGGCTACGGCTACGGTAGCTGTGCGGAGTGGAATATTCTCCGCAGAAAGTGTGGCAGGAGGAGTAACCCCAGCTGCTTGTGTCGCACTTTGCGTTTTCGGCTGTATCAATCCTGCCAGCAAGGGGTTTATCCGTGACCACTGGGTGGCTATTCCAACCATCGCTGCAATCAGGAGCAGGATTGGCAATGCCCAACGCAGCCATCTCAGCGGCAGCTTGAACGCCTCCTTTGGACGCCTCTTCAAGCAATCCACCAGCAGCCTGGCGGCGTCCTTATACGTAGCATCTTGTGCGATCACACCCTGCAACAGGATAATTGCCTGACTGTAGTGCCCTTCCTTGATGGCAACCTGAGCCAGGCTGTAATCACTCGCTATTTTTAGCATACGGCGAGAACGATCCAGGGATTTTTGTATAGCTGCTTCATCTTCTGGGTTTAATTGAAGACAGGCTTCCCAATCATGGATCGCCTCCTCCCAGCGTTCACTGACTTCCATTTCCTGGGCGTGGGAACGCAGCGTAGAGATTTTTACCCGGCGTGCAGCCTCTTGGATATCTACCAAACGCCTCCTTAAATCGGGGTCGTCTGGTGACAGCTGTTGAGCCCTCTGGATAGCATCCACAGCAGCCTCCCAATCCTGCTTCTCCTGTGCCTGCTGGGATTGCTTGAGCAGCCCGTCGATGAGCCGCTTGGTGTGCTGCTCCTTGGCACGCATATACCTTGCCCTCAGCTGGCTATCCTCAGGGGCATATTCCAGGGCACGTGGATAATATCGCAAGGCAAGCTCAGCGTTACCTGCCTCCAGGGCTTCATCCGCTTGGCGGGTATACAATACTACCAGGCGCTGTTGTACTTCAGATTGATCAGGGTTAATCGCCAGGATGCGCTGATAGTAATCCCCAGCTTTTTCGAAATTTCCCGCTTCCGCAGCCTTTTCACCCAATGCCATAAAAGCTGAACACAGACCGCTGCGTGCCGCGATATCATCCTCGTCAATGCGCAGCGCAGCCTCAAACCCTTGTATGGCCTGGTCAAAATCCTTTGCTTCCACGTGCAGGTTGGCGATGCTCACCTGAGCGCGCAGATTGGATGGGTCGGTCGACAACGCCTGCTGGTAACTCTCCAGTGCCTTGTCTGGCTGCCCGAGCTCTCGAAATTCATCACCAATCTCGTTGTAACGGTTGGCAATCGGGTTGACCTGCACCAGCTCCTCGCGCACCCGGTCTAAAGGCCGGTTCTTTAATAGCCAGACGCACAACAATTCGACCACAAAGCGGTTCTCCTGGGTGAGCACATCTTTCTCGCGCAGGTGTACCAGAGCTGAATTCAGGTCATTTTCGCTGTAGCGTACATGCTGGTTGTTAAGCACAGAAGCCAGTTGCTTGTCATTGCATATACGGCGGCTTTGAATACCCAATGTCTGCCGGTCGTGGTCCTGCGCTTGAAGTTCATGCGCCAGGCTGGACAGCACCCATTTTTCCAGGTCAGAGGCTTCATCCCACACGAATTTGAGGTTGACTGTCCCACGCTCGATCACGTCTTCCAGCACAGCATCCACATCCTCGCGGGTGAGGGTCCTCCTGCCGGTTTTTTGGCTGAGTGAGAACAGCTCATGGCAGATTAATTGAGTGAAATAGGGGTGCCCGGAAGTGATGGCGTAGATGCGTTCAACCGCCAGCGGCTCGTAAACCAGCATACCCTCCACCGGGCGGGTGATAAGATAGGAGCAATCCTCCTGCTTCAGAAAGCTGATCTTGCGGTACAGGGCGGTCTTGAAGAATTCGGTGTAGGAAGCCTGCATATTTTCCAGCTTGTGCCCGGAAGAGCCAATCGAGAAGATGAAATTCAGGTTCGGCAGGTCGAACAAGCGCCGCAGGTAGGCGATTAAAGGTCTGGTCAGGCTCTCCTGGATTTCAGTTTCGGAGAGTGTGTCAAATTCGTCAAAGGTCAGCAGCAGGATCGATTCCCCTAACTTGGACAGAACCTCGGGCAGGAAGGTGGATGCCAGGTACTCACTGTCTTGGGCGAACAATTCACGCTCAGCGATGGGGATGGATTGCCCGCATGCCTGGCTGACTGCGCGACTGATCTCACGTGCCAGCCACCACTGGAACCGGTCCAGGCTGGTGTGGGTACGGCCTTGCAGGTCGATGAAGACATGGATGAAATGTGAGGGCAGATGGTTGGGGATCTGCTTGAGGACCGAGGTCTTGCCGACCCGGCGCTGGCCGTGGATGACCAGGATGTGGTTGACAAAACGACCACTTAGATTTTGCTCAATCCAGTCGAAAACATCCTGACGGCCGAAGAACATGCTCGGTTCTACAACCGGGGCTCCTGCGATGTATGGATTTAGAAAATCGTTCATCACGCGATCTGTTTCCCAACTGGGGATTAATCTCTGAGTTCTAAGGTGCTCATTAATTATACATTGGAAATCACAATGGGTGATTTTGATTGGGATACGATTGTTTTCTGCGCTTTCCGATGATTGCAACAAGACCTGATTGGAATCGTGGTATTCCATGGTAAAAAAAATGCAGGGCAGTCACTGGCCGTCACTTTTTACAAGATATTTGTAATTTCTTACTGGTCTACTTTTCCGCATCAACTGTATATTTTGATTGAATCTTGGTCGGATAATAAAAGCCCGCAGGTGTTTTTCCCTGAGGGCTTTTATTATCAAATCCTCACTACTCCCCCCTTCCCAGATTTTGGGAAGGGGGGATGAAGGGGGGATGGGTTAATACTGATCGATATTTACATCACCGCCGTATGATCGGCAGGAAGAACGGATTCATCACGTTCATCGTGACCGGGATGCGGACGTCCGGGTTGTATGGATCGTCCCCTACCAACCATAAGGTGGCACTCACAGAACCGGGTTCGTGAGCTTCGAACGTAAGGTTGATCGTAGTAGACCCTCCGGGTTGGATCATCCCACCTGTAGTATCAGCAACCAACCAGGGAGGCGTGATCCATCCAGCCTGGGTCATCGAAACGGCATTATAGACGTCCAGCAGGCCGTAGCCGAAGACGTTGTTCGGGTGGGTATCCGGCAGGTCGCCTCCACAGCCCTGTGTCGTATAGAACGGGGTGGCAGATTGTTCCAGTACCCAGGCAATCAGGTCAACCTGACCTAACAGGTCGCCCTCAGCGCTCAACAGCAGCGCAACTGAACCCGCTGTATGGGGTGAAGCCATGCTGGTTCCATTGTACAATGCATAGCTATTCGTTGGTACGCTGGAGCGAACACCTACACCCGGAGATGTGATATTGGGTTTCAGGAAGCCGGTGTTGGCTGCAGGTCCACGGCTGGAAAACCCAGCGATATTGTCACTGACGTCGGAAGCACCACTGGAAAAACTGTTCCAGTTGTCACCCGGTGAGCCAGCTGTCGAACACTGTGGTCCGGCATTGCCATTGGAGAAAGCCGGGAAGATTCCCGCTGCCCGCCAGGCTGAAATTGCACCGGTGTACCAGTAATCACCATGCCCGCCACCCCATGAGTTGTTCACTACCATGGGTCTCATGGCGGGATTCGGGTTTTCAAAGTTGAGGTCGGTGGGTGCCACAATCCATTGGGCACATACCAGTAGCTCGTTGGTCAACAGGTAGCCGGAGACATCGTCACCACCCTTGCAGGAGATCCATTGGGCTCCCGGTGCCACGCCGATCTGGTTGGCTGCACCATCATCCCCCACCATGGTACCCATCACGTGGGTTCCATGCGCACCGTTGTCGCAGGGTACTTCACCTGCGGTCCCGCACTGGGCGTAGGGATCGTACCAGTTGTAGTTGTGATTGAAGGTTCCACCACCGAGGTTGCCGCGGTACTGGTTCACCAGTGCCGGGTGATCGTATTGGGTACCGGTATCGATCTCAGCCACCACCACGCCTTCACCGGTCACGCCAAATTCGCTCCAAACCTGGTCAGCCTTGATCTTCTGGACGCCCCATTCGATCGCTTCAGGAACTGTGGCTGGTTTCAGTAGGGCTTCCCAGATTCCGCCAGCCTGCTTTTCCACGGCGATCTTGCGGTTGGCAACCAGCTGGGCTACATCCTGCCTGGCAGTCAGGTTGTTCACCAATTCGGTACTGCCGGAATGGACGATTACCGCGTTGATGATAAACAGCGGTTGGTAGTCCACACCTTGCCGGTTCAGGTAGCTGCGCAAGCTCTTCTGGGTAGCGTCAGCATGCTTGCTGAGGGTGTCATACACCACCTGGCCGCGTTCATTCCAGTCTTTGATTGCATAAGCTCCATCCACATTGGCCTGGCTGTTCAGCACCACCACGAAATCGGTCGTTCCATCGGGTGAGGCTGCGAGATCACTGAAGATCTGCTCGTCCACGCGCGGTAAGCCTGATATAGCAAGTGCTCCGTTTGGAGGCACAGGCTGTGAGCTATCCACAACGTTGAGGGTATAGTAGTACGGACCGGCACCGTCATTCTGGATCGTCAGGGTTTCATGCGTCGTGCTACCTGGCAGCACGTTGACGGTTATCTCTTGCGGGTCCCAATCGATCATCGATGCCACTAACTCTACATCCACGTTGACCGGTTGTGTGGTCAGGGTGAAGGTGATCGCTCCATCCGGCCAGCCATCCGGGTAAAAGGAGGGCTGGTGATAGATTGCGCTTGCACCGAAATAGTAGTCATCGGGGGCTACGTCCAACATCTCGAACTCACCATTCACATCGGTGTAGGCATCATAGTACACATCCAATCCATCCACACTGTTCTGGATCCATACATAGGCATCCGGGATGGGAAGCCCGCTATCGAAGTCGGTTACTGTGCCGGTGACACCACAGATCGTGCGCACGGTGATCTCAGCACTGGCAGTTATCAGCGGGTCAGCTACACCTGTGGCAGTGACGGTGAATGTGCCAACCACATTGCAATCGAGTCCGGCAGGGATATCGACGGTCATGTCGAAATCTTCCTGCTCGCCTGGCAATATCGGTCCAACCGGGTCAACCGGTAAGCCAACTGTCCAGGTTACATCGGAGGTGTAGGAGATATCGAAAGAATCTTCCGGGGCTGTTATGTTTACCACGGTAAACAGGTCAGTTACGGTGGTTCCAGGTAAACCAGCCACTTCAAGAGCGTCGGGATTCAGTAATAAGCTGCACGTCTTGATTTCTGAAGAATTCGCTGGTATCGGTCATGGCGTTCGTCCCCGAGCCATCATACCCACCGAAGGTCCACAAGGAAGGCACGCGTTCGCCGACAGCCGGGATGTATACGGCTGCCTGGTTGCGCCGCCCGGTAGCTGGTGCAGGGATGACCAGGTCTGGGAAGCTTTCCCACAGGTCACCTGCCACATCATAGCGGTACACCAACCGGCCTATGGTTGTAAAGTTACCGCCAATGACAAAAATGCCACCCCCGATATAGTTCTCATCAACGTAAACTGCCGGCGCATCGCCATTAACTGCAGGCAGGTCTGCCATCAAGCCATCCTGCCAGCAAGATCCGAGATCAGCAGTGTCTAAAACAACGGTATCATTCAATGGAACCAGAGTACCACCTGCATAATCATCACCACCCATGGCATAGATTTTCCCATTCAGGGCAACTGCAGAAATGTAACTACGTGGGGTAGGCAGGTTGCAAGCGGTCAACGTCCACCGCGAGCCTGCAGCAGCGGCTGAATCGTAGATGTATGTTAAGGCATTCACTGCTACGCCATCAAAGCCACCGAACACGTAGATTTTGTCTGCTACGGTAATTACACCACCCGGGCTGTAGGGAGCTGCAGGTGGGAATGGGTCGGTGGCGATGGTTGCCACAGTGTTGTCGTCTGGGTAATAAACCTGGACAGCACTGCTCTGGGCACCGGATTGGAGGCGGCCACCAACGATGTATAATCCAGGCCCATTACCGTTTCCATCGTCATCGATCCGCACCACCTGGTAGTTAGACACCGGGGTCTGCATATCCACGCCGGTATCGTGGTAGGTCTGGGTTACAGGATCAAAGTAGAATACCGACCCGTAGGTGTTGTTGTCTTCACAACGCGCCCCCAGGAAGTACACCCGGTCTTGTTCGGGGTAATACACAGCTGTGATACGGGCAATACCGTTACCGGCTGGGCAACCCAGAAGGGTCGCATCCAGGCTCGGTCCTGGAATCCAGGAACCTGTCCAGGCATCCGGAGTGCTGGCGCCTCTTGCCTGTGAGATTGCACCAAACAATCCAAATGCAGCCAGGGCAATCCCAATTGCGAAAAATCCAATCAGCGAAAATGGTTTTCTTATTCATTGAGCCTCCTCGAGTTGGTTGTTTTATTAATATCGTATTCATGACCTATCCTTAAGCTGCCATCCATCTGCTTATAGGTTCACCTCCTGAGTATTCTATTCTTGTACCCCATTGAAGTAACTAAAATTATACCCGATTCTGATTAAATATTTTTCGAATTGTTGCAGGTTGTCTGAACGAATTTTCCATGCCAGTTGGGCGATCAATTACATGGCTTTATTGAACGGAAGCAAGAAATAACCGAATGCGACTGCAAAGAATAAATAAAAAGCCTCGAAAACTACACCAGCATGGGTTCCATGCTAGGTTCAATATACCAGGTCAACTCTCACTCTTGATTGCACTGGCATGCTCTGATCCACTCCAATATTCATCTGCCTCTTGCTCCATCCGGGCGAGGCGGGTGTAATAATCTGGGAACTCTTTCAAATGTGCCAGCGCGATCTTGCCGGTCTGGATCTCATCGTCATTGGTGACGTTTGTCTCCAGGTCGCGTATACCGTGCTCCAGCTCGACCCCCAAGCCAGCCTGGAATTCCTCGATCCTGACCACTTCCCAATCGATTCCCAAAGAATCCCCGATCCGTCTTGCATCCAGTTGGGTGAATTTCCGTTTTGGTGACATCATATTTTCTCCTTTTCCATATTAATTTCTGATTCTACAAACCCTCCCGCCTCCGCCTGCTTCATCACCTGCAGGATCACCTCCACCAGCCTGTATGCTGAGGCTGCATCCAGCTCCACTGCCACGCGCCTCCCAGGGCTGCCTGCCTGGTTGGTGAAGTCGAGGTTCAACGTATATTCGAGGGGCATGTCGAAGGGATGGTCATAGCTCACGCTGGCTGTGTCCACCCGAAACCAATCTGCCCCCGCCTTACCACTGCCGGTGATCTTTACTTGTTGGGCGATCATCGTGCACATGTTTAGGCTCCCTCTAAGGTTTTATCTAAAAATGCGAACACCTTGTTCCAGCCATCCACTGCCTGCTCTTGGCGGTAGTTCGGGCGGTTGTGGTAGAAGAAACCGTGCCCGGCACCATCATAGCGGTGGAACTCATAGGCTTTACCATGCGTTCTGAGTGCCTCTTCCAGCTGGTTCACCTGCTCGGGGGTGGGGCTTTGATCATCGTTGCCGAAGATTCCAAGCACTGGGCATGAGAGGTCTGCGGTGTAATCCACGGGCGCCACAGGCTGCTTGGAGGTCAGTTCCTGGGTTGTCATCACCACCCGCCCTCCCCAGCAATCCACTACCGCCGAGAATCCCGGGATGCGGCAGGCGCACAGGTAGGCATGCCTGCCTCCCGAACAGGTGCCGAACACACCCACCTTACCAGTCACATAAGGTAGTGCCAACAGCATTTCCAGGGCTGCTCCCACGTCTCCCAGCACCTGTTCGTCTGAAATGCCTCCAGCCCCGCGCACCCGGGCTGCCACATCCTCAGGCGTGCCGTGACCTTCCCTGAAATACAGGTTCGGGCATAAGGTGACGTATCCGTGCGCGGCGAACTTACGTGTCGTCTCCCGGTACCATTCATCCCAGCCCGGCAGGTGGTGGATCAGCACCATCCCCGGGAATGGTCCCTGCCCCAGGGGTCGGGCGAAATAGGCGTTGATCAGGTCGGCATGGTAACCTGGCAAGACCACCGTCTCTGCCAGCATGCCCTCGTATTGGTCAGTTGTGTACATGGAAACCTCCTCGGCAATTAAGTCATATTGACCTGGGTATTATGCCACATTGGATTCAAAATAACGGTAGAAAAATTTGTAACCTTACCCTATTAGCAACAGGAATACCGCCCAGCCAACCATATAAATTACAACTCCAATGAGAATGATGGGTAGCAGATTTTTATAGTTATATTTTCTTGCCCAAAATCCAACCAACAATACTAGGGGTGTGAGTACTGCTGCAGTCGCTGGAATAACATAAGCACGAAAATCGGTCACACCCCTCAGCAGATTTACCATGATTGCCTGCCTTCGCTGTTCGATGTCAGGACGGGGTGCAAACCACACGCCTGGGTTTTTGATCAGCTGGATAAATCCCTTAATCTGCCAGCTCAGACCGATCGGCTTACCCTTATTATAATTATCGATGTCCAGCAGGCTGTTCAAACCTTGTTCAACTTCGTATATCAGCACGGATTGATGGAGGACGAGAACGCTTGTTAGTGCTACCAGACCTACCTTTCCAAACGGCTTGAGAGTTAGTTTGTTGGTCAGGCATACAAAACCTACTGCGACGAGTGGCAATACTTCAATAAAAAACCTCGTCCCAACTGCACCTCCGCCATACCAGTCCTGATGATAACTGATGAGAAGAATCAGGCCGATGATGGATGTTAATGTGCTTATCTTAATTTCCTTGTTGGGAATGCGCAAGATTCCCAATATGCCGATCAGTATGAACGGGCACCAGAATAACAAACCGCGATTCGTATCAAAAAAGACCTTTAGCATGTTGATGGGCAGGATACTGCCGCGAATAAAGGTGTCACCCTGCGGTACGACCAGGAAACTCGCATATAACCGTTTCCATAAAGCCAATTGTGGTGTGATGGTTAAACCAAAACAGGCGATCGCCACACAGATCTGAATAGCCAGAGACCGTATTGCTCCTGAATCCTTTGCCTTCATCGCTTGAATGATCTGGCTTGTGTAATAAGTGATCGGAAAAATGATGAACAGGATCGCTGACCAACGCATGAGTACGGATAATCCCAGGAGCACGCCGAATAATAATCCACTCCAATTCCTCCGGATCCGGTTTTCTGTCAAAAAAATATATGTTAAATACAATAAAGCAGAAATGAAGAAAATGGTTGTATGACCCATGATGGGCTGCCGAAATATGTAATAAATGAGTGGTGTAGCAGCCAGGGTGAGAAAAACAGTCAGGATCGAGATGAACTTTCCTCCATAATAACGGCAGGCTTTATATACCACGAACAAGCCTGCCAATCCATACAGGCTGGATCCGAAGGATACCAGGGCGATGTATGGGAAGGAGAAACCGGTGGCTTTGGCAGGGTTGATAATGATTACGATAAGATGCGCCAATAGAAAAAAAGGGGACCATAAAATGCTGGGTCCAACCGGGAATGGGCTTCCCTGTAATCCTGTCACCGTAACTTCGGTGGCAATTCCTTGAGTAACTGTTTCATCGCGAAAAATCGAGCTCTTTGTCGATGATGGGGGAGCGTAATTGGGCATAATAATAAGATGGATCCCATGCCCAGCTCTGTGTTGGTCCATAAAAAATGACCATCGCGATAAAAACACCGATAACCAAAAACAGAAGAATAATCTTTTTATTCATGCAGCAGAACCGCTCTCCGGTTGTTTCAGGTATTCTTCGATATAGTCCGTAGAACTTGCCCATGTGGATACCATCCAAAAGGGCATGGTGCCCCTGAACGCTCAGCGGCATTTTCAGGCGCTTCCCTTCCTCAAAATATTTACCCCAGGCGAAGCGAGGCACATAATCTGCCGGGTGGAGCCGCATCGGGTGGACGAAACTGGTGAATGATACCCATGGGATGGCGGTCATGTATAACAGGTCGTCCCGCCCAGGTGGATCCTTCAGCGTGGGATTATTTTTCACGCCGCAATCATCCTGGATGCTCTTCCTGCGAACTCGCTGAAGTCCTGGCAGTAATCAATCGTGCAGAAGCTGAACAGATCATTCTCCACCAGGATGGTCACCGATGGGCTGACGGTCTCGTGCTCCACCACTTCCCCATCCTGCACCCGCTGCCGAAACTCGGGGATGGCGTTGGCAGCACGTGATATCAGGTATATGATCGCTGAAGAGAACGAAATCCCATGCCCTTTGACATAAGGGTGGAATTTTGTCAGGTCCACATTCGCACACATGCTGAAGTGCGGGTGGTTGAAGTTGCTGAAGAATTCAAAATTCTCGCGCCTAGCCCAGGTCTGCATATCGATCTTACGCATGGCTCACCTCCACCATCGAAGATTACATTGTTTTGATTTCATGGAAAATCCCATATTGATTCTATCTTTGGATGGGTGATCAGGTTGAATTATTGCCTGAACTATACATCAAAAAAAACATTCGTCAAGATACACCCATTCCTTGACACTCCATCCTGTCCGGTATATAGTGATTGCATGTCCACTCTACCCGCCTCCCAAGACAAGATCCGCAAGCTCTATCTCATCATTGCCATCGGCTGCCTCTTATTCGTGGTGCTCACCCTCATTGCCATGCTAACCTACGCAGGCGGTTCCGTCGATGACCATTCTGCCTCCGGTTACTCCTTCACCCACAGTTTCCTCAGCAACCTGGGCATGCTGGCATCCCTATCCGGAGAGCCAAATTATATCTCTGCTGCCTTATTTTTCATCTCTCTGGCTGCTGCCGGTATCTGCCTGGTGATTTTCTTCATCATATTTCCGCGTTTGTTCCAAAGCAGCCCCATTCAACGGGTGCTCGGCGTGATCGGATCAGTCTTGGGTGTCCTGGCCGGCATCAGTTTTGTCGGTATCGCCTGTGCCCCGGCAGATATCGCCCGGCCTGCCCATGTACAGTTTGTCATGTGGGCATTCCGCCTCTTCCCCCTGGCAGTGCTGTTTTACGTCCCTGTCCTTTTTCTGGATAAAAGCTACCCAAAAGTCTATGCCTGGGTCTTTGCCGTCTTCTGCCTGATGCTGATCGGTTACTACCTGCTCATTACGCAGGGACCCGATTTCACCTCCCCGCAGGGGTTGGTCATCCAGGTGGTCGGGCAAAAGGTCATCGCCTATGCCTCCATCCTCAGCATCGGCATCCAGTCAATCGGGGCGTATCGGTTTCTTGGAAAAAGGCAATTAGCTATTGGTAATTAGCAAGTTAGTAATTAGTAAGTCCATTAGTATATGAAACGGGTATCCAGACAATATTCGGACTTCAAAATTCCGATGAGACGTTCTGCGAAAATGTTGTCATAACAGTTTCCAACAGCGCCCATACTCGGTTGAATGTTGCGAGTGAGCAAGGTATTCATGTAAGCATGGTTGGTGTATTGAACGCCATGATCGGAGTGGTGGATCAAATCTTGAGGCGCATGGGTCAAATGCGACAAAGCCATATTGAGGCTGATCAGTGCACCGTCTGTTGCCAAGGAAGTGGTAACATGCCAACCCAGGATATACCGCGCATAGAGATCCATCAGCACAAACAAGTAAGCAAAGCGACCAATCTCCAATTCCAGGTATGTGATATCACATACCCACACCTGGTCAGGATGGGAAATGGTCAGACCGGGCAGCCGATTTGGGGCTCGCCACAGACCAGGTATGGTCGTCCGACGGTAAGCTTTGCGGCGTTTGACCAACAAATCTTCACTGCGCAGCAGCTCAAACAGGCGATCGCGTCCGATTTGCAGCTGGTCAGTAACCAGGAGAGGCTGGATTTTGAACAACAGCTTACGGCCTCCCATGCGGGGATGCTTCCGTCTTACCTGGCGGACCATCTCCAGCACAATTTCATTCTCGGATTGCCGTTCAACTTCTCGCCACCCCTTCTGGTAATATGCCTGACGGCTTATACCGAATTGAGCACAAATTTGGGACATACTCACTGGGTGTTCTCCTTGTTGGGCTTTCCTGAAAATTCGCTGGATAATGCAGGTGCGTTTTTTTTCACCGCATCGCTCTCATTTTCTTGTAGCACTTCAAGGATGCTCTCCAGCTTCAGCTTTTCCAACATTACCTTCCCCAATGCTTGTTCCAAATCCTTTACTTGTTGTTCCAACTCTTTCACCCGATTGGCTTCTTCCGCAGTCTGTATCCGCACCAATTCATGCCTAAAACCTTCCTTGGCATATTTCTTTATCCAATACTTGATTGTCACCCCACCGGTGATACCGTATTTCTTGGCTAATACGCTTATGTTGTTACCAGCTTCGTACTCTGCAACAACCTGCCGTTTGAATGCTTCACTATATCTTTTTATTTTTCTTGTCATCCTGATCACTTCCTAATTAGGTATTTATTTTATACCTGTAAATATATATCAGGACGACACACTGACTGCTGGTTGCTAACTGCTAAACGCTTGTTTTCCTCCTCAGCACCACCCCCGGCAAATTCCCGGTGTGCTCTTTCCCATTCACCACCATCACGCCGTTCACGAACACGTAATCGATGCCTTCCGGGTACTGGTGCGGGTAGTTTTCGAACGGATAGCTGTGCGGGTACAGGTTGGTCGCCCGATCGCGCACCCGCTCCAGGTCGAAAACGACCACATCTGCCCATGCGCCTGGTCGTAAAACGCCTCGATCTCGTAAACCCAGCCGCTGGGCCGGGAAGGAGGTCATCTTGCGGATCGCTTCCTGCAGGGTGAGCACCGGTTCATCGCGCACGTAGCGTTCCAGCACGCCCGGGAACTCACCGTAGCTGCATGGGGAATAAGGGGTTGGGTCGTTGAGGAAGCCGTACGGTGCCAGCACCTCGCCGTCAGAGCAGATCATCACGGATGGGTGTTTCAGCAGGATGCGGATATTTTCCTCGTCGATATAATCAAAGATCGCCTCTGCCCCATGCCCATTTTCAACGATCAAGTCAAAATAGGTGTCGAATGGATCGCTGCCTCGCTCAATGAGCAATGCCCTGGATCGTTTTTCCGATCACTTCCGGGCTGCCGGGTGCGTGCAGGATGGTAATCCGCTGCCACTGCCCATGCTTGAGCAATCCGGTCGGGCCAAAAGCCGGCTTACGGTCTTCCACGATCTCCTTGCGGATTTCCTCCCGTTTATTTGGGTCTTGCAGCAATGCGACGATTTCCTCCGCCGGCTTATCCTGGATATTCTGTGGCAGCCCATGTGCCAGCTCAGGTGCCAGGTCGGTGTGCAGGTCGTTATCCACGGTCACATCCTGCCCACGCGTGCGTGCTTCATCCACCAGGCGCAAATTGGCACTCGCATCACAAGGAGCGCCGAACTTAGGCGCATTGTGCGAGATCTGCACCGGCACACCTGCCTCCCTCCCAATAAGAATGGCTTCAGCCACCGCCTCCAGGATGGTCTCGCGCTCCCCGCGTATGTGCGAGGTGTAGATCCCGTGATAGCGAGAAACGATCCGGCATAAAGAAATTATTTCTTCGGTATTGGCATAACACCCGGGTGGGTAGACCAGCCCGGTGGACATCCCAAATGCTCCCGCCTGCATGGCTTCATCCAGGAACACCTTCATCTGCTCGAGCTCTGCCGGGGTGGCGGGGCTTTCATCCAACCCCTTCGCGGCGATACGCAAGGCTCCATGCCCTGCCAGGGGCGCGATGTTGATCCCCAGCCCTCCGCTCTGCAACACCTGCAGGTATTCCGCAAACGTGCGCCATTCCCAGCTCACTTCAGGCTGGTCGGAGATGCTTCCCCACTGGTCTTTAATCTCACCCAGGTGTGCCTGCTCCACCGGCGCAGGCGACATCCCGCAGTTACCGATCACGTGGGTGGTGGCACCCTGCCTGACGGCGCTCTCTGCCCGCCGGTTGACCAGGATGGATAGGTCCGAGTGAGTGTGGATGTCGATGAACCCGGGTGAGACAAAGCGACCGGCTGCATCAACCTGCTGCAGTCCTTTAAGCGTTCCAGCCGGAGCGATTTCAACGATGCGCCCCCCTTGGATTGCCAGGTCTCCCCAATACCAGGGATTTCCGCACCCATCCACGATCCGTCCATTAGCCAGCACAATGTCATAGATTGTCATAATCTATCTCCAACATTCTTATCATTTCGTTAAATAATTATCGTTTGTCTTCAACCAGAAAGATGTGGTCACAATACTCATTGCCTTCCATCAATGTCTTTGTGCGCCGGAATCCCAATTTGGGGTTATAGGATTTCACCCAAGGACCATCTCTAGCACACATGACCATTCCAAGTTCAGGCTCACCAACTCAAGTAGGATCTCAGCATACAAACAACGCGAGAAATGATATCCTATCCGATCTGGCTCTTCGATCACCCTTTCCCATCGATGCGAACCAGCTGCAGCATGATCTACCATTGAACAGAATTTGCATAGATCCTCTTCAGGATTCCCTATTTCCTCTTCAGGCGGGAATTCCTGCTCCTTCGCCATCTGCTGGACGACTTCGCGCGCTTCCGGACCAAACCGCTTTTCCATTGCATTAAGCAGCTGTACTGTCAGATCCAGCGAGACTGTCATTTTTCGTTTTAACATATCGAGAATAACCTGCTCATTCTCTTCGGAAATCGGCTGTGGAAGTATATCATTCAGGCTACCAGGCATATGACCTCCTTCAAGTTTATTGCTGTTCCGTGATTTGCTCCTTAGTGATCTGCCTTACTGAAAATATTCTATCTAATCAATGCAAACAAGTTTTCCGGATAAAATATACTTTCTAAATTATAGAACATTATATATAAACTCGTAATAGGCAAGTTGAATCAATAACTTGAATGCTCCTATCTTCCAATTCATACTTTTTCAGGGAGATCATCTTGCTATTCTCCTAAATCGCTCTCGCTGGTATGGCGCGTTAATTTACTTAAATAAGCCGGAAGATTTGATATGGGATTTCGATATCAATTACCCGCTGCCAATGCCCGGCTTTTGGTACAATACTCTCATCAACCATGCACCCTCACCTGCTCTCGCTCGCCTGCCAGCTCTATGCTACCACCCCCGATCTGCTTATTCCGCTCTCGGGTGGCCACGCCAACGCGGTCTACAAATTCCCTCTCCAGAAGACCTCCCAGGTTTTTAAAACCTGTGAGATCTTGAAATTTGGCGTCCTGCGCATCGGTGTGCAGGATTGTCCTGCCGAGCAGACGCTTGCCATGCTCGAGTGGGCTTGCTTTCTCAGCGAACACGGGGCTCCGGTCACCGCACCTCTGCCTTCTACCAATCATCTTCTGCTTGAGCAGCTTGAACATGAAGGCACACACTACATCATTACCGCCTTCCAGAATGCCGAGGGAACTCTGGCGGAAAACATTCCTCCTTCCGAATGGACGGATGACCTGTTTTTAGCATTGGCAGCGCGGCAGGAAAATTTCACCGCATCTCGCTTGGCTACACTCCGTCCAGCCCAAACCTCACCCGCCCCATGTGGTTCGATAGCTATGAGATCGTTGAAGCGACCCACCTGCTTGCCACCTCGAGCGACCCAGCCCGTGAAAAACTTGCCGCATTGGTCGAAGCGTTGAAACAGCTGCCTGCTGATCCATCTGACTTCGGGCTCATCCACGATGACCTGCACTTCGCCAACTTTCTCATCCAGGCAGACGGTATGGTCTCGATCATCGATTTCGATGATTGCGCTTATAGCTGGTTTGCCATGGACGTCGCCATGGCTTTGTTCGACATCCTGGTGCTTTATGACCCGCAAAGTGAAGCGGATAAACAATCTTTTGCCCGTCGATTTCTTTCCAACTACCTGGCTGGTTACCGGACGGAAAAAGAAATACCCCAATACTGGCTGGAGCAGATTCCTCGCTTCCTCAAGCTCAAAGAGCTGTGCATCTACGCCACCCTGATCGGTCATGCTGAGATTGCCCAACCTGGCTCCTGGGTGGGGCGCTTCATGCGTGGTCGTTCCGAACGCATCGCTGGTGACGTACCTTATGTGGATATCGACTATGCGGCTTTGTGAAGAGTTAAATAAAGTAAAACCTGTTTATTCTAATTAATGATTGTATTCTTGGTGTCCATTGTGTACTTTGTGGTTATCTTATAATGAAATCACAGTAAAATTACCCCATGGGCTCCTATCTTCGTCCCCCCGATGATGTCTACTGGCATTTCAGGCGCATGAAATCCGCTAACCAGGTGGGCGCAGAATATATCAGCTGGGAGGATGGTTGCCTGTACCGGGTCAATCCTGAGCGGCGTATTTGCCGGGTGGTGGATGGGATTGAACAGCCCACCATTGATAGCCTGCCAGCCCGGCTACCAGCTGGGGCACATGTGTTAACCGGTTCAGGTTGGGGTTTCCGCATGCATATCTCCACCTTCTACCAGCAGATCATTGCCCGTTCGGAATCAAAAAGAGAAAACAGATAGGTTTCAACCCGGTAGTTTATTAAATAACGACCAGGTCTGTTGACCTCAGCGGTTCTTATTCCGTAATTCTTTTAACATCTCCTGGGTGGATGGGGCAGTTTGGCGGGAGAAAACAGGCTGAGGGCTCGCACTCACCGAATCGTGGATTCTTTCAACATGTTTTGGGTTGGTGTTGATCGGAAGTTTATCCACCTCGAAATACTTGCTCTCACCGGCACTCGCCTTCGATCGATAACTCCCCGCCAATGGCATGGCAGATGAAGGAAAAGTCCAATTCATCTTTGTTGATCTTGCCATACACTCCAACCAGACGTCCCACCTCCACTTCCAGGCCGCTTTCCTCCATTACCTCGCGTATCACGGTGTCCGTTGGCATCTCACCGCTGTCAACTCGCCCGCCTGGTAGATTCCACACATCCATATCTTCCCGGTGGCACAACAGAACCCGATTTTGATCGTCAAAAATGATAGCAAATGCACCAATCGTGAACATGTATTTCTCCTGCAATAATGGTTAATTTCTGATTATCTCACAATGAAGGGTAACTGTGGGAGCCTAACAGAAACCCCACAGGTTTCCAAAACCTGTGAGGTCTGCTATTGGATTAATTAGATTAGAAATCAAGAATTGGGCTTCAACATAAACTCACGGATACTCCTGATTCCCATTCGCCGAATGAAATAAAGTTATCTACCTGGTCAGCAGTGGAAGGAAGTTGCGTGCAGGGAGATCTGCCGGACAGGTTGCTGTACCGTAATTTGCGGCTTTTAAACCTGCAGAATCCCGTGCCCGAATCACATAATTATGGTTTGCGCCCCAATTTGGGTTGCCTCCCTCTCCAGGTGCACCGCATGGCACTCGGAAAGACGTCATCTCTGATGGCACATACATAGAGGTCTGGAAAAAGCCACCATAACGGGCGCGCGCTTTATCGTCGATCCCGACTGTCATGGTGATAATGTTATTCGAACCACCATCCACATACAGGTATGACCAGGTTAGCAGACATACCCCGGTGTTTTTCCTGGGTAGGGTACAGGATGCGGATGGGCTGTCGATGAACGAGATATCCGGCAATTCTTTGGCAGGTTGTTCTGGTAACGGGGGCGGGGTCGCAAGCATTGACAATCCCGTTTCACCAGGTGAGGCTTGTAAAGCTGGCGCAGCCTGAACCACACCCCATGCCAGGAAAAGCCCTGCAAATATCGTAAAGATGAGCAGGCTGATTCTAAATCGATGAGACATATGGTTTACCTTTCCGGTTTATGGTGTATAGGCGGGGCAGTATGAGCTGCCATAATTGGCAGAACCTAAGTTAGAAGAATCGCGGGCTCGGATGGTATACGCATAGGCTTTTCCCCACTTTGGATCACCACCCGAACCGAGGGCACCACAGGTCACTTTATAGCCATCTGGGTTCATATTATAGGGTACGTACATGCTGGTTTGGAAAAAGCCATTATAACGCCCCACAAAGCCAAAATCGTTGAGTGCGACTGTCATGGTGATCATGTAATTGGGATCCGCACTTACCGACATATAGTACCAGTTGAGGAAGCACTCGTCTTTGGTTGGATCCGGTTGCACGCAGGCGGCGGTGGGTGAGTCAATGAAGCCGATCAAAGGTAAATTGGATGCATCCGCTCCTTCCGGAGCGCTGACCTGGCGGGTGTTCCCATCCAGGGATTCGGAGTTGATAACTTGCTCGCTGTTCGGTGTTGATATTTCCTGTCCACGCGCGACCTGTAAGGCACCGAAAGTGGATACCAGTAGTAAACCTGCAATGATTAAGGGGATGAATAATTTACGCATCATGAGCTCCTATAAAAATGGTCTATTAGTTTTATGGCTGAATTCGCAATAAGAGGTGCCAAGGTCGATGGTATCTGGCATACGGTAAGCGGTGACAGTGTGTACCCTATTTGAATTTGGGTTCAAATCAAAACAATTGTTAGGACGTGTACAACTGCCAACCGTGATTAGCTTGTGACTGGCTGAACCTGTTATCAAGCAGGTTCAGCCAATGACGTGGAATTGAAGCTTACTGGATGTTCCGAGAATTGCTTATGCTGCTTCGATCTCAACCGTGCTGCCATCCACTGCATCCAGGCCGATGACACCTTCGTCGGTTTGCTCTATGGAAGCCTTCCCGCGTGAAGCTTGGTATACACCCAATCCAGTCAGAAGTAAAAATGTGGCAATTCCTAGGGGGATAATTATTTTTCGCATTGTGAGCTCCTTTTTGTTATTTGTCGTCTGAGATGATTAATTTCTAACAAGGTGTTTGCAGTCCCTTTAATAGATCACGATTTCTCAAACGATCATTGATTAATTATACTATAGTTTATCAATAATATCCAAATTAGCAAGGGAATAATGGATAGTGGCAGGATCCATAGGGAACCAGCCTGGTTTCTATCGAATAAATGACAATTCCAAACACACCACGGCAAATGCTTAATTAAAATCTGTGCATGGATTAACCGGACCGGGCGGTTTAGTCAAATCGGTTATTTTGGGTCTTTATAAATTCAACTACCAATCCCCGCTACATACAAAATTAGGCTTTCCGGCACACAATCAGCATATGCTCACTCATCCCAACCACCGATGGGTGGGTACAGGTCTGAAGGTGCAATTCTAGCCAGGGCTTGAAATGATTTTCATCCTTTGCAAGCCTGTTCAGCTCCTTCACGTGTTGGGTGGCGATGCCCTCCAACCCTGCCATCTCCAATATTTCCAGGTTTGGGCGGGTGAATTCCTGGCGGAACTCCTCCGGCAGGAAGAAATGGCAGGCGGTGAATCCGCGACCACCCAGGTAATCACCCGTTTCACAGATCTGCTGGAAATGGGGCATACCGATCTCAGTTTGGCTGTACTTCAGGATTTCGATGATCACCCCAAACCGTGAAATGACCGACACAAAGATCGGAGCACCTGGCTTGGCAACCCGTACCAGCTCAGATACTGCCTGAGCCCTGTCTTTAAATCCAGAATATGGGATAATGGTCCTCCTGAGCACAGGATTCCATCAAACGTGGCTCTCCGGGAATTGGGATAGGTCCACGATGGATCCCTGGATGATCTGCTTTATCCGCCTTTGAACTCCATGTCGCCTGACCATGCGTTTGGCAAAATCCAGGTTAGCCTGTGTGGCGTCCAGCAGGCTGACATCATAGCCTTTTTTCGCCAGCTCGAGCGTGTAGCGTCCAGGACCACCCCCGGCATCCAGAACCAACCCACTGGCAGGCAGGTATTTGTCCAGGAAATGCAGCGTGGTGATTAATTCCAATCGGTGATAGGCATCCTTCACCAGCCTGCGCCATTCATTGTGAACATTATCGGAATAAAATTCCTTGACCAGCATATCAGTCATGTTTCTATTTCTCCCACTATTTGGATATCTATTTTTAACCCTCTGATTTGGGTGGTAATAAGATTCATCGGCTGTTTTGATTGATCCTGAATTAAAAACAAGGGAGGGCAGTGGGAAACCCGCCTGCCCTCCGATGATCATTTACAATGTTGCATATGGCGCGTTGAATCAACAACTGCGCTTGTTGCCTGAAATACCAGTAAATTGAAGCTGGAAGCGAGTCAACCTCGCTATCCAAGACCGGTGGATGTTTTGACCTTCTTTTCTTCCTTCAGTTTGCGTTTTTCCTTCAATGTATGCTGCGGTTTTTTCTTTTGTTGCTTTCTGCCTTTATCCGCCTTACCTCCTGATGTAGCCATATCAACTTCTCCTTATGGGTAAAAAGATTTCCCGAATTATAGCACGCCTCTCGTCTGCTGTCAGGCGTAAGAATTGATCCTGTAAAATTTCATCTGTAATGCATGTTCTCCCCATATCCCAATCCTGTCTGGTGTGCAGCGATGCTGCAGCCAAAGTAATTCAGACGTAATTACTCACCGATTCGTTATGACAAACCCAACCCCCCTTCGTCCCCCCTTCCCAACATGTATAGACCGGGGAAAACCACCTGTGACATCCCATTTTCAGATGAGACTGCATCCAAATGCTCACAGGGGATATAAAAATACTGGACTAGTGAGTAATTACATTCAGACGTAATTACTCACCTACCTCTCCCGTCTCCCCAACAAGGGGCTTAAGCCCCTTGTTCAGACTCGTCGTCGAGAGCTAGTTTTGGATGTCATTGCGGTCACCCCCGCTGATTTTCGGGGAAGAAGTGATATTTGCGACCTGTGTCCCGAGCAGCGTGAGGGAGAAGCAATCTTCAACATTATATATAAGCCACACTGTAGGGCGAGTATGCTATCCGCCGCATTACAGAATTTGTCCTGTCACCGTGATTGTTGATCCCAGACTCGTCCCCCAATTGCAAAAGGGGGATGGGTGAGTAATTACATTGTATCAAGGAGAAGAAGCACGACATTACACATCCGAAGAGAAATCAAATTCTTGATCATGATCGTGTCCTGATAACTCTTGGAGAAAAGTAAAAAAGGAAAATAGGAGAAATTTCCATCTACTAAAATATATAGATACCCCCTTTGGTGTATCTCTAATGGAGGTTATCCTCAAGGATGCAATATATCAAGTTGAAATGAATAAACCGTTTCAAACTTTCCACCCAGGGCTACCTGGATCTCCCCGTTGGTCATATCATACACTGCCGACCACTGCGTCATGCCCTGCTTCACATCTGAAAGCAGCTGCATGGCAGCTCCTGCGTCAAGTTCTCCATTTACCTCTGCAAGTCGCTCGGAGATGGTGCGGTAGCGTATACAGCCTCCATCCCCCTTGGCGGTGCAACGGAAGTGGTTGGTTGCCATGTGCCAGGCTACTTCGGTGCGCAGCAGGATCATCTCACCCTGGTAGAGCTCGACCAACACGGCGTTCCCTCCTGGATCAGCCAGCAGGTAATGGATCAGCGGACCACCCCTGAAATCGATATTGTACTGCTCGAAGAATGCCACCGCTTCGTCCACATCCCGGGCATGGTCGAGGATCTGGCGGAGAATGCCGATCGAGCCAATCGTGGGCTTGGATGGGTCATAGGGGGCATGAACCTGGTAATCCCCTGGCACGGCTGCCATACCCACCGTCAATCCATACTCATTCATCCCATCGAAAGGCATGGAGGGGGCGCTCAGCAGGGCGGATCGTTGCTCCAGTGGCAATTCGGTTAGATGCTTGGAATCCTCGGGATGGATGCCCAGGAATTCCAGGTCTACCATCGATACCGATGCATACCCATCGGGTGGGTCTGTGAATAGCAGCAGGGCAGGGCTCAGGCTCCAGTCGAAATTTCGACCATATATCTTATCGCCATGCTCTCCCAGCGCAGCAAACAATGAGCACGAAAAGTCAGTTCGCCCAGGCCAGGTGGATCCGGTTTGCGGGTAATCATAATCGCCATAATAATGCATCACATAGAAAGGGTAGTCATCCAGTTTTTCCAGGCTGTTCAAACTTTTAACAGTGTCCGGTGGCAAGCCGCTTGTTTGCTCTGTTGGTGAAATAAGCACTGCCGGGGTAGGTGATGATACAGCGACAATTTGATTGCAGCTGGCAAGCAGGAGCAGCAGAATGAAGGCGATGATTAATTGAAATATCTTATTCTGGTGAAGGGATTTCATCAATATCTCTTTTCAAGAATCAATCCATGCTTCCAAGACCTCAGGATGGAATTAATGCCTTTATTATATTATTCTTCGATGTCAAAAAAGTTCAATTCCATTAAAACCTGGCAGGTTTCTAAAACCTGCCAGGTCTGTTGTTGCTCATTACTCCCAGCGGAATGTTTTCATCGAGACAATCACCCCCAGCACCAACAATCCTGCCAGGACGAACACCTCCGTCAGATGCTGACTCCAGGCGTCCCCGATCCACAGCCCGCGTAATAATGTGACCACATAGGTAAGTGGCAGGAAGGTTGAGATTTTAAGGATGCTTTCTGGCAGAAGCTCACGTGGGAACCCAGCCCCGGAAAGGAACAACATTGGATAGAGAATAACCATCCCCACCACCTGGGCGGTGCGTGCGGTCGGCATTAATCCTGCCAGCACAAAGCCGAGAGCAAAAAAGCTTAGGGTGCTCAGCACAAAGGCAGCCAATACACTGAATGCATCGCCATCAAAATGCAGGTTGTAGACCAGCTTACCGGCGATGACAAGCATGAGCATGCCGATCATAGTCATCACAAATAATACGAGAACCTGGGCTACCAGGATGACGAGTGGGCTGATGGGGGTGGTGCGTAAACGTCGCAGGACACCCTTCTCGCGATAGGCTGCCATGGTGATGGTCAGTCCCATCAGGCTGGTGGTGGCGATGATCATGGCAGTATATGCCGGCACCGAGATATCCACCGTGCCTCGTCCGCCGAAATATTGAGTGGGAACGTTGCCATAAATTGAGCCGAACAGGAATAGCATCATCAATGGGAAGACCAGGGTGAAGAATGCCCCCACCGGCTCGCGGAGGAATAGCTTGGCTTCAATCCAGGTCATTTTCAACAGGCTTTTCATGGTTCACCTCAATCCTTCATCTCTCGACCGGTTAATTTCAAAAAAACATCTTCCAGGGTGGGCTGTTCAGTGCGCAGGTTGCGAAAATGGATGCCGTGATTTGTCAACAACGACACGACATCATATACAAACGTGGCCTGACCGGTCTCACTTTGTACGATGACCCTCTCCCCTTCGATCTCCAGTCGCCCAAGCAGGCGGATGGAATTTTCCACTTCAGGTGGAAGGGTTTGATCCAACGTGAATATCAGGCGCTCTTCCCCACCCAATTTTCGCACCAACTCAGCCGGGCTGTCGATGGCAACGATGCGACCATGATCCATGATCGCCACCCGGTCACATAATCGCTCGGCTTCTTCCATGTAATGCGTGGTCAGCAGAATGGTCTTACCCTTAAGGCGTACTTCACGCACCAGGTCCCAGATGGAATGACGGGCTTGCGGGTCAAGCCCGGTGGTCAGCTCATCCAGGAAGATTAACTGTGGGTCGGGGAGCAGCGCCAGGGCGATGAATAGGCGTTGTTTTTGCCCCCCAGAGAGCTTGGCGAAGGCTGCATTGCGCTTCTCCTCCAATCCAAGCTGCCCTAACAGCTCCTGCCAATCAAGGGTGTGCGGGTAAAAGGAGCTGTACAGGTCCAGTGCTTCCCATACCTTGATCCGCTCTGGAAGGTTGGATTGCTGTAGCTGCATTCCGGTATGGGTGTGCAGGAAATGACCATCCTGCTGTGGGTCCACCCCCAGCACGCTAATCTCTCCACGGTCAGGCTTGCGCAAGCCCTCCAGACACTCAATCGTGGTGGTCTTACCTGCACCATTGGGTCCGACCATGCCAAAGATTTCGCCTTCATGCACCTCAAAACTGACCTCGTCCACAGCCACGGTTGCCTGGTATGTTTTTCGTAATCCTTCCACTTTCACAATTGGGTCCATCATTGCACCTCACTACTTGCTTTTTAAAATTGCTTCCAGGGCAGCCACATGCTCGGAGAATACCTTCCGTCCATCCGCCGTTGCAGATACATAGGTTCGTGGCTTGCGTTCTACAAAGGTTTTGTTTAAGCTGATATAGCCGGCTTCTTCCAGTTTTCGTAAATGTGCTCCCAGGTTGCCGTCGGTCACCTCCAGTAAATCGCGCAGGTAAGTAAACTCGACTTCTTCATTGGGAGCCAGGGTTACCAGGGCTGCCATGATGCGCAGACGCACGGTTTGATGGATGGTTTCGTTGAGCTCGGGCATGCCTACCACCTGTTCCGTACGTAAATACCCAAGATAATCATCCCGCCTCCACCCACGAATGCCATGATGAAGTAAAAATAGTCTGGCAAGAAGAAGTAGCTGACCAGGGATAAGCCAAGCAGGGCTAAACCCCACCAGACGGATGCAAAGGAAAGCAGCAATCCCATGGCGATCCAGCCTACGGTGATAAAGAGGATGATGAACATTGCTAATTGCTTTCCATCCACTGGCCAGGCAACACCGATCGCGGCTGCGCAGTAAAAGAAAAGCAGTAACCAGAATATGGCGATACGCCTTCCGGATGTGGTAGGTGAAGAAGTCCGCACACCCCGGTTCATCCGGATCCCAATGATTGCAGAGAGTAACCCACCCAGGATGTCCAGCCATATCCAGACATAGCTGGCAATCTCTTTGGGCAGGAATTGAGAACCAAGAAAACCAACCATCCAGATCACACCCCATACGATCAGAAATTTATAAGCACCGCTGCTTGAAATTGACCGGCGGGTTTTTTGCATCATCACCTGGATGGCGGCGAGTGCTTCTTCAGCTTCAGAGGGGGAGACGTTCATGAGATTACTCCTGTAGAGTGGTATTTATTATAGAGAACTCTGTATTATAGAGTATTATACAATATTCCAGGGAATTGTCAAGAGCTTGTCAGATAAGAATTGGCAGGTTTAAGAATAACTTTCGCTGGTTGAAGTTTTCTCAATCTTTCTGTCAGGCCAATGATATAGATCGCAGTTCAACGATAATATTTATTCAAGTTGATCTGGAGGGAGATATTTCCAATATATTCTTTATTTATATACAGTCAGAAAATAAAAAATCGCAAAACCAAGCCCAATCAGCAGGGGAAATATCATTTGTCGAGCAGTTCGCCACAAATATGTTTTCAACATCTCCCCTCTGCTCAGGTTGCTGATCACCAACGGGATGATCGAGCCGCTGGATATGGAAACCTGACCCTCGGTCTTTTGGATTTTACCCAGCACCAGGATTTCCTCTCCCTGGCTCAGGATGCGTTCATGTACCTTCAGTCTCTTATTAATCCCTAAAAAACCTTTGGTCTTCAAGCCAAGGGCTTCCACCCTTGTTTTCGTAACCTCATCCAGGTTTTCCATGACCGTTTCATCATTCAGCACGAAATCAGTGTTCCCCGGCTGGATTTTGACTCTGCCGGTCAAGTCATCCACTTCAAACAAACCGGACGATTCTTTATGCAGTGATTTCCACTGACTGCCACCTCTACCCCTGCTCTGGTATTCTTTGACTTCAAGCTGCCAATATACACATTCAGACTTGTTCAGCCAGCTTTGGACAAGCTCACCTTTTACTCTGCCAACGATTTCAACCCACCCCTGGTTGGGCAAAGCGCTGATCATTGTGACAGGAATCCTCCATGAAAGGATGAGATTCCAGATGCTTCCCGCTGAATAGATCAGTGGACTGAAGATTACCCCGAGGATAAACAGCCAAAATATCCAATTATTCATTTTCCCTCCTGGATAGAGAGCAAGCTGAGTGCCATGGGATTCAGGGTGATGGAAAATCTTACCTCGGGTGTGCGCATTCATGGGGTATGTAAAAATGATTATAGCATGGACTCTACTCGGGAAATTTGCTCTCCGAATGCTGCTGTTGGCTGTATCTCTTTGGATTTCACGGGGTTTTATACTCAGATTCATTGGATATCCAATGAAGTTGGAAGCATTCGTCAATTTATAATTTGGCGTTATTTGGCAGTTATAATACTGGTTTTGGCAGGCTTTTTACGGTAGGATTTATTTGGATTAAGCGCGATGGATAATTATTACAAGACCCTCAAGTTGATCTTCAGGATCTTCCATTTGGTTACTTTTCAGGATTGCCGAGTATACGGTAATCGGGAGGTTGCGCCTGGGGCGAAGATCATCGCTGGCAATCATCCCAATGCCACGGATGGCTTTTATCTCCTTTTTATCTTTAAAGAGCAATTGCACTTTTTCGCTCAGGACGATTTATTTGATATCCCCTTGGTCGGCTGGTTGTTTACCCATAGTGGCCAGATACGCGTGCTACCTGATCAAAAGAAGCTGGCAGTCGAACAAGCCATAAAATATCTTGAGCAGGATAAGGTAGTGGCGGTCTTTCCCGAAGCCCGCTTGAATCCGGATGGACAGCCGGTGAAGAGCCATACCGGGGCGGTCAGGTTGGCGTTGGCGACCAAGGCTCCCATCATTCCGATTGGCTTTTACGTCCCGCCAAAAAATCTCCACCATATCTCCCGCATGAAGAAAGGGGAGGTCTCACAGGGGCATTGGCAGACGCATGGGCATTGTTATATGCATATTGGCTCTCCCTGGTTGATCGACGATCAAGCTGCTCCATCGGTTGAGCAGGCAGACCTGCGTGGCATGACGGAGCAGTTGATGGATAAGATCAATCACCAGGTTCAGCTGGCGATGGAAGCATATGCCAGAGAGACCGGTTCATCTGCAGACCTGGCTTCTTTTAATGACCATTAAATACCATTTTTCATCTCAGTTTTCCCTGATAGCTGTTTTAAGTAGTGTTGATCCGTTATTAATTCAACCCATGAAATTCATCCGTTGGGATAATAAACGTAAGCTCCTGGGGTAAGTGATTTCTTTCAATAAAAAAAATCGTGTTGATAATTGGAGGGGATTATGGCACAAGCAGGCATTCATGGTTTGATTGGCACAGCAGTTCGCAAGCTCACCCCGGTACGCCTTTGGCTCATGCTGGGCATCGTGTTGGGCAACCTCATTCCCGACCTGGACAACCTGGCGGTGGCAGTGGCAACCGTGATGAAGCGTCCCACGGAGGGGTTGCACCGCACCTTCACCCATAGCTTTTTAATGGTTGTGGCGGTAATGGTGATCTTTTACCTGGTTGGGGTGTTGACGAAGCAGTCTCGCTGGACCAACCTGGGAGTGGGTTTGGGGTTGGGCATCCTGATGCATATCCTGCTCGACTTGCTGACCTGGTTCGACGGGGTGCAACTCCTCTGGCCGCTCCCGACCTGGGTCAATCTATGGGGCAGTTACACTCCCCCGGTCTGGTTTGATAAGTTGATGATGTCTACCGAGTTCCTGTTCTTCGCCCTGTTCTTCGTTGGTCTGGCGGGTATCGCCCGAAAGTATTCCACCGATCAGGAGTACCTGGGTAAGCTGCAGATCTGGACGTGGATCCAAACTGCCCTGTTTGTGGTCTTCACCGTGCTGGTGTACGTGATGCAGAAGGGCTATATGACCCCCTACGGGGCAATCTACCTGCTTTCGCTTATCCTGGCGATCGGTGTGACCATCCGTATGCGCAACACAGTCGAGGTGGTGGCGGTTTAACTGCGGGTTAACAAATTAATAACGGCATTGAGAGCGTAGAAAAACTTTATCATCGTGCTTGGTTTCTCTGGGAATTTTGTAGGGAAATCAATATTATTTCTTTAAGAATTTTCCAACATGCTCTCATTCCTCCAGAAAATCCCTGAGCATCTGGCGGTAATTCTCAAATGCCAGCCTGCCCTCTTCCGTCAGGCTGCATAACGTGAGGGGTAACTTGCCTCGATATGTCTTCTCGATCTTGATATAACCTGCTGCCTCCAGCTTGGAAAGGTGCACGGTCAGGTTGCCCTTTGTCAAGCCTGTTTCTCGCAGCAGGTATAGGAAATCTGCGCTCTCAACTACCGATAGGATGGTCAGGATTACACTGCGCGATGGCTCATGGATCAAACGGTCAACGCCTACGAGAGAGCGCGTCTGTTGCGACTCAGGGTTCATCGGCTTGCTCCATGCTCACAATCGGTTGGTGTAAATAGGTTGCTCGGGTGATGATGCCAAAGCTGAGCAATACTAATCCGGTGAAAAAGTTTAGAAGCGCTGCACCCCACAGGTCCCCCAATCCCATGAAAGCCAGGAGAACCCCCAGTACCAGGCAGAAACCTGCCAGGAAATAAAAGCGCACCAATTTTGCCCGGTAACCTGTTAAAGAAAAGATAAAGGCAAATATAATCCCACCGATTGCAGGCATCCATGCTATGGTCTGTGTGCCACGCAGGAGCGTGAAAAGCATGCCCCCCAGAAGCAGGATGGTGAAGGCGACGGCGACAATGAACAACCTTCGATCCTGATGTCCTTTGTGTGGCTCAACAAATCCTGTACGCGGGTAAGTATAACGCTCGCGGTAGATGAGCATGAGTTTACGGAGACCATAGGCGGCGATGAACACAAGCAGGAAGAGTATTGCAAATCCACCTAGAGATGACGGCAGGATTTGAAGGATGAAGAAATAAAGCGCAAGAAGCATACAGATGGCTGAAAAACCCAATTCAACCAGACCGTCTGAGAAAAAATACTGTACTGACCGTACCTGAGATGCTTTTATGTCATTATCCATCTTGAGAATCTCCTTTCATAAACCAGTCTATATTGTAGACTTGTCTATATTATATATACTTTATATGGAGTTGTCAAGAGGGAAATGCCCGGCAAGTTATATCGCGGTCAAGTCTTTTTATTCAATAACATTCCACGGAGGTGAAATCGGATGACCTCCCTAACAATTCATAGATTTCATCCAATCCAACCGGACCTGGATATTATTCCATCCAGAATGAAGTAGAACTGCAAGGGCATTTGTCCAGCCTGGGGTGAGTAACCACCAGCGTGTATCTAGATTACGGGATTAACATACACCGGAAGCCAACATCGTGCCAGCCACCGTGAAAGCTCGGTTCATTGAAGTTACGGTCATACACGCGCAAGCCTGAGGTCATGTAATTGAAGCTGCCACCGCGGATCACCTTATAGGTTCCGGTCTCGGGTCCTTGTGGATTGTAATAAGGGGAATTGCTATAGTAACTGAGGTCATACCAGTCATACACCCATTCCCAGGCGTTGCCTGCCATATCGAAGAGGCCGATACTGCTTGGGCCAAAACTACCAATATCGACGGATCCGGCGGGTATACAATCGCTGGATTGAGCTCCATTGGGTGCTCCAAGATCGCACACCGGTGCTTCATCCCCCCATGGATATCGATTATCAGACGGATCAAGGTGTCCCTGGGCGGCTTTCTCCCACTCAGCTTCCGTCGGTAGGCGTTTTCCTTGCCATAAACAGTAATCTTGTGCTTTCTGCCAGGTAATCAGAACCACCGGGCGGTTGGCATAGATGGGGTCATCATAATCCGGCCACTCGGGTGGTAGGCATACCCCGGCAGCGACGCACTTGTCATATTCAGCGTTGGTGGTTTCATATCTGTCAATCAAATATGCGCTGAGCCAGACATAGTGCCTTACCGAAGAACCATAATTGCAGTCGCCATGAGACCAAGGGCATCCCATATAGAACTCACCTTCAGCGATATAAACCATCCCCTGGGGCTGGTTCATCATCATGGGCAAGTAGGTGGTTGTGCTCTCAATGGTCGTCTCGGCTGTGGCCTGGCTCCAGCTTACACCGCGGGATCAAGAATGAGATTGCCAATATGATGTTGACCCAATGATGCATGATGATATTCATCGATGTTTTGCCTCCCGATCAAACTGCATTGTAAAAGACCCAAGAAGACCACAAACCAAACTTAATATGATTATATACCCTTTGAGTTATCCCACCTGTTTATCTGTCTCGCAGGTTGTTTTGAGGAACATTGTTTATGAAATGAGCGTGGCAAGGACGCTTTTTGTCCGGTTACAACGAGCCTAGCGACGTGCAGCAAAGCGATCTGTCTTTAGGAGCAATGGACACCAACCCGAAACCCTACATCTTTTACTGCTGTGCGATGAATCCTGGCGAGTGATCCGTATGAGCGAGGCAGATTTTTGTGAAACCCAATGAATGTTTCTCATCAAAAGCCCAGAGAAAACTTTTACGGGATCAACACACACCGGAAGCCTGCATCGTGATTGCCCAAAGCTGTGTTCGGATCGCTGAAGTTGCGGTCGTACACGCGCAAGCCTAAGGTCATGTAATTCCAACTGCCACCACGAATCACCTTGTCGGTACCGGTTTCTGGTCCTTGTGGATTGTAATAAGGGGAATTACTATAGTAACTGAGGTCATACCAGTCATACACCCACTCATAGACGTTGCCTGCCATATCGAAGAGACCGATACTGCTTGGGCCAAAACTGCCAACCTCGACTGAATCGGCGGGTGAGCAATCGCTGGAATGAGCTCCGTTCGATGCTCCAAGATCGCACACTGGCGCTTCATCCCCCCATGGATAACGATTATCAGACGGATTCAGGACTCCCTGGGCGGCCTTCTCCCACTCAGCTTCGGTTGGCAGTCGTTTTCCTTGCCATACACAGTAGTCTTGTGAGTCATCCCAGGTGATATGGAAAACCGGGTAGTTGGCATAGCTGGGGTTATCATAATATGAGGCACGCGAATGCGAACTAAAAGCGGCAGGTGGTTGGCATGCGCCGGCAGCGACACATTTGGCATATTCAGCGTTGGTGGTTTCGTATCTGTCAATGAAATATGCGCTGAGCCAGACAGTGTGCACTAGCGAAGAACCAAAATTACAGTCACCATGAGCCCAAGGGCATCCCATCCAGAACTCACCTTCAGCGATAAAAACCATCCCCTGGGGCTGGTTCATCACCATGGGTACGTAGGTGGTGGTGCTCTCAATGGTCGTCTTGGCGGTGGCGTGGCTCCAGCTTACACCCGGGATCAGGAATGAGATTGCCAGGATGATGTTGACCCAATGATGCATGATGATGTTCATGAATGTTTTGCCTCCCGATCCTATCGTGTGATTGAAGACTTATGGGTGTTATCGACCAACCTTTGAATAATTATATACGCAATAAAATTATTGCGCATGTCTTTCACGCTTGTAAGCTGGGTTGAGGAACCTAGCGAGCGCAGGTTGCGTGGCGATCATGCGAAACCCAACTAAAAATGCAGCTTTCCCCACCTGTCCTTATATCCCGGGTGGTTCTCACTGTCCTTCGTTCTCTTCCTGGGCAGGAATGCCAGGGCTGCCGCCAGTGCCAGCAGCGGGTCGGCAGGGGCGCGGAAGCGGGATTCGCCAGCCGGTCCGGGAATGATCAGCAGGTAGAACAGGGCAAAGATAAGCAATGCCGCCAGGTTGAAGACCAGCTCTGGGCGGTAATTGCGCAGCACGTACCAGAAACCAATCAGGATAGTTGTGAACAAGACAATATCATATACAAAGGCGTAAATGCCTGCCCAAAACCAGGGATTTTTAGCTTGAGACGCCAGCGAACGCAGGATCTCCCCTGGGCTTCCCACATCGATAAAGGCGGAAAGCACGCCAGTGGTAGCCGTTTCCTCGCCGGTCCATACCTTAGCCCAGGTGCCATATTCTGCACCGAGCAGGGTACGCAGGATGCCACGCACCTGTTCCTTGAGGAAAACCAGCGGGTATTGGCGGATCACACCCAGGCTGTACTTCAACGGGTTGGGTGAGTTGGCGATGATCGAGGCGGCTTCATCACGGCTGTAGCCTTCCGCGGCTGCCAGCGCTTTGGCAACATACCAGTTTTGAAAGGTCGAGCCTCCCACTTCCGAGAGGGTGAACTGCCCATGCACCGCCTGGTTGCGTACCTGCCAGGGTATCACGAGTAGGATCAACCCAACAAAAAACAAGCCGGATACCTTGAGGGATTGCAGCGGGGTGTGGGTTCGGCGCCACTCCAGCAGGAAGAACAGGACGCCCAGGCCGATCGCCAGCGGCAGTACGATCGGTCGGGTCAAAGCCCCGGCTGCCAGAGCTAACCCGGCTACAAAGATCCACCTGCGGTGGGTGGTCTTCCAGTAATGCACGAAGCACCAGGTGCCCAGGACCAACCAGAAGCTGGAGAGGGTCTCTGAGAGCATCACCATCGACCAGAAGGTCGCGTTACGGGTTCAACAGGTAAAAGATGACCGCCACCAATCCCACCTGGCGGTGACCCAGCTCGAAGCAAATCCGGTACAGGATCCAGGCGGTGAGGAACATGAGCAGCACCTGCATCGGTGCGGTCAGCCCGGTCCAGCCATTGCCCAGCCACAATCCAACCAGGATGAATAAGGGGTAACCGGGAGATCTCAGCAGGTCAATTTCCGGGTACTCTGTGCCGGTATACCGCCCGCTGCTTAGCAGCGTGCGTGCCAGGTCCAGGTATTCATAGCTGTCGCGCAACTGGAAGCGCAGTGGGAACTGGATGGCCGGCAGTACCAACAAGATATGCACCAGCACCAGGATGATGATCAATGCGTATAAGAGCTTGGTTTTCATCGCTTTCTACCTTAATATCATTCGTATAGCCGATTTTCTGCCCATTTTCCAAGCATCTCAGCCACCGGTGAAGTATTTGCTAGCGAATGCTCCAATATTGTGGATGGCTCTTCGGGCTTCGGGCAGGAAACTGGCCGTGTACTGCCAGACGTGCTGCATGCCCTCCCAAACCTCCAGGGTGGCTGGAACGCCCGCAGCCCTGGCTTTTTCAACGAAGCAGCTGGCATCCGAGAGCAGGACCTCGTCGGATCCGACCTGGATCAGGATGGGGGGTAATCCTTGCAGGTCGCCCAGCAGAGGCGAGACAAGCGGTGAACGTCGATCCGCATCATGCAGGTATATTTCGATCGATTTTTGGATATTTCTTTGATCAAGCATGAAGTCTTTCTGTTTATTGAACTTCCAGGATTCACCCCACTCGCTGAAATCGGTTCCGGGTGAAAGACAGGCTGCCAGGGCTGGCAAGGGCTTTACTTGCTCGCGCAGCTGGATGAGCAGCGCACAGGGTCAGCGTCCCTCCGGCAGAATCACCCATCACAGCGATCTGGTTGGGTGGTATCCCGTTTGCCAAAAGCCATTCGTAGGCAGACAGGCTGTCTTGCAATGCGGCGGGGTAGGGGAATTCCGGAGCCAGGCGGTAGTCGATGATCAAGGCGCGTGCCTGGCAGGCAATGGCAATATTGGCTGCCAGTGGGCGGTGGCTGATGATCGACCCGGAATTGAACGACCCACCATGGATGTACAGGATGACCCGTTCTGTCGAGAGACCCTGCGGGATGATCCATTCCGCCGGGACACCATTCGCCATCACAGGTGTGCTCGTGATGGGTTTGAGAGGCTTGAAATACTTCGCCAGTAGATCGAGCTCGCGGCGGTCCTTCTTCACATCGAGCTCACCCGGCTTGTCTAAAAGCAGCCGCTTCATCCGAAAGAAGAAAACGAGTGTGTATGCCTGCCAGCTGTGCATATTTGCCTCTTTATTTTTGTTCCTTGAGCACTCCCAACCCGATTGCCAGGGAAATGAGGGCGAAAGCTCCCATGGCAGCCCCGAGCCACTTGTGCTGTTTTTTAATCGCCACCCCGCAGGCGACACCAAGCCCAGCCCCCACAACGAGATTAACCTTCTTTTCTGTCTCATCGGCTTGCTGGGGGCTCTGGCCTTTCTCCACCAAGGACCATTTCAATAGTGGTCCGCCATCGATGCCAGGGATGGGCAGTAAGGCAACCGAGGTAATAAAGATATTGGTGCCCAGGGCAAAATTCGCCAAGTAGTGGGAGAGTGAACCTTCCTGGGTCAGGTTTCTGGCAAGCCAGCAAATCGGCACCATCAGGGCGTTGAAAATGGGTCCACCGGAGGCGCGCAGGATATGCTGCCGAGGGCTGACATCCTGATCGCTGGTTTCGTAATAGATCAGTAGGGGCGTTCCCCCCATGACATGGATGGCGTCCACAGGCTTGCCAATGCGGTGGGCAATTGCCACATGTGCCAGGTTGTGACCCCACTCGGAGGCGAAAAGGATCAGCGTGGTCAGCGCGCCAGCGGCTACCCGTTTAGACCTGGACCAGTTGGGTTTTTTATGACCCGCCACCCAGGTTAGCAGTCCCCAGGCTGCCAGCTCCAGCACCGGCAGTCCGGTGACACCCTTGACGACGAGCGGTGCCTCGAAGACATGCCCAAGCGTGGTAGGCTGTTCGTCAGAGCTCATGAAAGCTGGTTTGATCATTGATCCTTCGCATCTCCATGTAAGGGCGTAGCGTCGCTACGCCCTTACATCAATCACTCAACTCCTTCACCATAATCCACGCCCCGGGGGTGCGTACGTACCCCAGCCGGGTGTCGATGGCGATCATGGCCTCGTTCTCCGAGTTATGGCTGGTACGCACGGCATTCACCCCAAAGAGGCGTGCCCTGCGCAAAGCCAATGCTTTCACTGCCTGGGCTAGTTTGCGCCCACGGTAGCGCACGTCGGTGCCGGTGAACAGGTTGTAGGCATGGTCCGAGCCTTCGAAGACGGTAATGGCGCTCATGGCTGCCCATTCGCCGGTGGATGTGTCGATGGCGACGATCTGCGCATCCGGGTGATACCACGAGCTGGTGCACACATCCCGCTCGAACTCCTCGAAGGACGCCCAGGGCGGGATGCCATCCGAGCCGGGGTCGGTGGCAGCCGCCCCATTGTTCAATTCAAACAGCTTGCGGCGTGCCTCTTCCGTATCCCCTAACTCAGCCATGTTGGTGAAGTGGAAGCCCTGCGCCTGAAGTGACTGGAGAATGGGTGCATAGCGCGCTTCATCCCAGCTGTTCAGGTCGAACATCATCTCAATACTGTGCTTCCACAGCTTGAATTTACGCCGGGTTGCAAAGCGGTAGCCTTCGTCACAGTTATCGCGCACCCTCACGCGCAAGGTGAGGGCACCCAAATCGTATGCCTGGGTGAGCAGGTGCTCGTAAAGCAGGCTGCCAAGCCCGCATTGGCGGTATTCCTGGTTGACGATCAGGTAAATACTGTAATTTCGCTCCAGGTTGGTGAAGGCGCGGTAGATCCCGCTGAAACCCAACACCCTGCCTTTCGGGGAGACCGCCACAAAAAAGCGGATGCCGTCGGCTTGCTGTTTCTGATACCACTCTGCCAATGACTCGGCCGTATTGGGCTCCATCTCCTGGGTGTTGAGCAGGAGGGCAATATCAGCAAAATGCTGATCAGGTATGGCGGGTTGGATCAGGGTATGGTTGGTGGGCATGTAACAAGGTCCTTGTGCGAATAAGGGGTGCGTGGCGACTCATCCCTACTTATTTTACTATTATAATCTTCATGGTAAATCTTATGACAGCCTTCATCGACAACTGGAAGAGGCGTGCCGGGCAGCTCAAGACCGAGGTTTATGCCCTGTACCTGGCTTATAAAGACCCACGCAGCCCCTGGTATCCGCGCTTCCTGGCTGCGCTGGTGGTCGCGTATGCTTTCAGCCCGATCGACCTGATCCCTGACCCGATCCCCGTGCTCGGGTATCTGGACGACCTGGTGCTCATCCCGCTGGGGGTATACCTGGCGCTCAGGCTGATCCCGCCGGAGGTGATGGTGGAATGTCGCAAAAAAGCCAATCTTGTGATAGCCGAAGGCAAGCCAGTGAACAAGGCTGCTGCAGTGGTCATCGTGCTGATCTGGATCGGGGTGGCGCTGATGGTGGGGGTGGTGGTGTACCGGTGGGTTGGGCAGTAGGGTGGGCATGCTGCCCGCCAAATTCGGCGGGATATAATCCCGCCCTACCAAACCATCGTTGGTGGCGGTCCGGGATCACCAACCCTGCATACAAAAATCTGCTATTTTGTATACGGTGATTCTTTAAACCGTAAATTCTATCTACTACCACCTATATATGTGATTTTCTTACGATGGTTTTCTGGGTCAGGCCCTGCCGGATGGAGGCTACCCAACGCCGGACGGGTGGGATGCGTAGGATGAGCAGGATAGCCACCAGTCCCCCCATGGTGAGGGGGCGCTGGATATCACCACTCAGGGTGGTCAGTGAACCTTTGACTGCCCAGGCGTAATGCAGAATCACCAATCCGCTGGCAAAATAAATGCTTCTGTGTAATCGCTTCCAGTTCTTTCCCATGCGCTTCATCCAATATTTAAAAGATGTTGCTGCCAGCACTAATAAAATCAACCCGGCAAGTAAACCTACTGTGATGTAGCGTTTCTCGACCATCAGGTTCAGGATTTCACCCCAGTTCAAACCATAATCCAGCACAGCAAAAGTTAGGAAGTGCAGAATAAAATAAAGAAAGGTATATAAACCCAATGTACGGCGGTGTTTGGGCAGCTTTTTCCAGCCTGTCAGGGTAACGATCGGCGTGACCGCCAGCGTCATCACCAGCAGATTGAGAGCTCGCGACCAAGGTGCTGCTCGACGAACTGGATCGGATTGGCACCCAGACCTGAGTTTAGCCAGTTGAACGTCAATTCGAAAAGGTAAAAAGAGCCAATCAGGTGTATGCTTAACCTTAACCAATCGAGGCGTACTCTGGTCAGCCGATGGATCTGTTGCATAAGAGGCTCTTTCATTATCATGATGGTCAGTTTTTCCGGGTAGGTTACCAATATCCCTAATAATAAATTCGCAAATCCATATCCTGATACAGGCTGGCAACCTGCTCGGTGTAACCATTGAACATCAGTGTATCGCGGCGTGAAAATTCACCGATGCGACGCTCGCTGCGTTGGCTCCAACGTGGGTGATCAACATCAGGGTTAACATTGGCATAGAAACCATACTCGCTGGGGGCAATTTCGCTCCACAGGGTACTGGGTTGTTCAGCGGTAAGCTCAATTTTGACAACTGCCTTAATCGATTTGAATCCATACTTCCAAGGCACCACCAGCCGGATACCGCCACCGTTCTGGGCGGGTAATTCACCACCGTATAAACCAGTGGCTAGCAAGGTCAAATCATGCATGGCTTCATCCATACGCAGGCCTTCCTGGTATGGCCAGGAGTAACCGGATCCTCTTTGGCCGGGCATTTCTTCAGGTTTGAAGATCGTCTCAAAGCGCACGTATTTGGCATCGGATGTCGGCTCGACATCCTTGAGCAATTTTGCGAGTGGAAAACCCACCCAGGGGATGACCATGCTCCAGGCTTCGACACAGCGCAGACGGTAGATGCGTTCTTCGGGCTGGTAAACCTTGATCAGATCGTCTAAATTAAATTTTCCCGGATTACGCACCAATCCTGTCACTTCCACATCCCATGGAGAGGTCTGGAAATCCTTGGCTAGGCTTGCTACCCCTTCCTTGTCGATTGTGAACTCGTAATAGTTGTTGTATTGGGTGATTTCCTTGAAACTATTAGCCTGGTCACCCAATTCATCAGTCAGCCCGGAGAGGCTGGTTGCTTTTGGTTGGGGAGTGTTGGTTTCAATGAAATCTGGAGCACAGGCGGCCAGTGCAATACTGCCGGCAATGACCCCGGCCGATTTGATGAAATCACGGCGGGAGAGATAGATATGTTTGGGGGTAATTTCAGAAGATGGTATCTTGGGTATCATGGTGTTCTCCAGGGTTATTCTGCGAGTAAACTACGGATCGCTTGTTCGGTTTCAACGTCGCCGCCTTCACCGATGTGAATGTAGCGCAGGTGTCCTTGCTTGTCGATCAGGTATAGGGTCGGCCAATAGCGGTTGTTGTAGGCATTCCAGGTAACCCCATCGTTATCCTGAGCAACCGGGTAGGGGATGTTTAAATCCAATACCGCCTGTTTGAGATTGTCCAGGTCTTTTTCGTACTCAAACTCTGGATAGTGGTTACCTATGACGATGAGACCATCTGGTGAATATTTTTCATGCCAACCCCTCAACGAGGGGATTACATTGCGGCAATTAATTCAACCATAAGTCCACATATCAATGATCACTACTTTGCCTCGTAAATCTGACAGTCGCAGCACAGAATCGGTATTCAACCAGGTATCGTTGGTCAGCTCGCTGGCAGGACCCAGGTCGGGATAGGTAACAGGATTGGGTGTTGATTCGACCGATAAATCAGGAGCACAACCTATCAGGGCTACGATAAATAATGTTAGAGATAAAAGCTTGTGACGCATCTGTAAATCTCCAGTTTAGATGGGCAAATTATATAGGAAAGAGATTATGGAAGTATTACGTAATGGAAAAGAGAAGATTACGACTTTGGCAATATGATCGTGAAAACTGTACCCTGATCTAGCTGACTTTCGAGACGAATACTGCCGTTGTGGGCTTCAACGATACCCCTGGCAATCGCCAGTCCAAGTCCGGCACCACCACTGGCTCTGTTACGTGATTTATCGCCGCGATAGAAACGCTCAAAGACATGCGGCATGTCTTCAGGTAGAATACCTTCGCCGGAGTCGCGGATGGAGACTGCCACGCTACCCGGGATGGATTCAGCCAGAATAGTAACCACACCACCACTAGGGGTATGATGCAGAGCGTTGCTGATCAGATTATTGAGCACCCGTCCCATACGCTGAACATCCATCACCAACGGATCAATCCCTGGAGCGGCTGAACCGCTCAGGGTGATGTTTTTCTGTTGCGCCTGGGTGGTAAAACTCTCGAGGGTATCAGAAATCAGATCGGTCATTGAAGCTGGTTCCAGGTGTAATAGCATTCCACCGGCATCGAGCTGGGAAACCTGGAACAGGTCATCCACCAGCCCAGAAAGTTGATCCACCTGCTTTTTTGCCTGTTGAAGGTATTGTTGGACGGTTTGGGGGTCACTGACGAGTCCATCGGCCAGGGCTTCGACGAGCAGGCGGATGGATGAGAGCGGGGTGCGCAAATCGTGCCCAGCCCAGGCAATCAGATCGCGACGAAGGGCATCAAGTTCTTTTTGTTTTTGATCTACGGTGTGTAGTCTTAGGACCATCTGGTTGAAGGAGCGAGCCAGGGAGGCGATTTCATCCCGCCCTGGGATGTCAGCACGGGCAGAGAGATCGCCATTCTCAATAGCCCGGGTGGCGGTTTCAAGACGAGAGATACGATCAGCCAAAGCGCTGGCGAAGAAACTGCCTAAACCGACTGCGATTCCACCCGCAAAAA
>CAVTQM010000043.1:0-155916 GCA_963736805.1 uncultured Chloroflexia bacterium
AATAATCGACATCCATTGGTCCGTAAGCCTTCAAGGCTTCATGGAAGCTGCCCAGCCTAGCTACCAGGCCGGAAAGCATCTGGCTGCCGTATTCGATATTGTAACCTGGCTCTAGAAGCTCTTCGATGGTGGGCCGGCTGGCAAAACAAGGTCCATTGATACATTCGTACTCTGCCGTGATCCCATCACGGGGCATTACCTGCATCAAGCCCACCGCCCCACTGGTGGAATAGGCTGATGAATTGCCACCATTCTCCTGCAACATAACTGCTGCTATTAAGTTGGGTGGCAACTTGGCCTGTATGGCTTCTTCGGTCGTCCAAGAACTCTTCTCAACCTCCATCGCGTGATCAAAAAGTCAGTCTACCCAAAGATCGACGAAGGCGTCGACATGGACCACCCATTGGGCATGAAAAACACGAGCGCAAGTTTGTCGCCCAACCCGATAAGATTGTTGAGTTGCGTGCGAAATCATGTGGTAAGTGCCATGCCGACTTGAGCAAAGAGGCTGGCAGCCTGGTGAACGTGAACCAGATCACCGAACTGCCTCATGCACCTGCACAAGTGATTGAAGTGCGCCAATATACTGTGACCTGCCCGGAATGCGATGCGTCTCACGTTGAAGAACCACCCGCTGGATTGGAGATGAACCGCAGGTTTGGAAGTCGGTTGGAAGCGACAGTAGTATATTACCGCCAAGAGCAGCATATGAGTTATGTTCGCACTCAAAAAGCATTGCTCGACCTGCATCAGGTTGAGATCAGCCAGGGTGGGATCGATGAGATCATGAAACGGGCTGGAAAGCGGGCGCTCGGTAAGATCACCCAGATCCAGGACCTTATTCGGCAAAGCCAGGTGGTTCATTGTGATGAAACCACCAACCGGATCAATGGAGCCAATGCATGGGAATGGGTTTTTTGTACCCTGACGAGTGTGTTGCATGTGATCCGTCGCGATCGCAGTGCAGAAGTGATCCGGGGTATCATGCACGATTTTGCGGCGGAAGTATGGGTGAGCGACTGTTATGGGGGACAGTTGAAAGCCCCTGCCAGGCAAAGACAGTTGTGTATGGCCCATCAATTGCGCGCCCTGCAGCATGTTTTGGATGCTCGAGCCTCATTTGACCTGGGCCCACGCCCTGCGAAAGCTCTTTCAATATGCCATCCAAGTTCATCGCCAACATGGTCAGATGACACCTGCACAGTTTGACAAACGAGTCGCTCATATTGAGCGAACCTGTGACCGCTTGCTGCACCAAGACTTAGCTCCTCCTGAAGCACAGAAATTACAGCGTCGCTACTTGAAATATCGTGCCTGTCTGTTTGTGTTCTTGCATCGAAACGATGTTGAGCCGACCAATAATGTCGCTGAGCGAGCCTTGCGTCACTCGGTTGTGCATCGTAAAGTGACGAATGGATTCCGTTCCCATTGGGGTACGAATACCTATGCCGCACTGGCATCTGTCATAGACACCGCTGAACTGGCTGGAATTCGGGCCTTTGATGCCATTCTGTCTCTGTTGGAGCCACCGGCACTCCCAATACCTGTACCTGGTGAGTAGTTACACCCTAATGTAATTACTCACCCTGGGTGCCATCGCCACACGAGTGGGCTGAAGATACTCGAGATAAAGGAAACTCCGAAACCTGTGAAGCAATTCCCTCTTTGTCCAACATTAAAATATCGACCATTTGGATCCGATAGGAATTATTGGTTATTTTTCCTGTCCTTTGCTCTTTTTGCGGCACTTGTGGTCCACATTTCTCTTGCAGTTGTGGTCTTTATCCATAAAAAATATTTTTATCTGCACTTATCTGCGTTTATCAGCGTTTATCTGCGGTTGACAGGTATTTATTCATAATCGGGTGAGTAGTTACCACCTTAATTATAGCACAGATGTTCTGTTTTCGTAAGGGGGTTAAGGAAATTGACATCGAGAAATGCACTCGATGCATGATATTTTAAGGGTGGGATTTACCCTCACCCTGCCTCTCCCTGAAAGGGAGAGGAGAAATCCATCAGACGCCATAAAATGGGTGAAAAAGCGGAAAAGGGGCGATATTTTTAATCTTTAACAGACTGTTTCGAGGACATGTGTGCAGTATTATGGTACATGAAGGCTGTTTACCGGAGCTGAAAAGCCTGGTGAAAGAAGGCTTCACCATATTCTTTCACGTACGCCAGCGTTTCTAAAGCCGACTGGGCGGGGACGTGGGAATGAGGATGTGCTTCTATAGAGACGCCCCGCTGGGGCGTCTCTACTTTCCCCGAGACGATCATCGATCGTCCCTACAGTAATAACACGGGGAACCTCTCCATAAGGGCGGGAGTGAATACTACTTATGGGGATGGGAACACAGATGGGTTAAAACAGTTACAGTTACGATGGAAACGGGAACCGAATGCAGGGTAAATTGCTTAGGGAGTACAGGGAAAAAATAGTGTTGGGTTTCGCAAAGGTTGCATATAACGCTACTTGCTCGACCAGAACCCACAAAAAGGATTTATCAAATATAGCTCTATCTCAACAGTGGATAGCTGTTTTCTGGTGAGCAGGAAGATTGCTTCGGGCTTAAGGAACAAGCCCTCGCAATGACGTTTAGGTGTTGGGTTTCGCAGAGGGCCCATCGCTCGCAAAAAAGCTCGCGATGCTGCGCCGCTCATAACGAGCATTCGCGATTCAACGAAGTACGCCCTTGCCTCGCTCAATGCTTTCGCGAGGTTGCTGAATCCAACCTACTAATCGAATTAATTTGCCGGGGTGTCTCTACTTTTGACTGAGGCGATCATCGATCGACGCTACAGAACCAGCGGGCAGTGGGGTGAAGAGCAATAAACCTAGCTCATTTCCTGGCGGCCCATCAGGGCGCGCAGCAATGTGGTCTGGTCGGCATATTCCAGGTCGCCACCGATCGGCAATCCACGCGCCAGGCGGGTTACCTTAACCTCCGGAAGGTCGATCTGCTGTTGAATATACATGGCAGTGGCATCCCCCTCCATGCTCGGGTTGGTAGCCAGGATCAGCTCACGAATACCGCCGGCCTTAACCCGCCTGATCAAATCCCGGATGGTCAGATCTTCTGGTCCAATCCCCTCAATGGGAGATAGTGCCCCGCGCAAGACATGATATCTACCCTGGAATCCACCGGTACGTTCCATCGCAATCACATCCAGGGGCTCTTCAACCACGCACACCAAGCCGGGATCACGCTCAGAACTTGCACAGACCTCGCATTCCGTTCGCCCGGCGCTGGTTACATTGAAACAGATGGGGCAGTCGACGGTATTGGCTTTAAGCTCATGCAGGGCTTCGGATAGACTTCCGGCAACGTCTTCCGGCGCATTCAACAGGAAGAAGGTCAAACGCGAGGCGGTCTTCGGGCCAATGCCTGGCAGGCGAGAGAATGCATCGATCAGGTTCTGGATCGGTAAAGGTAGGATCATGGGCGTGAATTACCCTTGGGTCAGAAAGGCAACCCTCCCGCCAGCGGTCCCATTCTTTCGGATGCCATGGCACGCGAGGCATCCAGCGCGCCGTTCACCGCCGTCAACACCAGGTCCTGGATCATCTCAACATCACCATCTTTCAATATTTCTGGGTCAATGACCACTGACTGGCAGTGCTGGTCGCCGGTCATAACCACTTTTATCACACCCCCACCGGCAGAATATTCCACGGTTTCCTGGGCCAGCTGCTCCTGTGCCTGCACCAGCTGCTCCTGCAATTTTTGAATCTGCTGCATCATTCCCATTTGCCCACCTTTTTGGGGGAAACTCGGTCGGTATTTCGGCATATTTCGCTCCTGATCTTATTGTATATCCACAATTTCACCACCCAGGTCACGCAATGCAGACGCTACCAATCCATCGCTGTCCACATCGGCGGGTGGGGTGCTCTTCTTCCCCGAAACCAGCTCGGCCTGCACATCGATCTCCATATCCATAACCTGTTTGAGAACATTCCTGAGCAGCTCGAGACTGTCAGGCTTTTCTAGCGTTGTCAGGTAAAAATCGCCGTTAAAACCCAGGGTAAGCACATTTCCCTTGATAACGCGCACCTTGTTAGAATTCAATACCCCGGCAAGTTTTGGATTCTGCTCTTTCACCCTGGATATCAGCTGGTCCCAGCGGCTGTTTAATCGTTGGTTGGCAGCTGCATCCGCGGAAGATATTTCGACAGCCGCCAGTTTTACTTACTTCCGGTGATAGTTTAGGGTTTGTAGATTTATCATCTACCGGGGTCACTTTTGGGGTTGGCTTCGGTTTATTGGATAGGTCGGTTGCGGTTCCACTGATCAGCCGGTTGATTAGCCAGGGTTATCGCTTCAATAAAAGCCATCTCGATCGGCAGGGCAGGCTGCCAGTTGCTGCGTGTTTCGGTGGCGGCCTGGTTAAATGCCTGGATGACTTCGAGCAGCTCCGTGACGGAAAATGCCTGGGCATGTTGAGCCAACTGGTTACGGCTTTCTGGGGTGGCGTCCACCTGGGAGGCGTTTCCCATCGCCACCAACAACAGGCCGCGCAAGTATTCTACAATTTGCCTTGCAAACTGGCGTGGATCTGAGCCGGAATCGAGGGCGCGGTGGATGATCTCCAGGCCTTGATTGGATTGGCGCTTAATCATGGCATCAATCAAATCGATCACAGCCTGGCTTGTGGCGGTTCCCAAGATGTCCTGCGCCAGTTGCAGCGTGATCTTATCGCCTGCCGAAGCCAGCTGGTCCAACAAGGAGATGGCATCGCGCATGGACCCAGTCGCCTGGCGGGCAACCAGGCTGAGGGCTTCTGAATCCACCTGGATTTTTTCCTCATCAGCCATGGCCTTCAAATTCACAACGATTTCCTTTACAGGTATGCGTCGAAACTCATGCCGTTGGCAACGTGAAAGCACCGTAGCCGGGATTTTGTGTACCTCTGTAGTTGCCAGGATGAATATGGCATGCTGAGGAGGTTCTTCAAGCGTTTTTAGCAGGGCGTTGAAGGCAGCCGAGGAGAGCATGTGCACTTCGTCGATGATATAAACTTTATAGCGTCCCTGGTTGGGTGAAAAATTGATCTTATCGCGCAGGTCACGCACATCATCCACACTGGTATTGGAGGCGGCGTCGATTTCAATCAGGTCCAGAAATCGCCCCTGGTTGACTGCCTGGCAGTGGGCACATTGGTTGCATGGGCGGTTTGCCAGGTCTTTTTCCAGGCAATTAACCGCCTTCGCCAGGATACGTGCCGTGCTGGTCTTACCCGTGCCGCGCGGACCGGAAAAAAGATAGGCGTGCGCCACCCGGTCTGCACTGACAGAATTTCGCAAGGTTTGCACCACGTGCTCCTGCCCAATAATCTGGTCCCAATGGATCGGTCGCCATTTCCGGTATAGGGATTGTGACATGTCTAGAGTGTATCAGACTGAATCGTATAGGTCAATCTATTCGCATATTTGAATGGTCATTCACCTGAACAACCTGCACGCCATAACCTGCCGTCGCGGGAGAGTAATGTGTTTGCTTCTGTCGGACCCCAACTCCCCCGGCGGTATAAGGCGAGATCGGGGATATTACTCCTTTCCCAACCATCGGCGATCGAATCGATCAGGTTCCAGGCAGCTTCGATTCCATCCGAGCGGGTGAAGAGTGAAGCATCTCCTTGCAAAGCTTCAAGGATCAGCCTTTCATAGGCATCCGGTAAAAGCCCAGTAAACGAATCACGATAATGAAAATCCATGTCCACGGAGCGCATTTCCTGGTCGGAATCGGGCACTTTGGCTTCAAACATCAGGTGGATACCTTCATCAGGTTGGATGCAAAGGGATAAAATGTTGGGGATAAATTGGTACTCGTCCGGTAGCTGGAACATCAAGTGAGGCGGGCGCTGGAATTCAACGATCACCTGAGAGGTTTTATCTACCAGGCTCTTGCCTGAACGCAGATAGAATGGTACGTCTTTCCAGCGCCAATTATCGACATGAAGCTTGATCGCTGCATAGGTTGGCGTTTGAGAATTTAAAGAAACACCGGTCGTCTGGCGGTAACCCTCGTACTGCGCCCGCACCGTATCCGTCAGGTCAATTGGCCGAATGGATGAGAGCAGTTTGAAGATTTCGTTGCGCACCGCATCTGCCTCAAAGGATGCCGGGGGTTCCATAGCTACCAATGAAAGCAGCTGCAGCAGGTGATTCTGGAACATATCGCGTAAAACCCCCACACTATCATAATAATCTGCCCGGTGTTCAATATCCACCGTTTCAGCCACCGTGATCTGGATGTTATCCACATAGCGCCGGTTCCAAATAGGCTCGAATATGGTATTCGCAAAGCGGAAAAACAGGATATTCTGAGCAGTTTCCTTGCCCAGGTAATGATCGATGCGGTAAACCTGGCTTTCGTCAAAAACCGAATGTAACACATTGTTCAGCTCACGAGCGGAGGTCAGGTCTTTCCCGAAGGGTTTTTCAACGATGATCCTCCGCCAGCCTTCTCTCTGGTCTGCTAAACCAGCCTGTACCAAGGCAGTTGACCACCGGGATGTAATACTCTGGGGCGGTAGCCAAATAATATAGCCGGTTAGCAGGCGCACCTTCCCGTTGCTTAAGAAACTCATCCAACCGTTTGAAATCTTCCTTTATATCCAGGTTGCCCTGGAAGTAGACCAGCCTCGAGGAAAACTCATCCCATTGGTCTTGATTGAAACTTTCCGGGCTAAAAGTTGCCACCCCTTCCTGCAACCTGTGGCGGAAGGTCTCGTCGGTGTAAGGGCGTCGGGCAAATCCAATGATTTCCCTAACCCCCGACATGCGTCCCTTGATGTAGTTGTTGTACAGCGCGGGCACCAGCTTGCGCCAGGTGAGGTCACCTGAGGCTCCAAAGATTACCATCGTAGTTTGCTTATCCTGGTCAGCTATCATCTTTTTCTCCTGCTTTTGCCTGGTGAGTATACCGCAAGCTGGCATCGTAGTTCAATGCGGTAATTCAGTTGATGGAAGCATTCCTACCTGAGTTTCTCGCTCGCTTCCTCGATGCGCTGGATAATCTGGGCGGCTTCATCCGGACCAGCGATGTGCACTGTGCCATCCCCATCCACGTGCGTTGAGATAAGGTCATAACCTGTGTAGTTGAGGTCCATAAAAATACAGGCGTAACATCACACCCTGCTGGTGGGCAAGGTCCCAGGTCTGGTCAAAGATAAAGTTACCCAATCCATAAAACACGTCGATCCCGTTTATTTGCTCAATCGCCTGGACAACATGGGTGTGATTGCCCACCACCACATCCGCCCCGGCCTCCACTGCCACCTGGGCAAAGTGCAGCTGGTAGGAATTGGGGTCCGATGCTGTCTTCAGGACCCCAATGCGGCATGGCGATCACTACATCCGACACCTGCCGGGCAGCCTCGATGGCAGCGCGCAGGTTCTCATCGTTCAATTCGGCAATCCCTGGCGAATCCTGGCCTGCGAAAGCCATGGGCTCAACCATCCCCAGCGAGACAAAACCAAAGCGGATACCGTGCACGTCCACCACCACCGGCTGCATGGCATCTTCCAGGTCCATGCCTGCCCCAACTGGCAGGATGTCATTGGCACGCAGGTTATCCAGGGTATCAAAGAAAGCCTGGTTATAGTTGTTCCCGCAGCTTGCCCCGGCACAGTTTTTAATATGATTGGTGGCAACACTCATCACATCAAACCCAGCTTCCGAGGCTGCAACAGCACTGCGTGAGTCACTCACCAACACATAGGTTTCAATGCAGCCGGTATGGGTTGACAGGTCGCTCAGTGTGGTATTAAGTGTCCCAACTGCCAAGTCAGCGCGGAAATCACTTCTCGAACTTCATCGTACACGTAATTTGCATCTCCACGCGCATCAATGGCGGATTGTACACAGCGTGCTGGCACAATCACACCGGTGAATAGCAAGGTAATTTGTGGGGCTTCTGTGTTGGCTGGAACCTGATACGGCGTGATGGTAGGGGTTGGAGATGGGAAAAATGTGCTAACAGGAGCAGGGGCAGAAGTTTCCTCAGGTGCAGCTTGCACAAAAGGGAGCGCCACCACCATCTCGGTTGGCGTGGGGGTCATTGGCTAGTGGGTGTGGGTGGTAATTCTGAGCTGATTGCCTGGCACCCACTCAGGAAAGTCCATAGAATGAACAGAGATTATAGCCGCTTTTTCCCAGTTGCGGTTCTGCAGTCAAGTAATCCACAATGGCTCTCATCCTCCCGTCAATGATTATCCAAAGCTGTTTGTATTTCCAACTTTACCATCATGTCGTTCTCAGTACCAGCAGCTTTTTCAAGGGCAGTTCTGGGCTTTCAGGTTTCCAATCCACCCCAATGCCCAGGCAGCATGCGCCCGAACTAATGGCTCAGGGTCAGTCATGATTGCCTGGATGAGGGCAGGGACGGCTTTCGGGTCATGTAAATTTCCAAGTGCCACAGCAACATTACGCAAATAACCTCGGCGCTTGGTGCGCATCAGCGGACTGTGACGAAATTTAAGGTTAAAATCGCTCGCAGAAAGCGCCAGGTCATCCAATAAATCGGATGTTAGAAGTTGACCAAACACTGGGTCGACTTCTGTTGTCGCAAATCGGTTCCACGGGCATACCTGCTGGCATATATCACATCCAAAGACAGATGTTCCCATCAGGGGTCTCAGCTCACGGGGCAGCATGCCTTTCAGCTCAATCGTAAGGTATGAGATACATCGGCGGCTATCCAGGGTGCGGTCAGGCAGGATGCAGCCGGTTGGACAGGCAGTTATACAGCGCGCACATTTACCGCAGCGATCTTGGGTGAATGGTTGGTCCGGCTCAAGCTCTATTCCAAGCAGGATTTCTGCCAGGAAAAAGTACGATCCCGCTTCAGGATTGATCAGGCAGGTGTTCTTGCCGATCCAGCCCAACCCTGCACGCTGAGCCAGCTCACGCTCCAGCAATGGACCCGTATCGGTATACCATTGGTTTGGAACAGGGTGACCAACCTGTGATTCAATGAATGCCACCAGTTTTCGTAATCGTTCAGGCAGTACATCATGATAGTCCTTTCCCCAGGCATATGCCGCGATTTTGCCATGCAAAGCCACGCTTTTCGATTCTCCCTTGCCCAAGGCAGTTGGAGATGGGTAGCGCAGACCCAAAACCAGCACTGAACGGCACTCAGGCAGGATACGGGTGGGGTGTGCACGGCATAACCTGGAACGTGAGGAGTTCAGGTAAGCCATCTCGCCATGCCTGCCTCGTTCCAGCCAGCTTTCAAAGACGTCTGCATGTGGGAGTGGGTCAGATGTGGAGACTCCGACCAGGGAAAAGCCCAGGCGATTCGCCTGTTGTTTAATGGATTGAGTGAGGTTCACATTGTGCTGTCTCCAGAAATAAATTGTAGCGCAAGAGTTGCTCTTGCGCTACAACTAGATTTATGAAGTGGCAAATGCTTATGGAGTACAGGTGAGGCTAAATGATACCTGATTGGAGGTTATATCAACCGGAGAGGTCACGCGGAACCTCACCCAACCTGTTCCAGAGCTGGTGAATTCCAGGGGAAAGCTGAGTGTAAATGTTCCAGGTCCGAAATGTGCTGGTTTGAGCGCCTGGTAAATTAAATTGAAATCCCGGCGTATCAGAGTACGCTTCCAGCTTATAGGTCAGGGTGGCTCCCTGGTTGAGAGTGAATGTGGCAGCAAAAGTGAATAGATGCGGGCATGGTCCAAGGTAAGTTCCCTCGTCCACCGACATGCTCAAGCTGGTGATTGGATTACCTGGAACACCCGTAGAGGTTGGAATAGGTGTAGCCCCTGGAGCTGTCGTTGAGGTTGCTCCACCACTGCCAACGTTGATCAAGACATAAAACGAGTCGTTGAACAGCTGCCCCGAGGCATTCTTCATCTTCCAATAGCCCTGGTATTTGCCCGCTGCAGTGGGAGCCACCATGTCAACGGATACTTCCACCTGTTGCCCGGGAGACACTGTTTGTATCAGTGGTACCGAGGTGATGGTGCCCATCTGATCGCCACTGATAAACACAATAGTATAAGAGGTTGTCCAGGTTGTCGTTCCACCATTCTGAAGTTTCCAGGTTTTACGGAAGGCAGCCCCTGGCGCAATTACCGATCCATCCGGGATGGTTGGATCGCTGACAAATACTGCCCGGTCACCGGCGGGGCCTCCCGGCACAGTAGGTAATGCCGTGTTAACCGCAGTGGCCTGGGGGGTTAGGGTCACGGCTGCTATTTGGGTCAGCATGGCGAGCAGATGTCTGAGCTGCAGCCGTCTGGGTGGGATCCATGGTTGGGGTGGGTGGTAGAGGTGTGGCAGACGGAGTTGATTTAAAGATCTGTGTCAAGGTAGCTGCGGCTGCTTGAGCAGCAGCTGTATAGACCAGGTCCGGATTGGTGGTGGGAGTAGCTGTTTCCCTTGAGCCGCAGCCCATCAGGAAAACAGCCATGGCGATCATAACAAGGGTGATTAAATTGGCTTTCTTTTTCATCATATCTCCTAAACAATGTGGGCACTTATTTATCCATGCCCCAGGTATTTCAAAACGAAGCAGAAAAATATAGGCGCTGATTATACCAGTTTTGTCGAAAACAAGGGGCGGCAGGTGTGCCGGGCTAATCATACCACGGTTGCCCTGCCGCCTCGATTGTGCGGCTAAACCTCAGGCTATGTGTGTCAGCTCATCTCTCGATGCGTGGAGACACCCACAAGCTGGTATATGCATCTGGCGAACCGACGGCAATGACTACCAGCTCAAATTGAACCGTACGGCCAACCAGTGCCGAGAGGTTGACATCCAGTGAGGTCAGATTGCCATCACATCTCTCTGTCCACTCTCCAACCGTAACCTCGGTGGACCCCTCGAGATAGCGAATTTGGAATTTCACCTCGCTGGTGCCACAATCAGATTTAAAACCTATCCGGGTTCGTAAGTGGTCATTTGCCTGGATGGTATAGGCTGGGTACACACCCAGGATCATGCCATTCTCAATGCGCTGGGGATAAGTTGCCAACAGGCTGGAGTATGTTTTCCCGTCTTCCATTTTAAAATTAACTACATTTACTGCCACACCTGGCCCGTCATATTGAGGATCACCCCAGGGTATATTGGTCAGTGCCGTTTCGCCATGCAGCATCCGGTCCGCGTCCGATGAAATCATACGATAATGTATACGCAGAGGTTGGTGATGGGGTTGGGGTGGGTGCCACCGATTTGATCTGCACCCAAAAGCTCTGGTCGGCGTTGTTGCCAATCCCAAATATCGCTCCACCCGAGTTGCGTAAACGCCAATTCCCCTTATATGTGCCCGTTGTAGTGGGGGCAATCAAGGAAACAGAGATATCGATTGTGCTCCCAGGGGGTACGGTGCCATTTGTGATGGATGCTGAAGCTGGTCCGCTCATCGCATCACCATTGTAGAAAACCAGGGCATAACCAGACGTCCAGGTGCATGAGCCATTGTTCTTCAAACGCCAGGTCTTCACAAAAGTTGTCCCGGCACCAATTTGAGTATTATCGGGTATCGAGACATCTGAAACGAATTGTGCGCGGTCGCAAGGAATGGGAATGGGTGTAGCAGTCGGAGGCACAGGCGTGTTGGTTGGGAGCGGGGTGTTGGTGGGTGCCAGGGGCGTGGCAGTTGGCACAATGACCATCGGCACCGTCGGAATCGTCGTGTTCGCTCCTGCGGTTGGGCTGGACATGACAATCGGCGTCCCTGCGGCTGCTTGGGTTTGCTGTGCTATCAAGGTGTGTGCAGCAGATGTGTAAATAACATCTGGACCGACCGTGGGTTCTTCATCAGCACCAGGAAAATTGCATGCAGTCAATAATAGTAAAATACCAATGATAAAAATTAGTGGGCGCATTCTCTTCGTAAGCATAAACTCCTCCTTAATATTTCTACATCTCCTTAGACGCAAACAAGCTGGTTAAAGTTCCAGATCGGCATTCTATAATCCGCATTATTTATAATTCTTCACTGTTTAAATATACACGAATTTACTTAAAATAGTTCACCAAGTTTTTCGAATATCACCTGCTAAGCAGTTCCCCCTGCATGGACCATGGACCAGCCCAGGTGATGCGGGCAGGTCTTACCTGCCCGGTAAGGTCAACCGCTGACTCAACAAAAACCAGCTTATTGGTCGGTGTTCGCCCCTTCCAACGGCCTTTCACCTTTCCTTCAAAAAGCACATCCACCTGCTCACCCTGGTAACGCAACGCGATCCCGGATGCAATGCGTTCCTGTTGCTCCTCCAACAATCTGAAGCGCTGCATCTTTTCATCTTCCGAGATATCATCAGTAAATTGCCTATCAGCAACCGTGCCTGGCCTTGGGGAGTAACGTGCCAGGTGAGCAACGTCCAGTTTGAGTTCTTCCAATAGATCATAGGTTCGTTGAAACTGGACTTCGGTCTCGCCTGGAAAGCCAACGATGATATCCGTTGCGATGGAAACACCCGGCCAGCAGTTATTCAAACGAGAGCGTATCCTTTCGATCAAACGACGATATTCATCAGAAGTGTAGCCACGTCGCATTTTTCCCAATACCTCATCATCACCAGCCTGCACCGGCACTTCAATATGTGGCATGACCTTGGGAAGCTCAGCCACAACATCCAGCAGCGCGTCTGTCATCCAGCTCGGGTGTGAGGTGAGAAAGCGGATGCGCTCCAGTCCATCGATATCATGAACCATTCGCAGCAAGCCAGCCAGGTTGGGTCCATCTGGGATATCCTTTCCATACCGATCGACTATTTGCCCCAGGAAAGTCACTTCGCGCACGCCTTGAGCCACCAACGCCTGCACTTCAGCCAGGATGGTGCTTGCTGGGCGGCTGCGTTCTATCCCACGCCGGTAGGGAATGATGCAGAAAGTGCAGGCATGCGAACAGCCTAGCACCACCGGCACATGGGCGGAAACCAGTTTGCCTTGCTCTGCAGCAGGAAGCAACAACGCAAAATCATTGTCGGATACCTCATCCATCAAGTCGAAACGCTGCCGGGTCTCTGCATACTCCATCTGCTGGCTATCTTCCTGGGTCAGGTAAGCAATCAAGGGACCCGGATCGGAGGGCGGGGAAAACACATCCACAAAGGGAAATCGCTTTTGAAGCTGCTCATGCCCTTTTACCCCCACCAGGCATCCCATCAGGTTGATCACCAGGTGCGGATTCTGCTCCTTGAGGGGCTTGAGTGAATATAACCGGCCATAGGCTTTATTTTCTGCACTTTGCCGTACAACGCAGGTATTTAAAACAATTACATCGGCTTCATCCGCCTGGTGGGTAGGCGTCAATCCGATCCGCTCTAAGGCTGATGCCACACGTTGCGAATCTGCCACGTTCATCTGGCAGCCTTCAGTCCAAATGTGATATTTCATGTTGTTATTATAACTGAGTGATTTTTTATCATTGATGAAGAAACAATTAGTCTGTGTTTTATCTCTGCTCACGAAGTATTAATCCTGGTATGTAAACTCAGGGGTAGAATTGCGCCTATGCCTAAAAATCCAGGTAAACGGGTACTGATCTATAGTATCCTGATCATCATTAGTCTGGTACTGGTCTTTGTGATCATGTACCAAATTCCAACGGTAAAATCCAGGTTGAGCTGGCGGGTCGACCTTGCTACAACTTACCTGCGCGGGATTATTTCCCCTGTTAAACCTTTTCCCACAGCGGCTGAATCGGTCACCATGCTCACCCAGTCTGCCACCAACACCCCAACCAGCCAGCCTACCCTTGTCCCCAACCAGCCAACAGCGACCCATGTGCCAACTGCCACACCACAACCCAGCCCAACACCCATTCCAGCCTGCAGTCCAGCTGCCGGCACCTCTCTGGGAACTGCAAGCTGCCAACAACTGTGGTCCTGCCACGCTGGCTCTCTATCTGCGCTACTATGGCTGGGAAGGCAATCAGGATAATATCGCTGAGCTGGTCAAACCACTTCCAGAGGACCGCAACGTCAACCCGGAGGAATTGGTTTACTATATCCGTACTCATGCTGGATGGTTAAATTCTGAATTTCGGGTGGGGGGGGACCTTGAGCTGTTAAAAAAACTTGTTGCGGCAGGATTCCCGGTGATGATCGAGGAAAGCTTTTTCTTTGAAGAGCCCTTCTGGCCTAATGATGACAAGTGGGCAGCCCACTACCTTCTGGTGACTGGCTATGATGACAGCACGCAGACCTTTACCGGGCAGGATAGCTTTCATGGTCCCAACCAGGTCATCCCATACGCTACCCTGGATGATTATTGGCAAATATTTCAACCGGGTCTACCTGTTAACCTATCTCCCCACCCAGGAAGAAACCCTCAAGGCGATCCTGGGTGACAACTGGGACCCGGATCTCAATCGCCAGCACGCCTTGGAAGTTTCCCAGGCGGAAACCCAGACTGAACCGAAAAATCCATTCTCCTGGTTCAATCTGGGCAGCAACCTGGTTTATTTTGAGCGTTATGGTGAAGCAGCCAGTGCTTACGACACCGCCCGTAACCTGGGTTTACCCCAGCGTATGCTGCGTTACCAGTTTGGACCGTTCTTTGCCTATTTCCATGCCTTCATGACTGACGAGCTGCTGACAGTGACAGAATATGCCCTGCAACGCACCCCCAACTCTGAAGAAGCCTTATTATGGCATGGTTGGGCTTTATACCGAATGGGAAAGAAGCTTGAAGCATTAGCAGATTGGCAAAAAGCCTCGAGTACCGCCCAGGGTATCAGGACGCTCAATACGCCATCGATTTTGTTACATCCAACCCCTGACCAATTTTTTTTATAACCCGTCTATCCCATTAATTGCTGGTACATATACTTGATATTTGCCTGGTGCAGGCGCTCGTACTTCTGTTCGGCAAATCGCGGGAATGCTGGATCACACGCCGTTTGATCAGGGCTGTGTCCGTGCTGGAGATGTTCAGCAGTTAATTCCCAGGTGCTTTGCAAGTAGTCGCGTAGATAGAGGATTTCCGCTTCCCCGCACATCACCCCATGACCAGGGATGATAGCCGTGGCGTCGAATTCCATCAGCTGATTTAGCATTTGGATCCAAACCGGGATGTCGGCATCGAAGATGTATGGGTAGCGACCTTGAAAGATCAGGTCAGAAGCAAAAAGTACCTTGCGCTCAGGCAACCACACCACGGATAGATCGGGGGTATGGCCACCCAGGTGAATGACCTCAAAATTCACCCCCCCTAGCTCCCCTTGATAGCGATCTTCAAAAAGCTCACCTGGCAGGGTGATGTGCAGATCTTTCACTGTTCTTCGAAAATCATCCGCCTTTTGGGGATCCGTCTTTTCCACTTCAGAAATATAGGCTTGGAGTTCTTCCAAGCTCCATTCATTGCTAAGTGCAGATTGCATGCGCTCCAGGCACGCAGCGATGCGCCAATATCGGGCAGGTGAAGACCTGGTTGCCCCAGGTATGGTCACTGTGGGAGTGGGTATTGATCACCAGGCGCACCTCATCCAGTTGGGCATCTACTGCCTCTAGCAAACCCATGATTTCACCTGCAGAGGAAGTCGTATCCACCAAGATCATGCCTTCCCGGGTGTGGATCAAGCCAGCATTGACTCCCTCAACCGGTCGGATGAATGCTGTGGCAATCGATTCGATCCTGATGATTTCCATGAAACCTCCATTAAGCGAATACGCTGTATCCGGCTCCGCACCAAAATACGCTGTCCAGCTGTACTGCCAGAGCTCCTTCTGCCAGCATTGCAGCTGCCTGCTCCTGTGAATACACACCACCAGCACCAATGACCGGAATATTCATTTTAGCCAGCTGATGTACTATCTTCAACGCTATGGGGAAGGTAGCCGGACCATACATCCTTCCCTGGAGTGGCTCTCCGCTTCCTGCTGGGTAAATTCCACGTGGAGGGGCTATGCTGATGGCAGCTGCCCCGGAGTTTATGGCTTCCGTAGCCAGCTCAACGGCTCGCTCCATCGGCAGGCGCACGATCACGGGGTACTCCCCACAAGCTGCCTGGGTGAGTGCTTTCACGAGCTCAATGCTTGCAACACTGTCCACTCCCACCTCCAGACCTGACACACCCTCCACCATCTCCAACCGTTGTGTCATCATCCTCACCTCTTCCGCACTTCCCGCCAGGAGGTGGACGATCACCGGAACCGGGGAGTTGTGCCAGTGCTTTGCATATTGGCGCGCCACCCGGGTGATTCCTGGGTTCGGGTAACCCGTGTGCAGCAGAAAACCTCCCGGAAATTTAATAAAGCGCCTCCCACGCGCAGGTGTTCTGGCTGTCAGGCTGACCGGGTTGGTGACAAACGCACCCAGCCTGGACCAGTCCACCGGGCTGTGCAGATCGGGAGAGAAACCCAGGCTGCCAGCAGCATTCATGAGTGTAGGGTTGATGGGTAGATCATGTTTAGGCATTCTTCACCATTTGAGTTGATGCAGGTCAAACACTGGTCCGTCCTCACAGGCTAATTTCCAGCCTCTGCGGGCAGGCACGGCGCATGCTCCACATTGTGCCAGCCCCACGCATGGCATGGATGTCGTTACCAATGCCTGCGCTGGGCAGGTTAGTCTGCTCCCTTCTGAAAGACCGAGCATATTTCTCAACTCAGTTAACTTCTCAATGGGCAGGTCAACGACCAAAAAATCAGGCCAATCCAGCGCTTCCAGCAGGGATGCCAGCGGGTAAGCCTCCAGCAGTGCTGGTATCCTTGGGAGGGGCAGGTCAGTGAACAAGGTCACACCACGATGGGATTGTCCAATTTGCCCGATCAGCGGCATCAGGCGCGAGACCGTCTCGCCCAACGCGACCAATCCCAGCCGTTGAACCTACGCGGGGCAGCTCGAATCCATGCCCAAGCGGTCCCACCAGGTCCAGGTTCATCCCTGGTCTCCATAGATTGGGGATGCCAGGCGCGGACCAAAATCCATGCGCCGACTTTTCTGCAAGAAATAGTGCTACTCCAAGCACTTCTTCCGGATCATCCAGGTCTGAGGCGTGTAAATACTGCCCTGCCTGTGGGATTGCTTCTTGTGGGCAGGCAATCAGTGCTTCCCTATTTCCGCCGGCGTCAAGGCGGATTTCATTGACCCGACCCGTGAAATGCCCCATATCCGCATGGTAACACATTTTATCGGATTCCCCGGCCATTCCTCAGATAATCATAGGTTCATTCATATCAAGTAAGGTAAGCTTATCATGGATGAATAGGATAACCCGTGGAATGGTGAGTATTGAAATCGGGTTATAATCACAATTAGAACAAACAAGGAGAGAAAAAATGAACGTTGCCAGTATTATTAAAATGTTAGCTGCAGTTGCCTGGATAGTTTTTTTTGGCTTGATCTTTATCGTTGTATTGCGTGCCTCGCGTAACAAAAACATCAAGGGTGCTGTCACGATCTTGGTGGTCGCCCTATGTGCTGCGATTGTCTTGTCCATTGTCAGTGCAGGATTGGTATTCATCCAGCCGGAGGAGCGTGGGGTGGTCATCTCAGCCCTTCAACCGGGTGGCTACCGCTCAGAGCCATTACAGCCCGGTCTGCGCTGGATCATCCCATTCTTCGAGAACGTGGTCGTCTATCCGATCTCACGCCAGACCTACACCATGTCCATCGCTTCCAATGAAGGAGCTATCATGGGGGATGATTCGATCACCGCCCGTACCTCCGATGGTCAGGAGATCTTCGTGGATGCCTCCGTGATTTATGCGATTGATCCAGCTAAAGTGGTCCAGTTACACATCGCCTGGCAGGACCGCTATACCGATGAACTTGTTCGCCCGTTGGCACGGGGTGTAATTCGCGATGTGGTCTCGCAATACCAGGTTGAACAAGTGGTCACCAGCAAACGGGTAGAAATGACCACCAGTATCTCCAGATGATATGCAGCAAAAACTGGAAGAGAATGGATTGAGCCTGATCAATTTCATCCTGCGTAACATCACCTTCTCACCCGAATACGCTGCCTCGGTGGAGCAAAAGCAGGTGGCTGAACAGCTGGCGCAACAAGCTAAATTTGTGGTTGAGCAACGCAGGCAGGAAGCCGAGCAAGCCCGGCAGGTTGCCCAGGGTCAGGCTGACGCGGTGGTGATCAATGCGCAGGGTGCCGCGGACGGGCGCCTCATTCAAGCAGATGCCGAATCCAAGGCGTTGCAGATGATCGCGGCTGCCCTAAATAAGAATGAAAATATGCTGCTCTACCAATACATCAACCGGCTTGCTCCGGGCATCCAGGTGATGCTGGTGCCGAACGATAATCCCTATTTATTAACCTTACCCACATTACCCACAGCAACCCCTGAGCCGACCTTCACACCGTAGAGTAATTGGATGAGTCAACTAATCTCTGTCAGAGATATGATGAGCCAACTTGAGAATAAACCCTCCGGACGACAGATTCGCCTGACCAGTCTCTCCAATTGTGCTGGTTGAGCGTCCAAGCTGAATGCGGAAACGCTGGCGCAGGTGCTGCGTCCCTTGCAGGGGATTTTTGACCCCAAAGACTACCCCGACCTACTGGTTGGGTTGGGCGAGCCTGATGACGCGGCAGTCTGGCAGTTGGACGATGAACGTGCCCTGGTTGTGACGACTGACTTTTTCACCCCGGTGGTGGATGACCCTTATGATTTTGGTGCCATCGCTGCCGCCAATGCTCTCTCCGATGTATACGCCATGGGTGGCAAGCCATTTTTAGCCCTCAACATCGCCGCCATGCCCCCCGACTTGCCAACCGAAGTGACCAGCAACATCCTGCATGGTGGGGCAGATATTGCCCATCAGGCCGGGGTGGTCATTGCCGGTGGTCACACCGTCCAGGATAAAGAACCCAAGTACGGGCTGGTTGTCCTGGGTTTTGTCCATCCGCAGCACATGCTCACCAAGAGCGGATTGCATCCGGGAGATATCCTGGTGCTCAGCAAGCCTCTCGGCTTTGGCACTACCACAACTGCCCTCAAACGCGAGCAAGCCAACCCGGCGGATGTTGCTGAAGCTGTGGGGTGGATGAAGAAACTGAACAAGGCTGCCGCAGAGCTGGCTTTGGAATTTGACCTGCACGGTGGAACGGATGTGACCGGCTTCAGCTTGCTCGGTCATGCTAGCGAGATGGCTGAAGCCTCGAACGTGAAGGTTCGCTTTAATTATCATCAAATCCCCTTCCTCTCGGGTGCCCGCGCTTATGCAGACCAGTTTATGTTTCCTGGCGGGGCATATGATAATCGCCTCTACTTTGGCTCCAACGTGCACTTTGACCCTTGCCTCGACGAGCCTTCGCAGTTGCTGCTTTTTGATCCGCAGACCAGCGGGGGGTTGCTGCTTGCCGTGCCCCCTGCCAATCTGGAGAAATTGCTGGTGCGGGCACAGCAATTGGAACAGACCCTGTGGGTGGTCGGTGAGGTCATCCCAGGGAAAGGGATAGAAGTCACCAGCTAAGTTGAAACACAGAATCAAGCACACAGAGCCAGCAGGTACATCAGGCTTCTGTGTGCTTTTTATTCAAGAGGGTAAAGCATGCCTTTAAAAAATGAGCTTGAATTTGCATCCCGCCGCTCACCCGTCTATGGTCTGGGCGGCATGGTGGCTACCTCCCAACCCCTGGCAGTCGCAGCCGGGCTGGAAGTGCTTTCAAAGGGGGGCAATGCCGCGGATGCTGCCGTAGCCACTGCGGCTGCTTTGAACGTCACCGAGCCAACCTCCACCGGTTTGGGTGGGGATTGTTTCGCCCTGTATTTTGAAGCCTCAACCGGGCATATCACCGCCCTGAACGGCTCCGGGCGGTCTTCTGCTGGGCTGACCATCGAGCGCTTGAGAAAAGAGGGTATCGTTGCTGAAATACCCCCACTTCACCCCTATACGATCACCGTCCCGGGGGCATGTGCCGGCTGGTGTGACCTGCTGGCTCGCCATGGGCAGCTGCCAATCAGCCAGGTTTTGGCACCTGCCATCCGGCTTGCCGAAGAGGGCTTTCCCAGTCTCGCCGATCACATCCTATTTTTGGGAACGCAGCGTAAAACGGTTGAATGACGCTCCCGGTGGAAAAGAACTGACCATGGATGGGCGAGCACCCCAGGCAGGTGAAATTTTCAGTAACCCCGGATTAGCCCGCACCCTGCGCAGGATCATCGAAGGGGGCAAGGATGCATTCTACCAGGGTGAGATTGCCGATGCGATCGTCTCTGTGGTCCAGCAAGCTGGAGGCTGTCTCAGCCTGGAAGACCTGGCTACCCACACCAGCACCTGGGAGCAGCCGATCAGCACCACCTATCGCCATGTACGCGTTTGGGAGTGCCCTCCCAATGGGCAGGGATTGGCGGCATTAATCGCACTGAACCTGCTGGAAGGTTACGATATTGGTTCCATGCCTCCACTTTCAACGCAACGCCTGCACCTGATGATCGAAGCCATGCGCCTGGCATTCGCAGACACGCGCTGGTATGTAGCGGACCCTGCATTCAAACTCGCCCCTTTGGAGTGGCTGCTTTCTAAAGATTACGCCCGGCAGCGGCGCATGCTGATCCATCCGGATCGTGCCACTCTCGACCAGGCACACGGAACCCCCAGCCGCCTCTTCCGACACGGTCTACCTCAGTGTGGTGGATGGAAACGGAAATGCCTGCTCCTTTATCAACAGCAACTACATGGGCTTTGGAACAGGTATTGTTCCACATGGATGGGGCTTCAGCCTACAAAATCGCGGCTCAGGCTTCTCACTGGACCCTTCCCACCCCAATGCCCTTGAGCCTCGCAAACGTCCCTACCACACCATCATCCCTGGGTTGATCACCGTCGATGCGAATGATTCGTCATCGAGTCCAAATATTCTTTATGCCAGTTTTGGAGTGATGGGTGGATTTATGCAGCCCCAGGGCCATATGCAAGTGGTTTTATCCCTGGTAGATGATCTTCTCAACCCCCAAGATGCCCTTGACCGGCCTCGTTTTTGTATTAATGATGGCACGCCTGCTGGGCAGGTTATATTGGAAGAAGGCATATCTCCTGATGTCCAGTCTGAGCTGGGCAGGATGGGGCATAGGGTTAATTTTGCCAGTGGATTTGAGCGCTCAATTTTTGGGCGTGGGCAGATTATATGCCGCAATGCAAATTCCGGCGTGCTCTGCGGTGGTAGCGACCCGCGCGCCGATGGCTGTGCAATGACTTTGTGAGATAACTTTAGCTATTTTCTGTTTCTTCCCCTGCCTCAGACTGTAAGGTGAGCCAGCTCTTTTCCTCTGGTGTCTCCTTTGGCATTTCGGGTGGGGGTATTTCAGTCGGTATTTCCACCGCGGGGGGTATCTCAATTTCCACCTTTTCTTCCATGGTGATCTGGCCTCGCAGGAACGCTCCTTCCTCCGTGGAAAAAGAAACCGTGACTACATTCCCCCATACCTTGCCTGTGGAGCGTATCTCCAACCTCTCGGCTGTGATATCTCCCTTCACCGCGCCTGCCACGATGACCGTGTTGGCACGGAGGGTACGGCAGGTCACCCGGCCTGTCTCACCCACCACAAGCAGACCTCGCATGGTAATATCACCCTCGAAGGTGCCTTCGATGCGCACACCCCCACTGCCTTCCAAAGCCCCTTTCCAGTTGATACCAGCACTCAGCACCGACGTGATCCGGTCTACTACGGCGGATGCAGACGCTTGAACAGGTACAGTAGGCGGGGCTTCAGATCTTCTTGCGGAACATTTATTCTCCTATGAGGCGCTTCACTCACATTCAGGTGGTTCAGGGACGCCAATAATATTGTACCCTGAATCCACATACAGTATCTCGCCAGTGATTTTCGCCGCCATATCCGAGCATAGAAATACTGCCACATCTCCCACATCTTCAATGGTGACGTGCTGCTGCAATGGAGCGAGCTTGGTGAAATGGCGGTACATGTCTTTAAATCTGGATACGCCTGCAGCAGCCAGGGTGCGGATAGGTCCTGCCGAGATGGCATTCACCCGCACGCCTTGCGGTCCCAGATCATACGCCAGGTAGCGCACAGACGATTCAAGTGCTGCCTTGGCAACCCCCATGACGTTATATCCCGGGGCTACTTTCTCTGACCCGTAATACGTCAGGGTCAGCAGGGCACCTCCCCGAACCAGGTGCGGCTGAAACGCCTGGGCCAGGGCAGTGAAGGAGTACACACTGATATCCATGGCGGTATGGAAGCCTGCCCGGCTGGTGCGGTAGTAAGGTCCAACCAGCTCCTCGCGATTGGCAAATCCGATCGCATGCACCAGGATATCCAGCTTCCCAAACTCTCCTACCGCCTTATTCACCAGGTTATGAATTTCGTCGTCGCTGGCCACATCACACGCCTCAACGAAATTACAATCGATTGTTTTTGCCAGTGAGCGCACCCTCTTTTCCAACACCTCACCAGCATAGCTTAAGCCAATCCGAGCGCCTTGTTCATGAAATGCCTGGGTGATACCCCAGGCAATGGACCGTTCGTTGGCAACCCCAAAGATCAACGCAGTTTTACCATCTAATAATTTCATAACGTGTTCTCACTTTCTGCTATTCAGCAGTGATGATCGAGCTCCGCATTGGAAGAGAAATCTTACCGGAATTCATTATCTTCTGTCGTGATCCTTCAACCTGTGAGAGATGCTCATGGATATACATTCTTGCCAGTTCCTGCTTTCGTGCGGATACAAGCCCATCCTGCAGCATCAGCCAGAAGTTGACCAGGTAGACTGCCATGTCTGCCAGGTCGGAGGCATAATAATCAATTACTTCACGTTCCTTTTCTTTCAGGGCATCGGTTGCGCGTTTGAACTGTTCCGTCTCTTCGATCAAGCGTTCTTTAAGGTCTGCAAGCTCTTCGCCATAATCCAGGCCAGCCCATTCGTCCAACAATGCATCCAGGGCATGCCCCAGCAGCTTTCCGGTGGCAGCCACAATTTGCAGCTGGCTGGTGCCTTCGTAGATATTGGTCACACGGATATCGCGATAGTGGCGCTCAACATTGAACTCTCGCATATAGCCTACTCCACCGTGAATTTGCAAGGCCTGGTTACACACGCGGTTGCCCATCTCGGAAGCATAATATTTCACCAGGGGGGTTAAGGTTTCCGCCAGGTTGGATGCCTGCTTCAGCTTCTGGCGCAGCGCAGGGTCTGGGGTGGCATTTTCTTCAGAGAGCTTCTCGAATACCTTTACGCGGTCCACCCAAAGCCCAGTCGCAGTGACCAGGGCACGGGCAGCTTCAATTTCACCTCGCATGGAGGCGAGCATGCGTGTAACCGGTGGCAGGTTGCAGATGGGCTGGTTGAACTGGCGGCGCTGATTGGCATAGGTATAGGCCTCCCGGTAGGCGGCTTCAGCAATTCCGATTGCCTGCGCGCCAACCGCCAGCCTGGCACCGTTCATCAACGCCATGGCATAACGCATCAGGCCATAACGCCGTTTCCCAAGCAGCTCCGCCGGTGTGTGGTGGTATTGCACCTCGCAGGTGGGGGAGGCATGGATGCCCAGCTTGTTCTCGATCCGGCGGATGCGCACTGTCTCATCCTTCTCGACCACAAACAAGGACAATCCGCGTGCATCGCTGGAGCCGGGCTCGCTGCGCGCCAGCACCAATTGAATATCCGCACTGCCGTTGGTGGCGAAGCGCTTGACCCCGTCGATATACCATTTTCCGTTTGTCTCGTCAAAAGTAGCGCTGGTTTGCACTGCACCCAGGTCTGACCCAGCTTCCGGCTCGGTCAGGATCATCGCTCCAGAGGCTCCGTCATGGCTGAAGCGTGGTAGAAGCCTGGCTTTCATCTCTGGTGTTCCATACTCGTTGATTGCCGCAGATATCTCCTGTAGCCCAAAAATCGTCATCAGGCCAGCATCAGCCCTGGAAACAATTTCCACCATCATCTGGAATATCGATTCGGGTAAGTTTAAGCCACCATACTCCCAGGGCAGCATCGCACCCATTAGATCAGCCTGTTTAAGCGCTTGCAGCCCTTCCAGGGTGGCGGCTGTATAAGTGACCTGCCCATTCTCAAAATGAGCTCCTTCTTCATCGGCTTCTGCCGCGCGTGGTGCGATCACCCTGGCGCATATCTCACCCAACACCTCCAGCAGCAGGCGGTAGTTATCCTTCGCATCGGCATAATGGCGCGGGGCAGCCGGGTACTCATTGCTGTGTTGATATCCCTTTTCGATGAGATCAATCACATCTTGCATCTCAAGGCGTTCCAGGCGGAATTGCAGGTCTGCATTATCTAGAAAAAAGTTGTCAGTCATGGGGTCTCCTTGTCTATTTGGCTTTCTCGCGCAAGGATTTGATCAGCATGGGTAAAACCTCCGCCACGTCACCAACGATTTTGTAATGCGCAATCTGGAAGATGGGTGCATTCGGGTCGGTATTGATGGCGATGATCTTGCTGGATTGGTCCATCCCGGCTCGATGTTGGATCGCGCCTGAGATGCCTGCGGCAATGTACAGCCGTGGGCGCACTGTGCTGCCGGTCTGGCCAATTTGGTGTTCGCGAGAGATAAAGCCCGCATCCACCGCAGCCCTTGAGGCGCCTACCTCTCCTCCCAAGACATTCGCCAGCTCACGGATCAGATCGAACTCCTCCGGGCTATCCACGCCTGCCCCAGCTGCCACGATCACCGGCGCATCTTTTAGCTTTACCGTCGGCTCACGGGTCTCGCGGCTTAAAACTCGAAGAACAAAATCGTCCGCTTCGAAGGCAACCTTCACCCGCTCTATCCTTCCCTTTCGGTTGAGGTCCACCTCGCCCCGGTGCATCACGCCCTCGCGCACCGTTGCCATCTGCGGCCGGGTTTTTGGGTTGACGATCGTGGCAATAATATTGCCTCCAAACGCTGGGCGCACCTGGTAGAGCAGGTCCTTATAGACCGTATTCTCTTTTTTATATAGAAAATCCCCAATTTGCAGGTCAGTGCAATCAGCAGTCAGACCTACTTTCAAGGCGCTGGCAATGCGTGGGGCAAGGTCGCGGCCCACGGGTGTCGCCCCAATCAGGAAGATATACGGCTTCCATTGCCGTGCCAGGTTAGTAATTACTCGACTGTAAGGCAAGGTACGGTAAATTTCTAGCTCAGGGTCTTCCGCCAGCAGCACCTGGTCAGCCCCATGTTGAATGACCTGCTCGGGCAGATTGCCAATCTGATCACCACATAGAACAGCCCATAATTCGCTGCCCAATTGCCGGGCGATCTCGGTCCCTTTACCCAGCAGCTCAAGGCTGACGTCTGCAATGCGCTGATCTGCCTGCTCGATAAATACCCAAATGTTTCGTTCAGCAGCCATTTTGCACCTCTACTCCACGATATATTCCCGGATCAATTCGGCGATCAGTTCTTGAATCCCCTCTGCTGTCGGCTGAATTTCCTTGCTGTCAGCCGTTTCGAGCACCACGTAATTGACCTTGTACACCTGAGTTGGTGAGCCTGCCAATCCCAGCTCTTCCTCGTTCACCCTCAAGTCCGCAGCTGTCCATACTTCGATTTTTAGTTTACGCTGCTCCAGGTGTTTTCCCAGGATTTGCTCATTTTCAAATTCAGGCCATTTTTTAAGCAGTTTTGGATATTCGCTGGGTATAGCAGCCATTTTGTTTTCAATTCGCTTGCGCGCCGAGGCCGGGCGCGGCCGGTTGGCTGACCCAACCACGGTCAGCAGGCACGGCAGCTGGCATTTGACCAGCTCGCTCCCGAGCTCAAATGCCCGCCGCACCACGATATCATCCCCCTCCAATTCAATGATCGACTCGGCATAGGTAATCTGAGGGATACCCAGTTTTTCAGCCAGCTGTGGACCTACCTGGGCAGTATCGCCATCAATTGCCTGCCGTCCACAAAAAACCAGGTCATAGGCACCCAGTTTATCCACCGCACATTTGAGGGTGTACGAGGTCGCCTGGGTATCTGCCCCGGCGAATTTTCTGTCAGAAAGCAGGATCACCCGGTCAGCACCGCGGAACAGGGCTTCACGCAAGACTTCGGCTGCCTGCATAGGTCCCATGGTTAATACGGTCACACTGCCCCCATGTTGGTCTTTGATGGACAGTGCCATTTCCAGTGCGTTCATATCTTCGGGGTTAAAGATGGCAGGCAGTGCGCTGCGGTTCATCGTTCCCTCAGCGGTCATCACATCGCCTGTCACGCTGCGTGTGTCAGGCACTTGTTTCACCAGCACTACTGAATGATAAGCTCGATTTGAAGGCATTTACAGCTCCTAGATTTTATTTGAACTGGTAAAGATAGAATTTTCCAGCAAGGTTTCAGGCTTTGCCAGAAAGCGCCAGGGTAGGCTTTTCCAAGGCTCAGGCACACTATTTAAACCCACACGCGGGCTGTTGGTCACGCTTAAATCGAGGATATTCGCCCCATATTCCACAAATAACTCGGCTTCGGGGTCACACAGGTCGGCACCATTTAATACCCGGTTGATCGAGAGTGCCTGGCAGATCTTGCCTGGTCCATTGGTCCATTGTTCCTTGGGTCGTCCCACCCGACGAGCAGCGATTCTTTCAATGCCCTCGGTGGGTTCGATAGCCGCGAATCAACACTGCTGCCGGGAAAGCTTGTTCCTCGACCACAAAATTAAGCATCCAATGCATGCCGTAGGTGAAGTAGACATAGGCATGTCCAGGTGGGCCATACATGACCTGTGTGCGGGGGGTGTAACCGGCACTGGCATGGCAGCCCAGGTCTTCTTCTCCAATATATGCTTCAGTCTCCACAATTATCCCCGCCGTGCGCTCACCACCCTCCAGGCGCACCAGGCGTGTTCCAAGCAGTTCACGCGCCACCTGCAATGTCGGACGGTTAAAAAATTGGCGTTCTAAACGCGGTGTGACAGTCATCCGGCAATTTAACCACAAAGACACCTGCATGCAAAGCGATATTACTTGAATTTAAGCGCTCTAATGAGCGCTTAATGACCATTACGTAACTGGTAATGCTGGAGCTGCCTTCGGAAGAAGCGCTATTGCTAATTTGCTTCCGTTTGCGCATCCTTCCTGCTATGGTATAATGCAAACTTGTCCGGGCGGATAGCTCAGTTGGTTAGAGCACACGGTTGACATCCGTGAGGCCGTAGGTTCGAGTCCTATTCCGCCCACAGGAAGACAATTATAATAACGAGCGGAAACATCATATCCGCTCGTTATTGATTTAAAAGGAGATGACCATGTTGCTGCACTCTGCCTCTCAACTGCTCACCATCGCCGGAGCACCCCAGCGCGGGCATGAGCTTGGTCGATTGGGCATCATCCCCGATGGTGCCGTGCTCATCCGTGACGGGGTGATTGAGGCTGTTGGCACTACTACCGACCTTAGGATTGCTTATCCAAACGAAGACAGCCTGGATGCCGCCGGTCGCGTGGTCATGCCTGGCTTTGTCGACCCGCACACCCATCTGCTATGGGTTGGTGACCGTGCCGCTGAGTTCGAGATGCGCCTGGAGGGCAAAACCTACCTGGAAATCCTGGCTGCTGGTGGCGGTATCCTCTCCACTGTGCGGCTCACCCGCCAGGCTTCCCTCGAACAATTACTGGATGAAACCCGCCCCCGCTTGCGCGACATGCTTGCCCACGGCACCACCACCGCTGAAGCCAAGACCGGCTACGGCTTACAGACCGAGACCGAGCTGCGTATGCTGCAAGCCTTATTACTCCTGGATGCTGATGGTCCGCTCGATATCACCCCCACCTTCCTGGGTGCCCATGCCATCCCGCCCGAATACAAGGACAATCCGGATGGTTACACCGACCTTTTATGCACCGAGATGCTCCCGACGGTACGCCGCTGGTGGGACGAACACGCACCCAGACCGCCCTCTGCCCTTCGTGGACGTGTTCTGCGAGACGGGTGCCTTCAGCCTGGAGCAATCACGCCGGATTTTAGTAGCTGCCCAAGCCCTGGGCTTCCCGCTCAAGATCCATGCCGATGAGTTCGACAACCTGGGAGGCGCCAGCCTGGCAGCCGAGTTGGGCGCCACCTCTGCCGACCATTTGGTCAAGACCTCCCCATCTGATATTGACTCCCTTGCCAGCTCCAATACGGTCGCAGTGGCATTGCCCTGTACCCCTTTTGGCCTGGCAGAGCATGACTATACCCCCGCTCGGGCGATCCTCGAAGCCGGTGGCTTGCTGGCATTGGCAAGCGACCTCAACCCTGGCACTGCCTGGGGTGGCAACATGCAGTTTGCCATCGCCCTGGCCTGCCGCTACATGCGCCTGACCCCCGCCCAGGCTATTGTCGCTGCCACTCTCAACGCCGCAGCTGCCATCAACCGTTCCGACACCATAGGCTCCCTCGAGCCCGGCAAGCAGGCTGACCTGCTCATCCTCAACGTCGCCGATTACCGCCACTTAGGCTACCGCTTCGGCACCAACCTGGTGCAGACGGTGATCAAGCGTGGTGAAGTAAATAATTAGGAGACCCATGCCCACTTCCCCCATCAAACTCAGCCCCTCCGACCTGACCTTCCTGTGGGACGAATGTCCGCGCTGTTTCTACCTCAAATACCTGCACGGCATCAACCGGCCGGCCGCTCCCTTTCCTTCCGTCTTCGGTGCCATCGACCGCCTGATGAAAGCCCACTTCGCCGGTCATCCTGCCTCCGAGATCGCTCCTTCCCTGCCTCCCGGGGTGATAAGCGTTTCAGAAAAGTGGATCGAATCGGTACCCGTTACGCTGCCCGGTCATAGCCTGAGCTGCTTCCTGCGCGGCAAGATCGACGCCTCGATTGATTTTGACGATGGCTCCCATGGCATAGTGGATTTCAAGACCTCCGAGCCCAAGCCTGCCCAGATCCCCTTCTACAGCCGCCAGCTGCATGCCTACGCCTATGCCCTCGAGCATCCCGCACCCGGAAAGCTTGAGCTCAGCCCCATCTCCAGGCTGGGCTTGTTGGTGGAGGCCCCTCATGCCACATGGATCACCACGACCGAGGAAATTAACTTCCACTTCACATCCACCTGGTTGGAGATTCCTTATTCTGAAACTGGTTTCCTGCGCTTTATCGATCATGTTTTAACGCTCCTTGAGCTGCCGTTACCCCCACCTGCGGGCGAGAAATGCTCCTACTGCCAGTACCGCCAACACGCCCGTGAACATGGGATGTGATAATTCAGCCAGCTCCTGCTCGCCGCCTGGTCACTGCAAGGTTAATCCAATAGAATAATCCAAAATGCATTCGGGGCAATTTATCAGCACAGGTAGGGATTGAAAATTCACCTCCCAATTTTGTGACCATAACAGCAAGATAATTTCCTTGTGTTTTTTGTGCCATTAATGTATATTTAATCTTATCGGATAACTAACAACCCAATAAGGTGGTGAGACCATGCCCTCAATCCTCGAAGTTCAAAACTTGGTAAAAAAGTTCGGCGATATCACTGCCGTGGATGGTGTCTCGTTCGACATCCAGGAAGGTGAAGTTTTTAGTCTGCTGGGACCTAATGGTGCTGGCAAAACCACAACCATCTCGATGCTCTCATGCTTGCTGGAACCGACCAGCGGGGATGCCATGGTTGGCGGTTACTCGGTCACCCAAAATGCATTGGAAGTCAAGAACATCATCGGCGTCGTTCCGCAGGAAATTGCCCTATACGAAGAGCTCAGCGCTCGCGAGAACCTGACCTTCTGGGGGCAGATGTATGGCCTGGGGGGCGGTGCCCTTAAAACTCGTGTTACCGAAGTGCTGGAACAGATCGGTCTGGCTGATCGCGCTAAGGATAAGATCAAAACTTACTCTGGCGGTATGAAGCGCAGGGTAAACATCGGTGTTGGGCTGCTTCATAAGCCCCATCTGTTGTTTATGGATGAGCCCACCGTTGGCATCGACCCACAAAGCCGACGCAGCATCCTCGACTCGGTCAAGGATCTCAACAAAGCCGGCATGACTGTGCTCTATACCACCCATTATATGGAAGAAGCCGAAGAGCTCTCCCACCGGGTGGGGATCATCGACCAGGGCAAGATGATTGCCATTGGCACTCAGAAAGAGCTGACCCAGCTTGTCGGCGAGAACGAGACCCTGCGCCTTCACACCGGGGAGAACGTGGACCTTCAACCGTTACTGACCGCACTGCAAGAGTTGCCCGAAGTGATCCAAGTCAGCGCCTCGGAGAATATGGTGGTGCTGATCGTGCCCGAAGCGGACGATGCCCTGCCACCAGTTCTGAGTAAAGCTGACCGGTTGGGCTACAAGATCCGCTCCGTCGATATCCAGGAACCCAACCTGGAGGCAGTTTTCCTGAAACTCACCGGGAAAGCGCTGAGAGATTGACCAGCCTTCATCTTGAATGATGCATGGCAAGCAATTACCTCTAGAATATGTATGCTCAATCAGCAGTCGGCAGTCACACGAAATTATGCATGACTCACAGGTTTACTTGCAATCAACGATTATCAGACAGGCATTGGCGGTCTAAAAACGAGGTGCTCCCATGAAAAAAATCCTCCAAATCGGTTGGAAAGACCTGCGTGTGATCTTTCGAGATCGCGCCGCGCTAATCTTGATGCTGCTGGCTCCTTTTGCAATGACAGTCGGGATGGGTCTGGTAACCGGGACGCTGGGTAGCACAGGCGGGGGGACTTAGCGAGGTATCGCTGGTCGTGGTCAACCTGGACCAGAGCACCCTTGGCAATGCCCTGGTGGAGGTTCTCAAATCCCCAGAACTCAGCCAACTGCTGGCAGTGGAAGAAAATACGGATCTCGCCTCTGCCCGCGCCTTGCTGGATGCTGATAGCACCGCTGCAGTGGTAATCATCCCAGCGGGCTTCACCAACAGTGTTATTCCCCAGAATGAACAGGCTGCGGTGACAGTCGCTCAGGTCGAGGTATATAAAAATCCAAGCCGGTCGATCGGCGCAGGCATTGTGCAATCCATCGTTGAGGTTTTCCTTAACAATGTGGAGACCGGTCGTATTGGTGGGCAAGTGGTGGTGGCACAGCTCATCGCCAGCGGACTGGTGCCTCCGCAGCAGGCTGCTCAGACTGGCATGCAGATCGGCACACGACTGGCTAACGAGTCTAGCATCCTGCAAACTCTGACACTGAATACCAGCCAGGCATCGGTAAGCGAAGAACCGAGCTTTTTGATGTATATCGCTCCCGGGTTTGCCCTGCTCTTCCTGATGTATACCGTCAGCCTGGGTGGTAAAACCCTGCTCACTGAGCGCCAGGAAGGCACCCTGACTCGCTTGATGACCACCCCTATCCTGCCCAGCCAGGTGCTGGTGGGCAAGATGACCGGCACCTATATGATCGGTCTGGCACAGATGACGACCCTGATTGCAGCCAGCGCCCTGTTGCTGGGGCTGCGCTGGGGGAATCCACCGGCTTTGGTAATCTTGTTGATTACCGCAGTGGCAGCGGCAACCGGCTGGGGCATGCTACTGGCAGCCCTTTCACGCACCCCTGGGACAGGTCTCCAGTATAGGTATGGCCATGACCTTGCTGTTCGGGCTGGTGGGAGGTAGTTTCTTTGGCGGCAATCTTACGGGCGTGATCGGTTACATCGGCATGCTCACCCCCAACTACTGGGGCCAGATGGGCTTTAACACCCTGGCACGTGGCGGAAATCTGCAGGATATGCTCCCTGTTTATGCTGCACTGCTGGTGATGGCCACCATCCTACTCGTAATCTCAATCTTCATCTTCCGTAGGAAGGGCTTACTTCAGAAGTAAGGAGGAGTGACATCATGTCTAAAGTAATCGCCATTGCATTGAAAGATATGAAGCTGCGCTTTAGTGGAATAACCGAGTTACTATTCTTCCTTATCCTGCCCCTCATATTTACTTTACTTCTGTCAGGGGTTCTTTTCGGCGGCGGATCCAACAAGATTGTGATGGTCGTGGTTGATGAAGACAAAAGCGACCTCTCTAATAAGCTGGTGAGTCTGCTGCAGTCTTCGGAGGTTGTCATGCCGTCGCTCCTGGTGCGCGAGAGCGCTCAGGAAACCTTTGACAAACGCGATGCAGCCGCTATCTTGATCATTCCCTCCGGGATGGAAGCCAACCTGAAAGCCGGGCAAGTAGTAATGTTGGATTTCACTCTGGATCCATCCAATAACAACGGCTTCGCCGTACAGCAAGAAGTGCAGAAGGCGATGGGTCAGATCAGCCGTAGCCTGGCGGTGGCCAACGCCAGCATTCGGGAAGCTGAACAAATCCAACCCTTTGCAGATGTTGTACAACGCCAGTCCTATTACGACCAGAGCCTGGCGGCTGCTCAGCAGGAGTTCTCCAGTGCCCCAACCCGCATCATCATTACTCAGCCAGAGAACTCCGTGGATATACAGACCCAGAAAGAAACCCAGGCAGCCCAGGCTTCCGCTGGTCAACTCATTATCTGGGTCTTCATACCACTTTTGGGCACCAGTGAGCTAATGGCATATGAGCGCGTTTGGGGCACGCTGCGCCGCCTGGTGACCACACCCACCCGCAAGCCAACCTTCTTGCTAGGAATCATTACCGGACAATTCAGTTCCGGCCTGATTCAAATGCTCATGTTGGTTGTGATCGGGGTTGTGCTGCTCAAGGTGCCCTGGGGGCAGAACCCGCTTGCGCTGCTATTGCTGCTGATCAGCTTTGGTTTGGCAGCAGTGGCAATGGGCACCATGATGGGCACCTTCACCCGAACCCCCAGCCAGGCCAACGGTTTGAGCATCGCTATGGGGATGGTGATGGGGTTGCTGGGTGGCTGCATGTTTCCGCTTGAGATGTTCCCGCCAGCGGTAGCCAATGTGGCAAAAATCCTGCCTACCACCTGGGCTATGATGGGCATGACCCAGCTGACGGTATACAACGCCGGCTTTATTCAGATCCTGCCCTATGCTGCCGTCCTGCTCGGATTCGCACTGGTGTTCTTCGTGGTGGGTGTTTGGAGGTTCCGCTACGAGTAGGGACCGCCAGTACCGCCAGCAGGCCTGCAAACTCGACAAGAATCCAGCCTCTATCTATAAAATAAACAAAAAAATCCGGGAATGATGCTCCTGGATTTTTTTACAATTTCATAATTTCCTGCGTGTCTTAAGTGCCCTTCGTGCTGGATCTTTTCCACCTTACGGCAGGAAGTTCCACGGGTTCACCTTGCCGTAGCTCTCATTCAGCATCTCGAAGTGCAGGTGTGGCCCCGATGAATTGCCCGTGCTACCAAAAGCCCCGATCACATCCCCCTGGTACACGCTCTGCCCGCAGCCTACGTTGAAGCTGCTCAGGTGCGCATACAGCGTCTGCCAGCCGCTATCGTGGTCAATCACCACCACGTTGCCGTAACCCCAATCGTTCCAGCCCGCATACACCACCACGCCGTTATCCGCCGCATAGATTGCTTCCCCCAACCCGCCGGCAATATCGATCCCGAAGTGGTTGGTGGAGGGTGAGTAATCGAATCCAGAAAGGCGGTGGTTGTTCGCCGGCCAGATGAAAGCGCCAGTCCCAACCGCACCATCCATGATGGTGCCGCACGATCCCGGACCCAGTACCCTCGCCACCCCCGGGTTAGAACGGGAGATGCGTGGGGCGCTCCACGTGACGAAGTCACGGTGCCCCCCGGGTACCAGCAACATCGTCCCTGGCTCAATATTGGGATGGGAGTAATCACCCAGCGTAGCCAGGTTGAGATTATTGCCAGGCCAGTTGATGATCTCTTCAGGTGTAACTCCTAAACCATGCGATACACCATTCAGCCCCTCGCCTTCCGACCAGCGGTGATAAACACCATCCACGGGCATGATATTGAGCACCACTCCCGGGCGCAAGTTATGCGGGTCATCCGTCAGGGTGTAATAGTTGCCCCACAGGATCGTTTCGGGTTTTAAGTTGAACATCTCGGCGATACCGAAGATGGTGTCGTCCGTCTGCACCGTATAGGTGATGATCTCTGTGCGTGGGCGGGAAGGGATTGTGGTATGCAGCAGTGCTAGCCTGTAGATCCCGTGCCGGTAGGCGGGTATATCCACCGAATAAACCGGCATAACTGCCGGGATGGCTGTCGGGGTAGGCGTGGGCGCTTCAGCTGCCAGGGCAGCCACATTGGGAGAGCTGATCTCAGCCTGCTGAAAGCGTACATAAAACAAACGCATCCCCACCACTGCCAGCAAGATCAAGGCTATGGTCAGGAATGCCGTCCCTACGCGAAAAACAGTTTCACCCAAACCTGCGTGAGAGAATCTTTCCCAGATCAGCAAGAGCCGGTTTTCTTTGGTTGTTTCACCCCCAGAAGGTGTCTTTCCGGATTCCCTTGCATGTTCCTCGCCGCCCGGGAATTCATCGAGATATCGATCTTTTGGCATGGTTACTGTTCCGAGAACATCTCCAATGGTTATGCAAAAAATAGGTGCTTAATGGCACAGATTTTTTGGTCGATTTTCATCATAACATCCCATCATACCTGCGTCAAGTCATCCAGATTAGGGTTGCTTAATCCATCAGGGCTGGTTTATTCTATCTGCAGCAGCCTGAGCTGCGCTCTGAGGATCGTTTTGGGCTTTGAGCACATCCACCACCGCCTGCTCCACGGGTGGTCCGATACTGGAGAGGATGTCTGCCGCGGGCATGAGCTGGGCAGAGTAGGAAATTTGCTCAAGAACCTGTCGCAGGTCTGCCTCCTGCCAGCCTCGCAGGGCATCCACCCTGGTTGGCAGGTACCCCGCCGCATGGGTCCAGGCAGATAAAAACTGCTTCTCTACCAGGAACTCAGCCAATTGAGCACTCAGCGTACGCCGTTCAGGGTCCTGCCCGGCTAATGCCCAGCTCCAACCGGTAGCCAATGTGAACGGGGGACCATCCGATGTGGGTACAGGTGCAACCAACATGCCAGCAGGTACATCAGGTTTACCCTTTAAATAGGTTGATGCCCAGGTAATTGCCATCGGTGACTGCCCTCCCATAAAGGCTTCCCAGGATTGGGCGTCATTTGAATACTGGGTTAGCCAGTAGGGCATCACCCCAACCTGGCTGGCACGCTGGTATATATCAAGGATTTTACCCAATCCGTCAGGGTCCATCGATGGGCGTCCTTCTGTATCCTGCAGGCTTGCTCCTGTTGCCAGGTAGGTACCGAGCGTATAAAGTGCCTGGGGATCAGTCGCTGGAAAGAGCAATACCTCTCCCAGCGAAATCGCTTCTTCCAGGCTGTTGGGAGGGTTTTCAATTCGGGATGGATCATATGCCATCAACATGGCATCCCCCGCAAAAGGTATTCCATAGGTACTATCTTTCAGGTGCGCAAGCTGTTGGGCATAATCAAACCAACCCGGGTCATCCATTACACCGGACAAGCCATCGTACGGGTGAAGTAACCCCTTAAGGGCTGCTGATTCGAGCAAAGTTCGAGGGAGAAGTACCAGGTCAGGCAGAGCCAGGGGAGCAGCCGCGCTGGTAGACGCTAAAGCATCCAGAAGTCCACCCGTGCCATCCAGGGCTTTAACTCTTACGTCCAGCGTAATCCCAGGGTTCTGTGCTTCAAATTGCTCCAGGCGAGCTTTCAAGAGCTGGTTGGCAGGGCTATTTACAGCTGGATCAAACTCGGGTGGCACCCAGACGCGTAATATCCCCGGTTCCGCCGGCTGCGTGACGTCCTGTGCAGCACCTCCAGCATTCGGAGTAGTGACCTTCTCAGCCGTGAGTGTCGCTGAGGCCTTGGTTGGAAGCCCTGCCCCAGGATCGGTCGTGCTGGCTGGTTGGTTACTTCCAGGCTGGAACGACAGTCTGCTGCACCCTGCCAAACTAAGCAAACACAAGAATAAGGCGAATTTTGTATAACGGTCGGTCATCAATAATTATGGCGATACTCAAAGCTTTACCGGATGGCTGACCAGCTCCACCAGGAGCTGAACTGCTTGCTTTACATCATTGAAATCCACCATCTCGGATGGTGAGTGGATATAGCGTGCTGGAATGGAGAGGCACCCGGCTGGGACACCTGCGTGTGTCAGCTGCATGGCGCGTGCATCCGTGCTGCCGCTCTCCAAGATCTCCAATTGGTATGGCAGGCCCAGCTTCTCCGCCCCGCGCACCATCCAATCCACCACCCTGCGGTCCGCCAGCATGCCTCCATCGCGAACCTTGATAGCCGGTCCTTTTCCCAGGCTGACTTCCATGCGCACCTTGGTGCGCCGGGGAGTATCTCCGGTCCCAGTCACATCCACCGATAAGCCCAGGTCTGGGTCGATCCCGTAGGCAGCCGTGGTTGCCCCGCGTACACCCACTTCTTCCTGCGTGCTGAAGACAAAGAAAAGCTGGTGAGGGGTATTCTTGATCTGCCGTAAGGTTTCAACCAGCACGGCAGCCCCAATCCGGTCATCCATGGATTTTGCCACCAGTCGATTACCCAGATCGAGGAAAGGGCGTTCAAAGACGGCAACATCCCCAACCTTTACAGGTGCATCCTTATTATCGTTTAGGCCAATATCAATATAGAGCTGCTCGATCGTGGGTACTTTGGTCACATCGTCGAGCGGTTCCATATAGATCACGCCGTAGACACCATTCAGGAAGCGTACCCGGCCGCTGATACAGTTGTACGGACGCACACCACCCAGGGTGGTGAAGCGGACAAAGCCGTTCTCATCCACTTGTGTGACCATGATACCAATTTCGTCAATATGCGCCGCCAACATGATCTTGATGCCGTCCACCCCACCCTGCCCTTTCCGTGCGATCAGGTTGCCAAGCGCATCCACCTGCAGCTCGTCAGCGTGCTGCTCGATCTCTGCTCGTACCACGGAACGGATTTGAGCTTCGTAACCCGAGGGACCCGGGACCTCAACCAATTTTTGGATCAATGCTTTCATACGCGCTCCTATGTTTCTACTGTGACAATTCTCGCCTGTATTAGAATATTCATAAAATAAGACGGTTTGTTCTCATCTCTCGCCTGCCAGGACAGCGGAGGTGAGGTGGAATAAGGCAGCTGAAACTAAATCCATCGTGTGCTGCCAATCGGATAGGCGCACAATGGATGCCGGGCTGTGGTGGTAGCGTCCCGGTACCGAAACGGAGGCACTCGGTATCCCCATGCGTTGCTTATGGATGGCCCCGGCATCCGTACCTCCGCCGCCCGGTTGCCGAATCTGACATGGGATCCCATGCGCTTCACCTGTCTCAACCAGGTGGCGTACCAGGCGTGGGTCATACAACGTGCCGGAATCGGCCATGTAGATTGCCGGTCCATTGCCCAAACGGGTGTTATAGCGGACGTTTTCGTCAACATCCCAGGTCGGCAGATCATACGCCGGGGTTGAGTCCAATATAATTGCCATATCTGGGTTAAGCGCATAAGCCGCTACCCGGGCGCCACGCAAGCCAATCTCCTCTTGCACAGTGAATGCCGCCAGTAAATCAATCTGTGATGGGGCATTCTTGACCAGCTCGATTAATGTTGCCACTCCCAGTCGGTTGTCCAGTGCCTTGCCACGCAGGCTCGGTCCTTGTTGAGAAAATACGGTTGCAAATACAGCCCGATCACCCACTTTCACCTTGCCGGCCACCGGACCAACATCGATGCGTAGATCGTCCAGTCCAATCGGTCTCCTTTGATCATCAAAATTACCGAGATGCAGTGGCTTGAGACCAATCACTCCAGGTATATGTTCTTTACCCACCCATACTGCTTTGGCGGGCAGGTCTGCAACAGACACCCCACCCACAATATCGAAACGGTATATGCCGTCTCCAACATCATGCGTAAGCATTAAACCTACTTCATCCATGTGGGCTGCCAGCATCACCCTCAATAGCCCTTCTCCAGAGCCACGTTTGGTAGCCAGTACATTTCCAAGGGCATCCACTTTCACTTCATCGGTATATGGCCGGATCTCTTCCAGCACAATTTTTCGTACCTCACCCTCGTCGCCTGAAACAGCACAGGCATTCGAGAGGCGCTCCAGAAGATTGAGCTGCGCCTCGCCAATCTGTGGGAGGTGTATTTCTTCAGTCATTCTCGCCATGATTAATCCTCCCAGGTTAATTGATCCATGAAATTCTCATCCAGCTGGGCGATAAATTCTGCCGCCAACCGCCCGGCTCGGGTGATGTCTTTAAGTGCAACCATCTCCACGGGGGTATGCATATATCTCAGGGGAATACCGATCACCAAATTGGGGATACCCTCCGCCACCAGCACCATCGCATCCGAATCCGTGGCAGAATAGCGTGGGGCAGGTTCTATGGATAGCGGTATTTCAAGCTGCTCTGCCATCCGTTTTATTGTTTTATACAGGAACGGGTGAACAATAGGTCCCCACATTAATGTTGGTCCTTTACCCATCGGGAATGTCAGATGGCTGGGACTGGTGGAATCGCTCCCGAAAGTCACATCAATAGATACAGCCAGGCTGGGATGAAGCTGAAAGGCTGACGTAAACGCGCCCGCATAGGTGACCTCCTCCTGTACGGTTGCCACCGCCCATACATCCCAGGCGTGCTGCCGGGTACGCAATATCTCCAGGCAGTGGGTCAGTGCGGCAATGGATGCTCGGTTGTCCAGAGTATGACCAACCAGAGTTTCTCCACCAGTTTCGAAGGGTGGCTGGGCAAATGATATTGGATCCCCTACTCTCACCAGGCCTGCCACCTCCTCCGGCAGCAAGCCAACATCCACCAGGAGGTACTCCAATGGCACGGCGATATTTTGCGCGTTGGGTGGCAGCAGCCTGGCTGGCGTTGCGACGATCATGCCAGGCAGATCCCTACGCCCATGCACGGTTACCATCTGGCCAGGTAGAACACGTGCATCGATCCCACCAATGGTTGTGACGCGCAGGAATCCATCGATAATCGCATTCACCATTAATCCAATGGCGTCCATATGGACTGCCACAAGGATGCTTGGGCGTGGTTCAGGTCCGCTTCCCTGCTGGTATCCATGCAAGCTGCCCAGCTTGCTGACGCTTAGCTGATCGGTGATTGGTTCCCAGGCTTTTTCGACCAGAGGACGAACACCTGATTCGTACCCGGAAATGCCCGGTGCTGAAATTAATTCTTTTAGAAATGGAAGGAGTTCGGTCATGTTTTATTCAATCGATAATATCATCTTCATGGTTTGTGATTGTCATGGTGTCGGTCCGGGCACCCCAATTGTAGCGCTGGGAGATGGAGTCGATGTAGCCTCATCGGCAGGAGTAGGGGTGCGGGTAAGTGTGGGCGGTGTGGTATTCGTCGGTGAAGGGATGGGTGTTTTGGTAAAAGTAGGTGGCGGTTGGAAAGGTGTATTGCTGGGTGTCGGTGTGGTACTTATGGTAGGGGTCGGGGTAATCGTTGGGGTGCTGGTAATCGTTCCTGTTGAAGTAGGGGTTACAGTTAGGCTGGGAGTTAATGTAACGATAGGGGGTGAGGCGGTGAAGGTGGGCAAGGTTGGTGAAGCAAACACCACTGCTGTCGAGGATGAAGTTGGAGAAGGTGTTGGAGCTGTCCCTCCATACCTGCCTGGTGCAAAGAGAAAAGCCAACAGCCCGGCGCAATAACAGGGAATGGTCGCTAGAATCACGGCAACCAATACTTTGCGCAATCGTGAACGGGCAAATGGATCAGATGTCATGATCAGGTCCTGATGCGGGTAGATGATAACACCAAGTGAATAAAATGGCAATCAAAGCACCTTGCAAGCGAGTATGCCAGGTGTATCTCGCGGTAAAATGAGGGGATGCATTGGATTTACCTTTCCCCACACTTTGATGACGTTGCCCTCTCTTGTGGTGGTCTGGTCTGGGAACAGGCGCAAGCAGGTGATTCAGTCAGCATCTGGACGGTATGCGCAGGTAACGCCCCCACTGGAGAGCTTTCGCCTTTTGCAAAAGAGCTGCATGTGCGCTGGCAGGCAGACCAAGACGCAGCCGCTCAGCGCAGGTCAGAAGACCTTCGCTCTTGCCAGCGCCTTGGGGCAGGCTACCTCCATTTCACCCTGCCTGATTGCATCTATCGCCATGATCCACACATGGGCGGGTTCTTGTATATCTCCGAAGAATCGTTAAACGGTCCACTTCAACCCGCAGACACTCCCAATATCGCCTATTTAGAGGAAGAGATAAAACACTTTATCCCAACAGATGGGGTGCTTGTTTGCCCGTTAAGCCTGGGAAACCATGTTGACCACCAGCTAACCCGCCTGGCGGCGCAAGGGTTGGCGTATCCGTTATGGTATTACCAGGATTACCCCTACGTATTGCGCAGCAAGGATATGCTGAAGCACATGCAGCAAGCAGGATGGGAAAGCCACTGTTTTCCAATATCGCCCCAGGGTTTGGTTGCCTGGCAGGACTCAATTGCCGCCCATGCCTCCCAGATCAGCACATTCTGGATGGATGCGCTTGAGATGCGTCAGGCCGTGAGTGAATATCTCGAGCAAAATAAAGGCATCCAATTATGGAGAAAGCCAAAGTTATCTACATTAGCCTACCAATAGATTGGATTGTGCTCCTGGCCGATGAAAAAGTCGAGGCGTATGGAGACAACGATGGCACAGTTTATGCAAACATAGCTTGTCCATGGTTATAGCAGGTGTGATATCCATTTGGCGGTTTCCCCGCTACAAGCAAGTTAATTGGCAAGCTGTCGAATGGCCTTGGAAAGAGGATTAACCAATCTTTACCTGAGACTGGAGATAACAGGCACGAAAGTACGCTCTGTGAAAGAAAAATACCCAATGAAGTTTATCTTGCGTTTCCATGTGTTATGTGCTAAAATCACGCCGCGCGGTAGTAGGGAAGCTTTTCCCCACATACCGCATACTTTTCATAAGGGGTAGCCCAGGTTTATAACCAGCTTCCCAATCTAATGTGAAGAATCGCTCAACAAGAGTGGTTCTTTCATCTTTATAGACAGGATAGGAAGATGCCTCCCTCATTCTTGACCAAGCAAGGGTACCAGAAATTACAAGAAGAACTGGAGTACTTGCGCACAGTAAAACGCCATGAAGTTGCTCAACGTCTGCATGAGGCAATGGAAGGCGGAGAATTAATCGAAGACGCCGAATACGAAGCAGCCAAGAACGAGCAAGCTTTCGTTGAGGGGCGTATCCAGGAGCTTGAAATGCTTCTGGCAAACGCCCGCGTCATCGAAGAGACCGCCAAGGAAGACCATGTCCAGGTTGGATCAACCGTAACCATTCGGGAAGGGGATAATCCGGAAGAGATCTATACCATTGTTGGTCCAGCAGAAGCTTCACCACGCGATGGTCGCATTTCAAATGAATCACCCTTGGGACGGGCACTGATGGATCATCATTCTGGAGATGTAGTCCGGGTGGATGCTCCGGGTGGGACCTTTTCCGTCAGTCTCTTAAAGGTGGAGTAAATAAGGGGCTATTATCCAGCCCCGCGCATGGATTCCTTGCGCGGGGCTTTTGCTTAAATAATACGAGAGTGATCACGAATTAGATTTGGAGCAATACCATGACAAATGAACGAACCTCCTTGGAAATAAACCGCCTGGAAAAAATGGAGCGCTTACGAGCTACAGGAATTGAGCCATATCCCACTCGTGTAATCCGCACCCACACCAGTCAATCAGCTTGTCGAGATTTTGAAGCTGCAGAAGCTGCCGCACAAGGGGAACAGCCACAGCCCGTAAAGGCTGCCCTGGCAGGCAGGCTGCGCTCCATACGCCCAATGGGCAAGATTATTTTCGCCCATATCGAAGATGGTGAAGGACGTATCCAGCTCTTCTTTCGGGCGAATGATATCGGTCAGGAGCAGTTTGACCTCTTCAACCGCGAATTTGACCTCGGGGATTTCGTCCAAGCCAGCGGTGAGATGTTCCGCACACGTTCGGGTGAGATTTCTCTGCGCGTGGAATCTTTCCAGATGCTGGCAAAAGCCATCACCCCACTGCCTGCCGGAAAAGATGAGGTCGTGGATGGTGAAATGGTCAGCCATGGCGACCTGGTTGACCCGGAAACACGCTACCGCCAACGCTATGCCGACCTGGCTGTACACCCCGAAATTCGCCAGATCTTCCAGAGTCGGGCTGCTATTGTGACTGCCTTACGCAGCTTCCTGGATGGGCAGGGCTTTTTGGAAGTGGAAACTCCCATTCTGCAGCCAATATACGGCGGGGCGGCTGCCCGTCCTTTCATCACCCATCATAACCAGCTTCACCAGGACCTTTACCTGCGCATTTCCTTCGAGCTGTACCTCAAGCGCCTGCTCGTAGGTGGGATTGAACGCGTTTATGAGATTGGTCGCGATTTCCGCAATGAGGGCGTATCATTCAAACACAACCCCGAGTTCACCCAGCTGGAGTTCTATTGCGCCTATGCGGATTACTTGAAAGTCATGGAGATGACCGAGCAGATGCTTGCCTTTGTGTGCGATCGTGTGCTGGGAAAGCGGAAGGTCACCTATAACGGCAACGAACTCAGCTTTGAAATCCCATGGCCGCGCCTGGAGCTGCGCCAGGGGATCATCAACACCTCGGGCATCGATATTGCTGCTTTTCCAACCGCAAAAAGCCTTGATGCAGAAATGAAGAAGCGAGGTATTGAAACGAAACCTGGCGAAACACGCGGTAAGCTGATTGACCAGCTATTGTCCGAGTACCTTGAGCCAACCCTGATCCAGCCCACTTTTGTATATGATTATCCACGCGATTTATCGCCCCTGGCCAAGAGCAAGCCCGGTGACCCGCTGACCGTGGAACGATTCGAGGGTTATGTGGCAGGTCTTGAGCTTTGTAATGCCTTTACCGAGCTAAACGACCCGCTCGACCAGGAGAAACGCTTCCTGGAAATGGGGCGCGATTATGAAACCGAGGACGAGGAACATCATCCCATGGATGAGGATTACCTGCGTGCCATGCGTTATGGTATGCCGCCCAGCGGTGGCTTCGGATTGGGTGTTGATCGCCTGATCATGATTATGACCGATCACCCCAACATCCGAGAGGTGCTCCTGTTTCCACACCTGCGCACGCGTGATGAATAAGCCTTGCGATGTGAAACTGGCGGTCTACAAACTGCCAGTTTTTTTATTTTTCTGGAGTTGAGACAGTTCCATGACTCCTCACGGATAAAATCACCTATTGTAACGTACTTGGATATTTTATATAATGAAAAGCGTCTAAGCCTGGTGTCTTAAATCTAACCACTAGTGGCGTGTGACTGTCGTCCATCTGACATTGTGTTTCTTGGGTAGGCATTTATAATGATGGCATAAAAAATAAACAAATGTCCAATCGACAGCGGCTGAGGCGCGAAAAGCTTGAAATATACCTGGTTTACCTTCTCATGGCATACCGACCACTGCTATTCATCATTGGGTTGCTCTTGTTGTTGTATAGCATTGCCTCCTTGGACACCAACCCACTGGCAGGCTTCGCCAGTCTTATACCCGCTTCTTATCTCCTCGTGCTGAGCAGTTTATACCCTGTCATCCTATACACTGCTCGCTTGGGTGCCTGGATTGGCACGCTATGGAGAGCAGAATGATCCAGGCTTCTCTCAAAAAATCATCTATATCTCGAGGTTAGCTCTGGTTCATATGGAGAAAATCTTCAGCTGTGCTTTGTATACCTGGAATTACAAACCCTTGAAAGGATCTGACTTGGGACTGGCCATTGTCAAAGCGTTTGTGGAAGCCCAGGGAGGCGGCGTAGATGCGTACAGTGCTGGGAAAAACCAGGGAAGCACTTTTTCTATTCAATTGCCTATATAATTGTATTTAATAAAGAAGAACATGTCCCTCCAACCCTCCTTTACCACCCCTGCTGAGGCAATCGATTTTATGGATACCTGCCTTCTGCAAAACGATGCCGATAAGTTATATTCTGCTTTCACACAGGAGACCCCTGATTTCTGGAAAGATCCCCTTATCCAGCACTTGCGCGAGATCCAGCAAACTGAAACACTGCGCCGTGTATTCCTTGAAGACGGGAAAATCACTTCTTTCCCGAAGCAGGAGACCGTCTTGAATCTGGGAGGTCATAGCCTGCGCACCCATCATCTCAATATCAGGCTGGTTGAGTCAGCCACTGGGTGGGTCTTGGAATACATCCTCATGTGCCGCTAATCCCATAGGAGCATCGATGACCGCCACGTTTCCTGCCATTGCCTCCATCCTGTCGCCCAAAGCGCTCGCCACTGAAATCCTACCGGGTTTCGGGATTGGTGCAGTTGCTGAGTGTAAGTTCTACTCGGGTGGGTTCAACCATACCTACCGTATTAAAACAATCGCTGGCACCACTTACTACCTGCGTGCCTACCGCCTCCAGTGGCGCACCCTGGCCGATGTCCAATATGAGCTGGATGTGCTCAACCATCTTAAAAACAAGGGCTTTCCTGCCGCCAAACCAGTTCCCTTCAAAGATGGTCAGCCTTTCTGCAGCGTGCCTGCCCAGGAAGGGACCCGTATCCTGGCGCTTTTCACCGAAGCGCCCGGACCAGAGGTTTCCTACACTCAAGACCCGGCAGGGAATGCTCAACGCTACGGACAGGCTGTCGCCTGGATGCACAACGCCCTGGATGATTTCACCAGCCCGCACCCGCGCTTCCACCTGGACCTTGCCCATTTTATCGACCAGCCTCTTCAGAATATTCAACCGTTCCTTACCCATCGCCCGGCCGATTGGAATTTTCTCCAGCAGTTTGCCGAAACGCTACGCCAGCGCATCATGGCGATGCCGGCTGACATGCTTGAGCAGGGCTACTGCCATGGAGACCTGCAGGGCTACCATGCCAATGTCGCTCCGGATGGCACATTGACCTTCTTCGACTTCGACTGCGGTGGTTTTGGCTACCGGGCTTATGACCTGGCTGTTTTCCTGTGGTGCTGCCGCCTTGAAGATGCGGTTGCTGAGCGTTGGGCACCTTTCCTGGAAAGCTACCTGGAAAACCGCTCCATCCATGAGCGGGATGTGCAGGCTGTACCTTTGTTTGTCTGCGCTCGTTATCTCTGGCACATGGGTGTGCATACCCAGAATTCCCCCGATTGGGGCATTGATTTCCTCAGTGATAGATACTTCGACAATCACTTAAAAGATTTAAGGCAGGCTGAAGCAGATTATCTGATATCAAAATGATTCGTGTTTTCGCAATCTGGGATAGAATAGGAAATCCACATTCTCAGGATGCAATTTCTCGTTGAATGCAATCCATCCTGGGCGACGTCAAAACCATACAGGATACAAATCGGAGCTGACCAAATGAATAATCAAACCTATCGGGTTTATGGCTATCGTTGGGTAGTGCTGGGTGTCTTCATGTTCGTCAACCTTACCGTCCAGATGCTGTGGATCACTTTTGCCCCCATCACGGGTCCAGCGGCTAACTTCTACGGAGTAACCGATTTGCAAATAGGTTATCTGGCGATGTCCTTCATGATTACCTACCTTTTCCTCTCCTTCCCTGCCTCGTGGGTGATTGATACCTATGGCTTTCGCAAAGCGGTCAGTATCGGGGCTGTGTTGATGAGCGTGTTCGCCGTCCTGCGTGGTTTGGCTGGAGATAATTACACGCTCGTGTTGATTGGCAGCATCGGGATTGGGATTGGTCAGCCATTCCTGATGAATGCCTGGACGAAAGTACCTGCTAACTGGTTCTCTTTCAATGAACGCGCCACGGCGGTCGGATTGGTCACCCTGGCCAACCTGCTCGGGACCGCCCTCGGCATGCTGCTCACCCCCATCCTCACTGAAGGGCTGTCGATCCCAACTGTCCAACTGATCTATGGTGGGGTGGCAGCACTGGCAACGGTATTGTTCATTATCCTCTCCCGTGAGAATCCCGCCACACCGCCCTGCCCGCCCGGGATGGAAGTCCGCTCCCTGATGCTCGATGGCCTCAAACAGATCGTGAGATCTGTCCCATTCTGGCTGTTTGTGATCGTATATTTTGTTGGACTGGGGATTTTTAACGGCATCAGCACCTGGGTGGAGAATATTATCCGCCCGCGTGGTTTTTCACCGATCGATGCAGGTTCCCTGGGTGCCTCGATGATCGTTGGGGGTATCCTGGGTGCGGTGATCATCCCACTCTTATCAGATAAACAGCACAAACGCCAGCGTTTCATGCTGCTGGGCGTGCTGCTGGCAATCCCAGGCTTGCTGGGTGTGACTTTTGCCAATTCGCTCTGGCTGATCCTCTTGTCAGCCTTCTGGATGGGGTTCTTCCTGATCAGCGTTGCCCCTGTGGGTATGCAATACGTTGCCGAGGTCACCTACCCTGCTCCCGAGGGTACCTCGAATGGTTTGATCCAGTTTGCCGGGCAGTTATCCGTGATCTATGTATACATCATGGAGGCGATGAAAAGCCCCAACGGTGCATTCACCTCATCATTGGTTCTATCCGTCGGATTACTGCTGGTGCTGGTTGGGGTAATCACCCAGATGAAGGATCCGCCCGCCCGAAGTATATAAGGAGCAGCTTCACGAATGAGCACCGACATACGCCAGCAGATTGTGCAAGTAACCAACGAACTTTATACGAAAGGTCTATTAACCCCCACGGGTGGCAACATCAGCGCCCGTTGTGAGGATAACCCGCATGAGATGTGGATCACCCCCAGCGCAATATTTAAAGGCGACCTCCGCCCTGAAATGATGGTTCGCATCGACCTCCAGGGCTCGCTCAAAGATCAAACTTCTTATCCTGCCTCCAGTGAACGACGTGTTCACTGTGCCATTTATCGCTCCAGGCCTGAGTTCAGCGCTGTGATTCACACCCATGCCCCCCAGGCCACCCTCATGGCTCTCACCGGGACCCATTTCCTGCCAATTTCTTACGAATCAGCCTTCCTTGGCGATATCCCTGTAGTTCCATTCATCATGCCAGGGACGGATGCCCTGGGGGAGGCGGTCACCAACGCCATGGGGACTGGTTATGCCGTTTTGATGCAGAATCACGGCTTGGTGGTAGCCGCCAGCAGCTTGCGCCGTGCCGCTGATATCACCGATATTATCGAGGTGACTTCCCACAAGCTGCTCACCTGCCGGGCACTGGGTGTCACCCCACCCGTTCTTTCGGATGATGCGGTTTACGCAATCCGTAAGATGGGTAATCTGTTTGCCTGAGTGACCAGGTGTTATATGACAATGTCTTTTCCTTTAACCTGAGCCTGATACCCTGAGCAGGCAGGGATTAACCGTTATCTAAGGAGGATATGTATGCCCACTGAATCTGCAGCTCAAGCGATGGAAATCTTGCGCAACCCAATCACCTTTCAATGGTATGTCATAACATTATTTGCTCTTATTGTGTATGTCTATGCCAACGAGGTGGAACGGCGTAACTGGAGTTTGGTCTTCGCCGGTCTGGCATTTTGGGGTATGGATTGGTTCAATGAGATTTGGAACGGGTTAGTTTTTCACTTTACCAATTACGCCCCCGTCTGGGGTGCACCCGGTCAGACAGCCTATCTTATTTTGATTGGTTTGAACATAGAGATTTGCTTTATGTTCGCCATAGCCGGGGTCACCTTCTCCAAACTGCTACCTGCCGATAAAAGTCTCAAGGTCTTGGGCGTGCCTAACCGCCTGCTCTTCGCCATACTTGGCTCGATTTTCTGCGTGATTGTGGAATTGCTCCTGAACGCTGCGGGTGCACTGACCTGGGATTATTCCTGGTGGAACATTGGCGCCCCCTGGCTGATCTTCCTGGTTGGATATCTGCCCTTCTTCCTGGTTTCGTTCTGGGTGTTCGACATGCCAACTGTGCGACAGAAAGCCATTACCGTTGGCTCGATCCTCGCTTTTGACCTGATCTGCCTGGTCTTATTTGCTGGTGTATTGCACTGGATCTAAATTAGGCTCACCAATTAGGTTCAGGGGTGGCGATGTCCAGCAGCGTTTGTAAGATCCACCCCTCCCTTTCGTCCTCGACTACCCGTACTTGAATCCATGTGTACCCATCCAGCTCCTGTGAGTCCCCCAGCAGTTGTACCAGCGTCCCCTGGACGATCCCAGGGTAGATAATGGCTGCACTGAAACCAGGTTCCTCGCGGATCAGTGCTCCTTCAGCAGGCGCAATACGGGCATAGACCGGCACCGGGGTTGGGGTAAATGTTACAGTGGGGGTGGGTGTGAGTGTGGGAGTGAGGGTGATCGTCGGCGTGAGCGTGGGAGGAACGGGCGTATTGGTTATGGTTGAAGTCGGTGGTACAGGTGTGAGCGTGACTGTAGGAGTGGGAGTATACGTTGCCACTGCCAGTGGGCTACCAAGCCATCCAAGCGTAGTGCTGAAGGCGCCTACCCCAACCACCAGCGCTATCAGGGCTAAAGTGACTGCTCCGCCCAGGGTGTAGCCAAATATGCTCAACGGGCGAAAACCAAGTATCGCCAGGATGATTGCCCCAAGCACCACTCCCCAGGTAAGATGAATGGCAAATACCACCAATCCATCCGGGAATAAGTGGGGTGCACCACTTCCAAAACCAAAACCGGCCGCAACCACCGGTAGGTACAGCGTATATGCCAGAGCTACGCTCGGTGCGGCTGGGCTGCGTTCATGGTGTGCCATAGTCGCCGCAGTAAAAATCGCACCCACTGATAGCACGATAAAGTTGATGGCGGATAACTCGGCACTGTTGTATGCCTGGATCAGGGAGGCCGGCATCCAAACCCTTCCCAGGAATCCTGCTGCTACTCCCACCATAAAGACCAGTAAGCTGCCAATTGTGAAACCCACCAGGCTGCGGGCAAAGAATTTAATCGAACCGATCGCCGTTCCAAGGGAAATGCCTACCACCGGTGCCATCAGGGGGGCAAACACAGCCCCCAAAACCAGCACCACCGGTGAATCAAGGAACAGCCCGATACAGAAGATGGCAGCCGAAAGAACCGAGAATAGGAAAAAATCAAAAGTGGGTGACGTCCGATGCCTGAGCTGATCCAACACGATTGCCCGTTCATCTGCCTCCAGGGGCGCCAGTAGCCGGCGTGCCCGTCTGCGCCGGGCGGGTGGCATCAGGTCAGGGTCATCAGGGATGTGTTCTGAATTAGGCAGGCTCATTGCCGTAAAGTCGCTACGATCCTGAGTGGTTTTTCAAGCATCTCAAGTGCCTCAATGATATTGCCAGCCACCAGGTCTGCTGCCAGCAGGGTTTTCACTGCCGTCCCTTCAAGGGAGTGTATGCAGATCCCCAATCCGGCAACCTGGAGCATTCCAGCGTCGTTAGCACCCTGGCCGATCGCCACGACCGTTTCCGCTCCCAATTGTCGAACATATTGTGCTTTCTGCTCATCTTCATTGCCTGGCTGGATCCGTACAGCTTTTAGATTCAATTGTTGGTCGATGGTATTTTGTTTCCCATGCGTATCTGCAGTCAGTAAATGCAGGCTCAGGCGATCACGCAGTATAGATAATCTTGGCTTCACTCCTTCCAGGAGCTGTCCATCCACCGCCAATGTTCCGTTCACATCACAAACCAAATGCTGTAGCTGGATCAGACCTCGCCCCGGGATGTTCAGCTCGATCATAAACTTATTATACCCCATGGTATTTCACACCTTGTGTTCCCGGCCACCTAAACTATTCCGCCTTGTAGTACAATACCCCGCGACCTGATTGTGGAGAAATATCTTGAGGCTTTATAAGGATTACATTCTACTTGCCATATTGATCACCTGTCTGGGTTTGCTTTCCTCCGCCTGTGGATTGGTTTCCCCTAAAAATGAGCCAACCCTTACCGCGTCCCCCAGCCTGGCTCCTACAGTCACACCCATCCCAACCCTCACTCCCACCCCGACCCCACTACCCCTTACGGCGGTTCTCCTGGCACCCGTCGGTGCAGATGAGGCTGTTGTGAGTGAGCTTCAGACCTCCTTGAATGCTATCATCACTGGCGCTGGCTTGCGCTGGCAAGTCAGGCAACAGCTTTCACCTCAAGACCTGCTTCCCGAGCTGCGCCTGGTGGTGGCTGTCCCACCCGATCCAGGCATTGCCCAGTTGGCTGCTTCCGCTCCGGATACACAGTTCCTGGCATTGGGTATCCCAGGGTTGGAAACTGCTCCCAATCTGTCTGTGATTGATACTGTCGGTGACCGGCCAGACCAGCAGGGTTTCATCGCCGGTGTGATTGCTGCCATGCTTGCCCCCGATTGGCGCGCCGGGGTGATCAGCCTCTCAGACACCGTCGAGGGGCGCTCTGCCCGTACGGGCTTCCTGAATGGCGTGGTATATTATTGCGGTTTGTGCCGCCCAATCCACCCCCCATTCTACGAATATCCTCTCTATTTTGAGCTGCCTATCACTGCCACTTCCGCCGAGTGGCAGGAAGCTGCTAATTACATGGTCGACCATTATGCCCAGGCAGTCTATGTCTACCCGGGTGCGGGGGATGAAGCCATGCTGTCCACCCTGGCAGCCGCCGGTGTGAGTATCATCAGTAGTGGCGAGCCCCCGGATGCCGCCAGTGAGAACTGGGCTGTTTCCCTGACCATCGACCCTCTTCCCCTTATCCAAAGCCAGGTGGAAGGTCTCCTGAATGGCGATATCTCGGGAGGGCAGTCGCTTGTGGTACCCATACAGTTCACCCATATTAACCCGTCCCTTTTCACGCCCGGCAAGCAGCAGCTGGCTGAGCAGATTTTATCCGACCTGCAGGCTGGCTATATTGATACTGCCGTGGATTTGACAACTGGCGAAAATCGTCCATAATTATAAGAAGATTGCCTAATAAAAAGCAAAGGAGGTAAAAAATCGGAAATATTTGTTATTAATAACACCATTGCAAAAGTACCATCTTATTGCTATACTAGTCATATCCCTTTCGGGAAAATTCAACCTTTTTACCCAAACTCTTTAGGAGGAGAATCGTTATGTTTAAGAAATTTTCTGTTCTAATGGTTATCATTATGATAGCCAGCATGATTCTGGCTGCCTGTGGCGGCGGAAAAGCTACTGAAGCTGATTGTGCCAAGCCAGAGGTATTCTGCATAGGCCTGGTCACCGATGTAGGCGAAGATCGACGACAAGTCCTTCAACCAGTCAGCCTGGGAAGGTGCACAGCAGGCCGCAACAGAGCTTGGTGGCATCACCAACTACATCGAAACCAAGGATGCTAAAGACTATGCCGCCAATATGCAGCTCTTCATCGATAAAGGTTATGACCTGATCGTGACCGTTGGTTTCGCCATGGGTACCGCCACAGTTGAGGCCGCCAAGGCCAATCCGAAGGTTTTATTCGTCGGTGTGGACCAGGGTCAGTGGACCGAAGTTGTGCCCAACGTGGCTGGCTTGATCTTCCATGAAGATCAGTCTGGCTTCCTGGCTGGCGCTTTAGCCGCCCAGATGACCAAGACCAACACTATCGCGGCTGTGCTCGGTACCGACCTGATCCCCCCCGTGGTCGCCTTCAAGGAAGGCTATGAAGCTGGCGCCAAGTATATCAATCCCGATATCAACGTCATCTCCACCTACCATCCCGGTGGCTTGGATGTAGCTTTCACCGACCCGGAATGGGGTGCCACCACCGCTGCCCAGGCTATCCAGAACGGTGCGGATGTCGTCTTCGGTGCGGGTGGCAAGACTGGTAACGGTGCCCTGATCGAGATCGCTGGCAACTCAGGTCTGTTCTGCATCGGTGTCGACAGCGACCAATGGGAAACTGTTCCCGAGGCGCACCCCTGCCTGATCTCCAGCGCCATGAAGCTCATCACCCCGGGTGTGGTTGCGCTTGCCAAGCTTGCTAAAGAGGGTCAATTCCCCGCTGGCAACTTCTTTGGCGGCGCTGGTTTGGCTCCCTTCCACGATTTTGATGCCAAGATCCCCGCTGAAGTCAAGGCTAAAATCAATGAGATCGATGCCGGCTTGAAGGATGGCTCCATCACCACTGGTTACGGCGGATAATCGATAAAGTAATCAATATAAACACGGTGTACTTATCAGTACACCGTTTTTGTTTACAAGTTTGTATAAGCTCCATACATTTGCACAATCTACTTTACGCAAAATGAATTCATGGGTAAAATCAATTCATTAACCTTCTATTCATCTTCGCGCAAGTTGACTGCTTGCGCGAAGCACATCAGCCATCGGGAAGAGTGCACAATCTATGGACTCTGATCAAAAAGTCCCAAACCAACCCAAGTTTCTGCGCTCGGTATTGGATGTCTTGCTCAACGAGAATGCCTGGCGTACCATCCTTGTCCAGGTGGTGGCGGTGCTGCTGGCACTGCTCATCGGGGCAGTCATCCTGCTTATCTCAGGCGCCAATCCGCTCGAGGCATACGCAGCCCTCTTTCGGGGCGCTTTTGGTACTCCCATTGCCGTGGGGCGTACGCTTGAAAAAGCTACTCCCCTCATCTTCAGCGGTCTGGCAGTGGCTTTCGCTTTCAAAGCCGGCATGTTCAACATCGGCGCCCAGGGGCAGCTATTGTTTGGTGCCATCACCGCCGCTTTTCTCGGTTTTGCCCTGCATGGCTTACCGCCGTACATTCACATGCCCGTGGCTTTGATCGGCGGTGCACTGGCTGGTGGTGCGTATGCCATCATCCCTGGTGCCCTGAAAGCCTACCGCGGCGTGCATGAAGTCATCACCACCATCATGCTTAACTACATTGCCATCAATGTCACCGACTATCTTGCCGATGGACCCTGGAAGGATACCTCTCCCGGAAACGTGGTTGCCCGCACCCCGATCATTGATCCAGCTGCCGCTATCGGAAAGACTAGGACCAGTCCCCATCGGCTTCATCATTGCCATCCTGGCTGCTTTCGTCGTCTGGTGGCTGCTCAGTAAGACTACCGTTGGCTTCGAGATCCGTATGGTCGGTCTCAATCCAAGCGCAGCCCGCTATGCGGGTATCAAAGTGGCGAAAACCCTGATCCTAACCATGGTCATCAGTGGTTTTTTGGCTGGCATGGGCGGTGCCGTTGAGACCCTCGGCGTGGTTGGTCGCTACCAGCCAGGCTTTAACGTCGGGCTGGGTTTCGACGGCATCACGGTTGCCATGCTTGGGTAAGACCAATCCCTTTGGGGTCATCCCAGCCGCCATCCTGGTGGGTGCTATGAAAGCCGGTTCTGCTGAGATGCAGTTCGCCTCAGGGGTCGCCAAGGAGATCACCGATGTGATCCAGGCGCTTATCCTTTTCTTCGTCGCCGCCGATGTGATCGTGCGCTCGCTTCTGCGCATGGGTAAGACAGCTGAAGAAGAAGTCAAGCTTAGCAGCGGTTGGGGAAAGCAGTGAGGAGCTCAATATGCAAAACACAATGACAACCTACTCTCCCTGGAAGCGTTTCTTCAGCCACAATAAAGGCATTCTAATTGGTGGATTGGTCGTATTCGCCATTGTCGTATTTTTCTACATATTGATACCCATGGAAACCATTGCCGTGCTCAACGCCACCGTGCGCCTCTCCACGCCCCTGGTACTGGGTGCGCTGTGTGGCTTGATGGGCGAGCGTGCCGCCGTGATCAACATCGGCATCGAAGGTCAGATGTTGATGTCTGCCTTCATTGCCTACCTGTTCAATGTGTGGACCGGCAACCTGCCCCTTTCCATCCTGGCCGGTGTGCTCACCGGTGCTCTGCTGGGGCTCCTGCTGGCGTTTATGGCTGTCACCCTGAAGATCGACCAGATTATCGGTGGCACGGTCATCAACATCCTGGCGGTCGGTCTCACAGGCTACTTTTATACGACAGGTCTGACCACGGAAGGCAAGCTGCGTCCCATCATCATCCCGATCTTAAACAAGATACCCCTTATTGGAAGGGTGCTTTTCGAAAACCCCCCCATCACGTACGCAGCCATTGTCCTGGTCTTCATTATCCATTACGTGCTCTTCTATACCCGCTGGGGCTTACGCACCCGTGCCGTCGGCGAGCACCCGCGTGCTGCCGATACGGTGGGGATTAATGTCTATAAGATGCGCTATGTCAATGTGATCCTGGGTGGTTGTCTGGCAGGGCTGGCGGGTGCCTTCCTCACCCTCGAAGCGGTCGGCTCGTTCGAGCGTTCCATGACCAACGGGCGTGGCTTCATTGCCCTGGCATGCATGATCTTCGGCAGGTGGACGCCGCTTGGCTCCTGGGGAGCTGCCCTGTTCTTTGCCCTCTTTCACTGCGCTTGCCACCCAGATCTCGTTCATGTACGGCAATACGGTGAACATCCCCCACCAGGTGTGGGGTATTTTGCCCTACCTGTTCACCATCCTGGTGCTGGCTGGCATGGGTAAGCGTGTCCGCTCCCCGGCTGCCGATGGCATCCCGTATACAAAGGAATAGTCTATGACCAACGATGCGATTGCACTGGAAGTCCGTAACATCACCAAGCGCTTCCCGGGTGTGCTGGCCAACGACCGGGTCAACTTTGACCTGCGCAAGGGTGAGATCCACGCCCTGCTGGGTGAGAATGGCGCTGGCAAGACCACCCTGATGAACATTATCTATGGGCTCTACACTCCCAACGAAGGCGAGTTTTTCATTTCCAACGGCGAAGGGCTTCACCAAATCCAAATTCACTCCCCGAATGATGCCATTCAGGCTGGCATCGGCATGGTGCACCAGCACTTCATGCTCGTGCCTGTCTTTACCGTGGCCGAGAATATCATCCTGGGGCAGGAGATCACCCAAGGTCCCTCCCTCGACCTGCGCACCGCCCGCCAGAAGATCACCCGGCTCTCCGAAGAATATGGCCTGGAGATCGACCCGGATGCCATTGTTGAAGACATTCCCGTCGGCGTGCAGCAGCGTGTGGAGATCGTCAAAGCGCTCTACCGCAATGCCCGGATCCTGGTACTGGACGAGCCTACTGCCGTGCTCACCCCCCAGGAGGTGGAAAGCCTGTTCCGCATCATGCGCCAGCTCACGGAGCGCGGTGTTTCCATCGTGTTTATCACCCACAAGCTCAAGGAAGTGCTGGCAGTGGCTGACCGTATCACCACCATGCGCCGCGGACAGGTGGTGGGAACCACCACCCCTGCCGAGTCGGACGAGCACAAGCTGGCTGCCATGATGGTTGGGCGTGAGGTGATCCTGACGGTTGATAAAGCCCCCGCCAATCCGGGTGAGGTGGTGATGGAAGTGAAGGACCTGAACATCGTGGACGAACGCGGTGTCGAAGTTGTACGTAATTTGGGTTTCGAGGTGCGCGCCGGAGAAATCCTGGGCATTGCCGGCGTGCAGGGCAATGGCCAGACCGAGCTGGTCGAATCGCTCAGCGGCCTGCGCGAGCGCAAATCCGGCCAGGTGCTGCTGGATGGTAAAGAGATTCCTGAGCTATCCCCGCGCCTCAACGTGGAAGCCGGGCAGGCCCACATCCCCGAGGACCGTCACAAGCACGGGCTGGTGCTGGCGTATTCCATCGCCGATAACGAGGTGCTGTGCACCTATTACCAGCCACCCTTTGCGCGTGGGTTGCAGCGCAACCAGAAAGCTGTCATGGAAAATGCTGTCAAGCTGATCGAGCGCTTCGACGTCCGCACCCCCAGCCCCAACCTGCCTGCCAGCAACCTTTCCGGTGGCAACCAGCAGAAGGTGATCGTCGCCCGCGAGCTCAGCCGCCCGATCAAGCTGCTGATCGCCAACCAGCCCACGCGTGGACTGGACGTGGGCTCCATCGAGTACATCCACCGCCAGATCGTGGACATGCGCGACCGTGGCATTGCTGTGCTGCTCGTCTCTGCCGAGCTGGACGAGATCACCTCCCTCTCCGACCGCATCGCCGTGATGTACCACGGTCAGATCGTGGCTACCGTGGATCCCGACAAGATCACACGCGCCGAGCTGGGCTTGCTGATGGCTGGCTCAAGCCTTCCCACCCCCTAAAAAACCAAGACCCTTCGGACAAACCCGGAGGGTCTTTTTGATCAGTATGGGCAATCCGCTAGGATGTCTTATGTTATCATGCCCCAGGTTCATCGAGCTGCAACTTTATCGGCTGGCACCGGACATGTGTAGACATGGAATAATTGAATTAGAAAAAACAAATACAATCAATTCCGGCTTGTAGAGACGCCCCGACGGGGCGTCTACATTTTACGAGGCGATCAACAATCGCCCCCACACCAGCAGCGCGGGAACCTCTCCACACGGGCGGGGGTGAATTAGACTCATGGGGATACGAACGCAGACCCGTGCGGTGACGCAGATGGGTGAATAGAATTCCATAGGAGATTAATAAAAAATATATTTCGGTTCTTGTTTACTTATTCTGATACTCTGTGGAGTACCAATAATTATCTGGTCATTACCAAGAATGTTGCCGCCAAGTTATCGAGGAACCGAAATAGATCTTCTCTATATTACTATTAACCGCAGATGACTTCCCATTAGGCTGGAAAGCGAATAGGACACCTGAACCAGAAGTTAGTGGAGATGAGTTAGATTGGGGTGATGAAAACATAGTTGCTGCTTTTCAACCCACCCAATTCCAAGGATATGCTAACCTACATATCGATAAATTTCGTAACGAAGCTGCTGCAACATATGGTCTCTTTTGGATTAATCATCAAGGATTCTTCATTCCTCCACGGGTGATCTGCCACCAGGTTGGAGTTATAGAAGCTCAATTGTGGATGATTGGATATTCGGTTGTTCAGCAGATAAAGCATGTGTATTATTGGCGAGGTATGATGAGATAATTATTTCATTCATGACATCCATGGATCCTGAATATATGACCGTTGATGATCTTGAAAATCTTTAAAAAGTTCTTGATAAAATAAATAATAAGTATTTGGGACTAGATTACACAACCTTCTTATCTTTGATGCAGAGAACCGGCTTGTTAGCGTGAGCGGTGCGGCGACAGCCACATTCGTTTACGATGGGGATGGCTACCGGCAGTGAAAGCATCAAGACACTGTGCAGTTAAGGCGACTGTGGGTGGAACCACGACAACCTATGATGGGAATCCCTCGCTGCCTCGCTCGCAGAGAGAGCTCGCGATGTTCTGCTCGGGACATTTTTTAGGCAGCATGGTAATCATAAAGAACGGGCGATCACCGATCGCCCCTACAAAACCACCGAGCAGTGAGGTGAAGAGTGCGGAGATACGCTATTACCCGTGGGGGACGACACGTGATTACCCTTCTTCTTCCAACCTTTTCTGCTCTCTCGCCAGCATGGAAAGTGTTTCAGGGATGAGGATCTTTCTCATCCGTTGGAACTGTTTATTGGGTAAAAGTGAGTTTAAATCCTGGTTGATGATTGTCTGAGTAACATGCCCTGTGATAAATTCGATCAGCCTGCCAAAGTATTCACGCGGGCTGAAGCCTGTCCTCTCCTGGATGACCGCACCATGATAACCATATCCTTGTATGAAAAAATGGTGAATATCGTAAATATCCCTCCCAGCGATGGTTTTGTGCTGCGCGTACCTGTCGGTAAGCGAGACAAGCTTATTGGCAAACATGGTTTCAATTGTCTGGCTATTGAGCAGGCGGTCGATCTCAGGAAAATATTGCACTTTATATTGGTTTGCTCTGACGCTCAAATTACTGGCACTTACCTTTAAGGTGTTCCGCTTCCCGGTGCGTACAGGGTAGTGCAGCTGAAAGAAGAGTGCCTTATCGAATTCAAGCCTGACCGTAAATCCCAGCTTATCGAACACACCGTGAAAGGATTTTCTCATTACAGCTTCATCAGCACCCGCTAAAACATCAAAATCCAGGTCAACTGAGAAGCGGTCCAGGTAACCCAACATGGCTGCACAGGTTCCACCCTTAAAGGCTAACCCCTGCGCTAAGCGTGGCTGGTCGATGATTTCCATCAGCAGCTGGTTTAGATAGGATTTGTGCAGGATATCCTCAGGTCGCAGATTCAACATGGGTAACCAATTTCCTTTTGGACTGCCCGCACTGCTTCAAAATCAATGGCTTCACGCACATCAAAATGGTAGCTTGGATTGAAGTAAAGCAAATCTGCCACCGCCCTCTCAACCGTGGCGACGAAATCCCCGTTTTGCTCGCTGATCCCAGACGGATTGTGCAGATATATATCTTTGAGCTTGCGGAAACGGAATGACCACTGTCCAACGGTGAGGCGTTTCGACTGTTCGGAGGCAAATGTGTAATCATAAATGCGCTGCGAAATAATCCCAGCCTGTGCTAAAACCGATTCGGTCGTCAAATAAGCAAAACGGTGGATAATCCCTCTACCAAGCTGGATGGGATTCAGTAAATCTATCGGAACGGTCGAATACAGGCCTTTATAGACTGGAAACAGGATGCTTTTATCAATGTAACGTGAGATCGTTTTATATAAGGTGTTTTTATTGGCGATTCCCCACAGGATTGCCAGGTCGTTGGTGTGATATATTTTTCTATCCAATTGAATAAGTTCGCTTATCCTGTACATAATTGTACAGGATAACGCAACTCGACTGAATTGTCAAGATAAAATATGATGAATAACGGATGTAAAAATATCCTGGCAATCCACTTGCCCTCCGCCTTACTTCCCCAAATCCCCCGGTCCGAACGCGCCAGGTAACAGGTCCGAGAGCGCGGCTTCCTGCTTCAAGCTGCCTTCCGCATCGGCGATGAGCACGCGTGTGTCCAGCCCAAACTCAGCCAGCACCTGCCGGCAGGAGCCGCAGGGCGTGCCGGCATTGCCCGTCACCACCGCGATCGCCACGAACTCCCGCTCGCCCTCCGACACAGCCTTGAAGACCGCCACCCGCTCGGCACATAGGCTGGTGGGATAGGCGGCATTTTCCACGTTGCAACCCGTGAAGAACCTGCCCGAGGCGGTCAGCAGTGCGGCTCCCACCCGGTAATTCGAATAGGGCGCATAGGCACGCTGGCGCGCTTCAATTGCCAGCTGGATCAATTGGGTGCGCAAATCATCGGTTAGCATCGTCTTCATCGTCTCTCACTTCCTGGTCGGCTTCAAGCTGTTTCTTCGCCCTCACCTTGCGGATGCGCCGCCGGGTGACCTGTTCGATGGTCAGGCTGAGGTCGCCCACCTGCAGGTTCTCACCGCTCAGCGGCACCCGCCCCACCTGCTCGTAGATAAAACCACCCAGGCTCTCAGTCTCTTCGGAGGGCAATTGGCTGCCCATCACTTCATTAAAGCTAGTGAGATCCACCCGTCCCAGGAAGATATACTCCCCTTCCCCCACCTGCACGTACGGGGCTTCCTCGCTCTGGTCATATTCATCCTGGATCTCACCCACAATCTCCTCGAAGATGTCCTCCAGGGTGACCAGCCCGGCAATGCCGCCGTACTCATCCACCACCATCGCCATGTGCACGTGCCCGGCCTGCATCTCCTCCAACAGCTCATCCACCTTCTTGGCTTCGGGCACAAAGGTCGCCGGTCGCAGCAGGCTGCGTAATGAAACAGCCTGGTCCACCCGCTGGCGCCTGGTTCCCCGCTGGCGCCTGGTTCCCCGCTGACGCTTGATGCCCTGACAGCTCCTGGTTCCATACCCGCAGCAGGTCCTTGGCATACAGCAAGCCCAAAATGTTATCCACCGACTCCTCGTACACCGGCACGCGTGAATGACCCAACCTGATCAGTGCATCCACCGCTTCTGGGAGTGGGGTGGAGACCTCCAGGGCATTGAGGTAGATGCGTGGCAGCATGATCTCGCGCACCAGGGTATCGCCCAGCTCAAAGATCGAATAGATCATCTGGCGCTCGTCCCCTTCCAGCACGCCGCCCTCATGCCCGGCGTCCACCATGCTCTTCAGCTCCTCTTCGGTGACGGTGCTCATCGGTCCCTGCCCCTCGCCCTTGCGCCGTCCGATCGCCAATGGCAGGATCAGGAACGGCGAGAGGATAACCGTCAGGGTGCGCACGTAAGGTGCCAGGCGCATCGACCAGGTTTCGGGGTGGCGTGTGACCACCAGCTCCACCACCCACTCCAGCCAGAAAACGACCACCAGCGCCAGGATCAGGATGCCCAGCTCAACCAGAACGGATGTAGTCGTCCACGCTTGCGGGGCAAACAATGCCAGCAGCAGGCTGGCACCTAAAAAGCGCGTGAAAAGCTGGGTGAGATTGCTGGCAGCCTGCCATTCCTGCGGGGCCTGCAGCAGGTTGACCACCTGGTTGACCTTAACCTCCATCTCCTCCTTGAGCGACAGCAAGCGTGCCAGGCTGGCATTCTGGAACGCGGCCCGGAAGGCAATGGTGAATATGTCCAGCAAGAGCAGGACCAGCAAACCCAGGACAAGGTAGGGGGTCATTTCTTCAGCTCTTTGATCACCCTGGCAGGCACACCGACTGCCAGTGAATGGGGTGGAATATCCGTGGTGACCACCGCACCCGCCCCGGTCTTGGCACCCGCCCCCACCTTCACCGGTGCCACCAGCATGGTGTCGGACCCGATGAAGGCACCTTCACCAATCTCGGTCGGGTATTTATGCTCTCCGTCGTAGTTGCAGGTGATGGTACCGGCACCAATGTTAGCCTTGCGCACCCACAGTGGTGTCGCCCAGGTAGGAGAAGTGCCCCATCTTGGCGCCCGGTCCGAGGGTGGAGTTCTTGACCTCACCGAAGTTACCCATGTGCACACCACTGCACAGGTGGGCTCCCTTGCGCAGGTGGCAGTAAGGTCCCATCTCCACATGGTCCTCCAGCAGCGCCCCTTCCAGCACCGAAGCCAGCAGGGTGCAGTCATCTCCAATTTTGCTATCCCTGATGATGGTGTCTGGACCAATGACGCAGTTTGCACCAACCTGAGTGCTGCCGTGCAGGTAGGTGCCCGGCCATAGGACGGTATCCTGCCCCAGGGTGACCCTGGGCTCGATATATACGCGGGCTGGGTCAATCATGCTCACGCCTGCCAGCATCCAAGCCTGGTTGATGCGTTGGCGCATCAAGGCTTCTGCTTGTGCCAGGTGCACGCGTGTGTTGATGCCAATCACCTCGCTCGGGTCTTCCACGTCCAGGGTCTGGATGTCGGCCCCTTGCTCCACCGCTATGCCCACCAGGTCGGTCAGGTAATACTCACCCTTGGGGGAAAGCTGGATGCGCTTTAGAGCCTCCCACAGCCAGTCAGCCCGGAAGCAGTACATACCCGGGTTGAGCTCGTGGATCTCCAGCTGCTCGGCTGTGGCCTGGGCCTCCTCGACGATCCCCACCACTTGCCCGTTCCCGTCGCGCAGGAGGCGTCCAAAACCACGCGTCTCGCTGGCAGTCACCGTCAGCAAGCTCACCGGACCAGCGTGGGAGCCTGCCTTTTCCACGAGCTTACCGAGCGTCTGCTGCGGTGAGCAGGGGCATATCGGCATAGATGACCAGGATAAGGTCGACTCTTTCCTTTCAGTAATGGCTCAGCCTGCATCACTGCGTGCCCGGTGCCCAGCTGAGGTTCCTGGAGCACGTACTCAGCCTGGTCACCCAACGCTTTGCGTACCTGCTCGGCAGCATGCCCGATCACCATCACCGGTGTGGATTGGGTAACCTGCCGGGCTGCTTCCAGGGCATAGTATGCCATGGGCTTGCCAAGGATCGGGTGAAGAACCTTGGGCAGGCGTGGATTTCATACGGGTTCCCTGGCCGGCAGCAAGAATGACTGCAGAATAATTCATCGTCCCTCCAAGAAAGCAAAAACGCAAAGTCGGGACGGGGTACAAGTTGAAAATGAAACCTCGTACCCTTTTGACCTTGCGTTAATCATACCAGATGTCATATTTTGTAACTAGCTGGGGCATCCGGGCTCGAACCAGAATAAACAGATCCAAAGTCTGTCGTGCTGCCATTGCACCATGCCCCAATTTACACCCTGTTTTCAGGGCGTCTGGTATTTTATCATATTTTTGACGGGTTACTGTTGGGAGGCGGAAAATCTTCACTCAGTGGCAGGAGGAGCCTTATCATCATCCAGTGCCAGTCCCATATCACGCGCCTGATCGTAAGAAAGGATCCCTTTACTGCGCCCTGCATCCAGCTCTCCATTTTCTCCCAGAGTCTCCCAGAATCCGTCCGCCTCTTCCTTACCACCCGCTTTTGGGGCTTGAGTGAATATACCCGCCACGCCCGCCAGGGTCTCCGGGTCCACAACAATATCGGCTGGCAGCTCCGCCTGCTCGATTTCAGCAGCTTCCGGTTGGAGGCTCTCTTCGGACATCCGCTCGAAGATATTGCGAATGTCATGCACTGCCAGGTGGATAGCCTGATCCAGTAGTCCTATTTTGTCTGGCTCTTTGTATCCAATAGTGACTACCAAAAGCAGATTGGATGGATCTATCGGCGCGAGATAGATACGCTGCCTTGCGTCTGTAAAATAAAGCAGGCATTCATTCACACCCTTTCCCATCGCATCGGAAACTCTCTGGCTGGCGTGGAAAGCCTCCATTAATGCAGGAAGCATTACGGAGCTGGATGTAATTTGCGATGGATTGCCTGCCACTTCAACGATCTGACCGCTCTCGTTTACCAACAGGACTGATGTGGCTCTCACCAGCTGCTTCAGGCTCAACAGGCGATTATCCAGTTTTGACTCAGACCCCTTGGAGGTGGCTGGCTTGACCTCGCCTGCACTGGGTCCTTCACCTTCGGTGGAGCCTTCGGGCTTGCCCGCTCGGGCAGCTGGTTGGCGCACTCCTTCCAAATCAGTCCATAAGCAATGCCTGACTGCGTCCAGGAAGGTGGCGATTTCAATCGGCTTAAAAAAGTAGGCTGCCACACCAGCTTCTGAAATCTGTTGGCGGGTGGCAACATCTTCAACCCCGGTGACCAAAATAACCTTTATCTCAGGCTTGTGCTTGCGCAGCCGGTTAACCATCTCCAAACCCGACATGCCAGGCAAGCGGAAATCCAACACGACCAGGTCAAGTGGAAGCGTGGCACTGATGAACAAGGCTTCTTCCGCAGAAGGCACATCCAGCACATCAATGTCTGCGCCAAGGGTCCTGATACTGGCGGTCACCATGCGCCTGATCTCGTGATTATCATCTACAACTAAAACCCGATGAACAGCCATGTTGGATTCATTCTATCATGATTTTTATTAGAGGAGCAACCAGTGGGTACTAAACACAAAGGGCACGATAAATCGTGCCCCTGCAATAGGTAAAACCGTATCTCATGAGGTAGTTCTATCCGGATAAGGGCTTATTCCACGCGCCAGCAAGCCACCAGGTGGTCATCACTGACCTCGCGGAAGGGAGGTTCCTCAACACCGCACACATCCATGGCAACCGGGCAGCGTGGGTGGAAGCGACAACCACCAGGTGGATTCAATGGGCTGGGCACATCACCTTGCAGGATGATACGCTCACGCTTCAGGGTAGGGTCAGGGATGGGTATGGCAGACATCAACGCCTGAGTATAGGGTTGCAGAGGGTTGCGAAACAGCTCTTCACGTGTGGTCATCTCAAACATCTTACCCAGGTACATCACCGCAACCCGGTCCGAAATGTGCTCAACCACGCTCAGATTATGGGCGATGAACAGGTAGGTGAGGCCAAACTCGCGCTGCAGGTCTTTAAGGATGTTGAGTACCTGCGATTGGATGGAAACATCCAGCGCCGACACGGGCTCATCGGCAACAATGAATTTCGGTTGTAAAGCCAGGGCACGCGCAATGCCAATGCGCTGGCGCTGGCCACCAGAAAACTCGTGGGGGTAGCGGCGGGCGTGGTAATCTTCCATGCCCACCTTGCGAAGCATTTCAATCGTGGTCTCAAAACGCTCACGCGGGGTGCCAATATTGTGAATCTTTAGCCCTTCCGCAATGGACTCACCGATCGGCATACGGGGATCCAGGGAGGCATAAGGATCCTGGAAGATAATCTGCATGTTGCGGCGCATGGCTTTAAGTTCTTTGCCCTTTAATTGGGCTACGTCCACGTTATCAAAGAGCACCGAACCACTGGTAGGTTCAATCAATCTCAGCAAGGTGCGCCCAACCGTGGTTTTCCCACAGCCAGATTCGCCGACCAGTCCGACCGTCTCACCTTCGCGAATATTAAAACTAATGTTGTCCACAGCCTGCACCCAGGCAACGACTTTTTGTAAAAGCCCACCCCGCACCGGGAAATATTTGACCAACTGCTTGATCTCAATCAGATTTTTCTTGCCATTGGTATGTATAGCTTGATCAGTCATGATAATTATCTCCAAGTGAGTGGGGTCAGGAAGGCTTTAATGGAGCTTGATGCCCCTCATAATCCTGGTAGAGCCAGCAGCGACAAAGGTGCTCAGGCTCAACCGGGAGTAGCTGGGGTTCCACCTGAGTGCAGATGGTTATTTGGTATTCCATGCGCGACCGGCAGCGAGGCGCAAACTGGCAGCCTGGAGGCAGGTTAACCAGGTTCGGCACCGAGCCAGGGATGACATCCAGCGTCTCTTTCACCGTGCCCAAGACAGGGATGGAAGCCATCAATCCCTGGGTATATGGATGCACCGGGTGTGCAAATAGGGTTCTGATGTCCGTTTGTTCCACGATACGCCCGGCATACATAACTGCCACCCGGTCGGCCATCTCAGAGATCACGCCCAGGTCGTGGGTGATCAGGATGACGGCGGTGTCCATGCGGGTGCGCAGGTCACGCATCAGGTCAAGGATTTGTGCTTGAATGGTCACATCCAAAGCGGTGGTGGGTTCATCAGCAATGAGCAGCTGCGGGTTTAACGCAAGCGCCATGGCGATCATCACACGTTGCGCCTGTCCACCGGATACCTCATGAGGAAATGAATGGGCTTTGCTTTCAGGGTCGGGGATGCCCACCAGGCGTAAAAGCTCCACCGCCTTGTTCCAGGATTCTTCCTTGCCCATGCTCTGGTGGATTTGCAGCACTTCCCCCACCTGGTCGCCAATCTTGAACACCGGGTTAAGGCTGGATTGCGGTTGTTGGAAGATCATGGACATGCGGTTCCCGCGCATGTGCACCATCTCTGATTCGGAAAGCTCCAGCAGGTTGCGTCCTTCAAACATGATGGTTCCTTCCACTACTTTACCGGGAACGCCGATCAAACGCATGATGGAAAGTGAGGTTACGCTTTTCCCACACCCCGATTCTCCCACCAGCCCCAAGACCTCACCCCGTCCAACGGAAAAATCCACCCCGTCCACAGCCTTGACTACCCCGTCTTCGGTGTAAAAATATGTTTTAAGATTGCGAACCTCAAGCAATGTTTCCTTTTTTTCTGTCATGAGCGTCCTCTTCTATAAGAATATCTAAATTCTACTCTAAAAGTGCATCGCCCGGTATTGCATTAGGGCTTGGCACAAATTCCCTGCTCCTGCAGGGCAACTATAATGGGCTCAGTTATTTTAACGTGGTATGAACCCGCATTGGGAAATCTACCCAGCCGCCCAAATACAGGGTTAGTCACCGCATGGCGACCATCCAGGGGGATGACCAGTTTGGTCACAGCCTTAAAATTCGCATACTGAGAGTGTATGCGCACCGGAGGGTCATAACTCAGCTCAACCACCATCACCGCCGGGCTGGTCTGGTATTCCTGGTAGGTCTCATCCGACATGCTGAGGCCATCCCAACGTTTGCTGCCTGATAAGCTAGTGTTTACTGCCTTGTTCACCACCTCAAAAGCAGGCTGACCGGGTTTCACCTGTATATCCGTCCCGTAGCAATGGACGATGATCTCAGTCGGCACTTCATTGAAGTTTGGCCAAAACCACATCAGGTCTCCTGTGTTCATCGCCGTGATCAAGAAAAGGAGCGCAGCAAATATCCCAAGTCCGAGCAATCCGGCTTTGAGCAGTGATGGAGAGTGGGGCTTGGCTTCAGGCATAATTTATTTCTTCAAACGTGGGTCAAGGGCATCACGCAGCCCATCACCCATGTAGTTGAAAGCCAGGTTAACGATGAAGATCGCCAGCCCCGGGTAGAATACCTTGGCAGGTTGGGTCCACATATCCGATTGGTACTCCGCCAGCATGTTACCCCAGGTAGGTACGGGGGGCTGGATGCCAAAGCCCAGGAAGGACAATGCCGATTCGTAGATGATCACCCCACCCAGGCTGAGCGTGGCAGAGACGATGATGGGTGCCATGGCATTCGGGATCATGTGGCGGGTGATGATACCGAAGCTACCCAATCCCATTGCCCGGGCGGCTTCAGTAAACTCCTGGTTGCGCAGGGAGAGTACCATGCCGCGCATCAGGCGCGACGAGCCCATCCAGCTGAAAACAATCAGGATGACAGCGATGACAAACACACTGCTCCACTCGGCCGGTAGCAAGGGGATCTGAACGCCGCGTAAAAGCGCTGAAAAGGCCAGTAGCAGTGGTAATAAGGGCAGGGTTAGCAGAAATTCCACCGTGCGTTGGATAAGATCATCCACCCTGCCACCGAAATAACCCGAGATTGCCCCGATGACGGCACCGGCAGACTCGGCGCATATCGTGACAATAAAAGCAAGCAATAATGAAATGCGACCGGCGTACAACAGGCGGCTGAATACATCACGCCCGATGGCATCCGTACCCATGATGTATTCAGACGTCGGGGGGGAATTCTTGACGATGGTTCCATTTTCATCCTTTTGGCTTTGCACCGGATCATAAGGTGCAACCAGCGGGGCAAAGACACAGGCCAGGATGATAATCGTAAGAATGATCATACTGCCCACGGCCAGCTTATGCTTGCGGAAACGGTTCCAGATGATGCGGGTATAGCTTTCTTCTTTTACCTTAGCAAGGGATTCGCGATCAAGCTCTGCAACTGCCATTGCTTATCTCTCCTACTTGAAGCGGATACGTGGGTCGACCACGGTGTAGAGTACATCGCCCAATAGCGTGGCGACTACCACCAGAATAGCCTGGATGAAAAGGATGGCCATCACCACCGGCCAATCGCTCTGATTTAATGCGTCAAAGTACAGAGATCCGATGCCGGGGTAGGAAAAGATGGTCTCGGTCAGGATCGCCCCACCAAATAAGCTGGGGATCTGCAGAACCACAATGGTGATGATGGGGATGAGGGCATTGCGTAAGGCATGTTTGACAATAACCACCCATTCGACCAAGCCTTTGGCGCGCGCCGTGCGCACGTAATCCTGGCGCAATACCTCCAACATGGAGGAGCGCATGTAACGCGACCAGCCTGCCAAATAGGCCAGGCTGAGCATCATCGCCGGCAGGACAATATGGAACATGCGGTCCACAAAGCTACCCTTGGTCACACTCAGCAGCAATTCCAGGCTACCAGGCTGCGCCTCGCGCATCAACACCACCCCCCCAGTGGGCATATATGGCAATCCCCACTGCTTGAAGCCGTAGGAGAATATCAGGATGAGCATCAAGCCGAACCAGAACACCGGCATGGCGGAACCGAAGAAGGCAAAGGTGGTCACAGCGTAGTCCATCGTGCTGTATTGGTGCACACCTGAATAAATACCGATGGGAATGGCAATTACCAAGGAAATCACTGTGGCGGTAGTCATCAGGATCAGGGTGTTTGCCAGGCGGCTTCTTACCAGGTTGGTGACCGGTTGTGAGACAGCTAATTTCCAGGACCAGCCAAAATCCAGGCGCAGGATGCCACGGCTGTTCCCATGAAAGCCGGAATACTGCTTAAGTAAACCATCAGCTCCGGTCAAACCAGCTATCTTCAGCCATAGCCCATCCTCTGGGCGGGGTAAACCTTCACCCACCGGGAATTCGTAGGTGGTATCCTGGTCAACTGTGACCGTGGATTGTACCCCACCCGCGTCCTCGATGGTGACTGGTCTCCCCAACCACCTCAAGCACATTACCGAAGGCAACCAGGTCTTCGGGTCTGGTTTCTCCGATTGCTGGTTTGACCTGGATACGGTCAGCCATGAACTGGCGCGTGCCGGTTTTCTCGCCCCACACCCACAGCGTATAGCCCGGGTTGAGCAGCGCTGGACCCGGATCAACCCAGAAACGGGCATAATTCCACCTGGGGTTTTTTTCGCCGGTGTCTGGGTCAGCCTGAAACAACTGATCTCCCTTGGAACCCAGCAGCGGGTAGCGGTATCTCCCCAAACCGATGTAAGCCCAATCGGCTCCCAGCCAATCATCACCGATCAGCCAAGTGAGGTAGCGCAATAAGATCGGTTTGTCGATCCCCAGGTAGGCTTCCAGACGTGCGATATCCGACTCAGAAGATCTGCTTCTCCGGTCAGCCTGCATTCTCAAGCCAGCCAGTGGTCCTCCGGGGGCGATGTTGAGCAGGACGTAAATCGCCACAGTAGAAAGTAGCACCACGATGATCATCTGGAAGAAGCGGCGGATGAGATAATTGGTCATACACACCTCCACAAAAAATGATGCAATTCAGGTAGGACAAATTTCCATAACCTCCCATGCTTAGAAGTTGTGGAAAATTGTCCTATGGAGAACTTATATTGTTTTCAAAGTCATTAGTAATACTATTAATCAAGATTTTGGTTCAACAATTATATTCAATTTTTAAAAATTATGGACCGGAGATTGATCGTGATGCATGCCACATGATTCGTTGTAGAATCATCTGCTCAAGGAATTCGTTCAGGAGTGTTGGAGATTGCTTCGTCGCACAAACCGCTCCTCGCAATGACATATAACTCGATTGTCATTGCGAGGCGTCTTTGCCGAAGCAATCTTCTCCATTTGTGTTGAAGATTATTTCGGTGAAAGCACGCCTTACCAATCCTCGTAAAGAACACTCTTCATCGCTCGTATTGAACGCTTTCGATGTATCGGGTAAAAAAACACCATCAATGCTTCGGGCAGATCAGCGAGGCATAGTGAAACCATGCAGACACTATAGGTGAAGACGTTGCTAGAGCGCTTTCAAACATCTTTCACTATTAACATTATTCAGGAAGGATGGTGGCAGCCGCAGGGCTGCCACCATCGCTTATTTAACTATCGTTATCGTCCAAGCAATTGCACGGCAAGGATTACTGACCGCAGCTCTCACCGTAGTCGAAGGCTTCGATATTCCAAAACTCTGAGTTATTGGTCGGGTCCATGACGAAATTGCACATGTCAGGACGGGTTGCCGCCAGCTTGATGCGCAGGTACATAGGTATCACTGGCAGTTCTTCACCAAAGATGCGTTGGGCTTCCATGTGACTGTTGACATAGGCATCTTCGCCGGGCAGGGATTGCAAGGCTGCGCTGCAGGCTAGATCATACGCCTCATTGTTGAAGCCGGGGTTGTTCTGTCCAGCCCAGCCATTTTCCTCGGTTGGCAATTGGACGCTTAGATACAGATCGCAGGCTGGTTGAACACCGGTCAGCCAGGCGAACTCGCCCTGGTCATACAGGCGGCCATACAGCTTGCCTTCCGGACCAGCAGCGAACCACTGGGAAGCGGGCATCAGGTTTAGATTAGCCACGATACCACAATCGGCCAGGTTCTGGGCCACGAGCTGGGTCACCTGCTGGCGTAGGGTGGCTGTAGTGGTCTCATAATTGAAGGACAGAGGTGTTCCATCTGGTACACCGGTCACAGCCTTGGCAACGCGTGGGGTAGTGGGGTCGCCATCGTCATCCAGCCAGCCAATCTCATCCAGTAGTGCTGTCGCAGCAGCTACGTCATATGGCCAGACTTTAACGTCGGGGTTATACAGCGGGTGATTGGGGGGAATGTAGGCATTGGGCACAACCGACTGACCGAACAGGGCAGTATCAACCACAGCCTGGCGATCAATGCACATGGAAATTGCCTGGCGCAGGCGGACATCCCCAAAGGGTCCAAAGCCATCACCATCTTGATCCCATCCAGCGAAAGCACCAGCTGTTGATGATGGATTCAACTGGCTGCTCGTTCCAGTCAATGTGTTCCCAGACGGTACCGGTGACAAAGGTGGGGTTGAGCTGACCAGAGGCTTGCAACTCAAGCAGCAGCTCTGACTGGCCTTCCAAACTGGTGGTCTGATCAATGACGTCGCAGTCACCTGCCAGTAAGGCAGCGATGGCGGCATTGGCGTCCTCACCAATGAAACGGTAGATCATGTTTTCGAATTTGGGTAAGCCCTCATCAGCGCGGAAGTAGTTCGGGTTCTTGTGGGCGTAAACTGCCTCACCCGGTACATACTCGTCAATGATGTAAGGACCCCAGCCTAGCCACATTTGCTGGGCTTGGAAGTTAGTCACGATGTCGGCAGCGGTGTACTGGCCCATGACGTGCTCAGGGAGAGGTTGAGTGAAGTTGATGTAGTAGGTCGCGTCCATAAAACCGGGCAGACCAGTCCACACAGTGGTCACATCATCCGTGGCTTCGTAGGAAGCAGAGTGTTCAAACGTGTAGCGGGAGGCGGTGGGGGTATCAGGATCGGCATTCAGGACCCAGGAATAGACTGAGTCGGAGGCCTTCAGCGGGGTGCCGTCTGACCAGAGCAGGTCGGGCAGCAGCTTGAAGGTGACTACCATCTGGTCCATCTGGGTGACATTGGTGCCATCATATTCAACAGCGCAGTCGGCTGCACGGCAGCCGGCCGGGCGCACGATGGTGCCGGCGGCGTCGGTGGTTTTGGCAGTCAATGTGGCTGGATTGCCATCATTATCCACCACAGAGTCGCCTTCAGCGACGTCAACTGCCTGGATCACGGCATCACCATCGGCGATGCTGGGTAATTTTTCCAGGATGACTGGCTGGTAGGCGAAGGTATTGGTATCAATGGGGCCATCGTAGATAGCATTCTGGATGTTCAATGCTGCCGCCATGTTGCCACCATAGATGTACAGGGTGTCAAATTCCTGGCCAAGGCAGAGCACCAGGGTGCGGGGTTCAGCTTCGGTGGGCATTTCGGGCTCCGGGGTGGCAGTTACAACCACTTCCTGGATTACCGTTTCACCCTCGGTGACAACTTCCTGGGTGACGATGACGGTCTTGACAACTTCCGTCGGGGTGCAGGCCGCGAGCGCTAAGGCAACCAGTGCCACTAAGCTCAGGGCTAAAAATATTGATTTACGGGACATTATTTTCTCCTCCAAAGAGAATTTGATTTGGTTTGGATTTTGTTGCTAAATAAAATTAGGTCTTACGTTTAACAATATGTTGTTCTCGAAAATCCACCTCCTTTCAAGGTGTTAGGTTATTTTATGGAGGACAATTATAACGAATTATTTAACTTTTGTTAACCTCTGAAATATACTAAGAATCCTCCAAACGGTCAATGGTCACCTTTATGAACCATTGTGGTCACTGTGAAGCACATCTTACGCTGAACAAGCAAGGTAACCCTCCATAACATTTGGAGAAGATTGCTTCGTCGCGAAAAACGCTCCTCGCAATGACAAATATTATTGGCAACCCTCCCCGTAATTAAATGACTCCATGTCTGAAAAGATGTTCTCACTCACAGCTTCCAAGGGCAAGTCGCACATATCAGGACGCCCCATAATCACCCGGTAATGCCAGTAAAGCGGTAAGGCAGGCAGGTCTTCAGCAAAGATGGCTTGCGCTTCAGCGTGTTTTTGAACATGTTGAGGATTGTCGACTAATGAGTAAAGCCCATCCAGACAAGCCTGGTCATACTGCGGGTTGCTGTAACCGCCCACGTTGACCCCGCCCCACCCTTTCGGGTAAGCGGGATAGGGACCAGGGATTTCATTGGTAAGGTACAAATAACAGGGCGGTTCCACAGCAGCCATCCAGGCAAACTGGGCCATGTCAAATTGCCGGCCGAACACAGGTCCATCGGGACCAGCTGCCAGGTACTCTTCAGCCGGTTGGGAGACGATCTCGGCCTGGATGCCACATTCTTGCAGGTTGGTCTGAACCATCTTGGCAGCAGCCTGGCGTTCCGGCTCAGCAGAGACCAGGTATTCTACGATAAACGCTGTTCCATCAGCAATTCCCGCCAGACCCTGGGAAGTGCGGGGAGTGGAAGGGTCGTTGTCTGCTTCCATCCAACCTGAAGCGGTCAACAAATCAGCGCCAGCTTGCGGATCGAAATGCGTATTGTTTTACATCTGCGTTGAAAAGCGGGTGTCCTGGAGGTACATACAGGTCAGCTACCTGCATCTGCCCTCCCGAGAGCTGCTCTACCAGTGCCTGTCGGTCTATGCACATCGCAACGGCCTGACGAACTTCGCGGTTGGCAAAGAAGGCTGGCTGTTCTGCATCCAACGGGCTCATGTTAAACTCCAACAGGTCCCAGGCATAGTTGGATTGGAACACCAGGGATATCTGCCCTTCCTCGCGCAATAGCAACAAATCCCCAGTTTGGGTTTCAAGACCTGCGGTCGGTTCCACCAGGTCACACTCGCCCGCCAGCACAGCCGCTTGAGCTTCAGTGCTATTGGGGACGAAACGGTATACTAAATGATCAAAGTACGGCAGGTTTTCAGCCGCACGAAAATAATTAGGATTGGCATTTAAAGAAATATGGTCACCAGCAACCCAGTCTTCGAGCACATACGCCCCCCAACCCAACGGCTTACGGGAGGAGGTTTCATTGCTTTGTAACTCAGTGACCGGGATGCTCGCCCAGGCATGCTGTGGCAGGGGTGAAAAGAACTTCGCCTGGTAGAGCCCATCCATAAAGCCGGGGACACCTATCCATTCCACAGTCTGGTCATCCAAAGCCTTATAAGAGGAGGTGTGCTTCACCTGATTGGGCAAAGCAGATGGATAGAGATTACGGGCAACTTCATAAGAATAAACCGAGTCTGCAGCAGTCAATGGGGTGCCATCCGACCATAATAAGCCAGGTAATAGTTTGAAACGTAAAATCAGCTGGTCCATCTGCACCGGTTCGGTGCCTGAATAGGTCTGCGCACAAGCTAACTCGGTGCAGCCACTCGGGCGATATGACACTCCCTCACCCAGGTTAAGTAAGATTTCCGTTTCCATCCACCATCAAATCTCCCATGCCTACCTGAACAGGCTGGAGCAGGACGTCTCCATCGGCTAGGGAGGGTATCTTTTCTACGATGACGGGCTGTGCGGTATAGCTTTTATTATCGATGGGACCGTCAAAAATAGCCGAAAGGACTGTTTGCTCGGAGGTCGATACAGCATCGTAGAGGAACAAAGTGCGCGGCTCATTGAGCAGACAGATTGTTAACAAGCGTTCAGGTGCTGGCGTGGGTATAGGCGTCTGTGTTGACGCGGGGGAAGAGGGGTGAGGGTCACCGGGGATGAAGTCAATTCAGGTGAGTTTCCCAGGTTCAAACCACCCCCATTACAGGCTGCCAGCCCAATCAGCACGACAGCTATGACCAGGATTTTGAATTGCATGCTAGATCAAGCGCACCTGGGTACGGAACTGGATCGAGTTCTCGTTTACCCAGGAAAAGAATGTCTGAGACCAGTCGCTTGAGGTTGAATGTGTTTTGAATTGAGGTCGGAGGAGAATTACAGATAGGTCAATTTTATTGTGTGAGGTGTTTGCTGCTTCCCACAACAGCCGTGCCCGTCCGTCTGCTGGGGGATTCTGTCGATTCACCCAATTTTTTAGTATTTTTCGCAAGAGTGCGTCTGATTTATGATCCATAACTCACCACCTTTGAACCGATCGAAAGGTTTGCAATTGATAATACCTGTCCAATTTCCCTTTCTTCAACGGAGTAGAAGTCTTTCTAGGTGAACTCATACTGAAGTTCGGGTAAAATCTCACCTGCCAGCAAACCCAGGCTATGTTTAAGTGCCTGACGGCCGTAGTGCAACCGAGATTTAACCGTTCCCACAGGGATATCAAGGATATCTGATATTTCCTGCAAAGAGAGATCATTGACATAATAAAGAACGACCACCCCTCGGTGAGATAGAGGCAGGGAAGATACTGCTTGTTGCACCTGTCGCCACGAGTCATCCATCTCTGCCTGGTAAGCAGGTGTGTCCTTACGGTTCCCTGCCAGCCAATCAGCTACATCTTCTAAAGGACGGAACCAGCGTTGCCGCTTTTTGACCCACGTGTAGGACAGGTTGGTCGTCATGCGGTACAGCCATGGTTCAAGAGGTCTCCCCGGGTCGATATGGGCAGCAAAGCGATGCAAGCGCAGAAAGACATCATGCAACAGGTCTGCGGCTGCCTCGGCATCTCCAGTGATTGCCAATGCAGTACGGAAAACCAAACCCCGATGCCGGTCGTATAAGACTCCTAATGCTTCGAGGCTGCCTGCTTGTAAGCTTAAGGCCAGCTCAGAATCCGGAATTATTCCCATCTCTTCCGCACACTTAGGCATATAGATTTCCTTGATTATCTTACTCCATTGAGCACAAAATGGTTCAAAGTCGGTTGGTAATAAGACGAAACCACACGGGCGTGAGTTCCAGCCTGTGGGTTACGTGATCTATTCAAGCCATTGCCTTAAAAATAGACTACTTGCAGATTATACATCTTTCCCCAAAAAATACCCATATTTCTAGAGCAAAGCGCTTTAAATTAAATCCTACTCTTCCTGACCCAAGCGCATCCTCACATAAGAGGCGTAGCGTTCAGGATGCACTGTTCCATTTGCCAATGCAGCTTGCACAGCGCAACCAGGCTCGTGCACATGCGAACAATTGCTGAACTGGCAATCCGCCACCAATTCACGCAGCTCCGGGAAGTAACCATCCAATTCTTCTGGACGAATATCCCACAGCGCCAGAGCCTTCATCCCTGGAGTATCTGCAACATATCCCCCACCTTCCAGAGGAAACAATTGGCGAACAACTGTAGTATGTTTACCTTTTTCAGTTGACAGGCTGACGGATCGAATAGCCAAACCAAGCCCTGGCTGAAGCGCGTTGAGCAGGCTAGATTTACCCACCCCCGATGGACCAGCAAATACCGATATCTTCCCCTTTAACTGCTCGACCAATTCAGGAATACCAAGCCTGCTTTTAGCAGATGTATAAATAACCGGATAGCCCAGGTGATCATAGCGGGAAAACAGCTCCTGTGCCTGGGAGGTATCCACCAAATCCACTTTATTGGCAATAACCAGCACGGGTATGTTCTGCTTTTCTGCCACCACCAGCAGGCGATCCAACATGCCCAGGTGAGGTTCCGGTTTGGCACAGGCAAATATAAACACAGCCTGGTCAGGGATTGGCGAGGATGATCTGTCGGTATTCTCCATGCGGGGTGGGTGCCATTCGGCAAAGCAGATGTGCGCGCGGTTCCACCGCTTCAATCATCCCCTCTCCTTCAGATTGCTGGGAAATCTCTACCCAATCCCCCACTGCAACAATATCCCCCAGGCGCTTACCTTGCTTCAACCTTCCACGCAGGTGGCAGTTGAAACTACCCGTTTCAGTTTCAACAGTATAGAAACCAGATTGGGAGCGAACAATCAAACCACGCAAATATTTTCCCTGTCTTTAAGGTGTTGGGGTATCGGTCACTTCGGGGGTGGCAGTCTCCGTCACCTCAGGAGTTGGAGTGGCTACCACACCGATTTGAGCTTCCCAGGGATAACGCATTTGTGGATTGCCCAAGAAATAAATCTCAAGAACGCGCCGAAAGATTGGGGCTGCCACGACTGAACCCTCACCCCCATTTTCAACCAGGACAACCACAGCAATATCGGGGCGATCTTCGCGTCCTGCATTGGTATATCCTGCAAACCAGGCATGTGGGTCAGCGTAACCTGATTCTGCCGTACCCGTTTTTCCTGCCACCGGGATGCCCGTGCTGCTGACGAAGCTGTTAAGCCCGTAGGCACTCGTGCGATAAGCCGTACCGCGTGGGTCCATCACCACGCTGGTCATGGCATCCTGGATAATGGCTAGGTTCTCTGGTGAGATGGGTAAAGTCCCACGCACAGTCGGGGAAAATTTATACGTTGGGGTCCCGTCTACTGGCACAATTTGCTCGATGATATGGGGTGTATAAAGTGTTCCGCCATTACCCACCGCGGCGATAAAATCTGCCACCTGCAGCGGGGTAATCAACGTGCTGCCTTGTGCAATTGCCAGGTTAAAGGCATCTACCTGGCTGGTCGGGTCGGGTATCTGCCCAGGGATATCACCATTCTCAATGCCGGTTGAGCTGCCCAGGCCGAACCCACGTGCCATATCCGATATGGCATTGAACATGCCACGGTTATAAAAATCCACTCCAATATGCATGAACCACGGATTGCAAGAGCGCATCAAGCCTTCCATTAAGTTAAGCCTGCCGCTGGGCTGGGTCTTACCATCTTCCAGGTAATGATCATAAGTCCAATCATGGGGTTCGATGCCCGGAACCTCGCTGAAAAAGTAACCGCAATCGTATTCGCTATCCTTGGTGAATAACCCACTTTGTAATGCAGCTGCCATGGTAATGATCTTAAAAACCGAGCCAAGCGGGTATTGTCCCTGGGTCGCCCGGTTGAGCAGGGGTGCGGTGGGTGCATATAAATCATTGATCAAATAGCTGTAATTGTAATTTGCCGGCTCAAATAAATTGGGGTTAAAATCCGGTGAAGAAAGCATCGCCAGCACTTTTCCGGTATCCCGCTCCAAAACAACTACAGCACCCTTCATACCGTCACTGAGGGCGTTGCTGCGCTGCAGTCCTTGCTGTAAGTCATAATCAATGGTGGTATAGACTGCCTGTGCAGGTTGAGGTTCTTTGGCAGCCAGCTGGGTGACGATATTCTTGTTGGGATCGACTACATATAATGCGCCACCACGCTCTCCCGCCAGGGATTTCTCAGCGTAATATTCCAACCCATCACGCCCAACTCGTTCATCGACCCGATAACCCAGGCGCTTGTAATAATCAACTTCATCGGGTTGGATCAGGCTCATGTAACCCAGCGCATGGGCAGCAATGCCATCCTCAAAATAATAACGCGTTCTAAATGGCTGCAAGATTACACCGGAGTAGCCTGCCAGAACCGCCTCGCGTGGGGCCAGGGCATCCACGGAGATATCAGCAACGGGCAGGTAATATCCAAACGGACGCCAGGCTTCGATCATTCCTGACAATTTCTCGGGCTGGACGCCGGTTAAACGGTAGATTTCACCCAGCAGTGCATCTTCCTGCTCGGGATCAACGGCAGCGGTATCCAGGCCAATTGCGACCGCATCTGCCTGGGCAACCAGTGCTCGACCATCACTGGAGTATATGTTGCCCCGCGATGGGATCCGGTAATCCATCAACAGGTTATTACCGCCCAGCAGCTCTGGCAGGATCAGCGAATCATCCCATTGAATCCGCCATTCCCCATTTTCCAGGCTCAAATTCATCACCGTATCACGTTCAATATCACCAACCAGCAAGCTATGCAAGAGCACCCGATACCCTACCTGACCGCTTTCAGGGTTTTTCAAGGACGAAAGGACTTCAGTGTCCCAGCTGCTCAGAGCAGCCTCATTGACAACATTCTTGTAACGGGTTGTAAAATCAGCCTCGCTGATAGCATCCTGGCTGACCTTGGTCAACAAGCCGTACATCTGTGGATATTCCTCTGCCTTCCAATGATCCAGGTATGTTTTTGCGATTTGCTCAGGATCTGGGACACCGGTTGTTTCAACTTGCGGTCCAGGTAAAGTGGAGGTTGGCGATAAGGTCACCGTTGAGGTTGGCGATTGGGAGGTTGTTTGATTGCAACCGATCAGGATGGCTGACAGTACGATTAGAAACACAATACGGATTTTCATAGCTTTGTTAATCACTCGTTATCAAGGAGCAGAGATTATACTACCACCCGTATATATAACTACATATTTTCAATTAAAATCTGATGATAGACTGGACAGTTGTATCCAGTCGCTGCCTGGCAAGCCCCCGGGATATCCATGGGCGGGGTAATTCCGAAGTATGCCAGGCTGCGGGTGAGGTGGCATAACGGCAGACCCATCACGTTGGCAAAGCAGCCATCCAGCTTTTCAACCGGATGGAACCCTTCGTGTTGAATCGCATATCCGCCGGCTTTGTCCATCGGGTCACCGCTAGCGATATATTCCTTTATCTCTCCTTCACTGTAGTTACGCATTGTCACATACGTAGTGCACAAATCAGACCAGGTGGTTCCATTCAGGCTATTTTGAATAAAGAGGGCGGTATGGACCTGGTGTATGTTGCCTCGTAAGTAGCGCAACATTTCAGCTGCCTCAGCAGGACTACTGGGTTTACCTAAAATCATGGTTTTTCCGCCCACCTGTGGATGAATAACCGTTGTGTCTGCAGCAATGAATACCCCATCAACGCCTGCCTGGCTGGCTGCAGTGGCCGCCTTCTTATGCGCCAATCGCTGAACATATTCCATTCCATCTTCACCACCCAGAGGCGTTTCATCCACCTGTGCAGAGTGAATGTCATATTCCCAACCACCGAGAGCCAGCAACTCTTTCCGTCGAGGGGAGTTCGAAGCCAAAAAGAGACGTATATCTTTATTCATTCTATGAAACCTTGCCGGCGATTCTAACATACTCTCGCTCTGGTTCTTTCTATAAAGGAGTTGTAAAATGAGGTGCGATTAATAATCAATGCAAACAGGAGATCCCGATGCTTGAATTACAAGAAAGAATAAAACTTGAAGGTAAAAACCTGGGCAATGGTATCCTCAAGGTCGATGGATTTATTAATCACCAGGTTGATCCGGTTTTAATGGACGCATGCGGAAAAGAACTTGCCTATCGATTTAAAGAAATTGGAGCAACCAAGATCCTGACCGCCGAGATTTCTGGTATTGCTCCAGCGGTCACCACTGCATTTCATCTTCAGCTGCCCATCGTGTATGCCCGTAAACACAAGCCTATCACGATGCCTGACCAGGTGTTCTTGACTCTCAGCCCATCTCACACAAAAGGGCGGATGGTTGAGCTGATCGTTTCACCTGAGTATCTTGGCCATGGGGAACGAGTTCTCATCATTGATGACTTTCTGGCTACCGGCGCTACCATCTTGGGGTTAGTGCGTTTAGCTGAAACTGCAGGCTCAACCGTTATTGGTATTGGCGCACTGATTGAAAAAACATTTGAAGGTGGACGGAATGCTTTATCCTTTTTAGGCATACCCATCGAAGCCTTGGTACAGATAACTTCAATGGAGAATAACCAGATCGAATTTGCTGCTGATTAGAGTATATGGATGCGATTGCTGTCATAGACTTTGGCTCGCAATATTCCCAGCTTATCGCCCGCAGGGTGCGTGAAGCACATGTTTATTGTGAGCTGTTTCCCTGGAGCGTATCCCAAGAGAAGGTATTAGCCCTGGAACCCAAGGGTTTTATTCTATCAGGGGGACCTGCATCAATCTATGACACAGACGCGCCGACGATTCCCCCTTATGTTTTTGAAAGTCGGCTGCCTGTGTTGGGAATTTGTTATGGGATGCAGGCGCTTACAGATGCCTTGGGAGGGCAGGTAGCAGCCTCAATCAATCGAGAATATGGCCCTGCCGAGGTAGAGGCGATCCACCCTAACCCGTTGCTGCCTGAGGGCAAGCGATTGGTATGGATGTCGCATGGTGATCGAATCGAAAAATCTCCAGCTGGTTTCATCACCCTGGCACACTCACCCAATTCGCCATTAGCTGCCATAGGAGATTTTGAGAAGCGCTATTTCGGACTGCAGTTCCATCCAGAAGTGCATCATACACAGGGTGGGGCTGATATCCTGCGTAGATTTGCGATTGAAGTATGTGATGCCCGCCCAGAATGGACGCCTGAATCCATCATTTCAGAGACGATTCAGCGCATTCGAAGCCAGGTAAGCGATGGGAATGTAATCTCTGCGTTCAGTGGAGGTGTTGATTCGAGTGTGGCGACGACACTGGTGCACCGGGCTGTTGGTGACCAGCTGGTAGCAGTATTTGTGAATAACGGCCTGCTCAGGCAGGGAGAAGCGCCACAGGTAGTAAGAGCTTTTCAAGATGCGATGGGCCTTGAATTGATCACAGTGGATGCGGTGGACGATTTTTTGAACGGCTTGCAAGGGGTTATTGAACCGGAACAAAAAAGACTCATAATCGGAGAAAAATTCATCCGTATCTTTGAAGCCCAGGCTCGCCAACTTGGGATGCCACCCTTTTTAGTGCAAGGAACAATTTACCCTGACGTAGTCGAGTCCAGTGCACCTGATCGAGCCCAGGCTGCCAGGATCAAAAGTCACCATAATGTTGGCGGGCTGCCAGACACCATGAACTTTGAGCTCGTCGAACCATTGCGTTATTTATTTAAAGACGAGGTGCGCCACGTGGGTGAGGCGCTTGGCCTCCCTCGTGAGCTTGTGTGGAGACAACCATTCCCCGGGCCTGGGTTGGCTGTGCGCTGCCTGGGAGAGATTACATCAGAGCGCCTGGAGAAATTGCGCCATGCAGATGCAATATTTACGGGCGAGCTTGCAACTGCTGGATTATTGAGCATGTATGAAGGAGAAGGGACTGCACAAGCCTTTGCTGTGCTGTTGCCCGTCCGTTCTGTGGGGGTGATGGGGGATAACCGTACTTACCAGGAAGCGATTGCCTTGCGTGCTGTTACCACCGATGATTTCATGACTGCCGATTGGGCGCGCCTGCCTCATGAGCTGCTGGCTCGTATTGCCAACCGGATCGTTAATGAAGTAGCCGGGGTAAATCGCGTGGTCTACGATATCACCAGTAAACCACCTGCAACCATTGAATGGGAATGAGTATCGCAAGCGATCTACCTTCTTTAGCCAACATTGCATGAAACATAATAACGGATTTTGCGTATAGAGTAGTAAAGCTGTCAAAAAGGAGATTAATATGGATTACGGATACGTACTTAAACGAGCCTGGGAGATCATCTGGAAGTTCAAGGTTTTATGGATATTTGGAATCCTGGCAAGTTGCGGACAAGCCAGCAGTTCGAGTTGGAGTAACTCGAGGTTATCGTTTTTCAAGCCAGGATAGTAACTTATTTCCGCAAATTGATCGATTCTTTGCTCAGCCAGATCCTGCAATTATCGCTTTGCTGATTGGCTTGGGAATATTTTTTATCCTTGCCCTAATCGTCATATTTGTCTTGCTGGGAACGATCGGTCGGGTTGGATTGATCCGTGGCGCAATGAAAGCAGAACAAGGTGCGCAACGTCTCACTTTTGGTGAGCTGTGGCGCGATGGATTGAAGTATTTCTGGCGAGTCTTTGGATTAAACCTGCTGGTGGGGGTGGTCATCTTTATAGCTGTCCTGGCTTTATTCGTCCCTGGGGTGATCCTTACTGGGCTTACATTTGGTTTGATTCCTTTTATGTTGTATACCGCTTATGTGCCTGATCGTCCCTGCGATGTGGGCTGTGACGGTTGTGATTGAGCAAGCCAATATCGCCTTGGTGGTAGAAAACCTGGGCATCATGGATGCTATCCAGCACGGCTGGCAGGTGGTCAGGAAAAACCTTGGCAATATGGTTGTGATGTCACTGATCCTGTTCCTGGGTGTTGGTCTGATTGGTAGCCTCGTCATAGGCTTACCGTTCATTATCATTTCTGCTCCAGCGTTTATCGGCGCATTTTCCGGAACCACTGAAGCGTTACGCAACGGATTGCTGATTTCTGGGTTGCTCTTCTTGGTCTACCTGCCGGTATTGCTCCTGCTGAGTGGTATCTTGAGGTCATACACCACCTCCGCCTGGACGCTTACTTACCTGCAACTGACAGCCCAACCCTCACAAGCCATCATCGATGCACCGAGCATTCCAGAAGATATGGACACACCACCTGCACAAACGGTGTAAGACATCCTAAATCACAAAATCGAGCATTTCACCCATAACGCAAGCCATCGGCTTGCGTTATTTTTTTACGTAAATCTTAAGCATTGTTTTAGATGTTTAATTTCAATCGAGTTATAATTAATCTAACGGATGCTATTGGGTAAAATATAGAAATATGCTCATTATTTAAGAAAGGAGAAAAAAATGGCAAAGATCATTGACGTTGAAGGAATTGGACCCAAATATGCAGAAAAACTGATCAAGGCGGGCATTAGCAATACCGGCTGCACTGTTGAAGGCTGGTGCAACACCCAAGGGTCGTAAAGAACTTGCTGAGAAAGCGGGAATTGGCGATGCATTGATCCTGGAATGGGTCAACCATGTGGATTTGTACCGCATTAAAGGCGTTGGATCGGAATACTCCGATTTACTGGAAGCCGCCGGCGTGGATACAATTCCTGAATTGGCACAGAGGAAAGCCTCCAACCTTACCGAGAAGATGGCAGCAGTAAACCTGGAAAAGAAACTTGTTCGCAAGCTTCCGGTTGAGAAGCAGGTTGCAGACTGGATTGAGCAAGCGAAGAAGCTGCCCAGAGTAATCACCTACTAATCCAGGTATATAAACCTTTTTTACCGGATTTATTAAACCAATTATCAAAATTCGGAGGGTAGCATGCCTTCACTAAACCGTATCCAATTGATTGGTCGCCTGGGTAAGGACCCTGAAGTACGCTTAACACCCACGGGCAAGAAGGTTTGTACATTCAGCATTGCTGTCAGCCGCCGTTGGAAGAGCAGTGCCGGTGGAGAGAAAGAATCCACCGACTGGTTCAACGTGGAGGCATGGGGTCATCTGGGTGAAATATGCAAGCAATATCTTCACAAAGGGCGCTTGGTCTTCCTTGAGGGTCAGGTACGTACCGATCGCTACGATCGCGAAGGAGAGACACGCTACTTCACCAAAGTAATTGCTTCTCAGATGCAAATGCTTGATCGTAAGGCTGAAGAGTTACCGACGATCGAGGGTGAAGAGCCATCTGGCGAAGAGGAACTTGGCAACGAGTAAAGATCAATAAAAGAACAGGGATTTGGAGTATTTAAAACATACTCCAAATCCCTGGGTTTATTTTAACTACCGGGATGGTCTCGAGCTGCTCGACGAGTCCTCGGATGACATTAAAACCACCCTGCCAAAAACTTGCGTCATGTATATTTATCCCTGCATCAGATAGTATTTTTTCTGGTGGTTTTGACCCACCTGCTGAAAGCAAATCCAGGTAGCGCGGTTTGAATGCATTACCCTCCACCTTATATTGCTGGTATAAAGATAAAACCAGTAATTGACCAAAGGTATATGCATATACATAGAATGGGGTTTGGTAAATGTGGGGGATGGATACCCACTCCCAGCGGAATTCGTCGCTGACTTCGATAGCGTCCCCAAACTGCTTATTCAGGTTTTCCATATAGGCGTTTGATAATTCATCAATCGTTGCACCATTCTGAACCATATCATGTGCCTGCCGTTCAAACAAAGCAAATTGGGCTTGTCGCATAACGGTTGCATATGCATCATCAACCTGTCGGAAGAGTAAGGTTTGACGCACAGATGCATCCGTTTCTGTGGACAGCAAATGATCTAGCAGGACCATCTCGCCAAAGGTGGAAGCTGTTTCGGCTAACGGGAGTGATGAATGGAAGGTGAACAGGCTGTGATCAGCCGCAAGCTGGGAGTGTATCGCGTGACCAAGCTCATGCGCCAGGGTCGCCACGTCATCGGGCTTGCCTTGATAATTGACTAGAACCCAGGGAGTGATATCTGGCGCTACCGTTGCGCAAAATGCTCCACTCATCTTCCCTTTGCGTACCTCGCTATCGAGGTGGCGTTGTTCAAGCACTTTATGTGCGAGACTGGATATTCTCGGTTCAAACTGCTGAAAGGCATCAAAAACCATTTCTGCAGCCTGATTAAAATCATACATTTTCTCTGTTTTAACCACCGGTGCGTAAACATCATAACGACTCAAGCGTTCCATTCCCAACCAGCGTGCTTTAAGTTGGAAAAAGCGTTGAAATACTGATGTATTGTCCTGACAAACACTCAATAACGTATCCACCACATCGTCCGGAATATCATTTGCCAGGTTGCGTACTCCCATCGGACTGGAAAAGTGCCTCAGATCCACGTTTTCGTTATGCCAATCCCGCACCAGGGTCTGGTACATCTGGCCTAAGATTACGCCATCCTGACCATAAACACGGTATAGCTCCTGGTATGCCTTAGCACGCAACACCGGATCATAGCTGCGGACAAAAACCATCAGTTCTCCCCGGGTAAGCTCTTTTATCTCCCCATCTACTTCCAGGCGGAATACATAGCGATTTGTAATTGTGTTGTACAGGTTGACGATTGCCCTCACGCCAGTGACGTCCTTGATATTGATCACCTTTTCTTCGGGTTCCGTCAGGGTGTGCGGTTTGAAATGGCGCATCTCTTCCAGCCAATAGCGGTAATCGCCGGAGTTAACCATGAACCGTTCAGCCTCATGCTCTTCCAGGCTTTTCCACCACAGGCTAAAAAATAAAGCGCGATTGGATATCAACGCCATACGGCTTTCCATATCTGATTGAAAAGCCTGTACAGCCTGATCCTGAGTATCAGCGGCAAAACTTAACCCGGCAAAGTCGGCAATGCGGTTAGCCAGGCGCGAGATGGCTTCAAGCAAGCGAATGGTCTTTAAAAATTCGTCCAGTGGCATTTCCGGGGAAAGGCTTGGGCGTAAGGCTTCAAGCTCAACTACCTTAACATCCAACTCGTCAAAGGCAGCTTTCATTTCAGGGCTATCATGTGCCGGAAATAGATCGGATAGGCTCCAGGGAGATTGGGTAAATGTCATCGTAGCTCCTTATTGATAAATGATTTCTGTGTTTTGTTATATTTTGTCTACTTTACCCTTGATATTAGACATTAAATCGAATATGTACGATTTCACCATCGTGAACCACGTATTCTTTTCCTTCTAATCGCAGGCGACCTTTAGCTTTTGCCTCATTCAAACCACCTAGAGAGATGAGCTCATCGTATTGGATTGCCTCGGCGCGAATAAAACCTTTTTGCAGGTCTGAGTGAATCTCACCCGCGGCTTCAAAGGCGGTTGACCCACGGTGGATGGTCCAGGCGCGCACTTCGTCGGCACCGACGGTGAAAAACGAGATCAAACCCAGCAAATCATACGATAAGCTGATGACGCGTGCCAAACCAAGCTCGGTGATGCCGTACTCTGACATGAAAAGACCAACATCTTCAGGGGGAAGCTGAGCGATTTCCATCTCGAGCTTTCCCTGAAGTGCCACCAGGTTGCTGTACTTGTGCGTATACTCAACCGCAGGCATTTCTTGTCCTTCGTGAAGATTGAGCAATACCAGCAAAGGTTTGCGGGTCAGGAAGCCAAAACCAGCCAATGTTTTTTCTTCTTCAACGGTCAGGTCGATCTCCCGCAAGGGGATCTCCCGGGAGAGTGCATCTTTGAAGCGTTCGAAAAGCACTATCTCACGCTCAACCACTGAACGCTCGCGCCCGCCACCTTTTTTCCGCTCTTCTGCCAGGCGTTCCAGTTTTCGCTCTACTGCAATCATGTCATTGATTAGCAACTCAGCGTCCATCAAAGTAATATCACGGAGTGGGTTTACGCTGCCTGTTGGATGAGCGACGTTTATATCTTCGAAACAGCGTACGACATGCAACAGGCCATCCATTTGGGTTATTAAATTAAGTAGTTGCCCGGAAATGGCACTTTGGCTTCCCTCCAACCCGGCGATATCGGCATAAGTCACCTTGGCATAAATCGTCTTTTTTGGCTTAAACAAGTCTGATAGGCGGTCAACACGCACGTCTGGCACGTCCACCACCCCGGTATGTACATCAAATCTACCTCCACTGGTGGTCAATGGCTGATGCCCGCGCGTCAGGGCATTAAAGACCGTTGTTTTTCCAGATTGAGGCAAGCCAATTATACCTAGTCGCATTGGATATCTCCTGCAGTAGATCGAATAATTATTGGGGTGTTTTTCATCATGTGCGATTATACATCGGATGGGTGGAACCCCTAAACTTTCGTTTTAGTTTCGGGTATAATGTTCTCCACCAGCGAGCCGAAGTGGCGGAATAGGCAGACGCGCACGACTCAAAATCGTGTTCCGTAAGGAATGAGGGTTCGATTCCCTCCTTCGGCACTAGTACAAGCTAAAACCAGTTAGAATTCCTTGGATATTGAGGAATTCCTGGCAGGGTTGCGTTTTGAGCAGAGGGGAAAATCAGATGAGCTGGCAATCATCTTTAATAAAAATTCCTCGGACGCTTGATGTATTCCCACTCATCGACATTCTATGGAGATATAGCTTTCCTCTGCTGAGAAGAGCAAAATTCCTATTTAAGTTGGTGAATTAACTCTTGTATTGTCTGCAAAGGCATTACTGAGATTTTCTTATCAACCTGGTATGCATCCGCCCCGGGATAAACCACCCACAAATAAGACAAGTCCAAATCGTGTATAGCGGTTTGCATCGAACGGGTAATCTCGGGCGCTTCACTGAACTTCACTTCGACCCCGTAACGTTTCCCTTTATGGAAGAATAGCAAATCCAACTCCGCACCATTATGGGTTCCCCAAAAATAGGCTTCTAAGGGACGGATGATTTGCAACACTTGCTCGATTACGTATCCTTCCCAGGAAGCGCCAACTTTGGGGTGACCCAATAGGGTATGTATATCCTGAATATTGAGTAGGCCGTGTAAGAGACCGCTGTCGCGCAAATAGATCTTCGGGGCTCGCACTTGGCGTTTGCCCATATTTTCATACCATGGCTGGAGTTGACGCACCATAAAAGCCCCGGTAAGAATATCCAGGTACCCGCGTACCGTTTTATCCGACAGTCCCATCGCACGGCCTAGCTCGGATGCATTCCAGGTTTGGGCGTGATAATGGGCCAACATCGTCCAGAAACGCCGCATTGAAGTGGCAGGAATTTGAATGCCAAGCTGCGGAATGTCCCGCTCCAGGAAGGTGCGGATAAATCCTTCCCGCCAGATCAAGGAGTCTGCTTCATCATCTGCAAGGAAAGAACGCGGGAAGCCACCTCGAATCCAGAGCAATTCCCAATTAGCGCCCCCAACTTCAGTCAGATTAAATCCATTTAGGTCTACAAACTCAATTCGCCCGGCAAGAGTTTCTGAAGCATTCCGGATGATGTCAGGCGAGGCGCTACCCAGGAGGATGAAACGTGCTTTTTGTCCCGGACGATCCGCCAGCACTCTCAGGGTTCCAAATAACTCCGGCATCAACTGGATTTCATCCAGAATGACCAAGCCTTCCAGTGTTCTCAACACAAGTTCAGGGTTCGAGAGTCGGCGCTGATCCGGAATAGATTCCAGATCAAAGAAAATCGCTGGTTTGGTCTCAGCGAACATTCGCGCAAGGGTGGTTTTCCCTGCTTGTCGCGGTCCCAGCAATGCCGTTATGGGGGAGCGGCGAACTGCCGTTTTCAATAATTCGAGATACTCCGGGCGTTTAATCATCCACCAATTATAGCATGAAATCTCGGAGGCATACTCCGAGATTTCATGTAGATATTCGCACATGGTGAAGCCAGGTGAACATGGACAAAATAGGAAGACGCGTGCGACTCAAAATCGTGTTCCGTAAGAAATGAGGGGTCGATTTCCTCCTTCGGCACCAAAGTTCCTAAAAACCACCTGAATTGATCATCATTGGGTGTTTTTTTATTTACCTATTTTCAATTTCAAAGTGTTTTTTGCTTAAACTGCCGTGCTGGTAAATACGTTGAACACAGGTGGGGTTTCCAGGTGTTTTTTCACTGCACATAGTTCAGCTGAACGTATTAAGGATGGCAGATACTTCTCCGGGAAATCGGTTGGAACTTGAATCTCCAGGTCTGCGCTCTCGATCATACCGGTTTGCTGATTTCGATGGGCTCGCTGGATTATCCTCATCCCTTCCGTAGGCAGGTTCCGCTGCTTACAAAAACCAAGCACATAAATCCCTGCACAGGTGGCTATTGAAGCTAGAAATAATGCAAATGGCGTGGGTGCCGAGCCAGGCTCACCGCTTTTGTTGGGTTGGTCAGTCATGACGGTATAAGGTCCAAAATGGGCATCCACGCGATCTCCACCCGGAAAATCAATCATCATATCCATAAAAATTTTCTCCTCTGTTCTTTTTTTCTTTCAGTTGTTTAGATGCAGAAATCTACCTTTCGTTTCGTATCCAATACTTCTGGGTATGGAATTTCTTTACTCGATCGGATTGAAAACTGGTGCAGATTCTTTTTGCCCGCTTTTCCGTAACCAGAATAACCAATACAGGAAAACCGAGATAATATAGAGAATGATCGTACCCAGGAATGGAGGTCCAAATCCATAGCGCACTTGAAGAATTCCGCTGATCGTCGGGCTAATCGCCCAACCAAAGTTCCACGACATGCTCACCAGGCTGGCAACCATTGCCCGGGAGGAAGCATCCACTTGCTCCATGACAAAAGTCTGGTACACAGGACCGCTCATGTTCATCAGTGCAACTCGAATGTAATAAGCGAATGCACTGACCCAGAACAGCGGGGCGAATCCCAACAGAATCAGGAATGGAATCGATAACCCTTGGGTGATCACAACCACCTGTATCTTTCCAAAGCGATCCGCCAATGGAGGGGCTGCCAATAAACCCAGCCCCATCGCCAGGGAACCCCAGGCAAATAAAACACCGATCACCTGGTCTGATTGGTTATATTGAACGCGGAAAAACACATTCATGAAGGGCATGATCAACCCCGCCCCAATCGAAGTGATTAGCATGGGTAAAATGAGCTTGGTCAATTTCTTCGGGTGTTTTGTCGCAAAAGAAATGGGTGCAAAGACGGTTCTGTCTGCATGTTCAATGCGTGGTATCTTGATTAGAAGCAATGGAATGATCCCTACAGCCAATGCTACCGCCACGACCAGGAGTGAACCGGCATATGCCTGGCTGCTGACCGCCTCAATGTTAAGCCTGCCTGCCACCCAGGTCGGCAGGTAACCACCAATCCAATTGCCCACCGAGGCAGACACCATCTGTAATCCTGATGTCATGCTGAATAAATAGGTTCGCTCATGCTCACCGCTGTTTTCCATCAAAAACGGGCTCATCGTGACAGCGGCCAGGCTCTGTGCAATACCAGACAGGATGTTCATGGCATACAGAACTGGGGTGACCGGAAAGATTACCATCATGCCAACAGAGACACTGATCAGCGCTGCTGAAATGAGCAAGGAAAATTTGCGGCCCAGTAGATCCGCCAGGTAGCCCATGGGTAAAGCAAAAATCAAGGCTGTAATGCTGCTGACGGTCACCAGGTTACCCAATAACTTCTCATCGTAACCCAGGCTGAGAATATAAAAATTAAACAACAAACGGAAAATCCCCATGGCGATGCCGGTAATAATTGCATACATCAAATACAGGCGTGCATTCGGGCGGAATGCCGCCAGGTGATCTCCGTAGTCTTTTATGGTTCGCTTGATACCAGCAATCATGGTTTTCTATCGACTATTATTAGTAAGAACATACTCGTTGTCAATGACAAAGATTACGTATGTATACATAGATAAAATAACTACTATCCATAATTATTTACTAAATTTGCCTGCCTCTCAATAAATTGTGGATAACTGCCTGATTTCTGTGGATAAGTCGGCTTAATTGTGGATAACTTATCAAGAATTGTGTGTGTTGGTTGGATAATTAGATCTCTGATTGTGTATAAAAAGCCTGGATTATCCCTAAAATTAGTGGTAAGCGAGGCTTAGTTCAGGAGAGTTCTTTTTTATCCACATTTTTATTTATCCTCTATGTGGATACTATTTTCATTCCTTCTTACCCATATAGACATTATGTTTATCATTCACCACCATCTATAAGGAAACCTCTGTTCTAAATACCCCCTTTCCACTTATCCACATGCTCTACTACGACTACTATTAATACATATATATTACTTATATGGTGTATATATAAATAATCTTCCCTCTCTCAAAATAGTTCTGCAAGAGAGGGAAGAGGAAGTGTAGACTGTTTATTCAGTGATTAATTCTTGTTGAGCAGTGGCAGGAAGAATTGCCATATTTTTTGAATGATCGTAATATTCTTACTTGCCGCCCCGTTACTACAAGCGTTTGAGGCTGATAATTCAACTGTATAGGTATCTGCTACCAGATAAGAGTGAGTTATGGTAGATCCGGTGCCCGTGAAAGTATCCCCAAAGCTCCAATGGAAGTCGATAGGAGCAGTTCCACTGGCGCTGGCTGTAAAGGTGATCATTTCACCATTGACCGGAGCAGCAGGTAGCCAGTTAAACTCGAGGGCAGATATAGGATCGCAGAATGATATAAGTGAAAAGTCGACCGTGGTTGTCTCCCCAGCTATGATATTGGTGTTTTGAGATTGGGAAACATATCCATCCAACGACGCAGTCACGGTGTAAGTTCCAGCCTGTAAAGTCATGGAGTAATAACCAGTTGGGTCGGTGATGGATTGGATACCTGCGATTCCAGGGGCAACAGTCACCAGCACGCCTTCAAGGGGATCACCCGTATCTCCGTCAACCACATGACCATCCAGGGTACCGTAATCGACCTGGCAGCCACCAAACCAGTCAATCATGCGCTGTAACACAACTTCACCGTTGGATGAATTATTATTGTAGACGGGAACCCAGGAAGTTCCGAAGAAGACGGTATTCCAATTAACGCCCTCTTTATCGATGTCCAGTTTATTGGTGTTATTGTTAGCTTTAAAAGCTGTCGAGGCACCAGTGGCAGGATTGACAATATCACCATAATCGCTAAAGCCAGTTGGATAGGTCAATGAATAAGGACCTAAACCATCTCCAATTGGGTCCCCAGTCAATCCAATAATTGAGGTTGCATCCCCAGTATCATTATTAAAGGATGAAATACCCAGGTAAGTTTGGCCAAAGGTGGTCAAACCAAAATCATACAGGTAATCCTGGCTATCCAGGAATAGGTTGCCCCCTCCATCCAGGTAAGAGGATAGATTTGTTTCATCTGTACTATTCGGTCCAGCTGAACCTCCATATGCAGTCACCTGAGTACCACAGCACTATTTGGTAACCCTGGAGACCATCCAGGGTTGGTCCATCTCCACCTCCCGTATTGAAAATATTGTATTCATAGCCCAGGTTGTCAAGGGCGGCCGTGTAGAAGGGGGTGGTATCCGGGGCATCATTGTCATCGTCCACCAGCAGGATGCAGGGGAGTGGGTCGAGAATAAAGTTTTGAGTCTGGTTTGCTTCGAGGACGATGGAGCGCTCTTGGGATAGGTGGTTGGCAGAATGTACCTTCAGTAAATACTCACCTTGAGGCAGCACGGCAAAATAAAAACCGGTGCCTGGGTCTGTATATGCAGTCACGGGTGAGCCTTCAATGGTGATATCTGCCAGCAGAGGTAAACCGGTTCCACTCTCGGTAACTGTGCCGGAGACAATATAATAAGGAGCAGTGAGCAACGAGAAATCTAGGGTGGTAATTGTATCCGTGATGACTTCCACTCCACCAATTGTGGCAGGCATGTACCCATAAGCAGAGGTGGTGACGGTGTAGGTATTTGTCAGCAGGGTGCGGGTGTAGTATCCACTGGCATCTGTGGTAGCTGGGTAGGTGTGACCCTGACTATCATCCGCAAGAACAGATGCACCCTCGATGGGTGCTCCTCCACTTTCCGCAGTTACGTGACCATCCAGAGCGCCTAATCCGCTGGGAATCAGGCAGTCGCTCATGTGGGCATAGGTGCCGATAGATGCTTTGACAAAATCGGTGAAGAATGCCGGATCGGTATGGGCAGGGGTGTCGCCAGGACCATGATAATAAGGGTTGAAATCACTCTGATCTTCAATGGACAGGATGGCTGTATATCCATAGTCCCAAAATGAGCTGTGATCACTTCCCCCACCTAAATCTGTTATCGAGTTGAGGAGAGAGATCAAGTGAATATGCATCAACAACATCAGCAAATAGCTGGGCTAGATCCTGTGTTGGAGGCATCGTTGGATTATAGATGATGTCAATCCCTGGTTGGCTTCCTATCGTGTTCCAGGCGATCATATCCAGGTTCAAATAACCCAGGATATTCTCTCCATTGTTGTAGGACCTCTGGGCATAGGCATGGCTTCCGTTTAATCCTTGTTCTTCACCTGTCCATAAAGCAAAGCGCAGGGTACAGCCCCACTCGATACTGTGAGAGGATATCCGCAGCTAGCAGGGTGGCCACTGAACCGCTGGCATTGTCATCTGCACCAGGAGTGCCCTGGACATCATCGATATGTGCACCGATGATGTAGATATTCTCTGGGTTAACCAGCCCGGGAATCTCACCAATTACATTGGGATAGGTAACGCCTCCCCACTGGTGATATTCAACACCCAGCCCTAACTCTTCCATGTGTTGTCCCACATAGTGCATGGTCTTCTCAATCGGGGTGTTGCTGTAGGTATAGCGTGAAGTGATTGTATACCAGGCACCATCCACCCAGACCGGCAGCTCACCGGCCAACTCTCGATCGTATTGATATACCTGTTCCGTTGTAACCTGGTCGATCATCCCCTGGATCATTGGGTCGGGGATAATTTCATCCGGGAAGACACCCTCTGCCTGGGAAGTGGGCAATGGCTTGGGTGTCAGCGTGATTAAACGCACCTCGGCTCCAGCCTGGGTAAGAGCATCCACCTGAGATGGCTCCATGCGAAGAAGCACACCGTTGGTCGTCTCGAGCAGCACCTGCCCATACAGGCTGAAATCAGGCGCAGGGTGGCTTGAGTGGGTCTCAGCCAGGTAGTAGGTATCCGCCTGCAGATCAGAATCAATCACCTGAAAGTCCAGGCTTGCATCCTCTAATAATTGCTGGTCTTTCAAGCTTGCACCAGTCAGTAAACCACCATCCAGCAGCGTATACATGGTTAGATGTGTGGAGGCAAAGCGCTCCAGGCTGTCTGGGGAGCTTATATCAACGTACACCAGGGCTTTTCGATCAAGGGATGTTTGGGGTGTTGCCTGGGCATTACCAGCCAGGGAAACAAGTAAAACCAGGAGCATTACAACAGTAATAGAAACGGTTTTTCATGGAGCATTCTCCTTAAAGTTAGTAGCTTTTGGAAAAGCGGCGGAAAGAGATATCTATGATAGATTGTGGGTAAGGAAATCTGACCAATGGTTTTCAGGTTTACAAAAAAGGGACTTTGTGCTTGACATAACAAACGAAATTATATACTATATTAATGTCCAATAAAGCACCAAAAAAAATACACGCTGCCTTCATTATGAATAAACCCTACCAAAACCGAGACAATACCAGTTTGATGACTGGTATTGTCTCGTTATTGGTTTCTAAGCGCCTGAACCTGGTGGCGGACTTTTAGCTCAAACTTTGCTGACACAGGAGATATTGATATGAAAAAAGCACATGGACTGCACCTGGCAATCTCAACTCTGGTCATTTTTACCCTGTTCTTCCCTGGTGTTTCTGCACGAGCGCAAAATGGACCAGCGGAGGGCCATTCCGGCGGACCACGAGAAAGGGTTGAGCTTACTTTGCGGGCGGATGGTGCACCTCTCCCAGGCGGCACTTCGCAGCTATCCATCGATGCTATCCCTCTGATTGATGTCCCTGACCTGGAAATCCACTGGTACATCCCTGAGGGTGTACAGCTGCTCGGAAACGATGCCGACACATTTTCCGGTGTAACTGCGAATCAGACGGTCAACTCCGAGCGTACGCTCAGTTTCCCAACCGCTGGCACTTATAAAATAATCGTATCCGTCAGCCTGCACCTCTCACCGGATGCATCTTACGGTACTGCGGGAGTGTTGTTTTTCGTGATTGACCCCCATGGATCGTATGTGACGGATAAAGACCCGGATGCCCATCGCCCGGTGCGTACCGGGCTGCCGGTGCAGGTCACCAGCTTGGTTACACCAGTCGATAAAACAACACTGGCACCCAACGAAGACCCGTGCTTCACCATCTCTGCCCACTTTGATCGAATCGAACGGGCTGTTACTCGAGATGGCTACGGTCCAGACGTGCGTATACCGCTGGCAGGCATTGGGATTGAATTCCGTGAATCGGATTTAGTATTCGACGATTCCTATGGGACCCTGGGTACCGACGCCAATGGCAATGTTATCGGGTCTTTCTGCGACGATGATGGCATACTGGATGATGAACTGGAAATCTATCTCCGTTTGACGGCTGAGCGAGGTGACCCGATCGTCTATGTCGAAGACAGCTCCTAGATTGACGAGAAGTATGAATATGACACCGGCGAGGTGGCATCGGATGGTGGCTGCGATCGAACTTTAATGTAAACCTGGATCATGAATGGAGTGCCATCTTCAATATTATTGATGCAGCCTGGCAGGCCCGCCAGCTGTGGGTGGATAGCGGCGGTTCCTTTTCCGAAGAGACCGAGATCCATTGGGAGCCTGGTTATGGGGATACTGGATCTTATTACAATCCAACTTATTCCGAGATCACCATTGCTGACGGTCCTGCTGACCCTGACCAGTGGGACGAATCGGTCATCATGCATGAATGGGGACATTTTGCTGACCGACTATTACAGCTGCGATGAAAGCCCCGGAGGAGACCATTCCCACGATACGATCATTGGATCAGAGTTCGCTTTTGATGAAGGCTTTTCTGACTTATTACCAGCGTGCTGTACGCGACTATATGGGTTATCCGGATGCCAGCTGGTATCTGGATATTGACAGTTCAGGTGTACAAGGCATTACGTATGATCTTAAATACCTTTCATATCTCTCACTCAGATTTAGTCAGCATAGGGAATGAAGGGGCTATCGCAGCCGCCTTTTGGGACCTAAATGATACGATGACGACTGGGATTATCAGGATCGTGTCGGCTATGGGCATGCCGCAATCCAGAATGTATACACCTCGGATGCTTTCTTGGATGTCGCCTATGGTTTGTTTGATGATACGTGTGATTTTGATACCTATATGCGTGGTTGGGTCGACAGCGGTATGCCAGCTGATCAGCCGACTGCTGCAGCCGTGAAGGAGAATACCGGTTATACACTTTCACCCGCCAAACAGATCTTGCCGGAAGCCTTGCCGGTAATGAGGTAGAAGGTGATTACAGCCCGGCGGATATCTACCGCTGGTGGAAACAGCTTGCCTACGTGGCGGATAACTCTGCCAGCATGAATGGACCCAAGTTCAATGCCATGAAGACGCTCTTCGTTGAGGCAGTCAACGACCTGGGTGATGACCCTGAGGGCACTGAATTCAGCCTGGAACTGTTCAACAATACCATCACAGCCAACGAAACTGCCTTCGCCGGGCAATTCTTTCCTGAAACCCTGATCGATCCGATCAACGCGTTGTCGACCATCCCTAACGCGGATCCCAATTGTGAAGTGAATGCCTTGCGGGCACTTGCCCAGGCGGTGGATGACAAGGAAAAGGGTGATGTCTGGTTGTTTACCGACGGCGATACCGACCAGAACCCTTCAGTGGAAAATATCCGCCAATTGTTGAACGAAAACAGGATGCGTGCCTCCATGGCGTTGATGGGGCTCTGCCCACCCAAGCGGTGAAAATTCTAATCTGATGGAACCAATTTCTACCGAGCTGCTCCAGGGTCTCACCCCCGAAGAACAACAGACCTTGATGGCGTGAGCGCCTGCTGGCGGGCCAGGCGCGCGAGCAGCTTGGATTAATGGCGGAGGATGTTCCCGGTGGTATCGTGCCCTACCTGCTCACGGCCCTCAACAGTGGCGGGCAGTTCCTGTATGTCGATTCCAGCCAGGTGGAGGATGCCGCGGATATCCTGCGTGCCCAGATCACCAATAGTGCCGGTGCCGGGCGCTGGTCCGATTACGTCAGCGACCAGCCTACCTACCGCTGGGACGAGCTGGCAAGCTGGGAATACAACTGGATCGATGCCAGGTATGGTGACAAGTTGGGGTAACCCGTCAATATAATCACAAGTTAGATATCCCCATTCCAGGCTACTTCCAGTATTACTCAGGTCCATATTATGATACAGTGCATGTTTTTGAGGACGGCTACTTGACCTTTGGTCTTCACGATGCCTACGTATACAATAACACCACCCTGCCTAATCCCGCAGAGCCGAACAGCGCCCTTTATCCATTCTGGGATAATATAAGGCCTTATTGTCCGATCCCAGCAGAAGGCTCTCCAGAAGCATGTGATGGTTAGATTTATTCCCTCCAGCAGGGAGATTGGTTCGCCATTGAATACTTCCAGTATCAGTACAATTCTCCCGATCCCCTAGTCCTGAATACTTTTGAGATCCTGCTTAACCTGGAAACCGGCGAGATCCGTTACCAATACCAGACTGTACCCAACGGTGCAGCAAGTGCCACGATCGGACTTGAAAATACCAATGGCACCATGCGGTCTGCAGGTCAGTTATAACGATGTCAGATGGAGCCAGACGATGGTATGGGATATAAATTCACCCCTGCCCCACCTCAACCGACCAAGACCTACACGGTAGCTGTCGACAGCTCGATGGAGAGCGTTGGTTTCCTGCTCACCGGCTACAGCGGCATCTTTGAACCGCTGGAAGTTACCGACCCGAATGGCAATCCGGTCAACTGCTGCTGAGCCCAGGCACCATGTGCCTGGACCTGGACCTGGTGCAGTACGTCCAGGTGAATACGAATGGGCGCATTGGAGATTGGCAAGCCCTTGTGGATGCCGGTAATACCGGATCGGGAACCTTTTCCTTCACCAGTTTTGCTGTCAGCCCTATCTCCGTGGAGGGCTGATCGACCATACCCTTTCAACCGGCACCCAGCAGTTGCTGGTGCAGGTAACTGGTCAGGTGGATGGCTGCGTGCTCAGCGGGCTTTTTCACCAGGCCGAATGGCTCCCCATTTGGCTACAGTATTAATTTTTTTGACGATGGCTTGCATAATGACAAGGATGCCTGCGATGGTTTATATGGTTCCGGATCCTTCTACCTCGGGGCGGGCAGCGCTTACTTAACCCTGCAAGGGTTGCACAATGGTGAAGCATTCCTTCGCATCGATCCCAATCCCTATACCTTCCAGCCTCTTCAAATGCAGTTTCCATGGGTGATGGGGCAAACTATGGAGGTGTCACTGAACTACAGTTCCAGCTCACCAACTACGGATGTTTACGATCATTGTTACTGGATCAGTTATGACGCACCTGAAGGTTGGTGGATCGAGTTCTCGGTTCCTTCCGATCGCTATGTGTGGATGCCGGCCAGACTGTGACTGTCACTTTTGATGTCTATCTGACCGCAGGGTATACCAACTACCTGCCCAGCGGAACCACCGGGATAATTACCATCTCAGCCGCCGAGTGGGAAAAGGGTGCGATCAGTGATTCAGCCAGTGCACGCATCACGCGCCACCGCCAACCTACCCGGATCGATATCTTTAATCCCACCCACTTCCTGCGTCCGAATGGAGATACAGCATCGTTGGAATTTCTTGTTACAGATCTGCAAGGCGTGGCAGTTGCGGATGGTACACAGCTCCAGCTGGTAACGAACAACGGAAGCCTCAGCCCAAATCCTGCCACCACAGAACATGGTTCCTTCATGGCAACATTCACCAGCGGGGAAAATATTGGTACGGCTGCCATTACAGCAATGGCGCCGAACGGAATTTATGCCTCCACCGAGATCGAGATTGGCAATCCCTTGCCTGACCAGATCATGCTATGGATATCGGACAACCAGCTGCCCTCGGATGGCATCTCTACCGCTCTATTGGTTGCCACGGTGCGTGACGAATGGGGCAATCCTGTGGCCAATCAATTGGTTCAGATTGGTGTGGAAGGTGACGGTCAGCTGGGGACAATTGTGGGTGGATATGAAAATCAGGTTGTAAGTGGATATACAAATCCGGATGGACAACTCAGTGCCATCTTTACCAGTGGCCTGGAAAGTGGCACTGCTGGGATTCGCGCCGAATTGATCATATTCGAAGGTGGCAATCCCGTTGTTGTCGACCACGATCGTAAAGTGATCTACGTTGGCATTAAATTTATCCATCTACCCCTGGTAAGGCGTTAACTTTGAAGGATTAGGAATAACAGGTGGCTTTTAGCAGCCACCTGTTATTTTTTAAACTCCCCATTGGGAATATTTTTGAGTTTGTTCCATTATCTGGTGGCCAGGGTCATTAACCTCATCGACCCAAGGACCGCTCATAGCTGCCTTACCTTGGGGTAGCGAATGGCGACAAATCCTCCGTATAGCAGAGAAGCTGCAGCTCCGACACCAATGGCAATTGGAGCCCCAAGCCAATCCGCCATGAACCCGGCTTGCAACCCACCCAGCCGGAACATCGCCTGGAACGTCATGGAATATACACCCATCACTCTTCCGCGCAACTCATTGGGAGTGACGAATTGTAACAAGGTATTTGCCAGCGCATTTTGCCAGACAAAGCTGAAACCAATAAACAGTGTTAATACCAAAGACAGAGCGAAATTCGTTGAAAATGCAAACAGGAGCAAAAAAAGCGGGAAAGCCAGATTGCCAACAGTGAACAATCGCCCACGCCGGGCGTTTGCAGGCAAAGAAGCAACCACCAGCGCTCCGATAACTGCCCCGACACCGATCATGGAATACAGCAATCCAAGAGGCAGCGCTTCTGGAGCCTGGCAGCCCAAGCCAAAGATATTCGAGTTACATAGGGCCGACACCACCCCTTGAGCACTCTGTATGAGCACCTCGCTCGCAAAAACAGGCAACAGGGTGTTATACGGCATGGAGAGAAATGCGCTTACCGCAATCAGGCTCACCAATATAAGGATTGTCTGGCGTTGGAGGATAAATTGCAGACCACCCGCCATGTGCTTGATCGGGTTGGACTCACCACCGGTCGATTTTTGAGGTTGTGGCAAGCCACGCATCAGCAGTAAGCTGACGATGACGGCGATAAAGGTTATTCCATTAAGGAAAAATGCGTTAGCCGCGCCGGTGGTTGCTACCAAGATACCCGCCAGGGCAGGGCCAATGGCACGCGCTCCATTGAACATGGCGGAATTCATGCCGATTGCACTGGTCAGGTCATCTTTGCCTTCGACCAGGTCCACAGTGAAAGCCTGCCTGGCTGGTAAATCTACCGCGATGGCTGCCCCTAATACGAATGCGAGTACATATACATGCCAGATTTGGACTGTACCGCTCCAGGTGAGGGCTGCCAGTAGGAATGCTTGAACCAGCATGATGCTCTGGGTGATCAGGAGAATCGTGCGCTTTGGAAAACGGTCGGTTATTGATCCTCCCCACAGTGAAAGGGGAATGAGTGGGATCAATCCAATAAAACTGATGATCCCCAGGGAGGCAGCCGAGCCGGTGAGCTGGTAAACCAGGATCTGCTGAGCCATGGTTTGCATCCAGGTGCCGATCAGAGAAACTCCCTGGCCAACAAACCAGAGCAGGTAGTTGCGATGAGAAAAGGCTCGGAAGGTGGCAGGTAAGCGAAGATCTTTTAACATTTAGAGTGCCAGCTTGGCTACTGTGACTCCTTCACCGCCTTCTTTATCCCCACCCGACTCAAAAGATTTAACGTGCGGGCTCTGGCTTAAAGCTTCACGGACTGCCTGGCGTAATTTCCCGGTGCCTTTGCCATGGATGATACGGACCCAGGGCAGCCCGGCAAGATAAGCTGAGTCCAGGTAACGCTCAAGCGAATCCAGGGCTTCTTCAGCGCGTTGACCACGCAGGTCAAGCTCGATCCCGGGCGATTCTGCATACAGGTGTTTGGCAGGGGTATAGCTGCTTCCTGCTAGTTGTCTCCTCGGTCTTGCTCAAATGAGTGGCTGCCATCAACTCACGTGCAGTTGGTAAACCATAAGAACCCTGTGCAGCCAGCGTATCTTCTCCGATTATTTGAAGTTCTGCCAGTCGTGTCCTGATGCGTAAAACACCCACCTGCACCTCAGCCTCCTCCTCACTTAGGGAGCTGACTACCCCTTGAGTATTTAGAGAGCGCAAACGGACTTTATCTCCCAATCGAACAGCACGGCGCATACTGGAGATGTTTTTTTCAGGCGCACGTCGTTCGACGGGAGCCACGACCGCTTCCTGCAATTCCTCAACTTTTTCCTCTGCCTCTTCAATGACTTCCAGTGGTTGCCTGGTGCGAACAAGCTGCCGGCGTACTTCTCTCAGTTCATCCTGAACGGCTTCTACCTCTTCTTCGGCCTGGCGGCGGGCTTTCTCCAGCACCTGCATGCGTTCATCTTCAATTTTCTCCAGCCTTTTTGCTAGCTCAGCCCGCATAACTTCGGCTTCGTGGCGTGCATTTTCAGCCGCTGTGCGGGCTTTGCGGGATAAGTCCCGCTGGCGGTGAATTTCATCCAGCAAGTCTTCGGCACGGATATCGGTCGGGCTTAATTCAGAACGGGCAGAGGTGATAATGGGTTCAGGCATGCCCAGGCGCTGAGCAATTGCCAGGGCATTGGAGCGACCAGGCAATCCGATGGTTAAGTGAAAGGTTGGACGTAGAGTTTCCAGGTCAAACTCGACACTGGCATTGACCACTCCCGCAGTGGCATGTGCAAATGCTTTAAGCTCTGGGTGGTGTGTCGTGACCAGGGTGGTGATGCCTCGCTCTAAAAGGTGGGTTAGCAAAGCGCGTGCCAGGGCAGCTCCCTCTTGCGGGTCGGTACCTGCTCCCAATTCGTCAAGGATCACCAGTGAGCGGCGATCCGCGTGATCCAGTATATGGATGATATTGGTAATATGACCGGAAAATGTCGAAAGGGACTGTTCGATGGATTGTTCATCCCCGATATCGGCATATATATTATGGAACAGGCTGATCTCAGAGCCGGAATGAGCGGGAATATGCAGACCGGATTGCGCCATCAGTGCCAGGAGACCAATCGTTTTAAGCGTAACAGTCTTGCCACCCGTATTAGGACCCGTGACAACCATGGCATAGGTCTGGGCGTCCAATTCGACATCTATCGAAACAACAGTTGCAGGGTCTAATAGAGGGTGGCGCGCCTGGTATAAACGGATGATTGTCCCCGGGTGATGATCGGTGGGTTTGCTGATTGGGTGTAAAGCAGGCTCACTGGCAGATAAATCATCGGAGTATTTGGCTTTGGCAAAACACAAGTCCAAGTCTGCAATCAGCTCTACCGTATCGAGAATACTGCCAGCTTGCATGCCCACTTGCTGGGAAAGCGCAGTTAAAATGCGCCTTTCCTCATCCCGCTCTGCTAGTTGAAGCTCGCGAAACTCATTGTTATGTTCCACAACACTGAGCGGCTCAACGAATAGGGTTGCTCCTGAAGCAGATTGGTCATGGACAACCGCCCTGATCCGTCCTTTAAATTCAGCTCGTAAAGGCAGAACATAACGTCCATCCCGTTGGGTGATCAAAGCCTCTTGCAGATATGGAGAGGTATGCGGATCGGATACCATGCGCTGCAGCTTGGTCATCAGCCGATCATGGGCGACGCGCAGGTCGCGACGAATGGCTGCAAGCGCATCGGATGCGCTATCTAAAATTTCACCTCGCTCTGATATGGCTCGCGTGATCCCGTCTACCAGACCTAAAGAGGTTGGAATCTGAGAAGCGATCGCATACAGGGTCGGAAATTGCCCTTCCAGGCGCTCAAATGTGCGTGCCAGAGTACGAGCAGCAACCAGGGTAGACTTGATATCGAGCAAATCAGTGGGAGCCAGCACCCCCCCATGGGCAGCCAAATCTACTGCCTGGCGTACGTCGCGAGCACCTCCAATGGTGAGGTCAGGACGGGTGACAAGCATCTGCAGATGCTTCACTCGTTTCCGACAGGCGGCGATGGGCTTCATCGATATTGTTAGTCGGCTGTAGCTGGCGTGCTTTGTCTATCGAAGCAGCAAAAGCACAATAACCAGCCAGGCGCTCCAGGACTTTTTGGAACTCAAGGGTATGTAAGGTTTTTGCGTCCATTTTGAATTAAACCTAGCTTAAAGTCAGACAATCAGGGAGTTTACCACAGGAGTATGACACGGGGAGGAGTGATTTGACTTATAATCGGGTCAGACCTTTCACAGGAGGAGATACGATGAATTATACCTATGCAGTCTTGGGAGCTGGCAGGCAAGGGACAGCCTCTGCCTATGATATGGCACGCTGGGGAGATGCAAAACGGGTCATCCTGGCAGACCGGGATTTAGAAATTGCTCAACGCGCAGCACAACGCGTGAACCAGCTTATTAATGCAAATGTAGCAGAAGCCATTCAAGTTGAGGTGACCGACACGACAGCCCTGGAGCGAGTGCTGACTGGGGTGGATGCGTTTGTCAGTGCGGTACCCTATTACTTTAACCTGGACATTACCCGTGTGGCGGTCAAGGTGAAAGCCAGCATGTGTGATTTAGGCGGCAACACCGATATAGCCAGAAGGCAGCACACATTTGATGCACAGGCGCGGCAGGCGGGGATCAGCATTATCCCTGATTGTGGCCAGGTACCCGGTATGGGAACATCGCTGACGGTCTACACCATGGAGCTCCTGGATGAAACCATGGATGTATATATGTGGGATGGGGGTATTCCACAAAATCCAGAACCGCCATTCAACTACTTGCTTACCTTCCATGTCGCTGGGTTGACCAATGAATACGCCGAGCCAGCCATCTTTTTGCGTAATGGCAAGATCACCGAGGTGGAACCGATGACAGAGCTGGAGATCGTGGAATTCCCCGATTCGGTGGGTACACTGGAGGCTTTTGTGGCTGGGGGCGGAACCAGTACCATGCCATGGACCTTTGAAGGCAAACTGCGCACATTACAAAACCTCACCCTGCGTTATCCAGGGCACTTCAGTCAGCTGCGTGCATTCTGGGACCTCGGAATGTGGGACTTAAAGCCCATAATGGTGGGTAATAATGAGGTCGTACCCCGCGATGTTTTCCATGCACTCTATGAACCAAAGGTAACCTTCCCCGATGACCCGGAGAAGCGCAAGGACATTGTTTTTGTGCGCGTGAAAGCCCAGGGAAAGAAAGGTGGAAAACCTGCCGAAGCCGTGGTTGAGCTGGAAGATCATTTTGACGAGAAGACTGGCTTTACCGCCATGGAACGCACAACCGGCTGGGACGCTGCCATTGTGGCAGAGATGATGGCTCACGGAATAACCCCACGTGGTGCTGGTGGAGTGGAAAGCTTTGTGCCGGCGGTACCATTCGTGAACGAGCTGCGCAGACGTGGATTTCTTATCAAGGAAAAAGTGGATTAGGAGTATTTTTATCCTGGCGTGAAAGCCCTTTGGGTTCAGTTCAGACTGCTTTGCATTCTCTCTCTGATGGTGACAGGAATGCTGTATAAAACCGCTCCGGTTGAGGCTTCTGAGCTGCGCAAGGATTACTGGTTCAATGAGACGATAACAATCGGTGATATTGACCTTCCCACGGGGGTGGTTGTGCGCACTTCAGATCCAGAAAATAAGCCACGCGGGTATTTGAGCTTAGAAAACCAGACAGAGACATTGCTCTTTGTACTCTCATTGGGTTATAAAGACGTGCTGGTCATGACGACCCCCGACCCAAACTGGAAAAATCGGGTGAATGGTGCACACGAGGTGGCATCCTACCTTGTGGCACCAGATCGACCAGCAGTTCTGGGTATGGAGGCACTTGCCGAGCTGGACCGGGATTTGGAGGATAAAAATGTGTTGTCCTTTGATCCTCCACCTGAAGAGGTGGCTATTCCTGCAGAACAAAGCTCAGAGCTGTTGTTGGTATACGATGGGCAAGTGATCATAGTGCCATTCACAGTCAGTTATGAGATTAATTCAGAATTTGATAATGGTAAACAAGCTGATCACCCGTGGACGGCGACAAACGATGCAGTTGCAGCACCCACCCAACACGCAGGGACAGCTCCCGAAGCAGGTGCGAGAAATCAAGCATTGTTTATAGGCTTTTTGGGGATAGCAGGGATGCTAATGATTGGCTGGATGGTATGGAGAGGCGTGTTTCGCAGTAAGGAATGAGTTTGTGAATAAAAATCTATATGTCGACAGCCTGCCTTTTTAATATAACCCACGTTCACCCATCAGCATACAGCCCACGCTGGCACGTACCTTGTTCTCTTCCCTGGTTATATGATAACCATTGATCCAGGCATCACCGCTGGTGGGAATTAGCAGGTTTTGAGAATTTTGATCAGCGGTCTTAACGGCCCTGTTGGATCCTGGCAGACCAAAGGTTTCTCCCTGTTTCACTTCCAGCGAGATGCGTTTCAATGCTTCTACAGATCGCCGCTCAGACTTACTCACTCCTTTGCGGGTGCGCACCTCGTAGGTTTTGCTCAGTTTCTCAGTACGGACGGGAGTTGTCATCTATTATATTCTTCACCTGGGTTGGATGATATCGTTTTACGTTTTCCCAGAAAGTCTTGAACCTATGGTTGCACCTGTCAATCTTTGCCCAGGCGTTTACGTTCATCTTCAGCCAAAGCAGGCTCCAGCTTTTTAAACAATGGAGCAGGGGCTTCCAGGATTTGACCGGGTTGGAGCTTCGATGGCTCCCAATACCCTCCGGGGTGGGGTGGACGATACCTTAGAGTATTGTGAGCACCCAGCTTGTCCTTCAACTCGTCGATATACTGATCTCCAAAAATAGGTTGCGTGAAACCCAGGTAGGTATTTAATCGCTCACAACTGAAAGGGATAAAAGGCGCAAACAATAGTTTCAGAGAGTCAACAATACGTAAACCAGTATATATTGTCTTTGCAGCAGCAGCCTTATCCTTCTTGATTTCAAACCAGGGTTTGAATAGATCTAGATACTTATTGCCCTCTGAGGCTAATCGCAGGACTTCACTAAGTGCGGCACGCAAGTGAACTGCTTCCAGTTGTTCACCGACAGTTACAAAACCACTCTCTATAGTGGCGATGATTTCCTTATCTTCCGGTCGTAATTCCCCTGGATCAGGCACTAAGCCATCCCAATTTTTATAAGCAAAGGGAAGTGTCCGGTTAACAAGGTTGCCCCAGGTAGCCACCAGATCATTGTTGTTGCGGGCGATGAATTCATCCCAATCCCAGTCCGAATCCCGTAACTCTGGCATGTTGATCGTTAAATAGAAACGCAGCGCATCCGGATCATAGCGCGTCAGGAAATCCAATCCCCAAACCGCCCAGTTACGGCTGCCTGATATTTTTTGACCCTCCAGATTCATAAACTGGTTGGCAGGCACATCATAAGGCAGATTAAGGGGAACCCCTTCCCCACCCGTATAAATCTCAACGAATTCCTTTCCAGCTCCTTCAAGCTGCGCTGGCCACATCGCCGCATGGAAAAAGATATTATCTTTTCCAATGAAATAAAAGGCTTTTGCAGAGAGGTCAGTCCACCAATCGCGCCATGCCTCAGGCTGTCCAGATATCTTGGCCCACTCGATTGTGGCGGAAAGGTAGCCGATGACTGCTTCAAACCAGACATATAGGCATTTACCCTCCCAACCATCCACCGGAACAGGAATCCCCCAGTCCAGGTCACGGGTGATGGGGCGTGGGCGCAAGCCTTCACTCTCTATTTGTCCGAGCGACTGTCCTACCACTGTCTCGCGCCAGTAACGCTGGCGTTGGCAGAGGAACTCTTCCACATCGGGCTCTAATTTTGAGAGATCGAGAAAAAAATGCTTTGTCTCGCGCAGCTCCGGAGTTGAGCCATCCACCTTGGAGCGCGGATTGAGTAATTTCTCTGGTTCGAGCACGCTGCCGCATCGGTCACACTGGTCTGAGCGAGCGCCATCGCCACCGCATATATAACAGGTTCCTTCCACGTACCGGTCCGGCAGGAAACGGTTGGCAGATGGGGAATACCATTGAGGGCGCGATTCCGTATACAGATAGCCGTTCTTATTTAAGGCCAGAAACATCGCCTGAGAGACCCGGAAGTGATTCTCGGTATGCGTGGAGGTGAACAGGTCATAACTAATGCCGGTTTTTTGAAACAGTTCAATGAACTTATTGTGAAAGCGTTGATAAACCATTTCTACAGGCAGACCTTCACTGTCCGCTTTCAGGGTAACAGGTGTTCCATGCGAATCAGTACCTGATACCACCAGCACCCGGTCTCCCTTTAATCGGTGATAGCGCGCGACTATATCACCGGGCAGATGAGAACCGGTTATATTGCCGACGTGTATCTCAGAGTTGGCATACGGCCAGGCGATTGCGATCAGAATATTCTTGGACATGACGACCTCCTTCTAAATCCATTTCTTGCATCAAGCTATTATATACACAAAAAAAGGCTGCCAATCTCGGGCAGCCCTTTAGTTTACTCTTTTATAATTTATTTCTCGTAACCAGAGTTGGTTGCCCAGGCGCGTGCAATGATACCCAGCATGCGCATGGAGTGTGCTAAAAATTGAGTAGTATAGAATGATACAACCACGTCAACCAACCTTTCTCAGAACTAGGATGAGTTTACACGGGCGGGAATGATTTGTCAAGATAGCGGGATATGGTATGGTCTACTCTTATAGGTATTCCCTAAGCAACCTTGCCCGGCAGGGATGGCGAAGCCTGCGTAACGCTTTCCCCTCGATCTGGCGAATACGCTCGCGGGTTAATCCAAATTTATGTCCCACTTCTTCTAAGTGTATACGGATGCCCATTTTCAAGTCCAAAGCGTAGGCGCAGGATTCGGGCTTCACGCGGCGAAAGTGTGGAGAGTACCTGCTCGACGCACTCATGCAGCATTTTTTCGTAAGTGGTCTGAGATGGGGAGGGAGTGATGTTATCTTCCACGAACATACCCAACTCTGTGTCATCTTCTTCTCCAACTGGGCTTTCTAGGGATACCGGGATACGGGCAACCTCAAGCATCCATTGAAGCTTATCATGCCCAACTCCCATTTCGAGGCATAATTCCTCGTGTGTTGGTGGGCGACCATAGCTCTGCTCCAGCCTGTGGGCTGCTTTATACATCATACGTAGACGATCTGTCATATGAACAGGGATACGTATGGTGCGACTTTGGTCTGCAATGGAACGGGTGATTGTTTGCCTGATCCACCAGGTAGCATAGGTTGAAAAACGAAATCCTCGTTGGTATTCGAACTTTGAGACTGCTTTCATCAAACCTAGATTGCCTTCTTGAATTAAATCAAGAAAGGCAACTCCACGTCCGATATATTTTTTCGCCACACTGACCACTAAGCGAGTGTTTGCTTTGATCAGGTGCTCCCGTGCTAAAATCCCGTCCTGGACATTATCATCGAGCTCTTTCCGGTTTTTACTGGAACCCTTCCCGTTCATCTTCAGTAGTCTGGATTTTGATTGTTTGGCGAGCTCTATCCTTTTGGCTAAGCTCACCTCTTCTTGCAAGGTAAGTAGTGGAACCCGTGACATTTCCTTAAGATACAATCCCACACTATCATCCGCAGAGATATTTTCGAGATTAGGTAACAAAGCGCTATCCATGGATGAAGAACCTAAATCCAGGGGGGATATTTCCAGTTTAGCGAGGTCGGGTTCAGGTTCTGCTTCTTCTTCAAGGACAATCTCCACTCCTTGGCGATGCAGCAATCCGAAGAGCTCCAATAGGCGTTCATCATCATCTCCATCCCAAGGGAAAACCTCCATGATATCCCCGGTGGTCAGGTATCCTTGCAGGTCGGCTTTTTCCAATAATGTTTCGAGTGCTTCAAGCTGGTGTGGTTGGTGGTTTGCCATTAATTTTTCTCCCCGTCACAATGCCTATTTTTCCAACAATGTTTTCAATGCCGCAAATCTTGGATCACCCATTTCCTCATCATGATTACAGGTGCTTTCATTCAAGTTATTTCCACATATCAGACACAGGCCTTTGCATTCCACGCTGCACAAAGGGCTGATGGGAATCTCTAGTAAGATATACTCACGCAGTACAGGTGCAAGGTCAATGATGCTACTCTCAGGCATTAATAAACCCGAATCCGTTACATAGCGTTGGGAAAAAGCGTACAATTCGGTAAAATTAATATTCAAAGACTGTTGAAAGTCGGTCAGGCAGCGTACACACTCAAGAGTCATCCTGGCAACTAAATCCGCCTGAAGTAAAATACCCTGTGGGGTGCGGGAAGCCCGGATTGAACCAGATAGGCTATCTATCTGTAAATCTGGAGGGATATTGATTTGAGGGAGATCAAAAGGAAAATCCCGGTTAAAACCGGCAGATTGGGCAACAATGAAGCCTACATTCAGGCGCAGAGGAGAATGTGGGTCAGACACGTTGATTTATAGATAAACTATTAAGAATGCCCTGAATAACGCAAAGTAATTTATTATATTGATCGATTATTATAACATATTTTGTTGCCACGGGTAGGGTAAAATGGGTGATGCCAGCCCATATATGGCGTGTTAAAAGGCTGTTAGCATGAAAAGCGGAGATTCATAATGAAGCGTTTATTGGCTGCAACCAATAATAGAGGTAAATTAAGCGAGATACTTTCGCTTTTAGATGGCTTGCCTATGGAGATTATCACCCCGGACAAGATGGGACTATCTCTGGAAGTGGCAGAAACGGGTAATACATATGAAGAAAATGCCTCCTTGAAGGCGATTGCATTTATGCATGCCTCTGGTTTGGTGGCTTTAGCGGACGATTCGGGTTTAGAGGTGGATACCTTGGATGGTCTGCCCGGGATTCGCTCTGCCCGCTTTTCGCCATTACCAAACGCCTCTGATGCCGACCGAAGAACTTACCTGTTGAACTTATTGAAGTCCTATCCTCATCCCTGGACAGCGCATTTCCATTGCACGGTTGCCATTGCCACCCCAGACGAACAGATATATTTCGCCCACGGGGATTGTCCGGGTGAGATTATTCCATTTGAACGTGGAACAAATGGCTTTGGTTATGATCCCATCTTTTTCATTCCTGAGGCTGGAATGACGATGGCTGAGCTCAGTATGAGTAAGAAAAATCTTCTCAGCCACAGGGCACTGGCAATCAAGGCAGCAATCCCAATTCTGCTAGAGCTACTTGGGAAACCGTCAGGCTTGTCAATCTAAATATCAAAACCTCCAGAATCTTTCCAAGCCGTGTGTTTTGAGTTATCATAATGACGATGAGCCAATTTAGTGATACCCTCCGCATAGGCGCTGTTTCCATTTTTGTGGGTTTTCTGATTTGTTTGGCTCTCCTGAGCTCACTTGGATATCTGCATCTGGGTGATTTGCTTCATAGACCAGGCGCAATTCAAAGCAGGGGAAAGAGTCATGGGAATACTGATAGTCGCAGGCTGCGTGAAGTATATAACCTCATTTCTAAATTGACCGCAACCTTAAAGTACCAGAGAGTACTTGAAATTGCGCTGGACCTGGGTGCAAGGGTACTGGCTACTCCCAATAGCCCAGCTGAAAAATTGGTCAGCGCCGTTATGCTCTTTACAGAATCGGATTATGAACACCCTGTACTGACTGTAGGCTCAGCGCGACATTTTACCCAGGCGGATATGCGGACGGTGCTTCCTGGCACCAGTGGGTTGATTGGAGAAGTAATCGCAGAGGGACTACCCAAAAGCAGTGATAACCTTGCCCAGGACCCGGAATTAAGCCGTATCGTTGCTCTGCGTACCTGTGGAGTTGCTTATTGCCTCCCTCTACGGGCAGGATTGGATACTTATGGGGTGCTGTTATTTGCCCATTCAGATCCAAACTTTTTCACGCAACCCAAGTGCGAATTGCTTGAAATCATCTCCCATCAGTCAGTCATTGCGATTCAAAACGCTCGTCTCTATAGCGACATCCAACAAGAAAAAGAGCGGATGATTGAAATACAGGAACAGGAGCATAAAAAGCTGGCGCGCGACCTGCACGACGGACCTACTCAATCCATGGCTGCAATCGCTATGCGCCTTAATTTTGCACGCCGTTTGTTGGAAAGAGATCCAAAGGCAACCGCCGACGAGCTTCTAAAAATTGAAGAACTTGCCCGTAGAACAACCAAAGAAATTCGCCATATGCTATTTACCTTGCGCCCATTGGAACTCGAATCGCAAGGTTTGGTGGGTGCATTGAAAGCAATGGCTGAAAAGACCCACGAGACCTATAACCAGAATGTGATTGTGGAAGCTGATGAGCATTTTGTTTCTCAGCTTGAGATGAGCCGGCAAACCATCGTCTTCTATATCGCTGAAGAAGCGATTAACAATGCATGTAAATACGCCCAGGCAAATAATATTTGGGTCCGAATGAAGGGCTTCAATAACGATTTTGTTTTGCTAGAAATACAGGATGATGGAGTTGGTTTTGATAAAACCGCTGTCGAATCTAATTATGATCAACGCGGCAGCCTGGGGCTAAAAAACATGAATGAACGCTCCGAAATGGTGAATGGTGTCTTCAAGCTCGATTCTTCAGTAGGCAAAGGCACAACAGTCCGTGTAGTAATCCCATTAACTGAAGAGGCCGCAGAACGGCTGCGAAGAGGCGGTTAAGCAATAATGCCTGTCTCGGAAAATTTGTATTTCTCCTTCCACCATGATGTTGGAGCTGAAATCCCGCCAGTAGTCTTGATACACGGAGCTGGGGGTATGCACCTTTATTGGCCAGCTGATATTCGCCGACTTCGTGGGTATAGTGTTTATGCAATTGACCTGCCCGGGCATGGAAAATCTGATATTTGTGATGGGCAACAAACGATCGAAGACTATGCCAGGTATTTAATCCGCTGGCTGGAATCAATTCAATTACGACGGGCTGTCTTTATTGGCCATTCAATGGGCAGCGCAATTGCCTTAGCTCTGGCAATCCATCACCCAGAATATGTTGTGGGATTAGGTTTACTTGGGGCTGGGGCACGTTTACGGGTAAATCCTGAACTAATGAATTTTGCGTCTGATCTAACTACCTTCTATAAAGCAGCCGACTTATTGGTGGCATGTTCATTCAGCTCAAAAGCCCCTCACCGGTTGGTAGAGCTTGCCGCTAAACGTATGGAAGAGAATCGGCAAAGTGTGTTATATGGGGATTTACAGGCTTGCAACCAGTTTGATGTTATGGATCGATTGGGGTCGATCCAACAAAACACTTTGGTGATCTGTGGAGAGGATGACCAGATGACACCCGTACGTTATGCGCAATATCTATCCAGTTCTATGCCCAATGCACGGCTAAATTTGATCCCAAACGCAGGCCATATGGTGATGTTGGAGCAGCCACTCCTTGTTGCAAACTGCCTACAAGAATTTTTAAAAGATATAACATATCACCCAGGCGAGGGAGTTTGACATGTATGTAGCGATCGAAGGCGTAATTGGTGTTGGGAAAACCACTTTGGCTCGCCTGTTGCAACCAGCATTTCAGGCTGCTTTGGTTTTGGAAGTTTTTGAAGAAAATCCATTTCTATCCGATTTTTATGGCGACCGCCAACGATATGCCTTTCAGACGCAGATCTTTTTCCTGCTCAGCAGGTATTACCAACAAAGACGGTCTGTACCAGAGTTTCTTAAGCAAGGTGAACCATTGATCACGGATTACACCTTTGCTAAGGATGCCTTGTTTGCCCGCATAAACCTTGGCGGAGATGAGCTGGAAATGTATTACCGTGTTCATGATGCCTTGGCAGAAAAAATCCCTCTCCCTAATTTGATCGTTTACTTGCGAGCTGATACAGAGGTACTCATGCAACGCATCGCTTCGCGCGATAGAACTTATGAGCGCAACATAGAATGGAATTACATTGATCAACTTAATCGGGCTTATGATGCTTTTTTTATTGAAAATCAGGCCAGGAATGTTACGGGTGCTGTAACCGTTCTCTCTTTGGATACCAATGAGCTGGATTATATCCGCCGGGTTGAAGATCTCAAATGGGTTGAGAATCGGATTCGACAAGCCTTAAAACAAGTGCCTTTTCAGGCCTCTCTCCCCCTACTTGAAGAAATCTGAGGCTACGAATTGGGCTATGATTTCAGCATACCAAGAAGAAAGATCAAAAAAACCAGCCAGGTTTTCGGTGTGTGGGTGTAAAAATGCGTATTAATCAGAGTATGCTGCTCAAAGTTGCCAATGATGCCATCGCTAAATATGTGGGGACCGATCACACCCTACTGGCTGTTTATTTGCAAGGATCTCTGCTGGGAGAATCACCCTTGCTTGGAAATTCAGCAGATATTGACCTATTTTTTATTCATACCAACGAAGTTAGCGTTGAACGTGAGATTGTCAGGATTTCAGACGAGGTACACCTGGATATCTCCCATCATACGCACTCAGTTTATCGTCAACCACGCGAGCTGCGGGTGCATCCATGGCTCGGACCAGCAGTATACGGTTGCAAAATAATGTATGACCCACAGCACTTTATGGATTTTGTACAAGCCAGTGTCAGAGGACAATTTTCCAGTGTTGGCAATGTATTAAACCGTGTTCGCAAGCAAGCTGTACACGCAAGAGAAATGTGGGAATCGTTCATTAACCACCCGCGCCTTCCTGACTCACAGGATGCATTTCGCTATCTACGTACCCTGGAACACACTGCCAACGCCGCAGCAGGCTTAAGCGGGTACAACCTGACTGAGCGAAGATTTTTATTGGATCTCCCAGCTAGAGCGGAGGCTTTAAAAAAGCCAGGTCTATATGCAGGATTTTTAGGTTTATTGGGGGCGTCTTCAGTGGATGCAGATATTATGCGCTCATGGTTGCCCGAATGGCAGAGTGCATACAACGCATTACCAGACCACGAAACGCCTGCCCGATTGCACCCACATCGGTGGTTTTATTATGAACGGGCAGTAGATGCCATCCTAAAAAGCTCAACCTCACACGATGCACTTTGGCCTTTATGGCGTACATGGACACAAACCGTATGCGCCATGCCTGGAGAAAATCAAAGCCGTTCTGCCTGGCAGAAAGCTGGGGAACAATTAGGTCTGCTCGGGGATGCCTTTTCCGAGAAGGTTGCTGGGCTAGACGCTTATTTGGATATGGTTGAGGAGTTGATTGATACCTGGGCGCGCGATAATGGGGGATAGATAACGTAGATTTTCCGACAGATGAAAAATTGTAAACCCACGTAAACCGTCACCAATAAAATTGTATTATTGTAATATATCATACATATATAATTAAATATGGCAACATATATAGATAATAATGATATTGTTTCACGTGAAACATATTTTTAAATGATGATACCTGATTGGTTGGATTAAAAGGTTTCACGTGAAACATTCCTGTTCTGTTGTTTTTAGGCGTGTATTGTATGGGTGATGCCACTTGTGGATCGGTTGTGGTTATGCTACATATTAATGTGTTCTCTGAGGTTGGGAAGTACATCTTTCCTCCCTTCTGCAATATAATTGATGCGTTGGGTGGTGCTGTTCATCATAATAGTTTGAGCGCATGGAACTCCTGGTATAAAGAAATCTGGAGGTAATGGTATATGAAAATCCGGATAGAAAATATTAAACCTTCACCAAATCCCATTCGAAAGACATGGGACGAAGAAAAAATGAAGGAGCTTTGCTGGTCTCTGTTGGAGGAGGGTCAGGTTGAGCCAATTGGGGTATACGAAACACCTGAGGGATATACGATTGTTTGGGGGCACCGTAGAGTGGAGGCAGCCCGCCGCGTGGGATGGAGGGAGATAGACGCTCTGATTGTGTTGCAGGATGAAATTGACAACCTTATCCAGGCTGGTATCGAAAATCTATCCGGCGAAGATATGACAGCAGACGATAAAGCTGAATGGGCGCAAAAATTGGTGGATATGGGTTTTAGCCAGCATGAAATTGCGCGTAGGACCTCCGTTCCCGTAGGCACGATTAATCAATGGTTGCAGTATCGACGCGAAAAAGAAGCCGGGGTATACGTGCACGTTCGAAATCAAGGCAAAGATGAGGGGGTAATCAAAACCGTGAAAATTGCCCAGGCTTTGGGGGATGACCTGGAAGCAAAGAAAGTGGTTGCTGCCAAAGTTTCTGCAGAAGGCCTGACACAGATCCAAACCACAGAAATCGCACGCGCTTACCACGATGCTCCAACAATGGAAGTGAAGCAATTGATTATTGCCTCGCCAGTGCTATCGAGTGACACAGCAGCAGATATCTTGCGCCGGTCGATTGCCAGGGTGGAATTAGAAAAGATGAGCAGGCTGGCTGAAAATGAAATTCAAGGAAGAAAAGAATTCGATAAAAGCAGGAAAGAGCAAGATTTTGGTATTGCGGTCAAGGAATTTCTTGGAGTGATGAATATTCTCCGTAAAACGGTCCGAAAGGTGGTGGGTACTGCAAAATCGGGCGGGTATTCACGTGCCTCATTGCGGTATACCGTCAACAAAGTTGATGAGCTCATCCGTGATTTACAGGCTTGTAAAGATTATCTAAAAGCATTGGAGTAAGTATTTACCAGGCGAGTAAGCGCAAGCCTTTTAGCTGTCGAATGATGTGGATAATTGGTTGATTCTTTGAAAACAGGATACTGGCGTTTTGCATTTAACCCTCCTGGGTTAATAAGAATTCTCTGCCCTTGAATTTCCGGGAACCTTTGCTTGAATAACTGAATTTAATAATCGGCTTTGCATTAGAAATATCACCCGATGAAGCATTAGGCGCTATACGAGTGTGGCTTATAAAAATAGTCGAGCCTTCTGGGATATGGATCTTATTGGCCCGGGCCGATGGAGTTGGCACGCATCTACATGGATTATATTGAATGATCATTCCACGGCGGCCTCTGGTTGTATGCCAGGGGTTTTATTGATAAAAGGCTATGGGTAGGTCAATAAAGCGTTTCGCACTCGGTTGAGATCATGATACAGGGATGAATATTTGATTACTCTGATACCATATTGATAAGAATTGTGAATTTTCCTTGTCTATCGATTACCTGTGGGATGCATAAAGGTCTCCCCCTCCCCGCACACTGCTGAGTTACCTATTTAAGCTTGGCTAACACCACTTCCCAGGGTGGTGCTCCGCATCGTCTCAATATCTGGTAACTTGATTCCTAAGGTTTATACGGGGCTCCCTTTCTAAATTGATCTACTAGCGCTCGCCCAACCTCCTCGCGGCTGAAGCCTAAACGGTCAGTCTCCTTGATTAGCGTATTGAGCAAGCTTTGCAGTTTTTCCACGCGCAAGGACCGCATTTCCTCTTCGTTGGCATTACCAGCAACAAAGGTGCCTTTGCCGCGCTCACTGGTAAGCCTCCCGCTGTTTGTTAAATCGCGGTAGGCAAGCACAACCGTATTGACATTAACGGATAGCTCAACCGATAGCTCTTGTATTGTGGGGAGCTGGTCACCGGTCTTGATTTGACCCGTTTGTATTAAACCCATGATCTGGTCTTTTATCTGCTCGTATATTGGGACGGGGTTGTTTTTATCAATAAATATCGATTGGTTCATTTTTCTTACCTATATATATATTATACTATTAATATAGTACTATAATAGCTATTAATCAGGTAATTTTCTATCACCATTTTCTAAAAACCGCTGAAATACTAAATAGATTAGCTGAAATCTCTATAATATCCATTTCCGTTAGGGTAGTATCAACACCAATAACTAACTGGTAAAAAACCAGGTTCTCCCCGAGGGCTCTTCCCTATAATTTATAACCAATCATGCGCAGAAATCCCTTACGCCAGGCAATATCCTCGTCTCCTTCAATTCCCAGCGGTGACGAGCCATCCACCACGCCCAGTATACCCCGCCCCTGCTCGGTTTCAGCGATCAGGACTTCCACCGGGTTGGCGGTCGCACAAAATATTCGGCAGACTTCTGGCACAGTTTTGATGGCATTCAGCACGTTGACCGGGTAAAAACCATTTCCCAAAAAGATAATGAAGCTGTGACCAGCACCAATTGCTTGAGCATTCTTGTTTGCCAGGTTGATCATCGTTTCGTCGGTGCCGCTCCAGCGGATCAAGCATTTTCCTGAAGCCTCACAAAAGGCAGCCCCAAACCTGATCCCTGGCACTGCGTTTACCAACGCTTCGTGCACATCTTCAATGGTCTTGATGAAGTGGGACTGCCCCAGGATGAAATTAATTTCCTCAGGTTTTTCTATTTTTACACTGCTCAGGTTCATTGTATTCTCTCCATTCCGCTTTTTTTGTATCGCCCAACTGGAATTATCTTAACTGTATCAAACTAATGGGTAGGATTCAAGAGCATTACTGGCTTCGTGAACAATCGGCGGATTGTCACCTCCCAAGGGGCATGGTAGAATGCTGGAAGCGGTGTTATCATAGATAAAATTATTGCGAGACTGGCGTTGCTGGTGTAGCACGGGAGTCTTTTCTTGTTTTCAGGAGGTTGATGGAATGGAAGCACAAACAAATACATTTACTGTGAAGAAAGGTTTGGCTCAGATGCTTAAGGGCGGGGTGATCATGGATGTAGTCACGGCTGAGCATGCCAAAATTGCTGAGGAGGCTGGCGCAGTTGCTGTGATGGCCTTGGAACGGGTGCCTGCGGATATCCGCGCTCAAGGGGGCGTGGCTCGTATGAGCGACCCGGAGCTGATCCTGCAGATCATGGATGCCGTATCCATCCCGGTAATGGCGAAGTGCCGGATCGGGCATTTCGTAGAAGCGCAAATTCTGGAAGCCATAGGGGTTGATTACATTGACGAATCAGAGGTCTTAACCCCTGCAGATGAAGCCCACCACATTTATAAACACGATTTCAAGGTACCATTTGTGTGTGGTTGTCGAAACCTAGGAGAAGCATTACGGCGGATTGGTGAAGGCGCAGCCATGATCCGCACCAAGGGTGAAGCAGGAACTGGTGATGTGGTCGAGGCTGTCAGGCATGCGCGTAGTGTAATAGGTGAGATTCGACGATTGCAGAATCTTCCAAACGAAGAGCTGATGGCTTTTTCGAAAGAGATTGGTGCACCATATGAGCTGGTGATTGAGACACGCCAGGCAGGTCGTATGCCGGTAGTGAATTTCGCCGCAGGGGGGGTGGCAACCCCCGCGGATGCAGCCCTGATGATGCAGCTGGGCGTGGATGGCGTTTTTGTTGGGTCGGGTATCTTCAAATCAGGAGAGCCGGCTAAGCGCGCAGTTGCGATTGTAAAGGCAGTCACTCATTACAACGACCCCTATATCCTGGCTGAGGTAAGCCGAAACCTCGGTGAACCCATGGTTGGTCGCAATGTCTCCACCATGCCAGAGGTAGAGCGAATCGCTGGACGTGGCTGGTAAATGCAGATTGGCATTTTAGCGTTACAAGGCGATTTTGCTGAGCACAGGTTGATGCTCACTCGGTTGGGCGTTACAGTCACCGAAGTACGATTGCCTGAACAGCTTGAAGGCCTGAGTGGCTTGATCATCCCTGGTGGGGAATCGACAACCATTGCCAAGCTGGCAGTCAGCTATGGACTTATCGAACCCTTATGCAGATTTGGCATGGACAAGGCAATTTGGGGTACATGCGCAGGGGCAATTTTTATGTCCAGGGATGCCCATCGTAACCAGCCTCTGCTCCAATTGATGGATATCACCGTGGAGCGTAACGCGTTTGGTCGGCAGGTGGATAGCTTTGAGGTGGATTTAGAAGTTCCTGCACTGCAAAAAATAGATCCTGACGGAAGGCTTTTCCATGCTGTTTTCATCCGCGCCCCTCTGATTGAGTCAGTGCAGGGTGATGCTTGTGTTTTAGCAAATCTTCAGGATGGTCGCATTGTTGCAGCCCAGCAGGGTCGTTTATTAGCAACTGCCTTTCACCCAGAGCTGACCCAAGACGATCGCTTTCACCGTTATTTCTTGCACTTGGTGGCATGAATATTCACCCATTTGAATGGCGTGATTTTCTGCTCCTGCATAGTTATCGCAAGCAGGGGTTATTCCTGGATAGTACCCGCGCCTTTATCCATGGTCCCACTTTGATCCCAATGGGGGCATTACTTACTTTCCAGGGACCAGCAACAAGATCCTATACATATCGTTGTGATAACTGCTCACCAGCCGGCAATCCACTCATTGGACAGATGACACATGGACTGGGCAATTCATATGCCAGGCTTTCTTTTCTTGCCCCTGAAAATAGCCTGGAAATCGCTGATTTATCTGACTTGGTAGAATACATGGCTGTGCAGATAGGAACTCAAGGTGCCTTCCATATCCTGGCAGATGTAAATGAAAGCAGCCATGTTTATCACTTATTACGCCGGGTGGGGTTTGCCATTTATGCCCGTCAGCGTATATGGCGATTGGACAAACAAGCTTCAGGTGAAGAAGACAAGGTTGCCTGGAGAGATATTCGGTCAAGTGATATGATCGGGGCACGCTCTTTATACTCGAATGTGGTGCCTGGTTTGGTTCAACAAGTGGAACCTTTGCCAAAGAAAAATCTAAAGGGCTTCATTCATCACCATAATGGTGATATAAGGGCATTTGTTGAGCTTAAATATGGGCGGTATGGTATTTGGGTTCAGCCTTACGTCCACCCGGACGTTGAAAATATTGATCGTAAGCTGGTATATTTACTAAACAGCTTACCTGGTAGGCGCAATCGTCCGCTGTACATCTGCGTGCGGTCATACCAATCCTGGTTGGAAATTGCCATCGAGGCAATTGGTGCTCAACCAGGTGCTCAACAAGCCGTAATGGTACGGCATCTCACCGTGGCCAATCGGGTTAAACAAACCCACCCTCTGCATGCCATGAATGGCACCCATGCCGAGCCAACCGCACCCATCGCTCAAGTTGAGAATGCACAATTCCTGGAGCTTTCAGACATTGAAATGCATCCAAGAGCTGATTCTGTGACCAGAGGATAAAGAAACTTCTCCCAATTAAAATGGTTTCTTTGGAAAATATATGACAAGAAAACGAATTACTGACAACCTGGATGTTTTGTTGAATGTTTTACCGCCCCTGATGGCTAAGCAACTGACCATCATTAATCGGTCAGATGATTTGTTAGAAGTGATCCTGGACCTTGGGAGAACTCCGACGGCGCGTTATATCGATAAGGAAGAAGCACTCAGCCAGCTTGAAGTTACCCATGCAGATATTGATTACATAGTTGAGCGTATAGGCGTCTTTGACGCAGATAATCGCGCCGGGATGGAGCGGACCTTACATCGAATTGCAGCCATACGCAATCGCCGAGGTAGTATTGTGGGATTGACCTGCAGAGTCGGCCGTGCTGTTTATGGAACTACAGATATCATCCAGGATTTAATTGAAAGTGGTAAAAGCATACTGCTGTTGGGTCGACCGGGGATTGGGAAAACAACCATGTTGCGTGAAGCTGCCCGCCTTCTGGCGGAAACAAAGCGCGTGGTTATTGTCGATACATCCAATGAAATCGGAGGTGATGGTGATGTGCCCCATCCCGCAGTAGGTCGTGCCAGACGCATGCAGGTATCCACCCCAACCTTACAGCATGAAGTGATGATTGAAGCGGTTGAAAATCACAACCCCGAGGTGATTGTAATCGATGAAATTGGCCGTGAGCTGGAAGCTGCTGCTGCTCGCACGATTGCAGAGCGTGGGGTGCAGTTGATAGGCACTGCCCACGGGAACTCTCTTGAAAACTTATTACTCAATCCAACCCTCTCAGATCTTGTAGGAGGCATTAAATCGGTAACCCTCTCCGATGAGGAAGCACGCCGGCGCGGAACCCAAAAAACCGTCCTTGAGCGGCGGTCACCTCCCACATTTGATTTGCTGATAGAAATTCAAACCCGCGACCGCCTGGCAGTACATCAGGATGTTGGTGACTCGGTAGATACATTGCTGCGTGGGTATCCTACCCCACCCGATATTCGGTTTCGGGACGAAAATGGCGAAATTCATATTGAACATTCCACCCCTCCTGCCAAGCGCGGAATGGGTTCCCAGGGATTCAACCGGCAGCCGACGGAGTTTGGTAAAGATCGCAGGCAACCGTATGTTGAAAGCAGGGGTCGTTCGGAGGATCTACCGAGAGGTCGCGCGGATGAAAATGGCAATCCAAACACTTCAGCATTACAAACCATGCGGATTTATCCATATGGAGTGGCACGCAACCGGTTGGTCCAGGCTGCCAAGTGGCTGGGGGTTCCTGCAGTGGTTGTAAATGAATTGGAGGAAGCAGAAGTCCTGGTGACACTTAGGTCTTATTACCGCAATCGACAGCGCCCGGTGATAGATGCCGAAAACCGAGGCATGCCCATTTATGTTTTACGGGCAAATACGGTTAATCAGATGCAGCACTTTCTTAGTGATCTGTACAACCTTTCCACGTCAGTGCCCGAGGATCGATCCATGGATCCAGCCGTGCAGAGTACCCAGGCAGCTATTGATGCAGTCCTGAATGGTGAACGTTTTGTTGAGCTGCCGCCAGCAACAGCATATATTCGCCGTTTGCAACACCAGATGGCTCGTCAGGCAAACCTGACTTCCCATTCCTACGGGAAGGAACCTTACCGGCGAGTCAAGATATTCAGAGATTAACAAATATGTTCATTACCCTAGAAGGACCTGAAGGTAGCGGGAAGACAACCCAGCTCCCCAAGCTGGCAGATTATTTACGCAAATCTGGTTTTGATGTATTGACCACCCGCGAGCCTGGCGGTACATCTATCAGCGAGCAAATAAGAACTGTCCTGCATAATCTTGAAAACAAGGAAATGAACCCACGCACGGAGATCCTACTCTTTCAGGCTTCTCGTGCTCAGTTGGTAGAACAAGTCATCCGGCCACATTTAGCCAAGGGAGGTGTAGTCGTCAGTGACCGATATGCTGATTCAACCCTGGCTTACCAGGGTTATGGGCATCAAGTTGATATCGAACACTTGAGAGTGCTGGTGACATTTGCGACAGGGGGATTGAAACCCGACCTGACAATTTTATTGGATGTAGATGTGGAGATTGGCTTGCGTCGCAAGGAATTAAAGGGTGAATGGAACCGATTGGATGCTTATAACCTTGAATTTCACCAGCGGGTCCGCCAGGGATATCTCCACCTTGTTCGCGCTGAGCCACAGCGCTGGGAAGTGATCGATGCCTCCCAACCCCCTATCCAGGTTCAGAGCGAGATACGTCGCGTGGTTACCGAAAGATTGCAGATCAACAAATAGATGGGTGGAGCTTAGTAATCCACATCACCCCCAAAATTGCTGCCTCCTCCCTCCAGATCTGGGATGGCTTTCTCGATATCTTCTGGGCTTTGCCCGGATTCCAAACGGTCGACGACTTCATCAAACTCTGGACCTACATCCTCGCCCATCTCGTTGCTCATTTTTCGCATCATTTTGCCCAGGGCTTGAGGATCGTTTTCAAGCCCATCCAGATCCGAGATATCTGTCAGATCGTCCATCCGGCTTTCTTCAGATTTGGCAATCCGTATCCGTCCAATACGCCTTTGAACCTGGTCGCTGGCACAGGTAGGGCACAAGACACCCTTTACCCCATATTCCTGGTAGGATAAGAAAATTTCAAAGCGTTTTTTACAATTTAAGCATCGATACTGATAAATTGGCATAATTGGTCTCCATTTGCAATGATGCCTGTGAGTTTACATTCGCAAGCTTGGCAAGGCTGAATTATAATGCTTGTCAGCGGAGATTTCTATGAGCGAATTCGAATTTAGCTTACCACACCAGGAACCACTCATCATTGTTATATCTGGCCCCTCAGGGGTGGGCAAAGATACGGTAATTCAGCGGATGAAAGAGAGAAATCTACCCTTTCACTTTGTAGTGACTGCTGCTACTCGATTGCCACGCCCAAATGAAGTAAATGGAAGGGATTATTTTTTCTATTCACACGATGAATTTGCAGAAATGATCGAAAAAGGTGATTTATTAGAGCACGCCATCGTTTATAACGATTACAAGGGCATCCCCAAAGCCCAGGTGGGGGATGCATTAGCTAGTGGAAAAGATGTCGTTATGCGCCTGGATGTACAGGGTGCGGCTACGATACGCAGGTTATGCCCGGATGCCCTGGCGATTTTCCTGACTGTCCAGGACGAAGAAGATATGGTGAACCGCCTTCTTGAACGAAAGACGGAGACCCCGGAAGGTCTAAAACTGCGTATCGCTACTGCCCGTCAGGAGATGACCCATGCAGATTCATTCGATTATATTGTCGTAAATCGCGTGAACCATCTGGATGAAACAGTGGACATCATCGTTTCGATCATTGTAGCGGAGCACCACCGGGTGAAGCAACGGAAAAATACGCTATGAATCAGGGTAACTCTGCCTCATACAACACTCCTCGTCCATCGGCAGTTCCTGGTGGACCGCCAGCAGCGTATCAGGTTTATCGCCCCTATGTAACTTATTCCTTGATGGGTATTTGTGTGGTCGTGTATCTCCTTCAATTTGCCACACAGACCATATATGGTGCGGATATCCCTGCTGCGTTGGGAGTAAAAGCGAATAATTTGATTTTACAGGGGCAGGTTTGGCGCTTATTCACTCCTATGTTATTGCATTCGATCCAAAATCCACTCCATCTTGCTTTCAATATGTATTCCCTGTTCTATCTTGGTACAAACCTGGAAAAGTTTTATCGGCACTGGCGCTTTTTGGGGCTATTCATTTTGGGCGGCTTTGCTGGGAACGTTATTTCTTTTATGTTTTCTCCGTACCAGTCGCTTGGAGCTTCCACCGCAATTTTCGGCTTGTTGGGGGCAGAAGGGGTGCTGTTGTATCAGAACCGTGCGGTATTTGGGGATAAAGCCCGCCAGGCATTATCTCAGGTGGTCATGATCGCGGTGATTAATATGGTCATTGGCTTGTCATCACGAGGCATCGATATCTGGGGGCATATCGGTGGGTTGATTGGGGGAACTTTATTTGCCTGGTTTGCCGGTCCGTTATTGCAGTGGCAAGGGTTGTATGCACCTTATACGATCAAGGATGTACGCACAAACCGGGAAGTCATTATTGCTGGCTGTTGGTGTGGGAGCACTGTTTTCTTTCCTGGCACTGGCGACGATTTTCTTCCGCGTTGGATAGCATTATTCCCAATCAGGTAGCCTTTTCTCCACAAAAGCTTTTACCCCCTCTTTATGCTCAGCCCCCAACCGGGCAATCTCCTGGATGTGTGCTTCATAATCCAAAACCTGCTCCAGGTGGGGGAAGATGGCTTTGTTGAAGTCGCGTTTGGCTAGTCCCATGGAATGAATTGGGCCTGATGCTAACGCATGAGCCATCTCATAGGCGCTTTTTTGTAACAAATCAGGTGGAACCACACGATTAACCAACCCCCAGTTTAAAGCCTGCTGCGCCGTGATAGGTTTATTGGAAAACGCCGCTTCCGTAGCCCGTCCATAGCCGATCAATGCGGGGAGAAACAAGGAGACAGCGGAATCAAGTGCCAGCCCAATTCCAAGAAATCCGACAATGAAGCGGGTATCATCGCTGACAATCCGCAAGTCACAGGCTAAAGCTATTCCAAGCGCTGCCCCAGCCACTGTTCCCTGAATTTCAGCTAGAACCGGTAAATCCAACTGGCGTATTTGAAGTATTAATGGGTTATATGTCTCCTGCATATGCTTACGGTAGGATATCCCTTCGGCATTAAGGATTTCATAAACGTCCTGTCCACCGCTGAAGGTATCCCCGGTTGCTCTGAGCAGCACAACTCGAGCTTGGGTGTGTTTGGCAGCCTGCTTGATTGCTCCTTGAAGCGACTTTACCATCTCAAAATTTAGGGCATTCACCTGCGGGCGATCTAAAGTAACGATAAAAATGCCATTTTCAAATTCGGTATGAACGTATTCTGCCATCAGATTTCCTCCCAGGTTTATATAAATTACATATAGAAAAAAGGCAGGTTTGATCAACCTGCCTCGCCAACATGAGCGCGATTAAGTATTAGACTGGCGAATCTGGATCATCGTCCTCTTGATCATTTTGATCATCATCTGCACCAAGTTCCAGCAATGCTTCTTGCTCGGTCAGACGCACCCATAAGAAAATGAGCGGTCCATCGTCTGTTTCCAATGTGCGCGAGGCTACGATCGGCGTCTTGTGGATCAATCCATCAGCAGCACGAAACTCCAGATGGATGGTATTCTGGTCTCGCCAGGCACGGTAGCAGCGCTCCACCAGCGATGGGCCATTAAAGGTTCGCAAACGTGTTAGCGCCAGCTTATGTAATGAAGGGCTTTCATTCAAGCCTAATGGCCAACCTTCGTGTACATCCTCAAAGATTGGAGGTGGCCCTTCGATGATCGTGATCTTATCATCCATTTAGAATTTCCTCATCTTTGGAATCATACCACGAAAGATAATGGATTTATTCGGTTTATTTTGCTTCGATTGCCAAGGGTATAATGGTCACATGCATAAATTGATCATCCTGATTGAATTGACATCAACGCCTGACTTTCAGAATTCTTGGCCTCGTTTTTTACATGCCGCTGAAAACATGCCTGGTTTGCAACGAGAATCCACCAGTCGGATAAGCCAGGTGTTATATGGGGATGTGCAATATACTCTGGTCCATGAATTATATTTTGATACGTTACCTGCCTTGCAAGCCGGGCTGGCTTCTCCATCGGGCAAGGAAGCGGGCAGGATACTGCAAGAAATGACTGGCGGCAGGGTGAATCTATTTATCGCCGACCACAGCCAGGATGATATGGAAAATATCCACAAGTACAGAAAAAAAGGACAAGATGCCAGCAGCCAGAATGAGCGTGGATGAGTTAGCTGCGTATATGCAGTCACAAGGTATCCAGGGTGAAATTCTGCATCTGGGTGTTCCCACCCCCACCGTGGAAGCGGCTGCTTTGGCGGTAAGCGCCACGCCGGAGCAAATAATCAAATCCATCCTGTTCTTGGTCGATGACCAGCCGGTATTGGCGATTGCTTGTGGAAAATCAGCCATCCATCGACGGCCAATTGCTGACCTGTATGGGGTGGGCAAGAAACGGGTAAAACTCGCCCCTCCGGAAATGGTGCTCGAGATAAGTGGCTACGAAGTAGGGGCGATGCCACCGTTTGGTCATCGCCAGCCATTGACTACGCTGATTGACCCGGGAGTGCTTAAGTCACCTGAAGCCTATGCAGGTGGAGGTGCAGAGAATGCCCTGGTGCGGCTCGACCCCCATGAAATCCTGAGAGTGACCGGAGCTAAAATTTTGGATTTACTCGAGTAGCCCATGGAGAAAAAACGGCACAGCACAACTACCAGCACATTTGGGATGCCTGGGCGTGAAAATCATGATTCGACACCCTTTTATGCCGGTCGTTTATACCAGGATCAACCCCGGGAAAGCATCAATGATTTCCCGGAAAATCCTGTTGCCATTGAAATGCCTGGACCACATTTTTTGCTGTTCTTCCGAAAGTATGTCTGAGTTGCCTGACAACAGCATACATTTGATGGTGACATCGCCTCCCTATAATGTTGGAAAAGAATATGACGAAGATCTGACCATGCCGGAATATCTTGAATGGTTGGAAAGGGTTTGGGCAGAGGTACTCAGGCTGCTTGTTCCAGGAGGCCGGGCTTGTATAAACATCGCCAACCTCGGGCGCAAGCCCTACCTCCCTCTGCATGCCTGGATCACTGAAAGCATGCTTCGGCTGGGCTTTTTAATGCGTGGCGAGATTATCTGGAATAAAGCTGCCAGTGCTAGCCCTTCCACCGCCTGGGGAAGCTGGAAATCGGCTGCCAACCCTACTTTGCGTGATGTACACGAGTATATCCTGGTCTTTTCGAAGGGTACTTTTAAACGCCAGAATCCATTCCATAGGGAAAACACAATCTCTAAAGAGCAGTTTCTCGAATTTACCAAAAGTGTGTGGACATTCCCTGCCGAGTCTGCCAGGAAAATTGGACATCCGGCTCCATTCCCCCTTGAGCTGCCCTATCGCTTGATCCAGCTTTATTCTTTCAAGGGCGATGTGGTGCTTGACCCGTTCATGGGAAGCGGGCAAACAGCCATTGCAGCCCTTAGTGCCGGCAGGCATTACATCGGGTATGAGCTCAATCCTGAGTATGTCAGCCTGGCAAACACCCGTCTGATGAAAGCATCACGCCTCGAGCAAGAAAATCACACCCTAAAACTATTTTGATTTATAGGTAGTGTATCCATTCACCTGGTATTCACTTCTTAACAGCCCGTAAATCAACGAGTTACTGTAGGTTCCATCCGGGGTGCGTTTATTTTCCCGGAGGCGACCCTCTTGGGTCATGTTGCACCGTTCAGCCACCCTGATGCTGCGCAGATTGGTTTCGCTGCATCCAAGCCTCACGCGATGGGCATGCAGCTGATTAAAGATGATTCCCAGAGTAGCCTGGACAGCCTCAGTCACATACCCCCTGCCCTCATGCTCCACATCCGCAAAGTACCCGATCTCAAATTCTGGTAATTTCCAATCCACCGGTCCAACGTAAATTTGGGCGACGAATTCATCTGTCTTTTTATCAAAGGCACCCATGAGAAAATATGACCCCTTTATCCATTCAGAGGCAAAATCCCGGATTAATTTTTCAGCAGCCTCTTCATTGGCGATGTTAAATGCAGAATTCTCTGCTTCATACTGCATGAGATGATCATGATTCTTCACGCTCATGGCATAATACCATTTTCCATCGCCAGGTCGATAGCAGCGCAGGTATAAGCGTTCACTTTCGAATTGTATTGGGAATTCCGGATGCATAGTTATCCTTTATTTTTAATGGACAAATCATAAACCTGCCCGATTTAAGCCTGTCCATGACCGCTTTATGTGGTTATAGATGGTCATTATATACTTTATAATTTAGCCATGGTTATAAAATCCTGGTTTGAATTGTAGCCAAGCTTGGAGGTTGCTAGAATTTGGTCAATGCCAATCACTCAACAAACTCACAAGTGGTACGTGGTAAACCCCTGGGTGTCCGGTGATGCTGACTAAGGAGCGATCCGCCGTGTCGCGCTGGATATTTGCATTGCTCTTAGTGATCCTCCTTGTTGTCGCTTACTTTGGGTATCCTTGGCTGCGCACCCGCGTGGGCCGAATGGACCGACTGCGCCAGTGGATGAATAATCCCTCCGCCCATACGGATTGGATGATCCAGGCAGGCAAGCAATGTGGCAATGCACCTTTTATCCTCCCCACCAGTGGGTATGTGGGTTTTGTTTGGGGCGATTCGTTTCGCCCGGGGCACAAGCATCAAGGTATCGATGTCTTTGGTGGGGATGTGTCGGGCAAGACCCCGGTGATTGCAGCATATCCCGGTTACCTCACCCGCTTACCCGATTGGAAATCGACCGTCATCATCCGCATTCCGTCTGATCCGTTAAATCCAGGACGCCAAATATGGACCTATTACACCCATATGGCAGATAAAAATGGCAGTTCCTATATCTCACCTGAATTTCCTCCTGGAACCAGTGAGGTATTTGTTGAAGAGGGCACTTTCCTGGGCTACCAGGGAGATTTTTCTGGTGACCCCAATAATCCGGTGGGTGTTCATCTGCACTTTTCCATTGTAAAGGATGATGGTCAGGGTAGCTTCAGAAATGAGCTGGAGATTGGCAACACTCTGGATCCCTCACCTTACCTGGGTCTCTCGCTCAATGCCAGACAGAACCAGGATGGTATTGTCGCCTGTGTTTCACAAGGCAATAGCCAGTAAGTTTACTCATAAAGATATGGGAGATGGGTGATGGATGAATTTGTTGGTAAAGTTGCGTTGATCACCGGGGCTGGTCGGGGTTTAGGGCGCGAGATTGCCCTGGCTTTCTCCTCCCTGGGTGTGGCTGTGGCTGCCAATGATGTTAACCCGATCAATTTGGATGAAACTGTCAATCAAATCCTGCGCGGCAGGCGGGAATGCCAAGGCTTATGTATTTGATATTGCCAAGCGCATGCCCATCGAAGGCATGGTTGCACAAATTCTGGAGCAATTCGGTCAAATAGATATCCTGGTCAACCATGCTTCCGTGGAACCGGATGCTTCCATCCTGGATATGGATGAGTGGGAATTTCACCGCACCCTTGATGTGAACCTGGGGGGACCGTTCTTCTGCATGCAGCAAGTCGGCCGGGTGATGCGCGAGCATGGAGGAGGTGCAATCGTCAATATGATCTCCCCTACCGGGAGTAGGAAGGCACACAAGGGGAATGCGGCTTATGTAGCCAGCCAGTCAGCTCTGATTGGATTAATCCACGCTGCAGCGAAAGAATTGATTCCATACAATATTCGTGTTAATGCGGTTTGTTCTGGTGTATTTGAAGAACAGAAGCTCACTTCACACGATTGGAATATCCATACCCTTCATCAGTGGCTTCAATTGTTTCCTGACGTCCAATTGGGAAACCGCCCCGACCTGGTGGGTCTGGTGCTTTTCTTGAGTTCCAAAGCGGCTGCTTCCCTGACAGGGCAGGTGATATCTATTGATGCCGGGGAATGGTAATTGTTGGTTGGGTCAAGGGCTGGTATGCAAGAATTAGCTGCCTACCGGAATGGACTGTTATCAGCTCTGGAGGGTGTGATTCCTGAGCTATCCAGACTAGTGGAAGCGTTCCCCTCTCGTGTTTGGCAGTTTTCGAAAAAGCCAGGTGCACATACCCCCCATTACACCCTGGCTCGAATGTTTGCGCTGGATGTTTATACTTTTGGCTCTCCTGCTGAGGAGTATCGTGGATAAAGACATCCCCCTCCTGCCTCTCTTCGATGAGATTGCCTGGGTGTCAGGTCATTATGCACCAGGCAAGCCGGCTCAGGTGTTCCTGGAAGAGTTTATACAACTACGCAAGCAGGAAGTTCATTGGTTGAGGTCATTATCTCCAGATTGCTGGAGCCGCACCGCCCGACACCCATGGTGGGGGGTGCGTACATTACAGTGGTGGGTTGAGCTCCAGTTGGAATATTCCCTTCAGCATTTAGCAGAGATCACTTCCTTTCGTACCATGTGACTCTCCAGGATGATATATAATCCTAATCATAAAACCCCATAATTTTTTATCCTATCATCTCGATAACGGAGGCTTTATGTCTGCAACTTATGAAACTATTTTGGTTGAGACCCATGAAAACGTTGGCCTTGTCCGTATCAACCGCCCTAAAGTACGCAATGCTCTTAATGACACCGTGCTGCAGGAGTTAAACGATGCCTTGCAAGCCTTCGATGGCGATCCTAAAGTTGGTGCGATGGTCATTACTGGGGATGACCAGGCTTTTGCTGCCGGGGCAGATATCAAGGAAATGGCAGATGCGACCTCCGTGCACATGTTGCTTCACAGTCACATTCCCCAATTTGATCGCATACGGAGCATCCACAAACCAATCATCGCCGCAGTTTCAGGGTGGTGCCTCGGGGGTGGAAATGAGCTGGCAATGTCCTGTGACATGATTATTGCTTCCGAAACTGCCCGTTTTGGACAACCGGAGATTAACCTTGGGGTGATTCCCGGTGCAGGGGGCACGCAACGCCTGACCCATGCAGTGGGTAAAGCCATCGCCATGGAGATGGTTTTGAACAACCGCAGCCTTACCGCAGAAGAAGCTAGGAGTTTTGGTTTGGTCAACCGGGTGGTCCCGGTCGAACGTTACCTGGAAGAAGCGTTACAGCTAGCCGCGGAAATTGCCGCCCGGGCTCCCCTGGCAGTGCGCCTTGGAAAAGAAGCCATCAACCACGCCTACGAATCCTTCCTGAGTGACGGGTTGGCAGATGAGCGCCGCGCTTTTTACTTGCTATTTGCTTCTCAGGACCAGAAAGAAGGCATGCAGGCATTTTTGGAAAAGCGAAAGGCAGTTTGGAAGGGGGAATAATCGCTCTTGTTGACCTTTCGTGATTTCATCACCGCTTTTCGAAAGCTTGATATCGAACGCACCCGACCTATAATTGCCCATGCTTCGCTGGCTTCTTTTGGAGACGTGCATGGTGGCGTGGATACGATACTGGGCGCCCTTTCATCGTCTTTCCATACTTTCATCATGCCGTCTTTTACCTACCAAACGATGCTCATCCCCGAGCTGGGTCCACCAGATAATGCGCTTACATACGGAAGCGGGAGAGATACCAATACGATGGCGGAATTCTTCCGCCCTGGTCTACCTGCCGATCCAATGATGGGGTCTTTAGCTGAAGCGGTGCGCGTTCACCCCAATGCAGCTCGTTCGATACATCCCATCCTGTCTTTCACGGGCATGAATGCGAAACCAATCCTGGATGCCCAAACCATCCAGGAACCACTCCTTCCGATTCAGGCGCTTACACAAGACAAAGGATGGGTGCTTCTCTTGGGCGTGGACCAAACGGTCAATACAAGCATCCATTATGGCGAGCTGCTCGCCGGGCGCAAACAATTCGTGCGCTGGGCGTTAACTCCGAAGGGAGTTGTTACCTGCCCTGGCTTCCCGGGGTGTTCAGATGGTTTTGAAGCCCTTTCCCCGCAGTTGACCGATTACTGTCCGAAAGGTGGAGCTGGGAGAAGCTGTTATTCAAGCCATCCCGCTGGAAAAATTGGTTGAATCAGTCCCTGCAATGATAAAAGACGCCCCCTTGGCTCTTTTATGCGAACGTGAAGACTGTGAGCGCTGCAATGCAGTTAGAGCTTCTGTGGTTGCCCAGGACGTGTCAGGTAAAGCTTTATAACTCTACCCGTTTAATTTCTTCCCATTATATTTATTTACGCATCTGGTTGCCCAAAAGGTAGAGCCAATCGCGTTTCACAAGCGACTTGAGCTTTTGCCTCTTGACAAATTTAAATATACACTGTATATTTATGCTGTAAATATACAGTGTATATTAATGAGAGGAGCAACAATGGCTAGACCCAAGCAATCTGACCAATTGACTGATCTACAAAATTCCATCAAGGAAACCGCCTGGAAACAAATTGCTGAATTTGGTGCGGCTTCTCTCAGCTTGCGCGCCATTGCCCGCGAGCTGGGGATCACAGCCCCGGCCATCTACAACTATTTCCCCAATCGCGATGCCCTGGTCACCGCGCTTATCATCGATGCCTATACTTCTTTGGGCGACTGGCAAATTAAAGCCCGTGATGAAGCTCGTGTTGATGACCTTGCTGGACGGTTGGAACGGAGCGGCTTAGCTTATCGAGACTGGGCACTGACTTATCCCCAGCGCTATCAGCTGATTTTCGGCACACCCATCCCTGGCTATCAAGCACCCATGGAACGGGTCATGCCTTCAGCGGCACGTTCTTTGGGAGTACTGCTAAGCGTTGTAGAAGCACTTCGCGTTTCGGGAAGACTAAAGGCTGATAACTTTCCCCAACCCTTACCCGGGTACGAAGAATCATTTACCGTGTGGAAAAAATATGGCGGTGAGGCAGATATCTTGAGCCTGTCCATTACCGTGCTGATCTGGAGCCATGTGCACGGGTTGGTTTCGACTGGAAATCGCCAGGAACACCCCACCGTTTGCGGGTAAGCGGCGAAGAGCTGTATTTATATGAGATGAAACTACTTAAAAACCAATTTATTAGGGAGTAAAGAATGGTATCAACGACAATAAACAACATGTTGTTTTAGGAACCGGTGCGATTGGACGTGCCATCACGGAAGAACTCATCAAACGCGGCGAATCCGTCCGCATGGTGAATCGTTCTGGGAAAATGGAAGAGATGCCTGCCAGCGTGGAGCTGGTGGCTGCGGATTTGTATGATCCCGCCCAGGTCAAGGAAGTGACTCAAGGGGCACAGGTGGTGTATCAGGCGTCTCAGCCACATTACTACGAGTGGCCTGAGAAATTCCCTCCATTACAGAAATCCATCATCGATGGTTTGACGGGAAGCGGGGCAAAATTGGTCATTGTTGAAAACACCTATATGTACGGCGCAACCAATGGCAAGCCCATGACTGAGGATACGCCGCATAATGCCCACACGCGCAAGGGTAAGGTGCGTAGTGAATTGAATAAGGCTGCACTTGCTGCACATCAGGCTGGAAAAGTAAAAGTGGCGATTGGGCGCGGGTCAGATTTTTTTGGTCCGTGGGGTTTGGATACAAACACCAATGGGATCGCGAGCCTTTTATCCTATTTTAAATGGCAAGTCAGCTCAGCAAATCGGAGATGTGGATATACCGCATACCCATACCTTCTTGAAAGATTTCGGTCGTGCACTGGTCATTCTTGGTGAGCGTTCCGAGGCGGACGGGCAGGCATGGCATGTACCGAATGACATGCCGCGCATCACACAGAGAGACATGATTCAGATGTTCGCCGAGGAGGCAGGTGTGCCTGCAAAGATATCCAGCATGAGCAAATTAACCATGAAAATGGTTGGCATTGTTCATCCCTGAAGTAAAAGAAATGGTTGAGATGCTGTATGAATTTGACCAGCCATTCATCGTGGATTCTAGCAAGTTTGAGCGAACCTTTGGCATGCAAGCCACACCAATGCGACGAAGCAATCAAAGAGACGGTGGCATGGTTTAAGAGCCATCCTGAGAAAAAGTAGCCTCTTCCGGGTTTCAGGCAGGCAACGCGCGGGAAATCACGTTAAGATTTATAGGATAATCCCAGGTGAAGGGAGTTGTTGAATTACCCCTCACCTGGGTTATTAATTAAAGAGGGTAGGATTAACAATTCCTAAAATAAATGCATATAATGCAATCCTATTGTATAATAATCAACAATGGCGGAAATCCAATCGCTTGCACGTGGGCTGACCATCCTTGAAATCCTGGGCCAATCCCCATCCGGTGCCAGCGTCACCGAAGTGGCTGATATCCTGGGGGTGGACAAGGGCAGCGCTTCACGGCTGATGTCCACCCTGGCAAAGCATGGCTACTCTGAAAAAGATCCTATCACGCGCCGCTATAGCCTGGGTTCGCAAATCATCAGGCTCAGTGGCAGTCTGCTTACCCGCAACCCTCTTTATGCATCAGCAAAACCATTTTTAAAGCAATTAATGGAGCGAACTGGTGAATGTGCGCACTTAGCTATACTGGCTCAGGGTAAGGCGCTCTACATTGACCAGGTCGAATCACCTGCTACGTTGCGCGTCAATGTCCGGGTGGGGCAGATGGCTCCTTTGCATTGCACCGCGCTGGGAAAAATCTTGCTGGCACATAGCGGTGCTGAATTACCGCTGTCCCTAGAAGCCTTTACACCAAAAACCATCACGGATCCGGAAGCACTGCAGCAACACCTGGAGACTGTGCGCCAACAAGGATTTGCGTTAGACAATGAGGAGTTCGATCCCTGTGTATGTTGTATCGCTGTCCCGGTTTATGATTTTTCCAACCAGGTAGCCGGTGCGATGGGAATTTCTGGTCCTGCCACACGGCTCACAGCCGAGAAATTGCCCGAACTGATTGCAACGGTGGTGGAAATCGGAAAGGCGCTCTCTGATCGAATGACCTTTACTCATCCATAAACTCTTAATCCAAAGGAGCACATTGTAATGACGCAAAGTGCCAAGCCATCCTATGTTGAAATAACAAAACAGCGGGCTGAGCGCGCCGCTGTGATTGCAAGCGCGGGCAGTCTTTCAGCTGCCATTGAGCAGGGTACGATTGCCAAAACGCCTCGGGCTCACTCTCTCAGAAGCGCTCGTGCTTGGGTTGCTCCGTCAAGATGTGAAAGTCTTTTTTGTTGTCTTCGGTCATGGCTCCACGGAAGTGGGCGAAGTTTTGCGTGTTTATCAGCACGCCGGGTTGCTCAGGGTTTTTGGCGTACGCAATGAGATCGAAGCCTCCCATGCCGCCACCGCCTTACGTTGGGTCAGGGGAGAAAAAGCCGCTGTAGTGACATCCATAGGACCTGGAGCGCTGCAGGCTCTGGCTGCTTCTCTTGTCCCAGCCTCGGATGGCATCGGTGTCTGGTATCTATTTGGCGACGAGACAACCGAGGACGAAGGTTTCAACATGCAGCAGGTTCCGAAGCACGAACAGGGACTTTTCTTGCAGCTTGCCGCATCGATGGGTCGCGCCTACACATTGCATACACCAGCCGCTTTACCGACCGCTTTACAGCGTGGAGCGGCGACAGTGGACCATCCCAGCCGCCCTGGACCGTTCTATTTACTCATGCCAATGAACACTCAACCAGCCTGGATGCCCGATTTCAACCTGGAGGAATTACCCGAGGCACATATTACCACGCTGGGTGCGGCAGAAGGCGATTATTTGCAGGCAGCCAGCTGGATCAGGGAGGCAAACCGTACTGTCATCAAGGTAGGTGGAGGCGGCCGCGCGGCCGGTTCCCAGTTATTAAAACTACTAGAGCGGTCGGGCGGTGTACTGGTGCATACCCCTATCGCAACCGGCTGTATTCCTTACCTTCACCCGCAGAATATGTCCGTGGGCGGCTCGAAAGGCTCGCTATGCGGGAATTACGCCATGGAAAATGCAGACTTGCTTATCGCGGTTGGCACTCGCGCAGTATGCCAGTCAGATTGCTCGCGCACGGGCTATCCAAATGTTACCCGGGTCATCAACCTCAACGCTGATTGGGATGATGCCACCCACTACAACCACACCCTGGCGCTTGTAGGCGATGTGCGACTTACGCTGGAGAAGCTGAACCAGGCGATCGGTTCAATTGGGATGGATAGATCTGACTGGCTTCAGTCCTGTGCTGAAAAGAAAACCTCCTGGCAGCAATATAAGATGCTTAGGTATAAAACGCCGGTACTGACAGATGATTACTGGGGTGAACCTGTGCTGACGCAGCCGGCCGCCATTAAAATTGCCACTGATTGGGCAAAGAAGCATAACGCCATCTGCTTTTTTGATGCCGGGGATGTGCAGGCTAATGGTTTCCAAATCGTTGAAGACGAAAACCCTTGCCAGACTTATACCGAGACCGGTGCCTCATACATGGGTTTTGCAGTATCAGCTTTATTGTCAACCGCCGCTGCAACGCAACCATTCTTTGGCATGGCACTGACTGGTGATGGATCGTTCACCATGAACCCACAAATACTCGTTGATGGCATTCAGCATGGAGCGCGCGGCTGTATCTTGTTATTGGATAACGGCCGGATGGGCGCTATCAGCGGGCTGCAGGAAGCTCAGTATGGGGTTGGATTTGCCACCTGGAATACCCTGAAAGTGGACTACCTTGCCTGGGCAGGTTCGATCCCTGGTCTGCATTGTCTGGATGGCGGGCGCACTCCCGCTGGTCTGCAGGCTGCCCTCGAGCAGGCGGGTCGACAGGATGGGCTATCCTTGATTCATCTCCCGGTTTATTACGGCCCACATGAACTTGGTGGAATGGGCGTTTTTGGTCGCTGGAATGTGGGTAATTGGGTCGAAGAGACCCAAGCCTTACGCCACGAGATTGGCCTATGAAAGCCTCCGGTCGTGGAATCTTTGAAGGTTTGTATGGCGCTTACCCGCGCGCCTTGTATCGGGCGATGGGTTATCAGGATGCTGATTTTGACAGGCCGTTGATTGGCATTGTTAATTCCTGGGATGAGGTGAATCCGGGGCATTTTCACCTGCGCACCCTGGCTGAGTGGGTTAAACAAGGGGTGCGCCAGGCTGGTGGAATGCCAGCTGAATTTAACACGGTTGCTCCATGCGATGGCATTGCCCAGGGAAAAGGCATGCACAATATCCTTCCCCTGCGCGATGTGATTGCCGCCTCAATCGAGCTCATGGTAGGCGCCAACCGCTTTGACGGGCTGGTCATGCTCTGTAATTGTGACAAGATCGTGCCAGGCATGCTGATGGCTGCTGCCCGCTTGAACCTGCCCACCCTGTTTGTCACTGGAGGTCCGATGCTTTCCGGCCGCATGGGAGAGAGAATGGTCATGACCAGTGACGTCAAAGAGGCGATGGGTAAGCTTAAAGCTGGCAAGATCACTGAGCAGGAATTCTACGCCATCGAAAGCCACGCCTGCCCCGCTGCGGGTGCTTGTAATTTTATGGGGACGGCAAACACGATGACCTGTGTGACAGAAACGTTGGGTCTGTCTCTGCCCGGTTGCGCCACCCTTCCAGCTCTTCATCCATTGCGACAGGAATTGTGTGTGAATAGCGGAAAAAGGATCGTGGAGCTTGTACGCCAGGGACTCACTTCCAGTGCCATGCTGACCCGCGATAGTTTTGAGAATGCCATTCGGGTTGTGCTGGCTTTGGGCGGCTCAACCAATGCGGTCTTACACCTGCTTGCCATTGCGCATGCGGCGGGGGTTGATTTGAGCTTGGATATATTTGATGAATTAAGTCGCCAGACACCCCTGATTGGGAAGTTCAAGCCAACCAGTCCGTTCACCGTCGTAGACCTGGATGATGCCGGGGGTATCCCGGCGGTGCTTAATATCCTCTCTGCATTGCTGCATCTTGACTTGCCTACGGTCAGCGGTGAATCCATCCGTGAACGGGCAGCCAAAGGAAGACTCTCACGACCCGATGTACTTCACCCACTGGATTCACCCCTGGCTCCCGAGGGTGGAATTGCAATCCTGCGCGGCAACCTGGCTCCAAAGGGGGCTGTGGTGAAACAAAGCGGAGTGATTGCGGCGATGTTGCATCATACCGGTCCTGCCAGGGTGTTCGAATGCGAAGAAGCTCTGCAGGATAGCCTCCAGAGCCAACACATTCAACCCGGGGATGTGCTGGTCATCCGTAACGAAGGGCCGCGTGGGGGACCAGGCATGCGTGAATTATCCATCCCTGCCGCGCTTCTAACCGGCATGGGTCTCAATGACTCGGTGGCGATGATCACCGATGGGCGTTTTTCCGGTGCAACCCGTGGACCCTGCATCGGTCATATAGCCCCTGAAGCCTTTGTCGGAGGTCCAATTGCAGTGCTGCAAGATGGCGACCTGATCGAGATTGATATTCCTGGTCGGCGTTTGAATTTACTTGTTGCCGATGAAGAACTTGAACACCGTCTATCTGCCTGGGAGCCTCGTTTATCCGGCAATACCAAAGGCTTCCTGGGGCTTTACAGGCAAACTGTTTCCCAGGCTGATCAAGGCGCAATTCTATTGCCTTGAGTGACCATAATGGAATCTTAGATGAGGAGATCCAGAACATGACCAGCACAAACCAATCCGACAAGCTTTCGAGGAAGACCAAGATTTTTTATGGCATTGGTGATATCGGCAATGCTGTGGTTAATTCGGCGATTCAATTTTTCCTGATGAAGTTCTATACCGATGGAGCCCTGATCCTGCCAGCGCTGGCAGGCAATGCCTTGCTGATTGGCAAGCTCTGGGACGCGATCAACGATCCTCTCTTTGGCTGGCTTACCGACCGGACAAAATCGCGTTTTGGAAAACGGCGGGTCTTCATGATTTTTGGAGCTATCCCCTTGGGAATTTCTATTGCTCTGTTGTGGTTTGTTCCAACTTCAGACCGTTTGGCTACCTTTGCATGGATCGCGTTTACCTTCATATTATTTGATACCCTGTGGACGTTAACGAATGTTCCTTATTACGCCTTGACCTCCGAGCTAACGGACGACTATGACGAACGATCCAGCCTGACGACCTACCGAATGGTCATGGCGGTTCCAGCTTATCTCGTAGGCGCGGCACTCACCCCGGCCATCGTCGGCCTGTTTGCCCTTCAACGAACGGGATATGCTTTTATTGGTGTCGCTTACGGGGCATTAGCTGCGGTGGCATTGCTCATCTCGGCTGCCGGGTTTCGTGAGCGGAAGAAAGTCAGTCAGACAAGGCTCTGAGCCATCCCCACTCAAGTCGGTGAAAATTGCCCTGCGCAATAAACCATTTGTGTGGTTATGCCTGACCTACTTCGTCATCAATATCTCCTTTGCATTCATCAAGATATTGATGGCATATTACATTGAATACCAATTACTGATGAAGGACCAGACTTCACTGGTCATGGGTTTGATGCTTATCTGCGTTACCATCTCACTGCCGTTTTGGCAGTGGGCAAGCCGCAAGATGGATAAAGGACCCGCCTATGCCCTGGGAATGGCGGTTGGTGCGCTGGCAGTTATTTTGACCTTCTTCCTGCCTCATAATACCAGCAGTTTGATCTACATCATCGCTATGCTGGCTGGATTTGGCTTCTCAGCCCAGTGGATCTTCCCCTGGGCGATGGTAGCTGATGTAGCTGACTACGACCGCCTTGAAACAGGCCAGCAGCGCAGCGGAATGTATTACGGCGTTTGGGGATTGGCAACCAAGATTTCTGAAGCGCTGGCATTGGCAGCCGTTGGCTGGATCCTGACCGGTTTTGGTTACGTACCGAATGTCGAGCAAACCCCTCATGCCTTGCTCGGTATTCGTCTCTTCTTTGGATTGATACCGGCAGGAATAATCTTCATCTCCCTACCGTTATTATTTAAGTATCCGGTCACCCGGAAAAGCCATAACGAAGTCCGAAAGCAATTGGATGCGTTGGATGGCCAATCAACAGTGGAAGATGATACTCCAGTCCAATCCTGATAACTGAGGAGGCAGAACCATGAAACCGATCCGAGTTGCAATTGTTGGTTGTGGGCGTATCTCCGACCTGCATCAGATGGGCTATCGTGGTCGTGATGATGCCCACATCAGCGTCGTTTGCGATACCAACAAAGCTCACGCTCCGTAAGAAAGCCAGGCAATGGGAAGTGGATAAAGTCTACACTGAGTACCACCAGGTGCTGGAGGATAAGGAAATTGACCTGATTGAGCTGTTAACCCCCCACCATTTGCACCGTGAGATGACCGTGGAGGCTTGCCAGGCTGGCAAGCATGTCTCTGTACAGAAGCCGATGGCGTTATCATCCGTCGAAGCAGATGAGATGATTGACGCGGCAAACAAAGCCGGGGTGATGCTGCGTGTGTATGAGAACTTTGTCTATTATGCCCCTGCTGTGTGCGCCCGCCAAATGATCGAAGCCGGGGAGATTGGTGCCATCTGTGCCATCCGCCTGCATGTTTCCACTGGAACGGCAGATTCATCCTGGAACGTACCCCTCTCTTCCTGGCTGTGGCGGTTTAATGAAAAGCAATGTGGTGGTGGTCCGCTGGTTTTTGATCATGGCTACCATTTATTCTCGGTGGCATATTATTTGGGCGGCCCAGTGGAAAGGGTGTATGCCTGGATTGACAAAACGCCGGTCTCACAGGCGGCTGGGATGGTCAGTATTGATGCTCCGGCCGTGATCATGTTCCAATACAAAGCGCCGCGCTGTTATGGCACATTGGATATTGAGCACACCCCAAAAATGCGCATCAACTCTCTCTATTATGCCGATGATGACCGCATCGAGATTGTTGGCGAGAAAGGTATACTTTTCATAAACCGCTATACTGCCAAAACCTTAGATTTACCGGAGTTAATGCTCTTCAAGGACGGCAAGACCACACCCATCCCTGTGTCTGGCGTGGAATGGCATGATAGTTTTATTGCTGCTACACAGGATTGCATCGAAAAGTTAAAAATTGGCAGCCAGCCAAAGCTGGATGGTCTTACTGGAAAAGCGGTGCTACAATTCAGCCTGGCAGCGCTCGAATCTGCCAGGACCGGTAAGGAAATTCATCCAGATACGATATGATCGATAAGAGGGGATTTGTATGGACAAGAAACTGGTTTTTGCGCTTAGTGGAGGTGGGGCACGCGGGGCATTGCAGGTGGGGGCTTTATATGCTTTGTTGGAGTACGGCCTCCAGCCCGACCTGGTGATCGGCGTTTCAATTGGGGCTGCCAATGCCACGCATCTGGCTATAAAAGGCTTTTCAAAGGAAAGCCTGGATGAGCTTGTATCCGTGTGGCAGCATGCTAAAGCAAGCGATTTACTCCCAACAAACTACATATGGCTGACTGTACGTGCCATGTTTGGGCGTTCTTCAAGTGACCCTTCCCGCCACCTGAAAGAATTTTTAATTACCAACGGTATAACCCCTGATATATGTTTTGCGGATATTAAGAAACCCCAGCTCATCCTGGTTTCTTCAGACCTGAATACGGGGAATCCGATTTTACATGGTATGCAACCAGATGAAAAAATTTTGGATGCTTTATTGCTCTCCACCGCTCTGCCTCCCTGGTTCATGCCGGATAGGAAACAAGGGCAGTATCTTATGGATGGAGGCTTTGTGAGTCATTTACCGATCGAGTCGGCTCTAAAAGCAGGGGCGACAGCAATTGTTGCCCTCGATTTGGTTGACTCGCGCGCCATGAACGATGTAGGAGATGGTGTCCGTGGATTTGTGGACAGGATGATCTATTCAGTGGAGACACGCCAGAAGACTCTCGAAATGGAGTTGGCTGAAGCGCGTGGTGTCCCCCTGCTTTACCTTGGACTTGCAGGTGAAACCCAAATTCAGATTTGGGACTTTCGTCATACTGATGTATTGATTGCCCGAGGCTATGCGATAACCAGGCGCGTAATCGAAGAGCAGCGCTTCACCAATCCCGTGCTCGCCTTAGGTTCTGTTATATAATACAAAGATACCGACCACCGAAACTTTATTAAGCGAGTTATCTGTTTTATAAAAGGAGGTTTTCACGATGCAAAGCTCTCGTCTGAAATCCTTTAATTATGCTGTTGGGATGTTTGGCACTTCAATCCCCATTAATATGCTAAAAACCTATGCGGCTATCTATTATGTAGACAGTCTGGGGATGACGACCGTCCAATTTTCCCTTATGCTGTTGATTTATACCTTCATCGATGCCTTGGATAACCCGGTGTATGGCTTTCTCTCTGACCGGACACGCACGCGCTGGGGGCGCAGGCGTCCCTGGTTGGTGATTGGTACGCCATTATTGGTCTTGTGTTTTATCGCTTTTTACAGCCCTCCCGCATTTCTGGAACAAAACTCTCTGGTTGTCTATTGTATGCTTTTTTATATGCTTACCGGCACACTGGATTCAGTCATCAATGCCAATTATGGCGCACTCTTCCCTGAACTTTTCCGGGAAGATACCAACCGGGCAAATGTAAATGCCCTCCGGCAGGCCTTTCAGCTGGTCGCCATGATCATCAGCATCGCCTTAACACCCATGGTGACCAATGCCCTTGGCTACAGCCTAACAGCCATTCTATATGGTCTGCTGGGTGGTGCGGTGATCCTGTATATGACCTTCACCAGCCAGGAAACGAAAATCCATATCGATGAAGAAAAACCCCAGCTATGGAACAGCCTCAAGGATTTGTTCAAAAACCGGAAATTTTGGGTCGCTGGATTTGCCAATGCTTTTTATAGCGCATCCATGGCACTTGTCCTTGTTTCAATGCCCTTTTTTGTCAAATATGCCTTGGGGCTTTCAGATAGCCAGACGACATTCCTGTTTGCTGCGGTCCTGCTGATTGCCATCGGTTGTGTCGCAATTTGGGCAAACTGGGTCAGGAAATACTCCTTGATACCCGTATGGAGGGCGTCTTTGGCAACTCTGGCAGTTGCTTTCATACCACTCTATTTTGCGAATTCCCTGCTTACCGGTATGATATGTAGCGCTCTGGTCGGTTTCGGCTTTGCCGGGGTGATTACCACCATGGATTTGATCGGTGCAAAGATCATGGATGAGGATACACAAAAGCACAACCTGCGCCGGGAGGGGCTCATCTCGAATGCACTGGGATTCATGAACCGGCTGAGTGGTTTGTTCACCAGTTTTGGTTTTTACCTGGTTTTCGTCTTATATCAATATGAGAGCGGTAACAACCCCGGGCCTCACCCAGACCAGGCCGCCCGTTTCCTGCTCACCATTTTCCCTCCAATATTGATGGTGATCAGCTTCATCTTTTCATTCTTCATCGACTTCGAAAAAACTAATGCCTCTTCGGCAGCAGCAAATGTTGAGTAAACAGGCAGGATAATATGGCATTACTACGCATCGATCATGTCCCAGAAACTGTAAAAGTCAATTTACCTCTATATATCATCCTTCCCGGACCTGGTGAAATGAGGGATGTTCCTGTTGCCAGGCGAAAAGTGCTATACCTGTTGCATGGTCTCAGCGACGATGGAAGTGCCTGGCAGCGCTACACCGCCATAGAGGCCCTTGCTGCGCTGTATGGGTTGGTGGTCATCATGCCATCGGCCGGCCGCAGTTTTTATACCGACCAACCCAATGGGCAGAATTATTTCACTTACCTGACCGATGAGCTGCCCCGATATCTTAAAGAGGTCTTTGGATTGTCACCCCATCGTGAAGACACCCTCATCGCGGGAAATTCCATGGGAGGGTATGGAGCCTTCAAGGCTGCATTTTTACACCCTGAACTATATTCGGTAGCTGCCAGCTTCTCCGGAGTGCTATCGCTTGCCTTCATCAAGGCTTTTCCAGACGACCCACGCCGAGGTGAATTCGAAAAACTCTTTGGTGACCTGGATAAGCTTGCTGGCAGTGAACACGATCCTGCGACCTGGCTACAGCGCTTTTCGACCAATCCCATGGCACTGCCTCGCCTGTTCATGTCCTGTGGGCGCCAGGAAGACCTTTACCCGCTTAATACCTACTTTTATAATTCCTGCCAGGCCTTGGGGATCCATGTGGATTACCATGAGGAAGATGGATTTCATGATTGGTTCTTATGGAACAAGCAAATACAACGCTTCCTGGCAGCTAACCTGAAACCACTTTAGGATACTATGGATACAAAACCCACCGAAACGCGGTTGCAAATCCCATTGTTCATTGACCGTAGCAGGCAGGGGTCTTACTTTACCCTTCCATTCAGCATGCCTGCCGATACCGAATCATTCTCCCTGACCTATTCGTATAAACGCCACGACGAATCGGAGAGCCAGGTGGAGAATGGTCAGTTTTACCTCCCGAAGAGAGATCAATATTGTTGACCTTGGTTTGATTACCCCGGACGGGAAGCAGGTGGGAGCTTCTGGTGCAGATAAACTGAGCATTTTTGTCAGTGAGACACGCGCCACCCCAGGCTATCATCCTTGTAAGCTGGTTCCTGGTGAGTGGCAGATCATTGTTGGGGCGTATAAAGTGGCGCAGGCTGGGGTGGATGTCTGTTATGAGCTTTCATTCACCCCGAAACACATGCGCCTGTTCAAGGGAGATTTACACACCCATACCCTGGCGTCAGATGGCGTGCTCAACGTTGAAGAATTGTCACTGCATGCCCAGCAGGAATGGCCTGAACTATCTTGCCATCACCGACCACAACATGATGGCAGCAACCACTACCCTGCTCGAACATCCTCATCTAACCTTGATACCAGGGATAGAGTGGACCCATTACCAGGGGCACGCCAACTTCCTGGGAGTGGATCAGCCCTACGATGAACCGTTTATTGCCAATATATTTGAGGAAGTGCAGGATCGTTTCACTTCAGCCCGCACACGGGGGGCTTTCATCAGCATCAATCACCCATGCGATCCCGTTTGCCCGTTCTTATTCGACATAAACTCGCTGCCCTTTGATTGCCTTGAAATTTGGAACGGTCCGATGCGCGGTTCCAACTTGCAGGCAATTGGGCTGTGGCAAAGCATGCTTATGGCTGGCAGAAAGGTACCCATCTGTGGTGGCAGCGATTACCATCGCGATTCTCTGCTGCTCTTCCCCGGAGGTCCAACCACCTGTGTATATGCCATGTCAGCCAGCCCGGATGATATCCTGTCCGCATTGAAGCTCGGGCATGCCTTCATCACGTATAGCGCGGATGGTCCAACTCTTGAGATGACTGCTGGAACTGTAATTATGGGTGATAGCGTCGCATTCTCAGAGGTGAAGCAGGTGGAGTATATCGCCCGTGGCTTGCTTGCGGGGGATGTGGTGCAAGCGCTCACTCAGGGTGGGAATACCCTCCTGGTGAAAGCGGAAACCGATGGAGATATGCACGGGGCATATCCCATGCCTGCTGCTGGGTTTGTGCGGATCGAGGTACTCAGGAGTTTCCTGCCCGGGTTGCCTTTATTGCCCGCTCTGATCTCCAACCCGATTTATTTTGAAGCCTAGTTAAGCAAGAATAATACTCACGTAACGAGCAACATGAACTTATCGCCATTATCCTAATATCACTTGTGATAAGATTAACAATGAATATCTTATTACCTGGCGGATAACCAGTTGGGTTTTGTGTCCGTTATGCGCAGCCTGGATGTTCCTGACTCGCCAATATACCTTTGGTGGTGGCTCAGTCGGATTAGCTGCCTTGAATGTCGGCGAGGCAAAAACCAGCCTGGTTTTTGCACAGGCCGTGGTACTCGGGATTTTGTGCAACGCTTTAGTCTGCATGGCAGTCTGGATGTGCTACAGTGCGCGCAGCACCGTAGACAAAATCCTGGCGATCGTTCCACCCATTGCAGCCTTTGTTGCGGCAGGTTTTGAGCACAGCATTGCCAATATGTACTTCATCCCCATTGCCATGCTCATCAAGCAGATGGGCACGCCAGCATTCTTTGAAGCCATCAAGAAAACACCCACCGACTTTCCTCACCTCACCTGGAGCAACTTCTTCCTGGTCAACCTTCTGCCAGTGACGATTGGGAATATCATCGGCGGTGTGTTGATGGTGGGCTTGATGTATTGGTTTATTTATCTCAGCAAGGCTAAGAAGGCTTCTGCTACCACGGAGACTGCCCAGAGGATTGCTGCAGCCACCGCCCGACCGGACGTGCCTGCACCGGTTTTCTTTGTCTCCCGTGAGCCGCCTGTCCGCTCTCTTGAAGTGCCTGTACAGGCGATGAGCGGAAGGAACGATGAGGCAACCTCCACCAGCCGGCGCTTATAATTTACCAGCCTGATGATTGGATCCTGTTGCGAACCATACCTATAGAACTTACCAAAGAGTACCGAACCTTTCATTTTCTATCAAAATAAATAAACAGATGCCTGTGGAAATCAATGTGACACAGGCATCTGTTATTAAAAATCCTTTACCAGGATTTATTGAGCAAAAGTATTGTTACTCTATCTCATCAGAATTGCGTCACCGCCTTCAGCTCCACGGGTGGATAGATTTGTCCCGGCACCGGCGGCATGGGGTTATACACCCAGTCCACTTTCACCACGCCTGCCTTTACCCCACCCACGCCATGGATGCCGAGATATTTGCCACGCAAGAGCACATCCTCCATGGTCAGCGCCATGTCGAAGACGGCTAGTGGAACTCCACCAGGGATAGCCATCAGCTCTTCAGTATAAACTGAAGTTGAGAAAAGCACGTGTTCAGAATCCAGGCTCTGGGTTTGGATGGCAGGGATAATGCACCGGGAAACCATCTTCACTGACATACGACAGGAATTTCAGGTTATCGATCTTATTCACAAAGGCACGCGTCCAGCTGTTGAGCACGGGCAGTTTCCCTGGTTTGCTCCCCAGCGTTCTTGCCAGCATCGTTTTGACTGCGGCAAAGATGATCCTGTTCATTGGCAGGGGGATTTTGCCGCTGTGAGATAGCAGGTCGAGGTAATAAACGGTGTGGACGCCGAAATAGGCATTGTAGCGAAACATGGGCACGTTATTATAGTAATCATATTCCGGTCCGCTTTTCACCGAGTGCGTAAAGACAGCTTTGCCCCGCCAGAGTTTTTTATCCAGCCCCATGATGAGAAAACCGGCTTTTGGATGGATGAGGATATGTTCTTTCGACTTCCCTTCTGTGAATTGACCGAAGCATAATTGGGCTGATCCGCACGCCATGAGTGAGGAAATCAGCGTCACGTGCGGCAGGCCTTCCGGGTTGACGGTTGCCAACAGCCCAACCTTCATGGCAGGCTGCGTGTTCTGGATATCGGTTTCAGAAAAGGTTGTGAGTAATGCTGTTTCCATAAATCACTCCTGTAATGGTTCTTCCGGGCGTGTTGCGCCGGTTGCCAGCACAAGCTCCGGGTGATTGAAGGTGGCTTTGGCGATCTGTTCGCAGTGTCTTACGTCGGCGTGGGACATGAGCGGCGTATTAGCATACTCCCACTCCAAGCCCAGGCGAGTGTACTGGTCACGGCACAGGTTGTTAAAGGCGCATAATTCCCAGCGTGCGACAGTTCCTTCCATTTGGTTGGCGAGGTAACGGCCAATGGCAGATAGGTTATCTTCTGTGTCCGTAGCTCCAGGGATAAGGGGGGTGCGGATCCATAATTCGATACGCTGGGGATGTTGTTGAATAGTTTTCCGGATGTGAGCCAGGTTTTCAAGAATTTGCTGGTTGGTGACATAAGTGAACTTGCGATGCAAGCCAGGATCAAGAAGTTTTAGGTCAAACAGGATCAGGTCGGTATAAGGCAGAAGCCTGTCAAAGGTACGGGACGAAGTAAGTCCGCAGGTGTCAAGGGCGGTCGAGATTCCTTGCTCTTTCAAGCTGCGTAAGAGCTCTTCGGTAAAGTCCGCTTGAAAGGTTGGTTCGCCCCCTGAAAGGGTTACTCCGCCACCGGATTTTTCATAGAAAGCCCGGTCTTTGAGTAGTTCAGCCATTAATTCTTCTGTGGAAATGGTTCTTCCCAGCAACTCGCGCGCCCCGGACGGACAGGCTTCTACACATACCCCGCATGCCTCACAGCGTTGGCGGTCAATCACCAGACCCGAGCCAGTCATCGCCAGGCATCCATTCGGGCAGGTATCCACGCATATTTTACAGCCAATGCAACGCACCGCGAACCACTGGGTTTGCGATTTTATAGAGATACTTTCCGGGTTGTGGCACCAGGCACAGTGCAGAGGACAGCCCTTGAAGAAAACCGTGGTCCGGATGCCTGGTCCATCCTCGGTAGAGAGGCGCTGCAGGTGCAGGATTCGACCGCTGGTCATTTCATCTGGTGGCTTTCACGGGCGATGATCTCGTTCTGGAGTTCCCTTCCAATCGCTGTGAAGTAGGCGTTGTAGCCGGTCACGCGCACCAGCAGGTGCCGGTAGTTTTCTGGGTGAGACTGGGCGTCTCGCAGCAGGTCGGCATTGATCAAATTGACTTGCAATGCAGAACCGCCATTTTCTATGTAACCCTTCAGGAAGGCCTTGAACTTCTCGCGGTGTTCAGGATCGCGCAGCATGGATGGGTTGAAGTTCATCGTGTGGCTGCCACCGTTGGGCAGAAGGTTGAGGTATTCCTCCCAATCTCCCCGGCCATCTGCGGCTTTACCGCCCAGGGCTTTGCCGATCGAGTTGACATTAGCCGTTGGTCCGTTGATATCCGCTCCATTGGACGGGCACAGCGCGTTCGATAGGAATTTTCCGCGTGGGCGTCCATCCGGGCTGGCTGGCACGATGAACGAATCCGCTACCCAATAGTTCCAGGATAACATGCCGGGACGGAATTGGCGGTCAGTGGATTTGGTCTTATACTTCCAGGTTTCTCCAGCCCATAATTCCATTACCTGGCCGGGCCAGCCCATCAGCCGCCTCATCATCTCTGCCATACTTGGGTGCCTTGTGAAGGGCGCGTGCCTGAAGAACTTCGTGCCCACTCCAATTATCCTTGAGTGCCTGGATGAGCTCTGCCATTGTGCACTCTTTTTGATCGAAGACGAGATACTTCACAGCCAGCAGTAAATCAACCGTCGTGGCGTAGGTCACCGCCTCGATGGTTACATAGCCTAATTCCGCGCCACCTTCGGTAACGTCCTTTCCTTTCTGTGCACAGCCTCTAACCAGGCAGGATACATATGGTGTAGGTGCATATTGCGCACGAATGGACTCGCTTTGTTCATAGGTATCCACGATACGGTTGATGATATGTTGGGTCTGGGTGGCATAAGCATTCCAAAATTGTTCCCAGGTTTGAAAGTGGGTCGCCTCTCCAGTGTCTGCTCCCCAGCGTGTGAGTGGGTCGGTCTTGCCGGTCATCGGGTCGGTAAACGGGATCAGGTCAAAGCCTCCGGTCAGAGCCAGTTCAACAGCCTTGAGCAAATTTAAGTTGGCATCCACGGTGCCGGAGCGGTCGTTTCCAACCATTGTGTTTTCGAGGCAGCCGACTGGGGCATAGTCAAAAACATTCTTCTCATGGATGAGATGCGTCACTCCCGATTTCTTGGCTTGCAGCATCATGCCTGCCATCGAGCGTTCATCGAAGTTGAGCAGGAAGGGTGATCCCTGGCTGGAGGCGATCATTTCCACCACGCGGTCAAGCAATCTTTCTGGCGAGCCGCGGTGTAGGCGCACATTGGGTTTGGGCTCCAGGATGGGCGACATCTCGTCGATCACCTCCAGCAGGATGTAGGTCAGATCATTCGACATATCCTTCCCATTTGCCCCCATGCCTGAGATGGTGAATAATTGGCCATATCCTGCAGTAATTCCCTGGTTACCGCCTGTGCGGATCATCCCATCATACGCGGTATTGCAATGCAGCCAGAAACATTTCAGGATCTCCTTGCCAAACTCTGGGTCCATGCCTTCGCCAATGGACTGTTCCCATAAGGGATATAAGTACTGGTCAAGCCGTCCGAACGAGTTCGCCCGGGCCGGGGTAGTTTTCATCGGCCATGACCAGCATGTGGGTCAGCCAAAGGGATTGCACCGCTTCCCAGAAATTTTGGGCAGGTTCCCAGGGTACACGCGATAGGTTCATTGCCATTTGGAGAAGTTCCTGGCGACGTTGCGGGTCGGTTTCCTGCTTTGCCATTTCCTGGCATTCCTTGGAATATTCCGCTGCCAGGTCACGCGGCATACTTGCGGCAGTCATCATTGCACGCAGCTGTGCACCCTTTTTGCCATTTTTATCCCCTTCGGATAATGCTGCATAGGTTGATTCAAGCTCGGCGTGCACGGCTTTCCAGCCATCGCGGATGATACGCCCGTAATCGGGAATCAGGTGCCCGGAGGTGGCGCCCACGTTACCGTAGCCATGGTTGTGGAACCAGAGCATGGCTGCCCGGCTGCCATTAGCGCCGTAAACCAGGCGGTCGCGCTCTTTCGTCTCTTTTTTGGTCAGGCAGGTGGACGTCTGAATATTGAACCGTCCGCCGGCAAGCAGGTCTCCGGGCAGGATTTCCTTTGGAAGATAATGTGCCATCACCTCGCGGTTGAACCAGGCACGCCGCTCCGGCAATGACCACTTCCAGAAATCGGGATGCAGGTTGACGGTGTGCGCAACCTGTTTAAAAGACGAGCGAAAGGTCTGCAGGAATGAGTATGTCTCCGGGACGATATAGAAGGTTAGTTCGTTATACTGGAAATCCCAGGGCGTTCCGGTGGTCCAGGAAGTGTACTCGTTGTTCCAGGCGCGGTGAACCCCCTCAAAATAATAATCGCGCAGCCATTGGATGCGTGACGATAGATTGGTGGGCACTTTAATGGAAAAGTGTGGTTGAGTACGGGTGATCGTAGTCATGGGCGTTCTCCTCGAAGATTTTTTACCATAATCGTGCATCTCGTCCAGGAATGTGTGGTAGTTTTATGCGCAACGCCTGGTTGGGTCGTGCGACAGGAGAAAAAAGTTACTCCAGGGTAAACCCTCTGGCATACGGGGATTATATCGCTAAGGTGATAGATATGGTAAATCCCAATTCATAACCCTAAGAACCTAGTTGCATCTGAAACAGACCAGACTGATTATCGATATATAACTGATGCAGGTCAAGCGGGAATCATCTCAGAAAAGTCTTTCCTCACCCATCCCGGCGTAATCTCCTGATTATCAAGTTGGAAAAACCGGATCAATGAGCATTTTCCCGTTCTATCAATCCGGGTTATACTTATTTTGTTTGATCGAATAATAAATCGGAGGAAGGACATGGCACCAGTCATCAATCCACTTGAACAACTTTACCGATCGCGCACATCCGCCTCGAAGGAATTATCTGATTTGGCGGGTAAATACTTGCCGGGGGGTGTAGCCGCCAATGGCAAATACCTGCCGCCCTACCCGATTTATATGGTTGGAGGGCAGGGGGCAGAGATGGTCGATATCGACAACAATAGATACATCGACTTGTTGATGGGGGCGGGTGTCCATATCTTGGGACATTCACCTGAATGTGTCCTGCGTGCTGTTCACCAGCAGCTCGACATTGGAGTACATTATTACCTCCCTGCCGAGGCAGAGGTTAAACTCGCTGAGAAGGTTTGTAAGCTGATGCCCTCAGTCGAGATGGTTCGCTTCTTGAACAGCGGTTCTGAATCAACCTTAATGGCGATACGTGCTGCACGTGCCTACCGCAAGCGCCCTAAGATTGTAAAATTCGAGGGCAACTTCCACGGCCAGCATGATACAGTCCTGGTAAGCACCCTGGCAGTCGAAGGCGATCCGGGAAACCCCCAACCTCATCTGGATAGCGCTGGCATCCCTGATAATGTAAAAGACAACCTTATCATCCTGCCCTACAATGATCCGGACACCGCTGTCAAGCAGATCAAGATGCACGCCAATGAGTTGGGCGGGGTGATCGTCGAACCGGTCTCTGCTTTCGGCCTGGGGGTGGTGCCAGCTGATATCGAATTCCTCAAAGCCCTGCGCCAGGTTACGGCTGAAACGGGCATCCCGCTGATATTTGACGAGGTGGTCACCAATTTCCGCATCGCCCTCGGTGGTGCCCTCGAATACTTTGGCATCCTGCCCGACCTGGTTTGCCTGGGAAAAATCCTGGGTGGAGGCTTCGCCATCGGCGGGTTCGGCGGCAAGCGTGAGATTATGGACAAGGTGGTCACCCCAAAGGTCGGCCTGTGGGACCTTTCCGAACAAATCTTCCAGTCCGGCTGTTTCTCTGGTAATCCCGTCTCGATGATGGCTGGCCTTGCGGTCCTGGGGGAGCTCGAGAAAGGCACGGCTTACCCGTATATCAATGGATTAACAGAAACCCTCTGCAGCGGAATGGATTGTCTCGGCCAACGCCTGGGTGTTCCTCTTATGGCTGCCAGGGTGGCATCGATCTTCCAATTCCACTTCACCACCACAAGGATCAAAAACAAGCGCGATGCCATGAAAGCCAACAAGCAGGCTGCCAGCCTGTTCCACCTTGGTCTGCGCGCCAATGGCATTATGGCCAGTGCCCACCCGCTTTTTATGTCCACTGCTCACAACCAGAGCCATGTTGACAAGGTATTGGAAGTCTCAGAAACAGTTCTCAAGCAGATGTTGACCAACAAGCTGTTCTGACCTGTTTACCTGGGGGATGGAAGAATAATGCTTAGGAATCCAAGAGCTGCTTGGAAAGAATCCCACTCTTCACGGTTGGCGCAATGGATGGTACAAGAGCGGAGGCTGATACGTCCTGCCATCTCAATCTGGTTGCGCCTGAGTGAGAGAAGGGGGCTTATGAGCAAGGTTATTCCTGCGCCTTGTTCACACAGGAGTTTGGTGGCGAGAAAATACACCAAACTTTTTCACTATCCCGTACGTTGGACAATCAGGACACGCTTTTTGTGGACTGCAACGGCTTCAATGGCCTCCCATTGGCCTGGGCGAAAGCCTGCCTGGGAGCCAAGCATGGTGTGCAAGTATGTAAGTGCGTTCTCCTGTGGTGGCATGATCTAATCTAAAAGACTGCCAGGATTTTCTGCCAGGAATTTGAGTGGTACGGTCAGAATTTTATCTGCTAGTGGGTATGGATGCAGGCCGGGATAGATTACAAGCAGTTTCGATAAATCAAGATCTATAAGTGCAGTACGCATGGAGGGCGTTACTCGAGGAAATCCATACGTTTACATTCCACGCCTATCCGCTTGCCATTTTTAATTAGAAGCAAATCCAATTCTGCCCCCGAATGAGTTGCCCAGAAGTATGTTTCATCCGGATTGACAACCTTAATGATCTCTTCGATTACATACCCTTCCCAGGAGGCACCATTACGAGGGTGAACGGCGAGTTCCTGTTCGGAACGGATACCAAGCAGGTAGTGCAAAAGGCCAGTATCGCGTAGGTAGGTTTTGGGGGACTTGACTTGCCGCTTGCCAAGATTGGCATACCAAGGCTGCAATTGACGCACCATAAACAGATCCTGTAGTAAGTCGATATATCGCCGTGCCGTACTCTGGCTGACCTCCAGAGCGCGAGCTGCTTCGGCTGCATTCCATACTTGTCCGTGATAGTGCGCTAGAAGACTCCAAAAACGGAACAGGCTGGTGGATGGGATGTTAAAGCCAAACTGTGGAATATCACGTTCCAGAAAAGTATTGACAAAATCCTTACGCCAATCCACACTTTCCTCTTCGCTTACGGCAAGGAATGAAAGCGGGAATCCCCCTCGCCGCCAATGCTGGTTCTGAGCTTCAGCGCCTACCTCTTCAAGGCTAAACCCACCCATGGGAATTGTTGTTATACGTCCGGCCAAAGATTCTGACGATTGGTGTAAAAGAGCGGGAGATGCACTGCCCAGAATGAGAAAGCGGGCAGGTAATGGATCGCGGTCCGGAAGAACGCGCAGGATGGGAAACAATTCAGGGCGCCTCTGAATTTCATCGATCACCACCAACCCGTTCAAATCAAGCAATGCGCTCATGGGTTGATCGAGCCGTACCAGACTGAATGGGTCTTCCAAATCAAAATAGTTGATTGAAGTTGGAGCTACAAACTTCCGCGCCATTGTGGTTTTTCCACACTGGCGCGGGCCGATCAAAGCCACCACTCGACTTCTTTCCAAGGCACTGTGGATGATATTATAGAGTTTGGTTCTCTCGATCATAAAAATATTATACCCTGAAATTCCGCCATCGGATGCGAGAATTTCAAGGTGATCTGAGCCGGTTCAGCATGAAAATTGTTGACAGGATAAACCGTCTGGGAATTTTGATCGATAACGCCTATATCTCAATACACTCCTTGTTGTATTTGTGATGCCAAAAATGAGCGCATGGATGTTACATAAAACAAATACGGATGAGCCTGTATACAGGACATTATTGACCATATCGATTATGTTGTGCATCGATGGAAAAATTGGAAAAATCTGAAATGGTGGCATCCCGGAGGGCTGCAAACAGTAAAAATAAACGCAATAGTTTGAATATGGAATTCTCTGCCAGGTGAGGGGTAAGCCATCAGGTGTAAAAAATCCGCCTTGCTCCTGGCGGATTATTATGTGCCTTCAACAAGATTCTAACTTGTGTTACTGTCTTGAGCGGACCGCACCCTGCCAATACGATCAGTCCCTGCTCTATTGGCACGCATAGGAAATGGCTTACGAACAGCATAGAACTGCCACCGCCCAATCATTTCGGCTGCCAGTGCAACCAGGAAAATTGGAATAGCCAGCCATGCTTGATTGGACTGCGGTACGATAGCTAAGAATGCAACCCCGATAATTCCCAGGCTGAGAAATGCAATGCGCAGCTTACCTGCTGTGTCATCAATAGAAGATTGTGTTGTCAGCATCATCAGCATTCCAGTGATCATTCCGATTCCAGCAAGGATTACCCATACAGGGTGAGATACTGCGATATTTACCCCAAGAGCTCCAGAAAAGTCGCCGCGCTCAAGAAGAATGCAGCATAGGTGCGCCAGCTGTTCCAGGCAGGGACTGCTCTAAGGTGGTAGACTTGGGCCATGCAGTAAATCAGCCCGAGGCCCTAATATTGCCAAAGGCCAGAGATTGGGAGAAATTTTCCTAAAAAATTGCAATCCAACTGCTACCGCCCAGGTTGCTCCGAACAAGCCTGCCATCAGGATTTCCCGGCTTAGCCAAGACTTTTTGAGATGTAAGACCGACCGCCAGGCATTGCGTTTTCTACCCAGGTGCAGGAATGAAATTAATCCCCCGCTGCCTAATAGAATACCGATAGCCAGCAGCACAGACAGGGGTACTGGTGAAAGCACCAGGCTGAAAACTGCCATGCCTGCTGCCGCCTGGGCGAGCAGGGTGAAGCCGACTAATGGCAACTCGCGCATGGCGTCGATTCGATGGGTATTCTCAAACGAACGTGGTGGCTGGAGTTCTTCATGGTTGGAGACCACTTTGGCAAGCGGGGTATTCATCCCTGCGTGTGGTTTGATAACCAGATGGGGTTCGGTGCGTGAATAGTCTGGTAATGGAAAGGGATGTTCAGTTGCTGGCAGCTGCCATAAAATTTGACCTTTATTTACTGTACTCAATTCTTCGATTGTTTCATAATCTAATACCCGTAGTGGGCAGGCTGCCACGCAACTCGGTGGCATACCGGCATCAAGCCGATCATAACAAAAGTCGCATTTGGTCATGATGCCTTGCTTGGTATCGTACTGCGGTGCTCCATAGGGGCATGCCCAGGCGCAGTAATCGCAACCCATGCACCGGGATGTGTCGATCAATACGATCCCATCCGGGCGGACGGTGTATGCATCCACCGGGCATACGCCAGCGCACTTTGGATGGGTGCAGTGATTGCATGCAAGGGACAGGTTATAGGCAAAAACACTGTTCTCCCATGCCCTGCTGGTCATTTGCCATTCTCCGCCGGAAATTTCAATCACGCGCCGCCAGAGTATTCCAATAGGCAGGTTATTTTTATCCTTGCAGGCTTCTTGGCACGTCTTACAGCCGGAACAGGCACTTGCGTCAAAGGTGAATGTATAGCTCATCTTTAGAAACATTCACTCCGCAGCTTCAAGGATTTCCTGAATCTCTCTGCTGATTTTTTGGGTTGGATTTTTCAACTTGAACCATGATCGTATGTTGCGTCGAGCCGAATGCCAGAGGGGTCCATCGGTGGGAAGTCAGCACATTGATGCAACCGCCATGATCAACGCCCTCCGGGTCGGGGTCCCACCAGGCACCCTGCGGGATATCGACCACGCCTGGCAGGATGCGCTGGGTGAGGCGGGCATGTATGACCAGCTCCCCTCGTTCATTCCAGACGCGTACTAAATCGCCATCGTTGATATCCCTTGCGGCTGCATCCAGAGGGTTGATGAAGATCCGCTGCGGGAAAGCCTCCTGCAGCCAGTCATTGTTGTCATGTGTGGAGTGCACCCGGGCAAGGCTGTGATGCCCAATGGCTTGCAGTGGATATTGTTTTTCCCGATGTTTTCCTGAAGCATTTGAGCCGTTGTCATCCTCAGGGAATGGATTTTCCCATTCCGGGATGTATTTGGGTACCGCAGGGATATTGTCAGATTTGCCCATATCGAACAGAGTCTTTGAAAAGATCTCGATTTTTCCACTGGGTGTCTTTAAAGGATATTTTTGTGGATCGCTGCGAAAATCGGCTAGCCCGACTGCCGGTTGTGTGACTGGTTTTGAATAGGCACCCAGGTTCTGTTCGATGAATGTTTCCAAGCAGGGCAGGTCAGGGAAGCGTGTTTCCCTGTAACGGTCAAGGCACCATTCCACCCAGGCTTTTTCGTCACGGCCTTCAGTATAAGCCTCGCCAAAGCCTAAACGGTCCGCCAGGTCCGCGCAAATTCGGTAATCACTCTTACACTCACCAAGGGGCTCAACCAGTTTGGGCTGTAAGATGACCTCATCCCCATACTTCCATCCGTCCTCCACGCCCCAGGTCTCGAACTGGGTGCAGGCTGGTAGGACAACGTCCGCAAATTTTACGGTGGGGGTCAGGAAGTTATCCTGGATTATGATGAATTCAACTTTTAACTCATCCCTCAATATGGCTGCCGAGCGGTTGACATCGGCATGCTGGTTGATCAGGCAATTGGTGGCAACGCCGTAGATCAGCTTAATGTCTGTCTTCAAATTTGGAGCACCGATCACACCCTCAGCCGAAGTCATCTCATGTCCACGCAGGCACGCTTCACTCCACAGAAAAACCGGGAGGCTTTTGCTTTTGACAGGGTTCTCCCCTGTTGGGAAAAGCGTCCAAAAAGGGCCGCCGTCAGGGGCCTGTAAGGCAAGTCCACTGGTCCATCCCCCAGGTATTCCCACGTTACCAGTGATGGCAGCCAGCACGCAGCCGGCACGCACCACCTGTTCCCCGTAGGCACGGCGCTGCATTCCGTAACCCTGGTAGAGCACCCCGGGTTTGATCGTGGCATACTCACGCGCAATGCGGGTGATGGTCGCCGCAGGAACCGCGGTGATGGCTTCAGCCCACTCTGGGGTTTTGGGAACTCCATCGCGCACTCCCAGTAGATAATCGGAATACAGATTCTGCGCTTTTTACACCCGCTGGCATTTGGGAGCTATCCCAACCTATGCAGTGGGTGCGCACAAAATCGGCATTGTATAATCCTTCGGTCAGCATCACATAGGCCATGGCACTCATCATTGCCGTGTCGGTACCTGGGCGACGGGGATCCACTCATCCGCCAGGGATGCCGCTGAAAGTGAATGGCGCGGGTCGATGCACACAACTTTCGTCGCCGTTTTCACGTGCCAGCTTGACGAAGTAATCGCTGTTCGTACCATCGCGGATTTCGGCAGGATTCAGCCCCACATGATGATGTAACGGCTGTTCAGCCAATCCTGGCGTTGGTTACCTGTGACCAGAGTTCCATAAACAGTGGGGGTGGCGATATTGATTGCACCCCACGAATAGGAATTGTAAATACCGAGACAACCGCCGAATAGGTTCATCAGACGGCGAGCGGTGTGCGAGCCGTTGAGCTGGTTGTAGCTTCCCGTACCGTAGGGTACAAACAAGGCTTCATTACCGTATTTTGCTTTAACGCGTTGCAGCTGTCCAGCTATTATCTCCAGGGCTTCCTCCCACGTGCAGCGCACGAATTGGCCCTCACCACGTTCTCCCACCCGTTTGAGCGGATACTGCAGGCGGTCAGGATGGTACTGGCGGCGTAAATAGGCACGCCCACGGGCACAAGCCCGCAGCTGTGGATCAGCCAGGCTGTCCGGACGATCGTCCGTATCGAGGCGGGTGATCCTGCCATTTTCGATGGAAGCGATGAGCAGGCAACGTCCTCCGCAGTTATGTGCCGG
>CAVTQM010000044.1:0-11046 GCA_963736805.1 uncultured Chloroflexia bacterium
AAAGGTAATTTTCTCGGCAGCCTGAACGCCTGGATGGAAGTTCAAGGGAAGCCATGGGTGCAACACCATTACCACCAATGATGTTGATGAATATGGTTTTTGGTTTGGGGAAGCGTTTCAGTCCCTTTACGCAAGCGCTTGGCAATCGAAAGCCGGCATTTCCAACACCCTTAAGAACAGCAAACCAGGCAGCCTACCTGACCACGGCAGATGTGGCAGCCATGTCAGCAACATTGTGGCAACAACATTTGGAGTCCAATGGCTTTAGCGGGATGATTATCAAGTGGGGGGATGAAGCGATCATCCCTGGCAGGATCTGGGAAATAGGTACATCCATGTATAAGAATGTGGATGGTATTCGCTTTATCTGGCAGACCGAACCGACGGATACACTGGCGCGTGAAAAGGAATGGGTGGAGTTTGATGCCCGAAATCTCGCTGATGACACACCAATATACCCGACAGGATGTTGGATAGCCTTCGCATGCGACTGGCTGACCGTGGACAAAATCAACGCGTAGGGGTCAACCTGGGAAGCCTGGCGATCAGCTACCCTTTCGTGCAGGTAGCTGAAGAGGTGTTTCGGGGAGATATCTTGGACGAGAACAAATGGGTGGACTGGGACCCATACACCTGGATTGCCTTGTCCTGTCGGGATGAAAACGAGTGGAAAGCTGAAGCCGCCCTGGAAGAACGGATGGGGAAAACCGGGATGGCTGATCTGGCAAGCCGAATGCCTGATTTCTTTTATAAAATTCAACAAGTGAAGCACACATTCCAACTGCGCTATGGGCGGATGCCTGTGATTGCGGTGCTGGATTTTGGACAGCCATATTGGATGGATTGGGGACTGCACCTGAGCTTGAGACACTCCTTGGAAGCATTGGTGACTGATTCTGACCTGGGAGCAACCTCACGTGAGCTGTTCCAACTACCGCAAGAACGAGATCGGAATGGCAACATCCTGCTGCGCAGTCATATACCCCAAGGAGCGGATATAAGAAATTCGATCCTGGTCGATACGATCATCACTGATCCTGAAACCGTGATCCTTGGCGGGTTGGTGGTAGCTGGCAGACACCGAAGATTACAGATGCCGTATGGAGGAAGTGCTTTATTTTGTGCAGCGGAAGATCTGACATTCAAGGGTGCTCACGCGATTGCTTTCAAAGCGACGGGGGATCGTTTCGAGCTTGGAGAAGGCGACCGATTAACAACTCTCTATCTAATGGATGGAACTGAAACCCTATATGCGAATGAGTCGATGATCAATTTTGAGGGGGAGAATTACGCCATGCCAGTATTGGGCAACCCGATTTCCTATGAAGAAGCAGGCAGGCGGATGTCTTTGGAAGACACCCGCCTGGCAGATAAACGCTGGTTTGACCGATGGAATAACTGGTTGGGATAAACCAGACTATGGCTGGACTGAGCTGTCTATTGTTTGGGCAATGCTTGCATCGGGGGCGACGATCCAGATGGTTGTATCACCCGCCTGGTAGAGAGAGCTAATCCCATCAGGGTAACTCCAGGTGAGTGTATCACCTTGCTGGGTAGCTGACACTCCAAAGCGTGAATCTGCATATTGCTGAAAGGCAGTTGCGAACTGCTCTGCTTCCTGAGTAGAATCCCAGATTGTCTTCATTACAAAAGCGGTGGAGCCAGTGGAGTCATTATGAAGCACAACGTATTCATCGCCTCCCCACCCTGCGGCTGCATCCTGTGCGATTGGGTCATCTAAACGAGCTTTTTCATCAGCAGCGCGTGCCAGGATCAGGTAGGTGTACCACTCTCCCATCTGGTTGCGTGATAATTCCCGCCAACCTTCTCCCAGGGTTGAAGTCAAATCGGGTAAATCTACCGGGATGGGTGTATCCGAAGGGTAGAGTTCGGGATGCAGGATCTGTTCGGTGGAAACAGGCAGGTTATGATAAGCTGCATCAACAGCGGTCCAGCCTCCCTGGTCATATAGTACCTGAACAAAAGCCTGACCCTGGGAATAGGGGAAAATAAAGTCATCTTTTAGAAACGCCGGAGCGCGATCATAAACAGGGCTGTTCATTGAATTGTAATAGTCGATGATTTGCTGTTGGTCTGCTTGGGTGGCATAGTTCTGGAACCAGGCAATTTCGGACAGGCTGGCATCACCTTCGATTAACGCCTGGATGGCAGCGCAGCGCTCGGTATCCACTTCGCAGGATTCATCACTGTAGTTTAGACCATTTTTGATATCGTAATTTTGATCCTGGAGGACGTGGGTATACTCATGCGCATAGGTCAGATTTTCAGGACCCTCGAAACCCGCTCCTTGAACGACAAACATCTCCGCGGTATCGTTATCATAATAACCTGCCACCTGCTCACTGAGCAGGTCGGTATAAAAAGTCTTAAAATCATAACCTGGCTCGAGTAGCCCGATCGTTGAAAGCTCAATCACGTCATCGGCCATTTCTTCATCCGTGTAATCGACCAGAAAGTCATTGATGACATTTTGGCGCAATTCAGCAGGCGAGAGCAGGATGACTGGTACAGGATTCTCGGGTTGAAGGCCGCGTTCTTCAATAACCTGGGTTTGAATTTTGTTAATCTGCCTGGTAAGTTGGGCATCCAGCACTGAGGTGGGATAGGGTGTCTTGGGTAGCTCTTCCTGAGTGGGTACACTGGTAGTTTCACCAGCAGGTACCTGGGTGTGATCGGGTTCCGTAGATGGAGTCTCCGAATGTACAGGCGATGAAATCGCTTTCGTCGGGAGACTGATTTCTGAGGATACCGGCGTAGCTGTGCTGATGAGCCCACACGCTAGAGAACTCAGCATCAAAAAAATCAAGACAATATAACCACGGTGCATTCGATGCTCCTACTTTAAAAAGATGAAAAAATATTATAACCTCCCGCAGCATACGAAAGCTGCGGGAGGTCATTAAGGTTACCTTAAATACAATAATTACTTGTGCTGTTCAGCTTCAGCTGCTTCAGCTTCCGCCTTGGTCTTGTGGACTGTACCATCCGGATGGTTAGGCGGTGAGTAGATCGTGTATAGCCTGAGTCTCACTTTCTTTGAGGCGTTGATCACGTTATGGAATGTACCCGCAGGGACAATCACTGCATCTCCCATTTTAACCAGGTGAACCTCGTTGCCACCAAAAACGAATTTGGCTTTACCTTCCTCGATCCGGAAGAATTGGTCAACAGTATCATGAACTTCATTGCCTAATTCTTCGCCTGGCTCCAGGCACATAACAACCAGCTGTGCATACTTGCCTGTGAACAGAACCTTGCGGAAGTTTTTATTCTTCTCGGTTAGTTTTTCAATATCTCCTACAAAACCAGTCATATTCGTCTCCTCCTCAAAACTTTATGTGATTATTATGAGTGATATTTAGTATAGCATAATAAATGTCGGTGCTGAAGGAAAATCAAAAAAATTATTGGATTTTCTAAAATGAGTACCTAAATAAGAACAGGTTGGAATTGGGTGAGGATGATCCTAACCCAGTTATGTTGGTTGATAAAGACAAATAATGGATTTATTTCCAGTCACCTTTTATGAGCCTGATTCGCCCAGTGTAACCTGCACATCCATCTGCTTGCTGTTACGGTTAATGGTCAGAGTCACCGTATCCCCTGCAGCATACTGGAAAAGGGTATTGATATAAGCATTGGTATCATCCAGGGTGGTGTTATCGATCCCGGTGATGATATCCCCCACCTGCAATCCAGCCAGGCTGGCCGGGCTGTTACGAGCCACATCAGTGATATAAGCACCGTATTGGACCGGTAGATGGTACATGGCTGCCACACGCGGATTGATCGGCTGCCAATTGATACCCAGGTAGGGACGGGAAACAAAGCCTTTCTGGATGATCTGATCGGCAATGAGCCGCGCGGTGCTAATGGGAATTGCAAATCCTAACCCTTCTGCAACGGTTCCCGAGCCGCTGTTGCGGATGATCAGGGTATTGATGGCGATTACCTCACCTGCCAGGTTTACCAATGGTCCACCTGAGTTTCCCTGGTTAATGGCTGCATCAGTCTGGATCAGGTTATCAATGGAGTATCCGGAACCGGTGTCAATCGACCGCCCGGTGGCACTGATCACGCCCACAGTGACGGTATTTTTAAAATCACCCAACGGTGAACCAATCGCAATCACCGTCTCTCCGGGGTTTAATGCATCCAAATCACCCAGTATGGCAATCGCCGGTGCAGATGTAGATACTTTTAGCACGGCCAGGTCGGAATATTGGTCTGTCCCCACCAAGGTTGCATCCTGTTGCCTGCCATCGGCGAAGATAACCTGCAGCTGCTGGGTGCTATCGATGACATGATTATTGGTGAGAATATAACCATCGTCTGAGATGAATACCCCGCTGCCCGAGGAGGTTGAATCGCCTGTATATCCAAAAAAGGTTTGCTGCCCGGGAATTGTACCGACCACGGTAACAACTGCCGGACCAACATTCTGGACAGCCGACGTGATGGCAGTTTCTACGTCGGTGGTATTCACCGCCAGGTTTTGAGAGCTGCTGGTGGCTGGTATCACTTCCATGGTTGATGGTGCGGATGCAGCTTGCAAGCTGGTAATTTCCTGGCGTACATACTGATAAACAACCACACCACCCACAGCAGCACCACATAGGGCGGAGACACCACCGAAAATAAATATCAGAATTAGGTAGATTAACTTTTTCCAAGGCATACGTGACCTCCAAAACCAGACCATAATTCTTCTGGTTGATACTAAGTATAAACAGGAAGTGTTTGAAAATTGTTAAGAAATAATGGGTATATTATGTGAGATTTAGAGATGAGTTTAATAAGCATGCAGAACGATGGAATCTGGTGTGATTACTCTCTTCTAGAAACTGGGAATGATTGGGAAATTTCAACCCTGGATGTTGTACTGTTTGAAAATCCTGTCTCCTATTGCAGTATCAGTGGATATGTTTTCTTCGAAACTTCCAGATATAACACCCGTCCCACCACAAAAAACAGGGTGTTCGAATTCCTTCTCGAACACCCTGTTTTATATTCTTTACACTAAAAAGTTTATTTAATTAACGTTATGGATGGGTTCACTTGGGGTTGAGGATCAGTACTCCCAGGTGTGTTGAGTGGTAAACCACTGAGAACCCACCTTGCATCGGCGATCAAGAGTGCGGCTGCCTCAGGCGTGATGTGCTTGCCAGACTGTGCCTGAACTTCGCTGATGAAGGCGTTCAAGACACTCCTGGCTACCTGATACTTGCCCTTCGTCACTGCATTCTCAACCTGGATGAGTTTTACCATCAGGCTGTTGTAAACATCGCGTTCGTCGATCTTACCTTCATTGTAAAGCCGGGTTAACCCAGCCTTCAGGCTGGATAGCGTGGCACTCACGCTGAAGGTGACCGAGGCACTGGACTGGTTATAAGCATTGTCCATGGCATACACCGTGAGGGTGTGGTTACCCAAAGTCAGGGTGAACAGGTCGATCACCTGGCCGTTAACCACCGGCACTCCATCCAGATCCGCCCAGACGCTCTTCAATCCGGCTACACCAACATCCACTGCACCAAAGCTGAGGGTCAGGAAATTGGGGTGCAGATAAGTCGTCGCTTGCGGAGAAAGGATTGTGATCAACGGAGCCTGGTTGTCATTAATGAATTGCAGCCGGCCTTCGATCACAGGCGAGACGATGTTCATATCATCGATATAGTGGATGACTGCGTCGCGCACGTAGAACTGGGTGTCATTGACAATCTGGTTCAGTGGCCACAGGCTGACGCCGTTATTGTTGAAGTTGCACGAGCCTGCTGCCAGGTAGTTGACCGTGGAGACACGGTAGTAAGTGTCGGCATCGGTAAAGTCCACCGGCTACTCCGTTTACCACCAGCGAGACTACGTAGCTTCTATTTGGATCATACGCAGTGGGATATAGGTCATTGTAGGTGATCTGACCGCCAGCATTGATGTCGATCATGCAGGTGGTGTAGTACGAGTATCCGCCGTAACCAGGTACATACTTGTAATAGTAGTAGTTTCGGTAGGCGCGTTCCAGGACAGCCTTGAGTTGCGGACCGTTCATCTCCATCACCACCAGCGAGTTCTCGTAGGGCATGAGGGTGAACATGTCGCTGACTTTAAGCGTGACTGGTGTGGCTGGGGTGGCTCCATCAGCAACCTTTTTGTTGGTCATAGCTCCTGATAGGTGGAAGTCAACCGGGATGCTATTACGGTTCTCCAACTCCGACACTGCAGCATCAGCCTGCAGGTTGGCACCATTGGTTTCCTGAGTGAAAGCCTGCAGAGCATCGATGGGCCATTCCGTCTGGCCGAGGACGGTGTTGTTGTAGGCAGCCAGTAGAGACACATAAGGCGCAGCAATAGCTTGTATCGCGGCATCTTCCGGATCCGTTAACGCGATCGTGATGTACCGTCCTGCGCGGCTGGCTACTTCGTAGCCCCCATTCCCGTCGGGGCGCATACCCAGGATCACTTCGCCCAGGGTATTGTTGTAGCGATAGGCATGGTTGATCAGCACCGGTGTATTGTTTGGGCTTCCGACGATGGTCGGCAGGAACTTGTAAGCGCCAAAGCCTGTAGGCGGGATTGGTGTGGCTGTGCCCACCGACGATTACATCTAACCCGGTGACGTTGGCTGCCATATAGGTGTCAACGTTGTTGTCAATCTCCACACTGCCCGGATTCTCGGTGAAGCCGATGTGAGTGAGCGCCAGCACAACATCGTTACTTTCGCGCAGTGCATCGGATAACTCCTGAGCCTTTTCGATGGGATTGGTGAAGGACAGGCCGGGGATGTTGCTTGGCAGCTCATAGTTGGGCACACGATGGTTACCGATGCCCAGGATGGCTACATTGATGCCCTCCGGACCAACCACTTTCTCCACGTAATCTTCCACCGGTACCTCGGCAATCCCATACTGCCCATTGTCTTCCAGGTTGGCTTGCAGGACAGGGAAGGTAGCTTGTGCCAGTGTGCTGGTAAAGATTTCTGAGCCAAAGTTGAACTCGTGGTTACCCAACGTATAGGCATCGTAGTTCATAGAATTGAAAGCCCTGATCAACGGATTGGTCTGTAAGGATGGATCAAGGGGCGTTCCATCGGCGGTATAACCGAGGGCGGCGGATTTGAAGAAATACATCATGGCATCGCCCTGAATATTATCGCCAGAACTGAGCAGGAGGGTGCGTGTTGGATTGTGGAGGCGCTCCTGGATGATCTTGGCAGCTAACTGGGTGTAACCCACATATGTACCTCTTTACCAGGTTGCCGTGCGAGTCGTTGTGATGCAGGACAGTGATGGGTACAATACTTCCACCAGCATCGGTGCCATCGCGGGTGATACGCCCGTCGAGCGTCCCATCACCATCGGGTCCCCGATAGGGATTGCTCACGGTGTAGTTCGCCGCTACAAAGGCGTTGACCGCATTGAGCATATCGCCCCAGTAGCTGGTGTTGGTCATATACTTGAACTGGACGTAGCCGTCCTGCCCGGCGGGTGCCAGGAACTCGTTGGTGCCCACGCGGTAGGTGCGAGCCAGGTCAAGCGGTTCCCAGACTGCCGGTGGCTTTGTTATACACTTCAACATCATATCCGCCCCAAGCCCAGGGTTGCGGACCAGGTAACGCGTCAGAGTAGCGATAGAAGTTAAAGCGGATGCCCGAGGGCTGGATAGCGCCTTTAAACAGGGTGGCGCTCTGGTTGATCAAATCCAGGATCTGGGCACCGGTCATGTCACCCACGATGGTGGCATTACCAAAGGGTAGGATCTGGAACATCTGCCCGTAGGTGAGCAGCATGGGATCGTGAGACCATAGACCTTGTGTTGGCAATCAGCCACAGTACTTGTCCAGATCCATTGCCCGAGTTCTGCGTCCCAGTTTGTCGCACCAGTCAGTGCGGATGCCGCCGGCATTATTGAAGAACATGTCCACGTCATTGACCGGCTCGGCATCAGTGTTGAGATGCGCCATAGATGGCATCATCAATGAAATCGCCCATCATGTTATCGCCATTGTAGTTACGGAGCAGGTCTGTTTGAGCATAACCGATGGGCTGATTAATGAGGGCTTGATAGTCGGGGTCGTTGGCATATTCTGCAATGAGCGCAGCTATGGTTGGATCTTGTGGGTCGCTTGTGCCAATGGTCAGGCGTTGCCATCTCACGCTGACTGCCCCGCTCGGTTGCACGGTTATGTCGGCACGCCCGAGTTTACGCCCGTTGTAATGGGCCTGTACCACTGCTGTCGATCCGACCATGAATGCAGCACTCAGGTCAGTGTGGCTGTGGCCACCGATGATTAATGGGACAGGCTTGCCTGCGTTGATCAGATTCTGAGCCAAAGTCTTATCCCCGTATACCGTGAAGCCATAGCCATACCCACCATCATTAAAGCCAAGGTGGCTAAGCACAACGATCACATCGGTTAGGGCATCCAATTCGTCATAGTAGTGGATGATGGAGGCAGCCGGGTCCTTAAAGCAAAGTCCTTCGGTGGCTTCCGGGATGGTGATGTAGGGCGTTTCCTGGCTGGTCACGCCGATGAAGCCTACGGTGACTGAATTTGGAGTGCCGACCGTCGCGACCGAATAAGGGGAGGCGAAAGCTGGCGAGGTCCAGCCGGCGGTTGCGCAGTTGCCCGTGTCATTGACCACGATGTTAGCCGACAGATACGGGTAAGTTGCTTCGTCAGTCCGCGCAGCTAACACATCCTGGCCCCAGTCGAACTCGTGGTTACCGAAGGTGGCGGCGTTATAGCCCATGGTGCTGTACGCATCGATGACAGGCACACCCTGCCAGATATTGGAGAGCAGGCTGCCCTGCATCTCGTCACCAGCATCCACCAGGAGTACATTCGCTGCACCGACGGCTGTACGCACATTGATTTACCGTGTTGGCCAAGCGCGCCAGGCCAGGGTTGCTGCCGGATGGTTCCAGCTGGCCGTGGAAATCATTATTATGCAGGATGGTGAATGTAACCGGTACGGGTGGAGCAGCATTGACTTTACCCCCTGGTATGATCATCGACATTGGCAAAGCAATGCTCAAGATAATGAGCAGGGTGATTAGCTTATAAATTTTATTGGTCATGGAAAATCCCTTTCATTGGTTGGGTTGGATTAGAGTGGGTGATGGAATGAAAGTATACGTAAGCCCAATAGATGCTTGGATTGAGCCTGGTTACCAAAAGAACCCCTCGTTTGATAGAAAAAATGTCTTGCACTAGCCTCCTCGTTTCCCCTGATGTTCATAGTTCCATGATTACAAAGGGGACAATACTGACACTTTAAACCAAAAAAATCGTTGAAATACCACCTCCTTTTATAGATGTATACCCGCGTAAAAAACCATCGATGATCTCCCTGTAGGTCTGCTCAATCTCATTTATGAATACGAGATTAAAGACCGTAGCGGTATTATAGCAATATTATTTGCTGAAGTCAACTTAATTATGCCCCAATTTGGAGACTTTTAAGCTTAATTCAACCCTAAATGCAAAAGAAATTGCAAATATTGCATTAAACCCCTATTGTTTTTGAAAGTTCCGTGAGGCTTATCTATTATCCGGTATTTGAAACCAAGTTGTGGTTTTCGCGGCAAGTACTAACTAGCCCGAGTATAAAATGGGATACTGTCATTATCTATCTACAGCTTGATCAGGATCACCCAGGATGAATGCCTGGAAAAGCTGCAAAAAGCAAGATCGAGCATGCTGGGACCATCCAGCATTCAATCTTTTTAGAAAAAATCACCAATCCTGTCTTGTTTTTCCTGCAACGACTCAACCGGGCAAGCATGTACAGGGTTTTAACGTATCACCAAAAAGCCACATGGGCAGCTGTGCAGTGCAATACAACGGCGGGTGGGAGATATCGAGTACTTGGCTTCAACATTGAAGGTGATCATGTAACTGTCAAAGGAAAAGCCTCGATCAGAAATTCGGAGGCGGTAATTTATGATCTAGCGTGTGCTGATGCTTATCTCGCAGAAGACCTAAGTCCAACAGCCAGGAATATCAAGGTGGAGGGGGCATAGCACAGCGAAAACCGATGTCGTTGCCGCGAGTACCAGGGACGCCGTCGTCGCGGTACGCAACGCGCTGGCGAAGCCGATCCCTTTCCCAACTGCCGCCGCGTAGTACCTTATCGCTGCCGCTGGTTGGACCAGGCGGGTTGCTGAGAGGCGAGACACTGTAATAGTTAGCTTGCCACCAGTCGTTCACCCACTCCCTGACATTACCGGCTATATCCGACGCGCCGTAGGGGCTGGCTCCAAGTGGGCCCCTGCCCACCTGGCTGGTGTCGCCGACACAGTAGCTATGATGCCCAGGATCTTTCATGGACCTGGTTTGCCAGGGTGCAGCTGCGCCGTCTTCCCCCACGGGTAGGCCCACGTGTCGCTGTCACCTCACGCTGCTTTCTCCCATTCAGCTTCCGTCGGCAGGCGCTTGCCGGACCAGCTGCAGTCGTCGCGTGCATGATACCAGGAGACCCAGATCACCGGGTAATTAGCGTAGGTCGGGTTGTCGTAGTACGACAGACGGGTGTGGGATGCATTCAATTGGCGGGGCGCAACCCCCGTAAGGCACTCATACTGCGTACTGGGTGTTGGTCACCTCGTATTTGTCGATATAGTATACGTCCAGGTTAACGGTGTGGAGGGGTCCTTCACGTGGGAGGCACGCATATCCACCGTTGTAGGCGGGGTCGCAACCCATCTGGAACTCGCCAGCCGGGACGGAAACCATTCCAGATATGAATTGATTTTCTACCCACGGAAGAAAAATTTTATAATCCTGTGTTAATCCTGCAGCTAAACCTCTTGTAAAGGGTGTGGTTTGCGTCCAAAGAGTCACTAGAATTATCAATGAAAATGTCAGTGTAATGCATGCCACGAGAATTAGATGTTTTTTCATCTGAATATTTCCTCATCGATCAAAACTAGGCGTTGAAGATTTACAACCGTCTATAAACCCGAGCATATTTATTTATCATTGTTAAGTAAAACTCCCTTACTCTTTCCTTAATTCGGCCTTCTCCA
>CAVTQM010000045.1:0-99364 GCA_963736805.1 uncultured Chloroflexia bacterium
GCGATAGGCATGGTTGATCAGAACCGGTGTATTGTTTGGGCTTCCGACGATGGTCGGCAGGAACTTGTAAGCGCCAAAGCCTGTGGCGGGATTGGTGTGGCTGTGCCCACCGACGATTACATCTAACCCGGTGACGTTGGCTGCCATATAGGTGTCAACGTTGTTGTCGATCTCCACACTGCCCGGGTTCTCGGTGAAGCCGATGTGAGTGAGCGCCAGCACAACATCGTTACTTTCGCGAAGTGCATCGGATAACTCCTGAGCCTTTTCGATGGGATTGGTGAAGGACAGGCCGGGGATGTTGCTTGGCAGCTCATAGTTGGGCACACGATGGTTACCGATGCCCAGGATGGCTACATTGATGCCCTCCGGACCAACCACTTTCTCCACGTAATCTTCCACCGGTACTTCAGCAATGCCATATTGCCCATCGTCTTCCAGGTTGGCTTGCAGGACAGGGAAGGTAGCTCTGTGCCAGTGTGCTGGTAAAGATTTCTGAGCCAAAGTTGAACTCGTGGTTACCCAATGTATAGGCATCGTAGTTCATATAATTGAAAGCCCTGATCAACGGATTGGTCTGTAAGGATGGATCAAGGGGCGTTCCATCGGCGGTATAACCGAGGGCGGCGGATTTGAAGAAATACATCATGGCATCGCCCTGAATATTATCGCCAGAACTGAGCAGGAGGGTGCGTGTTGGATTGTGGAGGCGCTCCTGGATGATCTTGGCAGCTAACTGGGTGTAACCCACATATGTACCTTTTACCAGGTTGCCGTGCGAGTCGTTGTGATGCAGGACAGTGATGGGTACAATACTTCCACCAGCATCCGTGCCATCGCGGGTGATACGCCCGTCGAGCGTCCCATCACCATCGGGTCCCCGATAGGGATTGCTCACGGTGTAGTTCGCCGCTACAAAGGCGTTGACCGCATTGAGCATATCGCCCCAGTAGCTGGTGTTGGTCGATATACTTGAACTGGACGTAGCCGTCCTGCCCGGCGGGTGCCAGGAACTCGTGGTGCCCACGCGGTAGGTGCGAGCCAGGTCAAGCGGTTCCCAGACTGCCGTGGCTTTGTTATACACTTCAACATCATATCCGCCCCAAGCCCAGGGTTGCGGACCAGGTAACGCGTCAGAGTAGCGATAGAAGTTAAAGCGGATGCCCGAGGGCTGGATAGCGCCTTTAAACAGGGTGGCGCTCTGGTTGATCAAATGCAGGATCTGGGCACCGGTCATGTCACCCACGATGGTGGCATTACCAAAGGGTAAGATCTGGAACATCTGCCCATAGGTGAGCAGCATGGGATCGTGAGACCATAGACCTTGTGTTTGGCAATCAGCCGCAGTACTTGTCCATATCCATTGCCCGAGTCCTGCGTCCCATTTGTCGCACCAGTCAATGCGGATACCGCCGGCATTATTAAAGAACATGTCCACGTCATTGACCGGCTCGGCATCAGAGTTGAGGGCGCCATAGATGGCATCATCAATAAAATTGCCCATCATGTTATCGCCATTGTAATCACGGAGCAGGTCTGTTTGAGCATAACCGATAGGCTGATTAATAAGGGCTTGATAGTCGGGGTCGTTGGCATATTCTGCAATGAGCGCAGCTATGATGGGGTCTTGTGGGTCGCTTGTGCCGATGGTCAGGCGTTGCCAGCTCACGCTGACTGCCCCGCTCGGTTGCACGGTTATATCGGCACGTCCGAGTTTACGCCCGTTGTAATGGGCTTGTACCACTGCTGTCGATCCGACCTACTAATGCAGCACTCAGGTCAGTGTGGCTGTGGTCACCGATGATTAATGGGACAGGCTTGCCTGCGTTGATCAGATTCTGAGCCAAAGTCTTATCCCCTGTATACCGTGAAGCCATAGCCATACCCACCATCATTAAAACCAAGGTGGCTAAGCACAACGATCACATCGGTCAGGGCATCCAATTCGTCATAGTAGTGGATGATGGAGGGCAGCCGGGTCCTTAAGCACAGTCCTTCGGTGGCCTCCGGGATGGTTATGTAGGGCGTTTCCTGGCTGGTCACGCCGATGAAGCCTACGGTGACCTGTTTGGAGCGCCGACGTCGGACGGAGTAAGGCGAGACAAAAGCAGGCGAGGTCCAGCCGGCTGTGGCGCAGTCGCCGGTGTCATTGACAACGAGGTTGGCCGCCAGATAGGGGTAGGCGGCTTCGCCAGTCCGCGCAAGCTAACACATCCTGTCCCAGTCGAACTCGTGGTTACCGAAGGTGGCGGCGTTATAACCCATAGTGCTGTAAGCATCGATGACAGGCACACCCTGCCAGATATTGGAGAGCAGGCTACCCTGCATCTCGTCACCAGCATCCACCAGGAGCACGTTCCCTGCACCGACGGAAGCGCGGACAGTGTTTACCGTGTTCGGCCAGGTGCGCCAGGTCAGGGTTGCTGCCGGACGGTTCCAGCTGGCCGTGGAAATCATTATTATGCAGGATGGTGAATGTAACCGGTACGGGTGGAGCAGCATTGACTTTACCCCCTGGTATGATCATGGACATTGGCAAAGCAATGCTCAAGATTATGAGCAGGGTGATTAGCTTATAAATTTTATTGGTCATGGAAAATCCCTTTCATTGGTTGGGTTGGATTAATGTGGGTGATGGAATGAAAGAAGACATAAGCCCAATAGATGCCTGGATTGAGCCTGGTTACCAAAAGAATCCCTCGTTTGATAGAAAAAATGTCTTGCACTAGCCTCCTCGTTTCCCTGATATTCATAGTTCCATGATTACAAAGGGGACAATACTGACACTTTAAACCAAAAAAATCGTTGAAATACCACCTCCTTTTATAGATGTATACCCGCTGTAAAAAACCATCGATGATCTCCCTGTAGGTCTGCTCAATCTCATTTATGAATATGAGATTAAAGACCGTAGCCGTATTATAGCAATATTATTTGCTGAAGTCAACTTAATTATGCCCCAATTTGGAGACTTTTAAGCTTAATTCAACCCTAAATGCAAAAGAAATTGCTTGTCTTCCATTAAACCACTATTGTTTTTGAAAGTTTTGTGAGGCTTATCTATTATCCGGTATTTGAAACCAAGTTGTTGTTTTCGTGGCAAGTACTAACTAGCCCGAGTATAAAATGTGATACTGTCATTATCTATCTACAGCTTGATCAGGATCACCCAGGATGAAAGCCTGGCTCTACAATAAAGAAGATTGATCATGCCAGGAACATCCAGCATTCAATCCTTTTAGAAAAAATCACCAATCCTGTCTTGTTTATCCTGCAACGACTCGACCGGGCAAGCATGTACAGGGTTTGAACGTGTCACCAAAAAGCCACACGGGCAGCTGTGCAGTGCAATATAACGGCGGGTGGGAGATATCGAGTACTTGGCTTCAACATTGAAGGTGATCATGTAACTGTCGAAGGAAAAGCCTCGATCAGAAATTCGGAGGCGGTAATTTATGATCTAGCGTGTGCTGATGCTTATCTCGCAGAAGACCTAAGTCCAACAGCCAGGAATATCAAGGTGGAGGGGGCATAGCACAGCGAAAACCGATGTCGTTGCCGCGAGTACCAGGGACGCCGTAGTCGCGGTACGCAACGCGCTGGCGAAGCCAATCCCTTTCCCAACTGCCGCCGCGTAGTACCTTATCGCTGCCGCTGGTTGGACCAGGCGGGTTGCTGAGAGGCTGAGACACTGTAATAGTTATCTTGATACCAGTCGTTCACCCACTCCCAGACATTACCGGCTATATCCAGCGCGCCGTAGGGGCTGGCTCCGCTTGGGCAACTCCCCACCTGGCTGGTGTCGCCCACACAGTAGCTATGATGCACAGGATCTATCATGTACCAATGGTTTGCCAGAGTGCAGCTTGCGCCTTGTTCACCCCACGGAAAGGTGCGCGTGTCACTCGTCGCCCGCGCTGCTTTCTCCCATTCAGCTTCCGTCGGCAGGCTTTTGCCTGACCAGCTGCAGTAGTCGCGTGCATCGTACCAGGAGACATAGATCACCGGGTAATTAGCGTAGGTTGGATTGTCGTAATAAGACAATCGGCTGTAGGATGAATTCAATTCAGGCGGAGCGCAAGCCCCGAAAGCCACACATAATGCGTACTGTGTGTTGGTCACCTCGTATTTGTCGATATAATACGCGTCCAGGTAAACGGTGTGGAGGGGTCCTTCACCTGGGGAGCACGCATGAGCCATTGTTGTAGTCCGGGTCGCAACCCATCTGAAACTCACCAGCAGGTACAAAAACCATTCCAGATATGAATTGATTTTCTACCCACGGAAGAAAAATTTTATAATCCTGTGTTAATCCTGCTGCTAAACCTCTTTTAAGGGGTGTGGTTTGCGTCCAAAGAGTCACTAGAATTATCAATGAAAATGTCAGTGTAATGCATGCCACGAGAATTAGATGTTTTTTCATCTGAATATTTCCTCATCGATTAAAATTAGGCGTTGAAGATTTACGACCGTCTATAAACCCGAGCATATTTATTTATCATTTTAAATTAAACTTCCCTTACTCTTTCCTTTATTAGGCCCTCTCCATCATCCTCGACCGATACTGGAGCGCCTCCGCCAGGTGAGCAGGCTGGATGTGCTCGCTTCCCGCCAGGTCTGCGACGGTGCGCGCCAGCTTGAGGATGCGGTGGTAGGCGCGTGCCGAAAGCTGCAACTGGTGCATGGCTGAGCGCATTAATGCCCGGCTGGTATCGTCCAGCTCGCAGAACTGGCGTACCTCCGCCGGGCGCATGTCGGCATTACACTGGATGGCAGAAGCAATCACATCAACCGGGACAACCTCGGCTTGCGATCCTTCCGTGGTTTGCAGTACGTTGCCATTAAACCGTTCCCGTTGGCGCTGGCGGGCAGCTTCCACCCGCTGTTGAATGGCCGTGGATGGCTCTCCCAGACGCTGGTCGCTCAGCTTCTCATATTCGACGCGTGGCACCTCGATGTGGATGTCGATACGGTCGAGCAGAGGACCAGAAATGCGTTTCTGGTATTTGGTGACGATGCTAGAGGAGCAGGTGCATGGTTTGACCGGGTCACCGAAATAGCCGCAGGGACAGGGATTCATGGCCGCGATCAGCTGGAAATTGGCAGGAAAGGTGAGCGAGCCTTGTGCCCGGCTGATCGTGACCAGCTTATCTTCGATCGGTTGGCGCATCACCTCCAGCACACGTGGGCCGAACTCGGGCAGCTCATCCAGGAAGAGCACGCCGCGGTGAGCGAGGGATATCTCGCCCGGGTGAGGCCAATTGCCACCTCCCACCAGTCCGGCATGCGAAATGGTGTGGTGCGGAGAACGGAAAGGTCGATTTTGGATCAGGGGTATATCTGCTGGAAGCTGGTCCGCCACGGAATAAATGCGGGTCACATCCAGCGCTTCTTCGATGGTCAGGCGTGGCAATATACCCGGCATGGCGCGTGCCAGCAGGGTCTTGCCCGCCCCCGGTGGTCCCACCATCAGCATGTTGTGACCACCCGCCGCGGCTACTTCAAAGGCTCGTTTTACGTGTTCTTGACCTTTTATCTCCATAAAGTCGGTCTGGGTGATAATGGGCAGTTCTTCAGGCTTAACGGGGGGTTGGGGAGGGATTGGGAGCCTGCCGGAGATGTGCCCAAACAGCTCGGACAGGGTGCTGACTGGGATGACCTCCAGGTTTGGGATCAGGGCTGCCTCGGTGGCATCCACCTTGGGGACGAAGATACGCTTGAACCCCTGCTGACGGGCAACCACGGTCATTGGCAGCACACCGCGTGAATGGCGCACGCTGCCATCCAGAGATAATTCGCCAACCACCATGGCTTCTTCGCAGGCAGCCTGGGGCAGCCTGCCCATCATCACAAGCACTCCAAGGGCAATGGGCAGGTCATAGGCAGGACCTTCCTTGCGTACCGAAGCCGGAGCCAGGTTGACAATGATGCGTTTACGGGGGAATTCGATGCCAGCGTTCTTAACCGCAGCCTGGACACGCTCACGGCTTTCTTGCACGGCTGCATCGGGTAAACCGACAATAGTCATGCCAGGCAGACCCAGGCCAGTGTCCACCTCGACTTCGACCACCACCCCATCCAGGCCGATCACGGCGCAGGAGAATATTCGCGCAAGCATTGGATAAGTTTAGGACGGAATGGCATAAAAGTCAACATGAGGGGCAGATGGTTAATTTTTCAAGTTTGAAGGATAGAGCGATGATGAATATTTTTATGATCGCTAGATTTACCTCCTGACTTGTAAAAATAACTCCTGCTTGTGAATTAAACAGGGTATTTGAGGTTGACTTCGATATTCTATTTCCGTATATATTTATTCGTTGAATGTTTTCAGGGGACCCATCATTTGGAGAATGAATCAAATCCCTTGGATTTAATTTATACCTACCCTTAGATAGGGTAAATATAACAACCCCGCCCCGCTATAGGACGGAAATGTGTGGCATGGAATATGCAACAAGAAGCTATGTGAAATGGGTCCATTCAAGCTCATTAATGAAAATTTAGATTCACGAACGAGTGAATAATAGGAGAGTGAGTTATGTTATGGATTGGATTACTTATCGGAATTTTCCTGGGTGCGAATATCGGAATTGTCATTATTGCTATGTGCATTACAGCAAAAAAAGGAGATAACCAAAGAGAGCTTTATTAAGACTGATGGACTTTCCCCATTGCATACCAGTGTGCTCGGTAGTTAAACCGCCCACCAACCTTCTATTCCAACGGTTGCACCTGGTATTTCACCATCCTGGCTAAAACTCCCTGGCTAATGTATGAATCTCAGTCAGTCAACCATTCGTCATTCTGGGTATTCATTGTTACTTTTTTATTGGGTATCAAAACCTCGCAGCTTTGGCTGGCAATTGCTAAAGTTACCATTCTTACTTAAGCAGTTTAAAATAATATGTTCTTCCAACTGTTAATCTCTTATCAACAGAATTTCGAGGAATTTTAAACCAGGTCGACAATAAACCCATTATCTTTTTATATTTATCAAGATTGATCTCTTCAGTAGTTTTAGCTTTAATTGGCACTACCCTTACTAATTCCCAACCTTCTGCTCTTAATGAAGCAAGGACCGATTTTTCTGATCGCCAATAATATTCTAGATAATCAAAACGGAGTTTTCCATGGTTATCATAGTGTGCGCTCATGACTTTCCATACCCACTTGGGCGGATACTGCTCTGCCATAGTTCGGATTATCGTCCTGCTTTACTTGCAAGTCAAGATTCCAGGTATTTTTTGAACAATTTAGCCCGGTGTTGTGCCCGTAAATATTACTTTCCATTGAGAGCTATCCCCCGGTAATAACCCATCCCTGATGCAATAAGTTGGTTATAAGTTACACCAGCGGATGAAATTATCTGAGCTTACGATCTTATAAAACACGATGACATCTTTATTTATTAAAAGGTATGCTAAGTCATGTTCGTATTGGATTGATCGTGATGGTTGAGTAATCGTAAAAGAATCAATCCAGTTACTATAATATATATGAGTGCTCCAATGATGAATGAAATGATTCCAGATCGATAGATCAAACCTGTTGCAATTATGAACCAGAAGCTAAAACCAATCCCGACTGAGCTTCCTAATATCCAGAGTGCCGAACCCGAAAATTGACGCCGTAGTAGTAACCACTGTAGCAATCCAACCAAAAAACCTATCATAAGGATTGTGCCAGTTAGTACTACAATGGACTCATCATCAACGTTTTGCTTCAACCCATCTGGGATTAACGTATAGATTAGCGTATAAACCAGGAAACCGACAGGGAAAGTGAGCACCCATAAAATTGAAGTACGGGAGATATACCGGAGTGCCAGCCATTGCGCCAGACTAATCGGGATTACGATGATAATTACGGATACCACAATATTTTGGGGGTACTTTAATCTTATTTCAAACAAGGGCATTGCTGCAGCAGCACTAATACCTAAAATATTAGCAAAAACCCATATTAAGAACGAGTTTCGTAAATAGCTAGATTTTTGTGACATAACCAATCTGCAATCTTACGATCTGCCCACTACTCGATTATGGAGAGGTTTCCGATTCGGATCGAGGATTTCGCATTAGCCAGATCAAACAAAATCCGGTAAACATTGCAGGAATTGCCCCCAATAGCAAAGACGTCTGAGTTTCTGTCGATTGTACCACCCATAATTAACCCAAGAACCAACCAGCCAATCATGCTGGCCAGGAGCCAAAGCAATGAGCGTTTAAAATGACGCCAGAGGATTGGCAGTTGTGCCAGAGCCAAAAAGAAGCCAATGAGCAAAAACAACATGAGTAATCCAGGTCGGAAGTTCCAATACTCCTCCATACCAGTGATATGGCTTAATGCCTGGACAGTAACTACTGCCAGGGCTACCCCTCCCCCCAAGCCAATGATTGTAGCGAGGATCCACCAACCGGATTTGGGAATACGCTTTCTCAGCACGAGCCACTGTAAAACACCAAACATGGTTGCGATGACGGGGAACATGAGCACCCCAAACACCCTGTCTTCATTTAGTTTAGGAGAAATAGCACTAGCAATGATGATCAAACTGTAAAGTACTACAGAACTAAGCAGGATAGCAGCTATACTGGCAATTACCCACGTGAGCCAAAACTTCAAATCGTTTTTGTAATTTCGAGGTGTGGAAATAATCGAGTTGTCCATAATTGAACTCCAATCTTAACCTTAATAGGTTATCAGAGCAACCGATCAAATCATGAAATCATGCTTTATAGACTTATAGATACTAGATGAATTTTACACCCACCGCCTCTGTGTGCTTAAGCACTTTTTTCAGTTGTTTGAGGTTAGCTTTCGTAGTGCTTTAAGTTTCGTTGTAACTTTATTCGTTGGCATTTGGTGGATGGGATACCAGGTTTCTCTTTCATCAATCAGCGGGCAAATGCCTGGAACGGGTTGATATGGGTCAGTTGATGGATCGTTCGCTCATCCACTCCGCTGGCCCGCAGCTTGGGTAGAAACTGCTCCGAGAGGTAGGTATACGGTTTGGGAACACCGCCGCCCGGCAACGCCGGATCGTACCATCCCCGGTCATGACTCAGCAGCAATTTACCACCCAAGCCGGCATCTAACAGGCGTTGAATGCGCTGTAAATAGTACTCATCGCTTTCACTTTCGATATTTCCAATGGCGTCGTACTCAAGCCAGGCACCCCGTCGAGCGATCTCCAGATGTAACTCAAAATCCGGCTCTGCCTGGGTATGGATCCAGATAAATCGTTCCACGTCATAACTCATTGCCTCGATAATATCGAGCTGCTCCCGAACTACCCGGCCTCGAATTGTATGGCTGCCAATCACCGCATTGGTTTTACAACCAGCTGATGCAGCCGCCCGTAAGACTTTGCTTTCACAGGCAGTTAATCCATCATCCCCGGCACTTAACTTGATCCAACCGGCTTGCACACCGCTCTGTTCAATTTCACTTTGCAATTCGCCCAGCATCCAATCGGTCAATTCGACCTCGCTGGCTGCGTGGACCCAGTCAGGGATCCAGGGTTCACGATAAACACCGGTTGGAATTACCAGGGGTAGATGAGTTGCCTCAGATACAGCTCGATCAATATCCACCCGACGCCCCACGCCGACCGTGCTGCATTCAACAATGGCTGTCACACCGGCACTTTGTGCCTTTTTTAATTCCGGTGCCATGAGCTGGATCACTTCTTCGGTATCAGCCTTGGCATATCCGGGGGTATCCCAGGTGCGAAGGTCAACAAAGACATGTTCGTGAGGTAAAATCATTCCCATTTCGGAAGAACTTTTGAGACCAAGGGTGGTGATAATTCCTGTCATAACTCAATTCCTTATCAATTTGCAAATTTTCAAAAATTCGCCAGAAAAGTAATCATGCATTGGCTGAAACCTGCTACGAAGAATAGTTCAGTAATGCCATCCTACTCTATTTGTTGAGGGTTTGTATGGGCTTTGGCTATTCCTATGATTTGTGGGCGATCCAATGGTCCGAAAGAGACATTAACCTTGAAATCGTAGAATAATCGATCACCTTCAAACCGGCATGTAATGGTGATGATGAATGGCGTCTCATACTGGCACAAGGTTAATGAAAGGGTAACATCATCTGTCCAAACGGCACTCGCCGCCACACGTTGTGGCGTGCTTCCCCCCAGAACCGCCTCTCCATCTTGCCAGGTCCCGTATCCGAAGGTCAATTGATGCTTGCCACGCCGCTTGCCTCCACCCAATAGCTGGTAGGTTAACTGTACAGGCATCGTTACTGAAATCAAAGCGAAGGCTTTGCAGTGTTTCATAGTTTGGCTCGAAGGTGTAGGTTCTCCCGGAAAGATACTCTGCTATTGGGGAGGTGGTTTTCCCTTGAGGTGGGTTTATAGTCAGGTTATTGAGGGTACGCCTCAGCTGTTGGCCAGCTGCCTCATGGGCAGGTAACGGCATGCTTCCCATCGCCGGTAATAACTTTTCCCACACCACGTTCAAAACCGCCTGCATGTCAGCAACTCCTGCAGTGATCGCCAGCACGGCATCATGATCTGGCAAGACGAGGCAATACTGACCAAAGGCGCCATCGCCGCGGTAGCTATTATGCCGGCAGCGCCAGAAATGGTAACCATAACCCTGAGCCCAATCGCTTTTGGGGTCTTCCCCGTTAGATACTTGTTTCATTGTAGCTGTTTCCACCCATGCCTCGGGTAAGATGCGCTGGCCGTTCCACAGTCCTTTTTGCAGGTAAAGCTGTCCAAAACGCGCTATATCTTCGGTTTTGATATTCAATCCCCACCCACCAAAGTTGATGCCGTTCGGATGGCTTTCCCATGTAGCCCCTTCAATGCCCAACGGCTCAAAAAGTCGCGGTGTCAGGTATTCGACCAGGGTCTGACCGGTAAGTTTTTGCACGATGGCTGCCAGCATATAACTGGCTGCGGTATTGTATACGAAGTGCGTACCTGGGGTGTGCTCCACTGGCAGCGCTAGAAATGCCTTGAAAGGATTGTGGGAGCGAAAAACGCGTTCGGTCGTGTCCTGGTCGTGCCCGGTGGACATTGAGAGAAGGTGATGAACCTTCATCGCCCTCAGGTTTTCACTGACCTTTTTAGGCGCATCGGTGCTGAAGAAGGCGAGCAGCGGGTCTTCCACCGAAAGTCGCCCTTCTTCAACAGCCAATCCAACTGCAGTGGAGGTAAAACTCTTGCTGAGTGAGAAAAGCATGTGAGGTGCTGTCGACCGCCATGGGTACCACCAACCCTCGGCAACCACGCTGCCATGACACAGAAGCATGAAGCTGTGCAAGCCAATGTTCGTTTTCTCAATGGTAGCCACAAAATCGGCAATGGCCACGGACGAGATACCCTGCTGCTCAGGGGTACTGTGTGGAAGAGAGAAAGTCTTTGGCATGAATAAATACCTTTCTTCTAATCTAATATAACCAGGCCATCCTAGGAACAAACTGAGTGGCCAAGTTTATTATATTACTTTCCTCTCCAGGCTTCCTGTAATACCCGATAATCGATAAGGATGATCCCTTCTTTTTTTACGATATCTTTGCTTCTTGAGACATCCAAAAATCATAGTCTGTCTGGCGAAAATGATTTCCGTCGGGTTCCATGGCCAGTAATTCAGGATTATCGAGACCGGGATGAACCGCCCACTCGCTCAAGCCCACCGGCAGCTCGTGCAGCATCTGAACGTAACGAGTCGATTTATTGACCGGATCAAGAAGGTAACTGTCCAGCACGTCGTGATCATTGCAGGGCAAGCCCTGGGATTGTACTTTTTCGATAAAAGATCCTCCCATGACACGGAACGCCATTCCATATTCTTTTGCCAGTCTGAACATCAGGTCAAAAATTTCTACCCGGCTGTTGAGGCGGATTGCATGCCAATCCAGGTGGGTTGGCTTGAACCCGGCTGAAAGCACAGTTTCTATCTGTGCCCTGAATTCCACTTCCAGCTGATCCAGGCTGGGCTGGTTCAGAATACTGTGAAAGCCCTCAAAACTATAAAAGTTACCTGCGTGATCAACCAGGTCAGGCACCTTGTCTTTGGATGTTACAGGTCCCCAACTGTAATCGTCAGAATCACAGATGGCAGTCAGGTGAACGCCGAAGGGAATTTCGGGATGGTCGGCAAGGAAATGCATGGCATGTAACGCCCATGGACAGGGGACCATCAAGCTCGTGGAACGCACCACACCCTCCTTCAACGTTTGAAAGATGGCTTCGTTGACCGAATTGCACATCCCAAAATCATCTGCGTTGATGATCAACAGCCGGGCATCAACCGGATATCCAAGCATATGGTTCGTAGAAGTTTTGTTCATTAGGATTTTCTGCATAATCTCCATTTCCAAATATTACCCTGTTCCCATAATCCTCAGCACGAAGATTGATTCTACAGTTTCCTATTACATTGTGCCACCTATAAAGTGTTATCGTGAAAATATCCTGCTCTCAAAATTCAAGTCCACCCGCGTGTAAGCAAACCAGATGGAGGCGGTGATTGGGTGGCAATCTTAAGAGTCAATAACCCTCAACGAAATTTCGGGGGTGGCACTGGATCCAAACCCAGCTGGGCGAAACGTTCTGAAATGGTCAGATCGCCCTAATTCTACCCAGATCCGGGGTGGGTGCTGATCATCGGTTGATGAATTGAAAAATCATCCCTTAATTAGTCAATCAGCTTCAACAATTTTCAATCTTTCAATCACCACGGGATTCTTGCCCTGGCGTTGGTTGAGAGTGTTTATCCCATCCTAGACATCGGAAGGCTAATTCCCAGCGTGGGTCATCTCGTCGATACACACCACTACCGCCAGGATGAAGACATCATCCTGCCCAGGCTCAATCGAAATACTGTAGCTGTCGCGCACATGGAATAATTTCTTGGATACCTGGGCAACTTTACTGCGCCCATCTTCGATGGAGTACTCGTGGTCAAGGATGTTGCCATGAATTTCCAGGTTGGATCCATTTATTATATCGACCACAAAGTGTTCCTTCAGCGGAGTAAAGATATCCTTCTTCACCACAGCCAGCTTTTCACCATCTGGTCCTTCGATCTCCATGGTTTCCTTGACGCTGACCAGAACTTTGTGAATTTTCGCCAGCCTTTTCCCGCGCAGGGTCCTCGAAGATAAAGGTCTTATGCAAACCTATTTTGCCATCTATCTTGAAAACTTGCTCCCCTTGTTCATTCTCTATCCAGTAGTCGTTACCGATGGAGACCATTTTTTGACGCATAATATAGCGTCGACTGCCAGGGTTCACAGAGCTGTGGTCACCCACCTTCACACCCGCTTCCACTTCCAAACCCCCATATCATTCAGCGACCAATATGCTTCGGTAAGGATGCGATAATGATTGTGTTCCTCCTCGGAAAGTCGCAGGAACATTCGATGACCCTGTGGGTTGTCGGTAAGCTCGGCAGCTAATTCAGCGTAGGTTTTTTCCGCCTGTTTCTCAAGCGCCATGGCTTCAGAAATGATCTGCATAACGCTTTTTTTGTCGGGATCTTGGGCAGCCTTGATATCAAATTTTGGCGGGAGTGGAAACGATTTCCCTTCATAATCGACAAAATCACCACTTTCCTTCAGAGATTTCTCCAGGGCAATCAATTGCTTTAAATGATATCGCTCAAATCCGCATAATTGCGTGAATAATGCCTTGCCCATTTGATGACGTATGGTTTTAGCTGCCTCAGAATAGCTTCTTGAAGCTATCCTTTCGTTTTCCTTCACAACTCGGATGGCGTCCAACAGGCTGGTTGTACTCATTTGCTTCTCCTTAGTGTTGATATGATGTCTCTTCTTATTAATTTTCTATACAAATAAATGACCACGTGCAATAATTTAGGGTGGCTGCCTCAATCACATACCGTAGATGCGCTACAACAACTCGCAGAACGATGAGGCAAAGCGAGATTCTACCGGAAATTGTAAAGTTCATTTATTGTTTCGCTGTTTCCACTTATATTGAAGAATCCATTATATCGCAATCACCCTCCATTGTCTTTTAATTGGGTTCCATTAGTTCTGATTGGGATGAATACTTGAATACGACAAGGGCGTTGTTGAGAGTAAATAACGCAAGCTAACAGCGTAGATGGGGTAAACACTTCACGTTGCTTATATCATCGGTTTCAAGGTCAGCCCATAGAGCGTGCCTAGGATTAACATCTCGCCTAATCCAGCTCCAAGTGAATAGAACAATGTGTTAACCGGAACGATGAACATCATCCACTGAGATGCAACGTACATAACAACGCGGAAGAACCACACCATGACAGCAAAACTCATCCCTTTGATAAATCCGGTCTCTCCTGGGAGGCTATTGTAGAGCAGTAGGAATATACCAGCCATGGTAAATCCAAATAAAAGATCAATCACAATGCCAGCCAGGGGATGGATTGACGTTTTTGCAATCGGCTTGTAGACCTGGTACAACCTTTGGGCTAGAGGATTGGCATTAATCACACCGTCTAGAATAGCAAACAGGATTCCACTGCTAATGCTGATGATAATAAATCCAGACATGATATTAATCATCCATCTTGGATAAAGTGCTGACTATCCAAACGATTTTGGACTTGATATTATGGTCAGACACCGTGTTAAAGCCCAAATACAGAGACCAAAACTATGGCGAGGATGCACAACGAAATCCTAAATTGACTTGCCAATAACTTGGAATTGAACGGTAGCGTACGGATGAACGCATCCACCAAAATCCATTGCTCCAGGGTCCTCCACGCCAGGAACGCTCACCATTTACATCCAGGTTTTCCCGCCCATCGTTTGGGTCATAAGGATAGGGCATGATGAGAGTCCCGAGCCATTCCCACACATTACCCGACATATCCATCGCCCCATATGGGCTGGCACCCGCAGGATAGCTCCCTACCGGTGCTGTATCTGCATAGCCGTCATTGTAGTTTGGATTCGCAATCGTCCTAGGGCAATTGATATCGCAGAAGTTTGCTCGTTCTCCGCTTAATGGCTCATTCCCCCATGGGTATTTATTTCCTTCACTACCTCGTGCAGCTTTCTCCCATTCCGCTTCAGTTGGTAGCCTCCTGCCCGCCCATTCGCAGTATGCCTTCGCCATATACCAATTCACCCATATGACAGGATAATTCGAATAAACTGGATCATCATAGTAATGTAGGCGTGTTTCGGAAGTGGATAAATAAGGAGGCTTGCAAATACCATCATCTACACAGCGTGCATATTGGCCATTGGATACTTCATATTTATCGATCCAATATCCATCCAGATACACACATTAACCGGGATTTCGGGATAGGCACGGCCACCTTCGATCGTTCTCTTTGCTTCAGCATCATCCGACCCCATAATGAATTCACCCGCTGGTACATATACTTGGATCATTTTATCGATTTCTATAGTACGGGTTGCTCCGAATGTTGGTTCTATCTCACCCAATGTGGGAACGATGGACGCAGTTACACTAGGGAGTATTGGGGAGTCAGTCGTGATTGGCGTATTGGTCCCTTTCGGAATTAAAGTTTCTATTGCCTCAGGTGTATTGTTTTTTGTTGCTGTAGCACTGGCTGGTTTAATGGTTATGGTTTCTTTTTGAGAATTGCATGCACTCAAAATAACTCCCAATAAAGCGATCGTGCACAGCCAGTAAGTATATATTTTCATTGTGAATATACTCATCCAAATCACGGAACCTTCTGTTTTAATTCAAGTTACCCACCTACACAATAGCCTTGCAATAATTTACGATAACAAAAGTTTATTACCCTCGTAGAGCTAATTTACCTGATCATATATTGTTCAATAACAATGATATCAATTTATGTATCTAGTATACACAAGAGCCTGAAATATCGCAATCGCCGCCTGTTATCATCCATCTTAAGTTGCGTATGTCTCGTGTTAAAGTGTGTGTGCATGACGACTTTATTTTCCTCCGGATGCCAAGGAATTGAGCGCTATATTTTGAATCCAAAGCAGAACCAGTTGAATTTATTCCATATCCATTTACCTGCTTGTTTTTAAGCTACTTTTGATATTTTGGATGATAGACCATAATTTCACACTTACATTCCATAAAAGTCAAACCGCAAGGTTTAAAAAGACGGTGCCAATCTTGATTTTTTCCTTGTAATAAGAGAACCATGAGATAATTAAGCTTATTGCATCGGGTACCACCCGATGGGCTTAGTTCTCATGGTAAGAGGGATTGTTCCTATGTCTGACCAAACAATATTGCCGAATGAAAATACTTTAGATCAAACCCTTGCAGAACGTGAGGCAGAACTGGCAATCATCAGCAGTGTCCAGCAGGCACTGGCCTCACAGCTTGATGTGCAGGCTATTTATAACCTGGTGGGCGATAAAATCCGCGATATTTTTGATTCGCAGGTGGTGATGATTTCAACCTATGATCCCCAAGATGAAACGATTGAGCACCGCTATGCCATCGAACGAGGGGAGCATATCTACGCCCCAGGCCGTTACCCGATTCGTGGCTTCCGCACGCAAATCGTCCAAACCCGGCAGCCTGTGCTGGTCAATACCAAAGTCCCGGAGAAGGCAGCCCAACTTGGTCAGCATACCATACCGGGAACCATAACACCTAAATCATGGTTGGGGGTGCCAATGATTGTTGGGGACCAGGTAACAGGTATCCTTAGCCTGCAAAATGTCGATCGGGAAAATGCATTTAACGAATCACATGTCCGCCTGCTGCAAACCCTGGCAGCATCGATGAGTGTAGCCCTTGAAAATGCTCGTCTGTTCGATGAAACCCAGCGATTACTCAGTGAGACTAAACAACGGGCTACCGAATTACATATCATCAACAGCGTGCAGGAGCAGCTGGCTCGGAATTTAGATCGGGCTTCCATATATGAACTGGTGGGTGAGAAGTTGAATGAGTTCTTTCAAGCCGCCGACCTCTCGATCATGGTTTATGACCCTGAAACCGATCTATTATCGGAACCCTTCAATATTGAAGGCGGGAAAAGGAAAACAGTTGTTCCCTACGCGGTAAGCGGAAAGGGCTTTTTTGCCCATTTACTTAAAAACCATCAACCTTTATTGATCAACGAGAATATGAAGGAAGCCGTGGTCAAATATCAAAATGTCTATTCCTCTGGCAAAGGGCTTCCCAAGTCGGTGTTGTATATTCCATTGATGACCGGTGATGTGGTGCTAGGTGCGGTTGTTTTAAAAAATAAGCGCAAAGAAGGGGCATTCAACGATTCGGATATGCGCTTATTAAAAACACTTGCCAATGCGATGAGTATTGCCCTTGAAAATGCGCGTTTATGGGAGCAGGAGCAGCTGTATCGGAAGGCATTGGAACGTGAATTTGAGATCGGGAGAGAGATCCAGGCAAGTTTTCTACCAAACAGCTTGCCTCAGCCAAAGGGTTGGGAAATTGCTGCTTTGCTCAAGTCTGCCCGCGAAGTATCGGGTGATTTTTACGATGCATTCGAATTGACACAAGGGTTGGTTGGACTGGTTATTGCTGACGTCTGTGATAAAGGTCTGGGTGCTGCCTTGTTTATGACTTTATTCCGCAGTTTGATCCGGGCTGTCTCAAAGATTGATTTCTTCACGAACGTTGAGTATGCCGGAGCAATATCCGCAGAGATGCGTTTGAAAAATGCCATGTCCCTCACCAACAATTATATGGCTGATACCCACGGCGAAACGAGCATGTTCTGCACCATTTTCTTTGGCATCCTTGACACCCACACCGGGAAATTGATCTATATCAATGCAGGTCATCTGCCTCCCAAGTTGATCAATCAAAATGGGGTCAAGGAAATCTTAACCGTCACCGGACCAGCTGTTGGTATTGTTGGCGGAGCTGAATACACCACGGATACGGTGCAACTTGAACATGGTGATACATTCTTTGCCCACACCGATGGACTGACAGATACGATGAACCCTGCCGGTGAGTACTTCAGCGAGCAAGCATGGATCCCATTATTTGGTGGGGAAAAGCCGCTTTCCGCTTTGCTGGATCAAATACAGGATCAAATCAAGGATTATTCCACCGGCGCAAAGCAAGCTGATGACATTACCATGCTGGCAGTCAGGTGGAAATTAAAATAATTTCATCATCCCAGGCTAACATTGTTGTGTACTTATGCACCTGGATGCGCTTGTGCATATATACGTTCAAAGAGGCTTTATCCAGGGAGAGGACAATTAACACAATCTACTCACCTACATGAACAACTGATTGTGTAAATTAATATAAGGATTGGCAGGTTGCATAATTGCAGCCTGCTTTTTTTACTCTCCAGCCTATTAAAATTCATCGTCATTATAGGTTTATCTTTCATCTGGATTTTGCATATAACCAGGCAGCTAATTTTCTTGCCCACCCTCCATATCCCTGATAAAATCCTTGCCATGAAAATCCGATCGATCACCTGTTTTATAGACCCATCCTATCCATTAGATGGACAGAAATTAATAACCGCAGGTGAATTCCTGCAGATCGCCCAACCTGCCTTTGTTGAATCTGGTTATGAGGTCCAGTCCTCCCGCCTGGCGACGATACCTTTCACCAACCTACTGCCGGTTAACAAACTGGGTGGGCTTGCCCGGCTGGCACATGAGCTGGAAGTCGCTGCTGGAGAGTTAGGGTATGCCTATGTCTGCCTGGGACCTGCCTTACCATCAGAGCTTGAGAGCTACCCAATCCATCCCTGAAGCGCTTGCAGCTACCAAGAATGCCTTTTTCTCCGGATTGATGACCACACCGGATGGTAAAGTGTCACTCCCAGCCATCCGGGAGTGTGCACAGGTCATCCAGCGCGCAAGCACGATCTCTCCGGATGGATTTGCCAACCTGCGTTTCGCCGCCCTGGCCAATGTACCCGCAGGTTCGCCATTTTTCCCGGCAGCCTATCACCAGGGTGGGGAGCCCACCTTTGCCCTGGCAACCGAAGCTGCTGACCTGGCGGTGACAGCCTTCACCCAGGCTGACAGTCTGGAAGAGGCGCGCCGTAACCTGGTCAGCGCCATGGAAACCCATGCCCGCAGGTTGACAGAAGCTGCCCACCAGGTGGAACAGGTAACAGGGGTCAGGTTTGGAGGGATCGATTTTTCGCTCGCACCCTTCCCTGATGAGCAAATATCCATTGGCACAGCCATGGAGCGATTGGGAGTGCCTGTGCTTGGCATGCAAGGCTCACTGGCTGCAGCAGCCATCCTTGCCGATACGATGGATCAGGCTGAGTTTGAACGGGCTGGTTTCAGCGGATTGTTCCTGCCCGTTCTCGAAGATGCCACCCTGGCCAGGCAGGCAGCCGAAGGAAGCCTGCATGTGATGGACCTGTTGCTCTACTCCGCGGTGTGTGGCACGGGTCTGGATACCATCCCCCTGCCAGGTGATGCCAGCACCCACCAGCTTTCAGCTGTCCTGCTGGACCTGGCAAGCCTATCCTTGCGCCTGGTAAAACCGTTGACCGCCCGCCTGATGCCCATCCCGGGTAAAAAAGCAGGTGACCCGACGGGTTTCAATTTTAATTACTTTGCCAACAGCCGTGTGATGGCATTGAATGCACTTCCCCTTAGAGGATTCCTGGCTGGGCAGGAATCCTTTGAATTGCACAGGAGACCAGACCGGTGAATCCGCAAGCCAAACGCAGGCTGTGGCTGCGCTGGGTGGCTGCCAATGGGCTGGGCGAGATGTTCGGTTTGGGGTTGACTTTTGCAGTCGGGGTAACCATCATCTCCAGCCTGGGTGACCAGCAAAACCTGACTGCCATACTGCTAGCTTTCCTGGTGGCGGTTGCCAGTGGTGCTATTGAGGCTACCATTGTTGGATTGGCACAATGGTGGGCGATGCATCCCTGGTTTCCCATGATTTCTCGTCGTGCATGGTGGCTGGGCACCCTGGTTGGTGCACTGCTGGCATACGTGATGGGTTACATGCCATCCACCCTGATGAGCCTGGGTGAGCAAACCAGCCAACCCCAGGTGGCAGTGACTGAGCCGGAACAATGGATCGTCCTGCTGTTAGCTGCCGGGTTGGGCGCAGTTGGAGGAGCAGTGCTATCCTTTGCCCAATGGCTCACCATGCGTAAAAAGGTTGCACGGGCTTACCTGTGGATCCCTGCCAATATGCTGGCCTGGATGGTTGGCATGCCGATCATCTTCTGGGGAATCGATGCTGCTCAAAGGCTGAGTGGGTTGTTTTGGCAGATCCTGTTTATGGCAGGCATATTGCTCCTGACGGGGTTGGTGGTAGGTGCCATTCATGGTGTTTTCCTGGTTAGCCTGGCAAATAGTAAAAATCAATCAGCCCACCAACCGGTAGTATAATCTCCCCATTCTATTGATATTTGGAAGGAAAAAATGCATTTTCAGATAATTTCTTTCTTAGAACCCATTCTGCGCCCGCATGCTTACCTTGATCCAGGGTCAGGCAGTTTCCTGGTCCAGTTATTGATCGCCGGGATCGTAGGCGCAGGTTTTATCGTCAAGATGTACTGGAAGAAGATCAAAGGTTTGTTTAACCGCTCAGACCCAGGTAAAGAAGAGGACAGTGATGCCCAGAAGTGACCAGCGGTTGGGGGCATCCTTTCGCGATCCAAGCGGCTTCCTTTTCTCACGCGATGGGGTTTTATATCGTCAGGTAAACCAAATCTATGCCGAACATTATGACCGCTTGATCAGCTCAGGCCTGTATTCCAGGCTGACGAATGCTGGGCTGCTTGTTCTGCACGAGGAAGTCAACGTTGCGCCTGAAGATCAAGCCCTTGCTTACAAGATCATCAAGCCACAACCACTTCCCTTCATTTCATACCCATATGAATGGAGCTTCAGCCAGCTTAAGGATGCTGCTCTGGCAACGATGAGGATCCAGAAGTTTGCCTTGGAATCAGGGATGGTGCTTAAAGATGCCAGTGCTTATAACATCCAATTCCATAATGGCAAACCAATCTTGATTGATACACTTTCCTTTGAAATTTATCATGAAGGTGAGCCTTGGGTGGCATACCGCCAATTTTGCCAACACTTCCTGGCACCCCTGGCTCTTGTAGCTCATACGGATGTGCGCCTCAACCAGCTGCTGCGGGTCTATATTGACGGGATACCATTGGACCTGGCTGCACGCCTGTTACCCCGGCGCACCCGTTATGGTTTAGGCTTGGCAACCCATATTCACCTGCACGCCGCGGCGCAAAAACGATACGCGGATAAGGCTGTTACGAAGGAGCAAACCAGCCGAAAAATGAGCAAAATGCAGTTCATGGGATTGATGGACAGCCTGGAAACCAGCACACGAAAACTGAACTGGAAACCATCTGGCACCGAGTGGGGGGATTATTACACTGCCTCATCCAGCCACTACTCAACCTCTGCTTTCGAGCACAAAAAACAGCTTGTCAGCACGTTCCTGGAGCGTCTCCAACCCACCAGCACCTGGGATTTGGGAGCCAACACCGGCGAGTTCAGCCGCCTGGCTGCCGAACCAGGGTAGCTATACGGTTGCCTTTGACATCGACCCGGCCGCAGTGGAACAAAATTACCTGCAGGTAAAACAGAATAAGGATACCTTGATGCTGCCTTTGGTGATGGACTTCACCAATCCATCCCCATCCTTGGGCTGGCATAACCAGGAGCGCCATTCGCTGCTTGAACGCAGCCCTGCGGATGCGTTACTAGCGCTGGCACTTATCCATCACCTGGCAATTTCCAACAATGTTCCACTCCTGCGCCTGGCAGAGTTTTTATCTGACCTGGGCCATTGGCTGATCATCGAATGGGTTCCCAAGGAAGATTCGCAGGTGCAAAAGTTGCTTGCCAGCCGGCAGGATATTTTCTCGGAATACCACCAGGCAGGGTTTGAAGCAGCCTTTGAGTCTTACTTTACGATCCATGAGAAAGTGCCCGTGCATGATTCTCCTCGTGTACTCTACTTGATGGAAAAAAAGTAAAGCTACAATCCTCGCAAGTATGATTATCTAGAGAATAAAAAGCCGCACTTTTTTTGTGCGGCTTATTTCTGAATGTTTTTATGCTGCACACCATGAATTAAAACTCTATCTCCAAAATTTTCCCCAGTTAACAACTTTCGATTGATCTTTAACCAATATTTTGAAGCCGGTCTTGATTTCCTACCCGATACCAGTTATTTCTCTCTGTACACTTCTCCTTTCGAGATACAGGAAATCCCCAACAACTGTGTCCCAAAAAAATGAAATATCCATCTGTTCTTAAAACAATTACCGTACATCACGCAGAGATGTACGGTAATTTTATTTGATCAAAATCTAAAGTTTCCGCTTTACACTTCAGTTCTCCAGTAAATACCTTTCTCACGGCTCAGCAGCTTGTTATCCACCATGTACCTGCGTAAGGCAGCAGTATCTTCGTTGAAACGCCTTAATATCTGGTTGACCTGGTTTTCAGGGTATTTCACTCCCGGTTCAAAATTTTTGACCAGGTGGTTCAGAATGACCATCAGTTTTTTTTGCTGGGTGGGAATAGCCTTCAAGCTTCCATCCGGCGAGAGATAAGCGCGTAATGTTTTAACTTCAAATTCATCGCCTTCGTATTCCGGAGCTGGCGGACGGGACTTGGCAAGCAGCTGGTGGGTAAGTTTCTCGAGTGCCAGGCTATCCAGGCGGTATCGGCTTTCTTCTTGATGTGCCAATCCAGCTGCTGTGAGCTGTTCCAGGTGCTGTTGGACTTCGACCGGTTTCATTCCCAACCGTTCGGCGACCTGATCTGGAGATAAGGCTTCCACGCTTATCAACCCGGCTATTTTCAACCGCTCAGCATCCGCAAGCGACTTCATGAAGTTTAGCAATTCTTCATCTTTCATTGTTATTGTATTCATCATCTTTTCCTTTAGGATGGTATTTCACCATCAGTTCTCCAATATTCTCCTTCGGCTCGCTTCATTAACCTGTACGAGATCAGTTCCCGCCGTAGTGTGGCAGTATCATCATGGAAATGGATGAGAATCTCGTTGACTTGCTTCTCGCTGTAATGAACCCCGGGTTGAAATTCCTTGAGGATGTGCAACAGGATGATCTCGCGTTTTTTTCGTTGTGCGGGGATGACCTTCAGTCTGCCATCCGGCAGCAGGGTATCCCGTAAAACTTTCCGGTCATACGCGCCCAGGTCTACCTGTGCTGCCATCCTGGGCAGTTTGTCTTGTTCGGCAAGATGCCTGGCGATCTGCTCCAGGACCCCAGATTCGAGCTGGTAAAAATTATAGTAGCTTTCAGCGCGAGCACTAACCAGGCCTGCCTCTGAGAGCAGCTTCAGGTGATGGGATACCGTGGGTGGGCGAAGGTTGAGCAGGGCGGCAAGCTGTTCTACCGAGTATTCGTGTTGAGCCAGCAAGCCGACGATCTTCAGGCGGTTCGCATCTGCCAGTGCCTTGAAGAAGGTTAACAATTGCTCGTCGTTTGGGTGATTATTTGTGTTCATAAAAAATCCTATATCATCTAATTAATTAGATAAACTTCGAATTAATTATACGCGATTTATATCATATGTCAAGGGTTGTTTGGATGATAATATTTTCTGCTGGAGGTCCCCTTGATCTTTTGCCCAATGGATGGGCTTTTATACGGGCTGGTATAATTTATGACGATGGTTCGCTGTCGAAATCCTATTGGATAGATTATGTCATCGATTGATGAGATTAAGTCCCGCATTGATATTGTAGATCTGGTCTCAGAGACGGTTCAGCTGCGCCGGACAGGTAAGAATCACATTGGATTCTGCCCCTTCCACGCCAATACCCGCACGCCATCTTTCGTTGTCTTCCCTTCAACGGGTACCTGGCGCTGCTTTGGTCAATGTAATGAAGGTGGGGACATCTTCAGCTTCACGATGAAGAAGCAAAACTGGGATTTCCAGGAAACATTGAAATATTTGGCAGAGCGGGCTGGCGTCCAGCTTAAGCCTCCAACTCCTGAAGAGCTGGTGGCTGAAGGGGAGCATGCTCAGCTGCGTGCGATCCTGGAAGATGCCGCTTCCTATTTCCACTACCAATTACGCAACACTCCCGAAGGTCAAAAAGCACTTGCCTATCTAAAAGGCCGCGGTCTGAGCGATGAGATTATCGAAACTTTCGGATTGGGATATGCACCCAATTCACATGAAGCAATCATCCGTTACTTTAAAAACAAGGGGCGCTCGGATACTAATTTAAAGGAAGTTGGATTGGTTTCTGAACGGGATGATGGAACGATTTATGATAAATTCCGCCACCGCATCATTTTTCCAATTCGAGATGCCCGTGGGCGCATGGCTGGTTTTGGTGGACGGGTATTGAACCCTGATGATATCCCAAAATTTCTCAATTCCCCCCAGACAGCAATATTTGATAAAAGTTCCCTGCTGTATGGATTGGAGCATGCCCGTACCCCCATCCGTGCCCTGGACCAGGCGGTCATCGTGGAAGGGTACCTGGACGTGATCGCTCTGCATCAGGCAGGCTTCACCAATACCGTTTCACCGATGGGTACCGCACTTACCGAGCACCAGCTGCGCCAGCTAAAACGACTCACCCACCGCTTCATCCTGGCGCTTGACCCTGATGCAGCGGGTGATAAAGCCACATTACGCGGCTTGCAGGTTGCCCGCCAGACCATGGATCGAGAGTCTGAGCTGGTATTCGATGCGCATGGATTGATGGCTCATGAATCGCGGTTACAGGCTGATATCCGCGTTACCACGTTGCCTGCCGGGATGGACCCGGATGATGTGGTTAAAGCTGATCCTGCTGCCTGGCAATCTATCCTGGAAAATGCAAAGCCGGTGGTTATCCATGTGATGGAAACCCTGGCAGCTGGGCGGAATGTGGATGATCCCAAGACCAGGTCTGAGATCGCTGGACAGGTGCTCCCGCTCATCAATGAAGTTCCTGATCCAATCGAGCGGGAAACATACCGGCAAAGGCTGGCGCGATTAATCAAGGTGGATGAGCGCCTGCTTACCGGTGGTGAGTTGACCGGATCTACCAAACGCAGGCGACCACGCCCCGCTCAGCCAAAAGCAGGAGATCGGAAACCGGAAATTCCCATTCTGGCTGGAAACGCATTATTGGAAGCTCACATCCTTGGGATACTCGTACGCCGACCGGAGATGGTTTTCTATGTCGATAGGGCGCTGCATGAATCCCATTTAATACGCATTTCACGCCTGGACTTTGAGTTGGCGGAATATCAGGCAATTTTCGAACTGGTCCAGGCATCCATCAATCAGGACCAAACCGAACCGATGCATTACGTATTAAATGGGCTATCTTTACCATTGATGGAAATTGTGGATAATCTGCTGGAGCGCACTGAAAAGTTGGATCCCAAAGATGACCGTGTTCTTGAAGACGTAATGCGGGCTCTATTGGAAATCCGTCGACGCCAGGTATCAGAGGAAATGAACCAGGTACGTTTCCAGATGGACGAAGCTGCCATCGCGGGAGATATTCGAACCAAGGAATATGAAGACAGGATTGCGAAATGCTCCAGGATGCTCCGCTTTATCCATCAAGCACGCGAGCACTTTACCAATAAAGTAGCAGCAGGGAAATAAGTAATTCTATTCACTCCATAATTACAAAAGCGGACCAGTTAATGCAAAAAGAAGTCTTACCAACAACAAAGCAATCCTACCGTCAGGCAGCGCAGGTACTTGGGCGCGCCTTCGCTGATGAACCTGTATCTGTGGCGGTATTAAAGAAATTTTCGTTGGAAGGGCGTATCCGGGCATTGACGAATGACTTTTCGGATGAACTATTATTATGCATTCAGAAGGGATTTCAACCAGTGCAAGTCAATGAAGATGGAAAGGTCATTGCATCTGCGGTGATCTATCCGCCGGGTGCCTACCCATTACCTGCCACAAGCCAATGGTTGCTTTTATTAAAATCCTTTGTGAGGAATGGATTTTATGATATCCGGGATTGGATGCGATGGTTGGATGAAGTGGATAAGATCCACCCCCAAAAACCGCATTACTACCTGGAATATATCGGGGTCGAACCAAATTTCCAGGGCAAGTCGATCGGTTCCACCATCATGCAACACCTCATCAGCAAGGCAGATGAAGAGTCTGTGGGTTGTTACCTGGAAAATGCCAACCCACGTAATCTCGCGTTCTATAAGCGCTTTGGTTTCCAGGTGATTGAGGAGAAAGAAATCCTTGATTTGCCATCATGGTTCATGTGGAGACCGCCTGATATCCGGTGAGTTCACAGCATTAGTTTTAGATGATTAAGCCTTGGGTGATCTGTTAGGATAATGATGTGATTTTTCTCAGGATTCGCTAAAAACAAGGATTTCGTGGATAATAGGTATATGGTTCGCAGGACAAAAAAGGCTGCTGTTCAAAACGACATATCATCCGACCGAGCGAAACGGCTTCGATGAGGAGAATCAGCATTCCTCCAAGGATATTGATGATGTAGATGATTTACTGGCAGATATGGATGCGGATGTGGTCATCGATGAGCCGGATGAGATGTTGTTGGTCAAACAAGCTGGAGAGATTACTGACCTGCCGGATGAAGAGACGCTTGGTCTGCTCAAGCCAACTTCGGATATCGAGCTGGGTGAGGACCCGGTCCGGCTTTACCTGCGAGAAATTGGTGAAATTGATTTATTAGGCGTAGACCATGAATTTTGGCTGGCTACACGTATAGAAGCTGCCAGAAGGATTGAAGTTCTCAAACGTGTTCACCCGATTGCCCGGCATGGTCGCCAACATTCGTCCAGCATCTATCTTGCCCTGTACGATGAGATGGTGATTGGCTGGAAGCGGCTGGCTGAAGATACCCTTCGCCTGGGTTATGATTACCCGGATCTATCCCTGATCAATGCAGAAGCCCAACAACTGCGCCAGACCTGGCTCTTAGGAACACCTTCCTACTTGCGTAATTATCTGGATAATGGGCGTTGGGGAACCGATCATTTGTGGGATCAGGTGGCAAGCAATGGATTGACCGTTTTTATCTGTTTTTACATGTTTCCCGAAGATGTGGGGAAGTCAATCGATAAATTCTTCCTAACCAAACACCGCATGCCTTCCCATGCCACCTTCATCCACTACATCCCAGACGAAGACAACCTGCAGGCGGAACTGGAGAATGCGGAATACCGGGCACACGAATCCAGGCAGATACTGATCCGCTCCAATCTACGATTGGTAGTCAGTGTAGCGAAGCACTATCTTGGGCGTGGAAGCTCATTCCTTGATCTCATCCAGGAAGGGAATCTTGGCCTGCTGCGTGCGGTCACGAAATTTGATCCTTCGCGCGGTTATAAATTTAGCACGTATGCCACCTGGTGGATCAGACAGTCAATCAGCCGCTCGATTGCAGACCAGGCGCGAACGATCCGTATTCCCGTGCATATTTTTGAAACATTCAATCATTTAATGCAGGCTCAGCGCCAGCTTACCCAAACCTTGGGTCGATTACCCACCCCCGAGGAATTGGCAGTGGAAGCAGACTTTGTGGACCCCAATGATAAGCAGTTAATCTTGAAAGTGAAGGGAAATCCAAACCTGTTAACTCCCGATGTCCGCATGCGCTGGATGCATGCAGCCAGCAAAGTGAACCAGGTGTTACGGGCGGCAGAAGAACCAATATCCCTCGAGAGTCCTGTGGGCACTGAAGACAACAGCATGCTTGGAGATTTTATCGAAGATCAAGATGCCCAGGAACCGATCGATGCTGCGGCACGCGAGATGCTGCGAGAACAAGTGAAAAATACCCTTGCAGTCCTTTCGGATCGCGAGCGGGAGGTGTTGGAGATGCGTTTTGGATTGCTGGATGGCAAGGATCACACGCTGGAGGAAGTAGGCCAGGCATTCAATGTGACTCGTGAACGGATTCGTCAAATTGAAGCCAAGGCGTTACGCAAATTGCGTCATCCTACCCGCAGCCGTCACTTGCGTGATTTTCTCATATAATGGGTGAACCTTATTCGTTGTACTGACCTGGCTTTCTCGAATTGGACTGCGAAAAGTTCTACATTATTTTTGGATCGCATTCGACGTATCAGGGCTGCTCGTCGCTCCCTGCCTACCGGATTGACTGAATAATTGTGAAAATTGACACGCTGGATGGCATGTGATAAACTTCACGCTTGTATGGCGGGATGTCATCTTGTCAGGATGGTGCATTCTGCCTATAATGAATAGGTTGTGCTCCCTATATTGAGCTGCATGAGACAAGGGATTACTCCGGACTCTCATATATTTTCTTGGAAGGATTGACTGCTGAGGTATTATGCTGGCTCCATATATTCCAATCGCTGTCATTGTCATACTTGCTATAGCTTTTGGGTTCCTGATCGTAGGACTTGGTCATACCTTCGGACCCCGCCGAAAAACCCCACGTAAAGTAATGCCATATGAATCAGGCATGAACCCGATCGGACCGGGTACACGCCGTGCCCCTGTTCGCTTCTACCTGGTGGCTGTCTTGTTCATCTTATTCGATATTGAAATCATATTCATTATCCCTTGGGCTGTCATTCTTAAGGATTTCGTAAAAGCAGGCACCGGGGTCTTTGCTCTCATAGAAATGGCCATTTTTATTATTGTTTTATTGGTAGGTCTTGCGTATGCCTGGAAGAAGGGAGCACTAGAATGGGAATAGAACAAAAAGCCGGAAATTTGGGCGTGGTTACGGTTGGCCTTGAACAAGCGGTCAACTGGGCACGCACCAATGCCATGTGGCCGATGCTTTTTGGTTTGGCATGTTGTGCCATCGAGATGATGAGCGCTCAAGCTTCTCATTATGATATGAGCCGATTTGGGATGGAATTGATGCGTGCCAGCCCCAGGCAGTCTGACCTGATGATTGTTGCTGGACGTGTCTCTCGAAAAATGGCGCCAGTCTTGCGCAGACTATACGACCAGCTGCCGGATCCCAAGTGGGTGGTATCCATGGGCGACTGTGCCTCGTGCAGCGGAGTATTCAATAATTATGCGCTTGTGCAGGGTGTTGATGAAGTTGTACCGGTGGATGTATACGTGGCAGGCTGTCCGCCTCGCCCTGAAGCTCTCATCCATGGCATTTTGACCTTATATGATAAGGTTCGCAAGGAAAAAATCACTACGTGGGCATAAAGGAATTATAAAATGTCCGAAGAGCACCTCAAGCTAACGTTAAAAGCAATCAAAGAACGCTTTGACCTGAAAGAATCTCAGTTGATGAAATATCCACCCACTTTGGAAGCTGGACCTGAGAAAATCGTTGAAATCTGCCAGGTACTGCGCGATGAATTTGGATTCAACTTCTTGTTTGAGCTCACCGCCGTGGATTACTGGCCTGAAGAAGAACCACGCTTCAACTTACTTTATGGCTTTTATTCGCATGACAACAATGTTCGCATGGCTGTCAGGGTACCGCTCAACGGCGATCAGCCTACGATGCCCACCGTGGAAGGTGTATATCGAGGTGCCAACTGGCACGAGCGTGAATTATGGGATATGTTTGGGATAAAATTTGAGGGGCATTCCGATCTACGCCGAATCATCATGCCTCACGATTGGGAAGGCCATCCACTTCGCAAGGATTACCCATTGGGGTATGAAGAGCCCCAGTTCACCTTTAATTATGATGAAATTGATCAGCGGAAGCATCACGGCCGCTACGAAGAGGCCTAACTCCTATGCAGGAACCTTTAGAAGTTAATTATCAAGAGCTTAAGCATCTGGTCTCAGAACGGGCATTACAAGGTGATACCGTTCTCTTGAACATGGGTCCTCAGCATCCAAGCACGCATGGTGTTTTACGATTACTACTTGAGCTGGATGGAGAGGTGATCATCAACTGCATCCCGGATATTGGCTTCCTGCACACAGGTATTGAGAAGAACATGGAATCCAAACGCTGGGAAATGGCCGAGGTGATGACCGATCGTACGGATTACTTGAATACCACCGGCAATAATCTGGCATACTGTTTGGCAATCGAACGGTTGACAGAGCTGGATGTACCGCTTCGCGCTCAGGCGGTACGGGTTATTTTGGTTGAATTAGAACGCATATCCAATCACCTGGTATGGCTTGGTACTCATGCACTCGACCTGGCAGCGATGTCGATGTTCCTTTACTGTTTCCGTGAGCGTGAATCCATCCTGGATATCAAAGAGATGTGCTCAGGGCAGCGCATGATGACCACCTATTTTCGTCCGGGTGGTTTATGGCGTGATATTCCAGCAGATTTTGAAATTGCTGTACGCCGATTTATTCGAATGTTCCCCAGCCGGATCAAGCAATATGACGCTTTGCTTGCCAAGAATCCGATCTTCCTCGATCGCACCCGCAATATTGGCAAAATATCTGCCCAGGATGCGATCAATCTTTCGCTCACCGGTCCTGTGCTGCGTGGTTCAGGGGTAGCCTACGATGTACGCAAGGCACAGCCGTATTCTGGATATGAACAATATGATTTTGTAATCCCCACCGGCACTCATGGTGATGTCTACGATCGCTACCAGGTGCGGATGGAAGAAATGCGCCAATCCTTACGCATCATTCAGCAGGCATTGGATACACTTCCCTACGGACCGTTTCGCTCGAATAATCGTAAATATGTACCTCCTCCCCGGGCTGAATTAGGCACCAGTATGGAAGCAGTCATTCACCACTTCAAGTTGTGGACTGAAGGCTTTACCATCCCGAAAGGGGCAGTTTACCAACCCGTTGAATCACCGAAGGGTGAGTTGGGTTATTACCTTGAGAGCGATGGCGGAAATAAGCCATACCGTGTGCATATGCGTACACCGTCATTTGTTCATCTACAAGCTTTGCCGTTTATGTGCAAAGGTCATCTTGTAGCTGATCTGGTGGGCATCATAGGTAGCATTGATATCGTATTGGGAGATTGTGACCGGTGAACGCTTTGTTACAAAACCATGCCGATGAAATCCAGGCTATCCTGGCTAAATACCCTGCGGACAAAGCTGGCAAACGCTCGGCTGTCATGCCCTTGTTGTATCTTGCCCAACATGATTATGGATATGTCACCAAGGAAGCCATCCGCGAGATTGCTGAATGTTGTGAGATCACCGACACTGAGGTGGCTTCCATAATCGGGTTTTACTCGCTTTATTATGACCAACCATCCGGAAAATACCGGGTACAAGTCTGCACGGACTTGCCTTGCGCCTTACGCGGAGCAGAAGAATTCCTGGAAAAGCTGTGCGAGAACCTGGGTATAAAAGTTGGAGAAACCACACCCGATGGAAGGATAAAAGTTGAAGCGGTAATGTGTCTGGCAGGCTGTGATAAGGCTCCTATGTTCCAGGTTCAGGGTCCGGAAGGGCTCGAATACCATGAGTCCCAGACTGTGGATAGTGCTCTCGAAGTGATCAATAAACTGGGGCAAGGATGACTGACATGGCAGACCACATCCTTCTTCGTCATCGCGATATTCCTGGATTGGACCAGATCCAAACATACCGTCAGAATGGTGGATTTGAAGCCTGGAAAAAAGTCGTCACCAAGATGGATCCGGTTGACGTGACCAATGAAGTCAGAGCTTCAGGCTTGCGGGGTCGGGGTGGTGCAGGTTTTCCGACAGGAATGAAATGGTCGTTCATTGATGGTCAGAACTGGCCACATTATGTTGTTGCCAATGCGGACGAATCTGAACCAGGTACATTTAAAGACCGTGAGATCATGGAATCCAACCCCTTCCAATTCCTGGAGGGAGTGGCAATCTGTGCGTATGCTGTCAAAGCCAATGATGCCTATATTTACTTGCGCGGTGAATTCTGGCAAATCGCCCACAAGCTAGACATGTGTATCGCAGATATGGAAACTGCTGGCGTCTTAGGTGACAGGTTATTTGGAACCAATACCAGCCTGCACTTGCACACCCATCTTGGAGCAGGGGCATACATCTGTGGAGAAGAAACTGCGCTGCTTGAATCCATTGAGGGCAAGCTGGGTCAGCCGCGCTTACGCCCACCTTTTCCCCCGGCGTTTGGTTTATTTGGCAAGCCGACCATCGTCAATAACGTCGAAACTTTGACCAATGTACCTTTCATCATCTCGCGTGGTGCTGACTGGTATAAAAGCATCGGCACCGAAAAAAGCCCCGGACCGAAAATATTCAGCCTGTCAGGTTGTGTTAACCGTCCCGGTAACTATGAGCTTCCGCTTGGCACCACTTTTCGCGAGCTGATCTTTGATCATGGGCGAGGTATTCCGGAAGGGCACAAGATCAAGGCGATCATGCCCGCGGGTGCTTCTTCCTCCCTGATCATTGCCAATGATGAAGCCCTGGCAACTCCCATGGACTACGAGAGTGTTCCCAAGGTTGGAGCACAGCTTGGCTCTGCCTCGGTCATTGTTATCGATGATTCGGTCAGCATCCCCTGGTTGCTCAACAAGACGATCCATTTCTTTAAGCACGAGTCATGCGGAAAATGCACACCTTGCCGTGAAGGCACCTACTGGATGATGCATCTGACCGAACGGATCAGCAAGGGCGAAGCAACGATGAATGATGTAATGCTCTTGCAAGATGTAGCCAACCAGTTGAAAGGCAAGTGCCTGTGCGCCTTGGGAGAGTTTTCCATTGAAGCTGTGCTGACAGGTATCGAACGCTTCCCGGCAGATTTTGAGGCCGTCACAGTAAAAACGAATTCATAGAACCTTTATTGTCGAGATGCACATGGAAAAATTGGTTAGTCTGACAATTGATGGAATACAAGTGACCGTTCCAGCAGGCACATTGATTGTGAATGCTGCCAAGAAGATTGGCATTGATATCCCGGTATTCTGCTACCACCCCAAGATGGAACCGGTAGGTATGTGCCGCCAATGCCTGGTGGAGGTGGGACGCCCAGTGGTCGACCGGGCAACCGGGCAGCCTGTCCTGGAGGACGATGGAACACCTAAGATCCAATTTGGCCTCAAGCTTGAGACTGCCTGCACCACACCCGTCTCTGAGGGAATGGTTGTCATTGGAACATCTGAAAAAGCAGCCAAAGGGCGCAAGGACATCCTGGAATTCCTGCTCACCTCGCATCCACTGGATTGCCCAGTTTGTGACAAGGGTGGTGAATGCCCGTTGCAAAACCTGACTTTGCGCTACGGACCGGGTCAATCCCGCTTCAATTACGATGAAAAGATGCACCTGGCCAAGCACTACCCGCTGGGTGAGTTGATCTACCTGGATCGAGAGCGATGTATTCAATGTGGGCGCTGCGTGCGCTTCCAGTCGTGCATCGTGGATGACCCGGTGATTGGTTTCTATAACCGCGGACGCTTCACACAGATCATAACCAACTCTGAGCCCGGATTTGATTCATACTACTCTGGCAATACCACCGATATCTGCCCGGTCGGTGCACTCACCACGGCTGATTTTCGTTTTCAAGCCCGTCCATGGGAACTTTGTTCGACCGCTTCCATCTGCACCCACTGCCCGGTAGGCTGCAATCTGACCATCAATCTACGCCGTGAAGCCTCCGCCAATGGTGACTTGGTGATTAAACGCATCCTGCCGCGCCAGAACGAAGAAGTCAATGAGATATGGATCTGCGATAAGGGTCGCTTTGGTTATCACTTTACCGAGAGTAAACAACGCATAACCCAGCCAATGGTGCGTCGGGAAGGTGAACTTGAGGCAATTGGATGGGATGAAGTACTCAGCTATGTGGCTGAAAATTTCATTCATGCCGGTGAAAACTTCCTGTCTTTGGTGGGTGGCCGGCTATCCAACGAAGATTTATTCAATCTGAAAGAACTCTCCGACAGGCTGGGTGGAGCATCTGCATTGCACACCCATATGGGTGGGGGTGATCTGGTATCTCAGGTGGGTGTGGGTGAAGGAACCAATTTATCTGAGCTCGGTAAGGAATCTGTGATCCTGGTGGTTGCATCAGACTTGGAAGAGGAGGCTCCGATCTGGTGGCTGCGAGTCAAGCAGGCAACCGAGCGCGGAGCCACGCTGATTGTTGCCAATCCACGCCACACCAGGCTCGAGCGTTATGCTCACCAGGTGGTACGCTATCCATATGGCTCTGAAGCGTCGACCATCCTGTCAATGATCAATGCCTTATCTGCCAAGCAGAACTTCCCCAAGGCACCCAAATTCCAATCTGGCGGGGAGGCAGTAAAAACAGCTGCTGACAACCCTCGCAGGTGCAGCCAATCTTATTGTATTTTATGGCAGCGAAGGAATGGGATTGGCAGCCTCGCAGGCATTGGCACAGGCATGCACGAACCTGTTGGTTGTCACCAACCACACCCACAAAGTAAATAACGGTTTGATCCCGGTGTGGCCTCGGGCAAATGACCAGGGTGCCTGGGAAATGGGTTACACACCCATAACCGATCTGAAGGATGCACTACAGAAACACGAAGCTATATACATCGTTGCTGCAGACCCGGTGGGGGATAATCCTGCTCTAACAGATGCGGTCAGGGAGGCTGGATTTGTTGTCGTTCAAGACTTGTTCTTGACTGAAACAGCCAAACTGGCAGATGTTGTGTTACCTGCCCAGCCATTTACGGAGCGGGATGGAACCCTGACATCTGGAGAACGACGCGTCCAACGTTTCTACCCGGCTAACCTCCATTCCGAGAACAAACCGGATTATGCCATCACCGCAGCCATCGCTAAATTTGCAGGTATAGAATTAGAGGAGTCGCCTCGAGCTGTCTTTACCCGCTTAGCTGAAAAAGTACCAGCTTTTAAGGGCATGAGTTACAAAAATCTCGCCCAGGTGGGTGAGCAGTGGCCTATGATCGGTCGTAGTGATTTATATTATGGAGGCTCATCTTACGAAAACGCCCAGGGGTTGGGTGTGCACTTATCCCTTCCTGATCAGATACCACCCCTCGCCTGGCCACAGGTTCCTGAGTTGAACTTGGTCGAGGGTGCTTTGATGGCTGTCCCGATCACTCTGTTGTATGATCATGGACAAACGATCCATCATAGCCAGCTGCTCCACCAGCGGACTCCCCCTGCACATATCGCCGTTAATCCAGAAGTTGCTCAGCGATTGAATATTCCCAATCAGGCATGGGTCCAATTTTCAGTAGATGGTGTGCTTGTAGAAGCAATATTACACAGTTTGGAACAGGTTCCCTTGGGGGTGGCACTCGTGCCGCGCAGCCTGGGGATGCCGATTAGTGCACCACAAGCGATTGATCTTAAGGTAGTGTCAGATACAAAGGTTTAGGCAGAATCCAAGACCCTTCTAGGACGAGGTTTGCATGACGGCTGGCTTATTCTTTGAATATATTGTGAAATCTGGGATCATCCTGATTGGGATGACGCTGGGTTTTGCTTACGTGACTTATTATGAACGCAAAGCTCTGGCGCGTATCCAGGCACGTATCGGACCCAACCGCGCCGGTCCGTGGGGAATCATTCAGCCAATAGCCGACGCAGTTAAACTGATCTTCAAGGAAGAGATGATCCCGGGCAGAGCGGACAAGCTGCTCTTCATCCTGGCTCCTGTCATCACTGTCATCCCTGCCCTGATCATCACCGCCGTGATACCGTGGGGTCGCTCAATCACAATTTTCGGTCGAGAGATTAACCTTTACCTGGCTGATATTAATGTAGGTATCCTTTACCTGGGGGCTGTGGCATCCATCGCTGTGTATGGCATCGTGCTGGCAGGATGGTCTTCCAATAATAAGTATGCCATGATGGGTGGACTGCGTTCCACAGCTCAGATGATTTCCTACGAGCTAGCCCTTGGTCTGACCTTTGTGAGTGTGACCTTGCTGGCAGGCTCAATGAGCCTGGTGGATATTGTCGAAGCGCAGGGTGCCAACGGGTTCCTGGGTTGGATTGTGTGGAACCTGTCACAACCCCTGGCATTTATTATCTTCCTCATTGCCGGGATGGCGGAAACAAACCGCTCTCCCTTCGACATGCCCGAAGCCGAACAAGAGCTGACTGCCGGGTATCATGTTGAATATTCAGGGATGAAATTTGCCTTGTTTTTCATGGCAGAGTATATCAAGATCATTGCAGTCAGCATGATTGCCGCCACGCTCTTCCTGGGGGGTTACATGGGACCTTTCCTGGATCAGCTCCCCTGGTTGGGTCCGGTATATTTGTTCATCAAAACGCTGATCATGATCTTCGTTTTCATTTGGGTGCGGGCGACATTACCGCGCTTCAGGTATGACCGGCTGATGGCATTTGGATGGAAGGTGCTGTTGCCCCTGGCATTGCTGAATGTATTCATTGCCGCCCTCATAACCGTGCTGGTAGGAGGTTAGTGGTATGTTCATTGTGGAACTTGGACGAGGCTTGTGGACCACACTCCGCATGATGTTTGAAAAACCGGTTACGATCCAGTACCCGGAAGTAAAACGCCCTGTACAAACACGTTTTAAAGGTCGCCATAACCTTCATCGCTATGAGAATGGCCTGGAAAAATGCATTGGATGTGCATTATGTGCAGCGACTTGCCCTGCGGACGCTATTTTTGTGGAGGCAGCGGAAAACACGGATGAGCAACGCTATTCACCAGGTGAGCGTTATGCCAGCACATATGAGATCAATATGTTGCGTTGCATTTTTTGTGGCTATTGTGAGGATGCCTGTCCAACAGAGGCAATCATCCTGGGTGATAACTATGAGCTATCTTTCACCGACCGGCGCCAGGCGATCTACACCAAGGAAATGTTATTAAACCCAGTTCCTGCGGGTGGCAGGCCAACCCCCCAAAAAGTGGAACCAGGTACCTTTAACCGATCGATACCAGTGATGGAAAATCCAAAGGATTAATTTCCGAGAGAAAATATAGTTTATGAGCCTACAACTGTTTCTTTTCCTTGTTTTAGCCTTAGTCGCCATCACTTCTGCCCTGGGGATGCTTATCAACCGCAATGCAATCTATTCAGCCTTATTCCTGGTGCTGAATTTTGCCACTGTGGCAGTATTTTTCTTATTATTGAACGCTCCGTTTATTGCAGTTGCCCAGGTAAGTGTATATGCAGGAGCGATCATGGTTTTGTTCTTATTCGTTATCATGTTGCTCGGGGCTGAACGCGCTGGGCAAACCCAATCCATTCCCTGGCAGCGTCCACTGGCCATCACTTTGGCGATTGTATTGTTGCTGGAAGCTGGATTTATCCTTTATAGCCAGCGCGGGGTGCTCCCGCTTGTGACGGGTGATTTACCAATCGGATTTGGCAGTCCTGCCCAGGTGGGAACGGTCTTGTTCAGCGATTACCTGCTGCCATTTGAAGTGACTTCGGTGCTCTTATTGGTTGCCATGATTGGCGCAATCGTGCTGTCGAAGAACGAGAAGAAGTAACGGAGACAGGTTATGGTATCCATTAATTATTATCTGGGTTTGGCAATCATCTTGTTTACCATCGGTGCCCTGGGTGTTCTCATCCGGCGTAATTCAATCATAGTTTTTATGTCTGTTGAGCTGATGTTGAATGCAGCCAACCTGGCTTTTGTAGCCTTTGCGCGTTATTGGCAGTCAATGAACGGCCAGATTTTTGTTTTCTTCATCATGACCGTGGCAGCCGCGGAGGTGGCGATTGGCCTGGCATTGATCGTGACCATCTTCCGGTCGAAAGCCAGTATCGATGTAGACCAGATGAATTCTTTAAAAGGCTAATAAGGTAAACGGAGATATACCATGCTATTGAATGAAGCAACTACGGGAGAGTTTTTCTACCTTGTGCCTTTTGTGGTCTTCTTCCCACTCATCGGTTTATTGATCAACATGCTTATCGGTGGAAAACTGGGTGAAAAAGCCATTGGCGCGATCGCCTGCTGTGCTTCTGGTCTTTCCTTCGTTATTGCTGTACTGCTTGGGATTGCTCTCATTGGAAAACCTGAAGGATTGGTTGTCCCTTACCTCGATTGGATCACCCTGGGCAACCTGCAATTGGATTGGGCGTTCCGGGTGGATACGCTCTCGGTGACGATGATGCTGGTGGTTGGAGGGGTGGGGACATTGATCCACATCTATGCAGTCGGGTATATGCACGATGATGTACGTCACAATGGCGACCCGGGGCGTTTCCGCCGCTTTTTTATCTATTTCAACCTTTTCATCGCGGCCATGATGGTGCTGGTAAGTGCCAATAACTACATTATGCTGTTCGTTGGTTGGGAAGGGGTTGGATTATGTTCCTACCTGCTGATCGGCTTTTGGTATGAGAAAGGCAAGGATGGTATTGGTAACGCCCAGGCAGGCAAGAAAGCCTTTATTACCAATCGCATAGGTGATTTTGGGTTCCTGATCGCGGCTTTCTTGATGTTCAAGTTCTTCCAACCACTGGCGCAAAATGGTGTATTTTCCTTTGACTTTGATTCAGTCGCCAGCATTGCTCCCCAGGTAGCACCTACAGTTATTCTGGCAATCACGCTCTTCATGCTGCTCGGCGTGACGGGTAAGTCTGCTCAGCTGCCGCTCTATGTGTGGTTACCCGATGCCATGGCAGGTCCCACGCCAGTGTCTGCCTTGATCCATGCTGCCACGATGGTTACAGCAGGCGTCTACCTGGTAGCCCGTTCATACGCCTTGTATTCCCTCGTCCCGGTTGCTCAGAATTGGGTGGCAATTATTGGCGCGGTGACTGCCTTATTCGCAGCCACCATTGCGGTTGCCCAATTCGATATTAAGAAGGTCCTGGCATATTCCACCATCAGCCAGCTGGGTTTCATGGTGGCAGCTGTCGGGATGGGCGCTTTTGTTGCCGGGATGTTCCACCTGGTGATGCATGCCTTTTTCAAAGCCCTGCTCTTCCTCTCTTCAGGTTCCGTTATTCAGGGGTTGGAGCGCGGTCACCATCATGTGGAACATGATCCAATCCTGCATAAGAAGATGAAGCATGAAATTCATTTTGATCCCCAGGACATGCGCAATATGGGTGGCCTCCGAAACAAGATGAAGACCACTTTCTGGGTATATTTGATCGGAGCCCTGGCTTTGGCTGGTATCTTCCCCCTGGCAGGATTCTGGTCCAAGGATGAGATCCTGGCTGAGGCTTCCGTAATTAATCCCGCCATCTACTGGATGTTGGTCGTTGCAGCCTTCTTCACTGCATTTTACATGGGGCGCCAGGTATTGATGGTTTTCTTTGGAGAATCCCACTCAGAGCCTGCTACGCATGCCAAGGAAAGCCCTGCGTTGATGACCATCCCATTGATCATCCTGGCATTTCTCTCCATCGTTGGCGGTTTCCTGAATTTCCCCACCACCCACACATTTACCACCTGGCTTGAGCATACCATCCAGGTTGCTGGTGAAGCTGTGGAAGCGCATGAAGCCGCAGCAGCAGGAGAGTTCAATTGGGTCGTAATCATCATTTCCACTGTGCTGGCATTGTCAGGTATTGCGCTTGCCTGGTATTTGTATATCCGCCGATATGAAGACATGAAGCTGTTACCCTCCAATAAGCGCCTCGATGATCCGCTCCGCTCAATTCTGGGTCCAGTCTTCACCCTCCTGGAGAATAAATACTGGGTGGATGAGCTGTACGGCTACGTCATCATAAAACCTTACCAGTGGCTCTCCAAATTCCTGGCAGACAAAATCGATTGGGCATTTTGGCATGATTTCTTCCACGATAGGATCCTGGTACGCTCCTTTAATGCCATTACCCGGTTTCTATCCGGTCCGGTCGATTTGGGGCTCATCGATGGTATTGCTAATTTCCTGGGCGATGGTTTCAAGGAACTGGCAGCGCAAACACGAAAGCTGCAAACGGGTTTCGTGCGTAATTATGCACTTTCAATATTTATTGGTGTAATTTTCATCATTGGTTATTTGATCTTACGTTTAGGATAGACTGCGGTTAATTTCAAATCGCGGAATGCTACTCTGCAACTGAGGAACAGACATGAACTTGTTACTCCATCCACTTACTCTCACGACCTTCCTGCCTTTGGTGGGCGTCCTGGTGATCCTGTTTTTAAAGTCTGAATGGAAAAACGCCATTCGCTGGGTCGCTCTGCTAACCACCGTAGCAACATTCGCTGTATCGGTGGTCATGCTGACCTACTTCCAAACAGGCAACCCGGATATCCAGATGGAAATCAACACACCCTGGTTCCAGTTCGCCAATTGGACCATCTATTATCACCTGGGTGTGGATGGTTTGAGTATCTTATTGGTCATGCTCACCACGCTATTGATCCCCATCTCCATCCTCTCCACATGGACGGCCGTTCAAGACCGGGTTAAAGACTTTATGATTTTCTTCCTGCTGCTTGAAGTGGGCATGGTGGGTGTCTTTGTTGCCCTGGACTTGTTCTTATTCTATATTTTCTGGGAATTTACCCTCGTGCCAATGTATTTCCTGATTGGCGTATGGGGTGGTCCTCGCCGCATGTATGCCGCGGTTAAATTCTTCCTGTACACGATGGCTGGCTCAATCCTGATGCTTTTGGCGATCCTTTGGCTTGGGATTAACCAGGGAACTTTCTCAGTCACGGAATTGATCGCCCGCGGGAACATACCTGCTGATATTCAATTTTGGCTGTTTATTGCCTTTGCTGCTGCCTTTGCCATCAAAGTGCCCATGTGGCCTCTCCATTCCTGGTTACCCGATGCCCATGTTGAAGCACCGACCGCAGGTTCTGTGATCCTGGCAGGTGTTTTGCTGAAAATGGGTACGTACGGTTTTCTCCGTTTTAATCTATCGATGTTCCCCAATGCTGCGGTCCAGCTCGCTCCATGGATCGCCGGGTTGGCAACCATTGGCATCCTGTATGGTGCCGCGGTTTCCTATGCTCAAAAAGATGTCAAGAAACTGGTGGCTTATTCCTCGGTGAGTCACCTGGGTTTCGTCATGTTAGGTTTGTTTGCCCTCAACGCACAAGGCATTGAGGGTGGCATACTCCAGATGGTCAACCATGGCTTAAGCACAGGCGCATTGTTCCTTATCGTTGGCATGCTCTACGAGCGCAGGCACACCCGTGATATGGATGCATTTGGAGGGCTTTGGAAAATCATGCCCATTTATGGCGCATTGACCTTGATTGTCACCTTGTCTTCAATGGGTCTGCCAGGTTTGAATGGTTTTGTGGGCGAGTTCACCATCCTGCTGGGCGCTTTTGGATCAACCTATATTTCTCCGTGGTTTGCAGCCATATCATCCATTGGTATCATCCTCGCTGCAATTTACATGCTGTTCATGTTCCAGAAACTATTCCTTGGACCTTTGGATAAGGAAGAGAATAAATCACTTAAAGATATCAACTGGCGCGAGATCCTCACCCTGGTGCCATTGTTGATCTTTATTTTCTTTATTGGCTTGTATCCCAAGCCATTCTTTACCATTATGGGTCCGGCAGTTGATAAGCTGGTAACTATTATTCAAGCGGCAGCCAGTGCAGGACTGCCATGATTGGCATTTACGTTGAAAGAATGCCCCACCCAATCTGCTCCAATCCAATGGCATCGGGTGGCTGGCAGGAGACTGAGGAATGACTTTATCCGATCTGATGCTTAACGTAAAAGTAATCCTTCCAATGACGGTCCTCATTGTATGGAGCTGTGTCCTGCTTCTGGTGGATCTGTTTATCCCGAAGGGACGAAAAAACTGGACTGCATTGCTGGCTGCACTAGGCTTGATTGTCTGCCTGGCGTATAACAATTTCCCAGGCGGGATGGTATTCATCCGGTTTTAACGGCATGGTCGTGTTTGATGGCTTCTCGTTTTTCCTGACCATTTTATTTTTAAGCAGCGGGTTGGCGGCGATTGCAGTGGCCTTTGATTATCTAAAACGGATGGATCTTGAACGCGGCGAATATTACATCCTGTTGCTCTTCTCAATCAGTGGGATGATCTTGATGTCGCAAGCCAATGATCTCATCGTTGTTTTCCTGGCATTGGAACTCCTCTCCATCCCGTTATATGTTCTATCAGGATTTGCCCGTCCGAGAGTGGAGTCGGAGGAAGCAGCCATCAAATATTTCCTGATGGGAGCATTTGCGGGTGGGTTCGTGGTATTTGGGGTGGCTCTTGTCTTCGGAGCAACCGGTACGACCAATCTCGGGGCCATCGTAACCATGATCGATGCCAACCTCGCCAATATGCAGCTGCTCATTTTTGGGGCAGCCTTGATCCTGGTTGGGATGGGTTTCAAGGTAGCTGTCGTTCCATTTCATATGTGGACCCCGGATGTCTACCAGGGAGCTCCTTCAGCAGTGTCGGCATTCATGTCAGTCGGAGCGAAAGCGGCTGGTTTTGCAGCATTGCTGCGCATCTTCATTACCGCCCTCCCCAGCCTGGCGCCTGAATTAACCATGGTCTTTTGGGTGATTGCTGCACTGACCATGTTCCTGGGGAATGTGGTAGCGATTGCTCAAGGGAATATTAAACGCATGCTTGCATATTCAAGCATCGCCCATGCGGGCTATATCATGATGGCCCTGGTGCCTTTTGGAAACAAGGCGGTCAGCCCTGAGGTGGTCAGCGCCTCTTTATTTTACCTGGTGGCATATGCGCTCACCAGTTTCGGCGCCTGGGCTGTGGTGATAGCTCTGGAAAAAACAGAAGGTCGCGGTTTGTCCCTGGATGATTACGCCGGGTTGGGACGTAAATACCCACTCCTGGCCGCCTGCATGGCTGTGTTCATGCTTTCATTCACCGGTATACCCCCCACATTGGGCTTCATGGGCAAGTTTTACTTATTCCGAACTGTGATCGAAGGCGGATACCTGGGTCTGGCATTGATTGGCGTGTTCACCTCGTTGATTTCTGCATATTACTATTTACGTGTGATTGTTATCATGTACATGAAGGAAGGCGAGCCTGACGCACGTAAGGAATTTTGGGTGCGTTTTACGGCAGCTGCAGCTGCCTTCCTGGTAATTGTCCTAAGCCTGGCTGCTGAACCGCTGCTCAACATGGCCTCCAAAGCAATGCTGACCATTTTCTAGTCATTTTGATTCATGTTTAATAATTCATACTTCCCGGTTCATATGAGCCGGGATTTTTAATCAGGAACGCTTAATTGCTATGTAATCATTAGGTCAATGGAAGCCAGGATGGATATCGTTATCAATTTCATGCGTCCAGGAAAGGGTGTTACCCGATATTCCGAGGGTCTCGTCGATGATAACTGCATACGGATAAAAACCGTCACCCATGTTTCCGCCGATTTCAGTCGAAGCTGGTGTGAAGAAAATTGGTGGCGGAACGGATTCATTCAACCCGGCAGGTTTATTTCATCCGTGGTCAAATACCTGTTTTACCGTGATTGGTTCTCCGTCATGCAGCTTATCGGTACGGATGCAGACCACCTGGGTTTCTATGTAGATATCGATACACCTCTGCGAAAGGTAGGTGGAGAATATTATCTCACCGACTTATTCCTGGACTTATGGATTGCACCCGATGGCACCTATACCGAGCTGGACCGTGATGAATTTGAAGCGGGTTTTTTATCCGGCTTGATTACTCCATACCAATATAGAAAAGCCAACCTTGTCATCGAAATACTGAAGGGCGAGGTTATCAATGGGGACTTTTTTCAGCGGCTATCATAACCGGGTAAGCATTTTCACCATTTATCGCAGCTAATCTTATATTAAAGTGATTCAGTTATAATACTTTGTGATCAAGCTATTATTCATATCTAAATTACCTTTTACGAGGGCGATAGCGAAATAGAAAATCAATATTAAGGAATAATCTTCTTCTCACCCGACCTATTTTATGAACGATTATATTTACCAGCTGGCAAAAAAGATTCGTCCCGACCTGGAAACTATCCGTGGGCAGCAGCGCATCAGTGGCACTGCAGATGTCCTGACCTTGTTATACTCATTGCCGCTGGTTGTCATTGGATTATTTTGGCTGGTGCGCGTTTCCAGCTGGTATTCCATACAACAATTATGGGTAATATATCTGCTCATGGGGGTAATCCTAATATTATTTAATCGCCTCAGGTTTTTCTTTATCACAGAAATCCGCACCGGTGGATATGCAAATTCGGATGGCGCGTTGGATGGAATTGCCGTATGGGCAGCTGTTTTGCTGCTTGGTCCGACTGCGGTTGTGGTTAAAAGTTCTTTGGGATGTTCTTTCCTTCCTTGGCTCGATTTCGCACGATAGATCAACTGTGGACTATTGGAACCGTGGAAGGTTGTTCACATCCGATATTGCTGCGGATGTATTACCAACCCTGGTTGCATTAACGGTATATACCTGGGTGGGTGGACAAATCCCGATTAAGGATTTTTCGATCAGCTCGATTGCACCAGCCTTATTAGCAATAATTATCCAGTATATTGGAGTATTTGTGGTTTATTCTGGATATATCGCATACCTGATCTGGTCTTTAAAGAATGTTCTGCATACCCCCACGCGTCCGGCGATTAATTTCTTTTTAATCGCAATTAACTTTACCAGCATTGGCAAATCCTTTCGGTATTCTAGCGGCAGGGGTATATGCCAGGGAGGGCTGCTGGAGTTTATATTTATCATGATTGGATTACTGTTGACTGCCCTGCTCGCCAGGCAATTCAGTCAGGCAGCTGAACACTCTCGCCAGCAGTCGAACCAGCTCGAACAATTGGAAATGCTGGGCAGAGCCATCCTGGATGCGCCACCGGATGCTTCAACGCTACCCGTTTTGCTGCAAAAGCATGTGGCTCCCATGTTTGCCTCACGAGGCATCTTGGTTTGGACTGAATCCAAGGGCATTCTTCTCCACGAACCACCAACCTTTTCTTTTGAACGGGAACTTGCCTGGAAGTGGCTTCAGAGAAGAGCGATCCATCGATATCCACACCCAGGGGCAGGCTTGCCTGGAATCCTGCTGTTTCCTATCAGGGTCCAACCATTCTCAGCCCAATCATCGATGTTGAGAGCGGTCTGCCAATTGGAGGAATTTTCCTTGAGTTTCAAACCATGAATATTCCATGGGATACCCAGTCAGTTCGCAGGCAGCTGCCTGCATGTGCAATCGCTGGGTGCAGCATATTGCTTCTGCTCTTCACCAATCAGTCATATTTTCAGAGACCCTGGCAATGCAAAAAACCCTCCAGGAATTATCTTTAGCCCAGACGATACAAGACAGCTTTTTACCTGAATCGGTGCCAGATCTGCCTGGTTGGCAACTATCAGCGGTACTTGAACCTGCCAGGCAGGTTGCGGGTGATTTTTATGATTTTATTTACCTACCCGATGGTAAATTAGGCATCTTGATTGCCGACGTGGCAGATAAGGGATTAGGTGCCGCGCTTTATATGGCGCTGAGTAACACCCTGATCCGAATTTTTGCCATCGAACACCCCAGGGATCCTGCCATGGTCTTGAATATTGTCAACCACCATATTCTAAAGAATGCTAGAGCCAACCTGTTTGTCACTGTATTCTTTGGTGTGTTAGACCCATCCACAGGCCTGCTTTGTTATGCCAATGCTGGTCACAACCCTCCCTATCTCTTTGGACCTGAAATTGGTATTAAGACGTTGAATAATACGGGTATGCCGCTAGGGATTGATGAAGAAAACAGCTGGGGTCAGGATGAAGTGTCAATTTCAGCGGGTGAGGTGCTCCTTTTGTACACGGATGGGGTGACGGATGCCCAAAATAGCGACGGCGAATTCATCGATAGGAAAATGCTGGCAACCACCGCCCAAAATAATATCAATAAACCAACCCAGGAGCTGTTAAACATTATCCTTGACAAGGTGCATCGTTTTGTTGGGGATTCCCCTCGCTTTGATGATATAACCATGGTCATCTTGGGGAGAAATCGTTTATAAACACAATCGCCTGCCAGGTCGACCTGGCAGGCAATTTATATTTATTTTATCAGTCTCACTTAGAACGATACTTGATCATCGTGAGGGTATTGCCCAAATCAGGGCTGGATTGGTAATGTACTTCATCCATCATCTGCCGCATCAGAAAATATCCCCAGCCCACGCGGTTTGATTTCTTCCAAAGGCACATTAATTTCTGGATCTGGGATTGAAATTGGATCGAATGGTTCAGCATCGTCATATATGACCACCTTCAATCCATTCTCCTGGATATCACAGGTGATATCTATCCGGTTGGGACATTCCATTCCATAACCATGTTCAATGATGTTTGTGGAAGCCTCATCCACAGCCAGCTGAACTGCATACGTGTCGGTTTCATTGAGGCCAGCTTGCTTGGCATATTCTGTAACGTAGTCACTAATCTTCTCAAGATTATGAAGACTACATGTAAACCTTTTTGTTGGCATCGGATCGTTTAAAAATTTCCTACTGCAGAGGTGACATCTTCAAAGGTTTTAAAGTATGATCCCATTCCAACTAAGTTCAATGAATCCTTGATACCCTGGTCGATATTAGCGAGAACCAGCTCTCCAGACGGCTTGCACGACTTTTGTGTATCGATCAGCACCCACCAACCAGCACTTGCCATAAATACAACCTCACACATGTCGAAGACGATATTTTTAACCCCATTGGTGATGATCGTTTTTAGGGCTTGAGATAGCTGTTGAGCATTGGAGCCATCAATTCGACCACTGGTTTTGAGCACAATGCACCGCTTATATTCTGTTGTTTGAATTTCCATAAAATCCTCCATAACCTTATCAAAGTACGGTTGTAACCGCAACAGCTAACCGTGATATTTTAATATCTTTAGATAGCCTTATTATTTTACCAGATTGCAATAATTTCTCTTTCCGATGCTTTGACTGTGTACGATATCGAATGAAGTAATATTGAGAAAATCACAATCTAGAAAATACCAGCTATCCTGAGATATTATCAGGCTCCAGGTGGTTTTGATCTATTATCACCAATTTGCTTGGTGTATTTATGGATCGTTTTCCTGCTGATATGAGATAAAAATGATGCAGTAATGGCTAAGTAGAAAGTTAATCCTCGATTGCAGGTAGAGAGCGTCTTCGGCTGCTCATTCGGAACATCATTCCAACCATAAATCCCAAGGCTGTCAGACCTGCCAGGGCGATCTTGGTGATATCAATCACGGGTTCAACCCGCACACCTTCTGGTGAGGCTACCACGATAGCCACCGGGCGAGATAAGACACGTCCTCCTCCACCACCTCCACCTCCCGATCCCTGCCATGGTTTATCAGGATTTTCATCGGTTCCAGTCCCATTGCCACCCCCACTGCCAACTCCAAAACCCAAAGCGGCTAAAATTTCTGCTGTTGGGATGATGATGGTGTCATCATGCTGGATCGGTTCGCCATAAACGGCGCGTACGTCTGCTGCTGCCAGGAATCCATCCATGGTATCCTGGATCACATCCAAACCAGTCTGTGCTGGTTGATTGGTAGTTATTTCGTCTGTCATCGCAATTACTCCTTTTAAATTGAATGTCATCTATTCCAGAATATTAATCTCACCAGCATTGCACCCAGCACCCCACCCGCCAGCATTAACCAGATGGCTATCCGGGTAACATCGGTAACCGGAAGGACCTGTTCCTGGCCATCAAGCGTCCTGACGACGACTGCCTTGGGGCGATTCCAGATAAAACCGGCATGCTTCCCTGGGGACATGATCTTGAGAACCTGTGACACGGGAGTTAGCTGATAATTTCCTACCTGCTGCATTTCCCCTGATATTATCTCTGTCTTTATGGTTGGCATATGCTCTCCTTATTCCTGGGGTTTATCGCTGGGTGGAGGTTGGGGTTTTTGGTAGGTCTTTTGTAATTCCTTGTTGACAGTTCGCAGTGCTTCAGCGACCTCCGAGCGCACTTTTGATCCCACTTCACCCGTTTGCCAGCGGTCATGCAGGTCTTTCACATCTTCTTTTAGATTTTGACCAGCCTGGCTGTTTGAGAAATCCTTGGCTGCCTGGTTGAGTGAGTCACGTAAATTCGTCAGGCCTGTTTCGATTTCCTGCTGTAGCTTCCGGCGATCATCACTTTCCCAGGCTGTTCGCAGTGTTTCGCGCAAGTTTTTTCCCAGCTCGTTCAGCTGTTCCCCAATATCATCGTTTTGGGTTTTATTTTCATTTTGATTATTATCGCTCATATAAGCCTCCTTGTTAAACGGCTGTGGTAATTATACGTCTGATGTGTTAAATGGTTGCTTATTAATACATTAAGGGCACATCAGAATATTTCCATCATGTGCCCTTGAATCAGAAATTGATGTGTTTAATCCAGGATTCTTAGGAATCGCCTTTTTCCAGCCTGTAATACCCCTGGGTGGGGGAATACCTGGTTTGGATTCGTCAGCGTCTCTCCATCCAGCCGGACACCGTTCTGCTCCATTAAACGTCGACCTTCACTCTTGCTGGTCACCAGCTTTCCTTCAAGAAGTACGTCCAATACGGTTTGGCCGGCTCGTAGCTTGAAGGTGGGTATATCCTCGGGAAGGTCGCCATCCTGATGAACAGTTTTAAAGAATTCTTCAGCGCGTTGAGCTGCGTCAGCCCCATGGAAAATCTCGCTCACTTCACGCGCCAATTTCTTTTTTGCCAGCATTGGGTGGATCTTTCCGGAGGCGATATCCTTTTCAAGTTCTTCAATCTCTGAGGCTGTCCAGCGCGTGACCAGGCGGAAATAGGTGGGCATGGCTTTATCTGGCACGCTCATTAGTTTTCCGTACATATCCTCGGCGGTGGTATCAATTGGGATGTAATTCCCCATTGTCTTGCTCATCCGCACCTCGCCATCCGTCCCCGGCAGGATTCCCATGATGACCGCGATATTGGGTTTTTCTCCCAGGTAGGTCATGATTTTCCGGGCTGCAGTGACGATATTGAACAGTTGGTCGGTCCCGCCCACCTGGACATCGCTGCGCATCGAGTAAGCGTCATACCCCTGCATGATGGAGTAGAAGAACTCGTGCACAAAGATAGGCTCATTCTTTTCCCAGCGCAGTTTGAAATTCTCGCGGGTAATGAACTGCTGGACGGTGAAGTTAGAACATAGCTTGATCAGATCTTCAAAAGTCAGCTTCGACAGCCATTCAGCATTGTAGCGTACGATGGTTTTTTCGCGATCCAATACATGAAATACCTGGTCGGCATAGGTGCGCGAGTTATTCGCCACCTCTGCCTGCGAGAGGATCGGTCTGAGTTTATCCTTGTCCGATGGGTCGCCGATTAATGAGGTGTAATTTCCGATCAGGAAAGTCACTTCGTGACCCAGCTGCTGGAATTGGGCAAGCTTGCGCATGGTGATGGTGTGCCCCAGGTGCAGGTCAGGCTTGGTGGGGTCGTAGCCGCAGTACACCCTCAGCGGACGTCCTTCCTGTTTTGCTTCGATCAGCCGTTGCCTCAGCTCGTTTTTCATCGCCTGTTTCAAAGCCTCGTCGCCATATTCCGTACCCTGCATCAGGAATTCCACCTGCTCTTCGATGGTCATATTCGTATGTGTCCATCCGTATCTCCTTGTTTCCAATCATTACCTTTTATTCAATGTATTCACCAAAAAAAAAGCGCCCTCTGTGGAGGACGCGTCTTACTCACCACAGCGTCTGGTTAATCACTTGTATAATATTCACATCTGAATTCGTGATTTTTCATGCGCCGATTATACCATTATTGACTCTTCAGGAAATTGATATGAGCGAAAAAATAGATAATCTGATCAAGAAAATGGAGAATGCTCGCAGCCGGCTCAATGCTGCGATGCAGAAAATTGCTCCTCAGGATGAAATTTATCCCTGCCTGGAAGCTCAAGCAGCTCATGGATCACATCACCGGATGGGATGAGCTGTTAGCATCATCCTTCCGCACTCACTCCAGGGGTGATCCACCGATAATGTTAGAAGACCGAGGGATTGACAGGTATAACGAAGAGTCAATCCTTGCTCGAAAGGAATTATCTCTGGAAAGTTCGCGAAAGGTGTATGACGAGGCCGCATCTGGAAGTACTCGAAGCACTGCATGCGATGCCTCCGGAAAAGCGTAATCAAAAATTTCTTTCGCCTTGGGGCGATTTATGTTCCATCGCCAGCGTGTTAAAGATATTCATTTCCCATGAGATGGATCACGCCGATGACCTCGAAGAGCGATTAAACAAGGCTGGTAATATGGATAATTGATCCATTATTCTTAGAGATTTTACTGTGCACACTCTAGAAGGCAAAGATTTTCAAGTTATGACTGTGCTATAATTCCCGGCATTGGAGGCAGTTATGCAGGCCCCGGTGTTGGTGCTTAACGCAAATTTTGAACCGATCAATGTCTGCAACACCCGCCGTGCCATCACCCTCGTCATTGACGGAAAAGCCACCTTGATCCTGAATGGAAGGGGTGAAATTAAAACGGTAAGACAGGTATACCCGCGCCCTTCGATCATACGTTTGGAAAAGATGATTCATCGCCCACACCCGCAGGTCAAGCTGACCAAGCGCGAGGTCTTACGACGGGATAACTACACCTGCCAGTACTGCGGAGTACATTTCTCGATATCTAACGGTTGACCATGTCCTTCCACGCCACCTTGGCGGAGAGCATGCCTGGACCAATCTGGTTGCAGCCTGCCCGCACTGTAATCATCGTAAAGGGGGACGAACGATTGACCAAGCCCAAATGCACCTGTTAAGAATACCTTCCAGACCCCCTGCTTCGGCTTCGTACTTATTTGCCCGTCATCTGTATGAAAACCAGGATTGGCTGCCGTTCATAAGTGGTTGGTAACCCCCACATTTTGATTCTGCTAATTTAAACCCAGCAATCTGACTAAAACCAACGGGCTAAAAAATACTTCCAGGATGGCAGCTCCCAGGAATAAGGGCACGACCAACGCCAGGATGATTTTTGCACAATCTGCCATGGAACTCACCAGCCCTTCACCGATGGATTGTTTCCGATACGGTGTAACCAGGCTTGCCCCAATTTGCAGGATGGATGCTCCTGCCAGGATCAGGGCAGGGATTTCAAAAATTCCATGTGGCATAGTGGCAGCAGCCAGTACAGTCAGGGGGTTAAAACCAGATTGGGAAACTAAGCCCGTGAAAAAGCCAATGATGATCATGGGCAGCATTAATACGATCGCCCCAGCCACCCCCAATGTGAAAGACCCCAAAAGGATGGCAATCACGATTGCACGCAGGTTATGCCACCAGATTGTAAGTACACCGCTGGTTTCGAAATAGCCAAATTGGCGGAATTGATCCAGAACCTTTGTGTCCACTGAATTTAAACTCTCCAACGAGAAAGAACCCGGGGTTATGCCGATGAATTTCACCATCCATGCGCCTAAATAAGTTCCAGCTACCAGAAGGATGGTCATCCAGAAGATCGGGATGGTCATGCGCTTGATGGAACGAGGTATTTCCAAACGAAACCACTCACCCACTGTTCTGGCTTCTCCCCTAAATTCATCACGAAACACCTGCCACATCCAGCGCAGGTTGAGCGAGTCGATCTCCCGACCTAAAAGGTCCTCACGGTTAAAGTGGGTGATGCCCATGCGTACCAGCAAGCCTGCTAAAATCACCAGGGCTAATACTGCCCACCACAAGATTTGATAGTCTGCCCAGAGCATCATCACCGACTCAGCCTGGATCAGCAAGGCCATGGGTATGATGATAAATGAAGCCAGCAGGTTTGCCGCCCGGACTGAGGTTGTTTGGGTCGATATGACCACCGCCCCGCTCACCATCACCAGAGCTTGCACCGCAGTCAGCAAGCCGATTACGACCAGGAACATTGGCTCCGCTCTCCAGCTGGAAGACCGGTATATGCCAATTAGATAAACACTCATGCCCAGGTATGCAGCAATCAGTGGGAAAAGGACACACGCCAGCAGCTTGCCCAGGTAGAGCTGGGAATCGGTCATTGGGCTGCTCAGCAGCGGTTCAATGCTTCGCCGTTCCGTCTCACCTGCAAAACTCTCCAAGGCAATCACGAGTGAGATTGAAATGGGGAAGAAACCCACGATCATAAACAGGAATGGGATAAAACGTTCCGCGATGATACTGGCACCATATTGTTCCACAAAACCCAATACCCGTTGCGTGGTAAAGTTCGCCAGGAAAGGGAAAAATAAGGTAAGCATCAGGATAGGCAGGATGATCCGCCAGTCCCGCAGTTGGTCGCGCAGCTCGCGGCGGGTGATGATCAGGGCAGGGCGGAGGTTATCCAGCATTCCGGATATCTCCAGCATCTGGCAAGGCATCACTCTTGAGCATGCGATACCCATTTCCCTGGGCAGCAGTAATTGCCTGAAGGTAGACTTTTTCCAGGCTGCGGGAAACTTCAGATAATCCAATCACAGGAATTTTCCGGTTGACCAAAGCCTCGATTACCAAAGGATTGGTCTCTATGGGAGTGTCCGTCTGAAATTGGAACCAGCCCTCACCTTGGGCTATCAATCTGGCATCCTGTGGCAAGCTATCCTTCAAATCACATTTGTCAACGCCAAGCCGCACTTCAAATTGTGGCGCGCCTAATAATTTGAGCTTGATCTCCTGAACATCACCCGAGATGATGATTTTCCCCAGGTGTATGATGGCGATTTTTCCCGCCAGCTCTTCAGCCTCAGCCAGATTATGGGTGCATATGATGATCGACCGGTTGGCAGAACGCAATTCGTGAATTGCATCCCTCACCAGACGGGCGCTCTCAGGATCCATGGCGGAAGTAGGTTCATCCAATAAAAGAACAGGTGGGTTATGATACAGGCTGCGTGCCAGTGCTAATTTTTGGCGCATCCCTTTGGAGTATTCCCCAATTTTTCGTTTTGCATCACTTCCAAGCCCATACTGCTCCAGAAGTTCCTGCGTGCGCTTATGCCGTGCATCTGCCGGCATGCGGTAGACCTCGCCGAAGAAATCCAGGTATTCTTCTGCAGACATGCGTCCGTATAAACCATGCTGCTCGGTGAGAATACCTACCGAAGCGCGTACCTGTTCTGCTTGTGAAACAACATCAAACCCTGCCACGCGTGCCCAGCCTGAGGATGGCCGCAGCACAGATGTGAGCATACGCATGGTGGTGGTCTTACCAGCCCCATTCGGACCGAGCAAGGCAAGCACTTCCCCTGAATTTACCTCCAGGGTTATGCGGTCAACTGCCAGAAAATTGTTGAATTTTTTACTTAGATTCTCAGTTTGGATCATGGATACCAGTAAAAAGAAGACCCGGGTTGATTCCAGGGTCTGAAAATCTCATGCCTGGTCAGGCTTGCAGAGTAGGAGTTTCTATACCCGTTGTATTGTCTTTTCGATGGCGCCAAAAAAGAAGAAAACCGGAAACCAGTGCCACACCGAGCACAAATGTCTGGTTGAAATTGATCGTTCCAATCGTTGGCGCATCCAGGCGTAGGAATTCAAGGAAGAACCTGCCGGTTGAGTATCCGATCAGATAAGCCAGGAAGATGTCGCCCTCCTTCAACTTGTTGGCAAACTTTCGATCCATCCATAACAGAAACCCCATGAGCATCAGATTCCAGATCGATTCGTACAAGAACAGGGGATGGAAGGTGGAATAGCTTTCAAATCCGGGCACGCGGTTGTTGGGATCGATCTTCACCGCCCAGGGCAGCGTGGTTGGCTTCCCATATAATTCCTGGTTCACAAAATTACCCCAACGCCCGATTGCCTGCGCTAATGCCAGCCCTGGTGCTGCAATATCAGCCCACATCAGGAAGCTCATCTTCTTCCGCCTGCAAAACAGGTACAATGCCAACCCTCCACCGATGACTGCTCCCGGGATACCCAGGCCACCTGCACGAGTATTGATCAGGTCAAGTGGATGAGTTAAATAGTACATGGTTGTATATCCTGCCTCGACCATGGATGGAGGGGGTGTGAAGACATGCCATAAGCGCGCCCCGATGATGCCTCCGATCAATACCCAGATCAGCGCGTCCCAGACAAACTCACTCTTTAATCCTTTTCGGCGCGCCAAATGTTCAGCCAGGAAAGCTGCTGCGATTGCTCCAAGCATGAGGATGATGCCGTAAAAGCGTATATAGATAGGTCCAACAAAAAAACCAGTGGGCATGGGATACCTCTAATGATTTGGTCGTTTCAGTAAAATCTTATTCTGTTCGATCGCCTGTCGACGTACATCGAGAATTCGTTGTAGGGCGGTTATGTTGGCAAAAATGGCAATAATCCAGACTCCTACCATCGGTATACGAAGTATCAAGGTGGGCGCAAGCACCAGGTAACGCTCAAAACGTCCCAGGAAGCCGATCTTGGTGTCCATACCCACGGAGGCAGCCCGGGCTCTGACGTACGAAACCAGCACTGAGCCACTGGCCGCCAGGTATATCGCCATGACAGAAAGCCAATCCGCTCTTTGAATGTAATAATATAACAGTCCTCCAAAGATAATCAGCTCAGAGTAGCGGTCGGTGACCGAATCAACAAAAGCCCCAAACTCAGACGGCATACCACGCAGGCGAGCCATGGTTCCATCCAGGGTGTCAACCAATCCCATGACCAGCACAACGATTCCTCCAACAGTCAAATAGCCAAGGGCGATCAAGATGGCACCGACGACATTTCCTGCTAAGTCCCAGGAGCGTCATCGTATTTGGGAAGATGCCTAATCGATTGAAGAAAGCCCCAATTGGGTCTAGAACCCCCTTGAAAACCACGCGTGCCCGATCTGAAAGTGTTATTTTTTGCTTTTGCTGGTTTGTTTGATCCACAATATTGCCTGTTCCACCTTTCGAGTCGATGATTTAGAATGTCGTATGCTATCGCATGCAGTGATGGATGTCAAGATAAATATCTAACCCACAGTCTATTCTTCTTCTTCACCCTCAACATCACCATCCAACAGCACGTCACGCTCGCGGCCACCTGTCTGAGCAGGACCGACAACCCCCATCTCCTCCAGCTCATCCATCAAACGGGCAGCGCGGGGGTAACCTATCCGCAAGCGGCGCTGCAGCATCGAAGCGCTGGCATGCTTCTCACCTTTAAGCATCTCAATCGCTTTTTTCACCAGTTCATCCCGATCTGCCAGGATCGCATCTTCCTTTAAAAACCCCTCCCAGGGTGGAGTGGCATTGGGTTCTTGAGGATGCATGCTTTGCCAATACAGGATGATCTTATCCACTTCTGCATCCGAAATCATCACACCCTGCACACGGAACGGGGCTGCTACCTCGGGAGGCATGAACAACATGTCTCCATGTCCCAGCAGGCTTTCTGCGCCGCTCGTGTCAAGGATCACGCGCGAATCCACGGAAGATGCCACCGCAAACGAGACGCGTGCCGGGAAGTTGGCTTTGATCAATCCGGTGACTACATCGGTGCTGGGCCGTTGAGTTGCCACCACCAGGTGAATACCCGTGGCACGCGCCAGCTGGGCCAGGCGGATAAGCATCGGCTCAGTTTGGTCAGGTGCCGTCATCATCAAGTCTGCCAGCTCATCCAGCAGGACCACGATACGTGGAAGCGGTTCAAAACCCTTGTGGCGGCGTGCTTTTCGATTAAACGAGTCGATATTCCTGGCATGCATTTCTTCCAGCAGCTTGTAACGCCGGTCCATCTCCGTGACCACCCAACGCAGCACGCCTAAAATCCGCTGGATATCAGTCTCAACTTTTCCAAATAAGTGCGGCAGTCCATTAAAACGTACCAGCTCCACCATTTTTGGGTCGATCATCACCAGGCGTAGATCTTCCGGAGCGTTGTTCATCACCAGGCAGGAAGTGATGGCTGCGATACACACAGATTTGCCTGATCCGGTTGTCCCGGCAATCAACAGGTGCGGCATGGTACTTAGATCTGCTACCACCGGCAAGACCTGAGACATCGCGCCCAAGTGCGACTGCCAGGGGTGAACCAACCTTGTAAAATGCTTCAGTTTCCAGGATGGGGCGCAACCGCACCATGCTCGTGCGTGTATTGGGAACTTCAATCCCAACGTAGGGTCGCCCAGGGACAGGTGCTTCAATGCGCAACCGTTCGGCAGATAAAGCCAATGCCAGATCGCGGCGTAATCCGGCAATCTGGGCAACGCGTACTTTAATCCGGTTGTCCTGTTCCTCTTCAGAGCCGCCTTTTTCCACAAAACCTGGTTCGACGGCAAATTGTGTCACGGTTGGTCCAACGCGATATCCGACCACCTTGGCAGGGATGCCAAATTCAGCCAGGGATTTCTCGATCATCCCGGCTGTCTGGTTGATGTTGCGTTCATCGGGACGATCCATCTGATCATTCACCAGCAGGTCGAGTGGCGGGAGGTGTTCACCCCGTGGCGGGATTGGAAGGTTCTTGGCTGGTTCGCTTGACGTATTCAGTCGTTTTCGATATTCAGGCGGAAGATTGGGACGGCGCTTCTTTTTGTCTGATCCAGTGATGCTCACTCCAGCCTGAGTACCCGCAGGTGCTACGCTGACGACCGGTTCACCCAAGGTTGGCGTGGGAGGCTTCTGGGCTGACATTTTTTGTAAACCTCTCATAAGCGGTGCTACCAGCCCTAAACCATACACCAGGCAGACCAATAAGATCATTCCGAAGAGCACTGCCATCCATAGGTTGTTGGTCAGGCCGATGCGGCTGAGTACCATAGCCACCATTTCAGCCAATCCCCAACCAACGAAACCGCCGTCAATACCTGCCTCAGCATTCTCAACCGACCTACCTCCGAAAATCGCTAATAACGCCAGAATGGAGAATGCAGCAATTTCAAAGCTGATGATTTTTACCCAAGGCACCTTGGGTGATGAGGTCCCTGGGGTTTCTACATGTGGTTTTATCTGGTATGAACGCGCCCGTAATACGAACAATCCAGCCACCGCACTGGCAACCACGACCAGGTATGCACCGTACCCGAAAGCCCGCAGGATAAATTCCCGCCATAGCGTAACTAAAGTACCTCCAGTGAGTTCAGGCAGGGTCAATGCGAGTAAGGTAAGTAATGCTACTGCTAACAGGAACACGCCCAGGAAGTCCAGGCTGAAGCGCTGGAAACGGCTGAGTAATCCTACCCCATGCTCGATAAGGTTGTCATATTCCTGATCCTGGGTAGGTTGTTTTTCCTGCCTGGAGGTCTTTTTCGCTTTGTTACTGGTCATTGGGTTTCCAATCTTCACAGTCTCCCAGGGCATTCATCGGGTGATTCCACCAAGTATACATCAACTTTTCCCTGCACCTCCAGGCGGTCACCATCCAGGACATCCTTTCCAATGCGTTGTTGATAAAACTTGGCTGGTGACAGGCCGGATTGGTCACGTAACTGATAAAGCTCCTGGCGGGTAAGTCCTGGTTTAAAATCCCACTCGCTTTCATGCGTCCAAACAGCACCGCAAACGCCATTGAGAGCATCCAGGATTTGCTGGTGATGACCCAGGAGCATCTCGTCCGGCAACTCGTCCAGGCTAAAAAAACGTGCTTCCATCACCTCGTTGGTTTGAATGGTAAGCTCACCACCAACCACGCTCGCTGAAAAAACCACAACGTGGCTGCCAACGGATAACCATTGGGGTCGGGAATGTATCCCTACCAGGCGCTCGAGCTGAACATCGAGTCCCACTTCTTCACGTGCTTCCCGTTTGGCAGCATCTACCAGGGTTTCACCGTTGTCCACTTCTCCCCCTGGCAGGCACCAGACTTCAAAATCTCTACGTTTCGTGAGCAAGACTTTACCATCCTGGATGATGGCTATATTAACACCTAATATTGGCATGGAGGCAACCTATAAATCCTGGAATCAATCGGATAATTCAGAAGATTTTTTTCCTTCAGAACGGGAGGAGATATATATGCCCACCAGGATCAATACTCCCCCGGTGATCTTGATCGGGGTTGGCTTTTCATCCAGGATGATAGAAGCCAGGATGGTTGAAGCAATGGGTTCACCCAATAAGGTGATGGATACAAATGCGGCTGAGAGATAACCCAATGCCCAATTAAAGCTTGAGTGCCCAAGTAGCTGAGGGATGATGGCCAGCAGGATGAGCCAGATATAGCTTTGAGGGGAATATCCAAAAAAACTATATCCTGCTGCAAACATGATCATCAGAAGCACTATGGCAGCCATCCCATATACCACTGAAATGTAACTGATCAGTGACATATTTGCTCTCAATTTCCGGCCAATAAGCAGATATCCAGCACCAGCTATAGCTCCAAATATAGCCAGGATATCTCCCAGAAACGCTTTCCCTGACGTGAAATTTGCAATATTCGGACAGCTTATCTTCCCCATTGTGATAGTACAGGTATCACTGATGGCGACGATAACCACACCCAACAGGGTAAATATCAACCCAATGAAGACAGCCTTTCCGATGGGTTCTTTGATGGTGATGGGTGAGAGCAGGGCGACCCAAAGTGGGATGGTGCTCACCAGTACTACCGAGCTGGCAACACTGGTATATTGCAATGAGGTGATCCAGGTGGCAAAATGGAGAGCAAGGAAAACCCCGGATAAAAGGGCAAGCAGAAAACCTTGCCGTTTGAGCCCCAGGAGTTCTGTTTTATGCCTGAAAGCCGCTATCGGTACCAGAATTATGGATGCAAGCGTCAAACGCCAGGCTGCAATGACCAGTGACGGGACCTCTTCTTGGGCAAAGCGTATAAAAATTGATGCAGTTGAGGCTGCCAGGATTCCAACAATGATGGCAAGTATGGGTGGGAAAGGAGGGCGTTTGGAGGAGTTCATCAGTAATGACCAATTATAGGCGAGAAAATCCAAATACTGATGGGCAATGGGGAAATCAGCTTTTCTGGATGTGCCAGAATACTTTTCCTAAAATATTTTCCTTTTTTATCGGACCAAACACACGGCTATCCACACTTTCAGGATGGGAGCCGACCACGATCAATTCCCCATCCGGCGTAATTTGCTGGATGCGCTTGATCAACAACCCGTATCCCGGCTGGCGAAATGCAATGATATCACCGGGTGAGGGGGGGACAAATAAAAAGGGGATTTTGCTGATCATCACAAAATCCCCAATTTGGTATTCAGGGGCTAAACTGTCGCCCGAGATTTTTAGCAGCTTCAGCATTAAAGCGCAGGGTATACCAGCTCCAATGCGGGGGCATAGGGAGCTTTGGCACGCTTGGTGGCGATACCTTTCGTCTCCCAGAAGATCTGGGCAAATTCATTGATAGCTTCCACAAGCTGGGTGGCTTGCTCACGATCGGTGGTCTGGCGCACCTTCGAGCCTAGCTGCATAATCTTATGAACCAGCGCATGCGCATTCGGATATTTTTCAAGGTGCTGGGCTTTCAAATAATCACCCCAAATGACCCGAATTTCTGCCTTGGCACGTTCTGCATGTTCTTCTTTGACTGCAATATAGCGCGACATGGTGTTCATGTAGTCTTTATTCCGGTCGGTGGTTTTGGCTTCAAATTCGGTCATTAAATCCAGCATGCGAACCACCGTCAGTGCGCTGATCTGGGCAATGATCGGGTCGTAGATCCCACATGGGATGTCACAATGGGCTTTTGCGCTTTCGATATTCACTTTCTGATCAATTTTGGTTAAAATTTTGTAAATCATAGTTCCTCCTAGATATCTACAGGTGTTTTTGGTTATCATAAGGATAATAATGATATTGACTTATCTTGTCAAGCTATTGTGGTTTCCAGCACATTAATAATTCCGATATTAGATTAATCTGGATTTACTGAATAAGTTTTACATTATCTCAAAGCCAATTTCAGACGAAATCCAGGTCTTTCGTCAGAATAGCAAAAAACGCCAAAGTCAGAAATTGGGATTAGCTTGACAAAGGGGGTAGGGGGGAATAAAATTTTCATATTCAATCATTAAAATTCTTCTCACATTAGAGAAGGAACCGATACGGATAGATTCCTAAAGGAGGAACCAATCATGACCCATATCATTACAAGTTTGTGCCTGCGTGATTCTGGATGTGCTGATGTTTGCCCGGTGGAATGCATCGTGGGAGGTAAACCAGTGAATGAATATCCAATTTTTTATATTGATCCCGATACCTGCATCGATTGCGGTGCGTGCATCCCGGAATGTCCCTTTGAGGCTATCTTCCCCGAGGATGAAGTCCCCACTGCTTATGCAGCTAAGGGTGGTGAATTGGTAAACCAGGTAGGCTTAACGGGTCATTTCGAGGGTGTTGACCATCATAACCGTCCCGTTAGCCTGAATACCGTGCGTACACTGACTGCCGGTGAGGTGGTCGACCTGTCCAAGGATATCCAGTTGAATTATGATTTTTTCACCAAGGGTCCCGGGTATAAGGCGAATGAATAAGAAATAATATCGGGAGGCCCGTTTTGCAGTTGCAGGCCTCCCGATATTTTTACAGAATACTATTCGATAAAAGCTGGCGGAAAGCTCCGCCAGCTTTTTGGTTATTTTGTCTTGGTGTTACCCACCTCAAGCTTCAGGCTGCCTGCCCCCATTTTTACGTGGATCGTGATTGTGTTGCCATCACCGGTCAATAGGTAGGTATCTCCACTTTGTTGCCAGTCTCCATTTGTGCTGACGGTCATCAAGCCGCTATCCGTGATTACCTCGGCGTTGGTCCCTCTTGGAATGATCACGGTGACTGAGCTCACCCCTGATTCAATATTCACATCCATGTTGCTGCGTAATTCACCAGAAAAATCCAACGTGTAATTCCCAGCCCCACTGCGGAAGGTCATATCCGTGGTATTGGCATTTGCAATTCCCTCGATCGAGACATCAGAAGCTCCGGTGGTGTATTCCAGTGAGCTCATCTGAATCGGGTTGGGAGCGGAAAACTTTAATGTTGCTTTGGCGGCACCATCCCCGACACTAAGGCTCTCAATGGATAACCCTCCCAATTCATAATCACCGAGATATGCTCCAGCCTTTATGAACAGGCTCATCGGGCTGTTTCCAAGGCTTAAAATTCCAATCATTGACAATATCATTATTGAAGTTTGGAATTCCTCCCATTTCCAGGTTCCCCTGGTCGATGAGGATGTTATCCCCATCAATCGTGACTGTGGGCTTGAAATCCGGGACATTGTATTCAGCCGTTCCTTCAACCAATGCATTTTGAGCGCCAGGTTTTAAGGTGAGATTACCAGCTCCAAAATTGATGGAGACGTCGGCAATTGCCTGCGGATCCGCAGGGTTGGGCACAGAAATCGTATCCGTCTGGGTTGGTCCGGTTTTTGTATTCAAGTCAGGCAGATTTATATTTACTGTACATGCCAGGCTGGCGAGTACCAAAACGATAATAGCTATTAAGATCATTTTTTTGTTCATTCTATCCTCCATTATTTTGATTTCTGTACATATATACGGATTATCGAAGTTCAGGTTGCAGATTGTGCGGATGGGCTTGAGACCATCCTGATTACCAATCCATACAGGATATAACCGATTGCAACGAAAATAATGGAGAACTTGATCAGCGCACAAACGCCGGCAATTTCGGGAAATGGGGATTGGACCCTGCCAAACAATAAAATTACCAGGGCAATATTCTCGATGTAATCGCATATCGCCGCCAGTATGAGTCCCCATGCCAATGGGGTACCTAATAATGCAAGCTTTTTACCTCTTGTGCGTAAACTATTTGCTGCCAGGATACAACCCAATCCGAGTGCAGCGCTATAAACGAGCGGAAACAGGAAGTCCAGCCCCTGGATAAAGGCTGCTCTGAGTTGAGCATTATTACTCCACGAGTTGATGATCTCTTGTGCCCGTGCAGGCGAAAAAGCGAACTCAAATGAGACGATGCCGTATGGAGCGCTGGGTGTGGTTAGCGGCGAGCCAATAAAATTCATGATTACCATCATAACGATGGTCGTGATGAGAAGCACGGTAAAGTATTTTTTCTGAGAAGCTGGTTTTAGGTTTTCAAAGGGGTGTCTCATATAAACTCCATTGGAATTGCTGGGGTTGGCTTTTTTTATAATTGTTGCTCATCTAATGCCTCACGATGGGCAGGAAAATGGATTTGGTCAACACATATACGTGAGATTGCCTGTTCCAATTGTGCCCAGCTCCATCTGTAATCGCCGCTGTGTTAATAATCACGGTTGGGGCGTTTATTCCCGCATCTACAATCGCCTCATAACGTATCACCACATCTGCAGAGGAGCTGACTGCTCCATTCCAGCTCACGGTGCCGTTAGAATAGGAAGCGCTACCGGAGGATGCCCACAGGTTGCCAGCGTAGGCTAATTCTGGTGGCAATACATCTGTCATGCTGGCATCGTTTAATGTCCTGCCTGGGTTGCGGAGGGTGATGGTAAATGTCAGCAGCTCACCTGGATTTGCGCCAGCGTGTCCGGCTGTTTTTTCTGAATTGCTCAATGTCGGCTGGATGGCGTTGGACAGGTTTCCATCTCGTTGATAGTCTCCACGCCCGGTCCCCCACAGGATGGTTGCGTTTGCTGTGCCTGGCAAATCATAAGCCACCACTCCCGAGCTGGAAGTCAGCAGGACCACTTCCAAATCGGGGTCTGAATCAATATTTGCCAGGGTTGGAGCGGGTAATCCACCGTTCCAGTCTTCACCCCCGAACGCCTCAGGCAGGCTGACTTCATAAACAACATTTCCGAGATAATCCAAAATATGCAGCTTACCGGTTTGATGGCTGTCTTTTTGAGTCCAGGATGTAAAAATCACTTCTGCATAACCATTATCATCCAGGTCGGCGATAACTGGCTCGGAGGCAAAGCGGAAAAAGCCCTCCGCCGGTTTGTATACAGAAAATGGCCAATTTCCATGCTCAGTTTTATCCAGCCAGAATGCGTGCACTCGTCCGTCATAGGAGGCATAGATGATTTCCATCCGTCCATCCCCATCCAGGTCCGCGACTGCCGGGTTTGGCTGGGCGTTCTCGATGACGTTATAGTCTTCGCTGAGTGGGGCACCTGTATCTGATAGGTGCTGATCGCCAATCAAAGCCATCATCGTTAAAGCGGCTGCGGTCAGCGTTGAACACATAAACACCATCGTATCTACTCGCGTAAGGGTCGGCACTGCAATCGTAGACATTCCCCGTTGCTACCACTTCCATTGCCCCATCTCCATTCACATCCGCAATAACGCTTGGTCCATGGGCAAAGTTGGTACGGTAGCTTTCGGCGTGTACGCCATTGCACTCTCCCCAACCGCGCAGCTCGGTCGCCAGGCTTTCCCACACTCCCACTTTACCCCAGCCTTTACCGCCATACATCGCGTTGGCAGGTATCTGAGTTCCATTTGCCTCATAGGCGCAGATGTAGTGCACATCGGATGGCACCACAATTTCACCTGCATCATCGCCATCCAAATTTCCTGCGGAAGCATTCGCATTAAACACCCCATAGGCATAGCCACTGTCATTACTTAATTGCGGCCATCCGTGTCGCAAGGTTCCATCATGTTCAAATACCCAGGTGTTAGACTGCCCCATAAACAGCACCGTGGTAATGATTTCCATCGTATGATCACCATCCAGATCGCTGACCAACAAGCCGCGCAGCTCATTGCTGGTCGGCTGTTTTGGCCAGCCAGGCTCGAAGTATCCTTGTGCGTTGTAGGCAGAAACCCAGCCCCCGCTGTGGGCAGTCACAATTTCCAAAGCTCCATCATTATCGATATCTTCGATAACGATGCCAGGCCAGGTACGCCCTACGTTTGGAGCACCAGGTTCGCTTCGATCATGTCCGGAAGACATTTTCCACTTTAGCTCTCCCGTTGATCCATTCAGCACAAAGATGGAGTAGGTCGACGCGATGACCTCGACCTGACCATCCTTGTCCAAATCGGCCGTGGCTGGGGAGGAGTACCAGCCCGTCTCACACCAAGAGTTATAGCACCCTCCGCAGCTGCCACTTAAGCACGGGCATGCCGATAGCAGCATTTGCCTGTACATGCGTATGATTCCCGCTGGAGGTAAGCAAGACCAGGAAAACGATCCATAGAAACAGGGGCGTTAATTTCCGAGAATAGGTATCCATTTTATGCATGGTTTTGAGTATTTTTTGCTCATGCTTTTATTATAGACGATTCCTCGTTTGGCCATTCGAAGGGTAAAAGGTCCTGTTCGTCTTCACCGTTAGGAGATACATTTACCGGGATGGATTTTCAGCCAGAATTCAACAGTAGGGTAGACGCAATCAGCGGTCAGATGATATCCCTGACCGCTGATTATTATTGGATTATCTGGTCTGGCTTTAGCGGCTCTCTGGTAAGGAAACTTTGACTCTGACGATTTGAAGGATCATTTGCACGATCTTTACTGCTGATACAATGATCGTGATACCGAGAGCGATGATCAAAAACTGATTAATCAGGGATTTCAGCATGCCAACTGCTCCCCAATAGCCCATGGCACCTTCAAGTGTATACAGCAAAGAGATATTTCTCATCAAGCTGGCAGCAATGACGATGTTCAAGGTACTCACCAGGATGGAGAACCAACGTGTACCCGTCTGCCAGGCTCCATGACGCAGCACAAGGACATCCAGCAGGATGGTCAAGATCCACAAGAGACTCAGCCAGGGGATATAGGTCTTAAAAGCATCGGTGAGAATGGATATGAAAGTCCATTGTCCATCCAAATTGTTGTAAATACCAACCCGGTCAAAGTAGAAATTAAAGATGATCAATGCGATGAAGGTGAAAACAATCTCCGTGATCAGCTCACCACGTTTGATTTTGTCGGGTTGACTGATGGCTCTCAGGCTATGCGGATCCCATTCTTTATCCTTCGGTATAGCCTTGAACTCCGGAATTGCCCACTGCAGGATGGCGAAGATCAAGACGATATTCCCGAAAGCCTGGACCACAACTGACAGGGTATTTGACACTGATTTTATTAGATCTGTAAAGAACTCACTGGTAGTCATGCCTGCTACGGGATTCACTCCGATCCAGGTAACCACCAGCATTAAAACCGCAATGATGGGTAGGGCGATCTTCAATACCAGGATGAAGGTGGGATACAGACGTGGTCCGATCAGATATTTCTCGGGCAGGTAGGGGGCAATGATTTTTTCTGGTGAGCCAAATTCTTTTAGCACGGCTGCCATCATCTTGTCATCCGGATGCCTGTCCTTCTGCCTTACTGCGATCATCCAGCGCATCCTGGATCAGCGAGCGGATTTCAGTGACGGTATCCTTGCGCAGCTTGGCAGGCAGGAGATCGCTGACTGAGGCGAGGTAGCGATCGACGATTGTTTCTTTGTTGATTGTGTTCATTTGCATTCTCCTTATTATTATTCCAACATATTTTCCATCATTTTGACCATGGTTTCCCATTCCTGTACCAGCTTGGCAGGACTTGCTGCCCTTCGGAACTGATCAGGTAATACCGGCGTGGTCGGGCATCTTCCAAGCGCCAGCTTGAGCTGAGCAATCCTTGGGTTTCCAGCCGCCGCAGCAGGGGGTAGAGCGTTCCCTGGTCGATCTCCAGGCCCTTCTCCGACAGGGATTTCATCAGTGAGTAGCCATACTGTTCCTGGTTGCACTGGCTTAGCACTGCCAGGGTGATCACCCCACGCCGCATTTCTAAAATTAGGTTTTCTATTGATTGGTATTCCATACTTATTATCCTCGATTGCATTATACTGTATAACATACAGTATGTCAAGGATATTAATACTACTTGATATCAAGTAGTAGTTTCCAGCCCAGGTTAGGGTTTCATGGCTGCCTGGAGTAAGGCCTGCCCCATCTCCAACACTCGCTGTGGGTCTTCTTCTTCAAGAAGGACCGTGATTGCCAGGGGCACCCCGGGCCACTCTGGTAATGTCCCCCCGATGAACCATGAGTATCCAGGTTTTGCTTCCCAGGAATTTCCCACCCCTTCATCTCCAGTCGATACCACCTGCCAGATGGGCAGCTGATCGTCGGCCAGGGCATTAGCTGTAGCATTGGCGTCTGAGCCTGCTAGCATCGCTTCAGGCTCAGAAGTCCCGGGTAGCATCACCCAGCCAGATTGGGGTGTATTCACTGCCATAACCAGGCGAGGCGCGGGTCGTATACCAGCATTGCTCAGTCCGGAGGCTGCCAATGCCATCTGTAGAGGGCTGACCATTAAGAAATCTCCACTACCTTGGATACCCAAACCCGACAGATAACTTGTTGTATCTGCCAGGGAATCTGGCTTGGAAGAGCTGAGCGTTTCTACGGGTAATATTGGGGCACTGTATAGTCCAAGCTTCTCCAGCAGAGTGATGAGTTCCTGACCATCGAATTTTTGTGCCAGCTGCTTGAGTGGTTCAGCGCAACCGGCTGCTACCGTAGCCTGCCAGGTTGGACCAGCGGGTTTCAACGCGCAATCTGTGAATTCTGTGCTGTCCAATTGCCCAGCCCCAGCCTCTTGGTTGGCAGCCAGCAGGAATGCTACCCAGGGTGTTCCCGGGTGGGTATAATCCCATGCCTGCCCGGTCAAACAGGGGTGAAGAGGGATCATTTACCAGGCTTTCCCAGTTGGCGTCTAAAGCATTGGCGTCAAAATTAGGGCTGGAAGCCATGGCAAGAATTTCTCCACTGTCAGCATTCAGCAAAACTACCGCACCAGGGTCACCCGCCAACAGGTCATCCGCTTTGGTTTGCAAGTCCTGGTCAATGCTCAATCGGACGTCCAGGCCGGGCGGCGGCTGGCCATAAAGCAGGTGTTCCCACCATAATGTGAGGCCAGGATACCCCTTTAGCCCTCTTAGATAATCGTCCAAGCCAGCTTCCAACCCTGCCTGCCCATAGACCGGGTGGGTGTACCCGAGTATTGGACCAAGCGCCGGGTAGGGATACTGGCGTAAGTAATCTCCAGCCTGACCAGTGGATTCAGCCAGTGAACGCTCATGCCGGTCAAGGATCGACCCGCGCTTCACGTAGCGGTCCGCAATGGTCCGGCGCGGATTATCGGTGCGGGTGAGCAGATCCGGTCCGCGTACGAAGCCCCACCATCCGGCAATCACTGCAAGACCTGCCAATCCCAATAACAAACCGCCTGCTAGCAGAAAATTCGTGCGGGTGCGGATTTTTACTTTTTCTGGTTGGGTGGCATATGACACTTCCTGGCGGGCGCTGATGATCAGCAAGCACAGCAGCTCAAATATCGACACGACCAACGACGAGCCACCGTAGGATACGAATGGCAGGGTGACACCCGTGAGTGGCAGCATACGCAGGTTTCCGCCGATGATCAGGATGCTCTGCCCGACCAGGTGCACTCCCAGGCCAATCGAGAGCAGGCGCTGGAAGGTATCGGTGGATCGAATGGCAATACGCAAGCTGCGGCTCACAAACAAGGCCAGCAAGCCCAATATTGCAAACGCACCAAGCAACCCGCTTTCTTCACTGATGGCGGAGAAGATAAAATCAGATTGGGCAATGGGAACAAGCCCTGGGCTGCCCATTCCAGGACCGCGCCCGATCAGGCCTCCGTTCGCAATCGCCAGCAGGGATTGCACCACCTGGTAGGAGCGTCCGGAAGGGTCCAGCCACGGGTTGATCCAGGCATCCACCCGCAGATCGACGACATCGAACAAGGCATATCCGACAATGGCAGCCAGGATCAGCACCAGGATGCTGAAAATCAGCACCCGGTGATCCCCGGTCCCGGAATAAACGATAATGGCATATAGAACCAGGAAAATCGCAGCAGTTCCCAGGTCTCGTTGGAAGAGGAGCAGCAGCAATGCCAGACCGGTCATGATGAGGGTGGGGATGAGTAAAGGAAGCAAACGGGAGGTCGGGGATGACTCTACCGGGCGGTCAGCCAGATACGCAGCCAGGTATACGATGAGCAGCAGTTTGAGCAATTCGGAAGGTTGGAAGTAAAAACCGCAGCAACCCAGCCACAAGCGCGGACCTGCACCCATCGGGTTGGTTCCCAGGATCAGGGTTATGGCTGTGAGAAGCAAGCCGGTAGTCAGCCATATGTACTTGAACTTCCGCAGGTAGGTCAATAACCTGTTCCCGGGTGGCAAACCATCGAAGCGCATCGCCAGGATGAATACCACCCCGGCAACCACGAGCCAGGCAGACTGGCGCAGGCCAAGCCCGCTGGATAATCGCCAGATGGTGAGCAGACCCCAGCCGGTCAGCAAGGCTGTTATGGGGAAGAGGAACGCATCACGCCCTGGCAGCCGGCGTGAAAGCTCCCTTCGCACCAGCCAGGCAAATCCGATCCATACAGCAAATCCCAACCAGGGGTACCAGCGATATTCCACCTGCCAGGATCGCAGACGCACTGCATTGGACAGGCTGAGCGCTAATGAGTATAGCCCCAGGAACACGCTTGCCAGGACCAGCAAGCGCCGTTCGGTGTGGTCGGTGGAGGAGATCAGGTGGGAAGACAAGCCGGGTTTTATTTCAGGTATTTTCTTACCAAAAGGTCCAGTTTCTGGCGCGTTTCGGCAGGGATGCGGTCCGGGCGGGTGATCAGGGCAGTTGCCAGTGCATTGCCACAATCACAGGATCGTTCTGGGGTCAGCTGTTTTGCCAGGTTGGCAATCGCCTGTTGGGCAACTTGCGTGTTGCGGTTGAGTACCGCGATGACTGCATCGACGCTGACTGGCTCCTGTTCCAGGTGCCAGACGTCGTAATCGGTGACGTGAGCCATGACGGCGTAGCACAGCTCGGCCTCACGCGCCAGGAAGACTTCCGGTGAGGTGGTCATACCGATCAATGACATGCCCCATGAGCGGTAGATATTCAATTCAGCCTTGGTGGAGAAGCGCGGTCCTTCCACGGTCAGGAACGTCCCACCCGTGTGAACGTTGGCTCCAGTGGCTTGAACGGCACGTAGAAGCTGTTCGGATAGGTCCGGGCAGAAGGGATCGGCGACCCCGATATGAGCCACGAGTCCATCGCCGAAAAAGGTACGTCGGCGGTCGCGGGTCAGGTCAAAGACCTGGTCCGGGATGACCAGGTCGCCAGGGACGTAATCCTCGCGCAGTGAACCGCAGGCGCTGATGCTGATGAGACGCTCTGCTCCCAGCGACTTTAAGCGCAAAAATATTGGCGCAGTAGTTGACCTCGGTGGGATGGATGTGATGGCCGATGCCATGCCGGGCGAGGAACGCCACCTGCACGCCCTCCAGGCTGCCGGTGATGATGGGGGCACTGGGCTTGCCGAAAGGGGTGGTGAGGTCATGCTCGGTGACGTCTTGCAGCCCGGGCATGCTGTAAAGCCCGGAACCGCCGATAATTGCCAGGGTGGGTTTTAAGTCCATAGGAATCCTATTTCTTGAGGCGAATTTTATTTATTGTACCCGAAAAGGCAACCACGAAGGACAACAGGGATCGAAAATTGAGAGCCTTCCGCCACAAAGGGTTATATGATGAAAATGAGCTGATAAAAAAACTGATTATAAATAAAAGACTTCATTGATATTGGAGACGGTTAAACATCAGGGAATTGTTCCCCGTTATCGCTTCGAAGACCATTGGCGACTGCGGATAGAATTCGTCCTTGAAAATAAATCGAAACGAATATGCTTTCATGGGAAAGTGGGGGTTGGATTAAATTACTCACCTGCTCTCCCCGCTCTCCAACAATGGGTTTAAGCCCATTGTTATGCCCCTTGTTGGTAGACGTGCTGAAGGATGTGGGGGATACAGTGTGTGTCACACCCGAAATAGTTGTCGTCCTTCTGTAAGGGCGGGTCATCGTCATCTCCGCAACCATCCTGCTGTAATTATTGATCTTTCTGTCTGCATACCCCAGAATAGGAGACCCGCCCCTACTAATCCATGCTTTCTGGGCGATTACAGATGGGTGAGTAGTTACCTTTTGGCGTAATTACGTCGACGTAGATACACGTAGAAAAGGAGAGAATTATTATTAACGATAAAGAACACACTGAGAGAAATGTGGCCAGGTTGCTGCAAAAAGAGCAAAGGAAGGAATCACCAAGAATCTCTCGTTCAATGACCGAAAGTTCGACAGATTGCTTCAGCAGGTCGCGGATTTACCACAGTACAAGCAGATGATGACACTCAGGTGAGTAGTTACAAGTCTATTATAGCACAAATGTTCTAATTCTACAAGGGGGTTAGTCAAGAAATTGGCATCAAGAAAAGCACTCGATGTATGATATTTTGAAAGATTTCTCATATTTCATTGAGATGTATGGGAATATCGAGAGCTCGGAGATGTAAAAAGCAAGAACTTAACGTAATATTCTCTAATCAGTATAGAATGATATGGCAGGCTCAGGTTCGTACAAGGCCGGAGATATGGGAGGGCAAGATGGGTGAATTTTTAGCTGACGAGAGATACATATTGGCTAAATTCAAGGCTGGTTCCAGCATTTATTCCGATCGAGCCAGAGCAGATCGGTATCGTATAAGACGAAGTATCGACGTTTATGTTTTCCACGGGAGTATGCTGAAGAAAATCTGTTCCAAGAAATACGAAGTCCGCAAATTATTTCTCTAGGAATCAGATCAAGTGTGCACGACGGCTAAAGAGTAAACCAAGCAATTCACCTATATGAATTTACAGGTAAGTTGCGCTAATTTTCTATTTCCCTTCTACGATAAACCTGAAGCCTTCAATGACTACTGCGACAGATTTTTCCGGATCTGGGTGAAATGCTGCCTATCGAGGATAGGCAATATGTGGCAATTGAGTGGATCGATGAACAAAATTATTTTAGGAGAGAAAGTATCTCGTAATGGGAAACGAACACGAGGGGCAAACTTCACTAGCGCTGATGCAGGGGTGATGTTTAAACGTTAAGAATGAAAAGAACAAAATAGTGTTAATCGAATGGAAATACACCGAATCCTATTTTCCTACCTGGTTAAAGTTTCATCCAGTGGAACAGACCGGACAAAAATATATGAAAACTTATTCAAAGCCAATCGTCCATTGGCGAAAGAGATGATCCCTAATTTCGACAGTTTGTTTTATGAGCCTTTTTACCAGCTCATGCGCCAGCAGTTCCTTACAAATGAGATGGAAAAAGCACATGAGCTAAAGGCAACTATCGTGGCCTCCTCATATTTATCTCCGAGCGCATAATCACGATTTTACGGCTCCACTTCACCTGATTTACGGAGGTTACGTCCCTCACCAACCGCTATTTTTGCAAAAAGCTTGTGATAAATCCTGACAGATTTACAGGCGTTTATACTGAAAACCTGTTCGGAAATTTCAACGTGGGAAAGTTTCCAAGTTTAAACGGATGGTGGCACTTTATTAACAGTAGATATGAATGTCTAACCGAATAGATTTTATCGAACAGACAATAATAAATGTTATCAACGGCTACTCTGTAATTTGAGGCTAAAATGAGCAATATTTCCACATTCACTTCACGCCATTTCAACCTTGAGCAGCTGGCAGATGGCGTGTACGCCGCCATCCATGCCGAAGAGGGTTGGGCGATCTGCAACGCTGGCATCATCGACCTGGGTGACCGCACACTGGTCTTTGACAGTTTCATGTCTCCGCAGGCTGCAATAGACCCTAACCCGCGGCAGAAACACTTTTTGGTCGCCCTGTCCACATATTGATCAACAGCCACCCGCATAATGACCATATCTGGGGCAACCAGGCATTCGGACCGGAGGTGGATATCCTTTCCTCCACCAGGACGCGTGAATTGATCATCTCGGAAGGTCCGCTGGAGATCCAAGGTTTTCGCGCGGTGGCTCAAACACGATTGGATGCGCTGGAAAGACAGTTCACCCAATCGGAGGATGAGAATACACGATACCATCTCAGGATTTTCATCAGCTACTACCAGGCAATCCTGGCTACTCTTCCAATTTTAAAAATCCGCCTCCCAAACCTGATATTTAAGGATGAGATTTCCTTCTACGGACCCAGGCGGTCAGCCAGACTGATCGCTTTTGAGGGTGGGCATTCCGGCAGCGATGCCATGCTCCATCTTCCGGATGATGGCATCGTGTTCATGTCTGATCTCCTTTTTATCGGTGGTCATCCCTATCTGCCTGATGGTGATCCGGAGAAGGTCATGCGAATTATGGCTGAAGTCAGAAAACTGCAGGCGAGCATATTTGTGCCTGGGCATGGTCCGGTAGGACAAGCTGGTGATTTGGATGGGATGGATGAGTATATCAACACGTTGAATGCGCTGGTCCGTGAAGCCAGAAAGCGAGGCGTTTCAGTGGACGAAATCGATAAAATTGCCATGCCGGGAAAATACCAGCACTTGATCTTTCCGACTATATTCCCCGAAAATTTGAAGTACCTGTATCAGAGGCAGATTATTAGTGAATTAAAATTGGCTGGATGAGGCGCATGCATGACGATAAAAACATTACTCCCCGAACCAAAAGATGGGATCGAAGCGCTTGATCAGTGGAATGAAAAAAGGGAGGAGATAAAAATCCGCTTCCTGGATAATATTGGAAGACCGGAATTTCCCAGGCGACAAGGTGACATCGAAACCATTGAAATCGTGCAAACTGAAAGCTATACGCGCAGTAAATTGCGCTATTGGGTTGGTGAGAGAGAAGAGGTACGGGCATACCTATTTATTCCGCACGGGTTAATCGGTCCAGCTCCGGCAATCTTGGCGATGCACCAAATGAATAATTACGGGAAGGACGAAGTGGCCGGATTATTCGGAAACAAGGATTATGCCTATGGTCATGAGCTTGCCGAGCGTGGCTATGTGGTCCTGGCACCTGATTATCTAAGCATGGGGGAAAGGGTGTTCCCGGGCAAGGAACGGTTTGACACAATCCCATTTTACGAGAAATATCCAGGCTGGTCGATGGTGGGCAAGGATATTGAGGATTCGATGGCGGCGATGGATGTGCTATGCACATTTGACTTCGTTGATCCTCAGAAAATCGGCATGATTGGCCATTCCCATGGGGGAAGTAATACTATTTTTGGCATGGCTATGGACGAGCGGGTAGCAGTGGGGGTCAGCAATTGTGGATTTTCGGTGATCTCCGAGGAAGAAAAACGCCTGGAATGGTCGTTAGAAGAGGGATATATCTATTTTCCAAGGCTGAGGAAATATCTGTTGGCTGGAGATGAGCTTCCATTCGATATCCATGAGGTGGCTGCCCTGATCGCCCCCCGACCCTGGCTCAACATATCCGCATATTACGATAAAACACTTGGGAATCAAGAATTTCTGGCTGAGGTGGGAGTTCAACTCAATCAAGTATATAAATTATACGGAAAACAAAATCAATATGCTTTTTTTATGCACGGGAACGATCATTCATTTCCAAAATATGCCAGGGCTCTGGCTTATGAATGGCTGGATAGATCCCTGAAAGCCTGACATTAAAGACTACCCGGTGTTGGGTTGTTTTTTGATAAGTTAACAAGCACTGAGAGGAAATTGGACTATACTTGTGATCAAAGAGGAAAACACGATGGCAACGGACCAAAAAACGGATGAGCAAGCGCAGTTCGAGCAGCGGCAAAAACAGCAGCGTGAACTGGAGAAACAACAAGAAGAGCAGCGAATACAACGCCAAAAAGAGCAGCAGCTGTTAGAAAAAGAGCAGGAAAAGAAACGTATCCTGCAGCAGCAGGAAAGGCAGCAGCTGGAAAAAGAGCAGGAAAAGAAACGACTCCTACAAATGCAGGAACGGGAGCAGCTGGAAAAACAGCAAGACGGTAAACAAAAACCGCAACAAGAGCAACGCCAGCAGCTGGAAAAGGAGCAGGAAAAGCAACGGATTGTAGATCAGCAGGAGCGCCAACAGCTGGAGCAGCAGCAGGATGATAAATATAAACCGCAACAAGCTGAACGGCAGCAGCTGGAGCAAGAGCACGAGAAGAAACGAATCTCAGATAAGCAGGAACAGCAGGAAGTCGATAAAAAACAGGAGAGGCATTAATTTTAGCAAGATGACCCCCTCCCAACCTCCCCCGAACATCGCTCACAAAGACCGTTCGCGATGTTCGGGGAGGAGTTTAAAGGAGGCCTTCATCATTTATAAACCAAATTACATCGCTCACAAAGACCGTATGATTTTCGGAATATTTTCACTTGTTCAGCAGTGGTAGGTATCCTTCGAAATACTGCCTCGCCACCCACAGGTGCGTCTGGTAGTCAGAATCATCGTCCTCCAGGTAAGCCAAGAAAATCGCCCCGTCGTGGTTGATGGTCAAGTCGATCTCGCCACCCAGGTTGTAGGGTCCCATGGCAAGCGTCTGGCAGTACCAGGTGGGGAATGGATTTTCAGGTCCGCAATTGCCAAGGCCCATTCCCATCCGGTAGGCGGTCTGGGCAATTTTTACTGTGAATTGACTGTAGTCATTCCCATCCCGGTAGGCAATAATGGGTTGTGTGCCGTTCACCACCATTGAAAGCCCCATTCTTGTGAGCCCTGAGCCAACCGATTCGATCCCATCGCATTGCCAGCGGTTGTCGTATGCATACCCAATCCAGTCGTACCCGCAGTTACCCCCGGTGCTGACGAATTCTGCTACCTTCAAATGGCCGGTGGTGAAATTATAGTAAGCGATATACCTGGCATCGTCGATGGCGATCACCGGGTATCTTCCTGTATCTCCTGCAGTTTCAATCGTGATGCAGCGCCAGTCATCATTTGGACCGCAGTTGGCAAGGTCTGGATTACTGAATGGATAAGCATAAGCCAGATCATGGTTATCCTGGTCATAATAGACGATCCTTGGGATACCTGCTGCATCAATGGCGATGCTCGGGTTAGCTACAAACGAAGCGGCAGTAATGATGGTGTCACATTCCCATTGGTCTGAGCCTCCGTACTCTGTGCACGAGTTCCCGGTCGTGCCCACTTCATGGGCATAGATCAGATAGTCTACATACAGGGCATCCACGAATACGACGATGTGAGCTTTATTGTCGGCATCATATGCCATGGATGGAGGATAAACCATTTCACCGCCGCCATAAAAGTTATCCAGATCCAGCACCGTATAACTGGCGTATCCACCGCCACCATGCATGTAATCGTAGACGATATCGATATGCAGGGCATTTTCGACGGCATCGTAATGTGCCATTCCTTGCTCAAAGTATTCGTTGTCTGGGCTGCGGAAATTCGCCACATCCAGGTATGGACCCCACATGCTGGGCAGGTCGCCGCAGTACCACGCATTACCTTGACCACAGGTGCCATTTCCAGGGCCAACATAAGTCGCCTGGCGGTACTGGGTAGCGTCTGTATCGTAAAAAACAACCTGGGGTCGCAGCTGGGAAAATTCATAACTTACGGCAATGTTTGCAACGTTGGTGTTTTGGATCAGTTGTTCCACCTTCCACCCTAAAGCTCCCCGTGGGTTCGCTGCATTGGCTATTGCCCAGTCGCCCATTGCAGCTGAAATGATGAAAACCAGGCAAATTAACGCTACCAGTCCGATGCGTTTCATATTTTCCTCCTTACCCTTCAATGAACATCAACAAGGTTTTTGATGAACAACAATGCTGGAAGAAAAACAAGTTCCCGAGAATAAAAATAGTATAGCATGAAACTAATTATGCTCTCATATTATAAACAGTCGAAGTGGGAAACCTCACACAGATTTTTATTATCTGGGCGAGGTCCGCGGTAACCGGCACGATCTGTGTGGGGTTTTCTTCAGCCGGGAGGGGTTAAGCGCTAATAGATAACCGCTGTTTGCTGCTCTCTATCTATTGCGCTTCACCGCCAGGATGAGCTTCTCGCCTTCCAGCTCGTGCTCTTCCACATGAGCGCCTTCCAAGGGAGGGGCATCCAGCAAGCGGGTGGTGAGCGTCTCGGCGGCAATGTACTCAGCCCAGGTGGCAAACACTTCTGCCAGCTGTCCCGAAGCCTGATAGCAGGTGGTGATGCGATCTTCAATATTGAAGCCGGCATTTTTGCGCATCTCCTGCACCCAGCGTACGATCTCGCGTGCCATGCCCTCCGCTTTGAGGGCGGGGTGAGGGCGGCATCGATGCCCACGGTGATGTATTTGTCGGCTGCCACTGCCAGGCCTGGCAGGGGCTCGGTGCTCACCAGGATGGATTCGGGATCCAGCTCGACCGGCTCATCCGCTACTTCAAGGATAACCGGCAATCCTGCCCGTACACTGGCAGCCACCTTGTTCGGGTCAGCCTGTGCAAGGGCAGCCTTCACCTGCGGGAAGCGTGCCCCAAATTTTGGCCCCAACAGCTTGTTGTCTGGCAGTACCTTGTACTGCACCAAGGCACCTTCCTGCTCGACGAACTCAAAAGCCTTGACATTGAGCTCATCATCCACGATATCCACCAGCTCCTGCCGCAACCCGGCTTTACCGGCATACACCATCACCTTGCTGAGCGGTTGGCGCACCTTCAGGTTAGCATTCTTGCGCGCGCTGAGTCCCAGGGATGCCACGCGACGGGCGAGCGACATCTGCTCGATCAAGGCTTCATCGATGGAGGCTTTGTCTACTTCAGGCCAGGTGGTGTGGTGGATGCTTTCATAAGCCTCCGGTCGCACGGAACCCACCAGGTTCTGGTACATCACCTCGGTAACGAAGGGAATAAAGGGAGCGAGGTCCTGGTGAATTTAACCAGCACATGGTACAGGGTGGCGTAGGCAGTGTTCTTATCCGCATCGTGCTCCGATTTCCAGTAGCGCCGCCTGGAACGGCGCACGTACCAGTGGGTCAGGTCATCCAGGAAAGACTCGCCTGCCATGCTGGCGATCATAAAGTCGGATTGATTAACCGCCGCGCCGACTTGCTCGACCATCTGGTTCAGGCGGGCTAAAATCCACAAGTCCAGCAGGTTATCACTTTGAGGAGCTTCGCCTTCCGGGAAGTTGGGATCGAAACTACCCGAGACACCATTCCCAGGCAGCCAACCATCCAATCGGGCATAAGTGACAAAGAAGCTATATACATTCCATAATGGGATAATGAATTCACGTCGAACTGCGTCGCCGCCGTGGTAACCGAACAACAAGTCATTCTCAGGCTTATGGTTGCAAAACAGCCAGCGCATCACGTCCACGCCCATCTTGTCGGCGGCTTCGTTGAATTCGATCATATTTCCCGAGCTCTTATGCATCGGTTGACCATCCGGGCCGAGCAGCAAGGCGTAACCAAAATTCTCCATAAAGGGTGGTGTGTTGTCCATGACGGTCGCCATGGCCAGCAACGAGTAGAACCAGTTGCGGAACTGCCCGGGGAATGATTCGCTGATCCAATCGGCCGGGTACCATTTACGCCAATATTCCGGGTCCTTGCGGTATGAGAGTGTGCTGAAGGATACAATGCCGGCATCCAACCAGGGATTACCCACGTCACGCACGCGGCTCATCTCCGCCCCGCACTTTGAGCAGGCGAGCGTCACCGCGTCGATGTAGGGGCGGTGGGGGGTATGGTCATCCAGCACATCCAGACCGCGGCTGGCGCGCTGCTTCAGCTCATCATCACTGCCGATGACCTCGAAATTACTGCACTCCGCGCATTCCCAGATGGGCAGCGCCAATCCCCAATAGCGTTTCTTGCTGATCAGCCAGTCATGCATATTGCGCAGCCAGTCCATCTCGCGTGCAAAGCCGAACTCGGGGATCCACTTGATCTGTTCGACCACGTCCATGATCTGATAACGCAGGGAGCCGGCTTTCTCCTCGGCGGTGAGCTGCTCACGCGGTTTGTCGTAGCTTTTGCCCATGCTGATGAACCACTCGTCCACCAGGCGGAAGACCAGCTCGGTGTTGCAGCGCCAGCAGATCGGGTAGCGGTGAGTGTAAGGCGCTATTCTGTAGAGCAGACCTTTTTGGTGCAGGTCCTCGAAGATCGGGTCAGCCACCTCCGAGACGTGCATGCCACTCAGCCAGCCAAAACCTGCCAGGAATTCGCCTTCTTCGTTCAGCGGGGCGATCAGAGGCATGTGGTATTGCTTGCCCAGCTGGAAGTCTTCCGCACCGCAGCCGGGAGCCATGTGCACGATACCGGTGCCTTCCTCTTCACCGACCGCCTCCCACAGGATGACGCGATGGGCCTGGATGGCATTTTGCTTGACGTCGCGGATGAGCTGGTCCAGGTAGGTGTAGCCACCCGGAGTTTGGGCAGGTTCCAGGTCGTCGAACGGACCGGAATAAGCCCAGCCTTCCATTTCGGACCCCTTGAGCTCTGCCAACACTTCATAAGGTCCGTGGAGCATGGAAAGGGTTTCTTTAGAAAGGTATAAACACCTCATCTTCCTGCTTCACCCTGGCATAGGTCAGCTCGGGACCAACGGCTGCAGCCACGTTGCTGGTGAGTGTCCAGGGGGTGGTGGTCCAGACCAGCAGGGATTCCTTGTACCTCCCAAGCAATGGGAAGCGCAAGGTGATCGTGCGGTGGGTCAGCTCCTGGTAGCCTTCAGTGGCGATTTCATGCTGGCTGATACCCGTGGCACAGCGCGGGCACCAGGGCATGACATCATCACCCTTGTACAGCCAGCCGTTATTCCAGCACTTTTTCAGGAATGACCAAATATTGTAGTTATTCTCGTTGGAGAAGGTGAAGTACGATCCACCCAACTCAGGCAGGCCCAGGTGAGCCACCACCTGCTCAACTGTGCCAGTAAACGGACCCTCTGGTCCAGGCACAGTGATGACCTGCGAGGGGTCCTGCATCAGTTTGTCGGCCAGGTCGTGTAAAAACTCCGGGTCATTCCAGTCCATCCAATAGCCCAGGCGGATGGATTGATCGGTCTGCACGGAGGCATAGCGTAAGACGCGCGCCTTGCATTCGAGCACGAATTTAGCCAAGCCATAGGCTTCGATGTCCAGCTTGGACTTAAAACCCAGGTCGCGCTCGACATTGACCTCGACCCACAAGCCCTGGCAGTCGAAGCCATTCTGGTAGCGTAATTCATGCCCCTGCATGGTGCGGAAGCGCAGCATCAGATCCTTGTAGGTGCGTCCCCAGCCGTGGTGCACGCCCATGGGGTTGTTGGCGGTGATGGGTCCATCGATGAATGACCACTTGGGTTGCCCCTTGTGAATGGCGACCATCTTCTCAAAGGCGCGGCTTTCCTTCCAGAATTTGAGCACCTCCAACTCCTGGGCTGAATAATCTACTTCCTTGGGGACTTCTTGAAATGGCATATATACTCCGATTTTTATTTAACTATGCGAGAAGGGCGTTTTTGCCCGACGCTGGCACCGAGTATAACGAGGTGAAGCAATCTCTACATCTGGATAGAAGATTGCTTCGGGCTGACGCCCTCGCAATGACAGATTCTGTATTGTCATTGCGAGATGAAGCATTCTTTGGTGACGAAGCACATCTTACCCTCACCTATGTAGAAAATTGCTTGGGGTTGGCGAATACGCACCCAACCCTTGCATATCGCTCAAAAAGCATTCGCGATACCCGATGACATCTTTGTAAATTAAAAACTCCCATCCCGTATCAGGGACGAGAGCGGATACATGCATACTCCCGCGGTACCACCCTGGTTCCTGCCCGGTCTGGGGCAGGCACCTCCGCTGCGTGGGCTGTTATCTATAAAGATAACGATCCACGTGCCCATGCTAACGTTTGGCAAATCCGGCTTTCCTACTTGCAACGATCGCTTTCAGATTGCAGCTCCGGAAGGATTTTCAGCCTGATTCACTCACCCGGCTCACACCGTCCCGGGGTCGCTGGTAGGAATTCGCAGGCTTACTCGTTTCCATCATCGCTATTTCAGGTTCGATTGTGCCGGATTATGCCATAGTTCGTGGGATTGGTCAATTGGAGGGGGATGATGCTTGGAAATTTATACTATTCGCTACGCAGACAAGCAGCGATTGACTTTTCATGATCCCAAATACCATCGGCTTTCGGAATAACGCATCAAGTCATTTATGGGAGTAAAACCTGCCGTTCGCCACTCCGAAATCTGTTGAAAAGCTTCTGGATGGGCAAATTTAGCCCCAGCTTGAGTGATCCTTTATCTAAATATGCCTGAAGTTCTTCGTTTGTTTTAAGTGAAATAATGCCGCGTCTGCTGATTTCTGCGGGTTTGATTGACAAGGTTTTTCATTAATTTTGCATAAACGGCACTGACAGATCTCGCGGCTCACGAGATTGGCCATACCTTATCTTTAAGCCATAACTATCTTGTTAATAATTTAATGTTCCCAGCGTACATATCTACGAACTATAATGATCTTACAAAAAACAATAAAAACCTTGATGATCTTTCAACACAAGCAGGTAGAGCTCGTGAAAAGTCAAGCAATTACATTGGCTCGCAAATATATCCATATAAACAATTTATTGATACTCCAATAGGTGATAGTTTCTATGCTTTATTAAACAACCTTCCTTTAGCAGAGGTGTTTATAGATACTACGAATGTCGGATCAATAAAGGACAGGTATCAAAATCTGTTGACTTTATATGCTCTAAATTCAGGGCTCGTACCAGATCATGATGGAAACTATTCAGAGTAAATTCCTCATGCATGGCCATAATAAGACTGCAACAGGTGAATCTTCTTCTGAGCTTTCTAATGAACTTGATAATTCAATAGCAACTGAAGGTATCGATTTCATATGTGGTGTGAATATTAGAAATCACCAAGGAACCATGAATATTATTCCGGTCGTTAAACAATATTTGATGGATTCGTTGGACCACTAAGTGTTCCAAGCATCCAAGTATTCTTGGATAAGATGGTTTATGATCGTCATTGTCCATGAAGGGACTAATATCGATCCACCACTATATTTTCCCCAGTCAATCATCGGTATCCGATTAAATAGCACAATTCTTGGTTTGGAACTATCTAATCCAAGGCTTCAAGGAATATCGGAAATATTAATTCGGAGGTATTTGATGTAACAGATATAAAGGTATTATCATTTGAACCTCCCGTATACCCTAGCTGTGCAAGTGCACCTGATATTACTGAGCCTGGATGATATTAAATTTACTTGCTACTAATCTACAATCTAATAGTTTTGTAAATGCTTATATTGATGAAATACTAATAACGAATGGCTGGACAGATGAATTTCGGAGGATTTCATTATCACTAACTTTACCTGATGATATTGAGATCGGACTTCATGTCGTATCAACAAATATCCAAGATACGGCAATCTCTGCTTATTGTTCGATTTATGTCAACCATCCACCTGTGTTCGACATACCCCCAACACCGGAAATCGGCACTGAATTTTACATCGAAGTTGGTATTCATGAATATCTCGATCCAATCTACCGATCAGGACATTAATGACATAATTGCTTTAGAAGTAGTTAATTCACCAGACGGTGCATTATTCCAATCTGAAGGAGAAAATCCAGCCTTTAGCACTTTTTCATGGACACAACAGGCGGTCAGGAAGGCGTGTACATCATTACAATTACCTCGACTGATGACCATGGTTCAACAGCCTCACCACATTCTATTGTCGTTGTTGTGCAACCACCTAGTAATCAACCCCCCACAATAATTGCTCAGGATGTGCAAAATATCCAATACAGCGACCCGCTTTCTTTCAATATCTCCGCTACCGATCCGGATGACCCACCTGAGAGCCTGGTTTTCTCATCAACGGCACTCCCGACAATTTAACCCTCACCGACAATAACGATGGCACCGCGACGATCTCGGGTATTGTTCTCGCAGCTCCGGGCACCTACAATGTCGATGTGACCGTGACCGACCCGGATGGACTTTTTGACACAAAAACGGTCCCGATCATCGTCAGCCAGGAAGACTCTCTGCCTCACCTACACCGGTCCCATGCTGGTATCCACCGGCTGTGCGGATTGCCAAACCGCCACGGTCCCACTGCGGGCTACCATCCAGGATATAACGGTTGTCGATCCAATAACCGACCCGGATCCTGGAAATATCACCAACGCCACAGTCACCTTTGTCAACCGTGACAATGGGAATGCTGTTCTGTGTAGTTCCAATGTTGTCCTGCTCGACCCGGCAGATCCAAAAGTTGGGACAGCCGCCTGCGATTGGTCGGTGAACATTGGTAACAATAGCGGTTTGGATTACACCCTTGGCATGGTGGTTAATGGATACTATACCCGCGATAACAGCGAAGATAACACAGTCGTTGTAGTTTCCAAACCCACCAGCTACTTCATCACAGGTGGGGGTTACCTGATCAATCAAAATCCAGGTGGTACCTACACGGGTGATTCAGGGTTGAAGACTAACTTTGGCTTGAATATCAAGTTCACTAAGAAACTGACCAACCTGCAAGGTCGGGTGACGATCATGGTCCGCCAGAATGGACATGTGTACCAGATCAAGACGAATTCCTTAACCTCACTGGTAGCTATACCCTATGATCCAACCCAACCGAATTCTGGCTCAGCGGAGTTAATCGCCAAGGCGAATGTCATTGATGTGACCAACCCATTGAATCCCATCATAGTGGCGAGCGGTGCCACTTTAAACGTCACCCTGAAGGATAAAGGCGAACCAGGTTCAACTGACTTGATTGGCTTTACACTTTGGAGTAAAAACAAGGCTTTGCTATTCTCAAGCAAATGGGATGGTGTCAAGACAATCCAGCAGGTTCTGGATGGAGGCAATCTAGCAGTCCATTAAGAAGATTACTCGTTCGTGATTAAGCCAGCCCAAAACGTGGCTGGCTTATTTATTTTCAGTTTTCAAGGTTTTTCTTGGAAAGTTACTCCAGTTTGGAAAACTAGACTCCGGCAACATGTTGGGCGGCTAAATAGCCAAATGTCATCGCTGGACCGATGGTAGCGCCCGCGCCGGGATAGCTATTGCCCATCACCGATGACATGCTGTTACCGACGGCGTACAAACCCTCGATGCTAGTGCCATCTGTGCGCAGTACCCGTGCCCATTCATCGGTAACCAGTCCGCCCTTGGTGCCGAGATCGCCAGGCCACATTTTGACCGCGTAAAAGGGTGGTTTTTGTAAAGCTGCCAGGTTGGGATTCGGCTGTATGGTGGGATCACCATAATAATTGTCATAAGCGCTTTCGCCACGGCCGAAATCAAGGTCTTTGCCGTTGCGGGCAAATTGGTTAAAGCGTTCGACCGTGCTTGCCAGCGTCCCCTGATCAATGCCGATCTGATGAGCCAATGATGCAATTGTGGCGGCTCGACAAATATAACCATTTTCGAAGTAGCGCCTGGGGATGGGTAGCATGGGAAAGAACAGTCCAAAAATATATTTGTTTCGGTAACGCTGATCAAAAATGAAGTATGCGGGTATGTGAGGTGTTTCTTCGCTGTGCTGTGAGTACATGCTGTGAACCACATCGATATAAGGCGCAGACTCGTTGACAAAACGCTGTCCAGCACCGTTAACCATCAGTCCACCTGGATAGCCGCGTTCCCCAACATGAAAAAAAGGCTCTTCGTTCGGCGGGCGGGATGACGGTCCCCACCAGGCATCGTCCATCAGGTCGGTTGCAGCACCCAGTTGGATTCCCGCCCGGATGGCGTCGCCAGTGTTGCCCGAAGACGCCACCGTCCACTGGGTGGATGTCGGTGCTGGGAGATATTTTTTCCGCATCTCCAGGTTGTGTGGGAACCCACCGTCAGCCAGAATGACACCTTTTCTAGCCAGAATTCGGATTGATCGACCTTCCTTTTGTGCAACGATACCCACTACTCGCTCATCTTCTACAATCAATTCTTGAAAGACGGTATTGAGCCACAATGGGATATTGGCTTGCTGCATGGCATAGCGCAAGCGTGCGCTCAAGGCCTGTCCCATGGTCAGGCAGCGCACGCCCGTGAGCAGATTGCGAACCCAAAGCAGGGCTGCATTAATGGCGGTCTTTTTCCCCGTCCAGGTGGAGGTAAGCATTCCAATTTTTTGATAATCCGATGCGGTAAAAGCCAGTCCGCCTGGTGCTTCGGCCATCGGTTTGCGTAAATAGGCAAGTTCAGCCCCCAACTTTTTCCCATTAAAGGGAACCGGTTCCAGGCTGCGACTGGCAGCCACACCGCCAGGACGTTCAGGGTAGTAATCAGCATAGCCCGGTGTGCGCTGAAACTGAACACAGGTGTTATCACGCAGCCATGTAATCATGCGTGGAGAATGGGTCAGGTAGGCATCCTGCAATTTTTGCGCAACACGATCCCCGACCGTATGTTTCATATATTGACGAGCCATTTCAAAGGAATCATCAACGCCATCTCGTTCCAGGAGATAATTATTGGGAATCCAGAGACCACCCCCGGATCGGGCAGTGGATCCGCCGAAGAACTCTGTTTTTTCGATGACGAGCACATCCAATCCCTTGTGTTTTGCTACCAGGGCTGCGGTCATGCCGCCACCGCCGGAGCCAACCACGAGCAGATCAACCTCTTGATCCCAACCAGTACTCATTTTATCTCCTTGGGGATTGATCCATCGGATCCAATACCACGATTTTAAAGCTGCGCTGGCTGCGATCTTCCATCATTTGCCACTTGGGGAAGAGCGTGGTCAGTTGTGGCCAGAACCTGGCTTTTTCTTCAGCCGATGCAACATGGCCTCTCATCTGACGAATTTTTCCCCGCACATCGACGGACACTTCAGGATTGGCCTGAATATTCAGCAGCCAGGCCGGGTCTGTGGGAGTTCCAGCGTTGGAGGCCACAAGCACGATCTGATCCTTTACCCCAAGAAAATAGAGTGGCTGTGTACGCGGCTGTCCGGACTTGCGCCCAATTGTGGTAATCAGCAGAACCGGCACACCGAGAAAGCTGTTTCCCAGGCGACCCTTGCTAATTTTAAGCAGCCAAACATTGGCTGATGTGATCAATCCGCGCAAGAATTTCAATAGCGCTTCCTGCCAGGGAGTGAATTGTTTAATTTTATTTTGGGTCATATTGATTCCTTGTTCTCCATCGATTGAATTCAATTCAGCATTTACATACGAGGTGGTAAGCAGCCCAATCAATATGTATACAGAAAAATCCGTAGGTAGTCTGTATGGTGATTTATTCAAAATGGTTATATTATCATAATTTTATCTATCATCCAGAGGAAGGGTATTCCCAAAAAGGTAGGCAGTTATTCAACTTCTATTCTTGTGCCACTTACTACTGGAAGCCTGGTATCACATCTGTGTGGTTTGGGTATTGCTTGGGCGTAAAGAAGTCAAAACCACGATGATTTTCACGACATGCTAACCGTGGCTCTTATGCGTTGTGAAACCCGCTGGATGAGTGATGCTTTTTATTCAGGCCTGTCCCAGCGCTTGCCCAGCATAGTAATCCATGTAGGCACTTTATTGAAACTTGCTCAAATCGTGCTGCCTGACAAAATCTTATTGGATAAGATACAAGAACCAATTCGCATTGATCTGCTACAGCAAACGGATCAACATCGTTGGTGACTCATTATTTTCTTAAATCAAGAAACCGGCTGCGCAGCCGGTTTCTTGGTTCGATTTTCATTTTTCAATGTTTTTGTTGGATGGTTTCTCCAGTTTGGTGACCTGATTAGGTCGTTGATCAATCGATGTAAAATCCCCTATTCAATTTGGCTTCGTCAATCATTGTAATTAGCTTAAGCGGCGCCTCCTTTCGTAATCCATCGAACCTGAAAACAGAAAGAACACGGTATTGAAAATTTCTCCAAACTATTTTGTTCTTAATTGCCCTTGCACACCTGTAAAAAAAATCTAAAATAAATAATCAATCAATCTGAAATCATTATAGCAACTTCCAAAAAAAAGTAAATGACAGAACTGTAAGGTGGGGCGGGGGTATATCCATTGAAAAGTTGAACAATATCGCTTCACCCCTCTTGTGGGCTGCAAGAAGCGTTCCAATGTAAAGCGCGCAGAGATTTTATTAATCATCTGCGCGCTTGGCGATCTCAGCGTTGAAGTGTTTTAATTACAGCAGCGTGATGTTATGCGCCTTGCACTCTTCCACCATCTCTACCGGCCACAGGCTGGACTGGATCTCGCCGATGTGTGCTTTTCGCAAATAGAACATGCACAGGCGTGATTGACCGATCCCACCACCGATGGAGAGCGGCAGCTCATCATTCAGCAGGCGTCGGTGGAAAAACAGATCCTTACGTCCCAGGGCACCACGCAGCTCCAGCTGGCGCAGCATGGCGGGTGGATCCACCCGGATACCCATCGACGAAAGCTCGTAGGCGCAGTCCAGCAGGGGATAATTCACCAGGATGTCGCCGTTCAAGCCTTTATAGCCACCGTAGGAGGGGCTGGACCAGTCATCATAATCGGGGGCACGCCCGTCGTGCGGCTCACCACTCGCCAGGTTGGCACCGATGCCGATCACGAAAACCGCTCCATGCTCCTGGCAGGCAAGTTTCTCGCGTTCCTTCGGTGACAGGTCAGGGTGATGTCGTTGCAGGTCCTCGCTGTGGACGAAGGTGATCTCATCCGGCAGGATGGGCTCAATCCCCGGATACAGGTAGCCCATATAGCGCTCGGTCCGCACGATGACGGAATAGATCTGTCTCACCACTCCCTTGAGATATTCCACGTTGCGCTCCTCCTTGGTCATCACCCGCTCCCAGTCCCACTGGTCCACGTAGATGGAGTGCAGGTTATCCAGGTCTTCATCCGGGCGGATGGCATTCATATCGGTGTACAAGCCCTCACCCGGCTGCATGCCGAAGTCTGCCAGCTGCAGTCGCTTCCACTTGGCCAGTGATTGGACGATCTCAGCCCGGCTATCCTGGATTGATTTGACCGGGAATGCCACCGGTCGCTCGATGCCATTCAGGTCATCGTTGATGCCCGTGCCAGAGAGCACGAACAACGGTGCAGTCACGCGGATCAAGTTGAGCTCGAAGGCCAGGTTGGTTTGAAAGAACTCCTTCACCTGTCGGATAGCCTGTTCCGTCTGGCGCAGTCCGAGTAGGGGGCGATAATCTTGTGGGTATTCAATACATGCTTTCATGCTAATTCTCCTAAAAAAATGAATGCCATGGTTTGGATCACCAGGCAAAATGGTAGGTGTCGGCGCACTTGATCAAGGATTTCTCCCGATCCACGCTTCCGTGATTTTGTTGGAAGATTATATCACCGGGATATTAAGGCAAGCTAAAGATTAGATTACGAGAAAAAGAAGACCAGGTTTGTGGTTTAGCAGGTGGGTGGGTGTAAAATTAGTGAGTTATGCTCTTAAACACAACTCTCATTGGGTGAACCTACCATGAACTTATTTTCCTTCCTGCTCTCACAGATGCTTTTTGCCTATACTGTCCTGGTCGAGCCCTTCCTGCGCATCAACTTTTACCGGCGATTAAAGAAGCAGTTGAGTATCACACCGTCAGCCCGCATCCTGTTCTACCGCACCCAGGTGCTGTGGGAGTGGAGCTGGGTGGTGGTATTGGTGTTGATTACAGCATCTACGGAGCGTCCGCTGGCTTACCTGGGGCTTACCCGTCCCAACCCGTTGGGCTGGCTGATCATGTTAGCGCTGCTGCTGGGGATTGGCTTGTCTGTCGTGCTGCTCAGGCGCAACCCGGGGGCAATGGCTGCCATGCAGCGCAGCCTGGAAGGGTCTGCACTTTTTTTGCCTTACACACCTGCCGAACGTAAATGGTATGCTGCCGCTGCCATCACTGCCGGTATCTGCGAAGAGCTGCTCTACCGTGGTTTTTTGATGCACTACCTGCCTGCCACGTTCCCTTTCCTGGATTGGCTCTTGGTGGCAATCATATCTGGCATCATTTATGGGCTCAGCCATGCCTATCAAGGTTTAAAAGGCATCCTGCAGACTGCCCTGACAGGTTTCAGCTTTTCGATCGTATTCGTGTTAAGCGGCAGCTTATTGCCTGCCATGGTCTTTCACATCCTGGCGGAATTACGCACCTTGATGCTGTGGAATCCGGAAGAAGATAAGAAAAAGAAAAAATAATCTTCCCTGAATGGATCAATTCTTTGTTTACATTATTCATTAGAACAGTCCTGTATACAAATCGATTTAAATTACCGATTCTCGACATCATAGAATGAATAACCCTTTAAAACGAGATATCCCACTCCTGTTCATCACCCGCCTGATCCGCATGTTTGGTTATGGCTTCCTGTCGGTGGTGCTGGTGCTATACCTGGCTCAGCGTGGCTTGAGCGAGGGGGAGATTGGCTTATTGCTCACCCTTACCCTGGCGGGTGATGCAGCCATCACCCTGGTGATTACCACCTCAGCGGATCGGCTGGGCAGGCGTTGGATGCTCGTTTTAGGCGCAGGCTTGATGGTCATTGCAGGGCTGATCTTCACCCTGACGGGGAATTATATTCTCCTGGTGGTCACCGCCATCATCGGGGTGATCAGCCCCTCGGGTAACGAGATTGGCCCGTTCCTTTCCATTGAGCAGGCATCCCTGTCACAGCTCGTGCCGGATGAAAAGCGCACCCAAACCTTTGCCTGGTATAACCTGGTGGGTTCATTTGCCACTGCCACGGGTGCCCTGGTTGGTGGTGTGCTGGCTCAGCTGCTGCAAAATGCCGGCTATACGCCGGTGAACTCCTACCAGGTGGTGCTGATGGGTTACACCCTGATCGGCGTGATGCTGGTTGTTCTATTCCTGCTGCTGTCGCCATCCATTGAAGCTCCCAGTTCGTCAGAGACGATCTCGATCCAGCGCAGGTTTGGGTTGCACAAGTCGAAGAAAGTGGTCTTCAAGCTCTCCAGCCTGTTCGCCTTGGATGCTTTCGCCGGTGGGTTGGTGGTGCAAAGCATGGTAGCTTACTGGTTCAATATAAAGTTTGGTGTTCAGCCCGCGGTGTTGGGGGGCATTTTCTTTGCTGCCAACATCCTGGCGGGGATCTCCGCCCTCTCAGCAGCCTGGATCGCCAAACGCATCGGTCTGATCAACACCATGGTATACACCCACATCCCTTCCAATATCCTGCTGATCCTGGTCCCATTCATGCCCACGTTACCCCTGGCAGTCATCGCGCTCCTGCTGCGTTTCAGCATCTCCCAGATGGATGTGCCCACCCGCCAATCTTACACCATGGCAGTGGTCAGCCCGGATGAGCGTTCTGCCGCCATGGGGGTGACGAGTATCGCCCGTTCCGTGGGGGCAATGCTTTCGCCCGCCATCGCGGGTCAGTTCCTGGCGGTAACCAGCCTGATGGGCGCACCCTTCGTCATTGCAGGAAGCTTGAAGATCGTATATGACGTGCTGATCTGGCGAGGCTTCAGGGCTGTCAAGCCACCGGAGGAACAATGAGCCTGACCTTCCGTTGGCTGGGTGTGGCGGGGGTGGAGCTGAAGGCTGGCGACCAGGTGTTGGCGATCGATCCATTTTTCACCCGCCCATCCCTCAAGGGTTTTTTGAAACCCGTTATTCCCGATGTCCGGCTGATCTCTGAAAAATTACCGGTTTGCCATTCCGTATTGGTGACCCACTCGCATTGGGACCACCTGATGGACGTGCCGGGGGTGCTGCGGCAAACCGGAGCGATTGCCCATGGTTCTGCCAACACCTGCCAATTGTTGCACCTGCTGGGTGTGCCTGAAACGCAGGTGAAAGAAATCCAGGTGGGTGATAAGCTGTCACTCGGTGCTTTTAAAGTGGATGTCATCGAAGGCCAGCACAGCTGGATCCCGTTCAGCAGGTGGTTGAATGGCAGGTTGCCACCTGGCTTGCAGCCTCCGTTGCGTTTTCAGGATTATCGCATGGATGTATGCCTGGGATATCGTATCCAGGTGTGTGGTATCCGGGTGTTGTTGTGTGCAGCAAAACCTCAGCCAGCGGATGTATTGTTTATGGTCGCCCAGGAATTGAAGGATTACTATCAAAGTTTATTCCTCGGTGTTCATCCGCATACCATTGTGCCGATTCACTGGGATAATTTTCTGCGATCTCTGAGCAAGCCGATTAAAAGGTTCACACGACCAGGCAGGATGAACTTACCCAAAATAGCCAGGCTGGCTCAGCAAACCCTACCACAGGCAAAAGTGATCATCCCGGAGATGTTTAGGGAGTATACTTTGGGATAATCGCGATCACGTTGCCTGGCATCCAGGTAGGACAGGCAAATCACCCGATAAAATATGAGTGGATTATGTAACGCCACTGTGATTATGAGTAGAAGGAATCATCAATGTTCAAGAAAATATCCTTATCGGCTCTAATATATCTGCTGATTTTATTGGTGATTGTCATTTTACGCCTGCTGCTCTCGCTGTTCCCATCCGAGCAGATCGCCAGCCAGATGGTGAACCTGACTGACACACTTTCGATTGGAGCGATCTGGTTGGTGGGTTGGGTGGGAGTTTTCCTGGCACCCAGGTCTGGTTTCTCAGAAATGTGGCAGCCAGATATCTCAAATATTAAACGCCTGCTTATTCCATTTCTCATCGGGCTGGGTTTTGCAGTCCTGACGATCCTATTCGATCACTTCCAACCGTTGGGGGATAGCAGCCTGATCAAGTTCCCTGCCTCACTGGTCGCCTATCCACTGGCAGGTATCCTGGAGGAGATCATTTTCCGCCTGTTCCTTACCACCACATTCGTCTGGATCATTTCGAATGTGTTGCTCAGTGGAAGATCGCAGCAGGCGGTTTTCTGGGGAGTAGCTGTGTTCCTGGGCGTTTTCTATACCTTCTCACAGCTTAGCATTTACCGAGAAGCGACCGGGTCGCTCGATTTACTTACCCTGGCACAGTTTTTTACCGTCATTGCTGCCAACTTCATCGTAGCTGCGTTTCTTTACCGGAAGTTTGGCTTCCTGGCAGCCATATCCATGCGCATGGGAGATTACCTGCTGTGGCACATCATCTGGGGGGCGATTGCCAAGGGGTAAGCTACATATAGTTCCACGAGAATTTTATGCAATAATCTTCTTGAACTGATCTGACATATTATTTTCGAATTTTCATCACTGGTTCCATACCAGGTGGTAAAATCATCCTGGAGGTTCGATATGCGCCTGCATAGTAAAGCCGAGTTGATTGAATTTACCCACTGCAACACGCAAGAAACTGGAGCAGAAAATCCATGGGCTGACCGAGGTAGAGATGGTATATCCTGGATCAATGGGTGACTGGTCTGTCAAGGATATTTTGCAGCACCTGGTGGATTGGGAACAACGTTGGATCAGCTGGTATGAAGCAGGTAAGCACGGAGAAACCGTGGTGACACCAGAACCGGGATATAACTGGCGACAGATGGGTCAGTTGAATGAAAAATATCGCCAAAAGTTCATAAACCGCCCATTGGATGATGTCATGTCAGATTTCCATAGCATCCTACCAACAGATACTGGACGTGATTGAGGAAATTCCTGAAGCAGAAATGCTGATGCCTGGGGTGTACTCATGGACAGGGAAGCTTCCTCTGATAGCATGGATTGCTGGAAATACCTGCGAGCATTATACATGGGCAATCCAGATGATCCATCCCCTGGCAATCCGGCGTAAAATGAATGCATTGAAAGATAAGTGATGCAATTTAAATCACAGGTTTGTATTCCGAACAGGAGAGCATAACTATGACCGATCAGGATAAAGCAAGCCCCCAAAATCGAAGAAATCCACCCACCTGCACCCAAGGATGTGCTGGTGGAGACGAAACACAGCCTCACCATCGAGGGAAGTGAAATCCGCTATACCGTCACCTGCGGAACAATGGTGTTAAAGGAAGAGGCCGAGAAGAAAGGTGATAAGGAAGGCGAGTCGGAGGGTGAGAGACCGCGTGCATCCATCTTTTTTGTGGCTTATACCCGGGATGGGATGGATGATCCTTCAAAAAGGCCGCTTACCTTCTCCTTCAATGGTGGTCCGGGCTCATCGTCGGTTTGGCTGCACCTGGGCTTGCTGGGTCCGCGCCGGGTTCTCCTGGATGATGAAGGCTTTGCTTTCCCACCACCGTATAAACTGGTGGATAACGATTATTCATTGCTTGACCAGACTGACCTGGTATTCATTGACCCGGTCAGCACAGGTTTTAGCCGGGCAGTGCCGGGTGAGAAACCCAAGCAGTTCCATGGTTTTAAGAAGGATATCGAATCGGTGGGTGATTTTATCCGCCTGTACACCACCCGTTATCAGCGCTGGAATTCCCCCAAGTTCATTATCGGTGAAAGTTATGGAACAACGCGTGCCGCAGGCTTATCCGGTTACCTGCAAGATCGGCATGGGATGTACCTGAACGGAATTATGCTGATCTCCTCGATCTTGAACTTTCAAACAGCCGATTTCCACCCGGGGAATGACCTGCCATATATCCTGTTCCTGCCCACGTATTGTGCAACTGCCTGGTTCCACCACCGCCTGAATCAGGATTTGGAGAAGGATTTGAACTCCACCCTTAGAGAAGTGGAGGCATTTGCCCAGGGTGATTATTCACATGCACTGATGCAAGGGGATAACCTGCAGGGTGAGGAGCGTTTGCAGGTCATTAGCAAACTGGCACGTTATACCGGGCTTTCTAAAGAATACATCGAGCGTACCAACCTGCGCATCGGAATTTTTAGGTTCACCAAGGAATTGCTCCGCCATCAAAGCCGGAGCGTAGGCAGGCTGGATAGCCGTTTCACGGGCATCGACCGTGATTCTGCCGGGGAGACTTTTGAATCGGATCCCAGCCTGAACAATATCATCGGACCGTATACAGCTACGTTAAATGACTACGTTCGCAGCGAGCTTAAATTTGAATCTGACCTGCCCTACGAGATCCTGACTGAACGAGTGTATCCCTGGAGTTATGCCGAGTTCGAAAACGAATATGTAAATGTAGCTGAAACCCTGCGTAAAGCAATGACCACCAATCCCCATCTGAAGGTGTATGTTGCCAATGGTTATTATGATCTGGCGACACCTTACCTTGCCACCCAGTATACATTTAACCACCTGAGCCTGGAAAAGTCATTGCAGGGCAACCTGCGCATGGGCTACTTTGCCGCCGGGCACATGATGTATATCCACATTCCTTCCCTGATCAAGCTAAAAGCAGAACTGGTGGATTTTATGAAGTGGTCTATACCAGGCGCATGATCTAAGCAGGCATTGACCTTTCTATGCACCTGTCTATTGCAGCTGTTGGATCACGTGGGGAAGTCCAGCCATACCTGGCGCTGGGTTTGGGTCTGTAAAAAAACCGAGCACCATGTACACCGCCTAGGAGCAGGACCGTGTCCTGTCCCATTCACCAGGCAGACTGTGGAATATCTGACCTTGACAATCTTTAATATAAAAATGGGTAAACTAATATACTTAATAACGACATCGCTAGATGGCTTTGTGGCTGATAAAAATGGTAATTTTGAATGGGCTATGCCAAGTGAAGAAGTACATGCTTTTGTAAATGACATTGTACGTAATGTAGGGACGTCTCTACTTGGACGCAACATGTACGAGACTATGAAGGTATGGGATACTATTCCAACAGAAGGGACAAGTGGACCAATGGACGGGCCAAGTGAAGCTATGAATGACTATGCAAAAATTTGGCGAGCAGCAAAGAAGATAGTCTATTCCACTTCGCTTTCTGATGTCACAATAGCTAATGCGACGATTGAGCGGTCTTTTGACCCAAGCACCATACAAAAATCAGTGGCAGAGTCAGATAAAGATTTTGACATTGGCGGCCCGCATTTAGCGGCTGAAGCAATAAAGGCCGGTATTGTCGACGAGTATCATCAAATCATTGTTCCCCAACTAATAGGCAGTGGCAATTATTGGTTACCTAAAGACGCTAAAAGCAAGCTTAAGCTGGTGGATTTGCGAAAATTTGAAAATGGCTTTGTGCATCTTCAATATAGTAAGATTTGAATTCTGTTATGGGCTAGGCAGAATTAACAGAAGTGAAAAACATCGTATCAATAATGGGATTCGAACTAACGAACAGGAGTGAGTAAGCCTTCAGAATGTTGTAATAATATGTTGAGACACATGGTTCTAACTCTGCTAGTGCTGCATCTTGCTGGGTATACAGGTGGTAGGCGGAACCTAATACTGGCCGATTTCATCTTAAAGGAGGAAAATTTAACCTAAAGATCAGTCGCTATTTTATTGACTATGGGGTGCCACATTAATCGATCGCCTGGTGAATGACCCTGATCTGAAACAAAAAACGTAGAGTTGGGGGAAAAAATTCAGCGAGAGGGTGGGGTCAACCAGGCTGTGGAGCTTATCAAGGCATTCCTGGCAAAGTCCAAAAACCTAATATGCTCTAAAATCCGGGAACCAACTCGAGGGGGCTTACGTTAAACGGGTATAAAGACGGAAGAGAAAATTATGCATAAAAAATTATTAGTGTTAATTTTTACCCTTGAAGTGATTATTGGTGGGTTGGCTTTGGTTTATATCTTCTCAGCCTATTGGCACAAACCGCTTGGTCCCAGCCTGGCGATGGCTAACCAGGCGGTTGAGCTTGTGTATGATTCATCAGTTAAAGCCCTGGATGATGAAATCCTGGGATTTGTGCCGGAACCTACGCCCACCTCACCATCCCTGTTGGCTCAAATTGCCACGATTCTTAAAAAACCAAACGAGAGCAGCAAGCCTCTGTGCGGTGGTCCAGCCGTGATGACTCTCCTGGTGATTGGTTCCGATGAGAGGGGCAACGATTACCTGTATGGACTGGCAGATTCCATCCGGATTGTCCGCATCGACTTCACCGTACCCGGGGTAATGGTGTTGGATATCCCACGCGATTTATGGGTGGATATCCCTGGTATCTCCGATCATTATGGGATTACCCAAGGAAAGCTCAACCAGGCATATTTCTTTGGGAACCCGGGCATGGGATATTATGATGGCTCTGGTGAAGGACCTGGCTTGCTTGCCCAGACACTTGACCAAAATTATGGGTTGAAGGTGGATCATTACCTTGCCCTCGATCGGGCGACCTTCGTGGAAATCATCAACAACATTGGAGGCATTGATATCCAGCTCAACTCCCTGGTTGATATGAACGATGGCCAGGATGGTGCAAATCCAGGCCTGGTTTTAGAACCTGGTGTTCACCACCTGGATGGTGACATGGCATTGAAACTGGCTGTCAACCGCTTTCCATCCACATTTCAACGTGCAAGGTACCAGAATATTGTCTTAAAGTCGCTCCAGGCGAGGCTATTAAATCCATCCATGCTCCCGGAATTACCACAGCTTGTTTCGCAATTTGTCGGATCGGTCCAGACTGACCTGAGCCCCAGCGATATCAATCAGTTGATCTGTGTGGGGAAGTTATTAACCGAAGAAAATACGCAGATCGTGGCGTTTCCCGACGAGATGTTCGTATCTGGGAGAACATATGATCCCTATCGCCAGGTCAACACCTTTACGTTATCGGTGGATTTGAACCTTTTCCGTGACTATATCGCAGATTTCATGAATGGCACCTGGCCAATCGACCAGGGTTAGTAATTACTCACCGATTCGTTATGACAAACCCATCCCCTCTTTGTCCCCCTTCCCAAACAATGTTTCTGGATATACCTTTAAATATCGCCGCAAGCGACCTGGCAACACCGATCCGTGAGTAATTACTTATCAATATAATCAGCCTGGAATTTCACTAAAGATTGGATACACAAGTTGATTGCTTTACCCGGATGGGTAGGTATATCATCTGTTTCCGGTTGATCTGCGTGATATCAGCCATTTCGATGTAAAAATTCCTGCTATTCTATACAACCTAGTGTGAACCTATCAAAATTGTTGATACATGGCTGCAGGGTTTGGAGTAGAATTCAAATATATCGTGACATATGCGTAAACAAAATTTTGCACTGTGGGTAATACTGGTCATTGCCTGTGGGGGATTATCCTTATCCCTGGTGGTTTTGTATCGTTGGAACAAGCCTCTTGGTCCCAGCCTGGATTACGCCACATTAACTGCCAGCTCGACCTCCCGGGTTTCAAGCACGACAGTTTCGACCCTATCCCCTGAAGGGACATCAAGCTCCAATTCAGCTGTATCATCCACCCAGCCATCCAATCTGGTTGTCCAGGCAACTGCACAGCCATCACAAACCGCCACCCGCCAACCGATTTGCAATGGACCCTCAAGCATGACTTTGCTTGCAATTGGAATCTGACCAGCGCGGCGAGAGTTATCTCTATGGTTTGGCAGATTCAATTTATGTTGCCTACATAGACTTCACGGTTCCAAAAGTGATGGTGATCGATTTCCCACGTGACCTGTGGGTGGAGATACCGGGAATCTCAGACCATTATGGCATCACCCATGGAAAGATTAACCAGGCATATTTGTTTGGGAATCCGGGTATGGGTTACTATGATGGTCCCGGGGAAGGACCGGGATTATTGGCACGCACGTTGGATGAAAATTTCGGCTTGCGTGTGGATCATTATCTAGCCATCGACATGCAGACGTTTGTCAGGCTGGTCGACACACTGGGGGGTGTGGATGTTAAAGTTGATTCGCCCATCAACCTGAACAATCCCAAGAACACTCCTGACCCGAAGCTGTCCCTTTCTGAGGGCACCCGCCATCTGGATGGTGAGACTGCCCTGCTCCTGGCAACCAACCGTGTCCCAAGCACATTTACACGCATGCAATACCAGAGGATCATCCTGAGTGCGCTGCGCGAAAAACTGCTCAGCCCGGAAATCATCCCCCAATATCCAGGATTATTGGCGCGCTTTATTGGTTCAGTCCAAACCGACTTAAGCCTGGGTGATATAAACAGCTTGATTTGTTTTGTTCAGGCATTGCCCAGGGAAAACATCCAGGCTGATTCTATTCCGCAGGAAATGTTCACTGCCAATGTGACCTATGACCAATACCGGAATGTCACAACCTTTATCTATGAGGCTGATTTTAACGAGTTACGAGCGATCACCAGGGATTTCATGAACGGCACCTGGCCTTTCCCTGAAAAATAATCAAGGGTTTTTCACGCACCGCGTACCAATCCTATAAATGTATCGGTTACCTGCGTGGTATCATATCTGGGTCATACCTGTAAATCCACCATTCTACGGAGATACCCATGCCCAACTCAAGCCTGGAAATTGAGATAACCCAAGCAACCGAGTTGACCGAGGAAATCTGTTTGAAGCGTGCCAACGCCTGGTACCTCAACTTACCCACAATAATCCGCCGCCCACCAGGCAGCAATTGGCTCAAATGCTGGCATCCCCCGTTTCGTTTTTATTTTTTGCGAAGCACCCGGATTATGGCGATGAGATCATTGGAATGGCAACCCTGGTGCTCTCACCATGTTCCGACTGGTTTGCGGGGATATGTCGAAGATATCGTGGTGGATGAGAAGGCGCGCGGCAAGCGCATTGGTGAGATTCTCACCCGGGCATGCCTGGATCACGCTAAAAAAGCAGGTGCTCCACAGGTGATGCTCACCTGCAACCCGGGCAGGAACTCCGCCAACCAGATGTACGTGCGCATGGGCTTTAAATTACGCAAGACAAATGTGTATCGGTATTCGTTTAAACGAGCATAAAGTCTTTTTATTTTTTCCCGCTGATTATTTGACCACTGGCAGTTCCAAATAACTTGCATGATCCTCATCGTGATAAAGCGTAACGTGGGCGGTACGCGGCATCCTTGCCTGATTCTTCGCTACAACTCCGCCGTGGTTGTAATTCTTCTCCAGGTAGATGGTGTTGGGGCAACTGATGATCAGACGCAGGCGGCTGCCTTTGGCAATGCGCCTCGAAAAGAAGGTGAATCCATCGAAGGTGTACAGGTTGATCTCCCCAGGTGTCACCAGTTTTTCGACACGGTCTGATTCTCGATAGCGTGCCCGCAGGAAGTCCTCGGTCAGCTTGATCACCTTTCCATCGGGTAGCACTTCACTCAGGCTGACTTTGAAATCGGTATCCGCCACATCCATCGAAATCCAGGCCAGGAATTTTACCCAGCCTGTAATCTCCGAGTTTCTGGGGAAAGGTTGTGAGTGATACACCAACCCATTCCCGAACAGGTTCAGGTCGTAAGTCTGGTCGGTGAGATACTCAATATTTTCCTTCCATTCCAACTCTCCAAAGCGCCTGTCCAACGGATCATACGTGTATGAATTCGAAAACGGTTCTACCTTGGGTGGGTTTTTCATCCATCGACCCTGAATGGAACACGTCAGATGCGCTGTCCGATGCAGTTGAGGACAATTTTCTTTGCCTCAACCGGAATGGCTGCGAGGCTATCTGCATATTTCCACTTTTCCTCACCCATCACGTAGTATGCCACGCGTTTCTTGAGAAAAGGTGGCTTTTTACCGGCTTTCATGCTCCAGTCGTACCACTGCTTGTGTAATTGATTTATATCCAGGATGGCAGCCGTCGAAGACTTGACTCCGCCAATCCCCGTTTTCCGGTCGCGCGTCCCGGCATGGTCCCATGGACCAATCAACAGATAATGGTCTGATTTACGGATGAGGTTGAATCCATATGCTTGCGGTAATACTCCATGGCGCCAGGCTGGTCATCATCATAGTGACCGGTGATAGTCAGGATGGGGATGTCAATCCGGTCATGCTGCTCCTTCGGGAAAGCCATCGCATCCCAATACTCGTCCGGGTGCGGGTCGGCGACCCAGGTTTGGAAATGGGTCGAAGTATTACCGACGATTCGATCCAGCTCTTTGTAGGGCAGGCACCCCTGGTAAAGTCTGAGATTTTGGAATTCAAAAATCGGGGTGTTGACACGGGTCATATTGCGTGTGACCCCGCTGATGTATCGTCTGCCATTGGACCTCGTAAGGTGTAAAAATATTCTAAGACTGGAAAATCCACCCCTGCAGCGGCCGAGGCGGTCGGGACGATTGTCTTGAGATGGGCTGGAGCCTCCCTGAGCGCCATCCACTGCACGTACCCGCCGTAGGCCTACCTGGCTACCTGCCCATCGCACCAGGGCTGGGCTGCCAGCCATTCGACGATAGCATACCCATCTTTAGCTTCATTGGCAAAAGGCTCAAAAACACCTTGCGAGTTACCGCGCCCGTGTGAATTGATCGCTGCGTACACATATCCATGCTGGCGAAAAGTACGTGCCGCGTGAGTGGGCATTATCAGCCACGTAGGGGGTCAGGGTGAAGATAACGGGTGCCGGTTTTCCATCTTTTGGTTGATACAGGGTGGCGTTGAGCTGCACTCCATCGCGGATGGGGATTTTCAATCCCCAGGTGAAGGCGATACTTGTTGGTGTGTCTGTCATTGTTTTTATCCGCCTGTCATTCTGATCTCTATGGGCAAATATGATTAGATAATTGCACTAACTTCCAAATAATTTTTTTTTGAAGCCTGGTTCTTGGTTACGATTAATCTTACCACTTCCGGCATACCATAAAAAGATTCTCGATTGCAATGGAAGCATGAACTGTCTAACAGAAAAAACTCATCCATAATTGGGAATGTTGTTATATCAATATATGAAATAAAACCGGATCCAGTAATGAATCACAAGCACCTTTCACCATCTCTTCCTGCAGGTGGAATAAACCGCCAAAGGATAAAGCTTAGGTTGATAGCTATCCTGGTTTGATCAGGCAGATGTCGCAGGTTTCAATCCCCTGCGCCAGAAAAAACGCCCCAGCATAATGAAAATAATCGTCAGAAAAAAGTGCCAGCCAGGATCAGCAGTGTCAACCGGGAGGTTAGCGCATTGGCTGGGGATGGTGACTGCAAATGCCACTGGAATGATGAAAGTTAACCCCACCCGCAACCATCCTGGTGGATGCTTACTGGCCAACGTTCGGCTGCATACAAATCCTGACAGGTTGACGATCTCATCCATTCTCATAATCCAGAAA
>CAVTQM010000046.1:0-42049 GCA_963736805.1 uncultured Chloroflexia bacterium
ATTCAAGATGCAGTCATCCGCAATCTACAAGTCCTGGCTGAATCTAGCCAACGCATATCTGATGAATGAAAGCTGAACCACCAGGAAGTGGATTGGTTAGCCCTCTCTGGTTTTCGAAACGTGTTAGTGCATGATTACCTGGGTGTGGATTATGAGAGGGTTTGGAATATTATCATCAACGATCTACCATCATTGAAAAGATCGTTGACAATAATGCTTGGAGAATATAACTGACGAATTCCAACAAAAAACTGAGTGAGAACATACTCCTGCCCTCACCAGTCAGAGTATCACGTATTACTTCAAGTAGATGGAGGGAGACCATTCAACGAAATAAATAATCCGAGGGAAAAATTCGGTCAAACTGTAACCTGAAAAAAACGTGTATTAGGCTGCCTAAGAATGGATATGTTTCGATTGTGGCCTTTGCCTATACAACATCCCTGGTTTGAGGATTGGCGGGATGAAATTAGTTTAAAATTTTGCGTAGATATGTACTTTGAGGGGAGGCATTTATGAAAAAGATTTTAATATTAATTATTAGCTTTTTTGCAATTATGACGGTAAATGTGACATTTCCAAAAGCTGAAATCTCATCTTTATCTCTTGATAAGAGTACATACCTCCCATTTGTTATGCGATTTTATTATACAAACATGGTGTACATCCCCGCTGGAACCTTCCAAATGGGTTGTGATCCAGACCATAACGATGGTTGGTCGTGTGTAGAACCTTTTTCTGGAGAATGGAATGCACTGCCTTTACACACCGTATACATAAGAGAGTACTTTATTGATAAATATGAAGTGACTAACGCTCACTATGCTCAATGTGTGGCGAACGGGAGATGCACACCACCTGTGACTAATTCTTCGACCTGGCGTTCCTCATACTATGACAATCCAATCTACGCTAACTATCCTGTTATTTATGTCTCTTGGTATGACGCAGTCAATTATTGCTCCTGGATCAATAAGCGCTTACCAAGCGAGGCTGAGTGGGAGAAGGCTGCCCGTGGCAGCAATGGCATAAGTGCTTACCCATGGGGTGATCAATCTCCTGACTGTACACTATCAAATTACGTAAAAACATGTGTGGGAGATACTAGTGCAGTCGGCAATTATCCAAGTGGTGCTAGCCCCTACGGCGTGATGGATATGGCTGGAAACGTAGATGAATGGGTGAACGACTGGTACCAAAGAGATTACTATGAGATATCACCTGAAAGCAACCCTCCTGGACCAATAAACGGAACCTTGAGAGTTCAGCGTGGAGGGCAATGGTATAGTTGCCTCGTCAGGAATTCAAATGTTCTTGTGGCAACCCGCACCTCTGGTGCACCAAATATGAATGATGGCGGCATAGGTTTTCGTTGTGTAACCTCCCCATGAATTACTTGGGCATTGAATAGATTATTCGCCAATGCATGGAGAATGGGATTTTTGGATTAGAATAATAGTAGAGAGATATGAATTACTACCAAGCTATACAAGATGATCTCATTTCTTTATGCTTTCCCACGTGCCGTTTTATTGAGCTGCACGCCTGACCGTGCGGCTTTTTCAGAGACCCAGTCAAACCCTGCACCTGCTCCCCTGGTATCGTTACCAAGTACCAGAAATGCATCTCTGGCCCCCTGCTCGACCGCATTGACATCCACATTGAGGTGCCGCGTGTCGAGTATGAGAAACTGAGCGACCAGCGCCTGGAAGAGCCTTCCACGGCTATCCAACAGCGGGTGAAAGCCGCCCGTGCCAGAGGGAACGTTACAGCGAAGGGAACCAGCCACAAGAACCATCCCGGCGCAGAATATTGGAGCATCCACCAATTAATAAAACAAATGACCATTGCTGTATAATCAAGCCATTATAAGTATAAATAAAGTCACCATCCGTAGATCAATTTTCCGATCATAATGACCAATGTTTTATAATCTGCAGGCACTGGTGTATTAACGATCAAGCGATAAATAATATCCTGATGAGGAGGAAAAATGAGGATAAAAATATTATTTCTTTGCATCCTGACCGGCCTGATACTGACTGGTTGCTTTCAAGTCAGCCCAACAATTCCCTCCACTAACCCACCCGTGCTGTCAACACCATTGCAACCATCTGTGACCTCCACGACGAAATCACCTACCCCAATAGTGATACCGAGTCAGACGCCCACTTCCCCTCCCCCATCCGACACACCCACATCAACCCCATCTCCCATGCCGACCGAAACACTTACGCCCACTGTCACTCCAGGACCGTGGGGGAAAATCCCGATCAGTGCCGAAAATGCTTCAATTGTAATGCAAAGGGCAATCTGGGGTTCGGGAGTTCCGCAGAATTCCTCCATATCATCCACAACCAATGTATATATCCAGGGTACACCATTTGGAATCTACTTGTACCAGGCTGATGACCTAAAATTGATACGTTTCCTCCCGGAGGCTGGTGAATTTCTCCTATCACCTACCGAAGATTTGCTTTTTACCCACCTTCCGGATGGATCCATCCAGGTTATTGATTTACCCACTGGAGAAGAAAGGTATGTTTTACCACCCATAGCAGTCTTATCTCCTTGGATGAAGGATGATGTTTATGCACAGCTACCAGCAGAGCGAGCTGCACGGGAAGCAATGTATTTTAGCCAGGTATCCTCTATCTGCGCCTTGGCGATAAATCCAGATAATACTCTGGTTGCGATTGGATTTGGTGATGGCAGCATGGGCTTGTGGAATTTAAGCACTGGAGTATTGTTAAATGAATTGAAAAATGATATTGTACAGGATATGTCTGGATTGGTATTTTCACCCAATGGCGCAAAATTACTCTCGACTGGGAATAATAGTGGTATCGCTGTTTGGCAAGTGGATGATGGACAGCTTCTATGGCGATTGCCACACATCGGGCATGTCGTTGGTCAGCCTTTCTCGATGGATGGCAACCTGGTGGCATTAGAAATTTCACAGTTCACTTCTTCCTGGGTGGCAGTGCGCGAAACTCGCTATGGTGCCGAACTGGCTCCACAGGTTGTTGGTGTGGTCGCTTCTCAAGCTATCTCTCCTGATAATACTCGCCTGGTTACAACCTGGTATAAGGCAGTGAAAATATGGTCAATCCCAAACCTGGTCTTACAGGCAATCATTGAGACAGATCTGGATTGGCCGCGAGCTTCTTATTCTAAAGATGGAAAATACATCGTGATCAATGACGGTGAGCAAGCTTATCTGGCAAGTGACCTGACCCAAGATGAAGCCTATCCTCCTCCGACTCTGCAGCCTACACCTGAAGTTAATCCAATCAATATACAGAAAATTGGTCATCTATCAGGCGTCATCGGTTTACGTTTCCCGAAACCAGAGCAAGCTTTTGCATGGGGAAGAATCTCTGACCATGAAGCGTGGGTTTTGGATTTGTCGAATAATATCCAGGCCATCTATGATTTTGGCAGTCCGTTTATGGCTAATCCTGATTTATCTTTCAGCGGTGATCGTTTGGCAGCTTGCACCGAGGCAGGCTTGCAGCTGATCACTTTGAACAATAATCAAATCGACAATTTCGGTACCTGCCAGAAATCTGCTGAAGTGCGTTTCTCACCCGATGGAAATACAATTTATAGAGCCAATGGCATTCTGATTGACGTTCTGAATAGTAAAACCGGTGAGTTGCTATACAATTTCCGCAGCCACAACTTTCTTGTAGAGGATTTAGCAGTCACATCAGATGGTATTTATCTGGTGAGTAGCTCGAATTCCCAGCGCACGAAGGGAAAGGAGATAATTTGGTGGCAGGTGGATGAACCCAAACGCCTCTGGCAGTGGATGGAAACCGTCTATCCGACTGATCATCTGTATGCAGCAGATTTCGACCAGACACGGAGTGTGTTATACACCGCATTGGGTGGATTGCGCAGCTGGGGATTGGGCGATGGGCTACCTGACCGTCTTGAAACAAATGAAATTGCCAGTCTTGCGCTTTCACCGGATAAACAATTGCTGGCAACAGGCGATTTAAATGGTGTAATTCACGTGTGGTCACTGGAAAATTGGGAAGAGTTGGCGGCCCTTTCAGACCACCGGCAATGGATCAGCGGATTGACATTTTCACCCGATGGTAGCTCCTTACTATCTATATCCACCGATGGAACAATCCGTCTTTGGGGGCTTCCCTGAATTATCCGTTGAATCGTTTGCCAGAAGAGCTCGGAAGTGAGGCAGTATCGATAACTTTAATTGCACATCCATCCGCTGCATTGCCGACATGCGCCCGGCGGAGGTGCGCCAGTTCTGCGAGCTGGATGATACCAGCCATACCTTGATGCGTTCAGCCATTCACCAGCTGCAGCTCTCGGCGCGCGCCTATCACTGCATCCTCAAGCTGAGCCGCACCATCGCCGACCTGGCCGGGAGTGAGAATATCCAGCCCGCCCACCTGGCGGAGGCACTGCAGTATCGGTCAAGGATAATGGAGATTTAAACCAATATGGGAGAGAATATCACATCGAAATTATATGAATAGGATGATTGATGGCTGAGAAATTCATACTGGCGCATGACCTTGGTACAACCGGAAACAAAGCTTCGCTGTTTGATGAACAGGGAAGGGTTCGTGCAAGCTTATTATCCACATACGGCACCGAATATCCACAGCCTAATTGGGTGGAGCAAAATCCAGAAGATTGGTGGAAAGCGGTTTGCACAACTACGAAACAACTGTTGAACACCACGGGAATCACCCCGAAACAGGTAGCCTGCATCTCGTTTAGCGGTCAAATGATGGGCTGTGTTGTCCTCGACTGCCGAGCCCGCCCATTGCGAAACGCACTTATCTGGGCCGATACACGTGCCATTCCACAGGCAGAGCAACTCATTTCTAAAGTTGGTATGGAAAAGGTTTACAACATTACAGGGCACCGCGCAAGTTCATCTTACTCTGCTGCCAAGATCATGTGGGTGCGTGATCACCAACCTGAAATTTATAGCGAGGCTTATAAATTTGTTCACGCCAAGGATTTCATCGTTGCCCGTTTAACTGGTAAATTTGCCACAGATTACTCTGATGCTGGAGGCATGAACCTGTACGATCTGGAAGCTTATGACTGGTCTGCCACCATGCTGGAAGCAGCCGGCTTGGACCAGTCGATATTACCAGACCTTCACGAATTGACGGATGTTATTGGTGAGGTGCTCCAATCGATTTCTGATGAGGTTGGTTTGGCTGCTGGCACTCCTGTGGTCATTGGTGGTGGAGATGGCTGCTGTGCTGCAGCCGGAGCTGGTGTAGTGAGGGAAGGTGCTGCTTATAACTACCTGGGATCCTCTTCCTGGATTGCGATCGCAAGTAAGACGCCGATCTATGATCCTTCGATGCGGACTTTCACTTGGGCACATTTAATGCGCGGCATGTACAGTCCATGCGGGAGCATGCAAGCTGCCGGAGGCGCATACCAGTGGTTGCGCGATACCTTCTGCCTGCAAGAAAAAGAGGCAGCCAAACAGCAAGGCATTAGTCCCTATGAACTGATGGACCAACTGGCTGAACAATCTACACCTGGCGCACATGGGCTGCTGTTCTTACCTTACCTGTTGGGAGAGCGATCACCACGCTGGAATCCGGATGCACGGGCGGTTTATTTTGGCCTGACTATGGGTCATACCCGCGCCGATATTGTTCGGGCTACTCTAGAAGGTATCACCCTGAACTTAAAGGTGATTTTGGATGCTTTTCATCAGCAAGGAGCTCAGATTAATAGTATGCGTGTGATAGGTGGTGGTGCAAATGGACGAATTTGGCGCCAGATCATGGCAGATATTTATGGTATTCCCATTCACCGCCCTGCTCTGCTGGCTGAAGCAACTTCATTTGGAGCAGCGTTGACTGGCGGGATTGGAGTGGGCATCTATAAAGACTGGAGTCTGGCGGAGTCGCTCACGCCAATCGTGGACGAAATCCACCCAAATCCACAGCTGACTGCTCAATATGAAAAACTATATGGCATTTTTAACCGGGCTTATGAGGCGTTTGAACCTCTCTACACCGAAATTGCTGCGCTATAACAGCCTGATACATTTTATTGGTACTGACTAGCGAGAATAAATCCCCTCGAGATTACAGTTACCCCTATTTTCCACTTTTATTACAGTTGAGATATCCTTGAGAAACAGGCTTGGTTTGAGGATTGGTGGGAGGATAATCCTGATGCGTTAAAAGGATAATGATGTTCTGCAAGGAGGAGGGAACATTGGAACTGAAGCATTCAGAACTTGGGATAGCGTCATTCAGCATCAATATTGTTAGCGGATTCGTAACAATCTTTGCATGGTCCCACATGTGGTATTTTTTTTACTTTTTTTTGGGAATCCTGTTTACTTCCCTGGTAGCGTTGGGATTAGGTATTGGGGGACTTAGACAGAAAGATCGAAAGAAGTTATTTGCCATTCTAGGAACAATATTCTCTGCGTTTCTCATTTGCAGTATTGGATTTTTGTTATTATTTTCATTGATACTGGCTACAAGTTCGTGGACTTAGAAATATTATAGTTTTAGTCGGTTGATAACTTATTTGTGCAATCCCCCATGAAATATCCTGACTTACTCCTGGCATTCTCGTCTCATAACCTCCCACCTGGCTACGAACATTACTGCATGCCTGCCCGTGTGGCTTTTTCGGAGACCCAGTCAAACCCTGCACCAGCTTTCCCTGTTGAGTCGTTGCAGGATAAACCAGGCATGATTGGAGATTTTTTTTTCTAAATTATTGAAGGCCTGGTATCCCCAGCTTGCTCAATCTTTCTTTCTGCTGCTCAGCCAGGCTTTCGTCCCGGGTGATCCTGATCAAGCTGTATACACATAATGACGGTATCACATTTTGTACTCTTACCGTTAAGACACCTGCATCGAAAACAAATCCTTCACTGTATATACCAGTTAATAGACCCATCCCAAGGAACCCTCAAGAACAATGGAAGTTTAATGGCGGATTAGCAATAATTATTGCGATTTGGGATTATTTTAGGTTAAAAAGCCTCCATATTGGGGCATAATAAAGTTGACTTGAGCAAATAGTATTGCTATAATGCGGGTACGGTCTATCGTTATATATTCTTATTGAATATTGAGCAGTCTTACAGGGAGATCATCGATGGTTTCTCACGCGGCTGTTCGCCGATGAAAGGAGGTGGCATTTCAGCGATGTTTTTAGTTAAAGACATCAGTATTATCCCCACAATAGTGATGGAACTATGTATGTCAGGGGAACCGAGGAGGCTATTGCTAGATGATTTGTTGTATGCAAAGGTGGGGTTTTTTGGTAACCAGGCTTATTCCAAGCAAGTTTTGGACTAACGTATTCTTTAATCTCACCACCCAAACCAATCCAAACCAACCAATGAAAGGGATCATCCATGACCAATAAAATTTATAAGCTTATGACCCTGCTCATTATCTTGAGCATTGCTCTACCAATGTCAATGATCACGCCAGGGAGCAAAGTTAATGCTGCTCCTCCAGTGCCTGTTACGTTCACCATCCTTCATAATAACGATTTTCACGGCCAGCTGGAACCATCTGGGAGCAACCCAGGGCTGGCGCGTGTGGCAAACACGGTAAATAGTGTGCGTACAGCCGTCGGTGCAGGCAACGTGCTCCTGGTGGATGGTGGCGATGAGATGCAGGGCAGCCTGCTATCTAACCTTTACCATGGTGAGCCGGTAATAGCATCTTATAACGCGATGGGTTACAACGCTGCTACCTTCGGCAATCACGAGTTCGACTGGGGCCAGGACTGGGTGATTACCAACACCGTTTTAGCCGATTACCCATATGTATCCGCCAACATCGTTGTCAACAACACGGGTGACTGCGCTACAGCCGGCTGGACCTCACCTGCTTTCGCCACCCCATACTCAATATCAACGGTCGGCACACCCACCTCCGTAAAAGTTGGTTTTATCGGGGTAACTACCCAGGAAACACCCTCCATCACCATCGCGGAAGCTACCGCTGGTTTGTGCTTCAAGGATCCAAAGGATTCGATCCTCCACTACTACGACCAAATGAAGGCAGATGGGGCTGATGTAATCGTGGTCCTGAGCCACCTGGGTTTCAATGACGGCGGCTATGGTTATGGCTTCGCAATTTATGGGGATAAATCCCTAGCCCAGAAGCTGAACGACGCCGGAAAGCCAGTTAACCTGATCATTGGCGGTCACAGCCACTCTAACCTCTGGCCGCTTTCGGATGTTGATCCAACCCATACCAAGATTGCGGTGGTTGGTAACACTACTATTACCCAGGCATACTATAACGGACGCGTTCTTGGTAGAGCCGATATTACCGTTCAGACCGATGGTTCGGTTAGCGTGGCCTGGCAACGCCTGGCCATTGGAACTAGTGACCCTCAAGACCCAGCTGTTCTGGCAATTATCACGCAATTCGCCAGCGATCCCTGGTATCAAGCGCTCGTCAATATGCCAATCGGATACTCTGCAGTTGACCTGCCACGCAGGGATGGTAAATATGACAATATGATGGGTACATTCGTTGATGATGCCATCTACAATTACCTTAATACAGATGCCGATCCTACCAACGACATTGACATTTTCTTCAACAATGCCGGTGGTATCCGTACGGATTGGTGCTGGAATGGCAGCGATTGGGTTAATATCGGTTGCGTCAGTGGTACCCTACATGCTCCTGGATTGCTGACTTATGGTGATATGTTCACCATCTTACCCTTTGGCAATGCAACCGTTGTGGGTGATATGACCGGCGCCCAAATCCTCGAAGTGCTCAACAAAGGCCCACAGGTTTCAAATGGTGTGATCCAACCTGCAGGTATAAATTATTCTTACTATGCCTATAGGGATAGCAATCCTGGCCCGCAGCCATATGCCTGGGGTGCCTTTGATTATTGCGTGGTGAATAAGGTCACCAAAGACTGCGAGGCACTCGACCTGGCTAAAACTTACCGGGTAGGCACCAACGAGTTCCTGGCTCCGGCCGGTGGGGATGGCTATGGCGGGTTCAAATACATGACCAATGTTTCCTACTGGGGTGACATGCTCAATGCTGTCGATGCTTATGTTTCCGCTCATTATGGCACCCCCGAAACAGCCTACAAAGGTCCAAACGGTGATGGCTCTCTGGATTTCCGCATCATACGTGATGGTACGGATGCTCCTGATAGTGGCAGCATAATTCCCATTACCATCCTGCACCATAATGACTCACACGGCAACCTGGTTAAGGGGACCTATGTTGGATATACCCAGTTGGTTACGTTGATCAAGCAGGAACGGCTCCATAACCCAACCCGCACCATGCTTCTGAGCGGTGGCGACAACATTCAGGGCGATGCCATGTCGTATTACTACAAGACGTCATACTCAGGCTTTGCCAGCGATGGCACGCCACTGCCTGTTGGGTTACAAACCCAACCCTTGATCGTGGCTTTCAATACCATGGATTACGATGCCATGGATCTTGGCAACCATGAATTTAACTTCGGTAGCGATGTATTCAAGGGCATAATGGGGCAGGCTGAGTTTCCAATCCTGGGTGCCAACGTCACTGATGACGGCCGCTATGGCCTCTCAGAGGCACAGGACGGTGAGGGTGTCCAGCCATATATCCTAAAGAACCTAGGCGGGATCAGTATCGCCATTCTGGGTATCACCAATCACCGTGTGCCCAACTATGAGCTACCCAGCAATATCCTCGGACTAACCTTCAGCAATCCAATCGAAACAGCTGCTGCTGATGTACCAGGACTCCGGGCGAATAACGACGTAGTGATCGCTTTAACCCATATCGGCTTCACCACGAACCCCAAGAGCGTCGAGGTGGATTCCAATGTGGATACCAATTTAGCCGCCCAAGTGGCAGGCATCGATGCCATCATTGGTTCCCACAGCCACACCAACCCGGCCAGCCCAGAAGCCCCCTATAAGCAGCTGCCTACCTATGTCAGCAGTCCAACCAACACCCCGGTGCTCATCAATCAGGCTTATCGTTATAACAATACCCTGGGTGAAGTCATCCTTGGTATGCGCCGCTTAACTATAGAAAGTAATCGTTTTGAGGTGGTCAGCCGGGTTGGGCAGTATATCACGGTCGTCACGGCTACGCCAGAAGACCCAGCGACTGCAGCGCTGCTTGCACCTTATGTTACCCAGCTAGCCGCCTACAACAACACCGTCCTCGGCCAGACTACAGTACCGATCGATGCCTTGCAGGCCTTCACTCAAGAAACCAACGCTGCCAACCTTCAGGCAGACGCCGCGGTATTCGAGCTAGCCAAGAACGGTATCACAGATGTTGATATCCACATCTCCGGCGCTATGACCAACAAGAAGGTTGCTGATAGCGCCACCCCAGCAACACCGGTCACGCTCAAAGTCAGCGACATGTTCACACTCATGCCTTACGAGAACTCTCTGGTGGTTTTGAGCATGAATGGGCCGCAGATTAAGGCAGTGCTGGAACGCGGCTACCGTAACTACTATTACTATAAGTATGTTCCTGGCTATGGTGGCTACTCCTACTATACCACCTGTATGTTGGATACCAACTCGATAGGTCAAATTGTCTACAAGGATACATACCCAGCACTACCTAACGGCCAAAATGTAGCAGCACTTCTCATTGATGATGTTCCGGTGGACTTCACAAATGCCAGCAAGTACTACAACGTATCCACAGTGAACTACCTGGCAGCTGGCTCGTGCAATTTCAATAATAGCGGCGTCAGCCTATGGCCGCTTAACCAGATCGTTCACGACACACAGTACTACGTACGAGATGCTGTGATCGACTACATTACGGCGATGGGCACTGTCTCTCCTGCGATCGAAGGGCGGCTGGTGTTCTATACTCCTTTCAACAATTTCCTACCCTCTGTACATAAATAATTATATAGATTATGGGAGACAGGAGAATTTTCTTATAATATATAGCAAAGTAAAAAAACTATAATATCTCAATAAACCACCTGGGAGGGAAATTCCTTCCGGGTGGTTTATTTGTAAGATAAAACCATTCCTATTCTATTAGTTAACTCATTAAAATCACATTCAAAATTCCTACAATCCACCAATCAAGTCTTAATATTTTCTGAACACTTCCTGTTTATACTTGATATCAACCAGGAGAATTATGGTCTGGTTTTGGAGGTCACGTATGCCTTGGAAAGAGATAATCTACCTAATTCTGATATTTATTTTCGGTGGCGTCTCCGCCCTATGTGGTGCTGCCGTGGGTGGCGTGGTTGTTTATCAGAACGTACGCCAGGAAATTGCCAGCTTGCAAGCTGCTTCCGCACCATCAACCATAGAAGTGATGCCCGCCACCAGCAGCTCTCAAAATCTGGCGGTGAATACCACCGATGTTGAAACCGCCATCACGTCGGCTGTCCAGAATGTTGGCCCTGCAGTTGTAACCGTGGTCGGTACAATTCCCGGGCAGCAGACCTTTTTTGGATATACGGGCGATTCAACCTCCTCGGGAAGCGGGGTATTCATATCTGCGGATGGCTATATTCTCACCAATAATCATGTCATCGATAGCACCCAGCAGCTGCAGGTTATCTTTGCCGATGGCAGTCAGCAGGATGCAACCCTGGTGGGGACAGACCAATATTCCGACCTAGCAGTGCTAAAGGTATCTGCCTCTGCACCAGCCATTGCCAAACTAGGTGATTCGGATGCCCTCAATCCCGGAGAGACAGTCATCGCTATTGGTTCACCGCTGGGTGATTTTAAAAATACGGTCACTGTGGGTGTGATCAGCGCCACCGGGCGATCGATTGATACCGGTTCTGGATACTCCATTGATAGCCTGATCCAGACTGATGCAGCCATTAACCAGGGAAACTCGGGTGGACCCTTGGTAAACCTGGCAGGTGAGGTAATCGCCATCAATACCCTGATCATCCGCAATAGCGGTTCGGGGACTGTTGCAGAAGGGTTAGGATTTGCAATTCCCATTAACACAGCCCGGGTGATTGCCGATCAACTCATCCAGAAAGGCTATGTTTCCCGACCCTACCTGGGTATCAATTGGCAGCCGATCAATCCGCGTGTGGCAGCCATGTACCATCTACCGGTCCAATACGGTGCTTATATCACTGATGTGGCTCGCAACAGCCCGGCCAGCCAGGCTGGATTGCAGGTGGGGGATATCATCACCGGGATCGATACCACCACCCTGGATGATACCAATGCTTATATCAATACCCTGTTCCAGTATGCTGCAGGCGATACGGTGACTTTGACCATTAACCGCAACGGCAAGCAGGTTGATGTGCAGGTTACATTGGGTGAATCAGGATCATAAAAGGCGCCTGGTATCAAATCCATTATTTATCATTATCAACCAACAAAACTGGAGCAGGATCATCCTCACCCAATTCATACATGTTCTTATCTATAGTACTCGTTTTAGAAAATCCAGGAATTTTATCGTTTTTCCTTCAGCACCGATATTAATTATGCTATACTAAATATCATCCAAAATAATCACATAAAGTTTTGAGGAGGAGATTAATATGACTGGTTTCGTAGGAGATATTGAAAAACTAACAGAGAAGAATAAAAACTTCCGCAAGGTGCTGTTCACAGGCAAGTATGCACAGCTGGTTGTCATGTGCCTGGAGCCAGGCGAAGAGATTGGCAATGAAGTTCATGAAACTGTTGACCAATTCTTCCGGATCGAGGAAGGTAAAGCCAAATTCGTTTTTGGTGGCAATGAGGTACACCTGGTTAAAATGGGAGATGCAGTGATTGTCCCTGCGGGTACATTCCATAACGTGATCAACGCCTCAAAGAAAGAGAGACTCAGGTTGTACACGTCTACTCACCGCCCAACCATCCGGATGGCACAGTCCACAAGACCAAGGCAGAAGCTGAAGCAGCTGAAGCCGAGCACCACTAGTAGTATTATTATTTAAGGTAACCTTAATGACCTCCCGCAGCTTTCGAATGCTGCGGGAGGTTATAATAATTTTTCATCTTTTTAAAGTAGGAGCATCAAATGCATCGTGGTTATATTGTCTTGATTTTATTGATCCTGAGTTCTCTTGCGTGTGGACTCATCAGTACCACTACACCGGTATCGCCAGAAGCCAGCCTTCCGACGAAAGTAATATCCACACCTGCACCCACGGAGACTACATCTACGGTACCGAATGATACCCAGGTACCTGGTGCCGAAACGACCAGTGCACCCACTCAGGAAGAGCTACCCAAGACGCCTTATCCCACCTCGGTGCTGGATGCCCAGCTTACCAGGCAGATTAACAAAATTCAATCCCAGGTTATCGACGAACGCGGCATTCAACCCGAGAATCCTGTGCCAGTCATCCTGCTTTCCCCTGCTGACTTACGGCAAAATGTCACCAATGACTTCCTGGCTGATTACACGGATGAAGAAATGGCTGATGATGTGATAGAGCTTGCAACCATCGGGCTACTCGAGCCAGGCTATGATTTTAAAACCTTTTATACCGACCTGCTTAGTGAGCAGGTGGCAGGTTATTATGATAACGATACTGCGGAGATGTTCGTCGTTCAAGGCGAGAGTTTCCAGGGACCTGAAAACCTGACCTATGCGCATGAGTATACCCACGTGCTCCAGGATCAAAATTACGATATCAAAAATGGTTTAAACTACAGTGATGAATCCTGCGAAGTGGATACCGAGCGCTGCGCTGCCATCCAGGCGTTAATCGAAGGTGATGCCAGCCTGTCTGAAATTACCTGGTTCCAGAACTATGCCACCCAAGAAGACCAACAGCAAATCATCGACTATTACAATTCAATGAAAAGCCCTGTTTATGATCGCGCTCCGGCGTTTCTAAAAGATGACTTTATATTCCCCTATTCCCAGGGTCAGGCTTTTGTTCAGGTGCTATATGACCAGGGAGGCTGGACCGCTGTTGATGCAGCTTATCATAACTTGCCTGTTTCCACCGAGCAGATCCTACATCCCGAACTCTACCCTTCGGATACACCCATCCCGGTAGATTTACCCGATTTGACTTCAACCCTGGGGGAAGGGTGGCGAGAAGTATCACGCAACCAGATGGGAGAGTGGTACACCTACCTGATCCTGGCACGCGCTGCCGATGAAAAAGCCCGTTTAGATGACACAATCGCACAGGATGCAGCCGCAGGGTGGGGAGGCGATGAATATGTTGTGCTTCATAATGATTCCACTGGCTCGACCGCTTTTGTGATGAAGACAATCTGGGATTCTACTCAGGAAGCAGAACAGTTTGCAACTGCCTTTCAGCAGTATGCAGATTCACGCTTTGGAGTGTCAGCTACCCAACAAGGTGATACACTCACCTGGAGTTACCCTGATGGGATTAGCTCTCTCAACCAGGCGGGTGACACAACCATCTGGATAGTCGCCCCCGATGCAACCATTGCCCAAACAATAGATAGCTCTCTCCAGCCTTAGTCTGGTTTATCCTAACCAGTTATTCCATCGGTCAAACCAGCGTTTATCTGCCAGGTGGGTGTCTTCCCCAGACATCCGCCTGCCTGCTTCTTCATAGGAAATCGGGTTGCCCAATACTGGCATGGTGTAATTCTCCCCCTCAAAATTGATCATGGACTCATTCGCATATAGGGTTTCAGTTCCATCCAGTAGATAGAGCGTTGTTAATCGGTCGCCTTCTCCAAGCTCGAAACGATCTCCCGTCGCTTTGAAAGCAATCGCGTGAGGACCCTTGAATGTCATGTCTTCCGCGGCACAGAATAATGCACTTCCTCCATACGGCATCTGTAATCTTCGGTGTCTGCCAGCTACCACCAACCCGCCAAGGATCACGGTTTCAGTATCAGTGATGATCGTATCGACCAGGATCGAATTTCTTATTTCCGCTCCGTTGGGCATATGACTGCGCAGCAGGATGTTGCCGTTCTGATCTCGTTCTTGGGGTAGTTGGAACAGCTCACGTGAGGTTGCTCCCAGGTCAGAATCAGTCACTAATGCTTCCAAGGAGTGTCTCAAGCTCAGGTGCAGTCCCCAATCCATCCAATATGGCTGTCCAAAATCCAGCACCGCGATCACGGGCATCCGCCCATAGCGCAGTTGGAATGTGTGCTTCACTTGTTGAATTTTATAAAAGAAATCAGGCATTCGGCTTGCCAGATCTGCCATCCCGGTTTTCCCCATCCGTTCTTCCAGGGCGGCTTCAGCTTTCCACTCGTTTTCATCCCGACAGGAAAAGGCAATCCAGGTGTATGGGTCCCAGTCCACCCATTTGTTCTTGTCCAAGATATCTTCCCGAAACACCTCTTCAGCTACCTGCATGAATGGGTAGCTGATCGCCAGGCTTCCCAGGTTGACCCCCACGCACTGATTTTCTCCACGGTCAGCCAGTCGCATGCGAAGGCTATCCACACCTTGGCGGGTATATTGGTGTGTCATCAGCGAGGTTTGGGCATCAAATTCCACCCATTCCTTTTCACGCGCCAGCGTCATCCGTCGGTTCGGTCTGCCAGATGAAGCGAATACCATCCACATTCTTATATCTGGATGTGCCTGTTTCCCAGATCCTGCCAGGGATGATCGCTTCGTCCCCCCACTTGATAATCATCCCGTTAAAGCCATTGGACTCCAAATGATGTTGCCACAATGTTGCTGACATGGCTGCCACATCTGCTGTGGTCAGGTAGGCTGCCTGGTTTGCTGTTCTTAAGGGCGTTGGAAAGGCCGGCTTTCGATTGCCAAGCGCTTGCGTGAAGGGACTAAAACGTTTCCCCAAACCAAAAACCATATTCATCAACATCATTGGTGGCAATGGTGTTGCACCCATGGCTTTCTTAACTTCCATCCAGGCATTCAGGCTGCCCAGAAAATTACCTTTGCGACTCCCCTCCAGGCTAGAGATGATTGTCGTCTCCGCATCCACGCGGAATATTTCCTGGCGGGTCATCTCCAGGCGCTCTTGCCAGTATGCCTGGTCTGCCTGACTGCCTGAAACCACATTTACCAGCCTGGGACCCAGGTTCGCCTGGATGATGGCGCGGCAGTTATGGATATTTTTTACCCAGAAATTGGACATTCTCTGATCCACACTCCCTGATATGTCAATTGATCTTGGGTATTATAACATTCGCAATCTTACAAACTGTGCCACAGCCCACATGCAGAACCGGTTGACCTGATGCACAAATGACATCCAGGAAGAAGAAGCGATCCTCCTAATTGGAGGTACCACCGCGGAACAATTCTCAGGTCTGCGCCATCAGACCGTAATATTCATGCTCTGGGATTACCATTTATGGTCCTCTTTTCGTAACTACTCACCGGTCTGCAATTTCACCTCACCTGCAAATATCTGAATGGATCCTTATCCGAAAATAGGACCAGCCTCACTCACCCCTTTCAAGTTTTTTTTACGGCTGTGATCCTTAAAACTCCTCCCCCATTTTGGTTTATAAATGGGGGAGGTTGGGAGGGGGACAGATGGGTGAGTAATTACCTCTTTTCAGTATTCGAATATTTATCTCCATGGTGGTTTCTGCTCAGCACAAAATATCCGGGGGTAAGCAATCCGAGCATGGCCAATCCAAGGATAGGGCTGAAGGATGGCATGGAAAGTTTTGGATATGGGTCATAATATAACGACGAACGGTTCAAGCCCGGAATTGGGAGTAAAAATATCGCCAGGATGCATAAAGTGACGATCAAAGTGAGAATATCCTGCCAACCCCATCTCCGTTCGATGATATGTCGTCCGGTGTGATTGTTTTCCCTCCTGCCAAAGCCCAATCGTGATCAAAACCACACCCGCTGGTGATAATGATCCAACCCATCGTCTGATTTACGCTCAAGTTATAAATCCATCCGATCGCCAGCATCACAACCCCGAACAGCAGGAATACGCGGGGTAGAACCTGCCTTCCCCCACCGACCGAATTTGTGCTGGCGAATCCCCGCGCAGTCATTGCTTCAGCCAGCTGCATGGCATGTTCCAACCCACCTACCAGCAGTGGCATTAGCAAGGGCAGCCAATCCCTGAGAGTCCGCATCTGATGGCCTCGGATAGCTTGCGCTTCTCGAATCTGTTGAAACTGCCGCAGTGTTGTAGGTAGATAAGTGACCGCAATCGATGTGACAACCGCTACAGGAAAAAACGGGCGCGGAATCAGGCTGATCAGGTCGCGGATGGGTAACGCCAGGCTCAGCACCATGAAGCTTGCCAACATGCCGATTAGTATCAAGCCATTCGTCGCTCCATAAACCATTGCTTCCAGGGTCACTTCCCCACTCAGAAGAGGCAGGTTACCAGGAATTGTAAACAATACCGTCTGTCCATAATGTGACGTGAGGGCGTTGAATACGGTGGTAAATGCAAGAATCCAAAGGGCAAATTTCCATAGAGAAAAAGGCCTGGGCATACCAGAGCCGGATCCTCTCAAGGATAATCCAACAATGAATATACATAATAAAATAATCACCAGGTAGAGGGGGTTACGCGTGATGGATAGCAACACCAGCACCGCAACCAACCAGGCAATCCATGCCCAGGGTTGTTTCACCCCGTAAATTCCTCACGGATGGTTTTTGATATGGGTTGGGCTTCTGGTATGTAATTAAAGACAAATCGTTTTTTAAATCTTCGTAATGCCTTTAAGGTTGCAGCTCCAAATGCCAGAATAAGGAACAGATTGCCAATGGCTGCGATCGTATCCCAAATCAACGAAGTCACCAGGTAATATGCCAGGTAGTGCCGGATCGTCTCCGTAAATCCCAATCCCACTTTCCAGGATTGTCCCTGCAAGCCCATAATGAATGGCCATTGCCATAGATTCATGATCGCGCCATATAAGAAACCCCACAGCAACCCATAAATAGCTAATGCCAGGATCTCAGGATTGATCCTTGTAGCTTTCTTCTGTTTCATCCTCAACATCAAAGGTTCAATAAAAAGCTTCAGCAAGATCGCGCTCATCCCCACCCAGCCTGCTGTGAACATCTGACCAGGCAACCAGGGTCCTACACCGCCTGTTACAAGCGCAGAAACAAACATGGTGAATGCACCCATTAAAAAGCCGATCCTCCCGCCAAAGGCATAACCAACCAGGATGATGAGGAAAAATATGGGCGTGAAACCTCCCGGTCCTGGAATAGCTGTCTCGATGAACCTTAATGCAGAGTTGATTGCCACCAGCACCCCCAACAAGGCGATCAGCTTTGTATTCATCAGCTTTCCCTGGGCTTCGATGATTAACACGACCAGGCATAAACCCAATAAAAGGGTCATCATGGCTGGCATTTCACCTGCACGGAAGGTACCATAACCTGATCGCATGGATAAGACAGGCAGGAAGAATGGATAAAGTAAAACCATCATCCCTGATACTGTGGCTGCCAGGTAAATTGCCAGGCTGAATATGCGGGATTTCATCGAGTTTTCAAATCTATCAAAAAAGTTTATAAGATTAAACAAGCCATTATTTACGTCGTGAGCGTATCAGGTAGTAAACGAAGAAAGCCAGGACAACAATAATTGAGCCATATACGACATAGGAGCTTATACTATTTTCTGGTTCATCCGCTGGTTCAGCCGGTTGAGAAGTAATTGTAGCTTGGGCAACTTGTGCCGCTTGCGTGGGCGGCGGCGTGACAGTTGGTGGCACGGAGGTTGGGGTGGATGTGGGGAGAACGAATGGGACTCCTTCACATATATTTGGGTAGGAAATCATTGCTGGCGGGTCACCTGCTCCCCAGCTCCAGGCATTTACATCACCATCGATCACCGGGCTTTGATCTGAACCAACGGCAGAATAAGCCCATCCTGCATCGATATATTGCCAGAACGACCAGTAATCCGGCATATTACAAAAGCAGTCATTGGATGGGCACCCCACATCTTCGATTGAACATACAGCAGTTCCCTGGCTCGGGTTAGTGGCTGTTTCAATTTTCATTCCTGAACGCTGCAATAATTCAAACCCAGAGATGCTATCCTCGGTAAAACTTATGCACGCAGTATAAACATTGCCATCTCCGGGAAAAACGGCCAGACCGGCTTGATGGTTGGTCGGAGAGGAATTGATTCCGGAGAGCGGCACTCCGGATAGACCGATAATTGCATCTGCTGTACTGTAAGGGTTCGCATACGTCCCGCCAATCGAGCCATCCGGTTTTTGAAGGCTCATCAATGCCTGCACGGGATTAGCCTGTTCAATTGTCCAGCTCACTCCAGTTGGGTCCTCACCTGCGGAGACGATTGCCTGGATGATCCAGCCAGTGGAATCCGCGTTGATTGGATCAGTATCCCAGGAAGGTTTCCAGCCTCCACTGGTCAGCTGGGTGGCATGGAAGAAAGTCATTGCATTTTGGATAACTTGATCTTGTGGATTTATCTGCTGGCTTGCAAGTAAAGATGTTACAACCAATGCGGTCGTATCGGGATCTCCAAAACCCCAGCTGCCATCTTCTGCCTGGGATCGAACCAGGTATTGATTCGCTTCACCTGGCACACTTTCTCCAGCCAGGCTTAAACCCAGGACTGCCCATGCCTGGTTTAAATCACTGGCTTGCCCACTGCTAAAGTCTTGTTGAGCGGTTGTACTGTATGCACCTGTATCAGTTTGGAAGCTTGCTTTCAATTCTGTAACCAGGTCCATGTTCCCAAAATCGGCAATATTCTCGCCCGCCAAACCCGCTGCAGTAAGTAATAATCCTGCCCTTCCAGGAAACAATGTTCCTGTAGTGTCATGGGTGAAGGAAATCGCCTGGGTTGCCAGGTAATCCAGCATCGTAATGCCTTCTGTGGAGATCACCCCAGTTACAGGTTGCCCAGATAGGAAAAAAGCCAGAACACTCCGTGCAGTGGTATCGGGGTCTGAACTTCCACTGAAACCCAGGATGCCCCCGTCCGCTCCCTGCTGGCTCATCAGGTACCCCAGCCCATCTGTGATCACCTGTTTTTGTGGTTGTGCGGTCTGTGCTAAAACAGCTGTAGTTTGAACCATTAGTGACAGGCATATCACCAGAATAAGCCCAGATATTATTGAAAGCAGTACATAAAATTTACGGTTCATGATTGTCTCCATCAGCATCAATGATCATCAGTCTCACCGACCGTTCAAAATAAAACACCCCTATCGCGATGACAGGGGTGGAAATCATGGGTTGGGTAACGGCATGTGTTCACACCTCCTTTCTGCGAGGTATTGGTGAACCCAACTTGGGTGGGCGACCTGGCTCGGAATATTATTCCTTACAGTTGCGCAACAGCGCCGGACTTTTAACCGGCTTCGCCTTTAAGCCATCCCATCCGGGGGATATGGCACCAAAGTTGGAATGTATTCGGTTGTAAACGTATTGTATAACGGGAAAAGATACGCGTCAAGGTGCTTTTAGGCTTAGGCGTGAGTAAGGCCCATCTCCGCTTATCTTGATCTTATCTGTTTCCGGATCTATCGAAATAACAATTTCCATCGTAGTGTCTTTATAAAGGGTGGTTCCCCCGTATTGCCCCCGCATATTAAATAATTCCAGGGTTAGTTCATTTTCATCTCTATCGATGATGGTGTAGTTGCCTGAGAAATTCGCCTCATAAAAACAGCAAGTGTCCATGCTAAAAAAATAGTTATCGAATTCCCAATCAGTCACCTGGGCTGATTCAGCTGGGATATTTGCCAGGTGTGCATCCTTATAAGTCCACGCTCCCTGGATAAATTCCACACGATCATCTTTTTTACAAGCTGAGACAGCCATAGCCATCATCAACATGATCACCAGAAGAGATGAGGGTTTATAGAAAGGCATTAAGGATTGCATAATCCGGGAGGCAGACATTGGTTGTGCATATAAGTTAAAATTCCCTACAATATTACCCCCCAGGACTATCGGTGGTTCAAACCTACCCAGAAACCTGCAGTAAAAAGTACAACAGGTTTCTGGTGCCTTTCAAGCCTTATGAGAACGCTTTTTACTCACCAGGTCGGCAGCTGCGAAATCCGGCTAACAGGGCTGCCTTATTCATCTCCTCGGTACCCTTGGGTGCACGGGCAGCCACAGCCTGGGTGATTGCCTGCCTTGAAACAACCTCTGTCAGACCCACCAATACACCCAGGGCAACTACATTTGCTGTGATGCTTTTCCCACTGCTTTCCTGTGCCAGGCGTGTGATAGGCACTTTGATAGCCCGACTCGACGGTACCCGCCCCACTCTTTCTTGATCGACAATGAGTACTCCATCTTTCTTCAAATTCCCGGCATATTTATCGCATGCTTCCTGGCTCATCGCGACCAACACATCAGCCAAAATAACCTCAGGATGGTCAATCTCACCCTGATCGATAACCACTTCAGCCTTACTTGCTCCTCCGCGAGCTTCTGGGCCATAACTCTGGGTTTGGGTGGCGTTCTTGTTATCATATATTGCAGCAGCCTCTGCCAGAATGATGCCCGCCAGGATCATTCCCTGCCCACCCTCACCAGCCAAGCGGATCTCTTTCCTGTTGCTCTGATTTTTAACCACCAGTCACCTCCTTAAGATTTCTGCAGGCTGGCTTGCTGTACTTGTTTAACGAGTTGTTCATACAGCTGTGTGTACTCTGGCTTTTCAACATCGTACATGACGCCGCGAATGATCTTTGTTTCTCGTTCCTCAGGAGATAACTTTTCTACTGCATTTATGGATATGCTGTTATCTTTTAATTGGCGCATCATGTCTGTCGGCGAGCCAAGTTTATTCATCCTTCCATAGGTCGTGTGGCAATAGCTGACTGCTTCCACCAGGCTGAATCCATTTTTGCGAATCGCCGCTTCAATGTACCGATCCAGTTCTATTGCATGGTAAACCGTGCTACGCGCAACATACGTTGCTCCTGCTGCTTGTGCCAGCTCGCAGATCGGCATGGGGGGTTCAATGTTCCCATAGGGTGCAGTGGAGGCTCGCGCATTGATGGGCGTTGTTGGGCTGTACTGCCCCCCAGTCATGCCATAGATGGCATTGTTCACCACAATGGCAGTAATACCAATATTTCGCCGGGCAGCATGAATGAAGTGGTTTCCACCGATTGCCAATGCATCACCATCACCCATGATGGTGATCACTTTCATGGCTGGTCTGGCGATTTTTAGACCGGTTGCAAATGCCAGTGCGCGACCATGCGTGGTGTGTATGGTATTGAAATCCATATAAACCGGCATCCTACCGGTGCATCCAATTCCAGAGACCAAAGCTACATCGTCTTTTTCCAGGCCAATCCGATCAATTGCACGGATCAAAGCCCCCATCACGATGCCAATCCCACATCCAGCACACCATACATTGGGAAATTTTTTCGTGGGACGCAAATACGTGTATTCAGAATGTTCTACGTGTGTAGGCATATTTACCTATCCTCAATCGCTTCAAGGATCATCTGTGGGGTGACCATCTCACCATTTGCCCGATTGACGCGTACAACTTTATTTCGGCCAGCGATCCGTTCGACTTCCAGTGCTAATTGACCCAAGTTCATTTCCGGGACAATAATACGTTTGGCGAATCGCGCAATCCGGGTAATTTCTGCTTCCGCAAATGGCCAAATTGTCAGCAAAGTAACCATCCCAACCTTTGTGCGCCGCTGGCGGGCAAGCTTTACCGCATGACGGGCACTGCGGGCAGATGCTCCGTAAGCAACAACAATGGTTTTATCGCTTTCTGTTAGATCCTCTTCCACTTGAACAATGTCAGCCAGGTTGCGCTCTATCTTGCGGTGCACCCGCTCGATCCATGGGTCGATTTCGTCCAGGCGGGTTGTCGGATAACCCAATATGTCATGGAATAAGCCAGTGATATGATAACGATAACCCTCGCCAAAGTTCGCCATTGGAGGAACATCACTCAAAGAATCACCATAAGGTTTGTACCACTCAGGGGGAACATCCGTTGCTATCCGCTCTACTCTTTCAACACTATCAAAATCGGGTAGCTCAATTTTCTCCCGCATATGTCCCACAACTTCATCCATCAGCAAGATGACCGGGGTACGGTATTTTTCTGAATAATTAAATGCACGCACCGTTAGATCAAAGGTTTGGCTGACCGAAACCGGGCTTAGCACGATCATTGGATGGTCCCCATGGGTACCCCATCGTGATTGCATCACATCACCCTGCGAGGCACTGGTTGGCTGACCGGTGCTCGGTCCCAGGCGCTGCACATCAACAATAACCACTGGCACCTCAGTCATGGCAGCATACCCGATATGCTCCTGCATTAATGAAAAGCCTGGCCCCGAGGTTGCGGTCATCGCCTTTAAGCCTCCCACCGATGCCCCTATACAGGCCGCCAGGCTGGCAATTTCGTCTTCCATCTGGATGAATTTTCCACCCACCTTGGGTAGCTCCCAGGATAACATCTCTGCAATTTCTGTAGAGGGGGTAATCGGGTAGCCTGCATAAAATTTACATCCTGCAGCAATCGCGCCCCAGCCGACAGCTTCATTCCCTTGCATTAATCGGATTGTCAATCTCCGCTCCTTATATTTCGATTTTTTTGACCACGATGGCGAGATCAGGGCAGTGGGTATCACAAAAATGACATGCTGTGCACTTCTCGGGGTAGACCACCACTGGATGGTCATCATCATCCAATGCCAAAACAGCTGTTGGGCAGAAAGCTACACAAATGCCGCATCCTTTGCACCAGTTCGCAAATACAGTGACATGGCCACGCGGTCCTTTTTTGGACGTAGAATTAACATCTGTTTTGGGTTGCTTAACCACTAAGGGTTCGCTCATTCTATTTAATCCTTGCCCTGACAAAATATGTGCAGAATTATGATTCTCGAATTATTATACTTTTCGGATATCCCATTAGTAACCGATAAACTACCAATATTTAAGGTGAGTATCATCACATTTACTTCCCAGGGTACAGTTTTTGAGCAGGTATAATATGTAGTCTCTATCCATAGCGGTGAAGGATAACATTTGTTCATGTTAGAATTAGGTAATTACTCACGGATCGGTGTTGCCAGGTCGCTTGCGGCGATATTTAAAGAGTATATCCAGAAAAAGGATACCGCAGGTGGTTTCCCTGCGGTATCCTTTTTCTGACCTCTTCCCCCCTTCCCAGAGTTTGTTGTTTGGGAAGGGGGGACAAAGGGGGGTTGGGTTTTTTATAACGAATCGGTGAGTAATTACTAGAATTAGTGTAGACATTGTTTTCGGGATTTCATGCATGCCTATCGATCCACAAAATGCAATTAACAGCCCACTCGGATTAAGTATCGCCCTCTTGATTGGTAAAATTACACCCAATCGTGTAGGGCACCGATTGGTCAATATTGCAGTTGATCGAATCTCTGCCCGGAAAGATTGGAAGATGGTTCAGGCAGCCCGTCTTAATCAGTGGGTAGTGCGAGGTGAGAAGCTCGACCAGGCTTCCCTCGATGAAGCGGTTCGGGATAATTTCCGCTGCACTGCGCGTTCTATTTTTGATCTTTATCACAATATAAACAATCCACAAATATTCCGCCAAATCGTCGATATGCACCCAACAGCAGAACAATTACTCCAACGACCTGAATTTAGCGAGAGAGGCCTGGTTGTGGCGGGAATTCACATGAGTAATTTTGATTTTATCGGCCAGGCAGCTGGCATTGCGGGTGTGAAGGCGATGTTCTTAGCGCTCCCGGATACACATCCAGGATATCGAAAGCAGATTGAGATGCGCAGGGAAAAAGGGATGAATATCATTCCTACTTCCACGGCGGCTATCAAACAAGCAGTGAAATACCTACGTCAAGGTGGAGTAGTCATGACGGGAATCGATCGACCCGATGAGAGTTTCCCATACCGCCCATTGTTCTTCGGACGCCCAGCTCCACTCCCCATCCATCATATTTTCATGGCACTGAAGGCTCAAGTGCCCGTGCTGGTGGGGTCTGTGATTGGACGGTCGGATGGAAAGTATCACTTCTTGTTTTCAGATCCTATTGAGATGCAGCCGAATCCAGATAGGCACCAGGAAATCATTCAAAATGCTGAAAGAGTCTTGCGGATTGTTGAAGGATTCATCCTCGAAGACCCCAGCCAGTGGGCAATGACGTTCCCTGTATGGCCAGATGCCATGCATCAGGTTCCCATATAGCCTATGAGAAAGGAGTTTTACTATGGGTGACATCAAGAACCATAAACGTGTCAATGACATCCTGTTGGGACCTTTGGAGCGACCAGCGCTGCAGTGGTTGGCTGGGCATCTGCCTGCCTGGGTAACACCGGATATAATGACGGTTACCGGGATTGTTGGAGCATTACTCATTGCCCTGAGCTATGCTCTCACCCACTTCCACCCGGCTTTCCTTTGGTTGGCTTCTCTGGGTTTCATTATCAATTGGTTCGGTGACAGTTTGGATGGCACCCTGGCGCGCTATCGCCACATTGAACGTCCCAAGTATGGTTTTTTTATTGACCATATCACAGACGTGCTGACCGAGATTATCATCGTTCTGGGTCTTGGAATGACCCCTTATGTCACCTTCTCCGTCGCCTGTTTAGCTTGTATTGCCTATATTACCATGTCGGTTTTGGTATATGTGCGCATGAATGTGATGGGTGAGTTTAAAATCTCATACGACAAGCTTGGACCCACCGAAGTCCGTGTAATTGTGATTATTCTTAATACAGTGATGTATTTTGTTGGTTTTGCTACGATCAAATTTTCTCTGGGCACTATCCCAATCGCCATCAATACCTATGATCTGGTAGTTACAGCCATCACTTTATTGCTGCTTTATTTCTTTGGTTCAACCAGCTTCAAACAATCCATTGAATTACGCAACCTAAAGGAGTGAGGCTACCGGAAATTGCTGTCCCCGTCTTTGCTCGTAAAGTTCACCAGCTAGTAGTATTCTAGATTCAGCCCATTGCTTACTCACAATTTGTAAGCCAATGGGCATTTTTTCGCTTGACCACCCACATGGAACCGAGAGAGCTGGTAATCCAGTCAAATTGAATGGTGCGGTAAAGCGAGTTAACAACCGGGCACGCTCCACCGCATCTGCGGAGCCTCGTATAGGCGCAGTGATGGGAGTTGTGGGGGTAAGCAGCAAATCATAATCATTGAAGAATTCGTTGAATTTGCAGCGCAGGATGGTTTGCATTCGTCGCGCCAGCGAATACTCCGTCGATGTATAGGCTGCGCCGGTTTGCAGGCGTTTGAGCACATCACGACCGAATCCCTGTGGGTTGTCCGATAATCTTTGGTGATGAAAGGCAGCCGCATCAGCGGGGGTCATCAAACCATTTGCCATGGCTGCATCATGTGCATATGGGAAAGCTACCTGCTCAACTCGCGCTCCCAGATCCTCAAAGACCTGAGCAGCTTTTTGGACTGCCTGCAATACTTCTCGATCCACAAACTCTGCATTTGTAAAATAATCATCCACTGCCAGGGCAATGCGCCAACCCTGCAAACTGCTGATCGGACCGCTCAGGTAATCCTCAACCGGTAGATCCACTGACCAGGCATCTTCCGGATCATATCCGGCTACCGTTTGCAGCAGGCTGGCAACATCCCGCACACTGCGAGCCATCGGTCCAGCATGATCCAGGTTCCAGCTTAAAGGGATCACTCCACGCAGGCTCACCCGGCCATAAGTCGGCTTAAAACCCACGATACCACACAACGCAGATGGGATGCGGATCGAGCCACCGGTATCGCTGCCAAGTGCACCCATGCACAATCCGGCCGCGAGTGCTGCTGCATTTCCCCCGGATGAGCCACCACTGATACGTTTTAAGTCCCATGGGTTGCAACAATCACCGAAATGTGGGTTTTCGTTGGTGACACCCAGGGCGATCTCATGCATATTACATTTACCCAGGATCACCACTCCGGCTTCTTTCAGCTTTTGGACCACAGCCGCATCTATATCAGGGATGTATTCTGCAAAGAAGGACGAACCGGCTGTCGTACGGACTCCCTGGGTCTCATAAAGGTCTTTTAAAGCCAGAGGAATGCCGTGCAACAGACCTTTATATTCACCGTGAAGGATCTCATTCTCTGCCTGGCGTGCTTGCTGGAGGGCAAGCTCCGGGGTGATGGTCAGGTAGGCGTTCAAATTCCCATCCATCTGCTCGATACGTTCCAGATGTGCCTGGGTTAGCTCGACCGGTGAAACTTCCTTATCCATTAAGAGTCGCGCCGCTTTATCAATTGTGAGTGAGGTGAGTTCCATGGTTCTCTCCTTGTGCACTTTATTGACTGGAGTTGTATCCATCTTAATTACCCTGGTATATACACAACGTCTTCTGGAGTTTTAGTCAGATAATCCCATTATTCATAACGATGATTATGTTCAGACCAGGTGTTTCCACTAAAACAAAGAAAGTTACTTTATCGCTACCACACCAAACGCCTTGGGTGCCCGGCTTAGTTGCCTGAACCCTGCCTGTTCCAGGCGGCGCATCACCCCAGAAGTAATAATTCGCCCCGATTTGCTTTCCGGATCACCAATGTAATGAAATAACCTGGCCTGGTTTCGCATCACCCGCCAAAGCTCCCTGTAAAAATCCATTGAATAAAGGTCGCCTGCCAGACTGATGACGGGTGGGTCGTGGATCACACGCGTGAAACTTCCCGAATCCATGCCTGCCACCACATCGAAACTATCTCCAATCAATTGGGTGATTTTTGGATTATCGAACAGCTCCTGTGACCATGGATTTAACCTGCAAACTTGTAATACTGCCGGGTCCAATTCAATGGTAGTGACATGCTCTGCCAGACGGGCAGCCTGGATGGCGGTATACCCCAATCCGGTGGCTGTATCCAATACCTGCCCTACAACAGGTTTAATGGATCGGATCTTCTCTAAGGTATCCTGTTGAGGATCGGTATCCTTGATGCGGTGCATTGGGATGCCTGAAACAAGCATGCTGGGTGCGCCTGATGTGGGATACAGGCTGTATAAGCGCTGTGTATCTTCAGAATAAAACTGGATCGACTGCGCCACACCATTCTTTATCACAAAACAGCTCGAGGCTGAATCAGCGATCGATTTTACCCCCTCCCAACTGAATAGTTGCCCAGGTATGAGTTGCACCCCGTTGGTGGCCAACTGGACTATAACGGTGCTGATCCCCAGGTCAAGGGAAATCTGCACCCTCTCTAAACCTTTGTGTTTGGCATCCAGCAGGATTTGTGCTTGAAAATGAGAAAGGATGATCTCATTCATCCGGGTCAATCAACCAGCTAATATGCTTCGTAGGTCGGCCAGAGTCTGCTGGGTGTCCAGGAACTGGATCGCAGATAAGCCTTGTTGACGGGCTGCCTCAACATTTACCAGCATATCATCGACGAATACGGCTTCTTCAGGTTGCACACGCAGCCTTTCTAAGGCGAGCCGGTAGATACGTGGGTCTGGTTTTGTAAAACCTACTTCGGCTGATATGACCATATCATCAAATAATACCGCCATATTCCACCGTTCATGCATCGTACGACGTAGATCATCCCAGGCGTTGCTGAGTAAACCTACCTTATAGTCTGGATGTAGTCCTTTAATAAAAGCCAGTAACGGCCAATTTACATCATCTGCCGACCAATATTGTTCCAGGAAACCTGGCATATCATCTGGCTGGATGCCCAACGCCTCCCCCACTGCCATCCAATGCTGTTCCACCTTGACCTGACCCATGGAAGCCTTGCGTGCGGAATCGCTGAAGAAAACCAGTTCATCCAACCGAGATATCGGCACTCCTAATTTTTCAGCCAGCTTTAACCGTGGGCGATCATCGACCATCCTTACGAGCACTCCCCCAAAATCAAAAATAATAGCTTTAATTATCGTCATATCTTATCCTGTGTCACTGCTCAGAAGGTTGTCAAGGTCGTGTCTAATTTGCTCCGGGTTTTGGAAATGGATACCATGTAAACCCACCCACTTTGCCCCTTCAACATTCCGTTGCATATCATCCACAAAGACTGCTTGTCGGGCTTCCACTCCCAACCGCTCCACTGCTATCTGGTAGATTCGTGCATCCGGTTTGACCAGACCCACCTCGGCTGAGATGATCATATCGTCAAAGGCATCCTCGAAGTGCCAGCTTCTCGGTGATGATCTGGCGTAAATCATCGAAGGCATTGCTGAGCAACCCGGTTTTATAGGACGCGTGCAGCGCACGTATGTAATCAAGCAAGCTCAGATCAAGCTCATCCCTGGCAAAGAATTCCTCCACCAGGGCTTTTAGTTCTTTTTCCGAGCAATGGATTTGATTAGCCAGGTTTGCCCAATGCTGCTGGACCGTGATCTCGCCTCTCTGGGCTCTGATTACCCGACTCTCTGCCAAAGATGAATTCCTCTAATTCATGCCTGCCCATTCCCAAACGGGCAGCCAGCTGTTCACGCGGGGTAAAATCGGTGGTACGCAACAGCACTCCACCCAAATCAAAGAGGATGGCCTTAATGGTCATGACGATAAGTATAACACTCCCTTCACCTCACACTTCTGCAACCCTCCCCCGCTCACACGCTGGCCTGCTTGACATTCCCTAAAAACCGGATGTATACTTACCAGCTACAGCATCTCTCATGGATAATTCATCAAAAATCTCGCACGATAAGGAGTAATTCATGCCTACATTTTCTCGTATGCCTCGTTACGACCTCCGTAATGATGGCGCTGGTCCTTATGCCATATTTTATTGTGATATTTGTGGCCGTGAATTTCGCAGCCAGCCCGATTTTGTCAATACCGTAAAACAGGATATTGGGAAGACTGCCCTGGGCGGTTTGTTACGAAAAGTGCCTCTGGTCGGTTCGAGTGTGGCAGACAATGTGGTCGGTGAAGACCCACGTTACAGCTATAAGATGTCTCCAGCCCAGCTTGACTCAGCCTGGAAACAGTGCCAGGTTCATTTCGGAGAGTGCCCAACCTGCAACCGCATCGTATGCCTGTCGGATTTCGATTCCCAAAGCGGATTTCTGCCAGGAAGATAGCCCGCGTAACGAGGAGATATCCGAAGCGCGAGGCGCCCAGGCTGGAGCAGCGATCAAAGGCTTCGCTACCGCCTTTGGATTGGGAGGTGCACTTGACAACGTTGGTAAAGCCGTGGAAGCTGCAGGTAAAGCCACTACCCAGATGGCAAAATGCCCCAAGGATGGCACTTTAGCTGCCCCAGGGACGAAATTTTGCCCGGAATGTGGTACTCCAATGACTCAACCTGCTGCCAGCCTGTGTCCGCAATGCGGTGCCGATACGCATGGTGCTAAATTCTGCCCGAATTGCGGTACCAAGATGGAACAAGCCCCAGCAATTGCCCAAATTGTGGCGCTGAGACGAAAGGCGCTAAGTTCTGCCCTGAATGTGGGACAAAGCTTGGGTAGCTCATCATAAGAAATGATATCGTAAGGGCAGGTTGAAATACAGTGAATACGAAATATACCTGCCCTTTTTTTCTGTCACAAATGCCTGTCACTATTTCCAATCTTAATCATCTAATGTAGAAACAGGTGATTAATATGAATAGATTGCAAGAATTTCGAAAAATGAAGGACGAATATTTCGCCCATGATAGAGAAAGCCCGTTGACGCCCGAGCAAAAGAAGGTCTTCATGGGATTAGAATATTTTCCACCCAACCCAGAGCTAAACTTTGAAGTCAGTGTGCACGAATTTCCGGATACGCAGCAAGTTGAGATGCAAACAACCACGGGGGATATCCAGTTATATCAGCGTTATGGTAGGTTCAGTTTTACTGTGGATGGACAACCCGCTGAATTAACCATCTATCAGAGTGACAGCGGTTGGTTTCTGCCATTCGTGGACAGCCTCTCAGGCAAGGAAACCTACCCGGCAGGGCGTTACCTGGAGCCCGAGCCCCTTGGAGGGGATCGTTTCAGGGTGGACTTCAACCTGGCTTATAATCCCTACTGTGCATATAACGATATCTGGTCCTGTCCGCTGACACCTTTTGAAAACCGTTTAAACGTCCCCATCCGTGCCGGCGAAAAACTCTTTAAATAAACCAGTTGGGTTGAGGCTGTAAAGTCAATCGCCCTCAACCCAATATTCTAACCTTTACATATGTATAAACTCAACGGTTTCAATGCGGTTGCGTTTAAATGTTCTTAACGTAGCTCGAATAAACATTTTAACGTTTCAACGATCAAACTTTTATAACGTCCAATGGCTTCCGGTAGATGTGCTGCGCTTCACCACCTGAAATCCCATGAACTCGTATAGGCTGAGTGCACCGGAGGTGTTTTCAGCATCCACTCCCAGACCCGCCTCGGTCATCCCACGCTCTTTCAGGGCAACTAAACTTGCTGCAATCAAAGCCTTTGCAAGACCTTGCCTTCTCCAGGGTCTGCGCACACAGATATTTTCCGTATATCCACGCTTGCGCCCATACATTTCATTTTGGTCTTTATCAATGAAGCTCAACACCATCCCAGCAACCTGATCCCCCTGCCAGGCTACCCGCAGCAGGTTCGGGTCATAATCCGGACTTGTCATAAAACTTTCAAAGTCTTCCCAAGGATCAGGGATATAGCCCCAATGGTCACGGAATGCCTCATTGGAAGCCTCCCAGATCAAGCGCATGTGCCCTGGCTCAACCGGGCGTATCTCCACACCCGTTGGAAGGGGCAGATCAGGGATATTTTCGAGATCAGGACGCACCATTTCATATGCATAGCGTGCGGGGGTGTAACCATGCCGTTCGAGTAAACGAATCCGGTCCACTTCAGTGCTGCTGGTGAAGTTATCCAACAGACAGATAGCATCGGTTGGTAGTTCACCGCTCTCTTTTAATAGTGTGGCAGTTTGATGATGGCGGTCCTCATTAAATCTGAGTAAAGTGCTTCCAATACCCTTTTTCCGCCAGCCTGGTAGTACATTGCCAAACTGGAAGCCAATCCATTGGCCGCTGCCTTCCAGCGCCCACCACACCCTGCTGTAGCCAACCACTTCACCATTTACTTCTGCGAACAGCATGTCTTGATACGGGTCACAGTGAACCAGGTGGGTATAGGTGTTGACAATATCCTCGAGATTCTCTGCGCGTTCTAAACCATCCGCTTCCTTGCTTCCATGAATCACCTTCAGCATCTTTGGATAATCCTCCTCACCGTGAAAACCACGGAAAGACAACCCGGGGATATCCATGACCCTTGAGAAATCTAATCTATCTAATGTATGCGTAATATTATTCATTTTGTTATCCATTTTAGTTCCATTATTTTACTTTAACCATATCATCACCACGAGGTACAATGAACACCAGGATATTGTCGATCTATATCATTGCCCTCAATCGTAAAAACCCTATGTTATCGCGATTTCCTCGATTGCTTCCACGGCCGGAGTAGAATCATCGTTCTTGGGAAGCTTGAATTTAAACCATGCTGGGATAGCGCTGATTAAAGCCGCCAGGCCAGTCACATAAAAAGGCATTTGCGGGCTATATCTTTCCCACATCCGGGCACCAATCGCCGGGGCTGGGAGGGATACCAACCCAAGGCTGGTACCAAACAAGCCAAAAGCAGTACCACGCAGTTTTTCAGGAACTGCCTTGCTGATCAGCGAGTTATATGCCGGCGACATCATCCCCGCTGCCACGCCAAACATTGCCCAAACCAGGGCATAACCCCAGAATCCACTCACTTTCATAAAGGCGAACATAGCCACAAATTCAAGCAGAAAACCGATCACAATTCCTACTCGCTCACCCTTTTTATCGGCTAGCCATCCAGCACCGATCGTAACCAGCATCATCGAGAGACCGAATACGCTTCCCAGCCAGCCGATTTGTTGGTAGCTCATCTTTCCAATTTCTTCCAGGTATACTGGGAAAAGATTATTGGAAAGTGAAAAGGCGATATCCCGCACTCCATCTGTGATCAGGATCCAGGTCACAACCCCTCCACTCAACAGCATTCCAAACATGGCTCCCAGGTTGGTGCGTAGATTTCCCAATGACAGCCGTTGTGGATTCGCTTCTTGCCCACGCGCAGCTTTGCGTGCCATGCCCACCCGAATGATCGTAGCGCCAATATAAAATACCCACGCCACAACCAGCATGATGCGGAAACTATATTGATCTACCAGGTATCCACCAAGAGGCGGTCCGATAACACTGATGATCATGAAAAGGGTATCGGTTATTCCAAATACCCTGGCTCGATTCTTCTCAGCTGACTGTTCCGATATGAACGCATTGAAGCTGGGTCCGATCAATGCCCGGGTGATGGCGCTAAAAATCATTCCGCTCATCACCCACTGCCAGGTGGGTGCAAGGATAAATCCCACAAATACCAGGTTGCCAGCCACGCTTCCAATGGCAACACTGCGCAACCGTCCGAGTGTATCTGACACCCAGCCGCCCAGGATTTGGACCGCCAGTGGAACGATTTGCGAAATGGTAAAAAATAAACCGATCTGCACCACACTGGCATTCAACTCTTTCAGGTAGAGTGGCAGGAGCATTCCATACATCTCACCACCCATGTTCGCCAGGATCATGGCAAACATGAACAGCAGTAAATTATTATTCAATAATGGCTCGGTTTTTACCTTGCCTGTTGATGTTTCCATACATTAATTCCTTGTTAATTCTTCTTCACACTTTTTTGTGGCATTAAATATATCAGCCTGCTCAACCCATGGGCTTGACCGCCCGTGTGGCAATATATGCTGGCATATACTTCCCCAGTGGGGAATCCTGTCGGTCCTCATAGAGTCCGGTGAGGATGAATCCAGCATCCAGCTGGCCTCCAATCTGCTCCTCCAGGGAATGGCTGAATTCCAGGGGTGAATTTTCATCGAACTCTTGCAAGCGTTCCGCTGCAGTCAGCTTTGTAGCATCAAAAGGTAAGTGATATTTCACATTAAATATACCTTTGAGAGCCATAGGACCTTCGAAGATGAACATCGCAGGATTGCCAAATCCGGCTAACAAAATGCCTCCCGGGCGTAAAACACGGAAAACCTCGCCCCAGACAGGGCGAACCTCCGGGCAAAAGACGTTCGAAACAGGGTGGAAGACCAGGTCGAAGCAGCCATCCCCAAAGATTGATAGATCGCGCATATCCCCTTCAACAGTGACCAGTATCAAACCCTCCCGCCTGGCAACCATTCGATCTTGCTCCAGCTGCTTTGGTGAATTGTCAAATACGGTGACATTCGCCCCAGTGGCTGCCAGGATGGGACCTTGCTGGCCACCACCCGATGCTAAACACAACACATCCAGGTTTTTTAAGTCTTGAGGAAACCAGGATCGTGGAACTGATTTTTGCTCGGTAAGTAAGACAGACCACTCTCCTTTCCGTGCGGCAGCAATCATTTCCGGGCTGGCAGGGATGGTCCAGGGATTTCCCATTTCCACCTGTTGATCCCATTTTTCTCGATTGTATGCTCGTATGTCCATCTCACACGTCCTTTTCATAGGTTCCCAGTCGGTTAATGACCTGGAATCCCACTGATTCGTATAGTTTTATGGCTGGCGCATTATCCTCAAACGTGGATACAATGGCGCTTTTCATACCACGTTCTTGCAAACGACGCAGCCCCTCCAACATGACAGCTCTGCCCAACCCTTGGCGCTGAAAATCCGGGTGGGTTCCCACCGGTTCGAACAATCCAACCTGGTTGACCGGGTCGGTCCACACGATGCAGAACGCCCCAATTTGCCCATCCGATGCTCACTGCCACGATATCCAGCTCGGGATCGTAGACCGGTGAACGCATGAAGTTGGTAAATCGTTGCACATAACGCTCAAATTTTGCCTTTGACTCGAAAGCTCCATACTGCGCCTTCGCCCGGGCAGCCACTTCTGGCTCTCCCTGGCAGCCGCGGATAACAAATCCTTCTGGCAATTGAAGAGATGGGATGTGCTCACCTAATGATTTTGACATGTGCACCATTCCCCTCCTAAGTATGTAATCCCTTTGCCTGAAATGCGCTCCATGACATCATCATCACTGCAGAACCCATAGCACATAAATAGTCGGTTTACCATTCTGCCGGGCGATCTTCATCGCTTTCTTCTCTGCCCAATGTACATCTCCTGAGCAAGTGAGCTGCCCCTGAATTCTGGTTGGATGTATAAATCTATTCCCACCCAGTCCGGCGAGATTAATACCCAACCCAGATAACCGCCCAGGCTGTGCAGGGTCATCCCACAGGTGGATATGACCCCAGAAGTCTCCCTCCAGCGGTGGGTAATACAGCCACCATTTGAGATCTCCAATGTGGATATAGTAGCTACCGTTGTTGGCTTTCCGCCCTGCCATAAGCAGTTCTTGCATTGCCCTCAGGTCCTGCTCATTGCAGTAAGGTCGTGGTTCGTTCATGCTTTCTCTACCAACCTTTCCCATTCACCAGTCAATTTTTCCAGCTCAGCTTGCGCTCTGGCATACTTCCAGCTTAAATCAGATATGGTTTCAAATCCTTTTGAGCCACCCGCATAATGTAGCTGCTGAGAAACCCGCTGGACTTCCAATTCCTGTTCACGGATTCGTACTTCCAATTTCTCTAACGCTTGTTGAAGCCTGCGCGTATCCTGGCTATTATCACGTGCCATGGGTTTGGCTGCTAAGAGCATCCGCTGAGGTTGAGAAGCTGTGCCTGACCGTTGCAGAACAAATTGCCGGTAAGTGCCGGTAAAGACATCCAAGCAACCTTCCCGCAACTCCCAAATCTGGCTCGCAAGCTGGTCGATCAGGTATCGATCGTGTGAAACCAGCAGGATGGTGCCACTGAAATCTTGTAAAACCTGCTGCAGAACCTCCCGAGCCGGTAAGTCCAGGTGATTGGTTGGTTCATCCAGCAGAAGGAAATTTGCACCGCGCAGCGCCAGGATAGCCAATGCTAACCTGCCCCGCTCGCCACCGCTTAACGCACTGACGGGTTTGAATACATCGTCACCGCGAAACAGGTACTGCGCCAGGTGGTTGCGTGCCTGACCGGGATCCATTTCCCGGGCTGCCAGAATCTCATCCAGGACGGTGTTTTCAGCAGTCAGTTCATCATGTGCCTGGGCAAAGTAGCCAACCTCCAGGCTTGCTCCCAACCGTACTTCACCCTTCAAGGGTTCCATTTGCCCGAGCAGGGTTTTTAGAAAGGTGGTTTTTCCGCTCCCATTTGGACCAATCAGAGCAGCGCATTCACCCCGCCTGAGTTCCAGATGGTTCACCTTGAATAGATTATTTCCTGGGTAGCCGATCTGTGCATTTTCAGCACGCAGGATGATATTGCTGCTATCTTTGGAGGGAACCAGCCGAGGTCGGATTAGAGGCGGGCGTGATGGCATGGATAGGGCATTGACCTTGCGAATAGCCTCGATTACGTCCAGTGGTTTATCTGCCCGTAAGTCCAGGTCATGCCAGTTGCGACCACTGCGCAGCACCATGATCCCATAGGTATCCACAGCCATCAATTCACGCGTTACTTTGCGAAGCATTCCCAGGGCACGCGCGTGTGTGCTGGCACGCACCCAGTTGCGCTGGATAAAGTCGACCTCTTTTTGTAAGCGTTCCTTCTCCTCTTCAAACACCCGCTGTGAATATTCCCAGCGCGCTGTGCGTTGCAGCAAATAACTGCTGTAGTTTCCCGAATAAACTTCAATGCCCGAAGCACTCATTTCCCAGATCGTGTTGACAGAATTATCCAGGAAATACCGGTCATGGCTCGCTACCAGCACCGCTCCATCCCAATCATTCAGGGTATGCTCCAGCCATTCAATCGCTTCAGAATCCAGGTGGTTGGTTGGCTCATCCAACATCAGCAAGGCTGGTTTTTCAAGAAGCAAGCGTGCCAGCAAGAGACGCGTCTTCTGGCCTCCGCTCAAATGATTGAGCGGCATGTCCCAGGTTCGTTTGCCCAGCCCTAATCCTTCCAGGGTTTGCTGGATGCGCAGGTCATAATCATAACCACCAGCATGCTCAAATAGCGCTTGCAGTTCACCATACCTGGCAAGCACCTCTTCGGTAAAACAGCCACTTGCCATTTCAGATTCCAGCTTGTGCAGCTGCGCTTGCTGATTGTGAAGGTCAGTAAATACGGAAAGCATCTCAGCATAAACCGTATTCTCATCCCTGCCAAACGCGCCTGCACCCGAGGTTTTTCCGAGGGTGCCTGCACCCGAGGATTTTCCGAGGGTGTCTGCACCCGAGGTTTTCCCGAGGGTGCCTGCACCCGAGGTTTTCCCGAGGGTACCAGTACCCGAGGTTTTCCCGAGGGTACCAGTACCCGAGGTTTTCCCGAGGGTATCACTTGCTTCCTGGCGGAGGTAGCCAAGCTGCCTGCCACGCGCAATATGGATACTACCCGTGGTGGGCTGGTTTATACCTGCCAGGATCATCATCAACGATGTTTTCCCAACCCCATTCGGCCCGATCAGTCCGATCTTGCTGTCATTGGCAACCGTCACCGTTATTCCATGAAACAGGTCAAAAGCCCCAAAAGATAAGCATAAATTATTTGTACTAAGGACAGACATTCTTCCTCCAACTCGTCGTCATTGCCAGGAGCGCTCTGGGCGACGAAGCAATCTTCACTAATCCATAAGAACGAGAATTTCTTATTAATGAAACAATACATGTCATCGTTCTATACACTCCTGTCATTACCCATTCCGGTGCAACTTGCCGTTGCGCTTGGCATAGCGTTCTGCCAATCCAAACACCCATAATCCCACCGGGATGGCGATCAATCCCATCAACAATGTCGGCCAGATATACTGCCAGAGCTGCGATGTAGGGGTACCTTCCAGTAAAGCTTGCCGTGTGCCATCCAGCACGTAGGTTGCTGGGCTGTAAACTGCCAGCTTCTGCAGGAACTCTGGCAACACCTCTATCGGGTAATACACACCCGACACAAGCAACAGAAGGGCGATGATGACGTGCGTCATCTGCGAACCGCGCTCAGGGAATAGCAATGGTAGCACTGAACCCATCACGCCCACACCGATGAAGGATAGGCTTCCAGCTAACAACATAACCGTCCCACCCCACAGGTTTGCTCTACTTAGATCGATGTGGAAGATCGCCACCGTCACCACCAGGATGATACCGGTTGAGAACATGCTGTAGATGACTGCCCATACTGTCTGGCCTGCCATGTGAGTTACACGCCGGATGGGTGCCATCAGTGTATATTCAATGGTGCCTTCCCAGCGTTCCATACCAATTACATCCGTGATCCAGTAAAAGATCAGGGAAAGGTAACGCCAGACCAGCGTTCCCACCACCAGGTACAAAACCAGGTAACGTCCTTCGATCTTCGAAACTCCACCGATCTGTTCCATACCAAGCCCTATGAAGCTGACGGATAGGCTGTTGGCAATGGAATATACGATCCATACCAATTCCCACGACCAGTACCGTTTCACCAGGTTGGCGTTGCGTTCCATGAACGCGTAAGTTGCTCTAAATTCATTGACTAGTGTAGTCATTTTTAAAACTCCAAAATCATTAACCGTTACTTGCGAGCCACTCCTCGCGCAGGATACCCATAAAGATCAGGTCCCAGCGCTGCCCCTCCCGCAATAGAAACTTCTGTAACCGTCCTTCATGGACAAAACCAGCCTTCTCATACGAACGGATTGCCCGCGGGTTATATTCGAAGGTGGTTAAGCTCACTCTTCTCAGGTTTAATTCCTGGAAGGCATAGCGCAGGATCACGTTCATCGCATCTGTGCCATAGCCCTTGCCCCAGAAATCACGTTCGCCGATCCCAATTCCTACAAAGGTATCACCATTCGGGAAGGCATCTCCGTCCAGGCCAGTAAAGCCAATCAACCGATCATCCTCCAAAGTGCGGATGGAAAGAAAGTAAAACGCATGCGACTCGTTTTCCTGGTCTTTTTGGATCCACTCCGTGACTTTCTTAACGGAGTACATGTTTGTGGGTCCAGAATCCAGCAACCGTAAGTATTCGCTGTTATCACCCCAGTGAACGATTGCCTCTGCTAGAATATTAGGCTCATCAGCTGTGAGGTGCACCAGTTTTCCATCAAGTATATTGTTTTCCATCATGCGCCTTCCATTTCTCAGCAATATTTATGATCCACTAACACTAACCGCAGCCTGCTTAATGAGCCACTCTTCCCGTAAAATACCCATGTACAGCCAATCCCAACGGCGTCCTTCACGGAGCATTGCCCCACGGCATACGCCCTTCAAGAATGAAACCAACCTTCTCATAAGATCGGATTGCGCGTGGGTTGTATTCAAAGACGATCAGACCCACCTTCCTCAGGTTGAGCTCGTAAAAGGCATATCTCAGCATCACCCTCATCGCATCCGTACCATATCCGCGGCCCCAATAATCTCTCTCCCCCAGGGCAATTGCCACCAGCGCATCCCCCTGGTGCATGAGCAGATCAAATAAGCCAATGAAACCGATCAAGCGATCATCATCCAGGGTGCGAATGTTGAAAAAAAGCTCATGGGTAATTTCTTTCTCCAGGTCTTTTTCCAGGAATTCTTTCACCTTTTTTTCCGAAAACAGCCTGGGTGGGTCGCTGTCTAGGAGACGGAACCACTCGCTATCCTGGTCCCAACGGAAAAGTTGTGCCGCCAATACTTCCGGGTCATCAGCCGTCAGGTGAATCATCTCACCGCCTAAAAGGTCATTCATGGTGGATTTTCTCCTTGCCTGCCAGCCATTCATCCCGCAGTAACCCCAGGTAAAGCAGGTCATAGGTCTGTCCATCCCGCAGGAGCTGATTTTCGCCTGCGAACCTCTTCAACAAAACCGTGGCGTAAGAAAAACCGTATTCCTGCTGGATTATCCTCGCCCACCACCGCCGACACGCGGTATAGATTCAATTCATGGAAGGCATAGCGCAGCATGAGCATTATGGTTTCACTTCCATAACCCTTGTTCCGCTCAGCCAGGTCTCCGATCGCCAGCTTTAGGCTGCAGGTACCATGGGTCCATTCGATCCCTTCTATGCGTGTAAACCCCAATAGCCGATCATCCTGTATACTCCGAATGGTAAAGTGGAATAGCCTTTTCGGTTTCGTCCACTTCCTTCTCAATCGCCTCATATTTCTTCTTCAGCTGGGCAGCTGAAAGTGGAACGGCTGGCAATCGACTTAAGGAACGCATCAACCTGAGATCATGCGTCCAACGCGATTCGACTTCCGGGTCCCTCTCGTGATTAATGGGTGCCAGGCGGATCAGTTTACCTTCAAATAGCTGTGTGTCGATACTCATGCTGCAATCCTTTCCTAATCATCGTTATTCTGAAACCGGTGATTAATACCGGCAAATGTTATCCTCATAATAAAACCGTTTTCTCATCAAGGGTCAGGAAAGGATTTTTCTCAATCCAACCGATTTTAATGGTCGGATCAACCCTCTCCTTGCACCCTTTATAATTGTATGCGTCCTGAAACCTGAAAGGAATCTTTTAGAAACGATACCAACATTTTCCAGGCGATACGAAGCAATCTATTCAGTGCGTGGTTGAGATTGCCTCGTGATAGGATTCGCTCCTCATATTCGCAATCTCTTATGTACGACATTTCTTCCTTCCTTACTCCTTTACATCGGTTAGGATGAGTAAACTTTCCAAAGGTTGTGGTGATAGCGTTTGTCTTCACCTGAAACCCAACATTATTCTTCCTCATCTCTTTTGTAGGGGTCTCTCCCCCTGCAATTGGGGGCGGGAGGGGCATATATGGCCACTGCCCTCGCAACCTGAAGCTTGTTTCGGGATCACGTCAGAAACCCAACAAACTCTTCCAGATGTAGGAACACTTCATGTGCCCGTTGCGTGGGATGAGCTTCTTGAGTGCTTCTGGAGTGTCCAATGCCACGATCCTGCCGTTATCCACAATCGCGATGCGGTGGCACAGAACTTCCGCTTCACCCATGTCATGCGTGGTGAGCAGGATGGTGGTTCCGTGCTGTTCGTTCAGCTCACGCACCACTGCCTGTACCTCGCGCTTGGAGCGTGGGTCCAGCCCGGTGGTGGGTTCATCCAGCAACAGTAGCTTCGGTTTGGAAAGCAGCGCACGCGCAATCGCCACTTTCTGCTGCATGCCACGTGACATCTCTTCCATGGGTTGCCGGATGGTGTTTGCTTCCAAACCCAGGCGGGTCAGAATCTCCACCACCTTACGGCGTGTCTCTTTACCCTCCATGCCATACAGGCGCGCCCCATACAACAGGTTTTCCATTGGCGAGAGCTTCTTGAAAAAGCTGGCCTCCACCGACACCCGGTTGATCAGGCGCTGGACTTCCATCGACTGGCTGACCACATCATGCCCAAAGACGGTAATCGAGCCAGCATCAGGCAGCAGCAGTGTGGCGATCAATCGGATCAGCGTGGATTTCCCCGAGCCATTCGGTCCCAACACGCCAAAAATTTCCGCTTCCCGCACCGAGAACGATACGTGGTCCACCGCCACTTTTACTACTTTACCGGTCGCGGAAGGTTCAGCACGCCCTTTCCAGATTGGGTGGGAGGCTTTCCCGAATTTTTTATATGCATTATTTACCTGTATCGCGTCAAACATTTCAAACTCCTTAGCTTTTGCCATTGCAAAGCGCTGGTTTTCCGCCAAAGCAATCTCCTTCAGCGGTCATTGCGAGCGATGGTCTTTGCGAAGCACCATCAGCGGTCATTGTGAGCGCTGAAGCAATCTTCACCTTCCCTATGCTTTCAATGAGTCTTTCCACACACACTAATTTCTTCTTCATTTCCTCTCATCCAGCTTCCGTAAATATTAGACCTGATGAATGAAGGCAATAAAAATACCGGTCTCGGAAAAGGTCCCCGTGACCGGTAAATGCAATCATCCAGAATAAAACAAAACGACCACGGGGGTTGGAGCTCACCGTGGTCGTTAGAAATTAATTCGTATAACCTAACGAGCGATAGGCGCGCTCCGCGAAGGCACAACAGGCCCGCTTCCAGCGGATACTGTGTGGACTTCGTAAATTCGATTGATGAGATCGCTCATCGGCAACGCCTTCCCTTTCCTTAGAATTAGATTAACAACTTTTCGAGTTTACCACTAGTATTTGGAAATCGTCAAGAGGGAAATTTATTTTGTTAGTGCAAAGTAGTA
>CAVTQM010000047.1:0-42502 GCA_963736805.1 uncultured Chloroflexia bacterium
TGCCTACCTGCACCGCCCGGCACATTGTTTCCAGATCCATGTTGTCCAACATGATACGATCGACCTTCAGGCTAATGGCTTCCTCCTGGCTCAGCCAGATTCTTCACTTCCACCTCGATGGCTATATTGCTGACCATGCATCTGCCTCACCCTCTGCACGGCTGCCGTGATACCACCTGCTCCAGAGATATGGTTATCTTTGATCAGCACCATGTCGAAAAGCCCTATGCGGTGGTTCTGGCCACCCCCACAGTGAACGGCCGTATCTTATCCAGGTAGCGCAAACCCGGTGCGGTCTTTACGCGTGTCAAGGGCCCACCGCCTTGGTGTCCTTGACTGCCTGAACATACATATACGTCATTGTGGCGATTCCAGACAACCTGCCGGGGAAGTTAAGCGCCGTACGCTCGCCTGCCAGCAGTGCTCTGCCATCCCCTTGCACCTGTGCTAAAACCTGTCCCTTCTGCACAACCTCTCCATCCTTAACCGTTCGCCGGAACGAGATGGTTGGATCCACGATATTAAATACCACTTCAGCCAGCGGAAGCCCAGCTACCACCCCGTTAGCCTTACTGCGGATGTATCCATTGAGCGGATTGCTTGTCTGGATGGTCGCCATGCTGGTGATATCACCCTCTGCCAGGCGGCCTTTGTAACCGGTCAGGTTGGCAGTTTCGGAAAGGTCTTCCGCTAATGCCAGGACGAGCAGCGTAAAGATCGCAGGGTGTTGAAGCTCGCTGGGGCAGGAGCGATCTGGATAGTTCAAGGCGCAGATTTAGATGGTCATCGATTTCGTTCATCGATTCACCTTCGACCAATTGTACCGCAAGCGTGATGTGTAATATAGGGGTAATGTTCTTAAACAATTATCCACAACATAAATAAAGGATTTTTCATGATTTTCCCCGTAGCGGCGGGTCGTGACCCGCCTTTTTTTATCGGAGGAGATTCTATGGCCAAAATATTTTGAATGTTCCCGGATGTACTATTTACATAGCCTGGCGATTGTTCTTAAAATTGAAGATACATACAATGCCAGGATCGGTACTCCCGGTTCACCTCCCTCCCATTTCGTACTTCACCACGATCGATTCCACTGTGTCATCCAGGAAATCTAGCGACGGATACAGCGTCACTACTCAAGCATTGAGCAATTCCTCGATACGGGCATTGAAATCTTCATACGATTTTTGTGCCTCGTCATACTTGCCGTCCCTCCACTCGAGAAGCCAGCCAAAATCGTCTCCGAATAGTTGGTCTTTAGTGATGTATGGGTGAAGGATCTGTCTGAATAAGCCAGTTATATACAAAAAGGATCCTTCTCCACCCTCTGTGCATTATGTGTTCATTCTTAAACCCACAAACCAAATCTACCTCCCTTATTATAAAACCTTGCTTGGGACGCATAAATCGCTTCCCCATTATCTTGTTTTTCAACCTTCTCCGCTTTGCTGGACAACTTCCCCGGCTAGACTTCCAACGTAAAACCGGTGGATAGACCCACGTCTCCTGGGTCACATCCACCGGCTCTTTCTTAATTATAGGGACTCTGGTGATCCACACTGTTTGGAAATAACCAATAACAGCGGATCAACCAGCAGCTCCTTTATCGTTTTTTATTCGGTCGTGGTTTCGGTGGCTGTCTCCACTTGGTCCAGCGCTTCTTCCGACACTTCGTGTGTTTCCGGTTTTCCGCCCAACTCAGCGAGTTTGGCAGATACGCCAGCCGCTTCGTCAGCATGCGCCAGGATACCGATCGCGGCTTTACCGCCATCCAGCTCTTTGCCGATCCTGGTTAAGTCATCCTTCGACAAGCCAAGACCTTTGTGGAAGAAGGCGCCCAGAATACCGCCAACGACCGCACCGCCTAAAACTGTCACACCACCCGAGAGGACACCCGCTAGGGCACCAAGAACTGCAAAGGTTCCTGTCTTTTTCTGACCCAATTTTTGGGTCTTAATCTTACCCTTGTCGTCCTTTACCAAAACTCCGATTGCACCGAGCTTGACCTCTTTGCTGGCTTTGTCCCACTGCTTGATTTTGCTCACAGCTTCATCAGCAGCAGCTTCACTTGCAAAGAATCCCAATACCAGTTGTTTTTTTGCCATTTTATAATCTCCTTTAAGAATAGTTTTGTATCAAACCTGGAGGCAATTCTTCAACAGTTTTATTGCATGTCGGCTGTTTCAAAATCACGATTCCGGTATTCGTGCTATCTATATTGTGCAGAAATAAACCGGCCAAGTAAGTAAACTAATTATACCTTATTTATCTCAATAACTCAAACTCAGACACATTATTCATCCCCACAAGAACTACATCACAAGTTTATCGATTGTGCATTCCTCAATCAAAGATTTTGTGTTGGAACCCACCTTCCGGCACAACTGGCTGGATTTGGAAATCCGCCATGTCGAATATTTCCATTTAGGTCTTAGGCTGGATAAGCGATCGCAATATCCTCGGTTGAATTTACCAAATGATGGCATTATAGTGTAACAAAACTCATCATTCCCAGTTAATTTATCACGAACTACATCGCCATGGAGGCACGCATTGGACTCAACCAAATCCTTACGAGAAGAGTTACCCAGCCCGGCCGATACGATCATCGATGCAGACATCTGGCATCAAGACTCGCATGAATTAAGAGATCTTGCTGAGACCATGGTGGACCGTCATCCCAGGTTTGCGTGGATGGTCGTTGATGTATGGCTGACCAAGCACAATCAACAATTGCTCAATAAATAACAATCTAAAATCCCGCTTTTATTTAGCGAAGCGGATAATTAAGACCTGGCAGGTTTTGGAATCCTACCAGGTCGTATAGCGAAAGTCATTAAGATTATTATTTCAATTTTCTTCAGAGATCTTTTTGTAATTCGTGGTTATTTTATAAGATACCCTCCTAGAGCCCTATTAGCTCTTCCTTTCCTGGGTTTACAATAAATTATAAATAATCATTCCCGATTATGCCAGTGGTCAGTTCAACCTACCTCGCTCAATCCTAATTGTCCAGCGATGTGAGCTGAGATCAGTCGGTAAGCGGGTTGGTATACTAGGCTATAGGCTTCTGAATGGTGGACTGCCGGGAAGCCCAACCCCTCCACCCAGGCCGTGAATGCGTGAAAATCGCCAACTTCGAAGGTCGAAACCTGCCCTTGCTCACAAGCCTGCCCGAAGCCTATCCAGGCAAGCTTAAACGCTTCCAGGTCACTCTTAAATGCCCGGGCCGTCTCCAGCAAGCCTGGAACCAGCACGTCTACCGGCAAGTTCACGGATTTATAAGCGCGCAGGTTGACTCGGAAGAGGGACTGATCAGGCACGGATGGGTTCCAGGAGACGCTCCGCTGGATCTGCCTGCAAAGGCTCGAATTCTTCATTCAGATAGCTGATGAATGCCTGTGTGGAGCTAATCAGGTGTTCCGAGCCCATCGCACCCTGGTAGAACAGTTTATAAACATCGCGCAGTTCCATCCGAGGGTACCAGCTGAGATGCTGCTGAATGGTTGATATCATGGGAGAACTCTGGCAGAATTTCGGGCCATAAAGTCAAAATAAAATGGGTAAATAAAAGGGAAGGCTAGCTCTCGTGCACTGGCACCAACAGCAGCGGCAGGTGGGTTTGTGTGGTAAGCTTGGGCGTCACGCTACCAGACCAGAAGGCATCCATGGCGGTTTTGCTGTGCGTGCCAAGCACGATCATGTCTGCCTGGATATCCCCGGCCCGCGTGCGATCTGCTTGGCTGGGTCGCCCCGTAGCACTTCACCCGTTACCGAAATGTTTTGATCGAGCAGCTTTCCCATCCGTTCAATGAGGTAGAGCTCTGCTTCTTCACAGTCCAGCTCCAGCATCGCAGAGGCAGTATTTCGTAAAAATGCGGCTGAGGCTGCTTGTTCACCTGGCAGGGTGGATGGATCAGGAACCACCATCACCAGGTGCAATTTCGCCTGGCAGACCTGGGCAAGCTCCACGGCCATTTCCAATCCTGCTTCATGCTCTGTGTCGCCGTCCAGCGGCACCAGGATGCACTGGCATTCGAATGACTTCCTCTTTATGTGCTTTTTCGGGTGAGAGCAGCAGCACAGGCACTACACCTATGGATAACACTTTCTGGGCAATGTTGCCAAAGATGCGCGTTTGGAGACCGCTCTGTCCATGGGCACACATCACGATCAAGTCTACCTTCATCTCTTTGCTGTGAAACACGATGCTGGCTGCCACGTCCTTCTCAGCAACGGAATGGACATGCTGTTCGACCGTGATACCTTGCAGCGATTGGGACAGCTTTGTAAGGTAAGCCGAAGCTTCCTGCTCGTCGGTCAGATGAGGCTCACCATGCACCTTGTCTGGAGGCTTCTGCTCGATGACATGGAATAATATCAGCTTGGCATGGTTGAGCTCAGCAAACATGGATGCCAGTGGCATTACCGTCTCTGCCAGCTTTGAACCATCCAAAGGTACGAGAATATTCTTAAGCGTCATTTCAAAATCCCTGAAAAAACCTGAACAAGTAAATAGATATTCAAGCTAACGATCAATGCTGTCACAAGAATCGCAACCAGGGTCGTGATTTTACTGTTGACCAGGGTCTTCATCAGCTTGCGGTTGGAGGTAAACATGACCAATGGTATCACAGCAAATGGCAACCCAAAGCTAAGCACCACCTGGCTGATGATCAATGTACGGGTTGGGTCCAGCCCAATGATGATGACAATCAATGCAGGTAGCATGGTTACCAACCGTCGGATCCACACCTTTATCTCCCAATGTAAAAATCCCTGCATGATCACCTGCCCAGCCATGGTGCCAACTGACGAGGAGGATAATCCTGATGCCAGCAATGAGATGGCGAAGAACACGCTGGACGCTTTACCCAACAGCGGCTGCAGAGTTCGGTGAGCATCCTCAATGGTCGCTACACTGTTTATACCTTCCCGGTAGAAGGTGGAGGCTGCCATCATTAACATGGCTGCATTGATCAGTCCTGCTAAACCCATGGCAATCAGCACATCCACCACTTCAAATTTAAACAACTTGCGCAACTTGGCAGGGCTGCGCGCAATGATCCGTTTTTGGGTCAATGAGGAATGCAGGAAGATCACATGCGGCATGACCGTCGCGCCCAGGATTCCCGCAGCCAGCAGGACGCTCTCAGGTCCGGCGAACTGGGGCACCACTGCGTGGTACAACACTTCCCCCCACACAGGCTTGACCAGGATAATCTCGATCAGATAGCTTACTGATATTACGCCAACGAAGGCCGTGATAACTGCCTCGAGTGGTCTGAAACCATAGCGTTCCAACCCCAGGATCACAAAAGTGATGATGGCAGTCAGGATGCCTGCCACCCACAAGGGGATGCCGAATAACAGGTAGAAACCCAAGGCAGCTCCCAGGAATTCAGCCAGATCGGTCGCCATGGCAACAATTTCCATTAGCCCCCACATAACCCAAACCAACGGACGTGGAAAGCGTTCCCGGCACATCTCTGCCAGGTTCTTGCCTGTGGCGATCCCCAGCTTGGCAGACAGGGTTTGGATCAGCATTGCCATCAGGTTGGTGGTGACCACCACCCATAACAGCATGTAACCAAATTGAGCCCCAGCTTGAATATTGGTGGCAAAGTTTCCCGGGTCCATGTACGCCACGCTGGCAATAAATGCCGGACCCATGAATGGTAGCAGGCGCGCCAGCCCGCGTTTTTTGCTCTTTCCGGATAAGATTAGCGCAGCTGCTTTTTCGGTGTTACTTAATTCTGCAGGAGTTGGTTTAACCTTTGCCATAATTTGCGTAATTTATACCATAGGTTTTCATGGATGATAAGCCAATATTATCTTGAATTCTATACATAATCACCATTCAGGCAATTAATAACACCCTCTCTGGATGGGAAGGGCAAGGGTTATCCATTAAGCCCACGATTACCACACAGTTGCAGGATATCTGCACCCAAACTGCATCACGGTATGAAGCAAGGAGAGGCAATCCGCTAGGATGAGTGTGACCTTACAACTGCAATTCTTTCCTAATGCAATCTGTGATTTTCCCGACAACCTCCTATTGTCATTATCGCTCTGGCAACCCATGATCGAGTATGGGGAGTGGGCAGCATGGCCACCTAAGGGAGTTTATTGACCAGAGGCAGATAAAATCGTGGAGGATGTGGACCATTATATTCATAAGAACCAATATCACAGACAGCCAGGCCATTCCAATCTCCATCTTGAGGACGGAGAACGCCGCGCTGGTCAATAAGTGGGCATTGAGCGTCATCCCCCGCATCGATAGCCGGGCTGCCCTCAAGCAGGGCATGCGTCCAGGTGGGTCCGCCGTTATCCTGCAGCGGACCCAACAGCGGATCGGTGTTCGGCATGGAGCCGTTGGCTGGGTCGAAGCCGCAGGTGTTGTCCGATGAGATGTTGTGCCCGCCATCGGTAATCAGATAATTCAGCGCGACAGTCACCCCCCACCAAGCTATTGGCAATGATCGTGTTAGTTAGAGTCACAGGCATGGTAGGCCAGGGACCATCTCAGATCATTATAGATACCACCTCCACCACCACCAGCACTGTTGGCGGAGAAGGTACTGTTGGTAATGGATACTTCAAGATCATCTATTATAAAATCCACCTCCAGATTCCGTTGCATGATTTCCAGTGAATGTGCAATTGGTGATGTTTACATAGAGAGATTGGGCACGAATATATTCCTCGTTATCAATTCCGCCTCCATTACGTGCGCTGTTGCCCGCAGAAGGTGCTGCTATCTATGGATAAGGTCCCGTTGTTATAAATACCACTATCCTTGTTTTCAGAGAAGGTACTGATGGTGATGGTTAGGTACCCCGTGTTACTTATTCCTGAGCCTTTGTTTCCGATAAAGGTGCTATTGGAGATGGTTGTGTCACCCCATGTATAAATACCACTACCAATGTTACCTAAGAAGGTGCTATTGCTAATGGTCACATCCCCTCCATTAGTCAGACCTCCACCATAACCACCACGATTGCCTGAGAAGGAGCTGTTGGCGATAGCCAGATAACCCCCGTTGTAAATACCTCCTCCGCCATGAGTAGCAGTATTGCTGATAAATATACTGTCCTGGATTGTGATGGATGCACCGCTTTGATAATATCCTCCCCCACCTGGGTGGGTGCATGGGATGCCTTGATGGCATCCAACACTGCTGTTATTTTGGAAAGTTGTCCGCAGTATTTGACCTGTCGTATTTATATTAGCAATTCCACCACCATGGCTATACTTGTCCACCGATCCGTTGTCCTCGAAGCGGCTGTCAAACACATTCAGTATTCCCCCCTCCGAGTAAATTCCTCCGCCGTAGTAATGTACCGAATCGGATATTGTGAAGTGGTTTCCCACAAAATCACATTGGTCAATGGTCAAACCCCCGCCATTGTTGTACAGCCCGGCACCATTGTCATTTCCGACATACCCATCCATAACCACCAGATTCTGCAGGGTCAGATCGCTCCCAGTCTCGACCCACCACACACGCGTCGTCCCACCCCCACTGGTGCTGATGACATCCCCTCCATCGATCATCAACGGACCCCCCGCCGTCACCGAGATCTGGCTGGTCATCGCAATGACACCCGCTACATCAAAGGTGATTGTGTCAGTGAATATGTCGCCTGAGCTACACTCGTCAACTGCTATGTTCTCATTGGCAGCTTCAATGGCTTCCCGCAAGGAGCAGTCGCCATCGCTATTCAGCTCATCTTCCAGCGTGGTAACCAGCATCGCCCCATCATGAATGGATAAGATGTGGGCTGCAGCAACCCGGCTTGATACCCCCACCAGCCCAATTAACACGCCGATGAATAGAAATGCAAGAATAAATGGAATAGAAATACGGATAATCTTGTTCAATTCTGCACCTCCCCATTTTGAAAAAAAAAACGACAGCCTGTCAGCACGTTTGCTGAAAGGAATACAGGGATTTTATCTCACCCGCCCTCGATGAATGAGAACGTATATGATTATATAACCTTCATTGACCAAAATCAAGACGGGTATTCCAATATATAACTGGAGATTGATCAACAAATGAAAAACCTTCCACAAGTGTCGATGACCCTATTGGGCATCGCCTGGGACAGCCACTGAGTGCACCCAGCCCAGTCACGCTGACTGACCTCAGTGCACTTTCCGACTTCATGCCAGGTATGCCTGCTCCTTGAGTTGTGGAATGAGACTGCACAGAGCTATATGCCCGGCTATTGGTCAAAAAGTTGACCCGGCCTTGTTCAACTGCTCCTATTACGGATCGCTGCTATATAAAACCCGCACATCCCATCATTAATCACGTGATGGATGTTACAACGCGTAAACGTGAACATTCTATCGTTCAACCTACCTTTCCCTTTTACTTCATTTCATTGTACAATTTAACCATTCTGCCACAGGAGGTTGCTCATGACATCCACCGCAAGACCTTTGGTCAACGATAAGCGTGAAATCTTCGGCTGGGCTATGTTCGACTGGGCTATCAGCGCCTTTAGCACCACCGTGATCACCGTCTTCCTGGGTCCGTACCTGTCGTCCATCACCAAAGCCGCCGCAGATGCGAATGGCATGGTGTACCTGATGGGTGTGCCTATCCGTTACGATTCTTACTTTACCTACCTGATCTCGGCCTCCGTCCTGCTACAGGTCACTTTCCTGCCCATCCTGGGTGCCCTGGCGGATTATTCTCACCTGCGCAAGCGCCTGATGCAGATTTTCAGCACACTGGGAGCTGTGGCGACTATTCTCTTATTTTTCATCACCCCTGGGCTGCATTGGCTGGGAGGGCTGTTGTTCTTGATCGCTAACCTGGCTTTCGGCGCAGGGATGGTCTTCTACAACTCCTACCTGCCCAACATCGCCAGCGAAGACCAGCGCGACCGGGTCTCGGCTTACGCTTGGGCGATGGGCTACCTGGGCGGCGGACTGCTGTTGGTGATCAACCTGATCATGTACCTGTTTGCGGGGAAGATTGGCCTCTCTGAAGCTCTGGTTGCGCGCATCAGCCTGGCCTCCGCCGGTGTGTGGTGGCTGGGTTTCTCGTTCATCACCTTCGCCAGGCTGCGGGAACGACACTCCCATCGCCAGCTTCCCCCAGGCGATACCTATTTGACTATCGGATTCAAGCAGCTGGCGCACCTGATCGGCATCTCTACTACGCGCCGTCACTATTCTGATGTTGCTGCCCTTAGCCATCCCGGTGCTGTTCTTGCTGCGCGTTCCGGTTGTGATCAGCCTGTTGCCTGCCCTGGGACCCATCGCTGTGATGGGGACTTTTATCTATAAGAAATCCAAAACCCTGCCCGAGGCAATGAAGTACCTGGTATCCTACCTGCTTTACAATGATGGAATCCAAACCGTCATCGCTGTCTCTGCCATCTTCGCTGCCGAAGAGCTGGACATGAGCTCAACTAACCTGATCCTGGTGATCCTGATGATCCAGTTCGTAGCCTTCTTCGGCGCGCTGGGCTTCGGTAGGCTGGCGGGGCGTCTTGGAACCAAGAATACCATCCTGCTCAGCCTGGTGATCTGGAGCGCTTGTGTAATCTATGCTGCAGTTGGAATGAAGGACACTGCGCTCGTCTTAGGCATGGAGCAGCGCCAGCTGGAGTTCTGGTTCCTCGGCTTTGTCATCGCCCTGGTGATGGGTGGCTCGCAAGCCCTCAGCCGCAGTCTGTTTGCGCAGATGATCCCCAAGGACCAGGAAGCTGAGTTCTACAGCTTTTATGAGATCAGTGAGCGCGGCACTTCCTGGATGGGCACCTTCCTGTTTGGCTTGGTGAACCAGCTCACCGGTAGCCTGCGCTTGGGGATCGTGTCGGTGATCGTCTTCTTCCTGCTTGGGCTGATCCTGCTGCCAATGGTGAACGTGCCCAAGGCGATGGAACAAGGCCAGCAAACAGCACTGCGACTGGTGGATGTACCTGCAGAAGCTACAGAATGATCCGAGGCGCTGTGTAAACTCTGCAGTGTCTGGCATCACCATCCGTACGAAGCAAGGTAAGGCGACCTGTGTAAATCACGTTAACATATCTACACTTTTGGAATGCAAAACTTGACTTAATATTAAATTGCTATATAGTAAGTTCATAAAATCATTCAATCATTGTTTATCAAAATTGGGATTTGTTTAGGGTAATGAAGCAATCTTTCGGTTGCCAACATGATCGAGAGGATCTTATGAAGAGAATTATTTATTTAACCTTGGCGATTGTGATCTCATTGACCAGCTCTTTGCCAGTTGCTGCTGTTACAACACAGGACTTAAGTGCATTTTCATGCGCTGACGTTACCGAAATACCTCAGGAAGAGTGCGAAGCGCTAGTAGCACTCTATAACAGCACCAATGGATCTGGATGGACGACCAACACCAACTGGCTGGTGACCAATACCCCCAGCGACTGGTATGGAGTAGGGGTCTACTCTGGGCATGTATCGCACTTGATTTTATCCAGCAATTTATTGAGCGGGCCGCTTCCGTCTGAGTTGAGCAACCTGAGCTTCATTTCTAGCCTGACCTTGGACGACAATCTGTTGACCGGTGTTATTCCTGCCGAACTTGGTGCTCTTAGCAATCTGGCATATTTATCACTACAACACAATCACCTTAGTGGCAGCATTCCAATCGAGCTTGGAAACCTTACCAACCTGAGATGGTTGGAGCTTTATAGCAACCAATTGAGCGGAACGATTCCGGCTGAATTAGGCAATCTATCCAATCTTGAGTGGTTATTTCTTAACTGGAACCAATTGACCGGTAGCATTCCTGCTGAGCTGGGTAACCTAACACACCTGACAGAATTGGTTTTATGGGATAACCAATTAAGCGGAAGCATCCCACCTGAGCTCGGCAATCTGGCCAACCTGGCAAACTTAAATCTTACTGGGAACCAATTGAGCGGAAATATACCTGCAGAACTCGGTAATCTCTCCAATCTACGGTGGATGTATATAAATAGCAACCAGTTGAGTGGTACTATACCGGCAGATCTCGGTAATCTCTCCAACCTAAAGCGTATGTATTTGAATAATAACCAGTTGAGCGGCAACATCCCTGCGGAGCTGGGCAACTTAGTTGATCTGCAGGTATTACGGCTGAATGACAACCTATTGGACGGGAATGTACCAGATACACTTCTAAACCTGGTCAATCTGGTAGATCCCGGGATGGCTGGGACGGTGGAGATGGATTGGACCTGGATTACAATCACCTGAATGTACCTGCACGACTATCCCGAATCCGGGCAATCCTCTGCACGTGTTCCTCTCCCAAAAGGACCCCGACTGGCACCTGCGCCAAGGTCACCTTTACGATTGTTCACTGGTGACTGAAATCCCCCAGGTAGAATGCGAAGCCCTGGTGACGCTCTACAACAGCACTAATGGCAATGGATGGACGAACCACACCAACTGGTTGGTGAGCAATGGATTGATGATACCTTTATCCGAATAATAAAAACACCCTCCCCGGAAGGGAGTAGAGGCTTCCAGGGAGAGTGGCCTTACCTGATGCGCAAGACAACCTTATTGAATCCCCTTGGAAAGGATTTCAATCGCTTTCAAAAGCTGCACATCCAGGCTGGATTGCAGCTCAGCAGCCGTAAGAGATTTTTCACTGTTTGGCATCGAAGCAAACACATCAGCTGACATGCTCACATTTACATCCGGAGCAATCCCCTGGTGCCAGATGACCCGCCCATTGGGCGTGAGCCATTCCTCGGTTGCCAGTAAAATCTTGGAACCATCCGCAAGGTTGAAATGATTCAGCACTGTCCCGGTGCCAAACGTGGTTTCACCGATCAGTTTTGCCCGCTGGGCATCCTGCAACGCCCCGGCAACAATTTCTGATGCACTGGCAGAACCCTGGTTCACCAGCACCACCAGCGGGATATTCAAGGCAAGCCCGCCTGGTTTCACAGCTAAAGCCTGCTGCTTCCCCTCGGCATCCTGCACCAACAAGACGTTCCCACTTCCCAGGAATTGGCTGCTCACACCGATCGCTTCGTCTAGCAGACCACCTGGGTTATTGCGTAGATCCAATATGATCCCTTTGGCATTCTGCGACTGGATCTGCTTTAAGGCAGACTGTAAATCCTTGGTCACGCCATTGCTGAAGGCAGATATTTTCAAGTGCGCGATGCTCGTCCCGGGCAACATACTCCAGGTCACATTCTGCAAGTTGATTTTCGCCCGGGTAATGGTCACATCCCTGACGGCGCCGGTTTGAGGATCCTGCAGGCTGATGGTCACCTTCGTTCCAGCAGGTCCCAGCACTTTGCTGATCACTTCATTAATGCTCAAGCCCGTCATGTCATTACCATCCACTTTGACGATAATGTCACCAGGCTTCACCCCGGCTGCCTGGGCAGGAGAGCCATCCATGGGCGCCACGATGACCACATGTCCATCTTTGGTCGTCACTTCAGCCCCGATGCCTTCAAACGCACCCCGCGTGAAGTTATTTTGCTCCTTGACCATATCAGGGGTAAGAAAGCGGCTGTGCCCGGTATCACCGAGCGAATCAACCATCCCGCTGATCGCACCATATTCGATCTGGGTCTCGTCGATCGCACTGCGGTCCACATAGTAGCGCTGGATTATCTGGTATGCCTGATCCACCAGGTCCAGTCCATCCGACTGGGTTGGAGCACTGGCAGAGGCAACTGTCGGAGGAATAAGGAAACGGTCCACCAGCACACCGCCAGTGAAACCTGCCCCCATAAAAACCATCAGAAAGAACAGGGCAACCAGTATTCTTACACCACGATGATTGAACATTTAGATACCTCTTTATACAATTCCATCTCCCTCGAACCTGGTAGATTCGAGGGAGATAGATGGGTTGAAAATTTCAAAATTACTGGGTCGGGCGGCTGCCCAGTGTCACATCGACGGTTTGGGTTTCACCGTCGCGCAGCACGGTCAGCTTCACGGTTTGGCCAACCTGGGTTTGGATTGCCAGGTATGCAATGATATCCGACATGTTTTTAATCGGCTGCCCGTCAATCGCGGTGATGACATCTCCGCCGACTGTACCATCGACCCCATTGATAGTCACCGTGGTTGTGCTGGGCTGTAATCCAGCTTTCTCTGAAGGTCCACCAGGGGATACAGTTTGCACAAGTGCACCACGCGTATCAGCCGGCAAATTCATCGCCTCAGCGATATCAGGGGTCATATCGTTGCCACTGATGCCCAGGTAGGGATGCTCATACTTGCCATCCGAGATTAATGACGGAACGACCTTTTCCACGATCTGTGCCGGGATGGCAAAACCGATACCCGCACTGGAACCAGTCGCCGACTCAATGGCGAACGTTACACCGATCACTTCACCCAGGTCGTTGACCAGGACGCCACCCGAGTTTCCGGGGTTCACGGAAGCATCGGTTTGGATCACGAGCGGGATGGAATAGGTGGCACCGCTGTTTAGATCAGCACGGCTGGATGGTAGGCTTCGCCCAAGGGCGCTGACATTACCTACCGTCATGGTCCCATCAAGTCCAAATGGATTGCCAATCGCAATGGCAATTTCGCCCACCTTCAGCTGGTTAGAGTCTCCCATCGTCACCGGGTTGAGTAAATCTGCAGGAGCATCCACCTTGATCACTGCCAGGTCACTGTATGGATCAGCTCCCACAATGCTGGCCGGGACAGTCGTTCCATCGGAGAAGGTGACCTGTATTTCGGTTGCGCCATCCACGACATGGTTGTTGGTTACGATATTTCCATTCGTATCCCAGATAAACCCAGACCCTAATCCCTGGTTAAATTCTGGGATCTGCAAATCAGGCATATCTTCCAATCCAGGGATATTTTGTAGATCAGTGGGATTGGTTTCTGTCTGAACCATGATATTCACCACCTGCGGTCCGACTGTTTCATAGACATTCATCAGAGCATTTTCATAAGCTGCCAATAAGTCCGATCCACTGGTTATGGAGATGTATCGACGCTTTGGGTTTGGACAATTCCTGCCGATGTGTCGGCATCTAAAGCCGGCGGAACAGCTTGTGTTAAAGCTTCACTGGCTGCCTGTGCACTTTCAAGCTGATTGGAAACGATGGATGCGATATCCGACATTCCACCGCAAGCTGATAGGGCAAAAACTGATATTAATACGAGACTGGTTATACTGATAAGGTTTTTTTTCATATTTTCCTTCCGTTTATTGGTTATGATGATTTGCTTTTCTTATAGCATTATCATAGCCCCGGATGCACTCGTTGTCCTTAACCCCGTCCTATGCATAGCTTAAGTTAACCTTATGCTAAAAAAGATGTAGGGGCGGTTCGTGAACTGCCCCTGAACTCTCATCGCGAAAATTTTCCTGATGTTTAATCGGATTGAATTCTAAGTAGGGGCACGATAATAAACATCCGAGAGGATGGTTTTATCCTAGAGGATGATCGTGCCCCTTGGATATCATAAATTTACTCACATCCAATACCTGATTGTTCTAACTCGGGAGATCTGCCCTCACCAACGGCAGGTGGATCGTGAATACGCTGCCATTGCCTGGTTCGCTTTCCAGGCTAATCGTACCACCATGGGCTTCCACCACATCACAGGCGATACTCAAACCCAACCCCATTCCTTGCTTGAAACGCTTCCCCTGGTTGCCGCGATAGAATGGCTCAAAGATCTTTTCCTGTTCCTCCACCCCGATCCCTGGTCCATTATCTTCCACTCGGATCAAGATTTCGGATCACTTCCATCCTGGTGGAAACGGTAACTTCCCCGCCTGAGGGCGTATACTTGATCGCATTGCTAACCAGGTTCTCCACTGCCGAAGTTATACGGACCGGGTCGATCGAAATCACAGGCAGGTCCGCAGGAATATCTGTTCTCCACTTAAGGTGCTTGGCTTCAGCAACCCCCTGCCAGGCGTGAAGCAGCTTGGGGAGCCATTCACTCATGGCAACGGGTTGGTAATCCAGCTCCAATGTTCCCAATACCTGTTCATGCAAGTGTGCCAGGTCGTCCAATAAGTGTTCCAGCCGGATAGCCTGGTCATCCATCCCGCTGGTTAGCTCTTGCATCAGTTCGGGGTCCTTACTAGCGCCACCCGCCAGTGCCTGGATGGCGGAGCGAATGGCTCCCAGGGGTCGCCCCAGCTCGTGCACCAGGTTTGCAAGCAGCTGCCGGCGTGCTTTTTCCAGGCTGCTTAAACGCTCACTTAAAGAATTAAACGACTGCGCTAGCAGCTGGATTTCCTCAGGTCCCCGGGCAATCACCTGTGCTTGCCGGTTACCGCGTGCAAGCTCATTAATTGCCTGGGTCACCTGGCCGATCGGCCGGCTCAAATTCAAAGCCAGGCTCCATCCCAGGATAATGCCGACCAACAATCCGATTGCCAGGATGCCGTAGATCACATAACGTGACTGGACAAGCTCTGAATAGATCGTGTTATAGGTATATGACATGCGCAGGATCCCCACCATCCGCTGGTTTTGATCGATCACCGGCACAAACACATCGATGACCTCGGAAGGAGAGGTTTTGTTGGAGTAAATATAGCTTGCAACCTGGCCTGCTCTTGCCTTCGCCACCCCTTCGACATCAAAAAACAGCCCCAGCAAGCCTGAATCAGACGGGTCAGACGATGCAATCAGCTGTCCGTTCGGGGTGAGAAACATCACCTGCGCACTGATACTTTGCCTTAAATGAGTCAGATAATAATCTGCATATGCTGGATTCGACCACAGGTCTTGCTCATTCCCAGCAAGATTTGCCATCAGCACCGCATTATTCATCAAAGCCCTTGATAGGCTGGGCAGCAGCACACGCGTTTCGATCAGCCTGACCAGGGCAACACCCATGATCGGGATGATCACCAGCAGGGGAATCACCTGGCTGAGGATCAGGCGTGAACGTAGACTGCGAAACATTAGCCTTCCGCCACCACCAGCTTATAGCCCACACCGCGCACGGTCACGATGCGGCGTGGATGGCTGGGTTCCAATTCGATTTTTTCGCGCAGCCAACGGATGTGCACATACACCACCTGTGGCTGACCAATAAACTCTGCCCCCCACACCATGCCTAATAGTTCATCCACCGAGAATACATGCCCGGGCTGAAGTGCCATGGCATGCAACAGGTCGAATTCACGGCGCGGTAGATCAACCTGTTTTCCTGCCACGATCACCATATGGGTAAAAGGGTCAACCAACACGTCACCTAATTCCAACGGCTTATGATCAGCGGTCGCCGGGTTCGAAGAGAGGCCTGACGCCCGATCAAATCTGCGTAGAACGGCTTTTACATGCGCAACCAGCACATTGAGATCGAACGGCTTGGTGATATAGTCATCCCCGCCCAGCTCCAGTCCCAGGGCTTCATCCAGCTCACGCCGGCGGGCAGTCAGAAATATCACCGGCAGGTCGAATTGCTGCTTAAGCTGGCGCATGGCATCCAACCCATCCATCCCGGGCAGTCCAATATCCAGCAGCACCAGGTCTGGCTTTTCCAGGCGCACCTTCGCCAGCGCGGTTTCAGCACTTTCTGCAGTGCTGGCATGATAACCTGCCTGTTCCAGGTTGAACGCCAGACTGCGCCTCATTAAAGCATCATCATCAACAATCAGGATATGTTTTGCCACACTTACCTCACCATGGTAAAATCCCATGCATTCTGTAATGCTAGTATAACGAACAATTCCATTTTTGCGTATATAATCATTCTTTATGCGTTATAAGATTAAGCGAATACTCATCCCCACCATCCTGGCCTGCCTTTTCCTGGTCGCTAGCTATCTCTCCTCAGCCGGTCAATCGATGACCAGCCATGCCTACCTCCCACTGGTCTCACATGACCAGAGCAGCTGGATCGGTCCTTATGGAGGTTTCCTCATCTCCATCGCCATTGACCCAACCAATCCTCAGCTGGTCTATGCAGGCTCCTGGGGAGCCGGTGTGTTTAAATCCCAGGATGGCGGCCAAAACTGGCAGGCTTCCAACCACGGACTTGGAAATCTCTACATCAACTCGCTGGCGCTTGACCCGGCAAGACCAGCGATCCTTTATGCTGGAACGTATAAAAACCAGGTCTATAAATCCATCGATCATGGGAATAGCTGGACCTGGTCCGGTACAGGTATGCAGGATCAAGCGATCGTGTATGCAATTGCCATCGATCCACTATCACCAAATACTGTCTACGCAGCCACGCGGGGAATTTCCAACAATGGCAACCCGCCCTGGAATGGGGTCGTATACCGTTCGAACAATGCCGGGCAGACCTGGATTTCAGTATTACAGGATGTGGGGGGTGTGGACGTCCAGGATTGGGTTTACTCTCTGGCAGTCAGCCCGTTTCATGATAATAATGTGTACGCAGCCACCCACGAGCATGGTCCCTATCACAGCTCGACCTATGGTGATACCTGGTACTCGATCCATGACGGAATTAATGACGATTCCGGCAGGGCGATTGCCATCAGCCCGGAATATCGTGACGGCACGACGATTTATTATGGGGTCTGGCATTTTGATACGCTGTACAAGACAATCAATGGGGGTGATGATTGGTTCCTCGCCAACCGCAGCTATTGCTTACACCAAAGTCTACAATCTGGCGATTGATCCCCTGAATACCGATCGGGTCTACCTGGCAACCTTCAGCCATGGGATTTTGAAGACCGGGGATGGAGGTTTGGGTTGGCATCCAGCTGGGTTGCAGGATGACCTCCTTTACAATATTTCCATCGATCCAATCACATCCACCATCCTCTATGCCGGGACAGCCGGCGCTGGATTGCATAAAAGCCTGGATGGAGGTCTATCCTGGCAACCCTCCCACAAAGGCATTGAAAATGCCATGGCTACCACTGTGCTTGTCTCCCCTGCCAATTCAAACCGCTTGTTTACCAGTATTTATGGCGCAGGTGTTTATCAATCCACCGACCGGGGAAGATCCTGGACCACGATCAACTCAGGACTGCAAGATAAATTCGTGCATGCCTTGGTCCAGGACCCGACCATGCCCGGGGTGATCTATGCCCTCACCGAGTCAGGCGGCCTTTTCCAGGTTGACGTAGACAGCGCAACAGGTTGGGTTAAGATTGGGCAGGGATTACCACTCTCTCGAACTCACCAGCCCGCTTTCTCCGCAGAACATCCCTTTGCCACACGTGAGATGCAGGAACAGAATTCCAACCCTGAAAGTTCGCTCGAACTGCAACCCAGACTGCCACAGTAAACCTGTTGGTCATGAAGTATGCACCTTCCGATCCGCAGATCGCCTACCTGGGCACGGGTGGCTCGGGTGTTTATCGATCAATCAACGGAGGAGTAAACTGGTCACCGGCTGGCCTGGGTGGAGAAACGATCCAAAGCCTGGCTGTCGATCCGGCCCAGGCGAACCTGGTTTACGCAGCCACCGGAACACCCGGCAGCTTGAAAATCAGCCCGGATGGTGGGATCAACTGGGCGGATGCCAGCCTGCCTGTCACGTTTTATTCCCTGGCGGCTTCCCCGACCACCCCTGGAATTCTCTACGCAGGTACCAGCAGCGGTCTTTACAGCTATGCAGCCGGTAGCTGGACACAGTTGGGGTTAGCGGAACGTGCAGTCACCGCCATCGCAGTCGACCCATCCCTCCCAGGCAGGCTGTATGCCGGGACGAGTGAAAATGGAGCTTATTTCAGCACAGATGCTGGTCTATCCTGGCATGTGCTTGACCGGAATTTAATCGGCATTACGGTTCAATCCATCCAACCAGATCCTGATTTTCCCAATTACATCTACCTCAGCACCAAGACCCATGGAGTGTTCCTGTCAACGAAATTCCCATAAATCATCGATCCTACATCTTGCGTGGATTAGACAGCTCCACGATAATAAACCTTGCGAATTTCGATAAACCACGAGCAATGTGCGCTGAAATTCTTGTTTGAATTATCGCAAAACCTGAAGGGAGTAAACTCCATGCTGGATTTTGATGACCTGATAGAACGGATCACCGGTTGGGCAATAGAGCATCCTGACGTGCGTGCAGCCCTTATTCTGGGCTCTCGTGCGCGCACCGATCACCCCGCCGATGAATGGTCCGACTTGGATATTCTGGTTTTTACCCATCAACCGGACCAGTTCATCCAATCCGCGGATTGGGTAAAGGCAATTGCACCAGCCTGGTTATCATTCTCCGAACGCACCGGTGATGGGCAATCCTGGGAACGCCGCACGCTCTATGCCGGTGGCCTGGATGTGGATGTTGCTGTTAACCCGGTCGAATGGCTGGACGCCATCCAGGCGGAAATTCCACCCGTCATGGCAGATATTATTCGCCGCGGGGTCAGGATCCTGGTGGATAAGGATGGCAAGTTGAGACATATCCTGTCGCTACCCCTCCCCCAGGCGAGTCTATTCGAAAAACCGGACCAACCGGCTTTTATCAATGCCACCAGCGATTTTTGGTATCACACCCTGTGGAGCGTCAAGCATTTACGGCGGGGTGAGCTGTGGTGGGCAAAATCCGGGGTGGATATGCATCTCAAATGGCTTCTGCAGCAGATGCTTGAATGGCATGCGCAGGCATTGCAGGGCGATGGCTATGACACCTGGCTGCGGGGACGTTTCCTGGAAGAATGGGCGGACCCGCGTGCCGTGGAGCAGTTGAAGGATAGCTTTGCCCATTATGATGCGAATGATATCGCCAGTGCGTTAAGCACCACCATGCATTTATATCGCTGGTTGGAGGATGAAACTGCTGCACAATGGGGGTACAGCCTGCCTCTCGAAGGTGAAAGGCAAACCGCCAGCCTCACCGATCAGCTGCTCAAAGAATATGGTGTTTAATATACCTTGGAGATGAATTCGCCTGAGGCGACTGCATGATTTATATTCACAACGCTAGCCTGTACACACCGTCTGAGATAATCGACCATGGGGTTGTGATAATTTCCGGGGAGACCATCACTGCGATCGGCTCTCAAGATGAGCTTGCCTGTCCAGCTGGTGCACAATCAGTCGATGCCGGAGGTATGAACCTTGTGCCCGGATTTATCGACCTGCAGGTCAATGGTGGCTTCGGCATGGATTTTTCCACCGCTCCGGAAACTATCTGGCTGGTGGGTGAGAACCTCACCCGCTTTGGGGTGACCTCCTTCCTGCCTACGATCATCTCTTCACAGTCCGGAACCATCCGCCATGCCCAAGCGGTTCTCCACCAGGGACCACCCTCAGATTATTGTGGGGCAGCTGCGGTTGGGTTGCACCTGGAAGGTCCATACCTCAATCCGGAAAAATGTGGTGCTCATGATCCAGCCAATCTATCCCTGCCAGAGGCTGTCGATTATGAGCAGTGGAGCCCATCCAGCCATGTACGCCTGGTAACCCTTGCCCCAGAGCTACCTGGATCTCTTCCAGCGGTTCGATCCCTCGTCCGAAACGGAGTGTTGGTCAGTGCAGGTCACTCCCAGGCGAATTACGCTCAAGCCCAGGCTGGTTTTGATGCAGGCATCCGCTACGGCACGCACCTCTTCAATGCCATGCCAGCCTTCAACCACCGCCAGCCTGGATTGGCCGGCGCGATCCTGAATGACGACCGTCTTACCGCAGGCTTGATTGTGGATGGCATCCATATTCATCCCAGCATGGTTCAATTTGCCTGGAAAATGCTCGCTGCACGGCGGACCAGCCTGGTCTCGGATGCTGTGGCGGCTTTGGGAATGCCACCCGGTGAATATCATTTAGGTCGCCGCTCGGTATACACAGACGGATCGTCGATCAAGCTCAGCGATGGCCGCCTGGCTGGCAGCCTGATCAGCCTCGACCAGGCTCTGCGTAACCTGATCAGCTTCACAGGCTGCAGCCTGCCCGAAGCGCTCTCCACGGTTACCCAGGTGCCAGCCGGTCTCCTCCATCTGGCTCCATTGCTTGGCAGGCTTGCAATCGGCAGCAAGGCTGACCTGGTCCTGCTGACTGGCGATGCTCACATCGCCCGAGTATGGGTCCATGGGAAACAGGTCAGGCTTATTTCCGAGTGATCTTTGCCAAGAATATGAATTTGAAAATCTTTCTGTTAAACTTCCACCGCGCACACTGCGTGATTATTATTCCTCTGGTATGATTCATGCAACTACACGAATACGAATACATCCATCGATAAACCAGTACAAACAAATGCAAAAAGGTCCATCCATCCCCCCAATCGCCGGTCTCAAAACCAGGTCAAAGGTTTATGATGAATAATCAAAGCCATCAGGATGGCATCCTCTCGAGCTCAAGCCCCCTGTTTGAACAAACTGCTATGGATTACACCTCCCCCCTCTGGACGGTGGAGGAAGTTGCCGGTTACCTCAAACTTCAGCCTGAAACTGTGCGTTCCATGGCTCGCCGAGGTGAGTTACCGGCCATTAAGCTTGGCAAGGTTTGGCGTTTCCGAAAGACTGCCATCCACGAGATGCTGGCGAATATGGGTTAATCAACTACAATCAATCTGCATCACCTGGAGCATGCTCCTTCCGAGCCGTTGTAAAAACAGGTGGATCTGTCCAGGATGCAAGCACAGCCAACCTGTCCTACGTTTGAATCAGAGCAGGCTGAGGCACACGTAAATCGATCGATGCTTCGAGGACGAATGTCGGAAGGACGGAGTGTGCCAGGATGCAGGTTGGAGTAGTTACAGGATGAATCGAATTGCGTTGAATAAAACTGTCTGTGGAGATAAACCAGATGATCTGCCCAAAATGTAAAGCTGATAACCGGCCTGAAGCAGCGTTCTGCGCCAATTGTGGAAATATTTTACTGGTCCAGCCCGGCACCGCGAAAACCCCTCAACCAGAACCCACCCAACCTGAAGCCGTTGGAACCAGTGCTATCGTACCTGAGCCATTATCCACCGGGCTGTTCTTGAGTGAGCTCTTACCACGTGAGCATGCTGCTGAACCCGCTCCTGCTGACCTTCCTGTGATTGAAAACGGTCAACAACCCGATGTTTTGGCTGGTTTTGCCCCCCAACCGGAAGGGACCATTTTTAACGAGCGCTTTAGATTTGATGGGTTAGTCTATCAGGATGGGCATGAGAACATCTATACGGTAACTGAAATTATTCGTCCCCATACTCCCTGGGTTACCATTTGCTCGAATCCCCTGTGCCGAACCATCCATGTCCCTGCTGGTTCAGAGCAGGAAAAGTTTTGCACACGCTGCGGGCACCCCATGGACCAACTTTCCCCCATGTTATTGCTCCAGGAAGCAGATACGGACCGCTTTGGGAATCAGCAGCAACTCATCGACCTGCAGCTTACCCATCCCATTATTCATCCACCGGTTGCCCTATTCCAACAAGAGTTGCCAGCTGGGGCGCGATATTACCTGGTCACGCCGTGCTCGACGGATCTTCCAACAAATCCGGGGATTTCCAGTGTATTGCAATGGGGGCTGAAGCTCGCAGAAGGTCTCGATTTCCTCCATTCTCACGGTGTCGTATTAGGGGAAGAGCTTGATCCCTCTGGCTTTGGCATGCTGGATGAAAATATTGTCTGGCGGAATTTTTCGAATGCGCGCCTCTTACCCATGCTGGCTGACCGTGAAAAGATCAATGATGTACGTCTGCTGGCTCTCAACTTGTATACCTGGATCACCGGGAATTCCACCTATAGTGTCGATTCGTCACTTCATCCCAGCCTGAACAGGTTGTTCCATCAGGCTCTGGTGGGTGAAGGTTTTACCAGCGGTGCCAAACTTGCCGAGTATATCAACCAGGCCCTCAAAACGGGTGTGTCTCCCCTCAATTTGGATTATCACGTCGGACGTCGTACCCACCTGGGGAAGAAACGTGAAATTAATGAAGACAGCCTGCTGTGCCTCAGTCTGAGCCGGGTGCAGCAAGGTCTTTCCCTGCCAGTTGGATTATTCGCCGTTGCAGATGGAATGGGCGGGCATGCCAGGGGAGAGATCGCCAGCAGCCTATCCATCCAGACCATCCTTGAAAAAGCCTCCACCGAACTCACCTCGTTTCATAAGTATTCAACGGAAGAATATACCGCCTGGCTCAAGCAAACCGTTCAGGCAGCCAATCAGGCTGTCTTCGCAGCTCGCCAGAAAGCCGATAGTGATATGGGCTCGACCCTGGTATGCGCGTTGATGGTTGGCAACCAGGCTTATCTCGCCCACCTGGGCGATAGTCGTGTGTACCTGCTCAGGGATAAATCCATCCAACAGCTCTCAACCGATCATTCTCTTGTTCAGCAGATGGTATCCAATGGTGAGATTAGTCACGAGGAAGCCCGCACCCATCCTCAGCGTAATGTGATCCTGCGCTGCCTGGGTGAAAAACAGCAGGTAGAAGTGGAGATTTACACCCAGGACCTTGTGCCTGGTGACAAGCTCTTGCTTTGCTCGGATGGGCTGAGCGGGATGGTGGATGATAGAAAGATTCAGGTCGTCACGCAAGAAGCCATCGCTCCCCAGCTGGCTTGCGATTACCTGGTTGATACTGCCAACATGGCAGGTGGCGCGGATAACATCTCTGTCATTATTGTCGAGGTGATTTTAGGTTGAATTTAGCCTGGGCAGTCCACCGGGAGCGTAATGCAAATTCAACTTCATGCCTTTGATCTGCTTTCCGAAGCTTTTCTCGTTTTCAGCCTGGTGGCTTCAGCCTGTACCCCTTCCCTTGCAAGCCAGGATCCCCTGCAGAGCCGTACGGAACCGGTGGATATCCAGACCATGCCTCCCTCTCCCACCAGCCAAACCATGGACACTGCCATCATCATGACTCCCAGCCAAACCACACCACCATCCCAGGCGCCTAGCCCGTCCTCCACCCTGACCTCCACGTCCACCCCCACCGGCACGCCTACCTGGGTTCCCTCATTGACCCCCTCTCCTTCACCTTCTCCGACCTATGCCATCCTCAGAGGCACAGTTCTTGAGCAAGCCAATTGCAGGTATGGGCCTGGCGCTGCTTACCTCTATAAATATGGACTTTATCCAGGCAACAATCTGGAAATCATCGGGCGCAATGAAACCGGCACCTGGATTGTCATCCAGGCCATTGGCGGCACCAATCCCTGCTGGGTGAAAGCCTCGCTATTGGATATTAAGGGTGAAGTGATGGGTCTGGCACCCGCCTCGCTCCCCCTTCCCCAGTCACCCTATTATGGTCCCCTCACCGGGGCAAATGCCCAACGCTCAGGAGATGATGTGACCATTTCATGGCACCCACTTGTTCTCAGGGCTGGTGATGACTCATTGCAGTTTCCCTACCTGATCGAAGCCTGGTTATGTCAGGCTGGTGAGATCCATTTCACCCCCATACGGAACGTGGGATACCCTCCTGACCGTTCAAGATCAGGCTGGCTGTTCCGAGCCCTCCCATGCCAGGGTTTATGGGGTAGAAAAGCACGGCTACACCAATTGGGTTGAAATCCCTTGGCCCCTTCCTTAATCGGATCAGACACGGATTGAACAGCCAATTAATTGATTACAATTGGACCAACCATTCAAAATCAACTCACGAGGAAACAATGATCTGCCCTTATTGTGGAAAAGAAAATCCGGAAACCATCAGCTTGTGCAACTTTTGTGGTGGAAGGCTCATCGAAATGGATGACCAAAATATTCCCCAGGTCATCGCCCCCGAACCGACCATCCAAACCGACGCCGAACCTGTTGAATCCTTCCCTGAGGATGAACAAACGGTACTCCAGCCCGAAACGCCCCCCATTGGACAAGCTTTCGAACCGGAACCTCTTATTGCCCAACCTGAAGCATTTACCTTTGAACCAGAAACTCCCATTAAGGAATCGAAAAGGGGCTGTGGGAGATGGATCTGGTGGTTTGTGGGCTGTTTTGTGATCTTTTGCCTGATCATCAGCTGCGTTACGGTGCTGTGGGGGTTTTATAGTTTTAGTGCTGCACTGGATTTCCTTAAAGATCCAACCACAACCCCAATTGTGCTGTACCTGCCAACCTCCACCCAACCACCTGCGGCTACCCATGCTCCACCCGCCACTCCAACCCTCCCCTCAATCGCAACTGCACTGCCAGCCTTCACCTATACCCCCCATCCAATCCGTTCCACTCCGGGCTTGCTCTTCTATGATGATTTTTCTGATCCTGCTTCCGGCTGGGATCAAGTTGACGAGCCATCATTCAGTACCAATTATTACCAGAATTCATATCGCATCTTTGAAAATGAGACCATGTCAGACATCTGGTCAAATCCGGATACGCTTTCTTTTGCGGATGTATCCATTGAAGTGGATGCCACCAAGAAGGACGGCCCGGATGATAATGATTTTGGCGTGATATGCCGCTACCAGGATGTGGATCATTTCTATTATGGCATTATCAGTAGTGATGGTTATTTCGGCCTGATCAAGGTGACTAGTGATGGTTCAAATATGCTCGGTAGTGAGAATATGCAATTCAGCGATTTGATCAACCAGGGATATGCTTCCAACCATCTTCGGCTGGATTGTATCGGTGATGTGCTCACCCTGTACGTAAATGGTGAACAGCTTGACCAGCAGACCGATGCTGACTATGCCACCGGCAATGTCGGTTTGATCGCCGGCACCTACAACACCGCCGGAACCGATATCCTGTTTGATGATTTCATCGTCCTTCAGCCGTGATAGATTCTTTGTGTAAATCTCATCTCACACCTTCATTCATCGAGTAAATGGCAGCGCTCAACATACACCAGATGAAATTACTCATAAATGGGTTATCCAATCACATGCATGGTTCACACTCGAGAAAATTCAGAAAAATGGGGATTCGCAGGTGGTTTTCCCTGCGAATCCCCATTATCTTTCTCACGATCCCCCCTTCCCTGTGGGAAGGGGGGATAAAGGGGGGTTGGGTGAGTAGTTACCACCGGATTGAAATAACCACAAACCATCACCCTACTGCGAGGAAACGATGAATTGCCCATTTTGTGGAAAAGAAAATCAACCAAACTCGAGTACATGCGATTTCTGTGGCGCTTGGATAGATGATCCGACCTTAGTCAACACAAAACCCGGCCTTCAGCCCGATTCAGCTTCTCCTCCCACGGAAACATCCCCACAAGCCGGCCTGGAACCAGATGGATCAGCCAACCAGGCTGAGATATTACCTGAAAAACAAACCTTACCTGCTGTTCAGAAATCAAAAACAGGGAATGATCGGTGGGTCTGGTGGTTGGTAGGCGGTTTTGTGCTGTTTTGCCTGTGCGCCAGCTGTGTCACCCTCACCTGGGGGTTTTATACCTATAGCACCGCTTTTAACTTCCTCAAACCCGCCACAGCTACCCCTCCTCCCACCCCGACCCCAACGATTCTTTTCTTGGATGATTTTTCTGATCCCAACTCTGGATGGCCGGTATATAACGATGAGCAATATATGGATGATTACTACAACGGTGCTTACCGCATGGTTGAAAATGATATCAACACGACCTCATGGGTTTATCCCGATGAATTCGATGTAAATGACGTGATGATTAAGGTGGACGCCACCAATAATGCTGGCCCGGATGAAAATGACATGGGTTTGATCTGCCGCTATCAGAATGAAGACCAATTCTACTCCGGGCTTATTACCAGTGATGGTTATTATGGCATCACCAAGATGACACCTGATGATTTTAATGTCATCGGGAGTGAGTATTTAGAATACAGTGATCTGATTAACCAGGGCAGTGCCACCAATACTATTCAATTCGACTGCATTGGCGATGTGCTGACCCTGTATGTCAATGGCTACCAGCTTGATCAGCGAACTGACACAGAATATACCGGCGGAACGGTTGGTCTGATCATCGGCACTTACGAAACCCCCGGGACGGATATCCTGTACGACAATTTCTCCGTCCTTGAACCATGAATTGAACTTATGAAGATAGCCTGATATACACCAAATATCAATGAATTAGGATAATACCCCAAAGGATCATTGAGTAGGATTTATCTAATCAATAGGAGCTTAACCATGTCCAAAAATTGCCCGAACTGCAACCATTCTGTTCGACCGGATGCCAGATACTGTGGATTTTGCGGCGCTAATCTGACAGCAACCGTTGAATCCAGGCCTTCGTCCCCTCCAGTCTCCCAGGATAAAGCGAGCCCAACTCAAAACTCAAGCCAATCGAAACCAGCCAAAACCAAACGGTTTACCACCAGCCAGATGGTTACATTTGTGGCGATCATCCTGCTGGTTCTACTGATCACCGCTTCAGTGATTTGTCGCTATTGGTCTGAAATCAGCCAGGCACTGGTTCAGCTTATATTCACCTTATATGTCCGGGCATTGTAAATAAACCTGCTCCTATACCCCGATAAATCGATAAATCTAAATCGAATTAGGATTTATGCATCCTTCCAACCAGTCTGCAGGCTGGTTGGTTTCTTTTTAAAAAGGCACAAGCGGAAATTTAATCCTGTTTTAACTAATTACTGAACGATTTAACTAGGTCACCAGCGGTTATTTTGAGTACTACTCACGATTTGCATTTTCACTTCACCTGCAAATATTTGAGTGGATCCTTACTGCAAAATAGAGTCGACAGGTGGTTTTCCCTGCGGACTTTATTTCGCATCCTCGTCCACCCTTCCCGCATTTTTTGCAGGGGGGACGGGTGAGGATTATATCTGGTCAATATCAGGCTGGTTTTCTACCTGGCATTACAAGATCGAGAATAGGCAAGCATGTGAGAACAACGGCTTACCTATTCTGTTTATGGTTGGGCTATTTTTTCGCCGGTGGTGTTTCAGGCGTAACTTCAGCTGGCTTCTTCTTGTTCTGATTTCGAAACAGCCCAACCTGGATGATCATCCGAGCACAAATAAGGCGAAGAACACCACCGTTCCAACCGTTCCCTGCAGGTCGATGGCTTGTGTCACCAGGGTTGCGCCCGCCCACGATGAAAGGATATACAGCGACCAGTCGAATGCGCTGGATACCAGCAGCAGTCCAACGATGCCGCCAATGATAAACGCCATCCATGTGCTGGCAGCCGCGATCCCGAGCAAGCGGTCAGCCGGAAAACCCCATAAGCGCCCACCAGGAAACCGACCAAAGACAGCGCCAGGTGCTGCAGGAAGTGAGCCAGGATCGCCCCCAGGATGCCGGCACCCAGGGCGACGACATACACCAGCCAGGGTGGGTTGAGCACCAGCTGGGTTGCCAGCCCCATCCCCAGAATGAAACCAATCACACCCACAAAGAGCCAATACAATTTCTTGCCTGTGGTCAACAGGATTATTCCAAGCACGAGATTGATCAGGTTCTATAACCATACATCCTCCATCCTTAATGAATTGCTACGATGAGTGTGTTGCAGATTCATGCTTATCTCTGCCAAACAGGAGGTTGATGGGTTATTTAAGCTATCCTACTGTGAAGCAAAGTCCCCGATCTCCACCTCCTCTAGAGCACGCATGAAATCATCCCGCTGCATAATCACCGTGGTATACCGCACCCCAGAGCCAATCGAAATCTCCTGCTCAGCCAGGATGCCCTTATCCATCAATACTCTCACAGGCTGGAGCGTCCCAAAGGGTGATACAGCGCCTAATGGGTAACCGGTGACATCCATCACCTCCATCTCAGTTGCCATGCTGATACGTGAAATACCCAGGTGTTGACGCAGGGCAGGCCATGAAACTTGCCTGGAACCTGACACAAGAACCATCACAAACCCGCCCTTCGATAACCGAAACAGGATACTGCGGATAATCTGCTCCGGTCGCTGACCGCGCTCCATGGCTGCCTGCTCAAGAGACTTTACCATGCCTGGATGAAAAAAAAAAACGGTATGGAATCTTCCGCTCCTCAAGGTAGGCTGTAACTGGTGTGATCAGGTTTTCGTTCATACATTTCTATGGAATGGCTTGCCTGAACAGTATTTTTCGGTAATACCAGCTAGATCATTCGATTTCGTAGAGCTATTTGCCAAGCTTCAAATTCAAAGAAATCATCTGGAAAAATAATGAAATAGCCTACCGCATCAGATCTATGGTATTAAGGTCATCAGTTCTCGGTTGTGGAAATACTCGCTTGCTCCTGTGCAGGTTGTTTCTGATGATTATCCTTTGAGCGACGTTGATAGAGCACCACAAAATAAGCGATGGCCAGCGCTATAATGATCGTGCAATCCCCAGTAAGGAAACTGCAGATACCTCTTTCACATCAAGAATAATTACCTTACGGGCAATGGCAATTAATGCAACTTCAACAACCACCTCCACATGCACGACATGCTCGGCGAGATATGACCGAATTGTCTCAAATAGTTCCACGCCAATTAAAATTAGCAAGAAAAAACCAAAAATTTCCAGCAATTCATCGATCTGCAGGAGAAATATGGGAGGCTCGAGGATATCGATGATAAGAATGTAGGCAAAATCAATCGTGGATAATAAAACAACCAGCATCATCATCAAGCTGAGGGAAAAAATGATAACTTTTTCAAAGTATTTGGCAAGGATTTCCATATAGATTATTCCTATTGAGTGCTCTGAATTAACGCAAAGATGATCGCCAATGCCAAGATAATCATGCCCATAGCGATAGCCAACCAAGTTGAGAATTGTTGACGCATGGCTCCTGCTTTCAAACCAATCTGAATTGCTCAGAATGGAAATCACCAAAATGTATACCCATATTTAACAGCGCCTTCTCAACTACATTCATCATTGTTGGAGGGCCACAAATAAAAACCTCAAAAGCATTCTTAGATCTCGCCTCTGGTAGATAGTGCTCCAGGATGGATTGGTTGATGAAACCAACTTCACCAATCCAATATTCAGGTGGTTTCTCAATTACATGCACCAGTTTTAAGTTTAGTGAGTCCTTCAGCTGCTCAATTTCCTCACGGAAAATCACGCTTTCCCAATCTCGGTTTGCATAGATGAGAGTCACTGCCCGCTTATCACCGTGCTGCGCCAGTGTGCGCAGCATGCTCATCATCGGAGTTATTCCCACACCTCCAGCAATTAAAATAAAAACCTCTGCGTGTGGGTGGCGATCTATACTGAAATGTCCAAAAGGACCATCCACGTAAACTTTTTGCCCAGGCTTCATGTACTTGATCTGCCTAGTAAAATCTCCCAATTCCTTGATGGTGAAGGTCAATCGTTCATGTTGAGAAGCGCTGGATGAAATTGAGAACGGATGCTCCTGCTCTGAAAATAGAGCATCCCCAATGGTGATCCAAGCAAACTGTCCCGGCATAAATTTAATACCAGCATGCCCCGCTGGTTTAATCGTTAAGCTCCAGGCATTACCACGTTCCTGATTGACACTCTCAATTTCGTATGGGCGTTTGATAAGAAGGATTGGTTTCAGGATGCGGATGTAAAAAAGTAGTCCGAGCCAAAATAAACCATAGGTTATCCAGAGGATTTGTTTCAAGGGAGTATTGAGATAATGGCGTGCTAAAATCACATGCACGATCGCAAGTGCCACTACGCACACTGACAGGATGCCATGCCAGATACGCCACCTGGTATACTCAATCTTAAATCGCTTCCTCCATAGTGAAGTGCTGATCAAAACGAATAACAGCACCACGGCGGTCACTCCGGCACGCGCTCTCCACGGAGCGGTGAATAGATTTCAACAACCTCAGAGTGGCTGGTGAAAATATAAACAACAATAGCGGATGGACCAGGATAAGCATCAAAGCGACAAGTGAGACCTGACGGTGGAAATGATAGACGATGTCGGCTCCATAAGGAGCTTTAATTCTTTTAAAACGAGCGGTTAGCACAAATTGGAGTGACAACATCGCCAATCCGGCAAAGCCCAAGGCGACTGATAGCTCGCGCCGAAATTTACGTCCTTCTGGTTTTTCACCAATTAACAAGAGTAACAAAGGCGCACAAACAAGAAATAGATAAACCAGAATCCAAAAGGTACCCTGGATTATATACTTTCCTCTCATTATGAGATCTATCTCAATCCTTTAATATAATTCTCGAGCTGGGTTACCATGAATTGTAATTCATCAATCAAATCTTTCAACACATCACCAATGGAAACAATGCCCACGAGTTTACCTTTATGAAACACGGGGAGGTGGCGAATTCGTTTTTCAGTCATCAGTAACATGCAGGTATGAACGGATTGACTGGTATCAACAGTGATCAGATCTCTAGTCATGTGATTTTCGATTTTTGCTTCCGCTGGATGAATTCCAAATAGACCAACCTTTTTTGCAAAATCACGTTCGGTAAATATCCCACAAACATGCTCACCATCCATGACGATCACTGAGCTGATGTGTTTATCTGCAAATACTTTAAGTGCTTCCAAAACAAGGGCATCTTTGGAAATTGTCCAAACGGTGCTTCCTTTTAACTTTAGGATTTTTCCAACAGTGTTCATAGATCCTCTCCCTAATGATCAATATGTGAAACAAAACCCGGGTCTTCTGTAATGCTATCTTCAGGACAATTATATTTTATCTTAAGAAGGAGAAACAAATCAATATGAATTTCCTGTTATGGATATATTACCAGGCATTCGTTAACAAAAGGGTAAAAACGAACAGGGGACCACCACATCATCCACACTTGAGCGGATGCAAACAGGCAAAGATATTTCTTCCACAAGAAATCAGCAAATATCAGTATAATTACAAATAGGATTTTTTTCTTTTTAACGGTTCCCTTATTATTGCATACAAAGACAACGAAATACCTGCCTAAAAGGAGTGTGTTGATATGAACATCAACTTTGCCATGTGGAAAACCGCCCTCTGGACCCTGGTCAAAATGGATAAAAAGGACAGAGTGGGACAAGCTCGATGTTGTCTCCAAGTGGCTGATCGCCACCCGCTCAGGAGTCACATTGGTGACCGTTTACACCTGCGTCATTGCCGGGATGCTGGCCTGGCGTGATAGCTACTTCTCTTTCCTACCCTGGCTTATTCTTACCCTGGGTCTGTTCATCGCCCACGGCACCAATAATTTACTGAACGACTACACCGACTTCAGCCGTGGCGTCGATAAGGATAACTACTTCCGCACCCAATATGGCGTCCACCCCTTGGTGCAGGGTTTCTGGGATAAACCAACCCAGCTGCGCTGGTTCATGATCAGCGGCGTGATCGCCTTCCTCTCCGGTGTGTATGCCCTGTTCTACAGCCACTTCGACCCGCTCGTGATCGGGTTATTCGCCTTCGGTGCCCTGGTGTTGCTGATCTACACTTACCCGCTCAAGTACCTCGGCCTGGGAGAATTAGCCATCTTCCTCATCTGGGGACCCATCATGGTGGTGGGCGTGTATGCCGTCCTGGCGCAGGGCGTGGTGGAGAATGTGTTGGTATATCGCCCTGGCAGGCGTGCCCTTTGGCCTGAGCGTGGCCAGCATCAACGTCGGCAAGCATATCGACAAATCGAAAGACGACAAGCTCAAGGGCGTGGGCACTCTGCCGGTGCGCATCGGCGAGAAAGCCGCCCGTTACGTCAATATCGCCGTCCTGCTGCTGATCTACCTGGTGTTGGTCTACCTGGTCTTCATCCCCCAATATTTCACACCCGTGATGCTGATCATTTTCTTTGCCATCAAGCGCCTGATCCTGGCCATAAAAATCCTCTCCAAGCCTCGCCCGGAAGAAGCCCCACCAGGCTTCCCCTTCTGGCCCACCTGGTTCTCCGCCTTCAACTTCAACCACAACCGTTTGTTCGGCGGCTTGTTTATCCTGGCTTTGATCATTGATACCCTCCTGCGCATCGCCCTGCCCACCTTTTGGCCAGTCAGGTAGATCAAAAAAACCTGAGTCATCATTCCGAATCCTGTAATATTTGTAGGGCAATCCATCGTGCTGTGGGAGATAAAGGTTGGATACTTGAGTATCCAGTGAATATATGTCACAATACATTGTGCGTATGGCACATACGTAGAACAACACCTCCCCTAAATCTGTGAATTTCAGATTTGGGGGAGGCGGGAGGGGGTCTTTTTTGATTTTTTTCTTTTGCTAAAAGCTAACGGCTAATCTGCTAATTGCTTTTCTTCTTTCTTCTTCCCCTTCTTCTTGCCTTTTTTGCCCTTCGCTTGCTTTACATTCACCACTGGCTCAACAGCTACCGGCAGCCCTTGTTCCTCCGCTACCTCCGAGTGGTACTTCTTCCGGATCTCCTCCAGGTCAACGCTTGGCTCTGGGTATTTCATCTTCCAGCCTTCCATGGTCTCCACCAGGATCTGGGATATCGCCAGGTTGCGGAACCACTTGTGGTTGGCCGGGATGACATACCAGGGGGCGTAGTTGAAGCTGCATTTACTCAGCGCCTCCTCGTAGGCCTGCTGGTAATCATCCCAGAATTCGCGCTCCGTGTAATCCGCCTCGCTGATCTTCCACTGCTTATCCGGCTCATTTAATCGGTCACCAAAACGCCTGAGCTGTTCCTCCTTGTCGATATGCAGGAAAAACTTGACGATCGTGGTCCCGCTGTTTGCCAATCCTCGCTCAAAGTTGTTGATCTCATTGTAGCGCTTGGACCATACTTCCCTGGGCACCAGGTTATGCACACGCACAATCAACACTTCCTCGTAGTGCGAGCGGTTGAACACCGTGATCTGACCTTTCCGCGGGGTCACCTTGTGCACGCGCCACAGGTAATCGTGCGCCATTTCTTCCGCGGTGGGCACCTTGAACCCCACCACGCTGCAGCTTTGCGGGTTCCAGGCTTCCATCACGTGTCGGATGGTGCCGTCCTTCCCGCCCCCATCCATCGCCTGCAGCACCACCAGCAGGGCATGTTTGTTTTCGGCATACATCAAGGCTTGCAGCTCAGACAAGCGTCGGTTCAACTTTTCCTGCTCTTCAATGGCAGCCTGCTCGCTATCATACGCTCCATGAAAGTCAGCCTCGATCTTGCCCAGGTTCACCTGGCTGTTGGTTTTTATGCGGAATTGTTCTGTTATATTCATGCGCCTGCCTCCTGTTTGGGATTATAACATTTCACTGCACCTTCTACATTTGATCAGAATTTACCTGTGAGGACTCATTTGTCGCTTTTTTTTCGGAGCTTCTTCACCCGCTTGCCGGTAAAATCGTTTTAGGGTATTATGGTCTGAAGAATCTAGTCCGCCTATCAATCACAAACCACACGCATCTTGGGACATGACCATATGGAAAAGTTCTTATCCACTGAGACATTGATCATAGAGTTACTGCTGATTGTATCCATCGTTGCTTTGGCAGTGCGCCGTTTACGCGTTCCCTACACGGTTGCGCTGGTGGTGGTCGGTCTGTTGATCACATTCCAATCCCCCATCGAAATTGAGCTCACCCCCGAGCTGATCATGGCTTTGTTCATCCCACCCCTGGTGTTTGAAGCCGCCTTCCACTTGAATCTGACGGAGCTGCGCCGCAACCTGCCTGCCATCCTGCTTCTGGCTGTTCCCGGTGTCATTCTCACCACATTCATTGTTGGCGGTATGCTTGTCCTGGGGATCAACCTGAGCCTGCCGCTTGCCCTGGTTTTTGGCGCTCTCATCGCTGCTACCGATCCGGTATCCGTGGTGGCATTATTCCGCACCCTCGGGGTGCCTAAGCGCCTCTCCGTGCTCATCGAAGGGGAAAGCCTGTTCAACGATGGCACCGCCATCGTCTTGTTCAACCTGATGCTCGCCATCGTTCTCACTGGAAAATTCAGCCTGGCTGATAGCGTGGTCGATTTTTTTGTTATCTCCATCGGTGGGATATTGGTCGGTTTGCTACTCGGCTGGCTGATCGCCCAGCTGATCTCGCGCGTGGATAATTACCTGATCGAAACCACCTTCACCACCATCCTCGCCTTCGGTTCTTACCTTATCGCTGAGCGCTTGGGTGTCAGCGGGGTTCTGGCCGTGGTTGCAGCGGGTTTGGTGAATGGCAACATCAGTCCGCAGGGGATGAGCCCTACCAGCCGTATCGTCATCTTCAACTTTTGGGAGTATGTGGCCTTCCTCGCCAACTCGCTGGTTTTCCTGTTACTGGGATTACAGATCAATATTTCTTCCTTGCTTTCTTCCTGGCAGCCCATTTTATGGGCAATCTTGGCCATCCTGGTCGCCCGCTTTATCATCGTCTACGGGTTAAGCTGGTTGGGCAACCGTTTTTCAGAACCCATCCCATTCCGCTGGCAGCATATCCTCAACTGGGGAGGTTTGCGCGGCGCCATCAGCCTTGCACTTGTCCTCAGCCTGCCTGCGGAGATTGGACCAGAGCGTGACCTGTTGCGTGTGATGGCCTACGGGGTCGTTTTATTTACCTTGCTTGTTCAAAGCACCACCATGTCGCCCCTCATCCGCAGGTTGAAGATCATCACCCGCAGTGAAGCCCAGGTTGAATATGAAATCCAGCATGCCCGCCTGACGGCTCTGCGCAGTGCTGATCGCGCGCCTCGATCGCATGCATAATGATGGATTGTTATCCAGCCATACCTGGGAAAGGCTTAAACGCTCTGTCACTGGCGAAGCCTCCGTCCTGGCAGAGAAAGTACGCGGCATGCTCCTGGCAGATCCAGCGCTGGAAGCAGAAGAGCTCGATACTGGCTGGCGGGAGATGTTGCGGGCTCAGCGGAATTCCTTGCTTAGCCTGCGCCATGATGGCGTGATTTCCGAAGATGTTTTCGAACAGTTAGCCACCGAAGTGGATGCGCAATTGATCGAGGGCTCGCCTGGTTTGGGTGAAGAAGTTGATACTCGCACCCAATTCCTCGAAATAACCATCCCGGATGATTCGCTCGCTGTGGGTAAAACCATCGCCGAGTTGGGTATCCCGCGTGCCGCGGTGCTTGTTTCCATCCAGCGCGGCGACGAGACCATCATCCCCCGCGGCGATACCCTGCTGCATGCCGGGGATGTGGTTACCTCCCTTTGCGAGCGGGAGACCATAACGATGATAAAGCATCTGTTGCTCAATCCAGGCGAGCAGCAGGAAAATGAACCCGTGAACCTCGGACCAACAGAAAGTTAAGTGATGAGTATTTTAGACTCCAACCTGTATATCTATGTGCTGATTCCGTTATTGGTTTTCTTTGCCCGGGTTGCAGATGTCAGCCTGGGCACACTGCGCATCATCTTCATCTCCAGGGGTAAAAGGAACCTGGCGCCTATCCTCGGTTTTGTTGAAGTATTCATCTGGATAACGGTCGTTTCGCAAATCGTCAGCCATGCCCATAACATCATTGCCTACCTGGCTTATGCCGCAGGTTTTGCTGCTGGGAATTACGTCGGCATGTATATTGAAGACAAGCTTGCCATCGGAACCCAGATCATCCGCCTGATCGTCCAAAATGAATCGTTCCCACTGACCCAAAACCTGCACGATGCCGGCTATGGGGTAACTTGTGTACCCGGGCAGGGCACCACCGGTCCTGTGACGCTGGTTTATACGATCGTCAGGCGAAAGGATGTGGCTAAGGTGATCGATATCATCCATAAAACCCATCCGAATGCCTTTTTAACCATCGAAGACCTCCGTTCGACCCAGGCAGGTGTCTTTCCTGCCGCATCCACCTCCGATAATGGTCAGTTCTTCCCCCGAAAATTCAAATAAGGATTAATATAAAACCTGTCAGGTCTCGAGATCTGCCAGGTTTAGTTAGTTGATAGTACTGGTAAGTAGATTGACATAACTACGCCAATGGCGTATAATAATAGTCGAAAAGGGTGCATTGATGGCATGGTCATCGTAGAGACAAAAGTATTTACCCGCCAGGCTCAAGTATTACTGAATGATGATGATTACCGGCGATTGCAAACCATCCTGGTCATCCGCCCAGATGCCGGTGACCTGATCCCAGGCGGTGGAGGTTTACGGAAAATCCGTTGGGTACACTAGGTCGAGGCAAGCGTGGGGGTGTGCGTGTGATCTATTATTGGGCCATAAGGCAAGACCGCTTCCTTATGTTACTGCTTTATGCCAAGAAGTGCAAGATAACCTGACTGATGAACAATTAAAGGTGTTACGTAGGATAATTGAAGAGGAGTATCCATGAAGGATGAATTGTTTTCCGAATTAGCGGCCAGTGTCCGTGAAGGTGGTGCTATTTTGCGTGGTGATCAACCCGCTTCTCGAATGTTCACAATTCAAGCACCTGAGATCAAGGAGATCCGGGATGGTTTTAGTCTAACCCAGGAGCAGTTCGCAGCATTACTTGGTATCAGCGTGCGGACTTTGCGTAATTGGGAGCAGGGTCGGCGCGTCCCTGAAGGCCCGGCACGTGTTTTGTTGCAGGTAGCTGCGAAACATCCAGAAGCAGTGCTGGATGTTGTGCGTGTAAAAGGCACATAACGATCTTGCATGAGTTTAATTAAATAAATCATAGCTATACTTTATAAACATATTTTGCTCTGATTAAATAACAGAAAGCCTTATTCAACATTGAACAAGGCTATCCAGGTCTGTATTTTGCTAATCGCTAACAGCTAATTGCCAATACAGTGGGCGCGAGAGGGCTCGAACCTCCGAACCTCACGGATGTGAACCGTGCGCTCTGACCAACTGAGCTACGCGCCCAAATTTGCTAGGTACCCATTATACCCGCTAGGTTATTTGCTTGCAAGCCGGCCAGCCAGACCTGGCAGGTTTAATAAACCTGCCAGGTCTATTTTACAGATCATCAATATCCTGGAGAGATTTTCTAACTGCCAGCATCCCACGATGAAACTCAATAAACACAGGCTGACTTCCAAATAACTCAATTATATCTTCCTCATCAAATGCGTTTTTCCTGTCCCAATTAAAGCCTGGTAGGAAGACCACCTCCAATCTCTAAAATCGTCAATTAACCCATGTTTCTGCGGATTAAAGTGAATGTAGAAAATCAGCTCTAATAAATATGCGTCCTCAGTTACTGGAATTCTGTGAAAGTGTTTCTCAAACAAGCTCCCTGTTCTGTCATAACTTTTATTAATCGCCTTAGAATATGCATTAAACATATTCGAAAAGCATTTTGAAGGTGAGAAATGATTTTCATTAAATTGATACTTTTGGCTGCTATCTTCCCTACTAATAAATGGATCAACCTCCTTATTGTCTTTGATTCTTAGCAAGAAATGGAAATGATTCTTTAATAAGCAATATGCATAGGTATCTGCAACTGGAGTGATATATTTCTCATACAGCTTTAAAAAGTAAGGATAATTTCTATCTTCTCGAAATAGATCTTCACCATTATTTCCACGGTTGTAAATGTGATAATAAATACCAGATTGCAATGGAAATGAGATTTTCATATAATAATTCCATTTTCCCAGACCTGGCAGGTTTTAGAAACCTGCCAGGTCTGTATTATGATCATCATTATAGTCAATCGTAACCTTCCAGGTCTTTTTTCATTCCCACTCCCTCTCCAACACCGAATACACGTACTCATCCCACCACTTCCCATTTAACCACCTAGTCTCGCTCAGCCGGCCATCCTGGTGCATGCCCAGCTTTTCCATCACCCTCACCGACGCGGCGTTGTCCGCATGGCAGAATGCAACAATGCGGTGCACATTCAGCTCCCTGAACGCCCAATCCATCACCGCCCTGGCTGCTTCTCCTGCATATCCCTTGCCCCATTCCTGTGGGCGTACCGCCCACCCCACCTCCCATTCACGGATCAATTCCCACTGCCTGGATAATTTCACAATTCCCCTCGCCTTATCCGCAGGTTGAATGGTCACTGCAAACCGGAACAAAGTGCGTGGCACCTCCTGCTGGTTCTTGATATACTCGTCCAGGGCGCTGCGTGTATCTCCTTCCGTCGGCAGTTCCCTCTCGTAGGTGTACATCTCGGACATGCAATCTATCTCCCGAAAAGCATCAACATCCCCCTCCTAAATTCCCTTAATCTTAAGCGTTCTGTGATGAATTCCATGCTTTTGATCTTCCTGGATGCGATGATTTGGATTATTTGATCGATTGATGCCCGCGGATGATATTCCACCTCCAGGGCACATTGGGTTGGCATGCCCATCCGAAATATCCTGGTTATTTACAAATCATGGATCGCAATATCTACGCCTATGCGCAACTATGGTTGCCAAAATCCATTTCATTTTTGGGTCGATACGCCAGGCACAGGTCACAAAGCTGACCCCACCTGGTTAAGATAGGTTCCATGCGCCAACCACTCCCGCTCTGTGGATTTGATCGATTACCTCTGGCTTAACCACTAGGTTGGTGCGGTGAAAAACTGCACCAGGCCCATGATCAGCGTGACAACTCCAAATATCAGCGCTCCATAGCCCAACAATACAAAACTTCCCCCAGACGTAACCGAGCTGTTCGAATAAACGATTAGCAGACCTGCAATTAGCCACATCCCCCCTGAAAGCATATTTTTTCTACCCATCGCCTTGGTTTTCTGCCTGATCTCCTGGATGCGCGTGTTTCCAGATATATAGCCTTCATTTCCATTTGTATCCCGAATTTTGACCCATTTTTTACCGTCCAACACCTGCAGGATCTCAAACCTGGAATTTCGGACCAGCTGCTGTTTCACCAGCGCCCCCTCCTCAGGTTCTGCCAGCATTTCCACGTTGTTCTGCTTTACAGCTCCAACCCGAATGACTGCAATGCGTGTCTCACCAGGGATGAACGCCTGCTGCCCGGTGGATAGGGTGATGGGTACCCACAGCTTGCCCGCTCTCCTTATCGCAGGCGCAAACTCGATCTCGGTATCTTTGGTTAGGTTGGCAAATGAAACTGAATTTGCATCCATGCTGCTGTATACTTTAACTTGCTCATCTAGGATCCTGGCTTTCATATTTTTACTCCATTAGGCTCTCAATTTAACAGTAAGTTATTATACAAGACGAAATCCCCCTTGTAAACAATCTGCCCTGGGCATCATTTATGAAGATAACTTAATCAGTAGCTGAATCACCTTAAAATTGCTGGTAGAAATTGTCTGTTCATAACCAGCCACGTAATACCCCACACATCCACATCCGCTGTCAGTGATGGATCGCTTGTGCTGAAACTTGCCCGAAGCTGCAAAGCTGGGTTCTCTAAGGGATCGATCCAGTTCAAATCGTCACCATTTTGTACATCATGCGCTAATATCGTTCCATCGGGTGTCGTTACATCAATGAGCAAGGTTGTCGATGTTGGTATGGTTGAAGTAATGACAACGTTTTCCCATTCTCGCAAATCAACCGGCGGAATGATGATTGAAAAAGCCGTTCCGGTGAATGGATGCGTTCCATACTGGAAATCAATATCATATAGGGCTATTGTATTTGTTGGGTCTTCATTACTAAATGAAAGCCGATATTGTATATAGGTGCTGCTCTCAATTCCGCTCATATTGGTCAGGCATCCAGTATCATCTGTGTTGTATGTGTACCAACAGATATATTCATTAAATATCTTCAAAGGCATCTCCCAGGCTGTCCAGGTTTCATCAGGGATCGGGATATTTCCGGTTCTAAATTTAACCTCGACCCCTTCAGGAATGCCTGAAAAATTCCATCCCGTTGATGACCAATCGACTGGCTTTCCGGCATCAAATATTGTGGACGTATACGTACCTGTGATGAAATACTGACCCATGCCATCAGGCGCTAACCGCACGGAATCTGAAATGGCTTCGGTATGAAAAAAATTACCATTGCTAAAGTGAGCCGTCCAGGTTTGTGTCCAATGAAGTTGTTCATCAAATTTCAAGAATAAATGGCTCATCTGCACATCAAAATTCACTCCCCCCACCAGCTGCGGATTGTAGAAATGATCCAACCAAATTCCACCCCGCATGTCCTCTGGTGGTTTATCATCGTCTACCGGCTGTGAGCTTGCCCTTACCAGGCTGATTGTGATTACAAAAAAACTAATGGAGATCGCAACAAGTAAAATTCTAAGCATTTTTGGAATATTCATAACCCCTCCTCGACCCTATCCAATCTAATTCTTTCTATTTTTCCGATATCTATCAATTGTTTTATCTTCTAAAAATACTTCTCCAATTTCCCATTACGATTCGGGATAATAATATTGGATTATTCGATAAATATCTGCGCCTAGTTTTCAATACGATCTCTATTCAATGCCTCGATCAGAATCCCGCCAATATTTCTAAGTTTATGATTTATCTGGTAATTTGATTATTATCACTATACACCTCGATGGACCTCTTTACAATAAGTATTAATTTATCTAAATATGGATCCATCATCAGTCAGAAGGGTATTATTCATTAGGTTAGGATTGTTAAAGGCCGTTAAATTCTTGACATGTAACATTATCAGGTTTTTATCGCATATACTTCTTCTCACCCTTTTCTGATTCATTAATGTACCTGTTACTCGAGCTTGGATTTTTCGCATAAATACCCCAATATTTCATCCAGTATAAATGGTGATAATAGATTAAATGCATGGATCCAGTATGAATCCCCCAATTTCCGGTTTTAATTCAGCCACGGATTTTGACGTTTACCCTATCCGGACGGATCAAATTTTTATGGCAAAGAAGGTGGCATATCCATCACCAGGAATTTTCCTCATAATCCTTGACAACTGTAAATGTGAATGAAGAACGGGGTGGCGTGTCTGTCTCGTTACCCCCACAACACGGACCAAGCACAAATAACGTCCCATCCTCATTCTGGAATTCGACCAGGAAGATGTACTCATTCACAGCTGCTTCATGATCCAGCACCACACTTTCCACTTTCAGGCACTGAGCGCCATTGATCGTACAGGCATTTTGGATTAATGCTGCATGATTGTTGGGATTAAGGCTTGGGTTGTGATCGACCATGATCTCATAGGTTCCCCCATAAAGCTCTGCTGCCTCTTTATAATTCCCATCATTCAGTTCTTCCAGGAAGTCAAGTATGGCTTGTTCTGCATTTTGGATATCATCGCCTACCTGGTCGGCAGGTGGAAGCAGGGTAGCTGGTATTGGGGTTGGTAGGTCACTCAGGTTGAATACAAATGTTTTTGTAGGTTGGGCAATTGCAGTCAGTAAAGCATCTCCCGTCGGAACGGATTCGCAGGACGCAAGTAAAACAACCAGAAGAACAAGGTAATATACCGATTTCATATTCACCTCCACTCATATATTGGCAATACAACCTTTATACAATTAACAGGTAAAAGTATTACACAAGAAAAATGGGTAAATACCTTACAACCTCAATCGGTTTTTGATTCGGTTGTGTCTGTGACCAGGAATTTTCTCTTGCATATTAATATTCCAGCTTCATATAACTAATTTACTATTTTATATTGGTAATTACTCACCACTTTGAACATTTCTCTTTGAGTGAATTAAGGGGTTCTGTCATTGCGAGACCAGCGTTCTTTGCTGGTCGTGGCAATCTTCCTTTTCCAAGAATGCTCAACATATTTTCTAATCCCAATTGTCCTGCAAGATATTGTGGAAGATTGCTTCATCGCACAATTTGCTCCTCGCAACTACATGAAGTAGAATGGTTCATTTTCAAATCCCGTCATCTTTCCCTATGTATTGGCCATGAAGCCTTTAATGATATGTAGGGTATATTATTTTCTCAATGCTGGGTAAACTAAAAAAATTATTAAAA
>CAVTQM010000048.1:0-14641 GCA_963736805.1 uncultured Chloroflexia bacterium
AAAACTGCGGCAGCCACTGGAGATCACAGCAGGTGACCAGGTGGCGGTGACCCCAGCTACCACGATCGCATCACAAAACGTCACATGTCCTCAAACGCCGCGGGTGTTGGCAGCCGTCCCATTCTTTTTAGACAACCCCTTAGTAACTGCATGTGCTCAGTTATGACTGGTCCAGGTCATTGAAAATTGTTTTCATGCGTGAGACGTAGTTTTTAAAGGTGGTTCTCCCCAGATCGCTCAAGCGTACCAATGTATAGGGGCGTTTGCCGCGATAGGTTTTTTCAACCTGGATGTAGCCGGCTTCTTCGAGCTTGCTGAGATGGGCGGAAAGGTTGCCCCAGGTTAGACTGACCTGGCGCATGAGGAAGGTGTAATCAGCGCTTTCCACCACGTACAGGCTGGCAATCACCATCAGGCGGGTGGGTTCATGGACCAGCCGGTCAATGTCGTGGATACCTGAAAAATCGGGCTCAGGATTGCTCATCAGGTGTACTTTCCAGGGGGTACTGTCGCAGGAACCGGAATAGCTGGATCACACCCAGCAGTATAATCAACACACCGCCCACCACCATCCACCAGGCTTGGTCAAGCAAAATCATCAAGAACACACCGAGCGAAACGGCTCCGGCAAGGTAATAAAAGCGCGGGATATCCATGAAGTAGGCAATCAGGAGCATGCCAGGCGCTACAAAGAGACTGGCAACGATGGCAATTGGCAGGTTTGTGCTGCCGGTATCACCGAGAATGGGGATCAACTGGCTGCGCAGGGATGGCGAGAGGAGAAAACCCATCTGCAGGAAAACCACCAGCACCTGAACTGCGACGATCACCGAAAGGGTGAGGATCAGGTCGCGGGCGGCTGCTTATGGCGCGCCGGGCCGAATGTCACCAGGCCAATCCGCGGCAGGGTAATATATCTCTTACCAAGCCAGAAGACCAGGGTGCTCAAAACCATGCCGATCAGGTAATAGAGGAGAACCTGCAGTGAATCCATATCGGTGCCAGGGAAGATCGTGAAACTGAATACTGCATTACTGGCAATAATTCCACCAAGACAGATGTCCAGCAGGCCATCCTGGTAAGTACGGCGGTAAGCTAGCTGTTCCAATTCTTTGAGATTGAGCGCTTTTTGGTTCATATAGCAACTCCTTTTTACTTTGTATTGCAAAGTTATTTATAGTATAGCATACTTTGCAAAATTGTCAACAGGAAAGGATCAAAATACTGCCCCAAAAGTTTCTTTTCGGACAGCCTGGCGATATCACGGGTAATTACTCACCCACCACCGATAAGGTTCTGCTTCTTGCTCGCTATGACAGTGGGGGAATTCGAATCTCGCCCAATGTACATTCGCGATACAAGTGTAAGAAAATAGAATGTTGCTGCACAGAGGAATGGATGCGGGACATCGGTGGCGATATCATGCATGATATTCACTTTTAAACAACATCGACATTAAAACTTGGGTGAGTAATTACAGTAATCTGAGATCTATTCTAGTATAAAAATTAACCAGCAGAGGTAGGATCGATCAGGTGAGGAAATGAGAATTCAAATGTTTTGCCTTAATCTTTGGTATGATTAACCACACCAAGTGAATGAACCAACTTTGTATTTAACAGATGAATTAAATAAAACGGAGAAAAAATGACTACTGAAATAACCCCATGTGAAGGAAAAGGTGATAACGTTAATGTGAGGGTCCAAGGCGGATCTTCGGGGGCGGTGTATGGGCTGGGAGTCATCGGGGCATGTATATATTATATGAGCCACGCCATCACACCCGAGCAGAAAGCCCTGGGATTCTTGAAAGGCCTGGTTTGGCCTGTGTTTTTAGTTAAGGAAGCGTTGGAATTCCTGCATAAAGAGTGACCCCCTGTACCTATCCGGTTGTGTGGAACCGACCACAAAATCTGCTGTAATTAAAACAAGTCTGCCAAACACGGGGACGGATAATTCTTTTATTAATTTCCATCCTACCCCACAATAAACACCGTCTGTGGGTCTTGCACCACAGACGGTGTTTATTGATATATCTCTCTGATAAAAGTAAAGCGCGTAATCAGCTAAAACCATTACCGATTACACATCAAAATACAGGCTCATCTCGTAGGGGTGCGGTCGGTTACGCACCTGGTAGTATTCCTCGTTGCGTTTGAAATCCACCCACTGCTTGATCATCAGCTCGCTGAACACCTCCCCTGCCAGCAGGAAGTCATGATCCTGCTTCCAGGGCGATCAGGGCGGCATTGAGCGAATCAGGCAAGCTCTTGATATGGGTGCGCTGTTCATCGCTCCAGGCGAAGATGTTGGCATCGATGGGACCAAAGCCTGCCTCGGTCGGGTCGATCTTCTTCTGGATCCCATCCATGCCTGCCATCAACTGGGCTGCCAATGCCAGGTAGACGTTGCAGGTGGCATCCGGGGGGCGGAATTCCATGCGGGCGGCATCCGGCTGGGTGGCATACTTGGGGATGCGCACCGCTGCGCTGCGGTTGCCCAGGGAGAAGAAGGCATTCACCGGGGCTTCATATCCCGGGACCAGTCGGCTATACGAATTGGTGCTCGGGTTGGTCAGGGCCAGCAAGGCTGGTCCGTGGGTGAGCAACCCGCCGATATAATACAGCGCCGTCTGGCTCAGGCAGCCATACCCGGCGGATCATAAAATACATTCACTCCCTGCTTGAACAGGTGCTGGTGAAAGTGCATGCCTGAGCCGGCTTCACCAAATAATGGCTTGGGCATGAAGGTGACCGTCTTCCCATGGGCTTGGGCGGTCATCTTGGTGACGTACTTGATGATCATGGTGGCATCGCCGGCCTGCAGCAGGCCCATCATGGGTGTCTCGATCTCCGATTGACCCGGTCCACCCACCTCATGATGGTGGTACTTTACCGGCACCCCCATCTCCTGCAGGTGCAGGCTCATCTCGGTGCGCAGGTTGAAGAACTGGTCCTTGGGCGGGATGGCATGGTAGCCGCCATGCACCGGGATGTAATGCCCATGACCGCTTTCCACGCTGGTCCAATCGGCTTCCTGGCAATCCACGCGGTAGCTGGCGCGGTTGACGCCATATTCATAGGAGACGCTGTCGAAAATATAGAATTCAAACTCCGGACCCCAACGGCTCTCATCCGCAATACCGGTTGACTTCAGGTATTCTTCGGCGCGGATGGCAATATTGCGCGGGTCATTGGTGAAAACGAGGTGGGTATCCGCTTCCAGGGTGGTGCAGATGAAGCTGAGCGTGCGAGCCTCCCAAAAAGGGTCAAGCATGCCGGTGGATAGATCGGGCACGAGCACCATATCCCCGGCTTTCACGCTCTTTAAACCCACCGCAGAGCCATCGAACCCAATGCCATACTCAAGCAGCTGGGGGGTGAACTGGATGGCAGGCACAGTCAGGTGGTGCCAGCGTCCCCACAGGTCGGTGAACTTCATGTCCACCATCTGGATCTGCTGATCGTCGAGGAATTTTCTTACCTGCTCATAGGTTTGGAACATGGATTCTCCTTATAAAAATCATTTGTCAGAAGAGCACGATCATGCTTAAGGATAAAAGTCTCTTATTAGATGGTCAATATCGAGCTCTAATGTATGGACTCATTGTCTAGCTCACTCAGGTACTTTCGTACCGCAGTCCGGGCAGAACTTGGTACCAGGCTCCAGCTTGATACCACAGTTGGTGCAGTGCAGCTCACTGGCGATCTTTGCCCCACATTCCGGGCAGAACTTCACCTTGCCAGCCAGAGGCTTGCCGCAGCTCGGGCAGGTGGCACGCACGCCCTCGCGCCATTCCTTCTCCTTGAGCATGGCCAGGTCTTCTTCAGCCACCTTGGAGTGAGCCCAGATCTCCTCCGTGGTTCGGCTGGCCTGGGCGGCTGCCATTTCCACACCCAGGTCGGGGGCGCATTGCTTGCATAAGCCACGCTTCTCATTCCAACAGGTTTTGCGGCAAACCCAATTGGTGCAGCGCGGGCACTGGATAAAGTCTGGTTTAATTTCCTCCACCGCTTTCAGGAAGGCATCATCGTGCGCCTTTTCCCAGGAAGCAGAGCGCACACTCTCGCCGGCGTTGGAAAGGCTATGAAACATACCCCCGAAGATGTTGCTGGCGGTTTCCAACGCGGTCGCGGCAGTTCCAAGCGCAGAACCCTGAAAGCGCGTGCGGTAACCTGTCCCGCAACGGTCACATTTAAATTCAAATTGAAAACCCTGATTGGTACTGAGATCTTCATAATTGCGTGTAAACTCTATTCTCTCGCTCATATTGACCTCTCCTGTAATAAAACCTGAACTTATTTTTAAATAAGAAAGTGATATTTCTTCATAGCCTATAAAACGAGCAGGATTAACCCTTGGTTTGGGTAGGCTTGGTCTGCACCAACGGTTTTATGTCGCGTAAAGGCGAATCATTAAATCTTTCCAACCAACTTTCCGATTTCAACAAAGTTCGAAAACCTGCATATTTTATATAAAGTTCATGTGCATCACGCGTGTTGAGCAGAATTCTGCGCAGGCTTTTAACATCCGGGTGGTCTACGATGCATTCAACCAGCCATTTTCCGAGACCATTTCCCTGGTAGGATGGCAGGATGAATACATCGCACATCCAACCTACCGTTGCAAAATCCGTCACAATACGGGCAAAACCAACCTGCTTTTCGCCATCATACAGCCCAAAGCAGATTGAATTTTCGATCGATTTTCGAACAATTTTCATCGGGCGACCCACCGCCCAATAAGCAGTGGTATACAGGTAATGATGAATCATGCTAACATCTAATTTTGCTTTATCGGTGCTAATGCTGTATTGTTCTCTTTGCCACTCCATAGTTCCCTCGTTGATTTGGATTTTCGCTTTCTTCGATACGGATCACGACTCTGTATTTGCAACGAAACAGCACAGATTTTTGATCCGGGTTGATATTAATTCCTGTCTAAAAATGCCAGCCAGGTCCAGCCGAGTTGGTATCGAAAATAATAATAGACCATCTTTTTGTACTCATCTTTTACATAATTACGCGAAGCATCGTCCTCCCACCACTGTTGTATAAATGGTGTCCGATCGAAGGGTACCGGCTGCATGATAATCTGCATGTCCTTGCCAAAAACCATCTTATTCGTCCAGCGTGTGCGGCGCATATGAAATGGATCGCTGACCACGATGATGGATTGAGCTGAAGGTTGCAAGGTTTCCAGGTATTTTTGTAGTAACAGCGTCTCGTCATAGGTGCTCATGACGGTTGAATCGTCATAGGCAATATCTTCCAGCGGGATGCCTGCGTCAAGAGCCAGCTGCATTCCATGTTCTCCGTGAAAATAGCCATGCTGGTTGCACCATCCGCCGGTGAAAAAGATTTTCCGGGCAAAACCTTGCTGATAAAGCTGGATCGCATATTCCGTCCGATAATCGTCACCGGCGATGACATGGATCACGTCGGCGGGAATTAAATGGTCCTGGACGATCAGGAATTTCCCAAGCACGATTTTAATTTGTTTACTGAATAGCAATGATGCGGATATTATTATGAAAGCGAACAGGATGATGAAGAAAATTGAGAGCAGACGTTTTAAACAAGACATTCGAAGGTCCTAAAACAGGCATTCCATGATCTGTGGCAACATCAAAGTAAAAAGTATACTGTAAAATCCTGGTTTATAGTAGCTGAAAGACGAAATGAATATTTATTCCATCCAGTCAGGGTTGGAAACTATTTTCAGCTGACAATCGACAAGGCTATACCTGTCATCAGGTACCTTTCGGTGGGTGTACGGGTGTATAAGGAATAGCGTAATAACCCCGAATGTTCTTATGGAAGGCGCTTCCCACGAACTGCGATGATTTTAAACCCAAAACGGGGTTTGCTTCAGATGGAGATGCTCCCTCGCCCAGCATGATGGGTTCTGAGCGTATCACAACATCATCCCTGGACGGCAGGTTGGGATCATAGATATTGATCATCACCGCACCCAATTCATCCTGCTGGTATGCATAGGCAAGCACCTGGTGGTTGTTAAAGATACACCTGGAAAGTTCCTTCATTGAAAAGGCATGCTCATAAATAAGGGCCAGGATGACCAGATTTCTATCATCGAGCTGGTGGTGAAACTGATTGAATTCATCGGCGGTGCGCCGTTGAGTGCCCACGAGTGTATCGTCAGGCAGGCAGGTCCATTGGGCTACCTTGACCACTTCCTGCCCCAGGCCACCCAAGGAATCAAGCTGACGCCGCAAAAGGTAACGGTGCAGGCGGGAACCCCGCTTTGGTACTTCCGTATTCAGAGGGATGGCTTTTTTCGCCAGGGCATAATCATAAGCTGCCGAACACATCCCCCCACATAAACCATATGTGGACGATATCTTCCGTGATCTCAAGAAGGCAGGTGTTGTATAGGGTAAGAAGTAACCTGGGAAGCTGTTTCGGAACACGAATCCATTCCTGGTGGGGAGAAATTGCACAGGCGGATTCAACGGCAGGTGAAATTCAGACTGTAGGACACCCAGCGAAGCGGTGTGCGTACAAAGATGACCATTAAAAGTATAATTAAAGAGAAGATAAGGAAGATAGATATCGCCCAAATCTGGCATTCGCATCCGGCTCGTTCTTCTGACATTGCTTCGAGGAAGTGCATGGGCACCAGGGAATTGAATGGCGTGAAAATCCAGGTAGCGCAGGGGTTCGTAAACGAGGTCAAATCGTCCCTGTTCGTCGGAGAGGCCAGGAATGATTGTTAAGTCATCATCCTGCCTGCCCGCCGCGTCTTTATCAAATATACGTACCACCACATTCGAGATCGGATCACCATTGGCATAATAGACACTGCCAGAGAATTTAACCTGCATGATTTCGCTCCATCATTCAATTATAGCAAAAACAGACCGCTTGAACCTTTCTTCCGAAAGAGGGAATGGGTTTTTATGGAGATTATAAATTTACTGAAATAACCATATTGAGCAAAATAATGAAACCGCTGATGGACGCAGATAAACGCTGATAAGAATTAACTGATGAATTTTAACAATATTTATAAAGGGAATGGGTTTTTATGGATATTATAAATTTACTGAAATAACCATATTGAGCAAAATAATGGAATCGCTGATGGACGCTGATAAACGCTGATAAGAATTAACTGATGAATTTTAACAATATTTATATAGGGAATGGGTTTTTATGGAGATCAATAAAATTACCGAAATAACCATAGGATGTGCATATAAAGTTATCAACACTTTAGGTGCTGGATTTCTCGAAAAAGTGTATGAAAATGCATTGGCACACGAACTTAATAAAGCTGGCTTAATTGTTTCGCAGCAGTATCCAATTCAAGTGCATTATGACGGTTTAATTGTTGGCGACTACGCTGCCGACCTGCTCGTCGAAAATCAACTCATCGTGGAATTGAAGACAGTAAAAGAATTGGATCAAATTCATATGGCTCAATGTATTAATTACATGAAAGCAACGGGTAAAAATATCTGCCTGTTGATTAATTTTTTTAAAAGCACGCTTGGAATATAAGCGCATTGTTCATAATTTGGACGAGAATAAAAAAATATCTAGTTGATCTAACCTAATTTCTAATAACTCATAAGAATAATAAGTGTAACAATAACAATTTGGCTTGTAACGAATGGTTTTTTTTATATTAAAGATCTAATCCGCGAATATCAGCGTTTATCTGCGGTTATAAAGAATTTGGAGCATCATCCTGTTATATCTAGCAATAGCTTTCTGGATTATGAGAATGGATGAGATCGTCAACCTGTTTCAGGATTTGTATGCGGCCGAACGTTGGCCAGTAAGCATCTACCCAGGATGGTTGCGGGTGGGGTTAACTTTCATCATTCCAGTGGCATTTGCAGTCACCATCCCAGCCAATGCGCTAACATCCCGGTTGACGCCGCTGATCCTGGCTGGCACTTTTTTAGTGACGATTATTTTCATTATCCTGGCGCGTTTTATCTGGCGCAGGGGATTGAAAAATTACACCGGGGCATCTGCCTGATTAACCGAGGTTATCCATCAACCTAAGCTTTATCCTTTGGCGGTTTATTCCACCTGCAGGAAGAGATGGTGAAAGGTGCTTGTGATTCATTACTGGATCCGGTTTTATTTCATGTATTGATCTAACAACATTCCCAATTATGGATGAGTTTTTTCTGTTAGACAGTTCATGCTTCCATAGCAATCGAGGATCTTTTTATGGTATGCCGGAAGTGGTAAGATTAATCATCATCAATAACCAGGCTTCAGAAAAAATTTCGGAAGAGAGTGCTATTATCTAATCATATTTGCCCATAGAGATCAGAATGACAGGCGGATAAAATCAATGACAGACACACCAACAAGTATCGCCTTTACCTGGGGATTGAAAATCCCCATCCGCGATGGAGTGCAGCTCAACGCCACCTTGTATCAACCAAAAGATGGAAAACCGGCACCCGTTATCTTCACCCTGACCCCCTACGTGGCTGATAATGCCCACTCACGCGGCATGTACTTCGCCCAGCATGGATATGTGTACGCAGCGATCGATTCACACGGGCGCGGTAACTCGCAAGGTGTTTTTGAGCCTTTTGCCAATGAAGCTAAAGATGGGTATGCTATCGTCGAATGGCTGGCAGCCCAGCCCTGGTGCGATGGGCAGGTAGCCATGTGGGGCGGCAGCTATGGCGGGTACGTGCAGTGGATGGCGCTCAGGGAGGCTCCAGCCCATCTCAAGACGATCGTCCCGACGGCCTCAGCCGCTGCAGGGGTGGATTTTCCCTTCTTCAAGAATATTTTTACGCCTTACGAGGTCCAGTGGCAGACCTATATCAGCGGGGTTACGCGCAATATGACCCTTATGAACGACCCCGATTTTTGGATTTCAAAATTTCAGGAACTTTACCAGGGGTGTCTGCCCTACAAAGAGCTGGATCGAATAGTCGGTAATACTTCGACCTATTTCCAAACCTGGGTTGTCCACCCACACCCAGACGGGTATTGGGATGCAATGGCTTTCCCCGAAGGAGCAGTATGACCGGATTGACATTCCCATCCTGACCATCACCGGTCACTATGATGATGACCAGCCTGGCGCAATGGAGTATTACCGCAAGCATATGGATTCGAGCTCATCCAGTAAATCAGACCATTACCTGTTGATTGGTCCATGGGACCATGCCGGGACACGCGACCCGAAAACGGAGTTCGGCGGAGTCAAGTTTTCGGACGGCTGCCATCCTGGATATGAATCAATTACACAAGCAATGGTACGACTGGAGCATGAAAGCCGGTAAGAAGCCTGCTTTTCTCAAGAAACGCGTGGCATACTACGTGATGGGTGAGGAAAAGTGGAAATTTGCAGATAGCCTTGCAGCCATTCCGGTGGAGGTAAAGAAAATGTACCTCTGCTCATCGATGGCGCAAGTGATGTGTTCCATTCGGGGTCGTTGGATGAAAAACCCACCCAAGGGATTGCATTCGATTCATACACATATGATCCGCTGGACAGACGCTTTGGAGAGCTGGAGTGGAAGGAAAATATTGAGTATCTTACCGACCAGACCTACGACCTGAACCTGTTTGGGAATGGGCTGGTATATCACTCTGAGCCGCTCCCCAGAAACACGGAGATCACCGGCTGGATAAAGCTTTTTGCATGGATTTCGATGGATGTGAGGGATACTGATTTCAGGGTCAGACTGAGTGAAGTGCTACCCAATGGAAAGGTGATCAAGCTGACCGAAGACTTCCTGCGGGCACGTTACCGAGAATCAGACCGGGTCGAAAAACTGGTGACGCCTGGCGAGATCAACCTGTACACCTTCGATGGGTTCACCTTCTTTTCGAGGCGCATCGCCAAAGGCAGCCGCTTGCGTCTGATCATCAGCTGCCCCAACACCATCTACCTGGAGAAGAATTACAACCAGCGGCGGGGTTGTAGCGGAAGAATCAGGCAAGGATGCGCGTACCGCCCACGTGACGCTTTATCACGATGAGGATCATGCAAGCTATTTGGAAGTGCCGGTGGTCAAATAATCAGCCGAAAAAAATAAAAAAAGACTTTATGCTCGTTTAAACGAATACCGGTACACATTCGTCTTGCGCAGCTCGAAACCCATGCGCACGTACATCTGGTTGGCTGATCTCCTGCCCGGGTTGCAGGTGAGCATCACCTGTGGAGCACCTGCTTTTATAGCGTGATCCAAACATGCCCGGGTGAGAATCTCACCAATACGCTTACCGCGCGCCTTCTCATCCACCACGATATCTTCGACGTAGCCCCGCAAACCAGTCGGAACATGGTAGAGCACCAGGGTTGCCATCCCAATGATCTCATCGCCATAATCCGGGTGCTTCGCAAAAAATAAAAACGAAACGGGGGATGCCAGCATTTGAGCCAATTGCTGTTTGGTCGGCGGCGGATTATTGTGGGTAAGTTGAGGCACCAGGCGTTGGCACGCTTCAAATAGATCCTCGGTCAACTCGGTTGCTAGAGTTATCTCAATTTCCAGGCTTGAGTTGGGCATGGGTTTCTCCGTAGAACGTTGTATATACAGGTATGACCCAGATATGATACCACGCAGGAACCGATACAATTATAGGTTTGGTAGGAGGTGAGGGAAAAACCCTTGATTATTTTTCAGGGAAAGGCCAGGTGCCGTTCATGAAATCACTGGCGATCGCTCGTAACTCGTTAAAATCCGCCTCATAGATAAAGGTTGTGACATTCCGGTATTGGTCATAGGTCACATTGGCAGTGAACATTTCCTGCGGAATAGAATCAGCCTGGATGTTTTCCTTTGGCAAGGCCTGGACAAGGCAAATCAAGCTGTTTATATCACCCAGGCTCAAGTCAGTTTGGACTGAACCGATGAAGCGCGCCAATAATCCTGGAATTGGGGGATGATATCAGGGCTGAGCAGTTTTTCGCGCAGGGCACTCAGGATGATCCTCTGGTATTGCATGCGCGTAAATGTGTTTGGGACACGGTTGGTTGCCAGGAGTAGGGCAGTCTCACCATCCAGATGGCGGGTGCCCTCAGAAAGGGACAGCTTCGGGTCGGGAGTGTTCTTGGGATTGTTCAGGTTGATGGGCGAATCCACTTTAACATCCAAACCCCCCAGCGTGTCGACCAGCCTGACAAATGTCTGCATGTCGATGGCCAGATAATGATCCACACGCAAGCCGAAATTTTGATCCAACGTGCGTGCCAACAATCCCGGTCCTTCCCCGGGACCATCATAGTAACCCATACCCGGATTCCCAAACAAGTATGCCTGGTTAAGCTTTCCATGGGTGATGCCATGATGGTCTGAGATTCCTGGTATCTCCACCCACAGGTCACGTGGGAAATCGATCACCATCACTTTTGGAACCGTGAAGTCTATGTAGGCGACGTAAATCGAATCTGCCAAACCATAGAGATAACTCGTCGCCGCGCTGGTCAGATCCAATTGCCAGGAAAGTCATGCTTGAGGGTCCATTGCAAATCGGTTGGCGGGTGGCGGTTAGTGATGGCTGTGCAGTCGCCTGGACAACCAGGTTGGATGGCTGGGTGGATGATACAGCTGAATTGGAGCTTGATGTCCCTTCAGGGGATAGAGTCGAAACATGTCGTGCTTGAAACCCGGGAGGTCGAGCTGGCAGTTAATGTGGCGTAATCCAGGCTGGGACCAAGAGGCTTGTTCCAACGATATAAAACCACCAGGGATAAGGATAATCCCCCACAGGCAATGACCAGTATTACCCACAGTGCAAAATTTTGTTTACGCATATGTCATGATATCATTTGAATTCTACTCCAAACCCTGCAGCCATGTATCAACAATTTTGATAGGTTCACACCAGGTTGTGTAGAATAGCAGGATTTTTACATCGAAACGGCTGATATCACGCAGATCAACCGGAAATAGATGATATACCTACCCATCCGGGTAAAGCTATCAACTTGTGTATCCAATCTTTAGTCAAATTCCAGGCTGATTATATTGATAAGTAATTACTCACGGATCGGTGTTGCCAGGTCCCTTGCGGCGATCTTTAAAGAGTATATCCAGAAACATTGTTTGGGAAGGGGGGACAAAGGGGGGTTAGGTTTGTCATAACAAATCGGTGAGTAATTACTAACCCTGGTCGATTGGCCAGGTGCCATTCATGAAATCTGCGATATAGTCACGGAAAAGGTTCAAATCCACCGATAACGTGAAGGTGTTGACCTGGCGATAGGGATCATATGTTCTCCCTGATACGAACATCTCGTCGGGAAACGCCACGATCTGCGTATTTTCTTCGGTTAATGACTTCCCCACACAGATCAACTGATTGATATCGCTGGGGCTCAGGTCAGTCTGGACCGATCCAACAAATTGCGAAACAAGCTGTGGTAATTCCGGGAGCATGGATGTGATTTAATAGCCTCGCCTGGAGCGACTTTAAGACAATATTCTGGTACCTTGCGCGTTGAAATGTGGATGGAAAGCGGTTGACAGCCAGTTTCAATGCCATGTCACCATCCAGGTGGTGAACACCAGATTCTAAAACCAGGCCTGGGTTTGCACCATCCTGGCCATCGTTCATATCAACCTGGGAGTTGAGCTGGATATCTATGCCTCCAATATTGTTGATGATTTCCACGAATGTCGCCCGATCGAGGGCGAGGTAATGATCCACCTTCAACCCATAATTTTGGTCAAGTGTCTGGGCAAGCAAGCCAGGTCCTTCACCAGAGCCATCATAATATCCCATGCCCGGGTTCCCAAAGAAATATGCCTGGTTGAGCTTACCTTGGGTAATCCCATAGTGATCGGAGATACCAGGGATATCCACCCATAAATCACGCGGGATATCCAACACCATTACCCCGGGTTTGGTGAAATCAATACGGACAATGCGGATGGAATTGCCAGTCCATACAGGTAATCGTTGCCCCTCTCATCGGAACCAACCAGCAGGAGAGTCATCACGGCTGGACCACCGCACAGAGGCTTGCTGCTCTCGTTTGGTTTTTTAAGAATCGTGGCAATTTGAGCTAACAAGGATGGTGCGGTCGGTGTAGGTTCCGGCACAAATCCCAGGATTTCATCGTCCAGGGCTTTAACTGAAGATCCATACACTGGCTCAACCGGTTGGTTAGCCATCGCCAGGCTGGGACCAAGCGGTTTGTGCCAATAGGCTGAGAAGATATAAACTAAAGCCAACCCACCAATGATCACTTCAAGGGTAAAAATTAACACTAATATTTTTTTATGCATAATTTTTCATCCCGTCTTTATACACGTTTAACGTAAGCCCCCTCGAGTTGGTTCCCGGATTTAAAGCATATTATTTTTTGAGCTTTGCAAGAATGCCTTGATAAGCTCCTCAGCCTGGTTGATCCCGCCTCTTTCGCTGAATTTTTTCCCCCAACTCTACCGTTTTTTGTTTAAGATCAGGGTCATTCACCAGGCGATCGATTAATGTGGACCCCATAGTCAATAAAAATAGCGACTGATCTTTAGGTTAAATTTTCCTCCATTAAGATGAAATCGGCCAGTATTAGGTTCCGCCTACCACCTGTATACCCAGCAAGATGCAGCACTAGCAGAGTTAGAACCATGTGTCTCAAAATATTATTACAACATTCTGAAGGCTTACTCACTCCTGTTCGTTCGTTTTCAGAATCCCATTATTGATACGATGTTTTTCACTTCTGTTAATTCTGCGTAGCCCATAACAGAATTCAAATCTTACTATATTGAAGATGCACAAAGCCATTTTTAATTTTTCGCAAATCCACCAGCTTAAGTTTGCTTTTAGCGTCTTTAGGTAACCAATAATTGCCACTGCCTATTAGTTGGGGAACAATGATTTGATGATACTTGTCGACAATACCGGCCTTTATTGCTTCAGCCGCTAAATGCGGGCCGCCAATGTCAAAATCTTTATCTGACTCTGCCACTGATTTTTGTATGGTGCCTGGGTCAAAAGACCGCTCAATCGTCGCATTAGCTATTTTAATCAGAAAGCGAAGTGGAATAGACTATCTTCTTTGCAGCTGGCCAATTTTTAGCGTAGTCATTCATAGCTTCACTTGGCCCGTCCATTGGTCCACTTGTCCCTTCTGTTGGAATAGTATCCCATACCTTCATAATCTCGTACATGTTGCGTCCAAGTAGAGACGTCCCTACATTACGAACAATGTCATTTACAAAAGCATGTACTTCTTCACTTGGCATAGCCCATTCAAAATTACCATTTTTATCAGCCACAAAGCCATCTAGCGATGTCGTCATTAAGTATATTAGTTTACCCATTTTTATATTTAAATTGTCAAGGTCAGATATTCCACAGTTTGCCTGGTGAATGGGACAGGACACGGTCCTGCTCCTAGGCGGGGTACATGGTGCTCGGTTTTTTTACTGACCCAAACCCAGCGCCAGGTATGGCTGGACTTCCCCACGTGATCCAGCAGTTGCAATAGACAGGTGCATAGAAAGATCAATGCCTGATTAGATCATGCGCCTGGTATAACCAGTTTCATAAAATCCACCAGTTCTTCTTTTACTTTGATCAGGGAGGGAATTCAATAACCATGTGCCCGGCGGCAAAGTAGCCCATGCGCAGGTTGCCCTGCAAGGACGTTTCCAAGCCGAGATGCTTAAATGTAT
>CAVTQM010000049.1:0-9368 GCA_963736805.1 uncultured Chloroflexia bacterium
TTATACAACAGTGGTGGAAGGACGATGCTTCGCGCAGTTATGTAAAAGATGAGTACAAAAAGATGGTCTATTATTATTTTCGATACCAGCTCGGCTGGACCTGGCTCGCATTTTTAGACAGGGATTAATATCAACCTGGATCAAAAATCTGTGCTGTTTCGTTGCAAATAAAGTGTCGTGATCCGTATCGAAGAAAACGAAAATTCAAAGTCCAACGAGGGAACTATGGAGTGGCAAAGAGAACAATACGCATTGCACCGATAGAAGAAAAATTAGATGTTAGCATGATTCATCATTACCTGTATACCACTGCTTATTGGGCGGTGGGTCGCCCGATGAAAATTGTTCGAAAATCGATCGAAAATTCAATCTGCTTTGGGCTGTATGATGGCGAAAAGCAGGTTGGTTTTGCCCGTATTGTGACGGATTTTGCAACGGTAGGTTGGATGTGTGATGTATTCATCCTGCCATCCTACCAGGGAAATGGTCTCGGAAAATGGCTGGTCGAATGCATCGTAGACCACCCGGATGTTAAAGCCGTGCGCAGAATTCTGCTCAAAACACGCGTGATGCACATGAACTTTATATAAAATATGCAGGTTTTCGAACTTTGTTGAAATCGGAAAGTTGGTTGGAAAGATTTAATGATTCGCCTTTACGCGACATAAAACCGTTGGTGGCAGACCAAGCCTACCCAAACCAAGGGTTAATCCTGCTCGTTTTATAGGCTATGAAGAAATATCACTTTCTTAATTAATAATAAGTTCAGGTTTTATTACAGGAGAGGTCAATATGAGCGAGAGAATAGAGTTTACACGCAATTATGAAGATCTCAGTACCAATCAGGGTTTTCAATTTGAATTTAAACGTGACCGTTGCGGGACAGGTTACCGCACGCGCTTTCAGGGTTCTGCGCTTGGAACTGCCGCGACCCGTTGGAAACCGCCAGCAACATCTTTGGGGGTATGTTTCATAGCCTTTCCAATGCCGGCGAGAGTGTGCGCTCTGCTTCCTGGGAAAAGGCACACGATGATGCCTTCCTGAAAGCGGTGGAGGAAGTTAAACCAGACTTTATCCAGTGCCCGCGCTGCACCAATTGGGTTTGCCGCAAAACCTGTTGGAATGAGAAGCGTGGCTTATGCAAGCAATGCGCCCCCGACCTGGGTGTGGAAATGGCAGCCGCCCAGGCCAGCCGAACCACGGAGGAGATCTGGGCTCACTCCAAGGTGGCTGAGGAAGACCTGGCTATGCTCAAGGAAAAGGAATGGCGCGAAGGCGTGCGTGCCACCTGCCCGAGCTGCGGCAAGCCTCTGGCTGGCAAGGTGAAGTTCTGCCCGGATTGCGGGGCAAAGATCGCCAGTGAGCTGCACTGCACCAACTGTGGTATCAAGCTGGAGCCTGGTACCAAGTTCTGCTCGGACTGCGGTACGAAAGTACCTGAGTGAGCTGGACAATAAGTCCATACATTAGAGCTCGATATTGACCATCTAATAAGAGACTTTTATCCTTAAGCATGATCGTGCTCTTCTGAGCAAATGATTTTTATAAGGAGCATCCCATGTTCCAAACCTATGAGCAGGTAAGAAAATTCCTCGATGATCAGCAGATTCAGATGGTGGATATGAAGTTCACCGACCTGTGGGGACGCTGGCACCACCTGACTGTTCCTGCCATCCAGTTCACCCCCCAGCTGCTTGAGTATGGCATTGGGTTCGATGGCTCGGCGGTGGGTTTAAGAGCGTGAAAGCCGGGGATATGGTGCTCGTGCCCGATTTATCCACCGGAATGCTTGACCCTTTTTGGGAGGCTCGCACGCTCAGCTTCATCTGCACCACCCTGGAGGCGGATACCCACCTCGTTTTCACCAATGACCCGCGTAATATTGCCATCCGGGCCGAAGAGTACCTGAAGTCAACCGGCATTGCGGATGAAAGCCGTTGGGGTCCGGAGTTTGAATTTTACATTTTCGACAGTGTCTCATATGAGTACGGGGTCAACCGCGCCAGCTACCGGGTGGATTGCCAGGAAGCCGATTGGACCAGCGTGGAAAAGGGGCATGGACATTACATCCCGATCCATGGAGGTCTACCATGCCATCCCGCCCAAGGACCAGTTCTTCAACCTGCGCACCGAGATGAGCCTGCACCTGCAGGAGATGGGGGTACCGGTAAAGTATCACCACCATGAGGTGGGGGGACCGGGTCAGTCGGAGATCGAGACACCCATGATGGGTCTGCTGCAAGCTGGCGATGCCACCATGATCATCAAGTACGTCAGCAAGATGACAGCTCAGGCGCATGGGAAAACGGTCACCTTTATGCCCAAGCCATTGTTTGGCGAGGCCGGCTCAGGCATGCACTTCCACCAGCACTTATTTAAGCAGGGAGTGAACGTATTTTATGATCCTGCCGGGTACGGTTGCCTGAGCCAAACGGCGCTGTATTATATAGGTGGGTTGCTCACCCACGGACCAGCCTTGTTAGCCCTGACCAACCCGAGCACTAATTCGTATAGCCGATTAGTCCCCGGATATGAAGCCCCCGTGAATGCCTTCTTCTCCCTGGGCAACCGCAGCGCGGCCGTGCGCATCCCCAAGTATGCCACCCAGGCTAGCGAAGCCCGCATGGAATTCCGCCCGGATGCCACCTGCAATGTCTACCTGGCACTGGCAGCCCAGTTGCTGGCAGGCATGGACGGGATCCTGAAGAAGATCGACCCAACCGTGGCAGGCTTTGGTCCCATCGATGCCAACATCTTCGCCTGGAGCGATGAACAGCGCACCCATATCAAGAGCTTGCCTGATTCGCTCAATGCCGCCCTGATCGCCCTGGAACAGGATCATGACTTCCTGCTGGCAGGCGAGGTGTTCAGCGAGCTGATGATCCATCAGTGGGTGGATTTCAAACGCAATGAGGAATACTATCAGGTGCGCAACCGACCGCACCCCTACGAGATGAGCCTGTATTTTGATGTGTAATCGGTAATGGTTTTACTGATTACGCGCTTTACTTTTATCAGAGAGATATATCAATAAACACCGTCTGTGGAGCAAGAACAACAGACGGTGTTTATTGTGGGGTAGGATGGAAATTAAATAAAAGAATTATCCGTCCCCGTGTTTGGCGGACTTGTTTAATTTACAGCAGATTTTGTAGTCGGTTCCACACAACCGGATAGATAGAGGGGATCACTCTTTATGCAGAAATTCCAACGCTTCCTTAACTAAAAACACCGGCCAAACCAGGCCTTTCAAGAATCCCAGGGCTTTCTGCTCGGGTGTGACAGCATGGCTCATATAATAAATGCATGCTCCGATGACTCCCAGCCCATACACCGCCCCCGAAGATCCGCCTTGAACCCTCACATTAACGTTATCACCTTTTCCTTCACATGGGGTTATTTCAGTGGTCATTTTTTCTCCGTTTGATTTAATTCATCTGTTAAATACAAAGTTGGTTCATTCACTTGGTGTGGTTAATCATACCAAAGAATTAAGGCAAATCATTTGATTTCTCATTTCCTCACCTGATCGATCCTACCTCTGCGGTTAATTTTTATACTAGAATAGATCTCAGATTACTGTAATTACTCACCCAAGTTTTAATATCGATGTTGTTTTAAAGTGAATATCATGCATGATATCGCCACCGATATCCCGCATCCATTTCTCTGTGCAGCAACATTCTATTTTCTTACACTTGTATCGCGAATGTACTTTGGGCGAGATTCGAATTCCCCCACTGTCATATCGAGCAAGAAGCAGAACCTTATCGGTGGTGGGTGAGTAATTACCCGTGATATCGCCAGACTGTCCGAAAAGAAACTTTTGGGGCAGTATTTTGATCCTTTCCTGTTGACAATTTTGCAAAGTATGCTATACTATAAATAACTTTGTAATACAAAGTAAAAAGGAGTTGCTATATGAACCAAAAAGCGCTCAATCTCAAAGAATTGGAACAGCTAGCTTACCGCCGTACTTACCAGGATGGCCTGCTGGACATCTGTCTTGGTGGAATTATTGCCAGTAATGCAGTATTCAGTTTCACGATCTTCCCTGGCACCGATATGGATTCACTGCAGGTTCTCCTCTATTACCTGATCGGCATGGTTTTGAGCACCCTGGTCTTCTGGCTTGGTAAGAGATATATTACCCTGCCGCGCATTGGCCTGGTGACATTCGGCCCGGCGCGCCATGAGCGCGCCCGCGACCTGATCCTCACCCTTTCGGTGATCGTCGCAGTTCAGGTGCTGGTGGTTTTCCTGCAGATGGGTTTTCTCCTCTCGCCATCCCTGCGCAGCCAGTTGATCCCCATTCTCGGTGATACCGGCAGCACAAACCTGCCAATTGCCATCGTTGCCAGTCTCTTTGTAGCGCCTGGCATGCTCCTGATTGCCTACTTCATGGATATCCCGCGCTTTTATTACCTTGCCGGAGCCGTTTCGCTCGGTGTGTTCTTGATGATTCTGCTTGACCAAGCCTGGTGGATGGTGGTGGGCGGTGTGTTGATTATACTGCTGGGTGTGATCCAGCTATTCCGGTTCCTGCGACAGTACCCCCTGGAAAGTACACCTGATGAGCAATCCTGAGCCCGATTTTTCAGGTATCCACGACATTGACCGGCTGGTCCATGAACCCACCCGCCTGATGGTGATTGCCAGCCTGTACGTGGTGGAAAGTGCTGATTACACCTTCCTCATGCGCCAGGTCGGTCTAACCTGGGGCAACCTTTCGGCCCATCTCAGCAAACTCGAAGAAGCCGGCTACATCCAGGTTGAAAAAACCTATCGCGGTAAACGCCCCTATACATTGGTACGCTTGAGCGATCTGGGGAGAACCACCTTTAAAAACTACGTCTCACGCATGAAAACAATTTTCAATGACCTGGACCAGTCATAACTGAGCACATGCAGTTACTAAGGGGTTGTCTAAAAAGAATGGGACGGCTGCCAACACCCGCGGCGTTTGAGGACAGGTGACGTTTTGTGATGCGATCGTAGTGGTTGGGGTCACCGCCACCTGGTCACCTGCTGTGATCTCCAGTGGCTGCCGCAGTTTTCGGCGGATCGAATTAAACACCCGACTAGGGTGCGACAACCGTCTGATCCGAAGGAATGGGGTCTATCCGATCGTGGTGGCAAGGGTGCAAGCCTACTTTGCTTGCCAGGGTTGCTTGCTTCGCGACGCTTGCTTCGGCTGATCATCGCAACCTCACATACGAGAATAATATCAGTTCGGTACTTGCATTTCTATTTAAAGATGCTATAATATATATATCATTTATTGACATGACGACGGGTGATATATGAAAACTACTGATCGTTCTATTCCACTACAGGAACCAACGATTTACATCATGCTTTCGTTGCGAAACGGAGAAAAACATGGCTATGCCATACTGAAAGAGGTCAATGAGCTGAGTGAAAAGCGAATCAAGCTCTCTACTGGGACGTTATATGGTGCTCTTTACCGGTTGCTTGATCAGGGTTTAATCGAGCAGGTAGAATCGAAGGATAGCTCGCGGGGGAAAAAGTCTTACCGGTTAACCCGATCAGGGCTGGAGGTCTTCGACGCAGAAGTAGGTCGGATGAAACATTTATTGCTTGCTGTGAATAAAAAGCTCGAGGCGATTGGAGGGCAGCAGGTATGACGTGGTTACTGAAGTTGTTTTCATGGTCGCTTAAGCTCTATCCGGGGCAGTTCCGTGTTCGGTTTGGTCCTGAGATTGAAGAGATCTTCCATATTGGTTTGCTTGACGCACGCAAACAAGGGGGAATGGTTGGTTATATCTTGCATGAGCTAGTTCACCTGCCTGCCAGTCTTGTTGGTGTTTATATGTGGTCCATGAGGGGAGAACAAGACCGACGGTTGGCAGTATCAGCAGCCGGGGGTGGAGGGACAATAGGGATGAATAACAGAGAAGAAGGCTGGGGTGCGTCCTTAATGGCAGGACTACCGCACCTGTTTTTCGGAATCTTTTTAATTAGTACTGAAATTGCCTTTGGGATCGAATGGATAGATCAGAATGTATTGAGTTTCCTTCTGGACGCCGTTTTCTTTCTAATGTTACTTGGAGTCTTGATATTCAACATTTCCAAAGGCTGGAAAAGCTGGGCAGCCAGCTGGATTGTTTATATGTATGTTGCAGTGATTATCCTGCTAAGTAAGATAGCTTATAAACTCCCTCATTCCATTTTAAATAATGATGAATGGATATCAAAAGTCCAGGTATATCTACTCCCATTGATACTGGCTTACTTGTTATATAAAATCGCCTGTAAAGATCGCTTGCGCGGGTTACTGGCAGCAATCCCGCCTATGGCACTTAGTTGGCTTTTTTTTCTGGAATCTGTACCAACCTTGCAGAAATCATTAGCCTGGATTTGGATCTTCCTGCTGGCGTTTATTGCCACAGTATTGATGTTGCGTACCAGGCGGTTCTCGACCGCACTCCTGCTGGCAATGGCAGTTCCGATATTGGGTGGGATTCCATTTGCGTACTTAGGCGTTTATATGGGCGGCACTCTGCCATTCAGCCAACCAGGTCCCAACCTGGGGGAAGTATTCAGACAATATCTTCCCTTTCTGGTAATGGTGCTCACCTTCGTATTCGGACCGCAATTAGGGGCTAAACTACGTACCGCCGGATACCAGAGTGCTGCCGCGGGGGGAAAAATCTTCTACCGGTTGGTGTTGGGGGGGATATTATTAGGATTGTTTTATTCACTTCTGCGGTTGGAAACCTCGACCAGTGATTTCTCACCTTGGGAAAACATAGTCCGGGAAAACATAATGAAGGCTTTGCTTGTCTCAGCAATAGTGCTTTTCCTGGTTGGTTTTGTGTTGCTTATTCGGGCAACATATAAAAGCAAATTACCTTCAAGTGATAACAGCAGTTTAATCAAACTGGCTGCCTTATTTTTTCCGCTTATGCTTTTACCGGTGGTGATCATATTGGCGATTCCAATTATGATGGGTCATACAACGATGAGCTGGCTACTGCCTGTAGGAGAGATGGCGTGGGTGATTGCTTCTACATGGATAGTAAAAGATGGACCAGGCAATGATTGAGCTCTAAACATTGAAAATTGAATAAGACTCTATACTTGAAATAACTTCCTTGCCATTTTCATAAATAATATAAGTTTTAGAACTAAACACTCACTCTAAAACCGTTGATCGTGGCTGGGGTCACCGCCACCTGGTCACGCCACCTGGTCACGCCACCTGGTCACCTGCAGGTATTATGTGCGGTTGTGATCTCCAGCGGTCCCTTGCTTCAGCAGCTCGCCTGATGGATGAAATTATTACCCGATCGATCTTAAATCTCTTAATCTTCAGAGCTAAGCAATTACATGATTGCTCCCAGATTAGTCCCCAGGAAACCCTGTAGATCGGTTATATTTTTTAACAAGGATGACCTGGTTAATTACATTCCTGGTGGCTTATACTTGACCGGTTCTACTTTATCCACACAAGCGAATAGAGCTACACATCATTAACCAGTCATGGACAAATGATTCCCGTGCCCTGGTAATCCAAAACGTTAGCTTTCCAAGCCTGGAAAGCAGGGTCAGATGGCTCACAGAGATTTGTGTTGAAGAAATAGAAATAGTAAAAATCTGGCTGGGTCAGGTTGATGAAACTGAGTGGGATGCTTCCACTCAATAATGGGTTGCCTTCGATACGCAACACGTACATGTTTGTTAGGTTCCCCAGTTCGTGGGGGATCTCTCCACTCAACTGGTTATTGTTAAGAATCAGCCCAAATCGGATTGATGTGGTGAAATTACCCAGCTCTGTTGGGATGCTGCCACTTAGCTGGTTACCCCCTAAGTTGAGCCATTCAAGAGCCGGTAGGTTTCCTAGTTTTGATGGAATATTTCCGGTCAATTGGTTGTCACCTAAATCTATATATGTCAGAGCAGTCAGATTACCCAGCTCGATGGGTATGTTGCCAGTTAATTGATTAGCCCCAAGGTCGAGATCTCGGAGAGCGGTCATATTACTTATACAGGAAGGTATACTACCGGTAAATTCATTGGTCTCAAGCCCTAAACGCTCCAAGGAAGTTAAATTACTAAGTATAGAAGGGATATTGCCTGTCAGCTGGTTATGCTCGACGCCCAGGATCTTAAGTGTTGTCAGATTTCCCAACTCCGGAGGGATAGTGCCTGTGAGCTGGTTGCCACCTAATGCCAGGGTCTCAAGAGCTGTTAATTTCCCGAGCCCAGGTGGTATGCTGCCACCTAATTGGTTGACAGAAAGATACAGTTCTCTCAGAGCAGTCAGATTTTCCAACCATATTGGAACACCACCAGTTAGCTGGTTGTTAGATAAACCCAGATACTCGAGAGCAATCAGGCTCGCAATTTCCTCTGGAATATCGCCACTTATAACATTATGATTAAAGTCGAGGCTTTCCAGGGCATTCAAGTTTCCGATTTCTAATGGTATAGTGCCAGTCAACTGGTTTTCAGAAAGCTTTATACGAATAATATGCCCATCACTTACTGTCACGCCAAACCAGTTGCTGGGTGTATTTGTTACCCACCAGTTCGTGCGGTCTGTCCAATTGTTTCCACCGGTACTATTGTACAAGGCAACGAGGGCTTCAAGCTCAACGTGGGGAATTTCGTTTATTGAGGATGCAGTTTGAGATTGCTCTAGGGTCAGCGTTGGCATAGCTGGTGTATTGGTGGGAGGAGGTAGGGTATTATTTGCAGGCACCTGAGTTGCCGTTGGGGGTGGCATCGTAACGATTTCTGTGGGATTGGCACAGCCTACCAGCATGGTGATAGAGAATATGATTGTCAACATCAGTCGAACAGTTTTGCAAATCACGATCCCTCTTGTTGATTTGGGATTCACCCAAATCATTCATCTAAAACACTATAGCACTTTATTGGATTGAATTCAATAGATTGCGTGAAGTAATATTTATCATACAAGTATTCATTTGTACACAAAACCGGTCTCCAGGATTTTATGTGGACCGGTCTTTTTTCCCACGGTCCATTTCAAGAATTAATTAATGGCGCTAATCTATTTGTTCACTTTTGCCAACTATGGCTATATGTGGGGGTAGAGTGTGCATTTATCCCCATATCTAGGCGATCCCGGCGGCCCGCTATTCGCTTGGCTCGGCCAATGGCCTCGGCCGCTTACGCTTGCCTAGGATTCGAACCTCCCTCCAACGAACTGTCGGGATTAAGCACAACCGTCTGATCTGAACTCATTCATAAAATAATTTGATTCCCGAGAGTCGCATTTCTTATTAAAGCGATCTATATGAATAATTAATCCATCCAACACGCGACTTGCGCTTGACATTCGAATTTCTATTGTGTAATATATCAAAAGATTAAAT
>CAVTQM010000050.1:0-40671 GCA_963736805.1 uncultured Chloroflexia bacterium
GACGGTAATCAGGCATAAGTAAGTTCTACAGTATTTGGCGGGATACAATCCCGCCCTACTATGTCAGGTGGATATGAATCCGGCTTAGGTGTCTGGCGGTATACAATCCTGCCCTACGGATTTTTGCGGTATACAATCCCACCCTACATTACGGCACACGGGCATATAAGCGTGAGTAGATGGTGTAGATCTCGTAGATGGCCATCAGGTACTTGCGCGTTTCTTCGAAGCGTATCACTTCCACGAACAGGTCTGGGTCTCCATTGGCCAGTGATTGCCAGACCGCAGCATTACCTGGGCCACCATTATAGGCTGCCAGGGCAGCATACAGGTCACCACCCAGGTAATCGCGCTGACGGGCCAGGTAATCCACACCCAGGGTCAGGTTGACATCCGGGCGGAGCAGGTCGGATTGAGTGTAGTCGGGAGGCCAGCCCAGGCGGGAGACAATCTCTTCACCCGTGGCTGGCATGATCTGCATCAAGCCCAATGCACCTGCACTGGATTGGATATTGGCATCAAACAGGCTCTCCTGCCGCACGGTGGACCAGACGAATAACGGGTCAAAGCCATTCTCCTCAGCTATTGGGACGACCAGGTCTGGGAAGTACGCCTCCGAAGCGGATATGGTTGAACAGCAGTGGGGCGGTCAGGGTGCCGGCATCATCCAGACCGGCCAGATCCAGTACCTGGCGGGCAGAAAGAATCGCCTGGCGGTTCATGCCCAGATCGGACAGATAAACTGCCATCCGGTAGGAAGTGAGCGGATCATTCGCTGCAGATTCACGCAGGTCGCTGAATTCAGACTCCGCCTGGTCTTGCAATCCCAGGTTCCACAGCTCTTGGCCGCGGATGAAGCGCAGATCGTTGGCCAAGGGACCAGGGATGGAAAAGTCGGTGCCGGAGGGATAATTGAAAGTGGTGCGCATCCATAATTCAGCCTGGCGCAACTCCGATTGCCGGTCGAAGCCAAGGTCGATCACCTGGGGAGGGGTGAATGGGGCTTGATCGTTGAGCAAGTCGCGGGCACGTTCGGAGTAATACCCGGTTGGGTCGATGGGTGCAGCCTGCTGCCAGGTAGCCCTGGCTGAAGCCTCGTCTCCCTGGGCAGCCTGGGATTTACCTGTCCAGAAGTATGCGCCTGCACGCTCAACCGGGGTGGTGGCGAGTGATTGAGCCTGCGAGAAGACTTCCTGGGCTGCGGCATAGTTCCCCAGGCGGTAATAGCCAATCGCAGCCTGGAACAAGGCGCGGTAGAGCATACTCGGAGGCTGGGTATTCGGTTGGGATCCTCTGCCAGATCTGGGCAGCCTCTTCCAGGCGGCCATCACGTTCTGCCACACGCCCGGCATCGAAAAGAAACTCGGCTGCACGTGGGTGGGAAGGAGCAGCTGCGACAAAATCCAACAAAGTTTGTTCAGCAGCTGCATAGTCTCCCTGGTAAGCCCATTGGGTGTAAGCCTTCTGCTCCCAGGCTGAGTCCGACTTCGGGCTGGATGGATCACCCTGGATGATTTCATCCCACAAAGAGATTGCCCCGGGTAGGTCTTCCAGCTCGCGCAGGACCAGCCCTTCATAATAGAGGGCAGTGGATGGGTCGGGTGGGTTGGTGGCAAGATAGCGGTCGAAGGCAGCCTGGGCGACGTTATATTGCCCAGCATAATAGTCCACCAAACCGCGCTGGAACTCGTCGATCGGGTAGTCGGCATTGACCAGCTCCACCAGGCTGAGGTAGGCATAATAGGTCTGGGGATAATTGAAGACCGCGTCCAGGTAGGCCGTGTTGGCTTCTTCGGTATTACCCAAGGTGGTGTACATTTGCCCAAGCGCATAATCCACCTGGGCTTTGATGAGGTCTGAATTGGTGCGGGCATAAATATCGGCAAAGATCACCTGGGCGGTGGTGGTATCACCTATGAGCACGTAGGTCTGGGCCAGTTTGAGCTCGAGCTGGAAATCGGTGGGCAAACGGGGTGATTGTATGGCATTGGTATAGGCAGTGATGGCTGAATTCCACTCTGCACTTGCCGCGTACGCATCGCCCTGGCGCTCGTAGATGAAAGCATCCACAACGCCAGGACGGGAATCGATGTAATTGGCGAAGGCATCGGCAGCTTCCGGGAAGCGGTCAAGCTGCATGAGCGTTTCTCCCAGGAAGTAATTCGCGGGTGCAAACTGGGAAGATGTGGGGTAGTTGTTGATGATCGCCCTGAACTCGTTGAGTGCATCGAGATAGACGCCATTCAGGTAATGGATGCGTCCCTGCCCGAGCAGGGCAGCCGAGAGGATCTCAGGGTCGGTGGAGTTGCTATCGGCAGCAGTATATTCGCCAAGAGCAGCCTGGTAATCACCGTTTGAATAAGGCACGGTCAGCTTCGGCGATGCGCACCGCAGGCACCGGGGTGGGGGTGGATGTGGGGATGGAGGTGGGCGTGCTGGTGGGGGCTATCGTTGGCGATGGCAGTGGGAGTTGAAGTAGGCGTGGAGGCAGGCGTGGAGGTTGGGCTGGCCTGGGAAAAGGGCTGGCAGGTTGCAGGCTGTCAGGGAGAGGGTTAATAACAGAATTGGAAGCAGGAGCTTCTTCATGGGAAGGACTATACTCGGGAGGGGGAGAGGTGTCAAGGAAGGGGGGATATTTAGCAGTTAGCTATTAGTATCAAGCTGAAACACGTTTACAAAGAAGATTAGCGAGGGAGTAATCATGGAAGAAGAATTCTTTGGGCCTTACCCGATTTAGTGGACACAAAAAATGTCGCGATAGAGTACACTAAATAACAGGAGTAAAGGCATGGAAGAGCGAAAGTATCGGAGTTATCCAGAAGAGTTCAAACTGGAAGCCTTGGAAATGCTCAGAAGCAGTGGCAAGAGTGCCGGGCAGATTGAGCGGGAGCTGGGCATCACTCCAGGTCTTTTAGGTAAATGGCGAGCTCGGTACCAAATCATCGAGAATGGGACCCAAGCAGCCAGGATTGTTCCGAGTGATATGGAGGCAGCCAAAGCAGAGATACGCAGACTGCAACGGGAATTATCCGCCGTAGAGGAGGAAAGAGAGATCCTAAAAAAAGCGCTCAACATTTTCTCCCGAAAAAACGGATGAAATATGCCTTCATCGCCAGCCATGAATGCTATTTCTCAGTGAAAAGGATGTGCAAAGTGTTGAAGGTGACCCGCAGCGGTTATTATGCCTGGTGCAGACGTCCGCCCAGCAAGCGTGAAGGATCCAACCAGGAGTTGCTGGAATGGATCAAGAAGGTCTTTCAAGCCAGTCGCAGGACCTATGGCAGCCCCCGAATTTACGCTTACTTGCGCCGACATGGTTGGTTGTGTGGGCATAATCGTGTAGCACGGCTGATGCATGTGCATGGAATTGTGGCCCGCAGAAGACGTAGACGCTTTCCAATCACGACACAGCGTCAACCAGGGGTCATGCCTGCCCCCAACCTTCTCAAGCGAGACTTTAGTGCTGATCGACCGAACCGAAAGTGGGTTACGGATATCACCTATATCGATACTGCTGAAGGGTGGCTGTACCTGGCATCTGTGATGGACCTGTTCTCACGCAAAGTTGTGGGATGGGCGATGTCGGATAAGATCGACAGTGCCTTGGCCACCAACGCCTTACGCATGGCTTGGACCACCCGACGACCACTGAAAGGTCTATTGCATCACTCGGATCAAGGCTGTCAGTTCACCGGTACAACCTATCAGCAGATGCTGGCAGAAATGGGATGTCAGGTCAGTATGAACCGAACAGGAGAGTGTTATGACAATGCAGCCATGGAAAGCTTTTTTGCGACTTTGAAAACCGAATGTGTGACCGGACAATTCGCATCTCGGGCAGAAGCACGGAGTACCATTTTCGAATATCTTGAAGGATGGTATAACCGTCAAAGGTTACATTCATCTCTGGACTACCTTAGTCCAGCCGAATTTGAAGAATATTTAATAAAAAAAGGGAGGAACAAAGAGGAACAATTCCTGGTTCGTGGATGGATGGTAATTCTATTGGGTGGGGTCAGGTAGTGGATATGCAGATACAGGGGACTCCTGGATTTATCGATGATGAAAGGTTGACGTCCGAGTGAGCTTATTGTTCAAGGGCGAACAGCTCACCAATTTTCTTAGCAATCCCAGATGTTGCTCCATATTTGGTGGTGTACGCAACCAGGATTTTGTTATTCATTTTTCATTTCTTTTTCAGTTTTTGACAGCTTAAATAATCTTAATGCGATCAGGAAGTACCAGATCACCCGAAATGGTGCTGAGATGGGGTGAGGGATCCAATAGAGCGCTGGTAAAAAGACCAAGGTGATGAAGTAGGATAATCCAATACCATTTGCCAGAATTCCCACAACTGCAGTTGCCTTACTGAAAATGTCGCTTTTCAACATCACAACTGAGATAATTAGCCCAGCAAGCAGGACCAGAAACAGGCTCAAATATATGCCAGTGCCCTGATATATACTCTCAGGGTTGTTTATTGCCAATAATGCTTCTCCCGCAGACAGGTATGAAGATCGCTGCAAATCGGTTGTTGCGGCGGTATATCGTTCACTCAGGGCGAGCATCGCAAAAGCCTGGTTTGAGGAAAAGTAGACGGTGATCCCTATCAGGCCAGAAACCGTTGCAATGGCGATTGAGCTCCGACTGGTGTGCCGTAAAGCCGCATACAAAGACAGAAAGATCAATGCCAAAAGAGCATATTCGACAAGATCAAAGAAATTCATCAAGGTGAGACCAACAAGCCAGTTGTCTTGAAAAAGTTTAAACCAATCCATGGCACTGCTGAGCGATGTTTTTGGCACGCCTGTCACAAGCCCGAAGTTACTGAGTAAAGCTAACTCCGCCCCGAGATTTCTCCTGAATAAGAATACAGCCAGCAAAGCAGCTACACCTCCGGTGATATAGAGGGCTCTCCAGGGGTTACTTGCGCTTTCAGTATCGGACGGTTTATGCATGGTTTTCCTTGAAAATCACTTCAGTTCGGTCAATCTTAGGTAAAACCTACCTGGAAATTCTACTCCATTAATCCGAACATAACCTAGTGGGTTCGATACAATTGGCGAATGTTTTATCGGCAGTGACCAATGACGATCTACCAACAGAGATCGACGAATGCATTGGAATATACAAAGAGGAACAACTTGTGGTACATAGAAGGATAGTCATATAATTAGGTGGAGTTAGATTATGGATCCTCAGAGAAGAGAATTCCTGGTGGTATCGATGTAGAAAGGTTTATGTCCAAGTGTGTAAATTGTTCGAACTGAGGACTATTTCAATATTGGCACGCACTCTTATGTAATAACTCATCCATCCCACCATTTTCTGGATATATTCATCAAAAATAGCCGCAGGTGGCACAGTAAAATCGATCCGTGAGTAGTTACCAGTACTTGTAATTACTCACCCATCTGTAATCGACCCCCTCCCAACATCCCCCAACATCGCTCAGAAAGACCGTTGGCGATGTTCGGGGAGGAGTTAGCACCGCCTTCCCAAATAGCCACTGGTGACCTAGTAAAATCGATCGGTGAGTCATTACACACCTATGTAATTACTCACCGATTCGTTATGACAAACCCAACCCCCCTTTGTCCCCCCTTCCCAACATGTATAGACCGGGGACATAGGTTACACATGTTCGGAGACATAGGTAACACTTTCAGTACAATTGGGCAAATCGGTATTAATAAAGGAGGCCGATATGCCCTGGAAGGAAACGACGACCATGTCATTACGAACAGAATTCATCCATTTCGCAAAGCTTGAGGGAGCCAATATCAGTCGACTTTGCCGCCGCTTTGGGATCAGCCGAAAGACGGGCTACAAGTGGTTCAAACGTTACAAAGAAGGTGGCGAGAGCGGTCTGGCGGACCGCTCTCGCCGACCGCACCACAGTCCACGGCGTAGTACCGAAGAGATTGAAAAAGTTGTGATCGGGGCACGCCAGGAGCATCCTGCTTGGGGTGGGCGAAAAATCAAAGCCTACCTGGAGCGCAAAGAGAAGCGCCGATTGCCGAGCCCGAGCACGATTACAGAGATCTTGCGGCGGAATGATCAGATCGATGCGGAAGAAGCCCTCAAACACCGGCCTTTCCAACGCTTTGAAATGCAGCAACCCAACCAGCTGTGGCAGATGGATTTCAAAGGCTATTTTGCGCTGCAAGAAGGTGGTTATTGCCATCCCCTGACCGTTTTGGATGACCACTCGCGTTTCCTGGTCGGGCTGAAAGCCTGTTCCAACGAGACCGGTGCGACGGTTAAAGAGCAATTGAGCGGCATTTTCCGCTACTATGGTCTGCCTGAACGTATGCTGATGGACAATGGCTCTCCCTGGGGTTATGACATTGATAACCCAAATACACGCCTGACTGCCTGGCTAATGCGCCTGGGTGTGCAAATCAGCCACGGACACCCGTACCATCCGCAAACACAGGGCAAGGATGAACGTTTGCATCGCACCCTAAAAGACGAGTTGCTCAGCCGAAATGCGTTCATTAGCCTGCCACAGTGCCAGGTGCATTTCGATCATTGGCGAGACAGCTATAACTACGAACGACCGCACGAAGCTCTGGACATGCTTTCACCCATTAGCCGATATCAGCCCAGTCTCCGCCCCTTTCCAGAAGCCTTGCCACCCATCTTGTATGATTGCGGAGACATCATCCGCAAAGTAGATGAAGCTGGAAAGATATCTTTTCGAAACCACAGCTTTCGTGTGGGAAAGGCTTTCTGCTTTAATCCCGTGGCTTTACGGCCATCCCAAAGAGATGGTGACTACGATGTCCTCTACTGCCAACAGAAGGTTGCTAAGATCAGCTTTTGTGAGGATAATTGTTAAAGAACTAATATGTTACCCATGTGTCCGAACAACTGTTACCCATGTCTCAAGTCTAAACACAACAACAAACTCTGGGAAGGGGGGATTGAAATCAGAAAAAGGATACCGCAGGGAAACCATCTGCGGTATCCTTTTTCTGGATATACTCTTTAAATATCGCCGTAAGCGACCTGGCAACACCGATCCGTGAGTAATTACCTACAAGAGGTTTTAGGAAATTGACATCGAGAAAATCACTCGATGCAAGAATATTTAAAGATTTCTAATCTTTGCCTGGCGGTTAGTGATCAAAATGAGAATCATCGAGCAAATATACCTTAAGAACGGAAGAGAGAATATAATAACAAGGTAATTACTTATAAAACAAGGAGTAAAAACGATGAGCAAAGAATGTGGATGCGGATGTGACTGTGAATGCGGGGATACCTGCGATTGCGGGTGCCATGAAAGTCATTTCGAGCGTCGCTACCAGACCAAGGTGGAAAAGATCGCGGAGCTGGAGGCTTATTTGAGCGAGCTTCGGTTGGAAGTGCAGGCAGTGGAGGAGCACCTGGCAGATTTGAAGAAGTAGTATTTTTGGCGGGTAGAATGCCCGCCCCACGTAAATTAGGCGCAGGGGTGGATTTATCCACGTGAATCCGACCAGTATCCCTGCGCCCCTACAAAACTATTCAGGGAGGGGGTTATATTGTTTGATTTCGCAAATATCACCCAACACATCCTTCGAATTAACTGGCAACGTGCTTTTGGACGAACTCGCCAATCTCAGCCACTGCCTGCTGCGCTTCAGGCAGGAGGGGGACAAAGGTATGCCAGACATGCCACATTTTAGGCCAGATGGCTAAACGCACGTCCACCCCGGCACCTTTGGCACTTTCTGACAGACGCTGCGAATTGCTCAACAAAATCTCATCCTCACCCACATGCAGCAGGAGCGGCGGTAGACCACTCAGCCCGCCATAATGGGGTGAGATCAATGGTAAACGGGGGTCCTGATCAGCGATATAGTGGCGAATCATGGTCCGGAGAAATTGAGTGGTGAGCAATGGATCCTTCTTTGAGGTAAAAGGACTCCCCCGTGCAGGCAAGGTCAGTCACAGCGGAGATGCACACTGCGGCAGCTGGGAGTGGATCACCAGCCTCGCGCAAAGCCAGCAGGGTTGCAAGGGTCAGATTGGCACCGGCTGAGTCTCCAGCGATGACAATCTGGTAAGGTGGAATTCCGCTGGCCAGGAGCCAGCGATAAGCCGTTAAGCAATCTTCCAGCGCAGCTGGAAACGGGTATTCGGGGGCAAGGCGGTAATCCACCGCCAGGGAGCGAGTGTGTGCAGCCAGGCTGAGATAAGCCACCATCCTGCGTTCTGTGTTGTTCCAGCCTAAAGTCCAGGCACCTCCGTGGAGGTAGAGAATGGTTGATTTTGCTGGAAGAGAGATGTTGGGGGGGATAATCCATTCAGCGGGAACGCCATCCATCTGCACGGGTGTGATGGTCACGCCACGCGGCAGCATCGGTTTCCCTGACACAGCCTGCATGTTCGCCCGTAATTTGGGGATTGAGCGGCTGGAGGTGGTTAGCGGTGAGGTGGCTTTGACGATTATTCTAAATAGATAGCTTCGCAGGCTGGGCATCTGAGATCGATTTCGTTGGAGGGTTGGCATTCGATGATGTCGATTAGAGCTCAATTATACCGGAGGGTGGTGGATAGAATGGTAACGGAAGATATCGAAAAACCACAATTTTAGCATAGCTGAATTTGGCGAATATTCCCAAATAAATACCTTGACAGCCGATATATCGTATGGTAATATACCGTCATACGATATAGCGTATTACGGTATAACGGTAAGCGGTATAACAAAGATAGATAAGGAGGCAAGCGTGAGTGGACATGATGATATCAACCAATATCTACCCCTGACGGAGAGCACATATTACATCCTGCTCGCCCTGGCTGAACCCATGCACGGCTACGGCGTGATGCAAAATGTGGACAGCCTGAGCGAAGGAACCGTGAAAATCGGTCCCGGCACTTTGTATGGTGCCTTCCAGACCCTGGAGAAGGAAGCCTTGATCGTCAAGGTGGGTGAGGAGGAGCGGCGCAAGATCTATACACTGACTCCCAAAGGCAGAGAAGTATTGAATTTACAGATTAGCCGCCTCAGGATCATGGTTCGCAGTGGATCGGCGATTTGAGATAGAAAGTGAGTAAGAATGGAGGCAATAAAAATGAATGCAACAACAATGAAACGTACCCGGTGGTTCTTTCCATGGCAGGATGAAAAGGAAGAAGGCTGGCTGGAGGAAATGTCTCAATCTGGCTGGCACTTGAAATCGGTGCGGCTGCCGTGTGTGTACACCTTTGCTAAAGGCGAACCCTGCAGAAATGCTTACCGCCTGGATTATATGATGATGAAAAAAGACCAATTGGATGAATACCTGCAGATCTTCCAGGATGCAGGCTGGGAGTACGTGGGCGAGATGTCGAACTGGCGGTATTGGCGTAAAAAGGTCGTGAATGGTGAAACCCCGGAGATTTTCACCGATAATGAGTCGAAGATCAAGAAATATCAACGCATGCTGGTTATCATGGTCTTCTTCTTGATCTTACTGACTTTCATAGGCACAAATATGTTTATTAACCGGACTTGGACCGAAGCGGATAATATCCTGTTGATCAACGTTATCTATTCCCTGGCGATGTTATGCTATGTGGTGATCATCCCGATCTATGCGGTGGTGGTTGTAAAATTGGTGAGGCGGATCAATCAATTAAAACAGAATAAGCTGTGAAGATAGGAGATGCCCGTCCCCCATTTTCCCAAAATGGGGGACGACTGGATTTACCCAACAGATTCCGATCAGTATCCCTGCGTCGCTACAAAATTCATGGCAGGAATATCAAGAAGAAATAGGGATTATAGCCGCCATCGTTGATGGAAGTCCGGGATTGGCGATCCTGGCACAGAGCCCCTCCACCTCCCCCAAATCCAAAATACGGATTTGGGGGAGGAGTGTGTGGAGCGCCTCCCCGAACATCGCTCACGAAGACCGTTGGCGATGTTCGGGGAGGTGAAGGCTTGGGGGTAGAATACCCGCCTCACGTACCTAGCTGCTTACTGGTAAAGTCTCACCTGACTTGGTGCGATTGGCGATCAACCAAGAAAGGACCAGCCCGGTTGTGACGGTGTATATAAGGATTGCGACGATGAAGGCAAGGATCCCAGATTGATTGATCAAATCCGTCGCTAATATGAGCCAGAAGCTTAAACCGACCCCCAGTGTGCTGCCCAACAACCACAGTGCTGACCTGGCAAATTGACGCCTGAGAATTAACCACTGCAGCAGCCCGATGATAAAGCCGATTAACAAGTAAAGAGATGTCAATACTGCAATCGATTCGCTATCCGCGTATACTTATCAGCCCCTCCGGGATGTATCTAATGATTAATAAATAGAGTTCTATGCTCACCGGGATGGTGAAGATCCATAATACCGAGGTCCTGGAAAAGGTTCGCAATGCCAGCCATTGAGCGAGACTAATTGGTATCGAGACGATAAAAACTGCCAGCACTTCATTATCAATTGACGTGATGGATGGAAACACAAGTGGCAAAGCGGCTACCGCACTAATACCAAGAATATTCGCAACAATCCAGATAATGAACGATTTGCTTATCGTGCCTAATTTGCTTGTCACACCCCACCTCCCATCTTTGGACGTTATTGATTGACCAAGTCGTGATCGGTCCTCATCCATGCGCTCATGGAAGATTGAAATCACAAGGGCGATTAATTCTCGTAGGGAAATTCTTACCAGCCATAGCGCTCCACCCTGCTCTGCCTCAAGTGTTACTTTCAAAAAAATCTCCCGGATCTCTTCCATGAACTCAGTACGAAAACGATGTGGATAGAGCAGCAGAAGGTATCCATAGAGTCGGATTACAGGAATTCGAATAAACTGCTGAGAATCTCTCATCTTTCTTCTCTAGCATCTCTTAGCTGAGTGAGTCCGGCCAACTTCTGAATCCGTTCAGTCTCTGCTTGTAAAATGCGCTGACCAAGCTCTGTTAGCCTGTAAAGTTTACGCTCCCGCGCACCATCATCTGAGGATATATCATTTACACGCGTGATCCATCCATCGTCCAACATCCGCCGCAGAGCGCTGTACAGAGTGCCGGTTGCCAGGATAACTCTCTGGTCGCTCATCGCCTCAACTTCTTTGATGATTGCATAACCATGTTTTGGAGAAGTAGCCAGGCTAAGCAGGATAAAAAAAGAAGTTTCGGTGAGGGGCAGGTAATCCTTTTCGTTCATAACAACTCCATATGTAGTTGCACTATATATATTCTAACTACGTATTATACGGCTATTTTGGTAAAAGTCAAGGGGAAAAATATATTCTATTTATCAGCGATATCAGCCCTCACCAAACGGGCGGGTCATTTAGCCGCCGCTACGAAGAGTTCGGATCAACGATCCCGGACTCGCTCACAAAAAACGTTGGCATGTTCGGGGAGAAGTTTTTGGTCCGGGATTGGCGGTGCCGGGTAAAGAGCAGACCTGGCAGGTTTTGGAAACCTGCCAGGTTTATCGATGGCGCAATAGACGCAGGGGTGGATATCATTCCGTGAATCCAACAGCACCCCTGCGCCACTACGGAAAAAATTGCCCGGTGGGGAGGTTTCCCGCCCCCTGAAAAACCCTACCCACATTTGCAACTAAAAATGGGAGTAGAGGACGAAATCATTAATCATCCCTTGACATAAGACAGTTTTTCGCAGATGAGCCCATTTTGGACACGGAAGATATCGACGCCGCGGACGTGACCCTTCTCCCCTGCCTGCATCCACCCAGTCGTATCTCCACAGCATAACAACCCGACTTCCAAAACCCAGGGCTTCCTCGATCTTGATGTGAGATTCGGGAGATTGGATAAAAAATTCCTGCCAAAACTGGGTTACGGTTGCTTTACCCTGGTAGACAGTCCCATCGGGGGCAGGATCGGTGTTTTCGAAGATAACATCATCGCTCATCATCGCCATCATGCTGGCAACGTCGTGGCGATTGAAGGCTTCGTTGAAGGCGATGATCAGGCGCACACCTGATTCAAAGCGGTCCATGCGGATGAGGGGTCATGGTGGGAATCCTCCAATAAAATATAATGTTGGGTTTCGCAAACTACCCATCGCTTGTAAAAAAGCACACGATGTTCCTCAACCCAGCCTGCAATCCCAATAAACTTCATAAGATAATTATCAGGTAGAAAATGCAGGCATTGAAATAAATAAATCCGTTATCAATGTGCTCTTTACAAAGAGTATTCATAATGAAGGTTTTGTTACGTCGCACTCCCCAAGAAAATAAAAATGATCATCAAGAGTGTGGTGATCAATCCCGAAATCAGAGCGACGATGGATAAGCCTTTTCGACGGTATTTCGAGAGCAGGGAGGCAAGACCAAAGGCAAAACCGAAAACACCAATACTCATTACAAGTTCAAAGAAAAAATTGTAATAGGTGGGAGGACTGGCAGAATAATTCGATGAGTATAAATTATAAGCAATAACAAAAAAAAACATTATTAGTCCAATAATGGATGAACAACCCAGGCATGAGCCGAGCCTTGGGAAAAACCGAGCAGCCCGATCGGATGACCCAGATGTAGCTGTTGGACCGATCGGCAATTCGAGTGGAGATCGAGTGGTTCGAGCTCCATTTTACGAAATCGCCGATAATCGGTGAAAACCATGATAGAAAGAAATAACTGGAATCCCGCTACAATGAACCAATAGGCTTGTTTTACATACAAAGCATCCACAAAGGTCCAGATGACTGCCCAGGCTAAGCTTATCCCATAAACGATGAACATGGAAACGGATCGAAATATAAATGCAGCCAGCCCGGTAAGGACCAGCACAATGCCTTGTGGAGAATTAAATATACCTGACATGACCATGTTGAGGATACCCAAGCCCAGGCACCACAGACCCCAAGCGCGCAGGCTGCTGAGCATGCTGGCGGCGTCTGACGGGGAGTTTTGTACGGGATCCGGCTTCTTCGGGGGTCAGCTCCTGGGTTTCAACCGCTTCGCCCTCAACAGGGTCAGATTCGACTCTCATCATCGATTGAATCCTGGATTGCATTGGCGGGGCTCTCCGTTTCATCCGATTCAATCAGCCCCATTTTTACCATAATCCGGTGATGGACGTCGGCTTGAAGGGCAAGCTTCGCCCTGGCGGCAACTTCCTGGTCTTTATCCAGGGCAGCCTCTTTGCAGGGCAGTGATGATCTCGGGAGAGGATGTCTGGCTGATGCGAAGCCATTCGCAGGCATCGTAGCGCCTGGAGGCTTTTTTGTCGGTGAGCATGGCAAGAAGTTTTTCAGTGGAATGCATATTCCCGCCTGTAGTATGATCGTTGTTCAAGTGACGTGGTTAATATCATTTCCCATGATGATATTCATCAGTATATACCCATCCTCGAATCAATGCAAAAGAAATGGCCGGAGTAAATTGGTGCAAGCGTTTAATGATGGAAACCTGCGACCAATGATCCTGGCATCGCTGACAAAGACCGTTGGCGAGGTTGGGGAGGAGTAATTCGGGGGCTAAATGCCTGCCTTTCAATGATTGGTCTATTTTCCAGGCGTACGGAGCAATCGCCGGTACACAATAAAGCCGACGATCGCAAAAACGATGATCTCCACCACCAGGATAAGCCCACCCGGTATGGTGGTGCCAGTGTTGCCCCCGGGTTGGAGTGTGGCAGTTGCCGTGGGGGTGAGAGCCAGGGGTTCAGGCGTCTCAGAAGGCAAAACCATGGCAGTCGGGCTGGGTTGTGGAGTGGGCGTGCTGGAAGGGGCTGAGGTCAAGGCGGCTGCTTCGGTTTCCTTTGCCCATGCGGTGCTGGTGGCAGCTGATTCGGCGGTGGCGGTGATCTTGTAAAAGTAATTATTCAGCAAATCTTCCAGGATAGGACTGGAAATTTGAGCCTGCTCAGCCAGGTTCGGGTGGGCGATTTCAAGCTCACGGGCAATGCGCAGCTCTTCCTGGACCAGGCCCATCACCTCTGAAGGTGCGTTCACCTCCATCATATAGGGTGACAGGGAAAGCATCGCCACGCCAACATGCGGCTCGGGATGTTCCGGGAGCAATTCCACGGCTTTCTGGTAGGCTTCGAGACCGGCTGAAAGGTAGCTGTCGGCAAATATGGAGGGATAATTCCACGCCACGGGTGGCTAAATTCCGGTAAATGGATGCCAGCTCCAGCCAGGCCTGGCCATCCTGCGGATTGGACTGGACAGCTGCCCGGGCTGTTTGCAGCTGCTGGTACTGAGCGGGGTCCACCAGCCAGATGGAGAAATCGTCCTGTGGACCGGGCTCAAAATCCGTCCAGGTCCAGCGTGCCTGGCTGCCTTCCAGCATGCCATCCATTGGCAGATTGGCATCCGGATCTGCCTTAAAATATGGCAGGCCAAGGATGCTGGGATCCATGCGAGCCAATGTCTCCGCTGAAGCCGGGTATGGCAGGTTCAGGATCAGCTCAGCCTGCCCGATGGGTCCTGCCCAACCGGCACCGGTCTGGAAGATGTAGTAGAGTGCCAGCTCGCTGCCTTTGACGGCTGGCTGCAATGGGAAAAGGTAGCTGACCTGGATGCGGGTGTCTTTTCCTGCCGGGAAGGAGACCGGGAAGCTTGCCCAGGGTAAGAGCGGCTTATCGGTGCCCTTCGGGTTGGGCAGCTCGCTGACGGTGTAATCGATAGGATTGCCATCCACCAGCACCTTGAAACTGGCGATGCGCGGTACGGTTTCGTCCGGGTTGATTTCCCAGCTGACGTTTTCCAATGCGGAGGCAAGCGGAAACCAGGCAATCAGGTTCACAGCCTCGCTGGTCGGGTTGCGCATGGTGAAGTCAGCCTGCACATCAGCGATATACGAATACCAGATCGGCTGGAATTGCAGGCCATATGCGTCGGGATTTAGCTGGATGATGGAATTATCCGCCTCAGTTGCCGGACGTACATTCATGGTAACGACCTCATCCGCCATCTGGATGGGCGTTTCAGCTTCCGGCTGGAGGCTGCTGCCACCTGGCAGGATCGGGCGCACCCCAACGTCAGCCAGGGATGGGGTTGTGAGCAATAGGGTGAGGATGATTCCAACCAGGAACCATCCCGAGCACCGGGGATATTTTCGATAAACGACGAAGGTTTTTCATAGATCCACCTCCCTTATATTTTAGACGTTTTCGATAAAATAATGTTCCTGGAAACCAAACATCCGCATGGGTGCAGACAAGATGGTCACCTTTCAAGAACCCCCTCCCACCTCCCCCAACTCCAAAATACGGATTTAGGGGAGAAGTTCTTTTCCGGAATCAACGATCCCGGTTACAATAGCCCCCGCCAGCCTCCCCACTCCCGAAAAAACCATCCGGGATATAAAATCCAAGAACATTGCATCGCTCACAAAGACCGTTGGCGATGTTCGGGGAGGAGTATTTTTATTCTCATGACTAGAGCAATATGGGGAACGGGAAAATCGGCGGGTAAGATACCCGCCCTACAACAAATTGGTTTGGATGATGGATATATTGCAGTAGCTTTAGGCTATTTTATTCACGGGAATCGTGACGCTGAATTTGCTGCCCGTGTTTATTTTACTCTCGACAACAATGCTTCCACCATGGGCTTCCACGATCTGCCTGGCCATATATAACCCCAAGCCCATTCCAAAAGTATTTTTATTCGAGTTGTGATTCACCTGGTAGTATTTTTCAAATATCTTCGAATAATCTTCACTTGGAATGCCACTCCCCTGATCGATCACGCTAAATATCGCATTGCCATTGGACGACTCGAGCTTGACCAGCACCTTATCGTCCATTTCAGAGAATTTAAGCGCATTCTCGATCAAATTGATCAACACCCGCCGGATACGCAAAAGGTCCACATCGGCGATCAAACCCGGATCCTTGGGGACAAAACGGAGGGAAATCCGCCGCGCATCTGCCAGCTCGCGGAAGGTTGTCACCACATCCTGACCGAGGGCAACCAGATCGACCTTGGTATAATTCAACGCCAGGTCCTGACCTTCCGAAATGGAAAAATCCAATAATTCATTCACCATTCCAAGCAGCCGGTTGGCATCCTTGGAGGAGCGGAACAGATATTCACTGGCCATGTCGGCGTCCTTCATTTTGCCATTGCGCAATAAGTCGAGATAGCCCATCAGGCTGAACAATGGATTGCGAAGGTCATTGGATACGCTGGCGATGAACTCCTCACGCAGTTTGATCAGCCGCTTTTCAGCATCCAATGCGCGGATGCGTTCCGTGGTATCGCGAATGATACCAATAAAGCCTGATGGTGCGCCGGTGGCTTCGCGCAGGAGTACGACGCTGATCTCAGCTGGGAAACGGCTGCCGTCCTTGCGGAGCAGGGTATATTCAGCATTGATCACCCTGCCCTCATTAAGCGTCTTCTGGCCATTGAGGGTAGCCAGCTGTTGATCTGATTTGGAGATCAAATCAAATGCTTTGAGTCCGATCATATCTTCATGATTTTCATAACCAAACAGGGAAGCAGTTTGCTGGTTGCATAATAACAACTTTCCATCCAGGTCGGTCATCGTGATGCCATTGGGAGTGGTTTCAAACAAGGCGCGATACCTGGCTTCACTTTCACGCAATACAGCTTCAGCCTTGCTTGCGCTCTATGGCATAGCGCAGCACACGCACAAGCATAGGACCTGAGATCTCGCCCTTCACCAGGTAGTCTTGCGCACCCCTTCGAACCGCTTCGAGGGTGGTCGCATCATCAGCAAGGCCACTTAGCGACCACAACCGGAATCTTGGGGAAGCTCTTGATCACCGTTTTAAGCGTCTCCAACCCGCGACTATCCGGCAGGTTGAGATCCAACAGGATCACGTCGTAAGGATGGGAAGAAAGCTCGATCAGTCCCCTGGAAAGGCGACCGGTATATTCCAGCTTGATCCTTCCCAGGCTGATCTCTGCGAGAGCTTCCTTGACCAGCAGAACATCATCAGGATCGTCCTCGATCAATAAGACACTCATCATGTCGGTTGCCATTTTTCTTCCCCTCCAGTTGTCTAGGCAGGAAAATAACGAACTACCCGGTTGCATCCCTGGCGCTTGGCTTGATACAGCGCCTGGTCTGCATATTCGACCAACGCGTCCACAGAGTTGGCATCGTATGGGAATTCCGCCACACCGATGCTGACGGATACATTGATCTTCTCTATTCCACCACTTTTGTTGGTCACCTGGATCGGCAATGCTTCCACAACCTTGCGCAGACGTTCACCACCCTGCCAGCCCTGCCGGGCAGGGGTTTCGGGCAATACGATGGTGAACTCATCACCACCATAACGGGCGGGCAGGTCACAGCCACGCACATTGCTAAGCAGAGCATCCGCCACCTGGTGGAGAATCCCATCGCCAACGCGGTGACCGTAATGGTCGTTAACAGCTTTAAAATGGTCAACATCAATCATCAGAAGAGAAAATGGGTGATTGTAACGCCTGCTCTTGATGATTTCGTATTCCAGGAAGCGATTCAGCTCACGCAGGTTGTATAAACCGGTGAGCGCATCCCGCACAGCCAGGTCGCGGATATGTTTAAGCAGGCGGTTGCGCTCCAGGGCGTAACGGATCGAGCGCTCCAACAGCAGTCCATCCATCTGTCCTTTGACCAGGAAATCCGTCGCTCCAGCCATCAGGGCAGCCTGATCGATCTCAGGATCAGAGCGCCCGGTGATCATGATGATCGGCTCCTGGCAACCCGCTTGAATGGCTTCCTGCAGCAAACCCAATCCAGATTCTGTACCCAGGTAATTGTCCACCAGGTAGATATCATGCTCATTACGTAGGATCTGCTCCAAGCCCAGTTGATAGGAATTCACCCAGTCCAGTTCGTAATTTGTCCTGCCTTTGATCTGCAAGAGATCATCGCGCAGGATCTGATAATCTTCCTGATCATCATCGATGTACAATATGTGGATGGTTTTTGGATCAGATTCCATTTTTAATAAGCTCCAAAAATAATTACCTTAGATTACGGCGAATTTTCCTTATATTTCATCCAACCAGATTGTATTATCCTGGAAGTCACTGCTCGGAACGGAAACCCATTCCGATTTTTACGTGATCACTTTCGGCGAGCTCAACCACCTCGAACCAGTATTGCTTCAAGACTTTCACAACTTCTACCATACCCTCCAGGGTCTGCGGTTTGATGATAAAGCCAGCCCCGCCCAGGTCATATGTGCGTAAAATATCCTCCTGGAGGCTGGAATTGGAGAGCACCACCACGGGGATACTGCGCAAACCAGGGTCAGCCTTCATCTCAGCCAGTGCCTGGCGTCCATCCATGCGGGGCATGTTCAGGTCGAGCAGGACCAGATCGGGCCTCGGCGCACAGGCAGGATCAGCATAGTTAGCATGATGTCTTAGAAAATTCAATAATTCATTACCATCTGGAACACAGAACAGGTTATAAGGGATATCCACTTGCTGGAAGGCAGATTGAACCAGGACGCAGTCGTCGGAGTCGTCTTCCGCGATAAGAATTGTAAAGTTTTGGTGATAATCATTCATATAGTTACTCATTGACCGTGTCGAAGTTTGGCAGGCAAACAATCTGAACCCAATACTGCTTGAAACCCTTGATGGCTTCGACCAATCCATCAAAGGTGACCGGCTTGGTGATATAGCTGGCAGCACCGATATCATAACTGCGCATGATATCCTCCTCTGCCTTGGAAGTGGTAAGGACGACCACCGGGATATAGCGCAAGCGTGGATCACTCTTAATTTCTGCCAGGGCTTCACGACCATCCTTGCGGGGCATGTTTAAGTCGAGCAGGATCAGGTCGGGGGTAGGAGCGACAGCAGGATCTGCATATCTGCCCTGCCTGTTTAAGTAATCCATGAGCTCGACGCCATCCTCCACGAAAAAGACGCTATTGGAGACAAGAACTCTCCTGAAAAGCTTCATTGATCAGCAGGCGATCATCCGGATCATCTTCAGCAATCAGAAAGGTGACTGGTTTTGCGTTATTGAACATTTGCACTCTCTCCTATGATTTGATAGATGGGTAAAGTTATGATAAATGTAGTTCCCTCCCCAGGGGTACTGATGGCGGTGATTTCTCCACTGTGGCGCTCAACGATGCGGCGGCATATCGCCAACCCCATTCCACTGCCTTCGTATTCCTGGCGGCTATGCAGGCGTTGGAAAGGCTTGAAGATCCGGTCCAGGTACTGGATCTCAAAACCGATGCCATTATCTTTGACTTGAAACTGGCATTTTCCATCCAGAACCTGTGAAGTTACTTGAATGGTCGGAGGTTTGCCGTCCTGGTGAAATTTCAGGGCATTGGTGATCAGATTTTGGAACAGCTGGTGCATTTGGGTCCGGTCAGCCTCGATGACGGGCAGTTTATCGATCATCACATAACCATGGGTGCGATCGATCTGGTATTCCAGATCGGAGACCACCTCCAGGGCGAGGGTGTTCAAGTCGACCTCGGTGAAAGGCTGGGCGCGTGTGGAAACCCGCGAGAAGCTCAGCAGGTCGTTGATCAAGGTCTGCATGCGCTGGGAGGCATCGCGCATACGCTTGAGGTAATCGCGACCGGTGTCATCGAGCAGATCACCATATTTGCTGGCCAGCCGGTCGCCAAAAGCCAATACCTTGCGCAAAGGTTCCTGCAGGTCGTGTGAGGCGATGTAGGCAAACTCCTGGAGATCGCGGTTGCTCTGTTCGAGCCGGGCAGCGTAGATTTTCAGGTTGACCTCGGCTTGCTTGGCGATGGTTATATCATCCACCGACAGGAGCAGGTGGGGCTCACCATGGGATGAAAATGGGGTGAACCTGCAATCCAGCCAGATTTCTTTGCCACGCGAAGTCTTGGTGTGGACCTCATGGCGAGTCTCCTTGCCACCTGGAACTGCTTCATTTGCTGCTTCAAGCAATCCCCATTTCTTCCAGGATTTACTCTGGTTGTAATTTTCCTGCATGATGTGCTCGCGGGTTACCCCAAGAATCCTGGCCAGGGATTCGTTGGCTAAAATGCACTGTCCAGAGAAATCATAGGTACCAATACCCAGGCTGGAGGAATTTATCAGAGTCTTGTTATATTCGAGCGCATCGGCGATGCGCTGCTGGTCACGCTTGCGCTCGATGGCCATCGCCACCTGGGCAGAAGCGAATTCCATCAGGTCAACGTGCTCCTGGGCGTAGACCACACCCGGGGTATAGCTCTGGGTGACCATCACACCCGTCAGGCGCTCACCGACCATCAAGGGGACACCGACCCATTCGACAGAATCGGTGCCGATGACCTCGACTTCGCCTTGTTCTTCAAGCTGGCGAAACACAGACTGGGTAGCCCAGAGGGGTTTTTTCGTGCGCATGACATATTCGGTCAGCCCATGCTCAGGTTTGCCGGTTGGGAATGGTTCATCAAATTGATCTACATAATAGGGGAAGCTGATCAGGTCGTTGGCCGAATCATATAAGGCAATATAGAAGTTTTCCACCGGGATCAGCTCACCCAGGATGGAGTGGATGGAGGTGTAGAGCTCATCCAGGCTGGTGGTGGAAACCACAGCGTGGGAGATGCGGTAGGTGATGCCCTGGATCTGCTCGGCACGCTTGCGAGCAGTGATGTCGATCATGATGCCCTGCCAGAAGAGGGGTTTGCCATCCTGGTCGCGGATCAGCTGCATATCATCGCTGACCCAGATGACACTGCCATCGCGCTTTACCAGCCGGTACTCGAGGAAGGACGGCTGCATGGCAGCGTTGGTGCGATTATATTCTTCTAAAACACGGTCACGGTCTTCCGGAAAAATGATCTGTGACCATAAGTCTTTATTGGCGATCCATTCTTCCGGCTCGTAGCCGGTAACTGTTTTAAGTTGGGGATTAATATAAAGCGTCTGGCAAAATACCTCGGCAGAGTCGGTATAAATGACTGCAGGGACCTGTTCCACCAGGGCGCGGTAACGCACCCCCAGCGTTGATTCGATTACCCCGCTTTCCTTACCTCCCTTTGAAATCTCTTGAGCGTAAGCGCCCTTTGGTTTTGAAGAATATTTTTTCGGGCATCCAGCCAACTCCTGTTTAAAACCATTAAAGCGATGTAGGCCAATTCTATTGGCGAAAATTGGTATATTCAATCCATGCAACAATCATGCCTGAAATTGCTGGCATGCAATTCAACGAACATCAGATTTTACAGAAAATAATGCAGAATATACTCTAGTTTACAACATTTTGTTCATAAAGGCAAGCAGGTATACGCCTTGCAGTTTTGTTAGGTTTGGCGGGCAGGATGGATGTCTACGGGCTCGCTCCCGGTCTCATTGCATCGCTCACAAAGATCGTTGGCGAGTAACAACTCACCGCTCTGAGCATATCTCTTTGGATGAATTAAGGATTCTGTCATTGGAAACCAGCGTTCTTTGCTGGTCGCTAGCACCGAACGTAGTGAGTGTGTGCAATCTTCCTTTTCCAAGATTGTTCAATATATTTTCTAATCCCAATTGACCTGCAAGATCTGTGGAAGATTGCTTCTCCCTCACGCTTCTCGGGAGACAGGTCGCAAATATCGCTTCTTCCCCGAAAATCAGCGGGGATGACCGTAATGACATCCAAAACTAGCTCTCGACGACGAGTCCAACAAGGGGCTTAAGCCCCTTGTTGGTGAACCGGGAGAGGCTGGGTGAGTAATAACGTTGGCGATGTTCGGGGAGGAGTTTTTCGGTGAGCAGGATACCCCCATATTGCATAAACTGGCACGAGGGTTGCAATCTACTTCTGTTGATGGTAATTAATCGAATCTACATCGGGATAGCATCTGTGTAGAGGTTGAAGGAGCATGATCATGATTGTTGAATATGACGAGAAGGGCAAGTATTATACGGATGTCATCTCAAAGGATGTCGTGTTTGCCCATATCCAGACCCACACCCATCAAATCCACGGTTTTGTGCATGTGCGCAAGGGTGAACGATTGAGTGACGAGGTCAATGAAACCAATCCCTTCCTGGCAGTTACCAATGCAGAAATCTGCAACCTGCAGGGTGAAGTGTTGTTTACGAGTAAATTCCTGTTAGCCAACCGGAGCCATATCATCTGGCTGATGCCCATCGATGAATCCTTCGAAAAGCCACAACCAGAAGGAGATTATTAATGGACCAGCCACCAGAACCGACCCGTTACAGCTCACTAGACCCCAACATGCTCAAGCTACGGGCGTACCTGATCAGCACGGTTGCGCGCGAGTTTGAGCAAGTGGCAACCACATCATCGGAACGAGAAGCGATGGTCAAAGACAAGCTGAAGCTGGTGTATGAACAAACCGGTCTAAAACTGCCGGAAAGTGTGCGCATCCAACTCTTTCATGACGTGCTGGACGAGCTGGTCGGCTTCGGTCCGATCCAATACCTGTTGAATGATGAAGATGTCACCGAGGTGATGGTGAACCGTGCTGACCAGGTGTACATTGAGCGAAAAGGAAAGTTGATCGATACCAAGGTAAAGTTTGAAAATGATGATCATGTCCTGAAGGTGATCGAGCGGATCGTCTCACCGCTGGGACGCCGGGTAGACGCGGATAGCCCGATGGTGGATGCGCGTTTACCGGATGGCTCACGCGTCAATGCAGTCATCCCACCGGTTGCCATCGATGGTCCGCTGCTGACCATCCGTAAATTCAGCAAGAGCAAGTACACCATCGACCAGCTGATCGAATTCGATACGCTGACGCGCACGATGGCTGATTTCCTGCGCGCATGCATAAAAGGCAGGCTGAACATCATCATCTCCGGGGGCACAGGCTCGGGGAAAACGACCCTGCTGAACGTGCTATCCAGCTTTATCCCGGAGACAGAGCGGGTGGTAACGGTTGAAGATTCAGCCGAGCTGCGGCTGCACCAAAAGCATGTGGTGCGCATGGAGGCCAGGCCAGCCGATATCGATGGACACGGTCAGGTGAGCATCCGCGATATGGTGCGGAACTGCCTGCGTATGCGCCCGGACCGGATCATCGTGGGTGAGTGCCGGGGAGGCGAAGCGCTGGATATGCTGCAGGCGATGAATACCGGTCACGACGGCTCATTGACCACCCTGCATGCCAACACGGCGCGCGATGCGCTCTCGCGCCTGGAGACCATGGTATTGATGGCAGGGATGGAACTGCCTCTCAAGGTCATCCGGCAGCAGATCGCTTCGGCAGTGGATGTGATCGTGCAACAATCGCGCATGAAAAACGGGCCACGCAAGATCACCGCCATCTCGGAAGTGGCCGGCATGGAAGGCGATACGATCGTGATGACTGACATATTTAAGTACGAACAGACGGGTGTCACACCGGATGGTGGCATCATCGGCCAGTTCAAGCCGACCGGTATCCGTCCTATGTTCTCCCCGCGCCTGGAGGCAGTTGGTTACAGGCTCAGCGCGGAGCTGTTCAGCCCGGATAATACCCCAAACCAACCAGGAGGCCGGAGAAGGTAAGATCCTGAGCGGATAAAACATGCAATTCTCACCCATGGGGGATCGACCCCCCCCAACTCTCCCAACATCGCTGACAAAGACCGTTCGCGAGGCTGCGTGCAGTGATAGCTCCTTGATAGACCAAAATGGGGGAGGAGCTTTAAGGCTCCCGAAAATACCGCAGGCGATCTAGAAAAATCATCAGTGGAATTCAAGCCATAAATGAAAATTCTGAGGTTGGAGGTTCAGAACCGCCCCACTACATATGGTGCTCATCCTGGAAGCAGCATGGAATGAGATGTTTTACAAAATCGAGGGATTTAACCCGCAGGCTTGAATATATTCACGCAGCACCAGGGAAACACTCTCGGTTAAGATGGCCTGGGTTGAATTCTCCAACCTGCCCTCCCGGATAAGCGTGAAGTGACGGGGGAAGTATTGACTGAGCAACGCAAGCGGCAAAGGCCGGGCGCCAAGATTCTGCAGCAGCTGGGTAAAAGCTGCCTGCACATCGGGTTGGACCCAGTAATAGCGCACCCGGTCACTCAGGCTGTACTTGCGCGCAAAGGCCACTTCCTGCTCAGTGCCCCGGTAGTGACTGACCCAGTAGGCTGGTTCACGCAGCATGGCTTCATCCAGCCGTTCAACCAGGCGTGAACGCTGGGCGGAAGAAACCAGTTCGTTTTCGACCAGCGCAAGTGCGAATACAGCCTCACGCAAAGCAAATGTCAAGGCCGGGCCAACTTTGAGGATGGCAAAGTGATCATGCACAAGCCTGCGCAAATTTTCCTTCGCCTGGTAATCGGTGGAGTGGGCTTCATAAACAAAAGGGATCGTCTCGGAAAAGTGTTTCAAATCCTGGGCAGCCTCGGGACGGTAGTCCAGCACGAAATCATCGCCGAACTCCACCCCCGGCTGGACAACCAGGGCAATCACCCGCTGCCAGGCTGATTCCAACCCCTGGCGGAAAAATTCAGCCTGCGTGACCTCAAGCATACGCCTGACGTCCTCCACCCTGGTGACGCTGAGGCGATCTTCGTGCTGGGTGGCACCTCCGGGAGTGGGCACCTCGCTGCCAATGATATAACGCAAGTTGCACGCATCACCCGTACCCTGACAGGCGTTTTCGGCAGCTTTTGCCAGCTGAGCGGTGCGACGGGCAGACAGCTCGATCTCCAGTGGATGGGATGGGTCATCGTCACCCAGCTTCATGCTGGCATCCAGGTGGATTTTAGTGTAGCCAGCCCTCACGCACGCCTGCACCAGTTGCTCAGATTTTTGCATGGCTTGAACAGCAGGCTCCTTCTGCCAGACACTCGGACCCAAATGATCACCACCCAGCATCAAGCGCCCCATGGGAAAATGGTTCTCATCAGCCAGACGGTGAACGTAGGCGGCAAAGTCCTGGGGGGTCATGCCGGTGTAGCCACCAAACTGGTTAACCTGGTTGCAGGTGGATTCGATCAACAAAGGGATATCTCCCTGCTGCATGGCGGCTTTTAACACCCATGGGTGGGCGGAACAAATCGAGGGGATGCCAATGCCTTCACCCCGTTTCTGGGCGGATATCATCTCATCCAGTGGATTGAACATAAGTGATTGCCTCCTGCAAGGTTGGCTGGGCAGATACACCTCCCGCCAGGCGGGTCGAGAGCGACCCGCAGGCGGTGGCCAACCGAAGCGTTTTTTCCAGGCTCCAGCCATTTAACCAGCCATAAAGAAAGCCGGCATCGAAATTATCCCCTGCACCAACAGTATCCACCACCTGCAGCGCTAACGCAGGGGCGGCAGCGCTTATGCCTGCCTGGCTGGCATAGGCACCCTGACTCCCACACTTGACTGCCACCGCAGGGCATTTCTGAGCCAGGGTATGCAGGGCATCCTCCAGCGTGGAGGCTCCGCTGATGGCGAGAGCCTCGTTCTGGTTGGGTAGGAAAACATCCACCAGAGGTAGGAGCTTGTCAAAACCACGCCAATCGCCAGAGGGGTCCCAGTTGGTATCCAGGGAGGTGGTCAGACCAGCGGAGCGGGCACGGGCGAACAAGCCTGGAAGACCGGGCTGGAGGGCTGATTGCAGGAAGTAAGAGGCAATATGCAGGTGACGAGCCTGGTGCAGCAGGTCATCCGTCACCTGCTCCGCCCTCAACGCTCCAATCAACCCGAGGTGGGTCAGGATGGCACGGTCATCCGTACGGTTCAGGATAACGCTGAAGCCGGTCTGCCCACCGGGAGTTGAGGATCACGTTTGAGATATCCACACCACGCGCCTGCATCTGCTCCAGCATGAAATGTCCAAAAACATCGTCACCGCACAGGCCGATAAAAGCCACCTGCAGCCCCAACCGTGCTGCCCCACAGGCGAAAATGGCGGACGATGAACCGATGGTCAAGCCGGCCGAATCGACCAGCTTTTCCACCTGACCGAATTCAGGGGTGACATCCCCTGAGAGGATCAGGTCAGGGTTGATCTCGCCAGCAACAAGGATATCAAACATGATTTAACAGCTCCCTATACATGATTGTAATTCAAAACTCGATGATTTTCCGCCATTCGCTGTTCCAGGTATGCCAATTTCACCGACAGGGATTGAATGCTTAACCCAGATGGAGTTCACTGTATGAGATATTCACCCTTGGAGTGGGTAAGTCAGAACATACTCCTGATCGCATGACTCAGGGACAGGTGATGCGAAAGGCGGTGAGAATGCGGTTCTTTTGGATGAAGTTGATGTTGTGCAGGCGACCCCAGGCGCAGGCAGCTTTAAAATCCACATCCATGTCGGTATATTCGGCAGCAAAGACGGGTTTTCCAGCCTCAATGAAGGGCAAGAGCTGGTCAACCCAGCCATAATAAAAGGCATCCTCGGTGATCGCAAAATCGAAAAAGGGCAGGGAATCGGCCACCATATCGGGTGCATTCTTGAGACCGATCGCCAGACCACGCGCATGGGCAGCCTCCGCAAACCAGCGGGCATAGGCCAACTGGTCCTGGTAGGTCAACGGAAAACCGGTATGGTTGTCATGGATCTCGATGTTGTCAGGCTCAACACCATCGAAGCCTTTGGATTTGCACAGGTCCAGGCGGGCTTGCATGATCGGGGATAACAAGTCGATGCGGCGAATATCCAGCCAACGCTCACCTGGCCAGCCCTCGTAATCGTTGCCGAGCACTTCATCTGGAAACTGGTCAGCATCCGGGCGTTTATCCTCCCAGGAGCCAACGGAAATATAGCAAATCACTTTTACACCACGGGCATGCAGCTCGTCAATCACGGACTGGTCAACATATAGGTCAATATCATAGACGTCTGCAACGGGTGAGGTATCCATCTCATCGTCAAGCTGCCACTGCCAGGTCAGGCCTGGGGCTGGGTGCCACCAGTCTGAAGCAGGTTGCGGGGAGGTGGTTTCAGGCATGGTCAAATTCTCCTTGGATGGTTCTTCAGGTTGTGAGTGGACCGCTTGGCAAGCCGCCAGGGCAAAGATCAGGAACAGGAACACTCGGAAGGTTTTCATGACACCTGCATTGTAATCTTAAAATTCAGACGGCAGCCTGTTCACCTGCCATAAACGCGTCCGTCTTGGTTCACAATGTAACAATCGAAGATGCTCAGGACGGGTCATGCTAAGGAGTTGGGGTAACGTAAATCCATTCATCTGGATCCTTATCGGGCTCGAAACCAGGATTGATGCGCATACGTCCGAGCGAGCGATCGGTCACATAAGGCACGTAGCCGTGGGCGTGCGAGCGGTAATAGGCATCCGAAATCTGCTCCGGGCGGGCAGTGTAATCGATGGTCAGGACGAGCTTGCCGGCCTCCACCCACTGGTCAAGGATGCGCTGGCGTTCAGCCGTCCATTCCGCCGGGCTGGGCTCATGGTCACGCGGGTAGCCATAGTACAGGTCTTCAACCCCGATGCCGGTCATGGCATCCAGAAATTCGGGGAACATGGATGCCCAGCTCTTCGGCATTTTGCGGGAAAACCCCAAAACCAGGATGTTTCTTACGCGGCATATTCGGTGAAATCCAGGATGAAGTCCACCATCTCCTGGGCGGCGGTGTCACGACCCTGGTCCTGGTAGTACCAGTAGGCATCCACCCGGTCGAGGTAGACACCATCGAAACCGAGGGCCAGGATCTGGTCGAGGTACGAGTCGGGCGTCCCATAGATGATCTCCTGCCAGCCAGGCTCCCAATAGCGAACCCAATGGTCACCAGCCCATACCCCGTCCGGGACGTCCAGCCAGGAGGGCGGGTTTTGTTCCCATGCAGGATCCCAGTACCAACGGTAGGTTTCCGATTGGCCGATGCTCATATAACACAGGATGATCTTGGGTCCGCCCGGGCTGTTCTTGAGAGCCGGGATGACCTGTGGAGAGCTTCCGGCAGTGGCAAGGGTGACCACGGCCAGGTCAAAAGCGGTCTCACCAACCCGGTCGGGGTCAGCCCGTTGAAGCTGATAGAGAAAGTCGTCCACAGCCAGCCAATCGGGTTCTGGCGAACGACTCACGCAGCCGGTTAACAGGACAGCCAGCAAGAGCAGAACCAGGAGCAAGCGTGCAGCCAGATTAAACTTTATGGTGTGTAAACTCCGGCAGATAGTCTTTATGCTGGGCAAACAGCTCATTGACCATCTGTCTGATCTCGGCCAGTGAAAGCACGGAGGCGGTCAGCGGGTCGTGGGCAATGGCGCGGTAAATGGCAACCGGATCACCAGTGAGGGCACCCTGGATGGCAAGCTCCTCGATCCCCGAGCTGAGCTGGGTGAGCAAGGCACATTCAGGCGGCAGCGCACCGACGTGGATGGGGTGGAACCCAGCCCGGTCGACCAGCACCGGCACCTCGACACATGCGCCGTTCGGCAGGTTGGTCACCAGGTCGGTGTTGGGGACATTGCCGTTGAATTTGAACATCTCGCCGCCTTTCAAGGCGTTGATGATAAAGGCAGCATATTCCTGGCCGCGCTGCAGGTCCTCATTCGTCAAGCGGGGCAGCCAGACGTTCTCTCACCTGGTCCTTCCAGGTGGCCTCATTATTCTGGTATTCCTTGAGGATGTAAGCATACTCGCCGGGATTCCAGCCCGTGCCGTGTGTGCAGTATTTCTCGATCAGGTCGGGGCGCTTGCGGAACCACCAGTTATACTCCGAGTTATGCCCACTCGACTCGGTCACGTAATAACCGAGGGCCAGGTACATCTCATTGCGGACGATCTCTTCGTTATAGATCTCAGGTCGCCCGGTGATGGCCTTGTGGATCAGTGGGTATGCGTCAATCCCGTTCCAGCGATAGTCGAGGTACCAGGCCTGGTGGTTGATCCCGGCGCAGGTGTAGGTGATCTCTTCGAACGGAGCACCGATCCAGTCTGCCAGCATCATGGCAGTCCCCTGCACCGAGTGGCACAGGCCGGTGACCCGGATGTGGGTCTGGCGTTGAAGGGCAGCGCACAGCATGGCCATCGGGTTGGTATAGTTGAGCAAAACCGCCCCAGGACAATATTTCTCCATATCACGGACAATTTCCAGCATGGGTGGCAGGGTGCGCAGGAAGCGGAAGATGCCGCTCGGACCACGCGTATCGCCCACGTTGGTATCCACGCCGTATTTCTTGGGGATTTCGATATCGTGCTTCCATACCTCGGTGCTGCCTGCCAGGATGGTCGTCAGCACCACATCAGCATCCTGAAGGGCTTCGCGGCGGTCGAGGGTGGCAATCACTTTAGCCGGGTAATTACCCGCCGTGACCAGCCTGGTCACGGCAGCCCTGGCAAACTCCAGCCGCTCGGGATGAATATCCATGAGGGCCAGGGTGGCATCCTGGAGCAGGGGGAAGGTCAGGATGTCGCGCGCCAGCTCCTGGGTGAATCCGAGGCTGCCGGCACCAATGAAGGTAATCTTCGTCATAGGGACTCCTTGTAAAGTATTCGAAATATATGGATCAGGACTAACCTTTCATCCCGCTCATGGTGAAGCCCTGGACGATCCAGCGTTGGAAGAACATGAAAACGATCAGGATCGGCATGATGATCAAGACGGTGGCAGCCATGACCAGCGCTCCCTGGCCGGTGTGGGTCGAGTTGAACCAGGTCAGGATGATGGGCAGAGTGCGCACCTCGATCTTTTGCAGGACGATCATCGGCCACAGGTAGGCGTTCCAGCTGTGCATAAATCCCAGGATGCCCAGGGTGGCCAGCGGAGCACCCAATTGTGGCAGGACAATCTTCCAGTAGATCTGCCACTCGGAGGCACCGTCGATACGACCGGCGTCCAGCAGCTCGTTGGGCAGTGTCTCACAGAACTGGCGCATCATGAAGATTCCGAAGGCATCCACCATGCTGAAGACAACCAACCCCCACAGAGAATTGATCAGGTGGAGTTTCGAGAGGATCAGGAAGCTGGGGATCATGGTAATCTGGGACGGGATCATCATCAGGGCCAGGAACCACCCAAAGAGCAGTTTCTTGCCCGGGAACTCGAACTTGGCGAACATGTAACCGATCAGCGAGCTGGTAAACAGGGTGGTGACCATGTTTAATATCGCCACGAAAGCGCTGTTGGAATAGAAGCGCAGCAATGGCAGTTTCGGATCGTTAAATATGGCGTAATAATTCTCCAGGGTGAAGAATTCCGGCCAGAAGGTGGGCGGGATGCGTAAATTCTCCAGGTTGGTCTTGAAGGAGCTCAGGATCATCATCAGGAATGGTAACAGGGTGAATGAAAGACCGATGGTCAGGACGATGAAGATCATCAGCCGGCTGAAGAGCTTGCCCGAGATGATCGGTTTTCGGGATTGAACGCGGTCTGGATCGGTGACGGAGGCCATGTTAATACTGCCAATCTGTGCGCAGGATGCGCATCTGGAAGACGGTTACACTCATCACGATCAGGAAAAGAACAAAAGACTCAGCGGCTGCCCAGCCCATGTTCTGGTAGCGGAAGGCGCTCTTATAGATATCCAGCATCAGCACCTGGGTCTGGTTGCCTGGATCACCATTCGTCATCACCTGGATGATGTCAAAGACCTGGAAGGAGGAGAGCATGGTCATCACGCACACGAACAGGATGGTAGGCCGGATGAGCGGAATGCTGATCTTGAGGAAGGCCTGCCAGGGATTGGCTCCATCGATCAAGGCTGATTCGCGCAGCTCCTGGGGAATCCCTTGCAAGGCGGCGATGAAGATGACCATGTTATAACCGTAATCCTGCCAAAGGTAGGCCAGGATGACCGCCCACATGGCCACCGAAACATTGGCAAACCCGGCGCGTGGGTCGGAGAGCCAGGCTAATGGTGTTCCTCCGAAGGCACGGATAACAGCATTGATCCAGCCAGATTGGGGGTTATACATGGACATCCAGATCAAGGCTACGCCGACCGAGGAGGTCAGCACCGGCAGGAAGTAGATCGTACGGTACAGGGCTCTAAAGCGCCTGCCGATCGATTCGAGCAGCCAGGCCAGGGGTAAGGTGATGGCCAGGTTGAGCGGTAGGATCACCACAGCGAAGATGAGGGTATTCCGCAGGCTGATGCGGAAGAGACTGGCCTCCACCGAGGTACCTTTGATCATCTCAACAAAATGCCCCAACCCAACAAAGGGATTGCTGCCCCCCAGGCCAAGGATCGGACCACCGACACGCCCGGGGCTGTAGTCAAAGAATATCAGCATAAAAGCCCAACCGAGCACGAACAAGCCGATCGATTCATACAGCAACATCGGCACGGTTACACCGGTGACGAAGCGCCGCTTGGAAGTCGCCAGGCCTCCCTTGGGTTTCCGATTCCTACTCGTAGCCAGGTTCATACGCACCGCCTAAACAGATAGAATGGAACGATCTAAAGATCATGACACGGGGGCATGCCAGGCATGCCCCCGTGAAGGATTACTTGAAGGTTGAATTGGCTTCCGTGTCGATGGCCTGCAGAGCCTGGTCAACCGTCTCCACACCTTGCAAACAATTCAAGATGTGCGGGTAGATGATCTCGTACATCACCAGGTCGCGATCAGGCATGCTGCCCATGTACTGGCCAAACGGCAGGATACTGAGTGCTTTGGGGACCCAGGGTTCGGCTGTCGGCGATCTCGGCTGATTCAGCCACAGCTGGCATGGCCGGAATGGTTCCGCTGGCGATGTTCCACTGGGTGGCGTTGGCTGGGTCGGTGGTGATGAATTTTACAAAATCCCAGGCGACGTCCTGATTCTTGCTGTTGGGTGATACGGTCAACCCCCAACCAGAATCGGCTACAAAGACCGGGTCGCCCTGGACGGATGGCAGGTAAACATAATCCCATTCATCCTTGAAATCGGGAAAGTTGGTTTGACCTTCAGCGATCGCCCACGAGCCGATATAACCGATGCCAACCATGCCCTGGAAGAAGGCATCGATGACAAAATTGGTGCTATCGTTAAACACCACCGGGTCGACTACGCCGCTGGTGACGGCATCCAGCGACCATTGTAATTGGGCTTTGGCTTCGGGGGTGTTGAAGGTAAATCCGGACTGGTCGGCATTCCAGTAATCCGCCTCCCCGCTGCTTGATGCCCGCCAGGAAGGAAGCCCAGGTTGGGTCGGCGGCCGTGAAGTGAAAACCAGCGACGGTCATCATTCCGCTCGCATCCTTTTCTACGAGTTTCAAAGCATCCGCCACCACATCGTCCATGCTCTTCCATTGTGGAGGGTAGGTCAGGCCAGCAGCTTCGAACTTGGTTTTGTTGACCAGCACGCCGCCATATTCCATGTTGAATTCCTGGGGCATGCCATAAAGCACGCCTTTGACGATATAACCCCCGATCGGTGCGGCATAGAATATCTTCTGGGCTTCTTCTACGGTCATGACGTCTGCAGGCACGGGTGCCAGACGCTCATAATACTGGGCGGTCCAGGTGCCGAATAGCTGTAGGATGTCGGCTTCCTCCCCGGCAGGCATGGCAGTCTGCAGGGTCTGCAAGTACAGCTCATAATCAAAATTCTCGAGCTGGATGTCCACATTGGGATGCTCAGCTTCGTATGCCGCAATAATCGGTTCATAGCCGGCAATGAAAGCATTGTTGGTGTGCACCCACATACGTAAGGTGACCGGCTCATCGGCTTTCGGGGTCCCGCCGCAGGCGGTCAGCACAAAGATCAGCACCAGCATCAGGGTCAATATTTTTTTGTTCATGATTTCTCTCCTCAGATTTTGTTTTCGTGATTTCAGATGGATCCTGAATGGATTCTCAAGATTTATATTCATAAATCGTTCCCTGTTCACCTCCTTATAGTTTTACAACAGCATCAAGATTGTTCGGTAAGTCTGGATTTAAACTTTTATATAATGACCGCTCAAAGGCGATCAACTGACCCATGGGCAGGTAGAGCACATCACGGATGATCTCATCCAGGCCGGATGCTAAATGGGATATGCTACAGGCTTGACTCAAATCTACAGCCCTGCCACCCAGGGCTGCCACGTCTGCCAGCACACTGGCTTCGTGCCTGGCGTTCACCAGCGACTGCAGCCCAAGCACACAGGTTGAGCCCGTCACCATGCTCTTCGGTCCATGCCGAAACTCGAGGAAATGAAATGGCTCACTGTGACTGAGCGACATTTCTTTCATTTTGAGGCTGAGCTCAGCAGCCAACCCATAGCGCGCTCCAGAACCGAGCCAGTAGAATCGGTCAAAACTGGGATACGTGCCAATCATCACTGCCTGTGATTTGGCTTGCTCAAGCACCTGGTGACCGACTTCAGGCAGCAGGGAGAGCGAGGCGAACAGGTCAGTTCGACCAGCCCACAAGCAGGCGAGTGCCACGCTAGCCAGGTAAAGGGTCGAGAAGGCACGCGTCTGTGCCACCGACTGTTCCTGGCCGGATGGCAGGACGAGGTTGAGTGCACCCATCTTGGCTAATGGCATCTGGGCATAGCAGGAAAGGGTCAGGAGCGTGCCGCGTTTTTCTTCCAGGAAGGCATGGCAGGCGCGCAAGGTCTCGGTGGTCTCTCCCGAGCGGGAGATTGCCACCAGCAAGAGATTCCTGTCCACATACGAGGAATGAGGGTAAAGCCACAGCTCCGAGGATGGGAAGGCACGGCACGGGATGCCGGTAATCTGCTGGCAGACTGCAGCAGCAGCCAGGGCCAGGTAGTATGTCGAACCGCAGCCGGCGAAAATAAGGCTGTCAAAACGTTGGAGCGGAGCCAGGTCAAGGATACTCTGCTGGCTTGCATGGATTACTTCCAGGGCAGCAGCCCAGGCTTCGGGTTGTGAGAAGATTTCCTGCCGGGTAAATTGTCCTTTTTCCATATCTTTTCCTCACCTGCACATGTTATTCCGTGTCCTGGAATGGATTTCCTTAGAAAATTCCTCAACCAATTTTTATGCTGATTATGCGATGAGCATGCGTATGCCTTTGCTCTGAATACGTGTCGGTAAAATCAGCCGGGGTACCTTGATCGGTCACAATGGTATGGATGCGCTCCAATGCAGCCAGCAGCACGGTTTCTGTGTGACCAAACTTGGTATGGTCAGCCAGCACGATGATCTGCTTGCCCACTTTGAGGATGGCGCGATCGGTCATGGTCTCAGACAGATACTCGTGGGTCAGGCCGTATTCGAGGCTGATGGCGCGGTACCAATGAAAACTTTGTCGGCACGCACCTCAGCCAGGGCTAACTCGGTGAGATGACCGATAAATGAGAGCTCACTGTCACGCAGCATGCCTCCCAGGCAAATAACGGTGATCTCCTCAAGGCCTGCCAGGGTGTTGACCACTGGTAATGAATTGGTAATGATGGTAAGGTCGCGCCGCCCGTGCAGGTTGCGGGCCATCTCGAGCACGGTCGTGCCAGAGCCGAGGAAAATCGTCTCACCTTCCTGGGCAAGCTCGGCCGCAGCCTGACCGATACGAATTTTTTCATCCGCCTGTTCCCGCTGGCGGAGCAGGATCGGTGCTTCAGATTGTGGGTGAGATACAGGAATCGCACCCCCATGGACGCGCTGGATCTTGCCTTCACCAGCGAGCGCATCCAGGTCACGCCGGGCAGTCGCTGTGCTGATATTGAAGGTGGTGCAAATTTCTTCCACGCTGATACGCTGGTGACGTCCCACCAGATCTAAGATTTGTTGCTGACGGTCGGGGGCTGAAATTAAATTGGTTTCCATAATCGCTCTCATTCCATCGAAAACAATCAATTTCAATCATAGTTTATGATATTTTATGATTAATTTCAACTGACAAATGTCACTAATTTGATTAAAAAAAACGAGGAAGGTATTTTATGCCAGATTAAACGTCCCTGAAACAGTCCAAGTTGAGCATTTTTTATAAAAGCCCTACTTTGGATGTAACACTGGATTTTTAAGCCAATGAAGCGCCCTTTCAGTATCCAATATCTAATTTTATGAAACGGATTGTGAAAATGATGCAAAATGGATGAAATGGTGCTAAAGTTAATTGAGTTCCGCAAAAACCATCCTCCCTCTGACGTGAGAATGTTGGCAAAATTCATTCGATGTGGATTTTCAGTTTTCAGTCAATCGTAGGATGGGAGATGGGTACTCGGTAAATATCCAACTACCTGCTCATGCCTGGGCATCGCCTCGGCAAACCTGGCTAAGAATAGATGCACTGTTATCGTGGATTAACACGGATGTGAAGAAGATGAAAACAAGAAGTCTAATTCTCTTGATCATTTTAATAGGAGTTTTCATTCTGGTCGTGGGGGGGATATTTTTTATCATGACCGATGAGGATATCGAAAAGGTATTGATCACTACCGACAAACGTGACTACCAGGTTGGAGAGACAATCCAGATCCGAATTCAAAATTGGGATGATCGAACCATTGATATCTATTGCCCGTTAACCTGCGCCTTGGGGAATTTTCCCACAACGGTGGAAAAACTTACCAATGAGCAGTGGGATTATTATGTAGGATTTTGCCCCAGCATAGAGCCATTGTTTGGGGATTATCCAAGTGTAGATGGCTATATCATCCATAGCCTGCCACCTGGGGATTCTTATGAATTAGAAATTTCCAATCTGGAAGCCCTGCAGTTAAAAGAACAAGTGCACCTGAGAATCATTTACTATCTTAACGGAGGTAGGACGACTATTTCTTCAGATGAATTTACCGTTAAGCCATGATCGTTTTCTGGCGATATTCCTTTCAGCACTGGTGACCAGGAAATTACACTGGGTTCTCAATGGCAATCATTGGAGGTGGTTTCCATAAACGCAGCTCACTTCCAGCCCTGATTCCTAAAATATTACAGATAAAAGGGCGATCGCCGATCGCCCCTACAAAACCCTCGCCCTACCTTGAAGATTGCTTAGAAAAAATTATCTCCTAGAACGATGCTAAATCCAAACTCTTAAGCGCTTCCCGGGCTTCGTCTGCCAGCTTACGCAGCGGGTCGCTGCCCGGCTCACCCAAATCGAAAAGGACCGACTGGAGAGCCAATTTGTATGCCGTATTGAAGCCGGCTTCGCCTGGAACAGATATATCCGGTGTGACCCCACTTCCCTCCCAATGGGTGCCGGTGAGGGGGTTGATCGAGCGACCGATGGGAATGAAGGCTTCAAAATGAGGGTGGATACGGTAGGAAGCCCCGGCATGGGCACCTCCGTCGGTCTTCTCCCCGATGATGGTGGCGCGCTTTTGGGATTGCAGGATATCTGCGAGCATCTCCCCAGCCGAGAAAGTGGTTTTGCTAGTCAGCACATAGACTGCTTTTTCAGTGTAACGTGAACCAGTCAGGTTGGCTTCCGTCCAATATGCCTGGGTGATATCCTCATCCCGCCAGTAGATGCTCACCAGGTGTATGGGATGCTCTCCAAACAGGTAGCTGCACAACAGGGCGACCATGCCGGAAAACCGCCCAGGCATTGGCGCACATCGATGATCAATGCCTGGGTATGCGCTAAAAAGCCCATCGAATTGGCAACAGCTTCCCCACCCCACTCTGGGCGGTGAAGGTAACGGATATCGAGATACCCCACATTGCCCGGAAGCCTCTCCAGCTTATAGAAACCATAGTTTTCCAGCCTAGCCTCCAGCCGGCGCTCCGCCTGCCAGTCCTGGTTCAGCCGCAACTGACCATCCTCCTCTGGGCAGTGCCTGGGCATGCCATTTGACCCACAAGTGCTCGTCGCCATTCACTTCCTGGAGGTGCAGAGTGAGGGCGAGGGCAAACAAGTTGCCATCCACCAGTTCGTCATATTCACCCGACTGCAAGCAGGCTTGCAGATAGGCGCATATCCTTTCTGCCACTTCAGGAAAAATGTAGCATACCCTCAATTTTTCGCAGAGGACCTGGATAATCTCGATTTTCGCCTGGCTATCCATTATGGCAGAGTCAGTCACCATCTATTCAATCCTTCGTGAGAATTAATAATCGCGTTTTTTACCCAGCAGGCGATCCAGAGACGGAATCCATCCCGGCACATGCCGCCGGTAAACATCCCATTGGCGACCAAATACCCTTGCCAGGGCATCTTCTTCCTTGCGGGCGCGCACAATCAGCCCTAGCATGATCAGGGCAAAGATCAGCATGGACCAGGTTCGGAATAGCAGTAAGCCTCCCCAGCCCACCAGGATGACCGCCAGGTACATGGGGTGGCGGATATAGGCATACGGTCCACTGGTGACCAACTTGTGAGCCTGGTTCAGACGCACACCAAATCCACTGGAGGCATTGAAGTTCTCTCCAAGCGTGCGCAAACCCCACAGGTATAAGACCAGGCCGGTAAAATAAATCGCCGCCCCCAGGATACTCACCACCAGCTGCAATCCCAAGGGAAGGCGGATGGGCAAAGGTTTCCATAATATGATTTCCACAAAAATGAATACCAGGGTTGCAGCCAACAGGTAGCGCGGTACGCAGCACCTTGCGCGCCGCGCCACTCTGGTAACCGCTCGGGCGGGATTGGGCCAGCACCATATTATAGATTGCATAGGCGAGGGTGCCTAACCCGGCGATGGCAGCCAGCCAGCGGAGGTCAATCTCGAGGGAGGTGGTGAGATTGGGCATAAAAGAGCAGCAATTAGCAATTAGCAATTAGCAATTAGCAATTAGCTGTTAGTGGTTAGTGGTTAGTGGTTAGCAGTACGCTTTCAGCCGAGAGCCATGAGCTAACTGGATAAAAACTTAAATTCTAGTATTTATTCTAGTACAAAAATGATGATCTGACCAATGATTTGATCGCAGATGATTAGAAAAAAGCGACTGGCTTGAGGCCAGTCGCTAATATTGGATATTCGATTACGGTTATCGTTGGACTAAAGGCATAAGAATCATGTTACCGGTAATGGTAAAGTGGGCAGAGTTGTAGGAGATGGCATAGTTACTCAGCACTGAGGTCGGACTGAGCACTGCACTGATGGTATAGGGATTTCCCAGGATCGTTTCACCAGGTGTTCGGGTGTAGGTTGCTGTTACCAAGTCAGCTTCCAGGAAGCCTACAAGCGCGCCGGTAAAGGTTGGATCAACAGCCCCATAAGCCTTACTGGCTGCATCAGGGGTGACTGAAGCCGCTTTTGGGTTGATGGTGAAGTTGGCAGTGTTGTAGGTAATGGCGTAGTTGCTTAGCACTTCGGTCGGACTGAGTAAAGCGCTAACGGTATACGGGCTGCCCAGGACGGTCTCACCAGATGAACGGCTATAGGTTGCTGTCACTACATCAGCATCCAGGAAGCCTGAAAGTGTGCCGGTAAAGGTTGGGTCAGCATCACCATAGGTCTTGTTGGCTGAATCAGAGGTGACTGAAGCCGTTTTTGGATTGATGGTGAAGTTGGCCGTGTTATAGGTGATGGCGTAGTTACTCAGCATTGTGGTCGGACTTAGCACAGCACTGATGGTATACGGGCGACCCAGAACAGTTTCACCAGGTGTTCGGCTGTAAGTTGCTGTCACTCCGTCAGCTTGCAGGAAGCCTACAAGTGTACCTGTTAAGGTTGGGTCAACTTCCCCGTATGTTTTGCTGGCTGTATCAGGGGTGACCGATGCCGCTTTTGGTAATACAGTAACCAGCTGGTTATCAGTGCTGGAGGTAAAGGTCGTATCACCCGCATAGGCGGCAGTGAGAAGGTGAGAACCGATTCCAACCTGGTCGGGTATATAGGTCACAAAACAGGTGGCAAAGGCACCAGTACCTGAAAGGGTGCATGGATTGGGGTTGAACGTACCACTACCATCGGTGGTCCAATCCACCGTTCCGGTGGGGGTGAGGTCACCCCCAGCCCTTGTAACGGTTGCAACGCAGGTGATCCCATCGCCATAGGCTGTCTCAGGGGTTCCGCCACCACAGTCAACCTCCATGGTGCTGGCATACGCATAATAAACCGTCACCCGGATAGTATCTATGATGGCATTGCGGGTATTATTTCCATTATTATCCCTTTGAGCAGATAACGCCGCACCAAAATCATTTGAATTGATCTCCTCAGGCGTCCAGGTGGTTCCCCACAGGTCCGTCGGGCTGCCATAGGTTACAGCAGTCAAAGTTGTCGGCCAGGAAACCGTACTGGCTTTGTTACTGCCGTCTGGTACACCATCTTTAAGCAAGCGGACTTCATAATCGGAAATCTGCGAGTTGGGAACAGGTGAATAGCGATTGATCACCACTTCAATGCCTAAAATTTCTGTTCCGGCTGGAATATTGAAGCCGTATTGCGTACCCTGCAGGTAATTGGAGACCCGGTGCAGGTGATACAAATTTACAGATGCGTAGGCTGAGCCTGGCGTGGTGATCTCATTCGGATCTACCCAGGGCTCGCTGCCGACGCCACGTATATTGCTGCCTGTTCCAGGATCCCTGGGTCCATCTGAATAAGCCAGGGCAGACGAGACTGGCAGGGAGGCAAATAACATGATCGCCATGCTAAATACCAGCGTTAGATTAACAAATGATCTTGATAATTTCATACGATCTTCTCCTTTGATTGGCATATATAAACCGTTCAAATTATATCGTAATTATACTTGCCAATAACTTACATAATTGCAAGCATTCTTGCGGTTAGTGTGTTGGGGGGAAGATAGCGTTGAGTAACGAGCTATCAGCTATCAGCCTTGGTTGTCAAGTCCTGAACTGGGAAGTGCAGATCGGATGCCTTAGATGTTACTCAAGGCGTATGGCTCAAAACTGGATCCTGAATTTATGGTTTGATCACCAACCTGAACAAATTGCCTGAATGCGTAAGCGCCCAGACGGTACCTTGAGGGTCGATCTCGATGTCCACGATCCAGCCATAGCCGGCGAGGCTGGTGCTGATGGGCTCCCAGGCAAGGTTGGACCCCAGGGCGGTGAAATCTCCCCCCAGGATGACCTCGCCGGTGGGCGGCACGGACAGGGCATACACACCACCCGTGAGGGGCGGTAGGGCGAAGCGTTGCCAGACCGTCCCATTCCGCTTAAACAGCGCCCCGCGCGTATCCGAACGGTCGCACGCCACCTCGATCCCGGCAGCCCAGACCGTCCCATCCGCAAACTGAGCCAGGGCATACAGGTTGTCAGCCCCCTGAATGGGTGTAAGCGACCATGCCGAGCCATCCCAGTGCAAAGCAATCGCCCCCAGGTCAGACCGGCCAACTGCCATGATGTTGTCCTTGCCAAGGTTGAGCACAGCATTCAAACCACAATTGCACTCAGGGAATTCATTTTGCTCAACCAGGTCGGTGCCATTCCATTGGAGGGCATAGGGACGGGTTATGCCATCGATGCCTTTCATCGAACCAACCATCCAGGCTTCATCGTTGGATGTGGCGTCCACGGCATACAGCACCTGGGTTGAACCACCGGGTCCCTCCCCGGGACCATGATAGGGCAGCACTTCCATCCAGGCTTTACCCCCCCAGCGTAAGGCTTGTGCCCCTGCCCCCACCGCCCAGCCATCCGTCGGGCTGGAAAAGCTCAGGTCATAGATCGGGTGGGTGGTGGGAGAAACCGCCTCAGACCAGGCCTGATTTACGAGGTGATACAGCACCCCATCATCCCCACCAATCCAGCCTTCACCGTACGTCGAAAATGCGAGCGTATTGAGCGGGATGGAGTAGGACACCTGACATAAGCCCTGCGTACCAGATTGATCCTGGCAGGACCACTGATTTGGGGGATTCGGCAATCAGTCCAAAAAATGGATTGGGGATCAACCCGTAGGTGGTGAGCACTGCCTCGGCATCCGCGCTGCAGGCTTCATGGTCTGTGCCGGGGGTCAACTGGTAGCAGGTGGCGGACTGTCCTTTACCCGTGCAGTAGCTGGTGAAGACAAGCACCCCAGCCTGGCTTAACCGCGTGATCGTATATTCGGTCGAACCCAGCGGACGGG
>CAVTQM010000051.1:0-37944 GCA_963736805.1 uncultured Chloroflexia bacterium
TTCGCATGGCAACTCTCACACCGCCAGCATAGTAGTACTTCTTCATATTGCTGGGTAAACAGTTGCATTCTAATAAGTCATCAACTTACTTATGATGAACAATATCAATTCAGAATTAATACCTGAGTCCTTTTTGTCAATAATGTTTAAGTAGAATCAATCTTAACCAACCTCTCTTAGGAGAGTACTCCTATCATATACAAGATTCCAAACATAATTACAAGTTACCCCTAACAATATATAGAATATTGTTGCATTTCTTTCACCAAGAAATTTATAAAACATCTGAACCTGAGTAAATTCCTTGAAGGCATCTCGCCATATGTAAATAACAAATATCACAATAACTCCTAGGAGTATAAATAATAAACCAATAGTTATTCCTGTCATAGATTGTTTTACCTTAAATGATTGTAAATTATAACCAACACTGCTATATTTATCTGGATTCTTGACATTGCAATGAATGTGAAAGATTTAATATGATACTCAATGCATCTGGCGCTACCGGTATGGCTATTCCAGCGAAATCCAGGATAGTACTTGCGGAATTGTACCAATCAAGATTCCCTTGATTGAAGTCTAATGAAAAAAGGTCTACACCAATTTCGAAGGAACTGTATCCCAGTTGTACTGCATTAGCTTCTCTTCCCCCAATACCGAATGTGCCAATATCTAAAGCTATTCCAGTGGAATCCATTAATAATCCAGGCCAATCAATGTCATTATACGCGCAAGGAGTAACAAATGCTTCTGTCGATATAGATTCTATCGATAGGTACGTAGGTATTGCTGATCCATATGAACCTGTTGAAGTGGGCGATGCATTTACACTTGTTGGAGGATTCCACAATGTTGGCGTTCCTGAAGGAGTAGATGTTGCACGTACTGGAGTAGAAGAAGCAGTTGGGGATATTGTTGAAGTAGGTGTGCTTGTCGCTGATAATGTTGAGGTTGTCATTGGAGCAGGAGTCGTTGCTGGCGATACTGTAAGAGTGGGATATGGAGTGGTAGTCGATGTTCCCTTTTGAGGAATAAAACCCTTAGTCTTATATCCTCCATGCCCACTAGGATCGGTATAATTGAGCGGATTGTTGTTAGCGTAAGAATAGCGGTCAAAAGCTTGAGGGTTTGTTGGTACATCTGGGAATTTTGTTTGAGCGTCATTAGACTTGTTGCGATTTTCTTGGTTTAGTTGATCCAGAAACCGTGTTTCATGATAATCCATGATTAATTGTGAATTAGTATTACCGTCACTTGGTATAATTACATCAGGCTGGATCCACCGGTTAAGATAACTATCGTACCATCTAGAGCCATACCAGTACAACTTAATGTAATCTTCCAATCTCTGCCCGGTAAATTTGAATGTCGTCGGGTGGTACCGCTGTGTAAAGCGTGTATTTCCCCACGGGTAATAACGTATCTCTGCACTCTTCACCCCGCTGCTGTTCGTGGTGATCGCCTGCGAGCCTAACCTGTCCCGAACTTTAGTGAGGGAATGGTCACCTAACAAGAAATTGATCGTGCTTGACCCTGTCCTCATCGCCACGCGCGTAGCTCCCGCATAGTAGTACTTCTTCATCGTGCTGGTAGACCCGGTCCATTCGAAGTAGTTTCCCACGTAGGCAGTGGTGGTACCCACGGTTGCTTTTACTGCACAGTGTCTTGATGCTTTCACTGTCGGTTTCCATCCCCATCATACACGAACGTCGCTGTCGCCGCTCCACTCACCCCCACCAGCCGATTCTCCGCATCATAGCTCAATGTATACGAGCTCCCCGATACATTTCTGGTCACCTGGTTCCCATTGTTATCGTAACTGTAGCTGTCTGATCCCATCTGTGTCACCGCATGGTCGTGGTTGGTATCCCCATAAGTATAATTCACCCCCGCCCGAATGGAGAGGTTCCCCGTGCTATTACTGTAAGGGCAATCACAGATCGCCTTATTTACAAGTAGTTGGTTGGGTTGAGGAACCTCGCCAAAGCATTGAGCGAGGCAAGGATTGTTATGTGCCACCTGGCAAGCAACGCCTTGGCGAAACCCAACGCTATTTTTCTGTGTCCTTCCCAAACAATTTTCCCTGCATACTACCTTGGGGGCGATCGATGATCGCCTAAGCTAAAAGCAGAGACGCCCTGGCGGGGCGTCTCCAAAAAGCACATCCTCATTCCCACGTCCCCGCACAGACGGCTCATGATACGCTTGCGTACGTGAAAGAATACGGTGAAGCCTTCTTTCACCAGGCTTTTCAGCGCTGGTAAACAGCCTTCTGATATCATCATACTGTAAGCATGTCCTCTAAACAGTCTGTTAAAGATTAAAATAATCGCCTCTTCTTCGCTTTTTTCAACCTTTTTATCGCGTCATTGATGAATTAGCTGAAAGCTCAAGGCTGTAGGCTAAACTCCCCAACCTTAAAATATCATGCATCGAGTGCATTTCTCGATGCCAATTTCCTTAAACCCCTTGTGAAAACAGAACATCTGTGCTATAATTAGGGTGCGTACAAATATTGATATGGTGATTTTCCATATCAATATAAGCACCCGTACATCGGGTGGTTTTTCCCGATGCAGGTGCGTACAAATATTGATATGGTGATTTTCTATATCAATATAAGCACCCGTACATCGGGTGGTTTTTTCCGATGCAGGTGCGTACAAATATTGATATGGTGATTTTCCATATCAATATAAGCACCCGTACATCGGGTGTGTTTTTCCCGATGAAGAATGTAATTACTCACCCTGGGTGCCATCGCCACGCGAGTGGGTTAAAGATACTCGAGATCAAGGAAACTCCGAAACCTGTGAAGCAATCCCCTCTTTGTCCAACATTAAAATATCGACCATTTGGAATCCGATAGAAATTATTGGTTATTTTTCCTGTCCTTTACTCTTTTTTGCGGCACTTGTGGTCCACATTTCTCTTGCAGTTGTGGTCTTTATCCATAAAAAATAATTTTATCTGCACTTATCTGCGTTTATCAGCGTTTATCTGCGGTTGACAGGTATTTATTTCATAATCGGGTGAGTAGTTACATCAAGGGTTTACTTTACCCGCAGCCTCGCGACTGTATTATCGGAGCGAGGAATAGGCGTTCGATCGATGAAATCCACCCATCCCTACCCCGCCCAGGAAAGATGAATTGAATGCATTTGAATTATTTAGATACAATTCAACCCAACCCAAAAACCAACTGCCATCATGAATCTTCTCTCGTATATTCACCTGCTCACCCACCATCTGCCAATCCCGGTCTTCCTCCAACCTTGAATTGTTCCTCTTTGTTCCTCGCATTTTTTATTAATAAATCACGGAAATCCAATCCCTTTTCCCATCCATCAAATCAGTCCTTGATATAATCTCCCTATGCCAAAGACACACACCCAATACGTTTGCCAGCAATGCGGGCGCACCGTTGCCCGTCCCATGGGGCGCTGCCCGCAGTGCGGTGCCTGGAATAGCATGGTGGAGGAGATTATTGCTGCTCCATCCAAACCGGTCCATACCGCCGGGCGCGGCCTGACCGGTGCTTCAACCCCCCGCCGTCTGACCGAGATTGAGGGCGATGCCGACGAGCGCTTGTCGCTCTCCATCGGTGAATTTGCCCGCGTGCTGGGTGGTGGCATCGTCCCGGGCTCGATCGTCCTGGTGGGCGGCGACCCTGGCATCGGCAAGAGCACCTTGCTTCTGCAGGTGGCGCTTGAGATAGCCCGCACGGCTGTGGTGTCTTTACGTCTCCGGCGAGGAATCGGAACGGCAGATCAAGATGCGCGCCAACCGCCTGCTCAAGGATGAACCGGGAGCAATGCCAGGTGGATTGCTGCTGGTTACCGAGACTAACCTTGGGAGCAATCCTCGAGCACATCAGTGCCGTGAAACCTGCCCTGGTGATCGTGGACTCGATCCAAACCACCTACATGCCTGAGCTTGAGTTCAGTGCCGGCAGTGTCACCCAGGTGCGCGAGTGTGCCTCCAGGCTGCGCGAGCTGGCCAAGAGCTCTGGCATGGCAATCTTCCTCATCGGGCATGTCACCAAGGAAGGTGCCATCGCAGGTCCGCGTGTCCTCGAGCACATCGTGGATACGGTGCTTTACCTGGAAGGTGACCGCTTCCAGACCTACCGGCTGCTCCGGTCGGTCAAGAACCGCTTCGGCGCCACCTCCGAGGTGGGGGTGTTCGAGATGCGCGAGCGCGGTATGGTGGAAGTTACTAACCCCTCCGAGGCATTCCTGGCAGAGCGCATGGTCAACGCCCCTGGCAGCGCCATCGCCGTCACCATGGAAGGCACGCGCCCGATCCTGGTCGAGGTGCAGGGGCTTTCCAGCCCGACTGCCTTCGGCAACCCACGTCGCACTCCCAACGGAATCGATTTCAATCGTCTGCTTCTGGTCACCGCAGTGTTGGCTCGCCGGATCGGCTTGCGCCTGGGCGACCAGGACGTGTTCATTAACGTGGTCGGGGGCATCCAGGTGGAAGAGCCGGCTGCAGACCTGGCGGTGGCAGCAGCCATTGCTTCGTCAATGCGGGATGTGCCGCTAAAAGCCGATACCGTATTGATCGGCGAGGTAGGGCTTTCGGGTGAGCTGCGCATGGTGGGGCAGATGCCAGCCCGCCTGCGTGAGGCTGCCAGGCTGGGTTTCAAGACCGCCATTGTGCCCAAGCGCTTGCGCAAGACCGAACCCTGGCCTTCTGGCATCGAGGTGGTGGAGGCGCGCTCGCTGCGTGAGGCGCTCGAGAAGGCGATCCTTAAAAAGCGAATAGCTATCGATAAAAATGGATTATGCTCTACTAAAATGATGAGCATCCTGGATACAGACACCCATCCCCAAATGGAAACCTTACATATACGGTTGCTAAGGCAGGCATCTCCCGCCCAGAAGATGGAAATGTTATCCGGGCTGAATGCCTCGGCTACCATGCTGGCATTGATCGGTCTTCGCTCTCAATATCCCTCTTCTAGTGAAACAGAATTACAACGCAGGCTGGCAGGGTTACTCCTCGGGGAAAAGCTGGCTTGTAAAGCGTATGGGGATCTGGATGATGTTGCCTGAACCCATCTTGGTCCCAATACTCGTTGCCCCTCATGAAAGCGTTGAAGAGTTTTCTTTATTGCCCCAACCCTTCGAATAAATCCTTTTCTTTCAATCCCTTCTCTGGCGGTGGGACGGCGCGCATGAATGTCTCAGTCATGCCGAAGTAGCGCCGCAGGAAAGCCATCGGACCCTTGCGCCCGATCGCCCCGCCCAGCTGGCTGGTATGGCAGGCAGTGGCCTCATCCCTGATCTCACCCACGCTGCGGCAGTTGATGTAGGCGTGGGTGGGGAAATCTCCCTCTGCCACAATGGTCGCCAAATCGATGTCCTTGTTACGGCCAAAATGGTGTGGATCCATGCCCAATAGGGGAGCCAGCCTGACTGCCCACCGGATCAGGGTTTTAGGCATGGTCTGGTAATAGAGCTTGTTGGGTCGGAAGGGGGGCAGGTCCGTATGGAAATTAGGGTCTCCAGCCAGCTCGAAGGCTCGTCAGGCTGGCGCGGTGCATGGCAATATGGTCCGGGTGCTTGTATCCTCCGATGGGATCGTGGGTGACCATGACCTGCGGATGCAACAGGCGGATGAAATGCGCCACCTTTTCTGCCACCTCGTCCACAGGCTGCGCAGCCAGGGCATTCGGATGCTGGTTATCTGAGGTGCCTGGCATGCCAGAATCGCGGTAGCCCAGGAAGTACACCCCGGCTAGGTCCAGGATACCGGCAGCACAGCGTAGCTCCGACTCGCGCCGCTCTCCAATCGAGCTAAAACCCTCCATCAGCTCGGGGGTCATCTCACCCACCTCGCCGCGCGTGCCACATACCAGGTGCACCTGCACCCCGCGCCGGGTATAGAGCGCTAATGTGCCACCCATGCCGAAGGTTTCATCGTCGGGATGGGCCAGGCAGACCAGCATGGTGAGTGGATGGGAAGGCTCAGCGGACATTAATATATCGGTTGGCTGGGGTCGATGTCTTTTGCCCAGGCGTTCAAGCCGCCTTCCAGGTTGTGGAGCTTTCGAAAGCCAGCTCCCAGCAGGATGTGTAGAGCGCGCGTGGAGCGCACCCCCGCCTTGCAGATCAGCACAATCTCTTCAGCAGGGTTCAGTTCGGCAGTACGGGAAGCCAGCTCCCCGAGGGGGATGACCACAGCGCCATCGATGTGAGAGATCTCCAGCTCATGTGGCTCGCGTACGTCCACCAGCTTCAGCGGAACACCTGCCTTAAGCTCTTCAGCTAATCGGCGCGGGCTGATGTCCCACTCCTCCCCTGCTGAACCGTTCTCCACCGCATGCCCGGGCACGCCGCAGAACTGGTCGTAATCGATCAAATCCGTCACGGCCGGGTTCGTTCCGCAGGCACGGCAGTTAGGATTCTTGCGCAGCCTGACGATCTCGAAGCTCATATCCAGGGCGTTATAGAGCAACAGCCTGCCTATCAGAGGCTCCCCAATGCCTAGAATAAGCTTGATGGCTTCGGTAGCTTGCAGGGTACCGATGGTGCCGGGCAGGATACCCAGCACACCGCTCTCAGCACATGTCGGCACACTGCCTGGCGGTGGCGGGTCTGGAAACAGGCAACGATAGCAGGGGCCTCTGCGGGCATCGAACACGCTCACCTGTCCATCGAAGCGGTAGACCGATCCATACACGTTGGGTTTGCCGGTCAGCACGCACAGGTCGTTGGTCAGGTAGCGGGTGGGGAAATTATCCGATCCATCCACGATCAAGTCATAAGGTTGGGCGATCTCCCTGGCATTCGCAGACGTAAAAGCCTCGTTGTAGGCCTCCACCTGGATATCCGGGTTCAAGTCAAGCAAGCGGTTACGGGCTGATTCAACCTTGAGCCTGCCCACCGTGGATGTGCCATGGATCACCTGGCGCTGCAGGTTGGTTCGGTCGACCACGTCAAAATCCACCAGCCCGATATGCCCGATTCCGGCGGCTGCCAGGTACAGGGCAACCGGCGAACCCAAACCGCCGGTGCCAACAATGAGAACTGAGGCAGCCTTGAGCTTGCCCTGCCCTTCCAGACCAACGTCCGGGATCAGCAGGTGGCGTGAATAGCGCAGGATTTCTTCGTGCGAGAGAGCAGGGAGCATGCGATGAGTAAAATCTATTTTTCTTCCGTTTCACCAGAACCGATGCCCAGTGGTTTCCACTTGCTGGGGTCCTTCAGGCGGTGCTGACCGCCACCCCGCTCGTGGATCGTGTCGAACCCCTCTGGCTTGATAGTCATTTGATCGCCATCCAGTAGGGCGGTGAGACCTGCCTGTCCAGGCTCGAAGCGCTTCTCGCCTTTGAACTTGGCGGCTTTCTCGGGCATATAATCGGTGGGTTCCTCGTAGGTGGTGATGTAGCCCTCAAAGTTGCGCAGGATGATTTTATGGTCCGACATGCTGAGCAGGTAATTGGGCATGACGGGGATTTTGCCGCCCCCGCCCGGGTGCATCGATCATGTAGGTGGGCACGGCATAACCGGAGGTGTGCCCGCGCAGACCTTCCATGATCTCGATGCCCTTTGCCACCGGGGTGCGGAAGTGTCCCGCACCGTGCACCAGGTCGCACTGGTACAGGTAATACGGCCGTACACGGATGCGCACCAGGTCTTGCACCAGCTGGCGCTGGATGTGCACGTTATCGTTCACTCCCGCCAGCAGCACCGATTGGTTGCCCAGCGGGATGCCCGCACGGGTGAGCTTGTCCGCAGCCTGTTCCAGCTCAGCCGAGATCTCGTTGGAATGGTTGACGTGGATATTGAGCCATAGCGGGTGGAATTTCTGCAGCATTTCACACAACTCATCAGTGATGCGCATCGGCATGAAGACCGGCACGCGCGAGCCGATGCGCAGGATCTCGATGTGTGGAATCTCACGTAGGCGGGTGAGGATCTCTTCCAGGATCTTGGGTGCCAGCACAAGCGGGTCGCCGCCTGAGAGCAGTACATCCCGCACCTGAGGAGTATTTTTCAAATATTCCAGCTGCATCTCGAACTCAGCCCGCGAGAAGGTTGCAGCTGGGTCACCCACAATGCGCGAGCGCGTGCAGTAGCGGCAGTAGGAGGCACACTGGGTGGTCACCAGCATCAACACCCGGTCGGGGTAGCGGTGCACCAGGCCAGGCACGGGCGAATGGGCATCCTCCGAGAGCGAATCTGCCATCTCAGCCGTGAAAGGTACCATCTCGCAGTCGTTGGGGATCACCTGCTTGCGGATGGGGTCGTCGGGGTCGTCCGGATTGATCAACGAGATGTAGTAGGGGGTCACGTCCACGCGGAAGATGTGCGGGGCATAGAGGGCGTTCTTCTCGTCCTCGGTAAGTGGTAGGACCTTGCCGATCTCTTCGGCGGTGTTCAGGCGGTGGCTGAGCTGCCAGCGCCAGTTGTTCCAGTTCTCGTCTGAGACATCTTTATAAAGAGGCGCTCGCTTGGATATAAAGGGGTATTTAGCCATAAGGGTCTGCTCCTGCTTGGGGTAGGGGGAGTATATCCTGAATTAGAGGAAATGACAATTGCAATGGAAGAGAAAAGATAACCACCAAGGACACCACGGACACAAAGGTTATTTTGAAATAAACAAAATGGATGAATTTGTAAGGCGGGATTGCATCCCGCCAAATATTTTAGGACTGCCTCATACATTCGAGACCTTGCAGGTTTCCGAAACCTGTAACCCTGATTCCAACCTTAAAATATTCATAACCCCCTTGTAGAAACAGAACATATGTGCTATAATCAGTGTGTAATTGCTCACCCATCCCCCGTTCCCAAAATTTTAGGAAACGGATTCCCTGAAGAGGTTACCGTTGTGCATAAAATACATCCCCCCAAATGACCATAAACGTCCCTTTTATAGAATTAGAATTTCGGGTTTTGCTCCTGATGAATCTGAACAAACCTGGATTAAAACAATTTAGATCGCAAATCGCAGAATTGATTCGGTTCCCGAGAAGTGAACAAATCTGTAGTTGGCTGGTTGACAACAGCGATGGTTGTAAGTATATTGTCGTACCAATGAAGACCATTTCGTAATCTGATCAGCCTATTGTTCACCACTCAACCTACTCATATTCACCTGTGCTCAGGCGTATACGGATACCTTGACCGTTACTCATACTCATGGTTCAGCGTTGTTGCCTTCAGGCGTAACGCATCACCATTTATGATATGCCCGATTTTACTATTGTTTCTGGGGACATTCCAATACGGTATTTTCACAGATCCGCGGATTACCCTGAAGGCTCATTATTTTGATACTCCAAGCATTGTTGAAATTTTTATCTAGACGAGGAATCTGGATTCTAAAGCTGACTTTACATACCCTTGTTGGAGAATCCAATGTTTATGCTATCGATGACAATTGTGAAGACTTCTATCATCCAGGAAGCCATTGCAAGCTTCTGGAGTAATTGTGCCAATGATCATAAGCTAGCTGGATGAATTCAGACATAATCTGCAATCCAGGAGCTACCTTCTTGGCTATAATTTACTTAATTATCCATTCAACTATTGTACATGGTAGATCGGCGAATTGCATGATCAATCGAATTTTCTGTCATTGCGAGTTTAGTGATCATCTAAACTGACACAATCTGCATTTCCACTGAATTTTATCAAGGATTGCACGGTATCTAGGTGAAAGGAGTAATTACATAGCGTGTAATTACACACTGATCGATTTTACTAGGTCACCTGGGATATTTTGGGGAGGGCCGGAACTCCTCCCCATTTTGGTCTAGCAAGGAGCTATCACTGCGACGCAGCATCGTCTGCAGTTTGTAGCGATGATGAGAACGTTGGCAGGGATGTAAACAGATGGGTGAGTAGTTACATCAGTGATGTTCTGATACCGATCGATTATCATTGGTATTAGGGTGTGTTCATACCTGATTTGGTATTTATTAATGAACACACCCGTACATCGGGTGGTTTTTCTCGATGCAGAGTGCATCCCGATGTTGAATGGTTTTCTTCCATTCAATAAATGCACTCGTATAACGATTAGGGATCTTCTATATCGGTAGATCTGGACCGATGCATCTTCATTAATAATCAACTCTGGCGCTGTTCATTAGCTAGCACTTTATTATGGAGAAAAGATTTGAATGTAATTGAATTATTTGATACAAAAGGACCCTCATTGTCCGCATCATCCTTAATATTCTTTAAGATCAATGATCACCGTCAAAATACATTCGTTCCTCGTCGTTTTTAATCAAAACGAATCCATAATCCAGTTTTATGCATTCCGTAGGAGCAGTATACCTGGCATGGGTTAGCATGATCGTGACCCTTCGATTCTCTATCAAAATTAGTAATGGAGTCCAGGAGAATAAAACCGGGATCATTGTTTCCGATTACTGCTATAAAGTATTTTTATTGAAAACTTGGTGTCCGTTTTGTACTTGGTGTTGTTCTGTCACTTCCCTACGGGCTCAAATACACTTCCACGCTGGACAGGTGCTCGACGCCGGGGATGCGCACGCCAATCTCGCTGAGCTGCAACCTCACCCAGGTGCCGGAGGTGACGCTGTAAGGCACCTCAAAGGTGAACGGCACGTACCCGCCATTCGGGTCAGGGGTGAGGAACACCTGGCTGTAACCGACCACAGAGCCGTCGGTGGTCACCAGCTCTGCAACCATCACTTCTTCACTGGGCTTGGCTAACCCGCTGACAATAGCTGTACCACCCTGGATGAGGTGGTTGCGGGTGGGCTCGCGGATCACGATCGGTTCGGAGAGATCGCCGGTGGGGGTGATATCCGAGGAACCCATGGAGAGCAAGATCAGGTCTACCGAGTTGACCGAGACTGCCCTCCCGGACTGGTCATATACACCCACCCTGACCTGCCCAAACTCGGACACCCGGCTTAGCTCGAAGGGGATATGCGGGTCCAGGTAGATCCAGTCGATGGGGCTGCTGATGATCTTCTTGACCTCGCGGAAGAGCAGGCGTGGCTCGCCTCCCGGTTGGAGCGGCTCGAGCCAGATCTCCACGTGGTAGCTGCCCGAGGGGATGCTGTGTAGGTTGGCCACCAGCTCGAGCGGCGAAGTTACCCTGGACATGGGTCCCGGCTCAGAGATCTGAACACCAGCATTGGGGATGGGTGGAGTGGGGGTAAGGGTAGGTGTGCGGGTTGGGCGGCGGGTGGGTGAAGCGATCGGGTCCAGGGTGAGGGTCGCGCTTGGGACGGGGCTGGTAGTGGGAGGTGCGTTGATCGCCAGTGGGGTGCGTGCTGGGTCCGTCGGTGGAGAGCTGGATTTCATCCGTTGGTGTGAGGAAAGGAGTAGGTGTATCCTGCTGAACCACCACGGGGCTGGGGGTGATCAAAGCTTCCTCGCCCGCCTGGACGGTGAGGGCAATAATGGTGGGAATGTAGTTCACCGGGTAAGGGGTAGGGACAGGCGTGTAGGTCAGGTTGGAACAACCCACCCCAAGCAGGATTAAAAGAATGGTGGAGAGAACCAGGCAGGCTTTTCTCATCATGAAAACGGCGTGGTGTGGATTTGTCTGTTCTCTCTCACCAAAGGAACTAGAAGTTGTAAATCGCCCGGTATTTGCCTTCGAGGTAGCGCATGTAGGGTGCCGGGTCGATCTTGGAACCGGTCACACGCTGGATGAGCTGTTGGGGCTCGAACTTGTTGCCATGGCTGTGGATCTTCTCCCTCAGCCAGGCGAGCCAGGCAGCGAAATCACCCCGGCGGATCTGATCGGGCAGGTCGGGGATTTCGGCGTTGATGCGTTCCCACAGCTGAGCGCCGATCAGGTTGCCCAGGGCATAGCTGGGGAAATATCCAATCAGTACCACCCGACCAGTGCACATCCTGCAACACACCTTTCGAGTCGTTGGGGGGTGTGATGCCCAGGTACTCCTGGAAGCGTGCATTCCAGGCTTCGGGCAGGTCCTTCACCTGCAGCTGGTTCTCCATCAGGGCGATCTCCAGCTCCATGCGCAGCATGATGTGCAGGTTATAGGTGGCTTCATCGGCTTCCACCCGGATGTAGGAGGGCTGGACCTTGTTGATGCCCTTGTAGAATGCCTCCAGTGCCACGTTGCCGAGCTGGGTGGGGAAGAGCTCCTGCAGGCGTGGGTAGAAATGCTGCCAGAAGGGTATGGAGCGCCCGACCAGGTTCTCCCACATGCGCGATTGCGAACTCGTGGATGCCAGACGATGCACCACCGAAGAGTGGGGTGCGGTCAAAGGACTTGTCGGAGCCCATTTCATACATGGCATGCCCGGCTTCGTGCAAGGTGCCGAAACAGGGCGGAAGGCAGGTAATCGGGAGATACACGTGTGGTGATGCGCACGTCCCCCCAGCCAAAGCTGGTGGTGAAGGGATGCAGGGTCTTATCCTGCCGGCTGCGCGGCCATTCGTAACCCATCTTGGTAAGCGCTTCCACGCCAAATTCCCATTGCTTGCTCTCATCGTAGTTAAGGGTCATGAAGGAGTTATCCACCTGCGGTTGGCTGGCGATCTGCTTGATTAAATTTACCTGCTGGGGACGCAGTGCATTAAAGATGGCTTTCACATCGGGGGTCTTCAACCCGGGCTCGAAGATTTCCAGCAGGGGGTCGTAGACGTGCTCGTAGGGAGCGAAATAACTGGCATAGCGATGGGTCAGGTCGAGTACTCTTTCCAGGTGAGGCTGGAAGTGAGGGAAGTTATTCTCTGCCCGCGCTTTTGCCCAGGCTTCATGGGCGGCGGTTGTGACCATGGCAAACTCAGCCACCCACTCGATGGGCACCTTGGTTTCGCGCTCATATTCACGCCGGGCAACTCTCACCAGGCAGGCATCGAATGAATCGGGGTCAAGCTGGGCAACGTAAGGTCGCAGGTCGTCCAGCAGCTTGCCAACCTCGTCGGAGACGAACTTGGTGTGGGTGATCTGCTGCAGGGTGGCGAGCTGGTAACCGCGGTTTTCTGCCCCGGCGGGGGGCATGTAGGTTTGCTGGTCCCAGCCGAGCAGGGCGTTGATTTGGTTCAGGTCGGCGATCTCAGCCAGCAGGTTCTTGAGTTGTTGGAGTTTTTGTTCAGGTTCCATGGTTGTCCTTATGATGATCAATTATGATATCTGTGGCGGGTAAAATACCCGTCCTACAAATCTTCGATGATGTTATCAGACAATTTTCCAGCGCAAAGGTTCGCCGCGCAGAACATTAAGCACTTCGGAGGCGATGTCTTCAGCTGCCCGGTCCTGGGCTTCCTCGGTCTGTGCGCCGATATGCGGGGTGGCGACCACGTTGGGATGAGCGACCAGGGCAGTCAGGCCGGGGGGTTCGGTGGTGAACACGTCCAGGGCGGCAGCAGCTACCTGGCCGGTTTCGAGAGCAGCCAGCAGTGCGGTTTCATCGATGATACCACCGCGGGCGGCATCGATGATGCGCACACCGTGTTTCATCTGGGCGAAAGCCTGCCCGTTGACCATGGCCTTCGAATTCGGGTGTAAGGGGTAGGTGGAAGGAGATGAAGTCAGATTTGGCATACAGGTCAGCCAGGGCGGCAGGTTCTGCGCCGCGCTTCTTGATCTCTTCGGGAGTGACGAGGGTATCATAGCCGAGGACCTTCATCCCCAGGGCGGATGCGCGTTGGGCGAGGGCGGTGCCGATGTTGCCCATACCGACGATACCGAGCGTTTTGCCGGTCAGCTCGATGCCTTCGAGCTGTTTCTTGATCCACTGGCCTTGCTTCATGGTGGCATCCGCCTTGGGGACCATGCGGGCTAGGGAGAACATCATGGCCACAGCCAACTCAGCCACGGCCAAGGAAGTGGACTTGGGAGCATTCACCACCGTCACGCCATGGCTGCGGGCGGCGGTCAGGTCGATGTTATCCACGCCTACGCCAGCTCGTCCGACCACTTTGAGTTTCGTGGCGGTGTCGAAAACTGCCGGGGTAACCTTGGTGCGCCCACGCACGACCAGTGCGTCATACTCACCTGCCACTTTCAGCAGGTCATCGGTAGTAATATCCGGTTTGTTATCCACCTGGGCAGCGGAGCTTAAGATGGCGATGCCCTTATCTGATAGGCCATCGGTGATAAGAACTTTCCAGCTTGTCATAGCATCCTCCATTTTATAGTTGGTTCTGTGAGTGATCCGGTGAATCAATTTTACCCCAAAAGGGTGCCCGACAGACATTGCTAAAGCGTGAGAGGATATTTGTCATAGGGAAAGGTGAAGAAGCGCGAGCGGAGCGTAGGTATAATAATAGGGGTTGGGTCTTACTTTATCCCCCTCACTTACAATGAACGCTGGCGAGGCTGCTGACAGAAAGCGTACTTGCCATGCTCACGGCGCTTCGCGAGGTTACTCAACCCAATCTATATAATAAGGAGATAGCAGGATGCGATACGACTTTGATCACCTGCCAGACCGCCGATCAACGGATTGTATGAAGTGGACAAAATATGAGTCCGGATGTGCTGCCCCTATGGGTGGCGGATATGGATTTCCCGGTGGCTGAACCAATCCTGCAATCGCTGCAATGCTGCCTTGATCATAGGATTTTTGGCTACCCGGATGTCCACCCGAAGCCTGAGGCAGTTTCTGAGCTTCAGGAAGTCTTGGTGGAACGGATGGAGAAGCTGTACAATTGGCAGGTTTTACCCGAAGAAATCCTTTTCCTTCCGGGGGTGATCGTTGGTCTGAACCTGACCTGCCATGCATTGGCGGCACCTGGCGGCAATGTGTTGGTGCAGACACCAGTCTATCCTCCCTTCCTATCCACGCCTGGCAACGCCGGTATGCAGCGCCAGGATGCCCTTCTGAGGCGCGAGGGCGATGGGCACTATGAGGTGGACTGGGATGCGTTTGAAGCGGGATTTACTCCACAGACCAGGGTCTTCATCCTGTGCAATCCACATAATCCGGTTGGGCGGGTATTCCGTAAGGATGAATTAGAACGTATGGCAGAATTATGCCTGCGTAACAAAGTGATGATCTGCTCGGATGAGATCCACTGTGACCTGCTGTTCAAAGGGCATAAGCATATCCCCATCGCCTCATTGGATAAGGAGATCGCCCTCAACACGATCACCCTGATGGCACCCACCAAAACCTTCAATATTGCCGGGTTGCAGTGCTCTTTCGCCATCGTTCAAAACAAGCAATTACGCGAGAAGCTGGAGCATTCCAAAGCAGGGTTGGTGATGTGGGTCAACCTGGTGGGAATGACGGCCGCTCTGGCAGCCTACCGGGATGGACAAGAGTGGTTGGATCAGGTGCTGCAATACCTGGAGGACAACCGGAGCTTCCTGTGTGATTATGTCGAGTCTAAGCTGCCACAATTGAGCATGGCAAAGCCTGAGGGAACCTATCTGGTGTGGCTGGACTGTCGAAATGCAGGAATCCAAGGTAACCCATACGAGTTCTTTCTCAAAGAGGCACGCGTGGCACTCAATGATGGGGTAACGTTTGGAAAAGGTGGGGAAGGTTTCGTGCGGCTAAATTTAGCCTGCAACCGGGATGTTCTGGCACAGGCACTGGAAAGGATGAAGACAGCCCTGCAGAAAATCCCGGCTTAACTCGGCTTATTCGTATCGTAAGGCTTCCACTGGCTCAAGGTTGGCGGCACGGTTGGCAGGATATAACCCGAAGAACAAGCCCACCGCGGTGGAGAACACGGTTGCGATCAGGATGATATCGATGCTGAAGGATGGGGAGATGATGGCATTATTGGCTTTGGCGATCTGCCCCACTGCAAATGCGATGCCATAGCCAAGGATGATGCCAATGATCCCTCCAAACAGGCTAAGCACGGATGACTCTGCCAGGAATTGGATCATGATATCCGCCTTGTGAGCTCCTACTGCCTTGCGCAGCCCGATCTCACGCGTACGCTCAGTGACCGACACCAGCATAATGTTCATGATTCCGATACCGCCCACCAGCAGGGAGATGGCAGCCACGCCTCCCAGGAAAATGGTGAGCACATTGGTGATGGTGCTGGCAGTGGAGAGGAAATCCTGCTGGGTGAGTATGGTGAAATCATCAGCACCAATTTCTGTGCGGTGGCGGTTACGCAAGATCTGTGCGACTTCATTACTGGCGGTAGGTACGGTTTCAGGGTTGGCTGCTTCTACAAGCAATAAATCCACCCGATCGGCAACCGCGTGCCGGATCAGGCGTGTTTGAGCAGTGGAGAAGGGGACCAGAATCACGTTATCTGCATTGGAAAAGCTCGAGCCACCTTTAGATGCAAGCACACCAATCACACGGAATGGATGCCCTTCAATGCGTACAGACTCACCCACCAGACCTTCCTTGCGCCCGAAGAGATTGTCTGCCACATCTGAACCCAGCAGCGCCACGGATGCCTGTCCCAGCATTTGTTCCTGGTTTATGAACTCGCCCTCGGTCACCGTATAATTGCGGACAGTACCATATTCGGGGGTCACGCCGGTGATGCTGGTATTCGTGCTTTCCCGCCCAAAGGTTACCTTCCCACTGTCTTGAATGACAGGTGCGACAGCCACGACAGACGGCGCCTGGTTAGGATCTGCAATCGCTTCAGCATCACCCAGGGTGATGTACTTGGGGTTACTCACGTCTTCTGAACCACCCCGAAACACGAAGATGAGATTGGTGCCAATCCCATTGATGGAATCGGTGATGGTCGCTTGCGCACCCCGCCCGATGGATACCATGGCAATGACAGCAGCAACGCCGATGACGATACCCAAGATTGTAAGGCCTGCACGCAGCTTGTTGGCTGAGAGGCTCTCAAATGCTTCCAGGACTGCTTGCCAGACGTTCATTCTGCCTCCTCTACGACACCATCGCGGATGCGGATAATACGTTGGGATTGTGCCGCGATGTCAGGGGCATGGGTCACAATGATGAGAGTTGTGCCTTTCTCCCGGTTCAAGTTAAGCAGCAGCTCCAAAATCTCGTGGCCAGACTTGGTGTCCAGGTTACCAGTTGGTTCATCAGCCAGGATGATGGCTGGGTCATTCACCAGGGCACGGGCAATGGCAACCCGTTGCATCTGACCGCCGGATAACTCATTTGGGCGGTGGTACATGCGGTCTGAAAGTCCTACAGCCTCCAGGGCAGCAATGGCCTTTTCCTTGGTTCCGCGGGTAACACCTGAATATCGCATCGGCAATTCTACATTGGCAAGGGCAGTGGCTCGCGAGAGCAGGTTAAAGCTCTGGAATACAAAACCAACCTTGCGGTTGCGAATGGTCGCTAGCTGGTCATCGGTCAGCCTGGCAACTGGTTCATCATCCAGGATATACTCACCAGAGGTGGGACGATCGAGACAACCAATGATGTTCATTAAGGTTGATTTGCCCGAGCCGGATGGTCCCATGATGGAAACGACCTCACCACAGGCAATTTTAAGTGAAAGGCCATTGAGGGCATGGACTTCGACTTCGCCCATTTTATATACTTTGGTCAGGTTTTCAGCCTGGATGACCCAACAGTTCGATGTGTTCACTAAATGGGTCGACTGATTATTGCTAAGGTTCATTTTCACCCACCCATACCAAAGGGAGGACCTCCGCCATTGCTTCCGAAGAAGTCTTGAGGAGGATTAAGCACGATTTCATCACCCACCTGTAGGTTTCCATCAATTACCTGGCTTTGGGTATCGGAAGAAGCACCCAATGTCACTTCCACCTCTTTAAGTTGGTTGTTCTCCAGGATGTACACCACACGCTGGCCGTCCACCACACGCACAGCACTGTTAGGAACCAACAAGGCATTTGTGATCTGGTCAACCACGATATTAACTGCTGCAGTCATACCTGGTTTTACGTCCTGATCAGCATCAGTCAGCTCTACTACTACTGTGAATTCCACCACCCCTTGGAAAATGTCACCCACAGCAGGTACCTGGCCGACAATACCGTTATACTGCTTATCCAGGATGGCATCAAAGGTTATATTTACCGGTTGGCCAACCTGGATGCTGTTGATATCCACTTCTGAGACGCTTACATCCGCCAATAAGTTGTCCAATTTGTCCAAGCGGAAGGCAATACTACCAGGGGAGACCTGGTCACCAGTCTTGATGTCCACTTCGGTGATCGTGCCAGCGAAGGGGGCTGCCAGAGATGCCTTACTGAGGGTTGCCGTTGCAGCATTTATCCGGTTTTGAAGCACGGTGATATCATCGGGATTTGGTCCATCCTTTACCTTGTCATAAGCACGTTGGGCGTCAGCCAGGGCAGCGTTGGCTGAATCCAGGTTCACCTGGGCAGTCTGGTGTTCCAACTCAAGCATATTGACTTTGCGGACAGCTTCATCGTACGCAATTTGGGCATCGATCAGACGCTGTTCATAAGTCTGGCGGGTGGAATTTGAAGGATCCCTGTCTTCATAGGGATCAAAATCCTCCTGAGCTTTGTCAAGGGCTTCCTGCTTATCAATGACGTCCTCCTGGGCTCTTTCTAAGTCATCCTTGTACGGCTGCTGATCGTATTTAACCAAGCCCTGTTCTGCCTGGTAAACAGCTGCCTGGCTGGATTAACAGCCTGGAGAGCTTGCTGGGTGGCAGCTTGTGAATTCTGCAAGTCATCCAACTGCTGTTGGGCGGTTATCAAATCAGATTGAGCCAGGATGATATTCTGGGGTAATGAAGAAGGTAGTAGATTGGCAAGGGTCTGTCCCGCTGTGATAACATCTCCAACCTCCACAAGCACCTGGTCAACATTCCCGGTAGTCTCCCAGGCAAGCATGGCAGTTTGGTCTGGGCGAACTACACCGGTAGCTCCAATAGTGGCAGTCAGGCTGCCCTGTGTGGCACTAACCGTTTGTAGGTCACTAATTGAATTTGCCTGGCGTCTGGTTTGTAAAGCTTGGTAGCCGAAATAGCCAACGACACCCAAACCTAAAAGTATCAAAAAAGCAATGATGAATTTTCGCATGTATTTTCCCTCCCCTCACGGCTTTCACATCCGAAGAGGCAATGATTTGTTGAAATATAGAGCGCAATTGTAAGACAGATTCATGTATTATTATGTAAGAAACATATTAGAAAGGAATTACCATTGATCATGCGTGCAAGAATTCTGACCAATCATCATGTGACAACCGTCACAAATTTATATGACAATAGGGACTAAAATTTAACCTTTACCCCCGATAATATGATATTTGAACTGAATGTAGGAGGTGTTGGATGGAAAAAATCGAGAGTGATTCGCTAGCTATTGACCGGAAAGCACGCGCACGAATGCCCAGCCTGGATATCAGCCACAGGGCAGTATCTCAAAGGGTATGTGATTTTGACGATATCTGCATCCCGCTGAGCCCAGAGGAAGCAATGTTTGAAGCCGCGCGCTGTGTGCACTGCCCGGATCCAGCACCGTGCGTAGAAGCTTGCCCAACGCATAATGACATCCCTTCAGCCATGTGGCTCATTGAACAGGGAGAATTCTTAGAAGCTGCCAAGTTATATCGCCAAACCAGCAGCTTGCCTGAAATCTGTGGAAGGGTATGCCCTCAGGAGCAGCTATGCCAGGGTTCATGTTCACATATTAAATCACATGCTTCCGTTCTGACGGGACCGCTCGAAGCCTATGTCACCTGTTATGAGCGGAGGACGGTGGGAGTAAAAGTACCGGTTGGAGAGAAAACAGGAAAGAAGGTAGCGATTATTGGCGCTGGACCGGCCGGGTTGGCATGCGCGGAGCAACTCCTACAAAAAGGTCATGACGTGACGGTGATTGAAGCCAAACCAGCTCCAGGTGGATTGCTGATTTATGGAATTCCTCCCTTTAAAATCCCCAAGGAGATTGTGTTCTGCCGGGTGGGTGATCTTGAAGAAGCAGGAGCAAAGTTTTCGTTAAATACCATGGTCGGGAAGGACATCACGATTGATGACCTTTTCGGTCAAGGATTTGAAGCTGTGTTTATCGGGGTTGGTTCCAATGTGGATGCACCCATGGAGGTACCTGGAGAAGATTTACCAGGCGTGTACAAAGCGACAGAATTTCTTGCGCGCAGCAATGTGGATATGGAGCTTCTCCCTAAAGAATGGCGCTCTCGACCAGAAATAGGGAAAAAGGTGGTGGTTATCGGTGGTGGTGATACTGCTTCCGACTGCCTGCGTACAGCGTTGCGTCTTGGTGCTGAAGAAGTAACCTGCCTATATCGACGCACGATCAAAGAGATGCCCGGGGGAGTAAAAGACCGCGAGCTGGCACTCGAGGAAGGTGCGCATTACCAATTCCTGACCCAGCCCGTGAAATTCATTGCGAATGAGGAAGGACATCTGGTTCAAATTGAATGCATCAAAATGCAATTAGGGGAGCCGGATGCAAAAGGACGCCGAAAACCTGTACCTATAGAAGGCTCCAATTTTACCGTAGAAGCAGATACTGCCATCCTTGCCCTGGGCTATTGGCCGGATCCGCTCATCGGTGAATCTACACCTGACTTAAAAACCCAGAAGTATGGTCTGATCGTTGCTGACCATGACACGGGTGCTACATCACGGGCGGGAGTATTTGCAGGTGGTGATGGTGTCACCGGCCCAGACCTTGTGGTGACTGCAATGGTTGCAGGGCGTAAGGCTGCTACAGCCATTAATAACTACTTGCAAAGTAAGTGAAGATAACTACGGACCTGCAGGCGGATTTTTCCTCGATCGATCGAAAATCCCGTATCCAACTCCGTTCCAGGGGATTGCCCACACGACCGGCAAAGGAACGGGTGGGGGATTTTCAAGAAGCGCGCGCAATACTAACAGAAGATTGGGCAAAATATGAAGCATCTCGCTGTATCCATTGCCGTGAGATAGCTGCCTGCCGGCGGGCCTGTCCAGCTGGAAGTGACATATCTAAAGCGCTATTCCTCATTGAACAAGGAAATTTCCTGGATGCTGCGAGTGTATTTAGGAAGACAAATTTTTTGCCTGAGATATGTGGACGCGTATGCCCGCAGGAAAAATTATGCGAGGGTGCATGCGTATTAAAACGGATTGATACCCCTGTATTGGTAGGAGCGCTGGAATCTTTTACATGTGAGTATGAACGCCGTGAGAAAGGAATTTCTATCCAATCAGGAGCAGGGACTGGAAGAAAAGTTGCCATCGTTGGTGCTGGACCTTCCGGACTGGCTTGCGCAGATGTCCTGGTGCGGATGGGTCATTGGGTAACCATCTATGACTCTCGGTCTCACCCAGGTGGTGCTTTGACTTACGGTTTTCCAAATTTTAAGCTGCCGTATTCATTAATTGATGATATCTGGAAATCCCTTAAGCAGGCTGGGGTGAGTTTTGTTGGAAATACTTATGTTGGGAAAAAGAAGAAGACGGTAAATGACCTGTTTGAAGAAGGGTACGAAGCGGTTTTCTTGGGGGTGGGAAGCGGTATTGATGCTCCCTTGGAAATCTCTGGTGAGAACTTACCCGGAGTTTATAAGGCGACCGAGTTCTTAATCCGGGCGAATACAGAAAAAAGTTATCTCCCACCACGGATGCGCATCAACCCGGAAGTCGGGCGCAGGGTGGTTGTGATCGGTGGAGGGGATCCAGCGACAGATTGCGCACGTACTGCTTTACGGTTAGGAGCAGAAGAAGTCATCTGCCTATACCGTTATACTGAAAATGAAATCCCGGGTAGAGCGAGAGATAGGCTCCTTGCTATCGAAGAGGGGGCTAGGTTTGAATATCAATGTGAACCAGTGCGATTAATCCCTGGACCTGATGGCGAATTAGCGTGGATTGATTGTGTTAAAATCACAGTCGGGGAGCCGGATGAATTCAGGTCAGCGATACCCTGCCCCAGTAGAAGGTTCAAATTTCATTATTGATGTTGATACTGCCATCATAGCTATGGGGTATTACCCAGACCCTATCATCACTGCTACTACACCGGGTTTGAAAACCCAGAAATGGGGTATGATCATTGCAGACCGTGAAACTGGTGCCACCAGCCGGTTTGGCGTATTTACAGGTGGTGATGTTGTCACCGGTCCAGATATGGTTGTGACTGCCATGGTGGCTGGGAGAAAAGCTGGTTATACGATCGATGCATATTTAGGATGATCATTTCACAGAATGCATCCTACTCTTCACCTGTTTTGAGCTGGTGATTATTTCAAGAAGGGGGAAAAGGTTGAAATCCTAAGGGATATTTCTGTTGCAGGCATATGGGGATGCTATCAGGCATATAGAGGTTGTTCACAGATAATGCTAAACGAAAATACTTAGACACTTATCGCCACGCAATACTTGTTGAATAGGATGTGTAAACAAGACTACCTCAGGCAATAACCATTATAGTAGCAGATCGAAAAACGGTAACATCGATTGACTTCTGACAAGCCTGGAAAACTATTCTTATTCTTGGTTTATAATTCATATGTGTGCGCCATTTGGCGGACACATCTTTTTTGTTCTGGATAAGAACAGGAAAAATGATTTAATTTTTCATCGAAGTATAAGTGTGATTTTTAAAGACTCAAATACGGACATGTATATACTAGAATGAGGCACTAATGGAAATTGGAAAAATCGAACAGGTGGATATTGATCAGCAAATGCGGGCAGCGTATCTCGATTATGCCATGAGTGTGATCGTGGCACGTGCCTTGCCGGATGCTCGGGATGGGTTAAAACCAGTTCACAGACGAATATTGTATGCCATGCATGACATGGGGATTACTGCAACGACAGCTTATAAGAAATCGGCACGTATCGTAGGCGAGGTGCTCGGGAAGTACCATCCACATGGCGATGCAGCAGTTTATGAATCGATGGCTCGAATGGCACAGGATTTCTCGATGCGTTATCTATTAATCGATGGTCAGGGAAACTTCGGCTCAGTGGATGGTGATGCCCCCGCTGCGATGCGATACACGGAAGCCCGCCTTTCCCAGATGGCGGAGGAGATGCTGGGGGATATCGAGCAGAATACAGTAGATTTTGTAGATAACTTTGATGCTTCCCTTAAAGAACCCATGGTATTACCAGCCCGCCTCCCGAACCTGCTCCTCAATGGCTCCTCTGGAATTGCGGTTGGTATGGCGACAAACATTCCACCCCATAATTTAGGTGAGCTTATATCTGCAATTTCCTACCTGATTGACCATTATGAGCAATTGGAAGAAATCTCGGCAGATGAACTGCTCAGATTTGTCCCCGGACCCGATTTCCCCACGGGTGGTGTGATCGTGGGCAGTGAGGGGATTATCCAGGCTTACAGCACAGGGAGGGGCAGGATAGTGCTACGAGGTCTGGCACATATTGAAGAGATGAGTGCTGGAAGGCAGCGGATTGTTATCACTGAGATCCCTTTCCTGCTAAATAAATCCAGTTTGCTTGAACGAATTGCCGAGTTAGCCCGGGAAGGGAAACTAAACGACGTATCGGATTTACGGGATGAATCAGATCGACGTGGAATGAGTATCATCATCGAATTACGGCGTGGGGCACAACCTGGAAAGGTATTGAACCAATTATATAAATATACTCCCCTGCAATCCACTTTTGGTGTACAGATGCTAGCCCTAGTGGATGGTGAACCCAAATTACTGTCACTTAAAAGAATTCTTCAAGTTTACATCGATCATCGGCAGGATGTGATCATCCGGCGGTCACGCTTTGAGCTGGATAAAGCCCGTGCCAGGGCGCATATCTTGGAAGGATTACTGGTTGCACTGGCAAATCTGGATCAAGTAATTCAAACGATCCGCGAATCACCTGATGCAGAGATTGCTCGAGACAGGTTGATCTCCCGATTCAAGCTTAGTGAAGTCCAAGCCCAAGCAATACTGGATTTACAACTTCGACGGCTGGCAGCCCTCGAAAGGCAAAAAATCGAGGATGAACAGCGGCAGACCCTGGAGCGAATTGCATATCTGGAAGACCTGCTTGCAAGCCAGCAAAAGGTATTTGAATTAATCAAATCTGACCTGGGGCAGCTAGCCAAGAAATTTTCCGATCCACGCCGGACACGTATTGCACATGAAGCCAGGGAAGAGTTCAGGGAAGAAGACCTGGTAGTCGATGAGGCTGTTCTAATCAGCCTGACACAGCGCGGTTATATCAAACGCGTGGCAGCTAAGAGCTTTAGATTGCAAACACGAGGCGGAAAAGGGGTAACAGGTCATACCACCAAAGGAGAGGATGAGGTTGTATACCTTTTCCCCGCACGCACCCTGGATACCATCTTGTTTTTCTCAGATAAGGGTAAGGTGTATTCCGAGAAAGCATACCAAATCCCAGATGCTGACAGGGCTGCAAAAGGCATCCCCATAGGGAATGTTCTTTCGATGAGCACTGGCGAATTAATAACTGCTGCGGTGGCAGTCCCGGATTTTGTAGCCGCAGAGTATTGTACAATGGCGACTAGAAATGGCAAGATTAAACGGGTGGAATTGGTTGAGTTGAGCTCGGTAAGACCTTCTGGTTTGATCGCTATTACCCTGGATGAAGGTGACGAGCTAGGTTGGGCACGATTGACGGATGGAGGGGATGAGATTATCCTGGTGACTGAGCAGGGTCAGGCTTTACGGTATAGTGAAGCTTCTGTGCGGTCAATGGGTCGGGCAGCTAGTGGTGTAATTGGAATAGGATTGTCCCAGGGTGACCATGTTGCAAGTATGGAAGTCGTGGAAACAGGGGGTGAACTCCTGGTGGTTACGACTGCCGGTTATGGAAAATGCACCTCACTCACAGAATACCCCCCGAAGGGGCGGGCAACCGGGGGCGTGCAGTCCATAGATACAAAGAGCTTGAAGAATATTGGAAATATTGCTGCCGCGAGAGTGGTACAGCCAATGGATGAACTAACGATCATATCAACTGGAGGGGTTGTATTAAGAACACGCGTTAAAGATGTGAAACACGGCGGTAGGACAACGAAGTGCGATCTTTTAATAAACCTTGAAGGTGGGGATAATGTAGCATCCCTGGCGCGCATATCAACCGCGGACCTATTGCTGGTGGGTGTAAAAGAGGGGGATTAATCTAAGCTCCTCGAATCCTTATCCGGAAAAACCGAAGGATCGGATATGCTTTTGTTAACCAACATAAGGGAATACTATTTTTTCTGTCACCATTAGGAACAAAATCCCAAGAATAGTAATCATGAACATTAGCATCAGTGCAATTATAAAACGCTGTATGGGAGTAAGCCCTAAAAATCGGCTATGACCTTTATGAGGGGTTTCTGACGAGAGTGTTTCCTCTTGAAATTCATCGGGAAAATCTGCTGATTCAGCTTGTTTTCGGAAATCTTCGAACATTATGTTTACCTCCGTTTCAATCCTTTGGCGATAGTGGCTGGTTCATCATGGATGGTCGTAAATGAATCTCACCTACCGCAACCTCAACCAACTCACCTGATTTAGTGCTCATGCGTAATGAGCCATCCTGAGAAAGACCGATTACTTTCCTCAGCTCAGATGGAGTGAAACTGTTCCCGTTCTGGGCGTGCGATGTGGAATCTCCACGGGATATCTCCACCCACTGCCCTCGAAATGCCAGGTTGGATTCCCAGGCAATGATGAAATCTGGTAATGAAAGGCGAGGCAGCCAGGCAAGTAATTCTTGTAGAATGGCATGTAATAATTCCAGTCGGTCAATAGAATGTCCCAATTCATTTTCAACGCAGGTTGCAGGGAAATTCAATTCCGTTGATGGAAGGTTGACCGCGCTAACAGACTCTGGTGCAATGTTAATGCCAATCCCGATTACATGGCCTCTTAAAGTCTCTCCATTCCAGATTACATCGACCAATACTCCGCCTACCTTCTTCTGGCCAATTAATATATCATTTGGCCATTTGATCTGAGCTGGTAGAGCATATTTTTTATATAGAACTTCTCGAACAGATACGGCTCCCAAGCCGGAAAGCCGGGAATATCGTTTTTGATCAATCCGTGGTGTTAACATAATCAAGCTGAAAGCAAGTGCTGCACCGGGAACAGTCACCCAACGATGATGAAATCGACCACGACCCGCAGTTTGTTCATCAGCGACAACAAGAGCCTTATCTCGTGCACCATTGATAATCCATTTCAATGCTTCAGCATTGGTCGAATCGATGCACCGATAGAAGCGTATAGCCGGCAGATATAAATCTGCTAGAGTGGATTCGAGTGAATCCTGATCCATGGATATGATTTTACCGCGTTACGAATTTTAGAAAAGAATCTATGCGCTGGTGGGGGGTTGTGGTTCCTGATTTGATCTTGTACGTTCACGAATAAATTCAATGATGGCAGGCAAAACAGAAATGATGATGATCGCAATAATGACAAATGAAAAATTATCCTGCACGAATGGAAGGTTACCAAAAAAATACCCACCCAAGGTAAACAATGCCACCCAGGCTAGCCCACCAATCACGTTGTACGAGATGAATTTGCCGTACGTCATCGCTCCCACACCAGCCACAAAAGGTGCGAAAGTACGAATAATGGGGATAAAACGGGCGATGATGATGGTTTTGCCTCCATGCTTTTCATAAAATGCATGGGTCCGATCCAGGTATTCCTTTTTTAGAAAGCGGATATTACCGCTGAATGCGCGTGGACCAATCATGTGACCGATCCAGTAATTGACGGTATCCCCAAGAATGGCAGCAGCAGATAGCAAGACAAACAATATTCCAATATTTAGATATCCCATTCCTGCGAACGTTCCAGCAGCGAAAAGCAATGAATCGCCAGGCAAAAAGGGAGTGATTACGAATCCGGTTTCCATAAATATCACGAAAAATAGGAGCAGATACGTCCACAAGCCATAATCCTGGATTATTTGTCCAAGATATTTATCCATATGGAGAATGATATCGATTATATAAATGAGTAAATTCATAAGTATGATTCCGGATTCCTGGGTGGATTATCTATATCGGACATTTTCTGTTTTTCATTTGATGGTTGGGTTGATGAATGAGACAAGGAGGGTGAGCTTGATGAGTTTATAGGTGGGTTAATCTCACCTGGTTTCATTGAAATTGATCCACTCACGGTATTATCGAGTCCTATGCCATTCCGATTTGATTGTAAGCCTTTTATGTAACTGCTATTTCGTAAATATGCGTTGAAACTGATGTAGAGAACCAGGTTGAAGGCACCCAGGGCAAAAATACCAATCGTGGCGAGGTTCCCAAATAGTAGAGAGTTACTAGGTAGTTCAAAATTTACCTGACCATCGAGGGAGCTCAGTGCGCTTATTACAGCTAGCCCATTCCATAATCCGTGTACGATGACAGCAAAAGCATAAGTGATACCAAGGCGAAGATACCGCTTCTCAGTCCAAGTGGAAACCAATGCCCATCCTACCAGCCCGGTTGTAAGACAATGCAACAGTAATGTGGTTATACGGGTGGAAACCAGGAGTGCCCATGTCTCCCCTCCAATGCTTGTGTTTCCCAAGTTTTCGAAAAGCCCGAATCCCGCACCACAAAGTACCCCAAACGCAAAACCCTGAGCAGGATTTAATTTTTTGCCAGCTAAAAACCAAACCCCGATAGGCTTTAAGCGCTTCCTCAATGATGGGAACAATCACAGAAACAAAGGAGAAAACGATAAACAATATTCCTGGATTGAGTAAAAATGGAAGTAAAGATTGGAGGATTGCATCTGGGTTAGAGGGTAGATTCTGAAATCGAAAAATCAAATTCTGTAGCTGACTGGAAACAGCCGGGTTAATGGCTGCCCACAAAAAAGCCAGAATCCCAAAGCCGATAAGAGCAAATAATTCCAATATTAAGATAATAGAAGGTCCTAATACCAGACCACTGGCGAAGACCCCCCATACTCTCTTTGGAGGACCAGGTTTAAGACCTCGGATACCAATATAAACAACCCAAAAAGCTGTCAGACCGTTGACGATAATATTTATCAGAGGTAGCAGTAACCAGGCAAGTTGATCATTTTGGGAAACCCAGTTTCCGAACCATAATGCGCCTGGAACCACTACCAATACGAATAAGGTCAGGATGAGCCCGAAACCGCGCGGTTCATGGTGTAGCTTGGACTCGGTGCTGGGAAAGGCGAGAGACTTCCAGGCATACCAGGCTGAAGGCAGGAGTAAAACACCGGCAAAGGCAAGACTGCCAGCAACCATAAAGGATTGAGTAAGTTCCTGGTTAGCTGAGCCTTGACTTAAATATTGGACCACGCTCGATATGGTTATTATTGCGGCTAAGCCAATCAACAGTAATGCTGCAATAGCACTCAGTACTAGCTGGAAAAGTGATGACCAATTGTATGGAGCTGCCGATGTCTGAGTTGAAGCTTGGGGGGCAATCATAATTTAGATGGCTTCCCGGGAGCAAGTGGGTTGTAACTGCTCCTGGGAAGCAAGAACTCATTTCTCCTCGATGGTCACGCTGAGGATTTTATCGCCTGGAGGAAGCGTACCGCTCCCCGATGGGTCACGAGGGGTGAGGCTGGTCGCTACATCCATGCCCTGGATTACCTTGCCGAAGATGGTGTAACCGCCATCGAGGTTAGGCTGAGGAGCATAGGTGATGAAGAATTGGCTGCCATTCGAATCGGCGCCTGCATTTGCCATCCCCACTATTCCAGGGCCATCGTATTTTAGATCGGGGGAAATTTCATTCTTGAAAGCATATCCGGGGGTACCATAACCAGTACCGCTTGGGTCACCAGCCTGGGCAACAAAACCAGGGATAACACGATGGAACATGACGTCATCGAACCAGCCATTTTGAGCCAGAAAAATAAAGCTGTTAACAGCAAGTGGGGCTTTGTCAGCAAATAACTCGATAACGATATCCCCCTTTTCTGTATGCAATGTGGCTATGTATTGCTTGGTAGGATCAATTGCCATGGGAGGACATTCGGTGAATTCGCGGTCTTCCAGCCTGGTGAGTTGGATGATCGTTGTAATGTTTTCGGGACTTATCGGGACATTGCTCGGCCAAGGTTGACCATTGACCAATAAGGAGGGAGTACCAGTTAATCCCATTTTTTGTGCATTGTCCCAGGCAGATTGTGCAAAATTTACCAATTCTTCGCTGGTCAGGTCTGCGGTGAATTTCTCCACATCGATATCAAGCTTACCAGCCTGTTCAATCAACCATAGCTGGAAATCTGCCACCGAAGATGGAGACCACTCAGCTTGATTTTCAAAAATCACATCATGCATTTCCCAAAATTTACCCTGCTTGGCAGCGGCTTCAGAAGCCTGAGTGGCGAGGGCAGCTTTATCATGAAATGGCGACTCAGGAGTACCAATGAGTGGATATTGCCGATAAACGAATCGGAGATCATTGGGAAAGTCTTTAAGGAGTTGCTCCATCACGGGAGCAAGCTGGGCGCAATATGGTCATTGAAAATCTGAGTATTCAATGATGGTGACCTTGGCATCCTCGGGACCTTTAACATGATCTGCATCGGTTATAGGTGGGTAAATTGATTCTGCAGTGGGTCCTGGAGTAGGCTCCTTGGTGATCACCGTACAACCAGGATCGGGCAGGAAGGCTGATTGAGTAGGAACTGTCAGAACGACCGTTGGAGCAGGCCGTGCTTCTGTCGTGGCTGTGGAAGTGGGGGTGGCTTGCGCTTTGGGGAGGCAGCCTGTTAAACTCACAGCCAGGAGCATCAGGAACAGTAGAATTGATTTCTTCATATGTTTCTCCATGGTAAGTATCCAGCAATTTTACCAGCGAAAAACCGAATCGGGAGATGGACAAGAACTTACTCACAAGGGTTTAATATTTCACAAGCTAGATATATCTTGTGGTAAACTGCAATCGTGTTGAGATGCTTATTTGTTGTATGTGTGGTTATGATCCTTGTATCTGCTTGTGAGTATGCCCCCCTTCCACGACCAAGTATCACTCCCATATCCATCACAACCCAGGAATCCTCGGTCTTAATGTTGAATGAAAATCCTCAGATCACCTCAACGAGACCAAGTACGCTCACCCCTCGTCCTCTTTCCACGACACCAACTTCAACCACACCAACCCCCACCACACAATATACTTCCAGCATACACACCCCTACCCTAAAAACACCAACCCCGACTCTGGCCGAATGCATGAAAGCTGGCGGAAGGATTGAAATTAAAGAATTCACTACTGTTCTACTGCCGAATCCATTGGTATACAGGATCTACTTGCCGCCTTGTTATGACGAGGAGATTAATCGATCTTACCCGGTTTTATACCTGATCCATGGACAGACCTACTCAGACACCCAGTGGGATCGATTAGGTGTTCCGGAAACTGCAGATCGATTGATTACCAGTGGAGAAGCTGCCCCATTTATCGTGGTCATGCCGAGAGATCGGGTGTGGAAAGAGCCGACGGAAGATAATTTTGGACTGGCTGTGGAGCAATCCCTAATCCCTTGGGTGGACGAACATTATCGCACCCTACCTGACAGGGAGCATAGGGCAATTGGTGGATTATCCAGAGGAGGTGCCTGGGCAATCCACCTGGGTTTGTCTCACCCAGACTCTTTTCGGTACAATGGGGGCGCATAGTGGTTTTGTTTTTCACAGCGATATTCAACAGGTTTATCAGTGGTTGAATAATCTCCCAATTGGGATGGCACCACGTATATATATGGATGTTGCGAATGAAGACCGTCCAGAGATCGCTGAATCAGCTGCTTTTCTGGAAGAGCTACTCACTCAATATGATATCCCGCACGAGTGGCACATGTTTGTTGGAGAGCATGAAGAAGCATACTGGCAGTCTGCACGTGGAAGATTATTTGCGCTGGTATATCAAGGAGTGGAAATAAAACAATATTGGAAAATCCACACGGCTGGATGGATTATTTTATGAAAATTACCTCACAGGATAACCATTGAAAGGAAAAGTTATGTTCAAAACACTTCCGAAAGATCCACATATATTCCTGCAGTGGAACTGGGCGCAACTCAAACCTTTTGCTGATGAACTGGCAATCGCGCAACTTATCGAATTCAACCCTATCTGAATGGATGAAGGATTGGTCAGACCTAAGCCGGGTATTATCAGAGTGCTATGCCAGACTATGGGTGGCGACTACGCAAAATACGGTTGACCCGGAGATTCAAAACCGGTTTAATCACTTCTTGGATGATGTTCATACACCATGGCTGGCAGCTAACCAGGGTTTGAAGCAAAAGCTTATCGTCTCTGGGTTGCAGCCCGAAAATTTCAGGATACCCTTGATGAACATGCAGGTGGAAGCAGAGATCTATCGTGAGGAGAACCTGCCATTTCTTATGGAAGAGCAAAAGCTTATCAATGAGTATGATGGGATCATCGCTGCTCAAACGGTGATTTGGCAGGATGAGGAGGTTACTACCACTCAGCTACAGCCAGTCTACCAGAGCCTCGACCGTGAAAAGCGAGAAACAGCCTGGCACCTGGAGATGCAGCGCAAGTTGGCAGACCGGGATCGGTTGAACCAGTTATGGATCAAGATCCTGGAATTGCGCAACCGGATAACCGCACATGCAGGTTTTAGTGAATATCGCGCTTATAAGTGGAAGGAACTACATCGCTTTGATTACTACCCTGAGGACTGCGCCAAGTTTCACGATGCCATCGAAAAGGTGGTTATCCCGGCTGCCAGGCGTATCTATGAAAAACGCCAAAAGCAATTGGGTCTTACCACATTACGCCCATGGGATTTAAATGTTGATCCTCAGGGAAGAGAGCCTCTCAAGCCTTACCAAACCATCCTCGAGCTGGAAGAAAAAGTGTCAGCGATTTTCCACAAGGTCGACCCGGTGCTTGGTAATTATTTTGAGGTCATGCGCAACCAAGGATTGCTGGACCTGGAAAACCGAAAGGGTAAAGCGCCTGGGGCTTACTGCAATAATTATGATATGGTCAGGCTGCCTTTCATATTCGAAAATGCAGTTGGATTACACACAGATGTTGCCACCTTGCTGCACGAAGGTGGGCATGCCTTTCATGTCTTTGAGGAAGCCAGTTTACCTTACTACCACCAGCTGTCGGTGGGGATGGAATTTGCAGAAGTAGCCTCCATGTCGATGGAATTACTCGCCTTTCCATACCTCGTGGCAAGTGAAGGTGGTTTCTACTCAGAGAAAGATGCAGCACGGGCGCAAATCGAGCACCTGGAAGAAACCTTGCTCTTCTGGCCATATATGGCGGTAGTGGATGCTTTTCAGCACTGGGTATATACGAACCAGGCTGATTCAATGAACCCAGATAACTGCGATCAAAAGTGGAGTGAGTTATGGGGACGTTTTATGTCAGGTGTAGACTGGACTGGGCTAGGTGACGAGATGGTCACAGGCTGGCAGCGTAAAGATCCATATCTTTGAAGTGCCATTCTATTATATTGAGTATGGTCTGGCTTCCCTGGGGGCGTTCCAGGTTTGGGCGAATGCGATGAAGGATCAGAAGGGAGCCATTGAAGCCTACCGACGGGCATTGGCACTGGGTGGGACGGTTTCCATCCCTGAACTATACTCCACAGCCGGGGCACGTTTTGCTATGGATGCAGACATCTTGAACCAAGTTATAGGCATGATTGAGCACAAGATTTCAGAGCTTGAGCAAGTCTGATTGTGTGGAATTGGTCGGTTGACCCAGGACCTTTATGCTGTTTATGCGGTGGTGAATAAGAAGCAATAGAAGTACCAGTTCGCAGAGATTGCTCAGATAGTTGGATAAGGTTGAATATTCCCGGTGGTCGTTTCCTATTTACGCTTATCGTATGGCGCTAAAGGCGTGAGTTGTTAACTTCCTCGGCAGAGAAGATCACTTCCTCCTTGCCGGTTAGTTTTTCCTCCACTTTTAGGGCAATCAAGTCCAGGTGACCCGGGTGGGCGACGTAATCCAGGTCGTCCGCCGGGACGGTGAGCACCGGGCAGAGGCTGAAATTCTCGATCCAGTCTTCGTACAGGGCATTCAGCTGGCTCAGGTATTCGGTGGTGATGGTGCGCTCATAATCGCGGCCGCGGTGGGAGATGCGGTCCTGCAGGGTGGTTACAGTGGCACGCAGGTAGACTACCAGGTCGGGAGGGGGGAGAAATTCGGTCAGCACGCGGTACAGCTCGCGGTAGCTAAGGTAGTCGCGTTCACCCATTAATCCTTGTAAAAACAGGTTATGGGCAAAGACCTCTGCATCCTCATAAACACTGCGATCCTGGATGGCAGAGGTGGGATGCTCGCACAACTGGCGGTGCGATCGCAAACGGCGGGTGAGGAAGAAGATCTGCGAGTGAAACGACCATTGGCGCATATCCCGGTAAAAATCAGACAGGTAGGGGTTCTCACCCACTGGCTCGAAGAAAGGCTGCCAACCCAGGTGGTCACACAGCATGCTCACCAGGGTGGATTTGCCGACCCCAATGTTGCCAGCGATTGCTACGAATTTTTTCATATCTGTTCCTCCTACGGTTGTCAACACATACGGGTTGGGTGAATATTACTATAAATTACTCTTCATCCGGAACCAGGTAGGCTAGAGCTTTGCCCTTGTCATCGTCCATGACCAGCTCGAGGTGGTACCCCGGGCGGAAGGATGCCACTTCGATCAGACCGCACGGTTTCGGAGTATTCTCTTGCTTCAGGCAGAAATTCGGCCAACATGTTCTGTGTAGCGTAGAAAAAGGGGTGGTTGAACTGGACTTCCGGGTCTTCAAGGAAGATGGCAAGTGGGAAAATGTTGGCTTCCACAAGATCCTGGAAGAAGTGGGTCCCAAAGGAGGGCTCAGGAACTGCAATACTACCCTGTCCGGAAAACTCCACCAGGGCACGCGTGTTGTAGATATCTCCATAAGTGATCGGCACACCCAGGTCTGGATTGACAGTTCCCCAGCGCCCGGGACCGATGGTGATGAAGATGAAACCAGCCAATTTTGCATTGAGCTGGCTGACCAAGCGCCCAATATGTGCCCGTTCGGCCTGGGTGGTGAGGGAGAAATAGCCCTCGGGTGTCACAAAGATGATGTGGGTAATACCAGTCACATGCCCGGCAGGGACAAGGCGCTGGGTGGAGAAGATAACATCTAACGGGTTTACGCTGGGTGGCAGGCGGACTTTGCTCTCTTTGAAATGGGATTGCGGACGGCACTGCAGGATGCAGATATCCACCTCGGGGTGGCTGGAATATGGATCGGTCAACTGCAGGGTGAATTCGGTGTCCACGGGTGAGTGGTAATGCTCCTCCAGCTTGCCGAGCAGCTGGCGAAAGTTACTTGCCAGTGAGGTACGCCGGAATAGCTCATCGTAGGTGATCACCAGCGAACTCTCATCCAGAACATTGCTGCGGATGGGGGTCATGTAATCATCGTTGAAGATTTGGGCGATATAGCGTAAAGGTGGGTATTTATTTGAGAGCACCTCTTCAACAGGCAAGCTCTTGAGCTGGTTATCCTGCAGGTCGATCAGGTCCACAAAGTGTTGTGAATACTGGTTGATCAGACCAGGGGTGGCTTCGGGATGAAGCAGAGGGTGACTGAGCGCCACCAGGCGGGGGTAATCATTGCCCACCCGCTCAACGGCACGCGTGCCCAGCCCCCACACCAGGCGGATAAACCCATCCTCCCGGCGGATCTGGGGATTCCAGCGGTACTGGTTGCGGCTGAATGCCACCCCGGCGCCGTGGGGCAGGAAATACCTTCCCACCTGCTCTCCCTGCACCACCTGGATGAGGATCGCCATGCGTTCGTCGTAATCCTGCAAGCCCTTGCTACGCCGGTAGAGGATGGCATCGGGGTTGAGAATACTGGCATAGATGCGCTGGATAGCCTGGGTGAACTGCTGCAGATTCTTCTCGGGTGTGCCCTGGTTGGGGCAGAACAGGCTTATATATTTACCAGCAAAGGAGGTCCCAAAATTATCCTCCAGCAGGCTGGAAGAGCGCACAATCAGGGGTTGATTGCCGACTTTATCCAATAAAGTACGCAGCTCGTCCAATGTCTCCTGGGGGAATTTCCCAGCGAGAAAATCGTCCACAATCTGGGGGTATTCAGAGCGGATGTTTGCTTCGGCTTTATACTTCTGGTCGTTCCAGTGCATCAGATTATTCATTGCCATGAAGGCGTAGGTGACATCTGCCCCCAGGAAGTACGACTCGGGGATGGAGATGCGGGCGTTGAGCTCGGGGGAAGCCACGCTTTCCAGGATACGCCTGGCGAGCAGCATGCCGGCTGCCTTGCCACCGATCTTGCCGCTGCCGATCTTATGTTGTTGGATCTGGCGTAAATCCTGGATGGTGAGCCAATCCTTGGCGATGTTGACGTAGGCGAGCTGGTCGCTGATGAGGGTGCGGATGAGCACCACCATGATCTCGCGCAGGTGAGGTTCGGCAACCGTCCGTTCTTCTGCAGGCAGATTTTCGATGGCAGCCGCCTGTTCGAAGAGCATATATTGGGGTGCCAGCTCAGCGTTGAAGGAAACCTGCATATCACGGACAGGTGCTCCGCGCTCTGCCAGGGTGTCGCGCACGATCTGCTCGAAGAGCTCGTAGGGCAGGTTGTAGGCGAAGTAAAAATCCGTCAGGTGGTCGCGTAAACGGGTCAGGCGCAGCTCCCACACGTCGGCAGGTTCTTCCGAGATCGGGTCATTCAGGGCTTCACGCTTTTGGGATTGGATGGCCTGCTGGCGCACCTCGGCCTCGAAATCCTGCTGGGTGATGACCCCACGCTCAAAGATAACCCGGCGCATACGGGCACGGATCTGCATGCGCAGGATGGGATATTGAGCGAGCGCCAGGTAGATGCGCAGGGTCTTTTCAACGCTGACGGATGGCAGGGTCATAATATTTCTTTTTCTCCCCTAATCCTGTTTCCGGGGATTGAGGGGGCAGGATGAAGTTGGAGGCTTTGCCTTTAACCACCCAGGTGCATGGGCATGATGACATGCAGGAAGTTGTCCTCGCCAGCCGGGCGGAAGACACCGGGGGTGGTTTCAATGTTCGTTTCGAGGATCACGTTGGGTGTTTTGATCACGTCCAGGACCTCACGCAGGAAGCGCACGTTGAAGGCGATGAGCAAGGCGTTGCCCTCGATATTGGCGTCGATCACGGTCTGGTTGAAACCGGTCTCCTCGGATTGCCCGGAGATCTCAACCGTCCCGGGTTGGTTATCGGAGCCGGGGGTGATCTGGATACGGGCGATGTGGGTGCCTTCACGGGCGAAGATCTCGGCTTGCTTGCAGGCTTTGAGGATGGCGGGGGTGGAGATGACCGTGCGGGTCTGGTGGGAGCGGGGGATGACCTGCTCGAGATCCGGGTAGGAGCCTTCGATGAGCTGTGAGACCAGCTCGACATCCTTGGTGTGGAAGATGACCTGGCCGCCGGTTGGGGGGCAGCACCATGGTGACCGTCGTTTCGCCGTCGCTGGCGATGCGAGCCAATTCGGCCAGGGCACGGGCCGGGATGATGGCTTTGATCGGGCGGGGTAGCGAGGAGGAGAGCTCGGCTTTGCGGATGGAGAGGCGGAAGCCATCGGCGGCTTGCAGGGTGATCTGGTTGCCCTGGGCGGTGAGCAGCACACCGGTGAGCACCGGGCGGGCTTCATCGGTGGAGGCAGCAAATGCCACCTGCTGGATCATCTCTTTGAGCGTCGGTCACATTGAGCTCGATCCCGTCGGCGAGGTCCGGGGTGGGCATGGGGGGAAATTCCTGAGCGTCGATGCAGTTGATGTCGGTGTTGGAGGAGCCACAGCGCATGTTGAGCTTCTGGTTACGCACGTTGAGGACTCATCTCCACCTGGTCACTGGGCAGGGTGGCGACCAGGTCGTTGAAGGTGCGCGCCGGGACGGTGGTTGAGCCTTCCTCGAGGATCTTGGCGCCGATCCAGCAGGTGATGCCCAGCTCCAGGTTGGTGGCGGAAAGGCGCAGGCGCCCTTCGTCGGTGGCGACCAGGACGTTTGCCAGCACCGGTAGGGTGCTGCGGGGTGATACGGCACGCGAGACGACACTCAGGCCATGAGCCAGATTCTCTTGCAGGACGGTTACTCTCATATCAGCATTCTCCTCGGTTCGGAGCACAGAGAAAACGCTCCAGGTTGTATTGAGTATACAACGAGAGGCTTAAATTATCCAGTATCAATGGCTCAATATGGGGAGGTTTCATGGTTTTGAATTGAATTTAAAGAATTCAAATACATTATGAACCATTCTACACAGTTGTTGCAAGGAGCAAATTGTGCGACCCTTGCCCCGAGCGGAACGAGGGGGAGCAATCTTCCATAGATCTAGTAGGTCAATCGGGTTTAGAAAATATGTTGAGCAATCTTGGAAAAGGAAGATTGCCACGACCAGCAAAGCAGTGAAATCAAGAAGAGACTGTGCCAACGCTGGTCTTGCAATGACAAATCCTTATTTCACTCAAAGAGAAATCCCACAAAGGGGTGGTAATTACTTTTCCAAAAAGAGGGTTATGGATTTTTCTAAGGTTGGGGAAATAGCTCCTGCCAGTTTTGAGCCTTGAGCCTTGAGTTTTGAGCTTTTCCAGCTAATTCATTTCAATAGACAGCAATAATAAGGGTAATAAAAGCGAAAATAAGCGTATTAGTGATTTAATCTTTAACAGACTGTTTAAGGACAGTGCCTAAGGTATGATGATATCAGAAGGCTGTTCACCGGAGCTGAAAAGCCTGGTGAAAGAAGGCTTCACCATATTCTTTCACGTACGCCAGCGTTTCAAAAGCCGACTGGGTGGGGACGTGGGAATGAGGATGTGCTTTTTAGAGACGCCCCGCCGGGGCGTCTCTACTTTTAGCTGAGTTGATCACTGATCGCCCCTACAAAACCAATCCGGAAGGGAGAAGAAGGGGCAGACACCATGCACCCGCACAATATACGGATTAGGTTGTGGTCTACGCTAATAAAAACAGGATATAAGGTTGGTATCCTTATATCCTGTCAAATGGTGATGAAAAATATTTAGATCCAGCCGCGCAGTTCCATGGCTTTGACCACACGCGCAATGGCGACCATATAGGCAGCATCGCGCATGTAGACCTTTTCCTTCTCGGA
>CAVTQM010000052.1:0-8777 GCA_963736805.1 uncultured Chloroflexia bacterium
GTTGAGCTTTCAAGCGAAGCATGTGAGGATTTCACATTTAACCTGGAGGAATATGAGCAGGTGTCTTTATATGAAGCCTCGGCAGACGATGTCTTAAACAGTATTCACTTCAATCCTGATGTAATCGTTATCGATCCTCCCCGGGAGGGATTGGGTATATATACAGTGGAGGGGATTGTGTCACAAGATGCATCATATTTGGTATACATCTCATGCGACCCTGCCACACTGGCAAGGGATGCCAAACGAATAAGATCAAGTGGTTATAAACTGATGAAGCTGGCGTTGTTTGATATGTTTCCCCAGACATTCCATATTGAAAGTATCAGTTATTGGGAAAAAGTATAAGAATAAAAAGGGTGGGAGCGCCATACTCCCACCCTTGAGAATCCAGGATTTAATGCCTGAGGGTGACAGGTATATAAATCATGCTGCCTGCGCGTATGGCTGACCTGTAAACATCTGTTCCACATGGACCGTTATTATAGTCAGGGTTACTGTAAATAATCCTGGCTGTGTATACAGGTGTGCTGGGGACTGCTCAATACTGGTAATGCCATCACCGAAATTCCAGAGATATTCATATGGTTGGGTTCCACTGGATTGGTCCGAAAAAGTTCACAAGCATTCTATCTGCTTTCCAGCTGAAGAAAGCAGTTGGGGGAGTGCACGTGGTGGTTATAGATTTAACAATGGTATCCAAACCACACAGATCTACGGCAGTCAAACTGACATCAAAATCACCTGGTTGGTCATATTCATGAATGGGGAAGGCGAGTGTGCTTGTGATGCCATCCCCGAAGTTCCACAGGTAGTTGGGGGGGAAGAGGCTATTTGTTAGATTGGAAAAATAGATGGTCAAGTCATCGCCAAGCCAATCGAAATCTGCGATTGGGGGTGAGCAAGCGGCAGTAACCGGGTGGGCAATTGATTGCGAACCACAAAGATCTGTTGCGGTGAGTAAAATTTCATAAGAGCCTGGATAGGCAAATTGGTGCACAGGCGAAATTTCAGTGCTTGTGATGCCATCGCCAAAATCCCAAACATATGACAGGGGTTGTGTCCCGGTGGTCTCGTTGGTGAAGGTGAAGACTAATTCTGAATCAATCCAGGAGAAACCAGGACTGGGAAGTGGACCAGAGATAATACTTGTGGTAACAAGGTCAAAATCCAATCCCAAACCTGTGGTGAAAACAGCAGTATTTGTGACAGGCAGACAAACATCAGCGGTTGGAGTCACTTCAAAAGTAATCGTGATCGGGATGCCACTGGAAATATCACCAGCCCAGGAAATTTCATTTTCAAAGAAATTCACATTTCCAGATGAGGCCCACGCGGAACCAGGCACATAATTCACTCCTGAAGGCAGAGGATCACTCACCTGATTATTAAGGCTATTGACATTACTGTTGAGGTATATGGAATATGAGAATGGCTGAAAACGCTCTATCCATGCAGGGGCAAGTTTCTCTCCCCCAACATTTAATTGCTGGGTATAGATATCCTCCTGTTCCCGACGCATATCGACCCAGGCCGGGAAAACAAAATCATTCGTGGCTGCCAAGCCGCTATAATCCCCGATAAAGGGAGTTGAGAATCCTCCAACGCTTGAATCGGAGGTCACTTCGCTCATGCGCTGGTTAGTGCTGAATGTGAGACCATTATCGGTGGAGAGAGCAACATACTCGTCATAAAGTAATGGTTCAATGAGGGGGGATGGGTCCAAACGCGAGTCGAACCAACCGATATAGAGGTTGCCATTGGGGGCTACATCCATCCAGGGGAAGAATTGGTGAGCATGATTGAATAACGCATCATCATTGATACGCAATGGTGTGCTCCAGGTTACGCCACCATCGGTTGAGCGGGTGAAGTAGATATCGGCATCACCATTACGGAAATCTGCCCAGGCAATATAAAGATAACCATTGTTCTGGTCGACAGCCATGGTGGGGAAAGAGTTATCACGAAAGCCACCCCCAGGAAGAGGACTAGGAATTGAGTCTATTGTGGCAACCAGAGATGGGGTTCCGAAGCTTGCACCGCCATTTGTGGATTTGTTGAGGCGGATAGAATCCTGATTGTAGTTGTACCAGGCGACGTATATCACGCCATCGGGTCCGACAACAGGGATCGAACCTTGATTCGAAGATAATGCAGAATCGCTGATCGCAAAGGGAGGTGTGAAGGAAGCTCCACCATCTGTAGAACGCGAAAAGTATATTGGGGAATCATATTGAAAGCGGGTCCAAGAGACGTAAACATTTCCATCATATGCACTCCCAGTTGCATCTACAGCAATATACTCTTTATCATGAAAGATGGTTAGGGTATTCCAGGCGACAACCACGGGAGGTAGCCAGGTAATGCCACCATCGGTAGATTTGGAAACAGCCAACCCACCAGCATCGTCGACATTACGATTGAAAGCAATATATGAATAGTAGACGTTATGGACATCGTGGATTGCTATGGCTGGATCTCCGGCAGCAAACGTGTTGGGAATTGGTGAGATATCTACAATGCCATCCCCAGGCCAAGTTTTGCCACCATCGAAGCTAACGTAATATCCAGGGCGGACATCTCCTTGTGGAGGAGGGTTGACGCGCAAGCGATAGTCATTTGAGGAAGAAATGACATGCAAGGGATTAAACGGATTGACATCAATGCTTGGCTCATTCTGGGCTTTGGTTGTCTGATCTTGATTGCACAGAATATTGGGTCCGATGGGAACATCTGATAGTAGGTTGAAGACATCACCCAATGCTGATGGATCCTGGGATATTTGAGGAAAAGGAAGTGCGTTTACTGCAGGGTCAATGATAACAATACTGGATAACTTATCCAAAAACTCTGGATTGTTGCGCGGGGAAAGTGGGTCGTTGGAAGCCATTGCGATCCAAGACCAACCAATAACCAAAAATAATACTGCGGTGATCGAAATAGCTATGGGAAGGATTTTTCTCCACATATCGAGAGCCTCCTATGGGTGAATTTAAATAGATTTCCAATTGTAACCGGGAAAATCATCATAACAGGCGGTTATATATCGTAAATGGCCTGTCTGGTACGAAATCTGCAATAAAGAAATCCGTATATGATCATCGAAAACCCTTGACATAGAACAAATGTTCTGTTATACTATCAACAAGAGTATTTGAGATGTGGAAAATGGTTTTATTAAAGATTGACCATTTTACAAAGCAAAAAGATGAACATGCGGAGGATTGGAAATGAATATTGGGATGTTATGGTTTGATAATGATAAAAAATCCGACCTGGCCACAAAGATTCAGAAAGCGGCTAATTATTATCATTCAAAGTACGGAAAAGCACCCAATCTCTGCCTGGTACATCCAAGAACATTGGGTAATAGCTCATTTTCAGGAACGGGCATCGAGGTCCGCACCACACGCTCGGTTTTGCCAAATCATTTTTGGTTGGGGGTAAATAGCAATGGGAACTTGGTTAAACCGTAAGCTCGATAACCAATAACTCAAGCGCTAAATCTGTTTCCATCTGACCGGTTTTTATGGCTGAATCAAACTCTAACAATCGATGGTAAATTAATTCCAGAAATTTTAAAGAAAAGCGTGCAGCACTTTCCAGAGCGAGCCGGGCTGGATATGGGGCTATTTTTAATGATTTTGGAAAGTCATTAGCTGTTCCATGCTCATCTAAAATTTCGCGGGCGATGATCAAAGTTCTAATTTGATAGACAATTCCCTGAAAAATCCGCAATGGATCTTCTTCTTCCATACTCCTATGCAGCAATGCTTGAGCTTTACGACCATTTCGATCACGCAGGGCATTCACCAAATCAAAATCACCAATCTTTGCTGTCAGAGGGGTCAGATGCTCAACATCATCAGCATCTACTGGACGTGAGAAATTTACATAGGACAGTAGTTTATAGATTTCTTGATAGGCTAAACGGGTATCCTCACCAATCAAGTTGGTAAGCGAGATGGCTGCTTGAGGTGTAAATTGCCCCCCGAGGTTTTTAGCTTGATCCTGTATCCACTTTACCATCGCGGCCCCACCTGGTTGAGGATGATGGCGTATAAATACCCGATTTGCCTGTGAGGGCGAAGTTGCCCATTTTTCGAGCCAGTTTAATCTTCCGTCCCTGCGTTCCCTATCGTTGGTTAGGAAGTCATATTCCACCAATACTAATTTCGTGGTGGGCTTATCAGCATTTAGAAATTGGATAAATTTTTCCTGCTGTTGTTTATCATTAAAACGGTAGGTGGGATTAGTGAGAATCACCATTCTTTTTGGAGCCAGAAAAGGCACGGTTGCAACAAAATCTTCGAGCTGGCTCATTAAAAGCGACCTACCGTCCAAGCGGGTTGTATTCATCTCGGCAATATTTGAGTCGCCGAGATGAGTGAGTATTTTATCAATGGATTCTTTGATGGCAAGCTCATCATCCCCATCAAAGATGTAGATGGCAGGACCTTCTTCGACCACTCTCAGCCTCGTGTTTGAATACGATGGATGTTTACCCGCCCTTGATTCTTGTGGGTGATCAGTGTGATTTCCAACGCGCCCGGGTTTCCTGAGGTTGTGATGCGCTCCTGGAGGAGCAATCCAAGAGGTCGTGAGAATATCAACGTAATCGTTGCAAGGACTGCTGCGATGGGTAAGCGATTCAGCTTATCCCGCAACTGCCTGCCTGAACCCATCATTGCAGCAGCACCAGCAAGACCAGCCAATGCGCCCATTGTAGCGTAATTAGTCCCGCAATTGGGGTGAATGGCTAAACTTGATTCGCCAGCTCTCAGGCGAGTGATTGCTTCTTGAACTGCAACATGCAATATCTCGGATGGCACATCACCAATAATCCAAAAACCGCCCAAATCCGAATGACCAGCCAGCATGGTATGTGGGAGGTAGTGGGCCAGGATATGCAGGGTCGCATGTTCCAATCCATGGTTGCGCCGGATGCGGGAAATGGGGGGTGAATTCAGAATATCAGTTTGAATTATTGATGATTGGGACATGAAAGCCTCTCTTGCGTGATGATTATACCCCTTTACAAATAATGACGATTGGCTCTCCGCGTAGATGCGTGAGAACCAGGACACATTCCTGATCGCCCTTCAAGCGTAATTTATGAATGAGAAAATCAGGCTCAATTGGAGAACCACGCTTCTTCACAGTCACGTGACCAATGCCATGTTGATGAAGATAAGTGCGCAGGCGCTTGAGGTGAAATGGGAACCAATCTTCAATGCTCCAGAGGCGAGCGAATGGTGTTGGAGAGATTGTGTTTGAAGTAAGATAAGCAATATCAGGATCTAGCTGGCTAGCACTGAGCATTTCAGCCAGGGTAGTCACCAATCCAGCCCGGATAACTGCCGGATCAGGTTCGTATAGAAATAAGCCTGGATCACTGATAGACTGGATTCCTGTTGTTGAAAACTTTGGACAATCTCCAGTCATCTGATATGGTCCAGGTAAAACAGTCGCTTTCCGGGATGTAGTTTTAAGAGGGCCGAACCACAAGGAGGCTTCTTTAAGCTCTCCCCGCAACGAGATGAATTCAACCTCAGCATCATACTCTACGAGCTCTGATAGATCGATGCCGGGAGAGGTTTTAACTCCAAGGGCAGGAAAATCTGGCAGCCAGTTTTTGATGGTCGACAAAGGAGGCCGGTATTGTTGCACCGAAAAGAATCTGTGTTCGCCAGAACGCCGCGCTGGATCAAAGAAGATGGCTGTAGCACCAGGCATCAGTGGAAGGGTAGAAGTTAGATCGGATTGTACAAGACGGGCTTGAGAGGATAAGCCCAAGGCTTTAAGGTTGGCCGATGCCATTAATATACGCAACAAGTCAAGGTCCAACCCGATGGTCGGGGCGATCAAGGCTAACGAAAAAGTATCACCACCGATTGAACATCCTAGGTCGGCAATATTTGAGAATTGACGGAATCGCTCGGAGCGATAGGAAGACACCTCAAAAGGTGAGGCTTGTTCCAGCGCATGGCGAGTGAGATATAACCTGTCTGCAAAAGGAAATTTTACGGTAGCTTCACGACGCAGGATGGCGATTTCCAGGGCAGTGCGGGCAAGGTCAGGTGGATAACGGCGACTGAGAGATTGAAAATGAACTAAGAAATCTGATTCGCGAGGTATGAGGGAGGACGCTTCATGTAGAATTTCTTGACCAGAGGCAGTGAGTATAGAATGTAAAGAAGCAAGGTCCACAACTAATTGTAGCATCATCGTGACTGCTTATTTCATCACAATATTTACATGGAATATCGTTCCAGACGAAATTTCATGTAAATGCTAGAAGGTCATGCTTTATTATATATAGGTTTGACCAGAAGATTTTCGGCGGAAAGAATCGAGTTATTATCTAATTGATTTTCTGCAATAATGGTAGAGACAGGACACATTACAAGAAAGTTGAAACGATTTCTAACGTCTCAGCTTGCTGAATTGTGTAATGAACTGACAGACAGTTATTCATGGGTATGACTCAGTTGAGATTATTGGTAGGTAAAACAGGAGTCCAGCCACAAAAAGGAATTACTAAGCTCATTCCAGGTTTAAGTCGTGAATCAAATCCAAGCGCATTTTCTTTATAATGTCAGATAGTGCCACATTATTATGTTACCTGCATGAGCTTTGCTGCCCGGCGTCCAATCTCAACTGCGAAGTTCGTTCCCCGGTCCCAGGGGTAGACCTGACTAATGCTGGCAAAATATAAACCTGGTATGGGTGTCTGGACAGAAGGAATATTTTGTGAATGATTGAGCAATGGTACAGGTTGGGCATATTTGGTGCGAAACAACCACGTTTTCTTGATCCATCCTGGCTCAAATTTCGGATTGAATCGATTTAATGCAGGTAGAAATCGCTGGAGCAACTCATCCTGACTTAATTGAAAATATTCATGGTCTGCTTCCAGGTAATCCCCACAATAAACGATATGATCGCCCCCGAAATGCTCGGCTGAGACAAAATTTGTATGCTCCACCAGGGCGAGGAACGGAAAACCGGCTGATTTGGGAAGGTTGTACCAATAATAGCCCTGTTCTGACAGCTGATGTTTTAGCGAAATGGTCATCACCACGGCACCCATCGATTTCAACTGAAGCAGACCCTTTAGATAATTGGGAGGTAATGAAGGAGCCAGCTGTGCAAGAAGGGAGGGCGAGGTGGTGACCAAACCTTGGTCATAATGTACCTGACCACCGGGAGTAGAGAAGTCTATTCCACCTTCTGGTGAGGGAATGATTTGATTCGACCGGCGAATTCAGATTCAGGTTCACTCCCATACCTTGCAAGACGGCTGTAAACTGATCGGCAAAAGCCTGGAAACCTCCCTGGAATGTCCCCAAGTGGGTAGTACGTGCTTTTAGGCGTGCCCACATCCAAGCCATATTTAACCTGGTTGGCATATTGCTCGCCAAATTTACCGATCATCAACGGTTCCCACATTAGCTCGTAGACTCTATCACCCGCCCATTTACGCATCCAAGTGTTTACCGTATGCTTTTCGAGTGATTTCCAATCATTGTTCAGCCGCAGGAAAAGACCAACCATACCCAAAGCGAATTTTATTGAGTCCCCAACCCAGTCCGGGAAAAAGGATGGCTTAAGGATCGAATCAAAAGGGTAAAAATGACCCTGCATGGTACATCACTGTGTAGGGACGGGGATAAAGAACTTTTCACTCCAGCCCAATTCATTAATCAGACCGAGCATGTGACGGTCGGAAGCGAACCAGTGGTGATAGAACTTTTCCACAGACCAATCCCAATGAGGCTCTTTAAAACCAGCAGCCAGACCTCCTACATAGCTGGAGGCTTCATAGATTGTCACTTGATTTCCTTGACGGATCAAATCATAGGCGGCAGACAGACCTCCAAATCCAGCGCCTAAAATAGCGATATTTTTCATTTCTTTTGAACGCTTTCTTCTGGTAACGGTTCATTCCTGGCTTTGGTTACTTCTTTCCAACTGATTCCTTCGCGAACCATATGATAGAGTTCCAGAGCAGTGACCGGAACCATAATGCAAAGTGAAGCACGAAGGTGTAACTTGCCGCCACTTCACGCGGAATGTTATACGCCTGTAGTACAGCGATACCAGGCAGGTCAAATGTACCCAGGTATCCTGGAGCGGAGGAATGGTAGTTGCCAAACTGACCACACCATTCATCAACATTAACGCAAAGAAACTGACCGAAAATTGGAAGGCGTGCATCACAAACCAGTACTTAACCGTCTCAAGCAACCAGATAAGAATCGAGGTGAGGAAAACCATCAACACATCAAAGGGAGAACGGAGCGATTCAGAGTCCTTCGAGGAAACGCCAGCTGATACCCGAAGTCTCTTTCCCGAATACGATGGGGACAAAGTGCTCGACCAACCAGGTCACCAGGTGATCCGTGGATGCAGGAACATTGCAGCAACAAGGAAGATGGCGAGTACACGAAGAAGGCGATGCTCCCCATATTGCACTCCCGGATGCGAAGATAATATCTTCCAAAGGTGATAGAAACACTCGTCAAGCGAGTCAATTCAGGTAGGTTAACGAAGACAATGCCACATCACGATGCGATCGAAGACCGCTCGATGATGATCGTGGCAAGCGAAGCTGAAACGGGTACGTCCTGCTCATGTTTGAGAACGATGGCAGGCAATACTTCTCCAGCCCTGGCGGGGAAGATGTTGTTAAATGCATGTCCGATGGTGACGATTGGAAACATGGTGCGGGTGGGGCATAGACTTTAAGAATGGCGTAGAGATAATGTCAT
>CAVTQM010000053.1:0-13790 GCA_963736805.1 uncultured Chloroflexia bacterium
GCCCGTCACCGACAGCTCGATTACCGATCATTATTTCGCGTGACATGATTATTCACCTTTCTGCTTATGTAGAATGCTTTTATTTTTGGAAATTACTAAGCTATCCAATCCAGAAATTGCTCTTAGCTTTGATTTTGGATGATCTTATCGCACAACTCACGAACTGCTCCATGACCACCCGTATGTGTTAGAACCAGGTCTGCATGGGTAATGACACGTGGGTGGGCATCAGCTACCACCACAGCACAACCAACCATCGGAAAACAAGGCAGGTCGTTAACATCATTCCCCAAATAAACAACATGCTGAGGATCAAGCTTACGTTCCTGGAGGGCGGACTTCAAGGGCAGAACCTTTATCACCAATACCCTGGATCGCGGTCAGCTCGAGCTTACGGCAACGTGCTGTTACGATAGGATTGGTTTCTGTAGAGAGCACCACCATTGGGATACCAGCTTTCCGCAACATGGCAATGCCCAGTCCATCGCGACGGCTGGCAGCCACAGATTCATGACCTTCCTGGTCTACCCAGACACGATCATCGGTCATGACGCCATCGAAATCAAACACAACCAAGCTTATTCGCCCAGGTAAAGGGCGCTTGTTTTGGTTGGGGAAGACGATAGGTATATCTGCTTGACTGATGAGCCATTCGGCACGCTGCCAATCGCGCAGGGTGTCGATATCAACCGCGTAGCGCGGATCAATTTGCTGGGGGAAAATAATATCACCACTTAATGAGCATTTTTGTGTAATCGTGGACAACCGGATTGCGTCTACATGACCGGTTTGCCAGTATGTTTGGGGGAGTGCCTGCCGCGGGGCGTTGAAAGGCTCAGGTATCCCAGGGAAGCTCAGCAAGGGGATCATACAACCCTGGTCTGTGATCTGCCACATTTTATAGGGATTTTGCCCTGATGGAATGACACCGCGCACAGTGTCGGCTTCCGGGTGATCCAGAAGTATCTGAATAGCCTGGTCGACACAATCGGGTGGACGGAGGGGAGAAGTTGGTCGTAGTTGAACCAGGATGTCTGGTTGATAGCCCTCGTGTTCTTTCAGCCAGCTTAGCGTATGGATGAAAACGGGGAAATCGGTCGTGTCATCCTGGGCAAATTCAGCGGGACGCATGAATGGCGTTTCCGCTCCGAATCCGCGGGCGACACTGGCAATCTCGTCATCGTCGGTGGAGACGATGGTGCGGGTGACTAATTTTGATCCTTTTGCAGCAGCAATGGAATAGGCAATGAGGGGAATACCTGCCAAAGGACGGATATTTTTATGAGGGATGCTCTTGGAACCACCGCGAGCAGGGATGAGGGCGAGTATATGCATAGGCAAATGTCCGATCTTGAATTACCAGGCGGTCCAACCACCATCAATAACCAGGTTTGAACCGGTCATATAAGATGAAGCATCAGAGGCAAGAAACAGGAGAGCACCGTTCATCTCGTCCTTGTTTGCCATACGTCCCATAACAGTGCGGGCAGTATATGCTTTGAGAAAAACATCATCATGGTTATTATAAACTCCACCGGGTGTGAGGGCATTGACCCGGATATCCGTTCCAGCATAATAAGCTGATAAATAACGGGTCAGTCCCAGTACGCCAGCTTTGGTGACCGAATAATATACCGGTTTGAAGGAGGCTTGTTTACCCTCTCGCCGATAAATGCGCTGGTCAGGTGCCACCAGACCATAAGTGGAACAAATATTGATAATGGAACCTTTTTTGCCCTGAGCAAGCATGGGCTTAACTGCAGCCTGGCAGCACAGGAACATACCTGTCAGGTTTACGTCCAGGGCGGCTTTCCAGGATTCGAGGGGATAATCTTCGAATGCACCAGAGACAGTGCCGCGTTTTGCCATTTCTGCCAGGGCGTCGGGATCGAATTTAGGATCAAGGGCAGCGGAATTCACCAGGATGTCCAGGCGACCATATGTGTCTAATGTCTCCTGGAAGAGGGCATGGACTGATTCGGGTTGGGTAATGTCGGTGGCAACACCCAGGGCATGGATAGCCACTTTCAATCAAGGCTGAGGCAACGGTATTGACACCAGTGGCATTGATGTCGGCAATGACCACGGAGGCACCTGCTTCTGCTAAGGGTGCGGCAAAATTCTTTACCTAAGAGACCCGGACCACCGGTTACGATGGCGACTCTGTCAGATAAATTAAAATAAGTCATGATGTTAGCCATTTTTATCCTACCTATATCCATTAAGGACTGTATTTATATATTTCACCGTCTGGAAAACTTTCAGCCAGGGTTAATCCTTGAGTTAAATCTTTTATTGAATAGAGTTCTTCTGATAATTTTTCCGGATGATATAAGACAAGGATTGCTCCGGCTCTTAATCTTTCGCGCATAAAATCCAACTGTTCTTGATAATCTGCTCTTGCTACCCTTTCATTTTGATTAACTCTCCATGGGACAGGCCACGAACTCCTACCAGTCCAAATATATATCCCGGTAATCTGATTGGTAAATATTGGGGCATTTGGAAAGTCCTTGACTCCCTGGATAACGGGTGAATTTTTCCAAGATAGATTTGCGTAACCCTGACCGGTAGATTGTAATTGAGGGATAATTTTCATAGAAGTATCTAAATACATTAAAAAGAGATAAATAATAATAACGCCAATGAGTATCTGCACCGGAAAACGAGTATTTTTCCACAAATCCGCAAGAAAGGTTATTAAAAGGATGATCACAGGAACCTGTAATGGACTTAAAATACGAGAGTCCAAAGGTGTACCCTGGTCGATTAAACTAATTGAAATAACTAGGAATCCGATGTATATTAGAATAAGGAACGAAAATAAGAATCGAAATCCTGGATTGGACCACGTTATACCACCATTCTTCCCTTTATTAACGTAAATGGATAACCAATAAATAACAGCAGCAACTGCGATGACTAGAAGAACAAATACAAGGATTTTTTCCTTGTGGGTAATAAAATCAGCAGGGAATATCCACCCCAAGACGGTGTCTATGCCCTCATGTCGTTGGATCAGTGTCATTGGATGCCATCGGATATTCCGGTTTGCAGCATTACCAGATAGAAAATAATTGCGAACCATCCAGATAGCCATAGGTGCACAACTTATCAGGATAAGAATCACCGTATCTCGAACTTTCCATTTTAGAGAAGGGCGATGAGACAATAATAAAGCAATTACAGCAGTTGCAATCAGGGCAATACCTGGGTAGCGAGTTAGAAACGCAAAACCAAAAGAAATAGAAGCAACAATTAACCAAGCTATTTTATTTTTCTGCAGGAATATTTCCATTGCAAAAAAACCAACAAGCTCAAAGAACAAGAAAGGAGGTTCGCTCCAAATCCAGGTATGAATTCTAATTATTGCCGGGGAAATCAGGACTAATCCAGATCCTACTAATGCAAATGCATATGAATTCGTTGCCTTTTTTATGATTAAGGCAACTAATAAGATGTCTAAACCAAAAAAGAGGGCATTAAGAGGTTGAGCAGCGCTTCTTGTTTCCATCCCCGTCATTTTTAATCCTGCCAGGATGATGGAGAGTAATGGAGGGTAATGAGTCAACGGTTTAAACTGACCTCCGCCGTCTAAACGCCCAATTCCATATCCAGCCGTCAGCGTATCTGCCCCAAAAATATATTGATATGAATCCCCGTTTATTCCCATACCATCAGGTGTAAGCTGGTAGATCATATAAACACCGAGGATACAAAAGAATACCAATATAAAAATTGGAATAACCTTTATTAGCCACGGGTTATGAAATTTAAATCTGGATCTTGAATATGCCTCAGTCATTTTGCTTTATGCACCTGATGCAGGGGATGAGAAAGGACAAGATATTAGAAATTTGAAAAATACAGGAGTGGTTTGAAACATAAAAATGTATTCATAGACTAAAAGTATTGTGATGTTACCTATCCCATCAATATATATCGGAGTGATATCTGATAAGGAATTTAGGGGTTATTTTTTCAACTACAGGCTAAAATATTACAGCATTGATGATTGAGCGCTCGTATTTAAACTTTGCTTCTGATGATCTAACTATAAGCTCGTTCAATAACCATATGATTGTCGAAACCAGCGATCATTGGAATAAAAAAGGATGAGGAAAGCAGAATTAACATGGATGTACAAGCGATGATAGACCTTATTCTTTCCTGAAGGAAGGCGTGAACCACTTGAGCATTTCCTTAAAAAAATCATAAATTATACTATTTCAGCTCCATTGGCTATTTACTAGAAGGGTAAAAATAGATAGCTCCATCACAGGAAGAAAAGTATCGGGTCAGATTTCGGGTAATTATTTCTGTTTGGGAAAGAGTATTTGCATACCAGGGCTGGTATTGTACGCCACAATAAGGATAAAAAAGGACCAGTGCTGCACCATTTTCACGAAATATTTGCTGTACTGGATCAGCAGGATTGTCTCCATAACGGGGGCTTCCTGTTTCCCCGCATGGCAAGGTGCAAAAATCATATGCTGAACGATCTGCCAACAATAATACCATTGCTGCTTGATTGGTAATCATTGGAATATCAGGTGGTAAATCGTTTAAATACTGAAGGGTGAGCGAATTATGTATATCTCTGCTTGTATAGCCATATCCATATTGATGGTATTGATTAATGATTTTCCAGCTCACCTTCACATTAGGAAAAATAACAACCAAAACCAAAGCAGCACAAGCCCATCCAACCCGATCAGGGAGTTTAAATTCATAGATTAACAAGAATAATAATAAAAGCATAACAAATACCATTCCAAATTGGATTGGTAAGAGCGTGCGTGTAATTATATCTGGCTGTGGAGTAGTAATTAAGAACGAAGAAAAAAATAAAACAGAGTAAGCAATGATAAAAACGATCCATAGGAAGACAAAAGTAAGTGCATAATTGGATTGTACGACAGAGTCTCGATTCTTGATTCTGTTATAAAGAATTAATCCAAGAGTAATTAACAATATGCCGATCAGAGAGATGAATATATTGCGGGATAAGTTATAGGAATAAGTTGGTAAACGCTCTTGAAATGGTATCCAGCTCCAGAAGATTTCAAGCAATCTCTTTCGTAATTCAATCGAATCTGACCAGATCTGGTTAGTGAAATGGAAATTACGTGAACTTAACGTTTGGGTGTGTGAATATATTTGGAAGAGCCAGATAGCTGTGGGAGTTATACTGATCAAACTAAATACAACAACATCCCGAAGGCGCTGTTTCCATGGTAATTGATTGGCGACCAATAAAATTATTACCCCGGAAATCACCAATGCTATACCAGGGTATCTGCTAAGAAAAGCCAGGCTTGTTGCAATTGAAGCCAGAATTAGCAAATACCATTTTTTATTTTTTATATATGCTGTAAGGAAACATATTCCAAGAGTAGCCGTGAAAATGAAAAGAGGTTCAGACATAGCCCCACTAAAAATATCAATTAAGGATGGCATTGTCAGGAGACTGAGACATAAAATTATTGAAAGCCAAGCAGAATTAAAAAAGTAATACGAATAGATACCGACTACAAAAATCGTTCCCCCGAATAAGAATATATTTATCATGCGAGCAGCCTGTAATAAATCGATCCCTAGAAACCGCATGGAGGATAAAACGAGAGGATATAGGGGTGGGTGTAAAGAAAGCCTTTCAAATGTTCCCGAAGGTGCATAAAAACCCAGACCTCGTCCAGCCAAAAAATTTCTAGCGTCGACAATATATTCAGTGGAATCGCTAAACGCCCATGGACCCCATTGGGTGCTGAAATATATTGCCATGGAGGCGGCAACACTCAACAATAATATTGATATCAATACCAATGAGGATTTGGATAAGTATTTCATTACAAACTAGTTGAATTTTCCTTCAGATTTATAATCTGGTGGTTCTGTGATGATTCGAGAGAGCTTATTGCCAGTTGTAATACCTTTATCCCATCCTGAAGGTTACAAATCGGCTCAACTTTTCCCAGTAAAACATCGCAGAAGTGACGCAGCTCATCCAAGAACATCCAATTACGCTCGAATCCTGCGGGTGGGGAAAAACTCTGCCAAGGACCAGCCTGGTCATCCAGTCCAACTGTAGAAAGCCTGGTGATGCCATCCGCATTGTCCCACCGGATGGTTCCACGCGTGCCGATAATCTCCAAAGTGTGGGAGGGTGGACGCTGGTTGTAATCCAGGTGAAGGCTGCCAATCGAGCCATTCCTGAAGCATAAACCAATCTCAGCAATATCCTCCACTGGCAAGTTCATGCCTCTATGGCTGGTAAGAGACCACACAGATGCGACATCACCCATGAACCAAGGCAGGTAATCCAACGGGTGCGACAAGGTCAGCACAACCCCTCCACCCAGCTCCGGACGGGCGGCATAACCCAGCTTGTAGTCCTCCCAGGGATGCCAGTTGGGGAGATATTCACCCCAATGGGCACGTGCTGACAAAAGGTCTCCGATGGCAGCTGAATCCAATATCCGCTTTACCTGCTGCAAGCCAGGATGGAAGCGGAATTGATAACCCACCAATACTTTCACCCCGTTCTGTTGGACAGCCTGTTCCAACAGATCCAGGCGCTCCATGGAGTGGGAGACCGGTTTTTCAAGCAAGATATGGCATCCGGATTGGGCAGCAGGGATGGCAATATCCAGGTGAAGGGAGGTTGGGTTGGAAATTATGACCGCATCCGGATGGTGCGATAAAGCAGAGTGGAAGTCGGTCTCGACAGGAAAACCAGCCAGCTCGTCATCCGGGAGGGTAGCCTGGTGGGTACGGAAAAGCACAATATCATGCTGATCCAAGGCAAGCAGATTACGGAAATGTCGCCGACCAATGGATCCCAAACCTGCGATGAGGAATTTCATTTATCTCCCGTCCTGAGTTAGCATTAACGAAAGTATATATTGACCAGTGCGCCAACCTGCCGAGGCATCTGTAAAAGTACATTCCCGCAGGATGAAAGCCTGACGTTCCTTCGAATCTGCTTCGGGTGTCTGGAGGTAGAAGTTAATGGCTTCACGAAGCTCAGGTTCATTCATGGCAATGCGACCGAAACCGGAACGGCGGAAGCGGTCGTGGGTAGGCCAATTACCGATCTCAGACAGAGGTAAAGAATACTTGCGAGGAATATTCCAACCACCTGGGGCATCCAGGCAAGCACTCACAATCGGGTGCCCATGAATGGCTGCCTCGACTACCATGGTGGAATAAACAGTGAGGAAAACATCTGAATGGGTCATCATGGAGGCTTTTTCGGGCATATCCTCGCCAGAATAATACCCCAAAGAGCCACCCAATGGTACTGGTTCAACGACATGCACCTGGGGATAATTAAACGCCAGCTGGCGAATTTGTTCACGTTCAGCAGCGAAGAGGTGGTTATCCCAAAAATGATTTGGATGAAGACGTATAAGCAATTGACTCGGATAAGCAAGAGAATCACCCGCCACCAGGCGTGCAAGCGTTTCGACATTCTGGAAATTAGGAGAAAAGCTAACAAAGCTGGCGGCATACGAAAGCAGCTTGCGGTCGGGGTCAAGCCCGTGGAGATTGAAATAATCAGCTCGAGAAAGCTGCCATTGCTTACGGAAATAGCCATCATAGGTGGGAATACCGCCAATGTTTACCCGATCGGGAGACCAGTCTGAACCGAGCACAAGCTCATCTTTCTGTACCTGTGACCAGCAGGTGATATGGTCAACCGGAGCACCAGGGATACTGTAGCTGCTGGGATTATCCCATCCCACCACGACTGCAGCGGTGGGGATGTGGTGTTGGATGGCTTCACGCAATAAGTAGCGATCCATGCGCCAACCTGGAGTGCTGGCGATCACCAGATCAGGCTGATAGCGATGGAACAGGTCAGTGTAAATGACAGGGACGTAGCGCATCTGCAAGCGGACCAATGCTTGACGTGCACTGCGGGACCGGCGAAGTATACCAATCGCTCCACGACCGATGGGCATGAGAAGTCGGCGCTTCCAGCCTTCCTCGACAGCAATCTGGTCGATATAGCTATCCATTGCTTGGCGTGTTGATTAGATTAGAACTACCGACTCGCCGCAAGGTTTGCAACCACCATTGAATTTCCGGGTTGACACGTTTTGCATAGGAATTCGCCTGATCAAGCCGCAGACCTTCAATAGTCAGACCGGGACGACCGAAGCGGTTTTGGATCTGGGTGGTGAGGGCATCATCGGTTAATAAAATCACCTCAATACCTGACTCGAGCAGGGTTGGAACGACATCAGACTGGAGGAAGTATACAATTGCCAAACCATGATCGGCACTGATGAAAACCCTGCGCGGGTGTTGACCAGAAAAATTGTTAACCATCGGAGATACAGACATACTCAACTTTCATAGTACCAACGAAAAATGCGATCATAAAGCCCTAGCAATATACGCTTGACCAGGCTGAAATTTAATAACCGCTTTGAGAGGGTGTTGGGTTGCCTAGTTTTTACATTTTGCAACTCGGAAGGGTCGTGGATCCAATCCAGGCGGTTACTCATATTCTGCGCCAAGAATTCAACCGGCATCAAGCGAAGGTAACCAGCATCGTTCATACGCTGGTCAAGCTGGCGAACCTGACCCATCGGACGATCCATGCTGAATGGCAGGAATTGCTGGATGACTGATTTATAAGTGATGAACTGCCAGTGGCTACCACCTGCCTGGACCGTCTGTCCTTGATAGGTGATGCGTACATCTTCGGTGTTCTCATAACGCTGGCGAACCTCCGCTTCTGGAGTGCCAAGGCTCATATCAAACGCTTTGAAAGCATCCCAAGGGATGAATTGACCGCGTTGGAGGGCTGCTTCAAGAGTTTGCTCAGCCCATTCAATGGTATGCGAGTAAAACTCTGGAGGTGTACGGAAAGGCCGGCTGGTGACCATTCCCACTTTTGGGAAGGTCTCGAGGATTTGGACCGATTTGGAGAGCCAAGCAGGATAGAAGTACGCATCATTGTCGGTATAAGCAATAATCTCACCCGGGGCTGCGTTCAGCATGATATTCCAGGCACCACCTTTCCCCATATTCTTCTGCGACAAGATCAAGTATTGGATCTTGCCTTCATCCTGAGCATCGGTCAGGAAGTCAATCACTTCCTGGCAGCTACCATTATCAAATACCAGTAGATCATACGGAAGGTCGGTATTTGCCCAGATACTCCCCAGGCAGGTTTTCAGCACGTCCAAGGTTTGGGTAAAAAAACCACTCAGGAAGGGGATGTAGTTGAGCACCGCCACCGTGATGCGCTGGGGTTGGGTAACTTGCTTTATGAACTTGGCAGGGTTTTGACCTTTTCTCATAGGGATATCATAATTATTTTTAGGTGTGATAAGAGGATGAATTCGAGCTTAAGGATGCCTTTTGGGGTTGAGCTTGTATGACAGGCGACCGCGCCACTCACCGAAGGCTTTTTTGGGATGACAGATTGCAAAGGTAAGCTCGGCTATGGGGTAGGATTTCCAATGGATAAGAGGATAGGTTTCAAATCTACGCCAGAATCGCTTGCCGCGCACAGGAATATGTTGTACTTTGCCTGAATGGAATGTAAAATCTGCATCCAGCAAGGTGAAGATAGCACGACGACCCCCGGCTAACTGGATATTCTCGAAGGATTCAGACATTTTATAATGCGGTTGACCACCTGGAAGGTGTGAATAATCGTGATCCTGGTGGATGACGTTTATAGATGAGCTGAGGTCAATGACAGGCCAGCCCATCGAACGGGCTTGAAAAAACATCCAGTTATCCCAACCAGCGCGACCGATAGCGAACCTGGGAACATCGGTAAAGCAATGACGAGGAAAAATGAAATAGTCACTTCCACCTGGGGGATGGATCCGACCACGGGTTTTCACATCGTATAACAGGCGCATATCCCAATCCTGATTAAAAACCAATGGCTGGTTGAGATCCAAATCCCAGCGTTGACCCACGATGAGAAATTCCTTTACCTGATTGAAAACACTTTTCGTTAGGCTAACAAATTCCGGGATGAGCAAGATATCAGCATTTACATAGGCGAGCAAGGGAGACGAGCTATTTTGATGGGCAAGCTCGAAGATCGAGCTGACAAGTGGGGTACCCTGGTTGTTGCGAGTGACTTTTGGAAGCTGTTGTATGCCTGTCTCAACGGCGAAATCTTGCATGCCTGCCTCGTCACCCATCATGAGCACCTGCACTTCGTTACCAAGGTGCAGCCAGGATTGGATGGCATTCCGTTGAATCAGATTGATGTGCGGATTAGTAAATGGTTTGGGGGCAGTGAATATGGTGATAAGAGGGTCAGATTGGGACATGTTTATTAGAAATCAATGACCCTCGGTACGCTGGTCAACATCAAAGGCAGATTTATGTTTTACATCTGCGTTGATGGAGGCTAGCCCGGGCTCGTTCTCAAGCATGGTTATTATTTCTTTCCACCCGAAACCTGGCTGGTGCTCGAAACGGTTATAGACCTGGCGAACAAATTCAAGGTCTGCGGGAGTGTCCACCGTCCATCGAAGTGAGCCGTAATCCGGGATGTGATTGAGTAATGCTACCCTGAATCCACGGGGAGTGGTTCCACTTTCGACATACCATCCTTGATGTTGTGAAGAGCTGGACGCCTGAAAAGAAACCCCTTCATAAAGATAGGGCATGACATGCTCACGCTGATAGGTCTCCTGGGCTGTTTTCCAGGCGCGGTGTAGTGATTCAAAGGAACAAACTTCCACATCCAAACCGATGGGAAGGGTGCGTTTCCAAGGAGGAGGTAAACGGTTGGCAACAAAATCGAAGGGAAAAGCGCCTGGCGAGGGATTGCCAGGTAATTGGGAACGAATAGGGATAATATTCACCAAAGAATGACCCTGGAAAACCGCTAAGGTGAGTTCAAGTACTTCAGGGTCAATCAGAGGACAATCAGCGGTTAGACGGACAATCACATCAGCCTGGAATTTTGCTGCAGCCTGATAATAACGGTCAAGTACATCGGGCAAACTGCCACGGAAACAGGGAACTGCCAGTTTTTTGCAGAAGTTCTCGAGAATATCATCAGAAGGGTCTGTGGTGGTGGCAACGATAATACCATCCAGGGATTTTGCGTTCCGTACCCTTTCAAGCATGTGTTGAAGAATCGGTTTCCCGGCAACATCTTGCAAGACCTTGCCTGGAAGACGAGACGAAGACATGCGTGCCTGGATGATTGCCAGATGATTATCACTCATTAGTTTGAATTTCCAACCTAGATAGATTCCCCCAGAGCAATAGCATAAGCTTTTTCGAGGTCAAGGAAGTTTTTATTCCAATCAGCGCGATCTTCAGCTAAATTTCGGGCACTGTTGGACATCCTGGGCAGATCTACATAATGATCAACAGCGTTCAAGATCACGGTAGCAAGACTTTCGGCATCACCGTCGGGGAAAAGCCATCCATTTTCGCCTGAGGTGACCCATTCTCGGTTGCCTGGAATATCCGAAACGATTGCAGGAACACCGCAGGCAAAAGCTTCCAATAATGATATTGAGGTGCCATCGCTATGAGAAGCGCTGATATATATATCAGCACTTTGATAATAACCAGGCAAATCCGCATAGGCGATCTGTCCTGGGAAATGGACCCGATCGGAAACAGCTCCAACCAAAAATATTTGACGAATGGCGGCAGCTTGTGATCCATTACCCAACATGGTCAGATGGAGATCAGGTTTTTTTTTAGCAGCAATCACAAAAGCCCTTGCGATCACGTCAACACCATAGATCGGCTCAAAGCCACGGGTTGATAAAAGAGAAAACGTTGGCATGTTAAAACGTTTGGTCGTGGAAGGGGAAAAGTGATGTATGTCAACACCCCAGGGGAAGGTGATAATACGATTGTCGGCTATGCCATAGGAAATTGCCAGCTGGCGGATGGTGTTGCAATCACCCACCATGGCAGAACTTTGCTGCAATGTATAGCTGGTAGCCCAGTGCCAGAAAGGATTAGTCCTGGCGTCATGTAGTAGATCATAGCCCCACGACATACTAACCAGGGGGCGAAATCCTGTAAGCGCAACCAGGAAGGCTGAGCGCTGGATAGGACCGGCGTGGATAAGGTCTGGCTTAACTTGCTGAATCACCCTGCGCAAATCTAACAGCAGGTGTAAACCAGCATAAACCTTAGCCGGTTTCTTCCCGCCCATCCACTCCACCTGAGTGATCCCAGGAGGTAATGGACGACTTTCGAGCACATGAGAACCCTTTTCGAGGCGCAGGTAATATACCTGATGCTCGGTGTGGGTCAGCGCAGTGAGAAAGCGGTGGTCGTGGGTTGTATAATCACGAGAGAAGTAGAGAATGCGCATTATGAGGCTCATAATCGCTTTTCGATCGCCTGGCGTAGCAGCTGCATAAGCTGTTTATCACGCTCATAATCGAATAATAACGAGTCCATCTCTTCCTTTGGATGCGACCAGGGCAGACCTTTTCTTAGCTCTTCGGGTTCTGTTAGATAGCGTGGGACAATATGGGCATGTAAATAGGGATCGGTATTGCCTGCAATGGCGTAATTGATCCGGTATGCACCGGTAACTTCCAGCAAGGCATCCCCCACTATCACCATATCGGATAAGAAATCCGCCCGTTGGGTTCGGTTAAGATCATTCAGGCTAGGAACAACCGGATCCGACAGGAGGATGCAGTAACCACTCAGAAACTGCATATCACAGAGGACAACCCACCCGGATGGCATACGGCAGATGGTGGTTGGGTTGGTGCCTGCCCGTGCAGTTTCAATACGTTGGGGAATAGCAATCGACATGACTAATCTCCCAACTCGGTCCAGCGAAGCTCTTTGCCATAGGGAAAATCAACCAAAGCCCGTTTACCGATTACGGATGTTATCTCATATGGCTTGATAGCCCCGTAGGGGGCAGGTCGAAGTACATCGATCATTCCACGGGTAAAGACTTCACCGGCATTAATCTCCCGGGCTGCACGCAAGCAGCGACGTTGGATGATGGCAGTGTCTATCTCATTTCCGGCAACAAACTTATCAGAACCACCCAGGCTGCGTTCCAACAAGCGGGTTTCCTCAACCATATTCGCCCATTTCTCTGGATTCATGGCGAACTTGTGATCTGGTCCTTCTCTGTCGTTGCTGTCGGTAAAATGGCGCTCGATGACGCGGCACCGAGGGTCACAGCACCCAGAACCGGGGCGTTGGCATGGGTATCGTCAGAAAGCCCGAGGATAACATTTGGGTACATTGTGGCGTACGTCTTGAGGACATTCAGGTGAAGATGATCCATAGTCGCCTGGGCTGGCAGCGTAATTCGTATTGCACTGCATCAGCACCACTGTGGATTAATCTTTAGGATAGCATGTACGGCACGTCTGAATTTCGCCGATATCCGATGCACCCGTGGCAACGAAGATAGGCTTACCCTTGGTAGCCATCGTTCCGAGGCTTCAATTGAGTCAATTTCACCGGAACCAGCCTTGTACATCTCAACGTATGGATCAAGCATGTCAATGGCTTCAAAATCATAAGGTGCTGAAAGAAATCAATCCGAATCGTGTAACATTCGTCTTTCAGAATGGGTGTCCATTCAAAAGGTATAGAGGCTTCTTTATAAACCTGAAAAAACAGACTTCTTCCAGGCAGGCCTGGTGAGCTAACCTGACGCATCCATGTGAGTAAAAGCCATAATCTGATACGATACTTCGGAGCATGGAAATTCTGGAACTTAGCATGCATCCGCGCCCAGCCTGCCTTTGCTAGGCGGATCAGCATGCCTGGCACGCTCCAAGTCGCCA
>CAVTQM010000054.1:0-21588 GCA_963736805.1 uncultured Chloroflexia bacterium
TTTGCTCGGTAAAAGAAGTGAGTAGTTAATAAAAATACATTCGAAACAAACGCTATTTAAAATAGTATCATCGAACTTTCATTTCGAATTTATGAATGAAATCGAAACGAATGATATTTGTTAGAAGGTAAGGTAAAAAAGGTGGAAAAGCGGAGAAGGTTTCATCCGTCCATTACAGCACATATGTTCTGTTTCCACAAGGTAATTACTCACCATTCATTCTTGTTTTGAATTTTCCTTAAGTTATGCCCAGCAATGAGAAAAAAATATGCCCCACATTTCAATTCAGTCCTCCCTGCTAATACACAGGGAAATATGACAGGGTTTCCAAATGAACCATTCTACTTTTTGGTCATTGCGGTCATCCCCGCTGATTTTCGGGGAAGGAGCGAATTGTGCGACCCTTACCCCGAGCGGAACGAGGGGGAGCAATCTTCCACAAATCTTGCAGGTCAATTGGGATTAGAAAATACATTGAGCAATCTTGGAAAAGGAAGATTGCCACGACCAGCAAAGAACGCTGGTCTCGCAATGACAGAATTGTAATTCACCCAAAGAGAAATGCTCAAAGCGGTGAGTAATTACTCCACAAGGGGTTTTATGGAAGTTTTAAGGTTAGGATCTACCCTCACCCTGTCCGGCGAAAACCTGTAGCGTGATCACGAAGAAGCGATTTAAAGATGCTGCATGTTCTCCCTAAAAGGGAGAGGAATAATGAGTAGAATATGGCTGACAATTGTTCGGAAACCTGGGATGCAGAGGAAGAAAATGAAAGCCAGGTTATTCTGTTGTGAGAATCCGTATGCCTGGTTTCAGGGGAAGCAAGCAGAATCACACCGAAAACTGCAAGGCAAAGTCCAAGAATGGTGGCAGCATCCGTTCCTGACCGTTTGAAATTGACTCGGAACAAGGTGACACCAAGCAATACGCTCGCAATGAGCATCGAAGCGTTGCTAGCTGCCATCGCAGGTGCCAGGAATCCCGTTTTAAGGGCTTATTGCTGAAGGGTAAACCCCACCAAAGCCGTGAGGATAAGAGCATATGTGGTCCATGAAGAAAGGATCGCTCCCAGGCCGTAACCTAGCTGGTCCATGAACACTTTTGTGACTGCAGCCTGGTATGCGTAGCAGAGACCAGCACCTGTAGCAAACAAGGCTGCTGCCAACGTGCCACGACGCTGCCTGGCAAGCCAGCCCAACAATAAAATTACTAATAGAAATATGAATCCGAGGTCAATCAGGCTGATGCTTCCGGTTGGGAAGTGCCACCTTGAGGTTGTCCGAGAGCAACGAACGATACAATTCCAAGAAGGGTGGCAAGGGCCCCGATGATCGAGCGACGATCAACCTGCTGACCCGTGAGGCGAACACCAAGGGGCAGTGCAAAGACAAGGCTGAGGGCGCAAAGTGATTGAACTAATGCAAGGCTGCCGCGTTCCAATGCAACAGCTTGGAAAATCCACCCGCAGATCTGTAGAGCTCCACCAAGGAGCCAAACCGGTTTGCGGATGATCTCCGCCAGGAAGTGCGGATCACCTTCTGCAGCCGAGGTTTGGAGTGTACCGCGTCGCTGTAAAACCGTACCGAGAGCGAAGGCCAATGCAGCCAGAAGGGCAAGAACTGTCGCAGACATCTATCACCTCGTATTATGGAGTGTCTTTTACATAGAGCCTAGGTTGAAGCCTGTTTTCCAAGGTAAAGAAAGTTGTCACAGGTACTTCCGTTTGGATTGCGAAATAAGTAAATGGATGGTCGAGATCATGAAGTTGGCTTGATTAAATTCCATGATAATGAAACCATTTCAATCACTGGTGATTAAACATTATCTCACTGCCACCTAATAAACAGTTGGTTGTATTTGACTGTATTATAACTTTTCCATTTTAAAAAATATACAGATTGTGTGTATGAGATTAAAAATCTTACTTTTGACACTAATTGGGAGGGCGAAAATGATCTTCTTCAAATCAATCGCCTAATTTACTAATAATGTCTTGAGGAAATGTGGTGCGTTGACATTTGGTGCTACCTATCATGATTGGATTAGCCATTTTGGAATGGTACATCCCATTAACACGCTGGTTCCAAATGTAGGTATACGCACCAATGTGGATATTCTAAATTCCCACCGTAGGTTTTGTCCTGACAATAGGATTTGGTCTTGCAAAAACTGAAAATATGGGAATTCTTACAGCAACACGACAGGAATCATTAAATTACAACTATAACCAGTACACTGGCTTTATCCTTCAGGAAGCCTCTGGTATCGGCAATATCGGATATGACCTGGAAATTCCGGATTGTGACGGAGATGAATGCGCAGTGCTCCTGGTGGTCGGGCTGGTCATCCTTACGCTAGTCTTGGTGATCGGTTCAGCCATGATCCCACATTTCTGGCTGTTGAGCGCCTCAATCCTACTCGGGATCATGATTTTCATTGCGACCCACGATCTGTGAGGACGAGGAGAGCACCTGAGCAAACAGGTGTCACCTATTAAGTAAAAAGATTGGAATAAATCGCTTGCACCCAGGCATGATATCCATTTTTATACATCCTGAATTACCGATTAACGGAGCAATATTTATTGTTTTTCCCCTTGCATAATATCCCTTTACGATGTGTGGAGACCGTTTTCATTCTCCTGGCAAACCTGGAGGTGAATGTAGACGATGATTTGTTGGGTTTCGGGCTAGTGTCCATCGCTCCCAAAAACAGGTCGCGATGCTGCGGACAAAAAACGTCCTTGCTCAACCCAACCTACCAAAAATACAGATTGATCTATCTGGATTTATTTTCTTCTCCACCTCCACCACATCTGCTCGCCATCGGTGGTGAGCTCGACCCAGCCGTTTTGGTCGGTGCGGAGGACTTGGTAGCCCTCAAGAGCTTCCAAAGTTTCGGGGGAAGGGAGACCAGTACGGTCAGCAGGGGCGACGCTAAGCAGGACAACCTGAGGATGGAGGGAAAAAGAGCTCAGGTGGGTTGAGAGGGGCGTAACCCAATTCGGCCAGGAGCGAGGCGGAAATATTGCGCATAGCCGGATTGCCCTGAAGAGTTTCCAAGGCAGTAAAATCCATCCCCATGGGGAGCAACAAACGAAAGTTATCCCATTTTAAGAGCAAGACTGCGCCACGTGAATCGGTGGAGATAACATCCAAAGAAGCACCAGATCCCGGGTCGAGACTCTGACCGGTCTGCATGCGGGTAGTGGGGATGGACTGAGTAATCAGCTCAGCCCAAAGGTCGGTAGCGGAGCGGGTGCCATAGTTGTTACCCGCCCAAAGAATGTTAGATGGGGACAAGCGTTCCACATTGCCAGATAGGGCGTAAAGGTCCTCATTGTCGCCATCAGCAACCACAAGCCAATCCAGGGAGTGGTTGAAGGGTGGTAGACGCCTGCCGAGAGAATCGGATAAGCGAACAGTGCTGGGACCACCGTTTATTAACACAGACCGTCCTTCCGGGGATTGAATTAGAACCGCATCTCCTGTACCAACATCAAGGATGGTCACATGCAGTAATCCATCGGTGGCATAAAAGGCAGCTTTCCAGGTGAGGAACGTGATTACAGCCAAGATAGCCAGTGGAATGGCGGGTGTCAATCTGCCTGCTACAGTAGTAATTTTGGAACGCATGTAGGTGATCGTAAAGAGCCCCAGATAAATGACCAGGATGAGTGGAAACGCAATCTGACCCAGGGCAATGGAGCCATATGGGATGGCAGACAGCCACTCCACAATGCGGATGGTGTAAGCAGTGAAGGGCAAGGCCATCCATGCGAATAATTGTCCCAGGGGCTGGGAAATCATCCCAGTGAGGACTGATAGCCCACCCAGGATCATCAAAGGCGGTTGAGCAGGAAGGATGAGAGGATTGGCAATCACTGAAGTTATGGAAATGCGTTGAAAATAGTAAACCATGAGGGGCAGGGTGGTGAGCATGGCTGCCAGGGTGACTAGCAAATATTCTCCGACCGGACCAGCCAGCTGTTCAGCTTTTTCGCGGGGAATGAAACGGGTGGTGAAATTGGTAAATCTATCTGGAAAATGGTCCGGCATAGAGCATGATGCCGAGCGTGGCAGCAAAGGAAAGCTGAAAGCTGATGTCCCAAAGGACAGATGGGGTAATCAGAGCCATTATCGCTGCCACGAATATCAGACTGTTCAGACCAACCTGGCGTCGACCAATTAAATGACCAAGTAGCATAAACAAACCCAGGATAGAAGCCCGGACTACTGCGGGATTGGCTCCCACCAGCAGGGTATATAGAATAATTCCGATAGCAGCCAAGAGAGCACCACGAAACATGCCAAAGAAACGCATAAATAGGAAGGTAAACAATGCTGCGATAATGGCGATGTTAAATCCGGAGATGACAATGATGTGGCTGGTTCCGGTGAGACGGAAAAGCTTCCTGCACTTGTGGGGGGATACCTGATTGATCACCCAGTAAAATGCCGGCGAGAAGACTAGCTTCGGGATCGGGAAAAAGGCGATAAACGACATCCAAGGCATGCTGGCGGAAGGAGTATAGAGCAGACATAAGCGGGCTGCCCTGCCCATGCTGAAGCACGGTGGCAGTTGGATAGGGCATATAGCTGTAGATTCCCTGGATGGAAAGATAATCGCGGTAGGAGAAATCTTCGTTTTCGGGGGGAGACTCAATATGGCCTTGAAGGCGGACGCGGTCACCATAATAGAAGACGGTGCCTTGGGAAAACCCGGAACAAGTACTTGACCGTGAACTGGGTCAACCTGGTTTAAATCCAAAGATTGGACCTGTTCGACTTGCAAACGCAGGTTGGTATATGTGTCTCGGTTGTCTGATGGTTCTGAGATAACACCTTCTAGGATCAATTCAACGGGACGGTCATTGTAATAAGCAATAAACGAGGGTCCTGACTATGAGTGACAAGATAGATGGAATACTCTTGCAACCGACTTAGGCAAGGAGGATCGAAAGATTGGCGAAAAAGCTAATCCGGGAAAATTAGTGACGAAGAGAAGAAACAATTACGAGAGGTGACCAGTAAGGGTAAAATCAAAAGCGCGGCAAATGAAGATGGCATGATTTATTGCTTGAGCAAACGAAGGGATGTCTGACCCGCAGATCATGAAAGCTTGGGTGTCAGTCGTCCCTGTGTTGAGAACGGCTTCGCAAACGGTTTGTGATGGGAGGGCTGGAGAAAGCCTCGAACGAAGAGCCCTCGACCAGGACAACGCCGGAAGTTGGAGTGGATCGAGCGGAAGCAACGCTGATCGCTACGGCTTGCAGCCAGGTGCCGGAAGGGCATGAGCATTGGACACTTCGTTTACTGGCCGGGAAGATGGTGGAATTAGGGGTAGTGGAGAGGGTGTCGCATGAAACCATCCGCCGAACGCTTAAAAAACGAGATAAAGCCATGGCAGAAGGAAATGTGGTGTATTCCGGAGGCCAGTGCGGACTATGTGGCTTGCATGGAAGACGTACTCGATCAGATACGAGCGTCCCTATGATGCCCAGTATCCCCAGGTTTGCTTTGATGAAGGGTTGAAACAATTGATTGAAGAAACTCGTAGGGATACCCAGGCAAACCAGGACGCAAGGAACGCTATGATTATGAGTACAAGCGCAATGGCGTTCGCAATTTGAACATGTTTTATGAACCCCTGGCCGGGAAGCGCTATGTCCGGATTACGGAACGCCATACGATGGTTGATTTTGCTCAAGGAATGAAATGGTTGGTGGATGTGCTTTATCCCAGATGCGATCCTGATCCGGGTGGTTTTGGACAATCTTGGCCCGCATAAACCAGCATCTTTGTATGAAGCATTTCCGCCAGCAGAAGCTCGCCGGATTCTCAAGAAGCTGGAATTTCATTTCACACCCAAACATGGCAGTTGGCTGAACATGGCAGAAATCGAGTTGAGTGTGTTCAGCAGAAGGTTGAAGCAGCACATACCCAACGAAACCATCCTCGAGAAGGAGGTCCAAGCGATTACAGACGAGCGAAACAGTGTCCATTCGATCATTAATTGGCAATTCCGGACCGAGGATGCTCGTATCAAATTGAAGCAACTTTATCCATCCATTTCAGCTTGACTGACTACTAATTCAGGTAAGGCAGTAAGGTACCGGAAAGCCCCAAGGGAGATAAAAAGGAAAAGCAATGGATAAAGGTAAAAACTGGTTATTTTCAACTGCTGAGTAAATTTAAATAGAGCCGGGGGGATAATTCGTGCCCAATGATGGTAAACCGGTGGAAGTAAAAGAACAAGAGAGGTGATCGCCAGAATAATCCAGGCGATGAATGGGATAGGGAGGCTGGCTGCTAAAACTATGCCGGAAAGAAAAGACAGGGAAATCCAGAGGAGAGGCATGTTGGTTAAGAGGTTATAGAACCAAAGCTATAATACAGATATTAATAAGCTGGACGGCATCCCCCTAATCCTCCACCTCCAGGTGGAAGCGATGGAGAAAGCGGTGATAGAGGGGAGCAAAGATCACACCCACAACTACCAGGAAGATAATTCCAGAATAGAGAGCATAAAAAGAGGCAAACAGCTTTCCGCCAACGGTATGGAGTGCATCCACGGGTCCCATGCCACCCAGAAGCATGGAGGCATTGACCAAAGCATCGATCCATGCCATACCCTCAAGGTAATGATAACCAAGCACACCCAATAAAAGTGAGCTAAAGATTATAACTAAGGCAACAAGCAGGGAGATGAGCTGGCGGACAAGAAAAGCGTGCGATGACAAAAGAGGTTGTTTGTGGTGCTCGAACATGCTTCATTCCTTTGGAATGCATTATGAATGATTATTTTAGAGACTAAGTACTTGCTTGACCACTTTATTAAGCCGTGCTAATTGCGAACCTGTCAGCTCTGGTTTACGTTTCTCAATCTCAGTCAAAAATGTGGCTGAATCGGTTTTATTCACTGCAACAAGCATGCTTTGGGCATGCATGGGGACATCCCGGGGGATGCATGTTTGGAGCTGGGTAAGCAGGATGGGAAACAGCCTGGAATGGTAGTCTTTATCCGCAGCAGCGACGTGTGCAAGGGTTTTCACTCCCCAAACAACGGTGATCAATGAACCATTTTCCACTGCATCGATCACGTCATCGATTTGTCCCCATATTTCATTCGGACGAAGGTCTGCAATGGTAGCCAGACCAATCATGGCACCCCACACCATGCGGTTTTCTTTGTTCTTGAGCAGCTTGAGAAAATCGTTGACGTAATCAGCGATCAAATCTGGGCGGATATAACCAATCTCGTATAATACTTTGAGGCAGTCACTGCGAACGTTCTTATTCTTATTCCACAGATTCTCGGCGATCTCATGGATTCCTGCCCTGTCTTCCAATTCTGCCAGCTGGCGAGCCAGCTCCTTGTTTGGTACTTCATCGCGGCGATTCTGGTAATAGGCGATCCCATTTATCACAGTCATCAGAATAATCCTCTTCAATTCGCTTAATCATTGATTCTTAAAGGAGGTGGCAGCCATTATAAGAAGTATAGCATAAGGTAAGAAACGAGATTAACCGTGAACGGATAGATTTGGACGGTGGAAATCATTATCACAGAGATTTTGTTAAGACAGTCTCTTTTTTCATGAATAAATATGTTATGTAACCAGTGCCAAAAGAGAACATTAGTGCGAGTGTAGTGCCGAGAGCGAGGCCAACATTTGGATAAAGGAACCTGACCATAATCTCATAGAGTGGAACATTGATCAGCCCGCTGATCAGGAGTGACTTTCCCACCGAACGTGAGAAATCTGGACCTGCAGCCAGAAAGGTAATCACCAAGGTAGAAAGGAACATGGCAGGAAAAGAACCGAAAATCCCACCAAGAAGGGGTCCTCCCAGCTTGCCCATGAAAATTGCCAACGCAATGACTGCTCCACCGAAGAGGGCACGCCAGACAAGCTGGGTGGGCGGGTAGGAAATTAGATACTTACCCTGGGATGGTACCTTCATCCATTTCTCAGAAGCCAGGTAGCAGAAAACTAAAAGAATCAACCATCCAAGGATAGAAACCCAAAATAGTTGTATATCCAGCAGGTAAAGCAGTGAGGACTGTACGAACCAAAGGAGCAATGCGCCCAGCAGGCTTAGCCATAACCCATGCGGGATCAAGAGCATAAATGTGAGGACAAAAAGGCCATTCAAACCCTGAGCTAGGGGCATGACCGTGGTGGCTTCGGCAGCAATTTCGGGAGATTGGGTGAATCCAATAAACAATAAAGCAATCACGACCGTGGATGGCAGACCTCCGATCAGACCACCAACTTTGCTGCCGAAAGCGTTCGGCGCTGATGGTGGTGAGAGTGATCCAAAGGCTGCCGACGAGAAAACCCAGGAAGAGTTTTAACCAGAAGGAGGGCTCCATCATGTAGATATTAATTCAGAATTAGGATTAATGGCGAGATATCCGTATACGGGGGACCAACATCGGTGTACGCTGACGATATTCAGCATAGACATCACCAAATTCGAGCAGGAGCTTACGTTCTTCGAAATATGCACCCACGAAGATATAAATCGTTAAACCGAGAATGAGTGCTAAAAGGTTATATGTCATGAGGGGGATCAACCAAATTATCACCAATCCAGCAGTATACAAGGGATGGCGAACATACCGGTATAACCCGTCAGTGACCATTTTGGGTGGGGAGGTATCTTCGGGGAGCAACAGCTGACTTAACCCAATGAAAGAGGTAATACCAGTTTGCCTCACACCAAGCACCAGGATGACGACTGCAAATAATTGAATGGCTATGGTTAACATTACCCACGGGGAGGAATTCGATAGATCTGCTCATCGATAAGTAGAATTGGGAGGAGCAGGATAGGCAGCAGTGTAATGATGGCGATGAAGTTGTAGGCCAGTCGATACCAATGTTCGGTCTTCGGACCAAACCATCTGTGCGCTTGAGCTTTCACCCTATTAGATGCCAAAATGGAATGCAGCAGCCCATAGCTGAATACAGCCAGAAGGATGATCCAGAAAGAATACGTCATGATTTCGGAAGGAGGCGGTTGGAGGGGCCTGGTTGCGTCTTTGCGGAAGCGTAGGTCTCGATCGAGGGTGAGTTTAAACCTTCAGAGAGTGAAAAGCGCGGTTGGTAGCTCAATTTACTCTTGGCGAGCGAAAGGTCAGCACACATTCGGGAGACACCTGGATCGGTACGAGGATTATAGACAATTTCAGCCCGACCGCCGGTGACCTGAATAACCAGGCTGGCAAGGTCACGCACACAAACTTCCGTGCCACTGCCAACATTGATGACCTGGTTGTTCAAGTCGGGTGCAGTCGAGGCAGCTACCATGGCGGTGATAACATCATCAACATAGACATAATCGCGTGTCTGGGTGCCATCGCCATGAACAATGATAGTTCCAGCGCGCATGGCTTGTTTGAGCATAAAGGGGATAACAGGTGGATGGGAAGGTGGCAAGTGCTGGCCTTGACCATAGGCATTGAAGACACGCAGGGCAACGGTCTCAATCCCCCAAAGATCACCAATGGTGCGAACATAATACTCTGCGGATAACTTCGAAACTGCATAAGGGGAGCGTGGATTGGGAAGGGCGGATTCTATGAGCGGCTGGGCTTGCTGGTCGCCATAGACTGCCCCGGATGAAATTAGAACCACACGTCGAACACCTACATCGCGCATGGCTTCCATCAAACTGACGGTACCGCCAACATTCACAGCGCTATATTCGCGGGGGATAAAGGATCGATTCGGGGACAGATACCCGAGCAGCCAGGTGATATACACAGTCGACATCTTGCAGAAAGTTCCAGAGTTTTGGTCGATCGTTTACATCGCCGCGGGTAAAAAGTACTTCGGGGTGGAGCGCGTTGGGATCCCCCGTTGAAAGATCATCCAGCCCTCGTACCTGATGCCCCTCCCATGCCAGCCGATTTGCCAGAGCTGACCCTAAAAACCCTGCCGCTCCTGTGATGAGAAAATTCATCCTGCTGATTATAGCATGGAGGAATACAAACTTAATATGGGTTTAAGTTGACATTCACTTATTCCGGGATTATTATGACTGGCATGACTTTTAAAAGAGCTTACTGGGTGACATTTTTACTACTTGCAATGTCTTTAATGTTAGCGGCAAGTTCGGTTCCATTATCAGATCCATTAGAGCAGATACGGACTTTCACAAGAAAGATTGAGTTTGATTATGTTACCTGGACTTTGAACTCTTTAGGAATTAAGCTTGGTGAGATTGCTTTAGGTACGGCAAATTACTTGCCATCAGAAGAGCAATCAAAAACGGTGCTGGAGACGTTGAATCTAATCCAACAGATCAACCAGACGGATAGCCAAATTAAACGAAATTTATTCCGATCCAAATATTAGCAATCCGGATATTGCCTCAGTGGATCTGCGCAACCAGGTAGAAGCGTTAAAAGATCGCAGAACAGAGATAGAGCCATTGGCAGAAGCAATCTTGCAGAACCAGGTGAACGATGTTGCGGCACACACCCACCTGGCCCTTGGTGGACAAGCGTTTCCTCCCGTGTTGTTTCATACAACACCCCCACCGGATGCGTTAATTATCTCCCCGCGCAATGAGATCCGGCAGGACCATAATATCTCAATCTCTCCAGGTATTTCTATTGACCAGATTGAACAATTAGAACAAAAGGTGGACAAAGAACTAAATGTATCTTCATTGGTGGTGGGGATTGGAGGAATCGGCTTATACCCAACCATGATCATGGAAACGACCGATATTAATTGGCTGGCGGAAGTTGTTGCACACGAGTGGGTACATAATTATTTGACTTTACGACCTTTGGGGGTCAGTTATATGCTCAGCCCTGAGTTACGCACCATGAATGAGACCGTGGCTGCAATTGCAGGTAAAGAGCTTGGTAGGGCACTCGTTGCGCAATATTACCCGGAGTACCTGCTACCCGAAGCTGCTCCTGAAGAACCTGACTATGGAAATGAACAACCTGGACAAGCAGAGGTTTTTAATTTTAGAGCAGAAATGCATAAAACAAGGGTGGATGCAGAACGATTATTGTCTGAAGGAAAAATCGATGAAGCAGAAACGTATATGGAGCTACGCCGGCGTTTCTTATGGGATAACGGTTACCATATCCGCAAATTGAACCAGGCATATTTCGCTTTTTATGGTGCATATGCTGACGAACCTGGTGGAGCTGCAGGTGAAGACCCTGTTGGGGCTGCGGTCCGCCTAATGCGCGATCAAAGCCCATCACTCGCTGATTTCATCAACCGGATGTCTTGGATGTGGAAATTTGAGCAACTGCAAAAAGCGGTGGAAGTTAGGAGTGCTCCTTAACGTGGCTCCACCGTGAATTTTATGGCTGTACGGATTTTATCTTCAATCTGGACATCCACAAACTCTGGAATAACGATGATGTTGTAGCCATCATTGCTCAGATAACTACGTGCAAGTGCCATAGCTTTAACAGCTTGATTGATTGCACTTGCCCCAATTGCCTGAACTTCGGCTTTTTTATTTTCCCGGACGACCCCGGCAATGGCACCTGCCACAGCAGAGGTACGAGAGGTGCCTGAAACCTTGATAATATCCATGTTGGCTTCCCTCCTATGGTCAGTGGACAATCCATAAAGATATCCACGATGTTCTAAATAAATTGTACAAGATTTTTCAACCAATAGCAAGCAGCAATGGTAGAATTTCAGTATCAGAAAAATAATGGATATCTAGATAAACCTGAAAGAAGTAGAGTGGAAATCGTATGTCACGTTGGTCAAAATTCCTGATTGCAGTAATCCTGGGAGGCGCTGCCGGACTTTTCTATGGTTGGGTGGTCAATCCGGTTGAATACGTGGATATTGCCCCGGAAAGCCTGCGAGAAGACTATAGAACTGATTATGTGCTCATGGTTGGGGAGGCATACCAGGTGGATCATGATATTAGCCTGGCAGTCCGTCGGTTGGCATTGCTGGGTAGCTCTGCTCCAGCGGACATTGTTGTAAATGCATTGAATTATGCACTGCAACATGATTACGCCTCCCAAGATTTATCCCTGCTACAATTATTGGGGGAAGGCTTGTTAGTCCTGGAATCCGAACCTGGAGATACCAGCCCCATGAAATATGATCGACGCGGGTCCTGGTATCTATTAACTGGCGCTGTCTTGGGAATTGCATTAGGGTTATTCTATTCATGGATGATCAGCCCGGTGGAGTATGTGGATGCTCCACCGTATGCATTACGGGCAGACTTCAAAGATGAGTATCGGGCTTTGGTGGCAGCGGCATATTTATACAGCAATGACCTCCTACGTGCTGAAGACCGGCTGGCACAGCTAAAAGACGACGAGACTGCCCAAAGCCTGGCTATACAAGCTCAACGCGCCCTGTCTGAAGGTCGCCCGGAAGCGGAAGTGCGAGCACTTGGAATCCTGGCAATGGCAATTGGTGAAGGGATGCCACTTATTGAACCGGGCATTTCCCCCACCCAGGTGATAGGAACACCCTTACCAGCTCGCTCTGAAACACCCACACCCGTGCTTAATCAGCCAGCATCCAGCCTTGAAGTTCCACTGACCGCCACATCAACATTAACTGCTATAGTGCCGTGTACCCCAGCCGACTAATACGGTGGAACCTACGAGCACCGCAAAATCCACACCCACCCAGGGAGCGGCATTCGTGTTGAAGGAAACCAGGCTTTTGTGCAATCCTAACCAATCTCAACCTTTGATCCAGGTTGTGGTCCAGGATGCTGCGGGACAACCCGTACCTAGCATTGAGATAAGGGTGATGTGGGATGGAGGTGAGGATCAATTTTTTACGGGTTTAAAGCCCGAATTGGGTTTAGGGTATGCTGATTTCCTGATGATCCCTGAAATTGTATACTCGCTGATGCTAATTGATGGTGGGAATTCTGTATCTGACCTTACAGCAGCTGAATGCCAATTGGAGGATGGAAGTCGATATTGGGGGTCGTGGCAGTTGACATTTATTCAACCGTGATGACAAATTCTCTGCTGCAAGCAATAAGTATAAGCAGGTCCTATCGAGAATTCCAGGCGGTTAAACCGCTGGATTTTAATATTAATGCAGGGGAAATCATCATCCTGACCGGACCAAATGGTTCTGGAAAGTCTACATTGCTGTATTGTTTAAGTGGATTGTTACGGCCATCGACGGGAAATGTGCTGGTGGAAGGATATGATTTGTATAAGAAAGAGGTACCCGCCAAGCAACGTTTGGCATTCGTCCCGGATGTACCCCGCTTTTACCGGGAATTAACTACCTGGGAGCATTTGTGGTTTTTCAGCATGGCTTTTGGGGTTGAACAAGGCTGGGAACAGCGGGCTGAGACTTTATTGAGTGAATTCGGTTTATGGGAAAGTCGTAACTTGTTCCCTCATAATCTCTCAAGGGGTATGCGATTAAAACTAGCCATATCCCAGGCGCTTATCCGACCATTCAAGATGCTCTTGATGGATGAACCCACCTCTGCATTGGACACAGATAGTGTAAACCTTGTACGTGAAAAACTATTAATGATACGAGACAGAGGCTGCGCCATTTTATTGACCAGTCATGATTTAAGCATTGTGGATGGGCTACAGGGGAGGCAATGGCGCATGGAGCAAGGTCAGCTTGAGGTTAAGTAGATGAATGCAGTCTGGTTGGTACGCGAGCGGCAAGTGGGTAGCCGAATGAGTTTTTGGACAGCCATCGTTGGATATGACCCCCGTGATCACTCACGGAGCCATCAGATCTATCTGGTTTACGTGATCATTTTCTTTAGCCTATGGGGATTTGCAATGCTGGCATTAATTGCCGACTGGGGTGCGGCGGTATTAATGCTATTCAAGGGATTTTCACCAGTTCAAGCTGCAGTACTACTCATTATTTTTATATTACTTGTAGATGTTCTCTTGAGAAGTTACCGCTATGCGAGACGTACGCCATTTAAATTTTCAGAAGAAGATGCCTTGTTAATCTGCCAGACTCCAGTTGATCGCAGACAAGTCGCGATTGCTTGGCTACTCGGTGATTGGATACTCGCCGGTCTACCTTACTGGGCAGGCGTAATAACGTTAAGTTTTGCTTGCCAGCAATTGGCTAATCCAGAAGGAATGAATTGGGCTGATCTACCCTTCTATGTATGGACAGGATTGCGTGCAGCAAGCATTATGCTTCCATTGCATCTAGCAGGCATGACATTAACGTATGTTTTCGGGGCATTACGCTTGCGGGGTGATAAGGATCTGAAATATCTTCGAATTTTCCCACTAGGGGTTGGAGCATGCCTGTTATTGTTTTATAGATTCAATCAGCCGAGTTTACGTGTTTTGTTATGGCCTGTGATTTTCCCGCTCGAGTCTGGGTTTGGAGTAGCTGGTTGGTTGGCAGGATTTTCTGTGGTAATTTTTCTGGTCGTATTGAGCCTTTTTACTCTATATTGGATTTCGCCTGAGATTAATCTAAGCCGGGCTTCCCAGGAATCAATTTTCCGAAGAGAATTCTGGTAATCTAGCGTAATGGAAAGGCAATCTGAGTCCAATCGATGAGAAGTAGTAAACGGTTTCAGGCAGGTCATTTTTCGAACCTTATTCCATCACGGGCTGGGGTTTGGGTTCTTATTTGGAAGGATTGGGTACAAGCCTGGCGGGGAATCGATATCAAAAGTATTATTTTCTGGGTGTTATTATTCGCCTCGGGTATTGGGATGTTGATTGCTCCAGATTGGGGGACGCGTATCTGGGTTTTTGTTGTGTGGGGATTATTAACTGGGCAGATTTGCTCGAAACGGTTTAGCTCAGACCTGAAACTGTGGGTGGTGTTCCGCCTATTGCCCTTTTCAAGTAGAGAAACTCTGATGGTTGAAATATTGAGTCCAGTAATTGGAGCAACTTTGTTATGCTGGATTGCATTTGGAATCTGCAGTTTGGCAGGTTTCCATCCCAGCCTACCAGTCGCTGTGATTGCTCCGGGTATCATTCTGTGCTTTGCCCTAGGAGCTATTTTTGACATCCTTCGTCAGAGTCAGACCGATACATTATTGGCAGGTCAAGATATTGAAATGGGAGTAGCTGGTCTATTCATCGGGTTATTCGTGGCGGGAGTACCACTTTCACTGGTTCTATGGTTATCAAGCCTGATGCAGACGGGTGTTATCCTGTGGATTACATCTTTGTTTGGGTTGTTCATCAGCCTGGGGATTTCTTTTGGGATGTGGAGACTCGCAGAATTGAAATATATAAATATTAAATAACAATCGTGGTTGAAAATACCTAGCTGTTTCATCCAATATATTTCCATAAGTATTTGACAGAGTTCGCCAACATACTGTATAGTTGTTTCATGGTATGATTAAATCAGGATTAATATTATTTTGGATTCTATTCTTAAAGATGAGCAAATCAAATGGAGGCAATACAAAGAGGAGTGTTTATTTATTTTGTTGATGGATTCGAGTTTATTGATTAGTCCCAAAAATTCACCGATAATAAATTTATAAGGAGAGGTTCCCCATGAAGTATTTTCATAGGCTATTTTCTATTCTGTTAATGGCAGGCATGATGCTCGGATGGACGACATCTGGGTCGATCCTGGCTAAAACCGAAAAACCTCAAGCTGATGCATCCGCGAAAATTGAGGCATTTGTATTTGATCAACTCAATTCTGGGAAGGCCGACTTTTTTGTAACCATGGCTGAGAAAGCTGACTTGAGTTATGCAGATCAACTGCTAACGAAGGAAGAAAAAGGACAATACGTATTTGAGACCCTGATGGCTACCGCCGACCGGACTCAAGCAGAACTTCGGGCATATCTGGATAAGCAAGATGTTGAATATCAGCCCTTTTATATTGCCAATAAAATCCTGGTTAAAGCAGGCAACCTCGACCTGGCAATGGCCATTGCCAATCGACAGGACGTGGGGCGGATCAGTGCCAACCACGTGTACCAGCTTGATGAACCGATGTTTGATCCAAAAGCCCAAAATAATCCCGCAGGAATTGAATCCAATATCAGCTTTGTGAATGCACCGGAGGTTTGGGCGATTGGTTACGATGGTCAGGGCACGGTGATGGCTGGAAATGATACTGGCTTGTACTGGAACCATCCAGCACTCGTCCAGCAATACCGCGGCTGCCTTAATCCGCCAACCTGCAGTCAGGTAAACCACAACTATAACTGGTGGGATGCAACCAATACTTACCCAAATGTACCTGGAGATGGACATGGACATGGCACCCACACTACCGGTACGATGGTGGGTGATGATGGAGGAGCCAACCAAATTGGAATGACTCCCGGAGCAAGGACAGTGCACTGTAAAAACATGACCGACGGGGGTGGTGGTGATGATGGTACCTTTACTGAATGCTTCCAATGGGACCTGGCACCTTGGGATCTGAGCGGTGCAAATCCTGACCCAGGTATGGCTCCCGATGCAGTCAACAACTCATGGGGGTATTGGGGAGGAGGCGCCCCGCAATTTGAAGATGAGATCGCTGCCTTGCAGGCAGCCGGGATTTTGATTGAAGTATCAGCTGGAAACGAGGGATCAGGGTGCGGTTCGTTACGCTCACCTGGAGATTACTTACAGGTATTAACAACCGGTTCTGTCAATCATGCTCCAGCTTTTCCTGGACTTACTGACCGATTTTTCCAGCCGAGGGCCATCATCTTTATATCCAGGCGATTACTTCCCGGATGTTATGGCACCGGGCGAGAACATTCGATCTTCGGTGCCTGGTGGTGGTTATGAAGGTGGCTGGTCGGGGACCAGCATGTCGGGTCCACACGTCACAGCGTTGGTGGGATTAATCTGGTCAGCAAATCCAGCCTTGCGGGGGCAGGTTAGCCAAACCATTGATATCATTCGCGAAACAGCTGTACCTTTAACCGGACAGGGTGGCTCAAACTGCGGTGGAAACTACACCACAGGACCCAACAATGATTGGGGTGTTGGAACGATCGATGCTCTGGCAGCTGTACAATATGCGATTGCCATGGGTGGTGCTGGAAATATTAACGGCACCGTCACCGATGCTACTACAAATGAACCGATCGTGGATGTAGAAATAGGTGCATCACACGAACAAGGATTTTACTGGGAAGATCTAACAGATGCCACAGGCTATTACACGATGACCGTTGCGGCAGGCACATTCACGGTTACGGCTACTGCTTACGGGTATGAGACAAATATCGCCTACCCTGTGGAGGTCATTACTGACACTTTGACCACCCAGGACTTCGCCATGACACCTCTCCCGAGCTACACTGTCAGTGGACACGTGTACGATGCGGTAAGTGGTCTGCCTTTGGACGCTACGATCCAATTTACCGATGCGCCCGAAGCACCCGTGACAACAGACTCAAACGGTTATTACAGTATTAGTGTCGCCGAAGGTACCTGGCACTTGCTTGTTCAGGCTGCACTGCACCAATCTGAGACACGTGAGGTGGTGGTGACTGGGAATATGACCGAAAATTTCCTCCTGGAACCACTCCCATGCATCCTGCTGGTGGACGACGACAATAATGCCCCCAACAATACCCCCTACTTCACTACGGCTCTGGATACTCTAGGCTACGACTATGATATCTATGATACGGGTGGTGGTGACGGTCCCAGCCTGGAAAGCATGCAGGGATACTCGATGGTGGTGTGGTATTCTGGCGATGCGTATGGTGGGGTAGCCGGTCCTGGTAGTGCAGATGAACAAAACCTGGCGGATTACCTGGATGGTGGTGGGAAACTGTTCCTGGACAGCCAGGACTACCTATACGATTTTGGCCTGACTACCTTTTGGCCAAAATTACCTGGGCATTGCTTCATTTACAAGTGACACCGGTGATGCGACTTCGATCATCGGCTTGGCTGGCGACCCGATCGGGGATGGATTAGGTCCGTATAACTTAACTTACCCATCTGAATTTTCTGATTATGGAGATATTGTTAATGCAGGGGCAGGCGCTTCAACAGCGTTCAGGGCAAACAACAATGCCAATAAATTAAATTTGGACAAAAATGGTGGCTTGTGGCAGACCGTGTTCTTCGGAACCTCGTGGGTACCTTTATATAACAACAATGCCACCAATGGTGAGACAGTCTTGCAGCGCGTGGTTGCTTTTATGGGATCCTGTGAACCACCCATCGATGTGTCCATTGCTCCGCCTACCCAAGAGCAGATCGGTGAACCTGGTACACAAGTAAGTTATGTATATACAGTCACGAATGAAGCTGCTGAAGCACAAGAAGTGTTACTTAATGTGGATGCACTTTGGCCGACAGATGCACCTACCACAACCGGGGTACTCGATGCCTGGGCATCAACGTTGGTGACGGTGACGGTTACCATCCCCAACATGCCACAGGTAATCATAGGCAGCGACACATTCAGCTTGGAAGCAAATGGGGTAGCCGGTGGCTATGACATGGCAACTGGTACGACATTGGCGAATGTCAACCCAAGTGGAGAGGTGATCGCGCCAGAAGATGGAAGCGGTAAACCACTTGATGTGGTGGCTTATGAATTCACGGTGACCAATACGGGTGATTACACGGATACCTTTGCCCTGGCGGTCAGTGGAGTATGGACAGCTACATTGCCAGGTGGTGATAATACCGGCTTGCTAGCTGCAGGGGAAAGTATTACCGTGACTGTATGGGTTGAGGTTCCAGGTGGTGTGACGCATGGAGAATTTGATGCCACCACACTTAAAATCACATCCCAGCTGGATATATCCATCTATGATACAGCTGAGGTGACCACTACAGCCATCGTGAGGTATTACAATTACATGCCACTCATCCAAAGATAAGAAAATCAGTAGTTCATAATAATTTGGGGCACGGTCATATCCGTGCCCCAATTTTGTTTACACAAGCGAGGATTTAGCTGGGAATCAACATGGCTAATTTTCGATCAGTCACCTGAGGGTCAATGGTAAATACGTCCATAAAGAGGTTGTTGAGAAGCTCCAGGTGGGACCGTGGACCAGGGAGCGATCGTCATGGGCGATAACATACCAATAGTAGGTCCTTCCAGGGAGAAGGATACCAGGATCATATCCAGGGATTAAATAAACCGGTTGCAATAATTTCAGGTGTGGGGGAGGTTCCAAAGGCGATGTCATAGGTGATTGGAGTGCAGTTAAGATCGGTGCTGGGTGCCCATGCGAGGGTCGTCGTAATGGGTTGTTGGATTGATCCATTCACGGGCGAGGGTGAAGATGGTAGACTGGGTGGTGCATTCGTAATAACCAACTCAACTTTTCCAGTAATGATGCCATTCACTCCATCGTCAAATTCAGCCACATTTAGAATCTTAGAATCAGGTGGCAGGCATTGATTAACACTGGCAGAGTATGTAATTGTCACCGGCTGAGTATATGAAACATCTCCCTTCCAAGTGATCTGACCTGCGTCAAAGAGCGGAATTCCTTGTGTGGCGGTCAAATCACCGGTCCAGGTTATTGAGATTGGTAAAGTATCGGTGACCATCACTGTGGTAGAGATACCAGCATTGATGACGTGCAGCTGATATTGGATGATATCCAATGGGAGAGGTTCATTTAAAGACGATACTTTATTGGAGGGGCTTAAGTTCGAGGTGGGGAAGAGGGCAAAATCCTGGACTTGGTTTTGGTCCACGGTAATCAAGCGCTCTTCGGGAGAATACCATGGGGCGGAAACACGCATTGTATATGTGGATGGGCAAATATTGATGGAATATTGACCGCTTAATGGATCGGTATTCGTAGCCTGGCGCGAAGAAAGAAACTCAATGGAAGCCTGCAGGGGTAAGCCTGAATACACATCGGTAACTGTCCCGGATACAACCCAAGGCGCTTGCGGACAGAGGTAAAAATCACGGCTCGAAAGCGTGCCAGAAATGACGGTTACACCTATGACCTGGTTCTGGTAGCCTTCTGCACTCGCTTCCAGCGAGTAAACTCCTTCGGAGATCACGCGGTGGTAGTCACCGATATCGGGGTCGGTGAGGATCGTGTTGGGAGTATCCCGGTCAAGCAAGGTAAGGGTTGCGTTCAATGGAGATGCGTCGCGCGCATCCAAGACCAAACCCCCCAGTCCAGTCCAAGCTTGCTTCAGCCACCAGAGCATGGCATCACGGTTGTGGTCCCAGAAAAGATCCATTTGATTATAAGGAGGCATCTTGGTATTGGAAATTTCAAGGGTGACATGGTGTTCGCCGTGGTAATAATATGCCCAATCCTGCATCCCACCCCAAACCTGGTACCATTCCCATCCACGGGTAATCCCATAGGGTGGAAATTCGGGATTACCCCATAGATCTGGATTGCGGGAGGTATATCCAATCCCAAAATCGAAGAAGAGCTGGTCATCCGGTGCATATGAGGAAATGGGAGGGTCACCTGGAGCAGCAACCGCATCCCAGGGATAGTTGAGCACCTGGGCACCGCCATGATAATTGGCACCCATCACGAAGCGGTGTTCATACCCAAAGTTCATAAAAGCCTGGGTTTCAGGCTCGCGACCCGCTGGATCATCGATGGGATCGGTAAAGCGGTCAGGGAAGTCACGGTTGAGGTTAACCCCATTGGCGTTATTACGGGTACCAGCCACATAACCATCGGGATTGTAGATCGGGCAGAGCCAAATTTCCATTTTATCAACCATATCGGTGATGGCGGGGTCGGTGCCATAGCTATTGGCTAATAATTCGGCCAGGCGCATGGTCATTTCGACACCGGTGGTCTCATCCCCATGGTGATTGGCGGTGTATTTGAACTCAGGCTCATTCTCGTCCATTCCAGGGGAGTCGGTGATTTCCATGCAGTAGAGGGGCCGCCCCTGGACAGAAGCACCAATCTGGAGCAGGCTGACGATTTCCGGATGAGCAGTTTCGAGTGCCTGCATACGAGTAACATATTCAGCGAAGGTAGGCCAGGCATTTGGGGCTCCTGAACCCGGACCATGAGCGAGAAAGCTGCGATATCCTTCATTTGGGATTGGTACAGGACTCAAACTGGCAAGAGATAGAAGTTTTGCTTGAGCTGGGTTAATATATATTGTTGCAATAGAGGGTTTAAATTCAATTCCTGGATAGGAATTTGAAGAATCAATATAGTAAAGTCCATCTATATCGATACCATGTTGATATAAATATTGAAGGTCGTTCAGTGTAGGGAGGTATACCTGGGCAGGATAAATGTTGGAGTTTGGGTACGATTCAGGTGGAAGCGGGGTAGGGAGAAGGTTGTTTGGTCGATGTGAGGCGGAAACAAGCGTTGGGATGAATACAGCGGACAGACCCAGTAAAAGCAATACAAATATAAATGAAATTTTCAACCATCGATTGGACATTTTGTTCTCCAGGATAGCTGGATGCGTATTAGATTTGAACTAGGAGATTATAACCGGGAAAAATATCAGGGATGAATGTGAAAATCAGGATATTACGATAGAGGTAAGGCAGAGTTTTAGGTAAAAACCGGCTCCCGTCCTATCCAATTTTGTTCTTTGAACATGGTGGAGAAGAATCAATCTTATAAAGATAAATGGTCATGAATATATTGAGTTTAATTAGATACACCCGGCTAGAACAGATTTATG
>CAVTQM010000055.1:0-11078 GCA_963736805.1 uncultured Chloroflexia bacterium
GCTAACCGGGGCAATAATCTCTTCCCGTTGGTCAATAAAAGCGGATTTGAAACCGGGAAGGAATTTTTCATACCACTGGGCACCCGATTCGTTTTCATCGCAGATGATAGAGTCTAGAACCGGGTTTTGCCACTCGAATCATCTCGTCGATTGCCTTTCGCTGGTTAGTGAAGAAGTTTATTCCTCCGATGTGAAAAACTGAATCGAAACTGCCATCCCTGAATGGCAGCTCTTCACCGTTCGCAAGGAACAGATCCACCGACCAGCCTTTTCGACGAATCAAGGAATTACAGCGGTTCAACTGGCCGATAGAGATATCCAATCCATACACTTCACCAACCTGTGGTGAAGTGAGCAGGAAAGGCAAGTTGACCCCCGGGCCAATGGATACCTCCAATACCTTTCCACCATTTGGCTCAAGACGAGAAAGGACTTCCTGCCTGGCTTTTGAATTTGTGGTGCCGAGGAATAAAAAACCGATTTTTGAGAAGGCTGAATATATCCAGGAAAACCAATCATACATGCGAGCAAAAGGCTTATTTAAACCACTTAGTTCATCTGGTTTTATAAACCGAGGAATTCCATGCTTTATGGGGATGATTTTCTGACACTTAGGGCAAGTTAAAATACTTGTTTCGAGCATGCCATGTGTGGGGGCTGCATCAAGCGTTAATACTCCATGGCATGTTGGGCATAAAAGAAGATCGAGTGTTGAATATTTCATTGCGTTTTTGCCAATTAGCGCGGAAGTATACAACATTCCTAACGTTTTGTAAATACTAAACGATAATATAATATAATAATGAACAATTCAGCAGGATATTTTATTGTTGAATTGAAAGGTGCTTGTTATGGTTTCGGAAAATTCCCATATTCTTGGGCGTGTCATACTTCCCTAAAATTGACGCCTTATTTTTTTCATGATATCATGAACATTAATATAGGATGAAGGCAAGTAGTTCTAATGGAGAAAAAAAAACCCAGGAAGAATTCACTATTAGAAACAAGCTAATCACAACTCCGATAGAATTATCCAAAGGATATTAATATATTTATTGACTCTGCAGAACTTAGCCTGGTACAGAATCGTCCGTCTGCTATTTCCAAGAAGAATACATTGATCGAAATTTCTGTTATTGGAGGAGTGCGATGAAAGTATTAGTACTTGGGGTAGGAGGAGTGGGTGAGGCAATTGCCAAAGTAGCACATCATCGTCCCTGGCTTGAGATGCTGGTTTTAGCGGATTACAACCTGGAGCGTGCCAGAAGGGTTCAAAACTACCTGGGAGCGGCAGATAAATTCCCTATTGAACAGATTGATGCGCGTGATATAAGTCAAATTGTCCAGGTTGCGCGTAAACATGGCATCGACTTGATCATGAATGCAGTGAGCAATTTTTACAATAACACCGTCTTTGAAGCTGCCTATGAAGCCGGCTGTGATTATCTGGATATGGCTATGTCTAATTATGGGGCGGATATGGGCAGTTATCAATGGAATCGGGCTAGCAAATGGGAGCATAAAGGATTACTGGCGATTCTGGGAAACGGCATGGACCCGGGTGTGAGTGATATTTTTGCCAAATATGCTTCGCTTGAGCTATTTGACGAGATAGATGAGATCGGGATCCGCGATGGGGCTGACCTGGAAGTGAGCGGTTATGAGTTTGCACCATCTTTTTCGATCCTGGATGCGATCGAGGAATGCACTGACCCACCCCTGGTGTGGGAGAAAGAGAGGGGCTGGTTTACTATCCCGGCTTTTGAAAAGATAGAGTTGTTCAATTTTCCTGAAGGGATTGGTCCCATGGAAGTGGTAGATATTGAGCATGAAGAAGTAGTCCTTATTCCGCGGTATATCCCATGCAAGCGAGTGACTTTTAAGTATGGGCTGGGGGAGAAATTTATCAACATCATCAAAGTAATCAAAATGCTCGGTATGCACCGAAAAGAGCTGATCAGTGTAAAAGGAGTGAAAGTTTCACCCATTGAAGTCGTAGCAGCCTGCCTGCCAGATCCGGCTTCTCTGGGTGATAAGATGAATGGAAAAACCTGTGTAGGGACCTGGGTGACGGGTATGAAGGATGGCAAAAGACGCGAGGTATACATTTACCAGGTAACGGATAACCAGGAAAGCATGAGAAACTACGGCTGCCAGGCAGTATCTTTGCAGACTGCCAAAGGACCGGTGATTGTTATGGAACTTTTAGCCGAGGGCATCTGGAATGGTAAAGGTGTTTTCGGTCCTGAAGCGTTTGACCCTCATCCATTCCTACGGCGAATGCCGGAATATAATTTCCATTATAAAATACTGGAAACGGAAGCAGTTTAGCTTGAAGTTGTGTAATCTAATAGAAAAAGCATATTCAATAAAGACCAAGAGGAGATGAAGGAGATGAATAAACAATCAAGGTGGTTTATGATATTGGCGATTTTGGTTGTGATAGGGATATTATCCACAGGGTGCACACAAGTGACTGAAGCACCCACTACAGAAGGGGGTGTAACAGAGCCTGTAGAACCTATTGCAAGCGAGGAGACTGCCCCCATTGACACAGAAGAAAAGAGCCAGATCACGGTTGTCATTGAAGAAGATCCACCATCCTTTAATGCAGCAGTGAATCAAAATGGATTTGATGTCCTGGTGATGGAGCTGACCATGTTGGGGCTGGCAGACCTGGACGAAGAAGGAAATGCTTTCCCAGAGCTGGCTGTTGAGTTACCGACAGTGGAGAATGGGGGTGTGGTCATTGATGAAGAAAATGGAACCATGGATGTGTCCTGGAAGCTACGGCAGGATATTAAATGGGAAGATGGCACTTCAGTCACTGCAGATGATCTAATTTTCACCTATGAAGCCGTTGTTGATCCTGAAACAGGCTATTGGATTCCGGGGATCGATTATGTGGATGGAGTGGATAAAATCGATGATTACACGGCTGTGGTGCATTACAACGTAGTTTTTCCAGGGTACCTGACCCAATTTGGGGGGTACCTGATGGTCCTTTGGCCAGCGCATTATTGCGATGCCGAGCAGGGATTTGCCAGTTGGGACTGTGGATTAAGACCCCTGAGCAACGGTCCCTATGTCCTTAAAGAATGGGTACAGAATGATCATTTAACCTTTGAGCGTAACCCCAACTTCTATCAAGCGGGAAAGCCAACGATTGATGAGATTGTGGTCAAAATCATACCAGACCCAGCTGTTCGCAAGCAAATGCTGATCAACGGGGATGCTGACCTGGATATGTGGACGGCAGAGAATGTGATTGCCGAATTAAAAGATGTGTCCAATGTCGAAGTCAGCTTGAGCCCTGTTGACCGGTGGGTAATGAGAATCTTCTTTAACCTGGCTGCCAAGGGGACAACGGATCCTGTTGCATCACCGCATCCGATAAACTCAGATCTTAGGGTACGCCAGGCGATCCAGATGGCAATTGATACTAAAACGATTGCAGATACATTCTGGTATGGCTATGCCAAGCATGTTTGGACTGAGTTTTTCCGACCACCGTATAATGTGTGCGATGTCCCTGAGCCCGTCTACGATCCGGAAGGTGCCAAAGCCTTGTTGGAGGAAGCCGGCTGGATCGACCAGGATGGGGATGGTGTACGCGAATGCCATGGCTGTACTACCGGAGCTGAAGAAGGTTATCCGATGGAGATGGAGTTCATCACCTATTCAGAGTACGGAGAAACACTCGATCTGACCCAGGAATATATCGCTGAACAGCTTGGAGAGATCGGTATCAAACTAACCATATCAAGGGTTGAGGGGACCGTACTCTGGGAGTCGACAGAAAATGGTGGGATCGAACAATCCGGTAACTTTGATTTCGATATCTGGGATGATGGTTATTCCGGCAGCGACCCGACCGATTTCCTGTGGGGCTACTACACCACTGCGGCAGCCGAGCCTGATTACGGGCTGAATTACGGCAGATACATGAATCCGGAGGTTGACGACCTGATTGACCAGTCTTATACCCTGGATGAAGATCTGCGTAAAGAATTATTCTGCCAGATGGCAACGATCCTAAATCGAGATTTACCCGAGTTGCTGCTATTTACCACGGTGGATGCCAATGCCCACTCAGCACGGTTACAAGGTGTGCAATCGAATGCGAATGAGATCGTAACCTGGAATGTAGCTGATTGGACGATTAAATAATTGATGAGATTGAGTAAATAATAAGGACCTAAATTTGTGGGCCACTATGTAGTCAGAAGGCTACTGCAGGCAATACCCCTGATGTTCATCATCAGCATCGTGTTGTTTGGATTGGTCAACCTGGCACCTGGTGGCCCACTGGCTGGCAGAGGAGCAAAACGGTTAAAACCTGAACAAATAGCAATCCTGAAACGGCAGTTCGGGTTGGACAAACCAATCTGCACTCAATACGTCTATTGGTTAATTGGAAATGATTGGACTAAACAGGTTGAGACGATTCCTGAAGTAAAAAGTGGTTTCTTGAATACCTAAAGCAATGCTTCGATTATCATTATTACCTTTATTCTGTGAGTCCTGGTCAAGGTAAAGGAGTTTTACGAGGTGATTTCGGGGATTCTTACAAAACCCGTCAACCAGTCCTGAAGGAAATCGCAGCTGCCTTTAAAAATTCTGCCTATCTCATGACCATCACCCTGGTGGTAGTAGCGATCATTGCCGTCCCGGTAGGGGTGATATCAGCAGTCAAGCAATACTCTATCTTTGACATTATTGTCACTACCTTATCATTTATCGGGCAAGCCATCCCTGAGTTCTGGCTGGGATTGATTTTAATATTATTATTCTATGTATGGCTTAAAAGTCCAATCACGGGTGATTCTCTGCTACCACCTGGCGGTATGAATTCACAGGGGCTGGCAATATCCATAGTTAATTGGTTTAAATCACCGATCGACTGGACCAAGCATTTGATCCTGCCAGTGACCATGGGGGTAGTGGGTTGGGTCACCTGGTATTCGCGCTTTCTACGCTCTAGCATGTTGGATGTGATCCATCAGGATTATGTTCGCACGGCACGCGCAAAAGGATTAACCCTGAATAAAGTATATTTCAAGCATGCACTGCGCAATGCACTCCTGCCGCTGGTAACTATCTTTACGCTGGACCTACCCTATATCTTTGCAGGTTCCCTGTATGTAGAGATCCTATTTTCATGGCCTGGCATGGGCCGTTTATATTACCAGGCAGCAGTAGATCGCAATTACCCCATGCTGATGGCAATCCTGACGATAATAACCTTAATAGTTATCCTTTCGAATTTATTGGCTGACATTATTTACGCGCGTCTCGATCCACGAATCCATTATGATTAACATAGCTTCACAAATGCCAAAAAAATTAACCATGCGCCAATTAGTCTGGAGACGCTTCCGCAGGCATCCAGGTGCAATCATGGGTTGCATTGTACTGAGCTGCATCGTCCTGGCATGTACACTCGCATTTCTTTCACCATATGATCCGTATAAATCAAATTTAAGTGAACGATACCAATCACCATCCCTGCAACATCCGATGGGGACGGATGCACTGGGACGAGATTTAATGACACGTGTCCTCTATGGTGGAAGGGTTTCGCTGGCAGTGGGATTCTCAGTGATGGTGATCACGTTGGTAATTGGCGTGCCTGTTGGGGCAATTGCTGGCTATTTTGGTGGCAGGATCGATAATATTCTGATGCGCATCACGGATGCAGCATTAGCACTGCCATCTGTTATTGGTGTTGATCTTATTAGGTGCTATCCTACGGGAGGTGGATGCACCATTCTTAAAGAGTAACCCAGTGCTGACCATCGCTTTTGTTATTGGAATCCTGGCATGGATGTTCACGGCACGCCTGGTGCGAGCATCCTACCTGACGATCCGGGAAATGGATTTTGTTTCAGCCACACGTTCCCTGGGTGGCTCGAATATACGCATTATTGCCTTGCACATCTTTCCCAATGCCATCGGACCAGTGATCGTTGAAGCGACACTGGAGATTGCTTATGCCATATTGGAAGAATCGGGACTGAGTTATCTGGGATTTGGTATCCAGCCCCCCACACCATCCTGGGGTAACTTGCTCAGTAACGCCCAAGAGTACCTGGTGAAGTATCCATGGCTGGCTATTTTCCCGGGTTTGATGATTTTCCTATCAGTCATATCGATCAATTATATAGGTGATGGACTGCGCGATGCCTTCGACCCGCATAAAGTACTGACAAAAATGGGAGAAGTGTGATGGAAACGGTACTGAAGGTTTTATCTGATGATGAGTGCAGCCGTGTCCATGAAGAGACACTGAAGATATTATCTAAAACTGGTGTGCGAGTTGATACAGCAAATGGACGCCGTTTTCTTAAGCAAGCTGGCGCAGTAGTAGATGAAAACAGCCAGATTGTTCGGATACCGCGGACATTGGTGGAGGAATGCATCAATCAAGCTCCGAAAGATTTTTATCTTGGGGCGCGACGAGGGGATAAAACGATACCCATGAACCGTGGAACATGTGGTGTAGTCCTGGATGGTGGGGCAATCTATACCTACGATGCCGAAGCAGGGGTACGTCGTCCTGCAACCAAGGATGACTGGTACATGGCAACCCGCCTGGGTGACTGTCTGGATGATATCGATGTATATTGGAGCGTAATTGATGGTTGTTGGGAGCACACCCCTGATGGAACGGTTGCATACTGGAAAGCCATTTTCCAGAATTTCTCCAAACACATTCAGGATGCGACCATGAATCCAGAAGAGAGCCGGTGGATGCTGGAAGTGTTCAGGATTGTATTTGGTAGCCGGGACGGAATTCAAGAAAGCACTTCCGGTTTCTTTCATCCTCTGCCCTGCCTCTCCACTGATTATCGAAGCTGAATACACTGATGCATACCTGGAAACCCTAGATTGGGGCATCCCGGTGGCGGTGATGACCATGCCACTTTTCGGTTTATCAGGACCTGCTTCGTTGATATCAGAATTGATATTGGCAAATTGCGAGACAATCGCCATGTTGTGCTTGATCCAGTCAGCGGCACCTGGCACACCATTTATTTATGCAGCAGCGCCTTCTGTTGTAGATATGCACTCAGGTAGGTATGGAGGTGGAGAAGTGGAGCATTCATTGCTAGGTGCAGCTGTGACCGAAATTGCCAGGATGTACCAACTACCTGTGGAGGCAACAGTAGGTGGAACAGATCACCACATCCCATGTATCCAAGCGGGTTATGAACGGGCACAGAACTATTCTTTACCAATTCTAAGCAGACCAGATTTACTTGTCGCGCCCGGATTGCTTGGAGGGGCAACAATTTTCAGCCCTGAGCAATTAATCATCGACCTGGAAGTCATCCGGCGATGTAAACGCTTGAGCAAGGGAATTGGAAGTGGTGCGGAAAAATGGCTGGGGGAGGTCATCGACGCGCTTGGACCGGGCGGGAATTACCTGACCCATGCCTCCACGCGGAAAGCTGTGCGCTCTGGAGAGGTGTATTACAGCAAAATAGGATTGCATGGGTCTTATGATCAATGGGTAAACCAGGGCTCACCGGAATTGCTAAGTGAAATCCGTGAAGCTATAAGAGATTTACTCTCATCAAAACAACCTTTTACTTTACCAGAAACTGTGGAGCGAGAATTGGAATTCCTTGAAAAACGGGCAAGCGAAAGTAAAAGGAAGTTATGATAACAAGTAAAGTAAAATGCTAGCTTATACAATTAATGGCTACTAACTAAATAAGTGAAAAAATATATAAATCGGAGAATACTCAAATGCCAGCTCAATACCCTCCCTTAGAACCGTTACGCACAACATATCGTTTACGATTTCTCACAGATAAACAATTGGACGACTTGCAAAGCGCCACGTTGGCGATCATGGAAAAAACCGGGGTTAAATTTCCATCGAAAAAAGCATTGACAATCTTTGCAGAGCACGGGGCTCAAGTGGATTGGGAGTCCCAAATTGTGAAGTTAAAACCAGAAATGGTGTTTAAAGCCTTATCCACTGTCCCTAGATTCTTCTTGATGGGTGCACGCAATGCAGCATATGATTTGCAATTAGAGGAAGGCGTAACATATTTCACCACAGATGGCTGTGGAGTGGAAACCATAGACTTCGATACAAGAGAGCGCCGCCCTTCACGCAAAGCAGATGTCGGAGTCATGGCGAAGATCGCCGATTACCTACCTTCGATCGGTTTTATCTGGCCGATGGTCAGTGCCCAAGACCATGCTGAATCAGCCCCTCTGCACGAGATTGATGCATGCTGGAATAATTCGGTCAAGCATGTGCAGAGTGAAACTGTGATGGGTGAGATACCCTGCCGGTATGCGGTTGAGATGGCAACTGTGATTGCAGGGAGTAGAGAAGAGTTACGCCGCAGGCCACAATTTTCACTGGTGGTATGCACCATTGCACCACTTGTGCAGGATACCGCTGGCATTGAAGGAGCTTTGATCCTAGCAGAAGCGGGATTACCAGTAGGATTCCTAGCGATGCCAACCCTGGGAACAACCGCACCAGCAACAATGGCAGGAGCATTTGCGATGGGTGATGCAGAGATTATCAGTGCAGCGGTTTTGATGCAGCTGCATGCACCAGGTGCACCGGTTTTTCACTCGCTGATGCAAGCCTGGGCTGACCCACGGACGGGCGGTTATGTGAGTTATTCGTTGGATAGCAGGACGCGTTACGCACCGGTTGAAATGGCACATCACTGGGGCATGGCATCCTTGGGGGCATGTTATGGAACCGATTCACATGAAGCTGGAACCTGGCAGGGTGCTGCAGAAGTGGCGTTGGATCCGTTTCTGGCAGGCTTAGCATGTGGCGATATTGTGACGGGAATGGGGCTTTCTGAGACTTATACACTACTTTACCCTGAGCAAATCATTATGGATGAGGATCTTTACCAACGGGCGCGTTACCAGCTGATGAATTTAGATGTGAATGAAGAAACCCTGGCGCTAGATACGGTGCATGCGGTTGGTCCAGGTGGTCATTACCTGGGGCAGAGACATACCCGTAACCATATACGCGAATCATTGGTGCGCGGTATCACTCATCAAATCGGAGATGATGGCAAATATCGAAATCCTCGGCAGGTGGCAATTGATAAGGTAGATTGGATCCGTAAGAATCACAACCCTGAACCACTTGATACAGAAAAGCAGGCTGAACTCAGGAGAATTCTTGCTGCTGCAGATAAAGAAATCTGTAAAGGGTAAACCACATGGATAGTGAAACACCTGCCTTACAACCAATCCAACCAGCCTATCATGTTCGTATCCTGGAGGATGAGCAGCTTGACCAGCTTCAAAGTGCTACATTGGAGATATTGGAGCAGGTTGGCATCCATTGCCCATCAGATAAAGCCCTTCAAATCTACGCCGACCATGGTGGTAGTGTTGATTTTTCGCGCCAGGTGGTGAAGCTTCCCAGGCAAATTGTGTTGGAAGCAATGTCACATGCGCCACGATATTACACCATGGGTGCACGGCAGCCTTCATTTGACTTAAAATTGGATGGCAAAGCGCTTTATTGCGCCACGGATGGTTGTGGAGTGGAAACCATCGATTTCATCACACGACAGAGAAGACCGTCGAAAAAAGTTGATGTAGCAAGCATGGCACGATTGACGGATTACCTGAGTGCGATCGGATTTTATTGGCCGATCGTCAGTGCCCAAGATTTCCCGAAGACATGCACCATTACATGAGATAGACGCATCCTTCAATAACACTGTAAAACATGTGCAATCCGAGACCGTGATGGGTGAATGGACGGCACGCTATGCGATCGAAATGGCAGATGTGATCGCTGGTAATGAACGGACGAGGCGGCAGCGTCCTCCCTGTCACTGCTGGTCTGCAGCATCGCTCCTCTGGCACAAGATCGGGAAGGACTGGAATCAGCATTATTATTTGCAGGGGCTGGTTTACCGGTTGGATTTATGTCGATGGTCAATACAGGCTCGACTGCTCCAGCGACCATTGCGGGTACATTGGTAACCGGGGATGCTGAGATTATCTCTGCATTGGTCTTGATCCAAATGGCACACCCAGGCGCACCGGTCTTTCACTCTTTAATGCCAGGAATCATGCAACCACGTACGGGCGATTACCAGAGCAGTACCTTTGAAGGGTCATTGCTTTATCCGCTGGGTGCAGAGATGGCACACCGATGGGGAGTGCCATCTTTGGCGGGTGTCTTTGGTACCGATGCCCAGGTACCTGGCTGGCAATCAGCAGCAGAAGCAGAATCATCGCTGCTCTTATGTGCCCTGGTCGGAGCAGAAACTGGGAGCGGCTTAGGCCTGGTTGAGTCCTGTATGCTGCTGTATCCAGAAGCGGTATTATTAGATGCGGATGTTTATCACCGGGTGCGGAATGAAGCTGCCGGGATAGACACCAGCCCGGAAGCCATCGCGCTGGAGGTTATTAAACAGGGTAGGTCCTAAAGGTCATTTTTTGGCGCATAGACACACGCGCATAAACCTACGTCAACGACAGTATTCAGATCTGACTGGTCAACCAAACCAGGGCGGCGGTTATCGTGACCCGATAGAAGTTGCGCGGGAAAAGGCAAATTGGATACTTGAGAACCACCACCCACAACCATTGGAAGAAGCCAAAAAAATGAGTTGACGAGAATCCTGAAAGCAGCTGATCGAGAAACAGGGCATTAATAAAAAAGGACTGACCCAAAAATACTTTATAACAAATATCAATATGGAGGATTAATGCGCTTTACAGCCCAAATTCTGACAGAGGAAGAACAACAATCTATCCACAACATGAGCTTACGCATTCTGGAGGAGGTGGGCATACGCTTCCACGGTGAAAAAGCGCTGAAAATCTTGGGGAAGAACGGTATCAAGATTGACCCGGAAGATAAAATTGCGAAAATCCCACCTGAATTGGTCCAACAGGCATTGGAAACTGCACCAAAGTCTTTCGTGTTAGGTGCTCGAAATCCTATATATAACCTAGCACTACCTACACCATTTACGCGTTATGGTATCGATGGGACGGCAGCTTTTGTATTAGATTTTTACACCGGTGAAAGACGATACGGGACGAGTAAAGATATC
>CAVTQM010000056.1:0-164087 GCA_963736805.1 uncultured Chloroflexia bacterium
GAAGTTGCTGGACGCCTGAGTGGTGCTGAAATGGCTCGCGTGGTGAATATGCGTGAAGGTCGTGTTCCTCGTGCCACCCTGCGTGCTGATATTGATTACCACCAGACGCAAGCACTGACTACGTATGGTCGTATCGGTGTCAAAGTCTGGATTTATCGCGGTGAATTATTACCCACAGTCGAAGACCAAATTGAATCGACTGAGGGTGTTTATGTCAGTGAGTAGTGAGGTTTTTTGCCATGCTCATGCCTAAAAGAGTAAAGTATCGAAAACAAATGCGCGGGCGTATGAAAGGAACCGAGTTGCGCGGTGCCGATGTCCACTTTGGGGATTTTGGCCTGCAAGCCCTGGAACCTGGTTGGGTAACTGCCCGTCAAATTGAAGCTGCCCGTAGGGCGATTATGCATGCCCTCAAGCGCCGTGGAAAAGTGTGGATTCGCATCTTTCCGGATAAGCCATATACCCAAAAACCTGCTGAAACCCGCATGGGTAAAGGTAAAGGAAATGTGGAGTACTGGGTCGCGGTGGTCAAACCTGGAAGGATTATGTTTGAGGTCGGTGGTGGACTTCCAGAAGATGAAGCCCGTCAAGCCTTACGCCTTGCACAATTTAAATTGGCAATTAAAACCAAAGTCGTTGGTCGCCATGAGCGTGTTGCAGGAGGCGAGCTATGAAGATCCGCGAAGTTCGCGCCCTATCAACCGAGGCACTTGAAGCCGAGCTAAACGACACCAAAGAAGAGTTGATGAAACTTCGCTTTCAACTCACTTCTGGCGAATTATCCGACTTCACCCGCCTGCGCTACACCCGTCGAATAATTGCACGGCTTTCAACAGTATTGAATGAACGCCTCCGCAATTCTGAAAGTGAGGAGAACCATGAATAATCGCCGACGAATAACTGGTTTTGTCACCAGTAACGCCATGCAAAAGACCGTAGTGGTAGAGATCTCTAGATCCTTTCGCCACCCTCTTTATAAAAAAGTTGTCCACAGCCGCAAGACGTGTTATGGCTCATGACGAGCTTGGATGCCAGGTTGGGGATCAGGTCCAAATTGTTGAAAGCCGCCCCATTTCTAAAAACAAGCATTGGGTTGTGGAGCAGATCATCCGCCGGTCCGTCGGTGTAGCTGAAGTAGCCGTGGAGGCATAACCATGATCCAACAAGAATCGGTGGTTAAAGTTGCCGATAACACTGGTGGACGCTCATTATTGGTCATTCACGTGATGGGTGGCTCTCAGGCGACGATATGGTCGTGTGGGAGATATTGTGGTTGGAGCAATCAAAGAGGCATCACCACAAGGCAGTGTAAAGAAAAGCGAAGTTGTTAAGGCTGTTATCGTGCGCTGTGCAAAAGAATGGCGGCGAGATGATGGCTCGTACATCCGCTTTGACGACAATGCAGCCGTAATTTTGGATACCGATGGCCAAAATCCAAAAGGGACACGTATATTTGGTCCTGTTGCAAGAGAATTACGCGAAAAAGGATTTATGAGAATCGTATCATTAGCACCGGAAGTTCTCTAGGTCACCTGGTGCAGGAGTATATGCTGTGAAAGTAAAAATTCGTAAAGACGATACTGTAGAGGTGATCAGCGGTCGCGAAGCTGACAAAGGTCGACGCGGAAAAGTAATTAAGGTACTTCCCGATGAGGGCAAAGTAGTGATTACTGGTATTAACCTGCGCAAGAAGCATCAAAAACAGGTCCAGTCGCAAGGTCGTACCCTTAAGCCAGGGATTATTGAATTCGAAGCCCCGATCGCCATTGGTAATGTCATGTTGGTTTGCCCGAAGTGTGACAATCCTGTCCGTGTGGGTATTCAGCGTGAAGATGATGAGAGCCAGCGTGTTTGTAAAAATTGTGGCGCGGTGATCGAGTAATCACTGCTGTGGAGTAATAATAATGACTCATTATATGAAAGAAAGATATCAAAAAGAAATTGCACCTGCTCTCGAAGATGCCATTGGCACTGATAATGTGATGCAAATCCCGCGAATTACGAAAGTCGTAGTAAATATCGGCGTGGGCGAAGCATTGGACAATGCTAAAGCACTCGAAGCAGCTGTTGCAGATTTAACATTGATCACCGGGCAAAAACCGATCATCACAAAAGCCAAGAAGAGCATAGCTAACTTCAAGCTACGCGAGGGACGCCAGATCGGTGTAAAAGTTACCTTGCGCGGTGATAGGATGTGGTCTTTTCTCGACCGGTTAATGAATGTTGCTTTACCACGTGTGAGAGACTTTCGGGGTATCTCACCCAACGCATTTGACGGTCGTGGCAACTATACACTGGGATTACGCGAACAGCTGGTATTCCCCGAGATCGAGTACGATAAGATAGATAAATTACGTGGGCTGGAAATTTCTATCGTTACCACAGCTCGCAATGACGACGAATCCAGGCAGCTGCTACAAATGCTCGGCATGCCGTTTCGGAAGGAAGGAAACTAATGGCGAAAACATGCATGAAATACCGTGAGATGCGCCGCAAATATCCCACCCGTGTGCGCAATCGTTGCAAATTATGCGGACGCCCGCGTGGTTATATCCGACGTTTCGGCTTGTGCCGTATTTGTTTCCGCGAACAGGCTCTGGAAGGCAAGATTCCGGGCGTTGTGAAAGCATCCTGGTAACGGGCGGAGGAGAAAAATATGTCTGTTTCAGATCCAATCTCTGATATGCTCACACGGATTCGCAATGCCGTGATGGCAGAACATACCACTGTGGCTTTACCAAATTCTAAAATGAAAACTGCAATTGCGCAGATTTTGAAGGATGAAGGATACATCAGTGGCTACGAAATCGTTGATGATAGCAAGCACCCTGCACAAAAAGTATTACGCATCCGCTTGAAATATGTCGGTGAACGACGTGAACGTCGGGCAGTTATTACTGGTTTGGAACGCATCAGCCGACCTGGAAGCCGAGTTTATACTGGCAAACAGGAGATCCCCTGGGTTCTCTCTGGAATGGGGGTTGCCATTCTCTCTACACCCAAAGGTGTTATGACGGGGCAGCGCGCCCGTCAGCTTGGCGTGGGTGGCGAGATCTTGTGCAAGATCTGGTAAGGAGTCTGATATGTCAAGAATAGGTCGTTTACCAGTCGTCATTCCACCCAATGTGGATATAAACATTGACGGATCATTGATCAAAGTAAAAGGTCCAAAAGGAAACCTTGAATATTCATTTTCACCAGATATGACTGTATCCGTTGAAAATGGAAGTATCAATGTCAAGCGCCCGTCAGATGATGCTACCCACAGGGCATTACACGGCACCACGCGTGCCCTTATCCAAAATATGGTAACAGGCGTGAGCACAGGTTTTGAGAGAATCCTGGAAATCAACGGCGTCGGCTATCGTGCTGAAGTCCAGGGTAAGAATTTAGTACTGAATCTCGGGTATTCCCACCCCATTGTTGTGGAACCCCCAGAAGGTATTGCTTTCGAAGTAGACCTGAAATTACGTCAAATCAAGATTATGGGTCCTGATAAGCAGAAAGTTGGGCAGATGGCTGATGATATCCGCAAACAGCGCCCTCCAGAACCTTATCTTGGAAAAGGAATTAAATACCTGGAAGAAAAAATCCGCCGCAAGGCTGGTAAATCAGGTAAGGGATAAAACTATGGCAAGTAATCATAAAACACGTTCTGCAGCTCGCGACCGACGCCATACGCGCGTTCGCAAAAAGGTCGATGGAACACCTGCACGCCCCCGTCTGAGTGTTTTTCGAAGCCTCGTGGGGATCTATGCACAGGTGATCGATGACGAGGCAGGCAACACATTGGTATCTGCTTCAACGATTGATCCAGTACTTCGGGAACAAGTGAAGGGACTTAAGCAAGCTGAAAAAGCGCGCTTGGTCGGAAAAACTTTGGCTGAACGGGCCTTAAGTAAAGGTATCCAGGAAGTCTCATTTGACCGAGGTGGTTACAAATACATGGGACGTGTCAAAGCATTGGCTGAAGGTGCGCGCGAAGGCGGCCTGAAGTTCTAATCCTTCGCATACGGAGAAAAGCATGACAGACTATCCAACTGCAGAATATGAGCTACAAGAATTTGACGAACGTGTGATCGAAATTGGTCGCGTAGCCAAAGTTGTTCAAGGCGGTCGCCGTTTCTCATTCCGCGTCACCGTTGTCGTCGGAGATAATAAAGGCAGCGTAGGTATCGGTGTTGGTAAAGCCAATACTGTTCCAGATGCCATGCGCAAAGCCTCAGAAAAAGCACACCACAATATGCATAAGGTATGGTTGTATGGAAAAACCATCCCGCATGAAGTGATTGGACGGGTAAGTGGTGCAGAAGTCCTATTGAAACCAGCCTCACCGGGAACGGGTGTCATCGCCGGTGGTGGTGTACGCGCTGTCCTTGAAGCTGTTGGGGTATCGGATATCCTGACCAAATCACTGCGCAGCAGTAATTTGCTCAATGTTGTCTATGCCACGATGCAAGCCTTGGACATGCTAAAATCGCCCAAGGATGAGGCTGCCCGTCGCGGAAAGGATGTCAAGGATGTGACACCCTTCTGGGAACGGAGGAAGAATGCCTAGTAAAAAAGAATCCAAAGCGAAAATCGTACGGGTCACCCTGGTTCACAGCGCGATTGGATATTCCAAAGAACATAAAGCTGCGGTAAGAGCCCTCGGCTTCAAGCGTTTACACCAAACCGTGGAGCATGTAGACTCCCCCACCCTTCGGGGTATGCTCTACAAAGTTGCCCATCTGGTTGTGGTGGAGGAAAAATAAATGAAACTTCACGATCTTAAACCACAAGTTGGAGCCAAAAAAGAAGGCATTCGCGTTGGCCGTGGTACAGCTGGCCGTAGAGGCAAAACAGGTGGTCGAGGTACCAAGGGTCAAGGTGCCCGTGCTGGAAAACCTGTCCGCCTGTACAACCAGGGTGGTAACCTGCCATTCTTCCGCCGACTTCCTTTCAAGCGTGGTGAAGGCTTCACCCCTATCAATCGCATCGATTACAACGAAGTGAATCTCGACCAGTTGACAAAATTTCCGGCTGGGAGCGAAATCACACCTGGATCTCTTGCAGAAGCAAAATTACTGCGCAATCCAGCTAAACCGGTAGTAATCCTAGGTCGGGGTGAGCTAAAAACAGCCTTGAAAATTAATGTTCACCGCATCACCGCCACTGCCAAAGAAAAGGTCGAGGCAGCAGGTGGTAGTGTTGATATTATCAAATCGTAAGGTGAACGATAAGGAGCCTATTATATGAAGCGGTCTGCCTGGCGTTATCTATGGTCTGCACACGATATTCGTAAGAAGATATTAATTACTCTGCTTATCCTTGCGATATACCGGCTTGCATGCCATGTTCCTGTACCTGGGGCAAACAAAGATGTGATGGCAGCGATCTTAAGTTCCGGTGGTGCAGCTGGTAACCTGATTAATATCCTGGATTTACTGTCTGGGGGCACAGTTTCCAAATTCTCGGTGCTGGCGATGGGTGTTTATCCATACATCACCGCTCAAATTATCCTTCAACTTCTCACGCCAATCATTCCCTCCTGGCAGAAGAAGATGGAAGAAGATCCACGCGAAGGTCGAAAATGGCAGGAGAAATGGACCTATTACCTGGCAGTACCCATGGCTGCCTTGCAAGCCATCGGGCAGGTGAATATATTCAACAATTCAGCGAATCAAATTGGTTTACCACCCGTTATCCAGGATTTTGGATTTCAAAACTTTATCCCATCCCTGACCATTATCGTCAGTATGACCGCCGGAACGATGTTCGCAATCTGGTTGGGTGAACTTATCTCTGAATTTGGGTTACGGAATCAAGGTCTTTCACTGATCATCTTCGCCGGCATCGTTGCCCGGATCCCTGTTACTTTCCAGGGAATCTTCGCAGATGAAACCACACGGTGGATTGGCTTGATCTTTATGCTCCTGCTCAGCCTGGTCACAATATTCGCCATCGTTGTTGTCCAGCAAGGCCGTCGCAACGTCCCTGTCATGTACCCTGGTCGCCGTGTTGGCAGCCGTATGTCCATGCCGGTCAAAGGCACTTTGCCCCTGATGGTTAATATGGCAGGCATGATCCCAATCATCTTTGCCCAGTCCCTGCTCACCTTCCCATCAATCATTGCAAGCTTCTTTACCACGTCTTCGAACCAAACGATTTCGAACATTGCAACCAGCATCGTGAATCTGTTCGGTGGAACTGGGAATTTTTATTGGATCATCTATTTCTTGATGGTTGTAGGCTTCTCCTTCTTCTATACCGACGTCCTGTTTTCCCAACAGAATTATGGTGAAAACTTGAAGAAGGTTGGCGCTCAAATCCCTGGTGTAGCTCGGGGTGCTCCCACGCAGAAATACCTAACCCGTGTGCTGCGCAGAATCACCTTACCCGGGGCTGTTTTCTTGGGTATTATTGCAATACTTCCTTGGTTGGTCGGGCTGATCGTGCCTTTCGGTAAAAGCACAGGATTGTTGTTGACCTCATCAACTGGACTGTTGATCGTGGTTGGTGTCGTACGCGATACATTCTTCAGCATCGATGCCGATCTCAAACTGCATGGCTACGATGACTCGCTGCTGGTGAGGTAATTGTAATTCCATGACCAGCTTCATCGTTCTTCTCGGTCCACCAGGTGCAGGAAAAGGCACACAGGCTGAAGCCATTTCCTCGAAACTACACCTGCCTCACATCTCTTCAGGAGATATCTTCAGGGAAAATCTGAAGGAACAGACCGAATTAGGGAAGCTGGCTGGTGGATATATCAATAAAGGTGAACTTGTGCCAGATGACGTAACCATCGCCATGATCAGGGAACGAATATCTAAACCCGATTGCAAGTCTGGTGCACTATTGGATGGCTTTCCACGCACTCCAGCCCAGGCAGAAGCACTTGCCAGCACGCTCATGAGCATCAACGGTCGGGTAACATCGGTGCCATATATTTCTGTCCCTGAAAATGTCCTGGTTGACCGTCTGACCGGTCGATGGACATGCCGGAAGGCGGGGCATGTCTATAATGAAAAGTTTTGCCCGCCTCAAGTTCCGGGGAAATGTGATTTGGATGGTTCGGAGCTATATCAACGTGAAGATGATAAGGCTGATACAATCAAGCGCCGCATCCATGTCTATCTGGAACAGACTCAACCTCTGATTGAGTACTACCACCAACGCGGAGTTTTAGCTGAAGTGGATGGAACAAAGTCGATTGAGCAAGTAACTTTAGACTTGCTCGCGGCAGTACAGAAAGACGGCATCGTATGAGTTGGGAACGTAATATTGTCATTAAGAGCTCCCAAGAGATTGCCGCCTTGCGCGAAGCAGGTCGTATCAATGCCAGGGCACTCGAAGCAGTACGGCAGCTGATCCGCCCAGGGGTCACAACCGCAGAGCTGGATGCAGCCGCGGAGGAAGTGATCCGCAAGCATGGAGCCTCCCCCACCTTCAAGGGATATCCAGGACCATCACCGTACCCAGCCTCGATTTGTGTAAGTATTAATGAGCAATTGGTTCATGGTATACCTGGGAAACGAAAACTGCAGGTTGGAGATATCGTTTCTGTAGATTGCGGTTCGACCTTCGAAGGGTTTGTTGGAGATAGTGCCTTCACATTGGGTGTCGGCGAAATTTCCGCTCAAGCCCGACGGCTGATCGAAGTCACCGAACAGGCACTTTACAAAGGGATTAACATGATGCGGGATGGAAACCGGGTTGGCGATGTGTCAGCCGCGATCCAGGTATTCGTGGAGAGCGCTGGTTTTAATGTCACCCGGGAATACACCGGTCACGGAGTCGGCAGGCAGATGCATGAAGGACCCCAGGTGCCTAATTATGGTACCGCCGGGCGAGGACCAGTTCTTCGCCAGGGAATGACCATTGCGTTGGAACCGATGGTCCTGGTTGGAACTTCACAAACCCGCGTGCTCCCAGACCAGTGGACTGTTGTATCGGCAGATGGCTCATTAACTGCCCATTGGGAACACTCGGTTGCAATTACCGATGGAGAGCCGCTCATCCTGACTCTTCCATAATTGGGTCTGGACGGTTGAAGCATTGACATGTATAATCGGAACTTTGGCTATTCAGGTACACTTGGTTTTTGTTAGGAGTAAGTTATGAAAGTTTCATCATCAATACGAAAGCGTTGCTCGAAATGTAAAGTTGTAAAACGCAAAGGACGTTTATATATCATTTGCGAAAATCCGAAACACAAGCAACGACAAGGATAGGACTTATGGCACGTATCGCAGGTGTTGATCTACCACGTAATAAACGGGTTGAAGTTGGCTTGACCTATATCTTTGGCGTCGGTGATTCTCATGCACAGCAAATCCTGACTGCCACTAGCATAAATCCGGATACCCGTGTCAAGGATCTGACAGATGCAGAAGTCGGCTTGCTACGCGATTACATCGGTCAGCATTTTACAGTCGAAGGTGACTTGCGCCGTTCACTTCAGATGAACATCAAGCGTCTGATTGAAATCGGCAGCTACCGTGGCCTTCGCCACCGCCGTAACCTGCCCGTTCGTGGGCAACGTACACGCACCAACTCTCGCACACGGAAAGGTCCTAAGAAGACCGTTGCCGGGCGCGGTAGACGGCGTGGTGCAACCAAGAAATAATCATTAGCGAGGTACTATGGCTCAAACTGCAACAACTGGACGCCGAAAATCTGCACGTAAAATAAAGCGTCTCCTGTCCGCTGGGCAGGTGCACATTCTGGCAACCTTTAACAATACCATCGTCACCATCACCGATACCCAGGGTAATGCTGTTACCATGGCAAGCGCAGGAGCATCTGGTTTCAAAGGATCTCGCAAGAGCACTCCGTATGCAGCGCGTGTGGCAGCAGAATTAGCAATGAAAAATGCTCAATCCTTGGGAATGCAGGAAGTAGAAATATACGTCAAAGGTCCAGGACCCGGTCGCGAAAATGCCATCCGTGCCGTTCAGGCATCTGGCATGAAGGTGACTTCGATCACCGATGTGACCCCTGTACCACACAATGGATGCCGGCCTCCAAAGAAGCGCCGTGTCTAATCATTAATAACTATAAGGAAGAGGTAAGAATTTATGGCAAAGTATCGTGGGCCAGTATGTAAATTGTGCCGGCGAGAAGGTGAAAAATTATTCCTGAAGGGTGCTCGATGTTACTCGCCTAAATGTGCGTTTGAACGCCGTGGGTATCCCCCAGGTATACATGGCAAGAGTGCCCAATTCCGCCGAAAACGTGAATCTGACTATGCACGTCAGTTGCGCGCTAAACAGAAAGCACGCCGTGTGTATGGTGTGTTGGAACGCCAGTTCCGTCGCTACCATGCTGCTGCAGTCAAGCGGCGTGGCTTGACCGGTCTTACAATGCTGCAAATCCTGGAGAGCAGGTTGGACAATGTTGTCTACCGTCTCGGATATGCAGATAGCCGGGCGAAAGCTCGCTTGCTTGTTACCCATGGACATTTTGTTGTCAATGGACAACGCACGGACGTCCCTTCCATGACAGTTGCTAGCGGTGATATTGTCGCCGTTCGCCCCAGCTCTCGAAAACGAACCTACTTTAAAGAGCTGACTGATTTGGCAGAAGAACGCAATGTCCCCAATTGGCTTAGCCGTGATCTCAAGGAACTTTCTGGGACCGTGATTCGCATGCCGGAACGTTCGGAAATCGACGCCAACCTTGGCGAGCAACTCATTGTTGAGTATTACTCAAGATAATCCCAGGCGCTGGGGAAGAGGTGAACTGTGTTAGGACTAAGTAACATGGTAACGCCGAAGATCGAGCGTGAAGCTGAAGCTCGAAACTACGGCAAGTTCGTCATCAGTCCATTGGAACATGGCTATGGCATTACCCTTGGCAATGCCTTGAGGCGTGTCTTGTTATCCTCCTTGGATGGAGTTGCAGTCACATCGATCCGAATCGCAGATGTGCAGCATGAATTCAGCGAAATCCCGGGCGTCCGCGAGGATGTCATCCGGGTGATGCTGCAAATCAAACAGTTGCGCATGCGTTTGTTCGATGTGGATAATGCACATCTCCATTTGACTGTCCAGGGAGATGGTACCGTGACCGCTGCAGATATTGCTGCTAACCCAGATGTTGAGATCGTCAACCCTGAGCTTTACCTGTTCACGGTTGATGACGTAAAAGCAAATCTGGAGATTGATTTAACCGTGGAACGCGGCAGGGGCTATTCACCTGCCGACGACCGCACGGGACGTTTACCCATCGGTGAGCTACCTGTAGATGCGATCTACAGTCCTGTCCGCCGGGTAAATTGGGAAGTGAGCTCTGCCCGTGTTGGGCAAAGCACAAATTACGATAAACTTATCCTGGAGATTTGGACAGACGGTACATCCTCACCAGAACATGCCCTGAGCACCTCGGCAAAAATCTTGATTGATCACCTGCGCCATTTGGCAGGGATCAGTGAAGAAACATTAGCATCCCTCACTGAAGAAGCTGGTGTGGAAGACCATCTAACCAGTGAAATGATCGAAACGCCGATTGAAAACCTCGATCTCTCAGTTCGAGTTTTCAATTCTCTCAAACGGACTGGGATCACCACAGTGGGAGAAGTCTTGGAGCTGCTCGATAAAGGTGAAGAAGCTGTCATGTCCATCAGGAATTTTGGAGAAAAGAGCCTGGATGAATTACGCCAGAAGATGCGTGAGAAGGGCTATCTCCGAGATCAACATGAAGATGAAGCGGAGTAATTGGATATGCGACACCAAGTAGCTGGAAAGAAACTTAGCCGCAGCAAGGATGAACGGACAGCGCTACGCCGGGTCCTGATTGCGCAATTGATCGAGCATGAACGCATTGAGACCACTCAAACAAAAGCACTGGCAATCCGAGGTCAAACCGAGCGTTTAATCACCCTGGCAAAGCGTGGTATCAAAGATGGTGATGAAAAGATGGTTCATGCCCGCCGCCTGGCAGCCGCGCGCCTGAGCAATCCCCAGGCTGTGATGAAATTATTTGATGATATAGCACCTCGCTATACCGATCGCCCAGGTGGTTACACCCGCATCCTAAAGCTGGGTCCACGACTGGGTGACAACGCAGAGATGGTGCTGATCGAGTTGATCGAAGAATAATAGATGGCATGTGACCTGGGGTGAACTCCCTGGGTCACGACAGGAATTGTCAGCCATCAATGGAACGTTACCAAGTTATCCTCGCCTACGACGGCTCACACTACAAGGGCTATCAGCGGCAGACCAATGTTCATACCGTTCAAGGCGTCGTCGAAGAATCCTTGCGAAAGCTCAGCTGGCAAGGAGTATCGATCCTGGCAGCCGGGCGCACGGACACAGGTACGCATGCATCTGGTCAGGTGATTGCCTTTGACCTGGAATGGGATCACGATCCACAGAAGCTACGGCAAGCGCTGAATGGCCTCTTGCCAAAAGATGTGGTTGCCCGGGAGGTGAAACATGTATGTTCTACCTTCCACCCGCGCTTCGACGCAAGCTGGCGTAAATATCTTTATCGGATCTACTGCCAGCCGGTACGGGATCCTTTTCTGGAACCTTATTCCTGGCGAATTTGGCCTGCTATTGAGCTGCTTAGCTTAAGCGAAATTGCACAACCGCTGATTGGCACGCACGACTTTAGATCCTTCGGCACCCCACCCCACACCGGAGGCAATACAGTTCGCCACGTGCTCAAATCTGGCTGGAAGCAGGAAGCATCTTTCCTTGTATATGAGATTGTTGCTGATGCATTCTTGTACCACATGGTACGCCGGGTTGTGTTTACGCAACTCAGGATCGCTCAGGGAAAACTGGAGCTTACAGATCTGGTGGATGCTCTGAAACCTGGCTCAGACAGTGATGCGGTCGAGATCAGCAAGGCAGATCTTGCGAAGCGATGGGTACATGGGTTAGCACCTGCCCAGGGATTGATCCTGGCAGAAATCCATTACCCGGAAGAAGCACTTCGTTTGGATGAGGATATCAAATAATATATAAAATCTATTGACAGTAAGCTAATACACCAAAAGGTGAAATGAACTGTCAAAATTTGGAGAAGGATGACGTGCAAAAAACATACGTCCCAAAATTGAAAGAAATTAGCAATGAATGGGTCCTGGTTGACGCCAAGGGTAAGTATATTGGTCGTCTTGCCACTCAGATTGCCAGCATTTTGCTTGGCAAGAATAAGCCGACCTATACGCCAGGAGTTGAAACTGGTGATTATGTCATCGTGATCAATGCTGAATGCATTAGTGCGACAGGAAAAAAGATGGATGATAAGATTTACTACCATCACACTGGATATCCCAGTGGGATCAAGTCTGTCACCTTGCGTCAGCAGCTTACCAGACATCCAGAACGCGTCATCCGTAGTGCAGTCTGGGGTATGTTGCCTCATAATAAGTATGGGCGATCACTGATTAAAAAGATGAAAGTATATGCTGGACCTGAACATCCGCATGCATCGCAAAATCCCAAGCCTTTGGAACAGGTTTTGGGTAACAATTAAGGAGTAAGTATGACAGCTCAGTATTATGAAGGAATAGGTCGTCGCAAGGAGAGCACTGCTCGTGTGCGGGTTTCCAATGGCACGGGAGTCTTCACCGTCAATCAAAAAACATTGGAAGATTACTTCGGTCGGACGGGTGATGTGGAAACGATCACTGCTCCGCTTTTTGCGGTTGGTGAAGCGCGTTATACCTTCGACATCACAGCAACGGTGAAGGGTGGTGGGGTTACTGGTCAAACAGACGCCATCATGATGGGATTGGCACGTGCGCTCCTGATCATGAAACCGGATGCCCGTTCAACTTTACGCAAAGGTGGTTTTCTGACCCGGGATGCACGTGTAAAAGAGCGCAAGAAGCCCGGTCTCAAGCGCGCCCGTAAGGCTCCAACCTATACCAAGCGTTAATTCTCTGATTTCAAACATAATGCGTAAACTCGTGGCTCTTGGGTCGCGTTTTACGCATTATTATTTAATTCAACCTATATGTATGCGGCAATACAGAAATCAAGAGGGCTTATGTCACCCATGATTACCTTACTTGGTCTTGGTCCTGGTAACCCTGCTCACCTCACCCAAGAGGCTGGGCAATTCCTGCAAAGTATCCCTGAGATATACCTGCGAACTTTACAGCATCCCACGGTTGCCAGTTTCCCCGCCCAACTACAGATCCATTCCTTCGATGACCTATATGATACATCACCATCCTTCGATCATGTCTATGCGCATATCTGCGAGCGTATCCTTGAGCTTGGCAAGCGACCCGAAGGTGTGGTTTATGCTGTCCCGGGTCACCCTTACGTTGCAGAAGCCACCTGCCCTGAGATTGCACGCCGTGCCAGACTGGAAGGGATTCCGGTACGCATCATCGAAGGGATGAGTTTCCTCGAAACCACATTTTCCGCATTAGGCATCGATCCGCTGCCTCACCTTGCCATTATCGATGCCCTCGAGCTGACTGTTGCTCATGTGCCTCCATTCCCTTCCGACGCGCAGGCCTTGATTGCCCAGCTACATTCCCGTGCAATCGCCAATGAAGTCAAGTTGACCCTGATGGAGATCTATCCAGATGAGCATCCTACCCGATTGGTGCATGCAGCTGGCACATCGCAGGAGCTGGTGGAAGACTTGCCGCTGCATGCCATCGACCGGAGTGAGAATATCGGTTTACTCACCAGCCTATATCTTACACCCCTGGAAAAAGGCTCCTCGTTCGAATCGTTTCATGAGATCATTGCTCACCTGCGTGCCCCCAATGGCTGTCCTTGGGACCGTGAGCAAGACCACCAGTCCCTGCGTAATAATCTGCTGGAAGAGACCTATGAAGCACTGGTAGCGCTGGATGAGGATAATGCTGACCATATGCGCGAAGAATTTGGAGACTTATTACTGCAGATCACCTTACATGCCCAGATCGCCAGTGAATACGGTGAGTTCAACATCGCCCAGGTGTTTAAAGGCATCCATGACAAGATCATCCGTCGACATCCCCACGTATTTGGTGATTTGAGAGTTGAGGGTGTTGAGCATGTGCTTCAAAATTGGGAGAAGCTGAAAGCTGCTGAGCGGAGCGAGGATATGAAGGAAAATGGTGGCAAAGAAAAGGGGCTTTTAGATGGAGTGGCATTGGCTTTGCCAGCCTTGTCTCAGGCGGAGGAGATCCAGCGCCGGGCAGCCCGGGTGGGCTTTGACTGGCCGGATGCAAGTGGCGTAGTGGACAAGATCAACGAAGAGTGTCATGAGCTTCTCACCGCGCAGGATTTACCTTCCCGTGCAGATGAGTTGGGTGACCTGCTCTTTTCTGTGGTCAACCTGGCTCGCCATTACGAGATTGATGCCGAATCTGTCCTGCGTGAAACCAACATCCGCTTCAGAAAGCGTTTTGCCCACATAGAGGAGTCTGCTCGGCGTCAGGGGAAAATGGTCAACGACCTATCCCTGGATGAGATGGAAGCGTATTGGCAGGAAGCGAAAAAGTTGTAAAATATACCCATGCCAAAAACCATTGTCATCATCCCAACCTATAACGAGTTTGAAAACCTGCCCAAGATTACTTCCGAGCTTTTCGACTTGAAAATTGATGGGTTGGAGATACTGGTTGTCGATGACGCTTCTCCGGATGGCACCGGTCAGATGGCTGACCAACTTGCACTCCAATATATCGACCGTTTCCACGTTATGCACCGGGCTGGAAAGCTTGGCCTGGGTACAGCCTATATCCAAGGCTTCAAGTGGGCGATAGAACATGGAGCGGACTATATCATCCACATGGATGCGGACTTCTCCCACTCTCCCAGCTACCTGCCCCAAATGTTAGACCAAATCCCGGATTATGATGTGGTGGTCGGTTCTCGCTATGTTAAAGGTGGTCGCCTAGACGAACGCTGGTCCTGGTATCGTCGATTGCTCAGTTGGTGGGCTAACTCGGTATGGGTGCGCTTCATCCTGGGAACGCATACCCAGGATGCCACCGCTGGTTTTAAATGCTGGCAAGCCAGTGCCTTGCAAAACATCGGCTTGGACCGTATCTGCTCCACTGGTTATGTATTCATGGTGGAAATGTGCTATCCTGTCAGAGAAGTTGGGCTACCGCATCAAGGAAATCCCAATCTACTTTGCGGAACGCAGCATGGGAGACAGCAAAATGGATTCCGGGATAAAAATCGAGGCTGCATTAAGGGTCTTCGATATTCGCATGCACTACCATGATTTAAAACCTGCGGACAGTCATGTTCGAAGAATAAGATTGCCCTCGTAACAGGTTCAGGTCGGGGGATTGGTGCATGTATTGCCAGGCATTTTGCCGCCCTGGGTTCGGATGTGGTGGTCAACTATTTCCGCAACCCGCAGTCTGCTGCCGAAACAGCCGAGAGTATCCGCCTGATGGGCCGATAAAGCCTTGCTGGTCAAAGCCAACATGGGAGAGCCCGAAGATATCGAGCGATTGTTTAACCTGATCGAGCAGGAATTCGGTGGATTGGATTATTACATCCATAATGCCGCTTCGGGGTATAACCGACGGAGTGATGCAGCAGAAGATCAAGGGGTGGAATTGGACGATGAACATCAATGCCCGTTCCCTGTTATTTGCTGCCCAGAAGGCTGTGCCATTAATGGAGAAGCGTGGTGGAGGGGCAATCGTCACCATCTCCAGCCCGGGCGCTGGGCGTGTTCTGCCCGATTACGTGGTGGTGGGAGCCAGCAAAGCCGCCCTGGAATCCATCACCCGCTACCTGGCAGTGGAGCTTTCAGCCAGGAATATCGTGGTCAACGCCATTTCACCTGGCATGATCCTTACGGATGCGCTTCAACATTTCGAGATGGTGCGCTCGGACGTCCACCTGGCGGAAAAGGCGGTCAGCATCACCCCGGCTGGCAGGCTGGTCAGCCCCCAGGATGTGGCTGGCTTGGTTGCCTTCCTGTGCTCACCTGAAGCCAGCATGATCCGTGGCCAGGTCATCACCATGGATGGAGGGGCATCCCTCCTGGCACCGGGGCTTGAAATTCTTCCAGGTTCACCCTCTGAGTAAAGTGCTTCCAAATCTAACGTTATCAGAATAGATCAACTGCCTTAATTACTCACCCATCCCCCCTTTTCCCCCTTCCGAAACAATTCTGGACCGAGGGCAGTTGCGTATCGTCCTCAACTCCAGGCTATTTATTGTACTTATGATTATTAAGATTTACTTTGGGTAGTAATGTGATTACACACCCACCAAAATGGCTCTCGTAGGAGCACCTTCGGCACCACCCAGCTTGAGTGGCAGGCAGGTTAAAGTGTAGCGCCCCTGCGACACCTTCGATAGGTCCAATCCTTCGATGACCACCACCCCAGCCTCCAAAAGGATGGTGTGGACCGGCTTACCCTGTTTAAAGGGTGCAATTGATAGATAATCGATACCCACCACTTTGACGTTCCTGTCAACCAACCACTCGGCCGCATCGACACTCAGTGCGACGAAGTCGGCCTGAAATTCCTTGTTACCGCTTGCCCAGAAATCAGAATTTCTTGTCTTGAAGAGCAGCCGGCGGGTGCGCGGAGGGATATCTGCACCCATTAACACCGAGGCGGTGATCAGGTTCACATTGGGTAGGTGTAATACGTATGCTCGACCTAATAGCAAGTCGAGTGTAAGCAATTCAACGGTTTTTCCATTGTTCATGAAATGATCGGGGGCATCGACGTGCGTACCTGTGTGACAGCTCATTGAAATCTGGGTGACATTGGCATTATCTCCTGCGGAAATACTGCTGAGACGCTTCATGTCCACCTGTGGATCTCCAGGCCATACGATCATTTCGGGGGTTATGGTCAGGGTTATGTCATAGGTACGCATCGGCTTCCTCCATTCATAATAAAAAGAGTATAGAATGGAGTATAAAAAAAAGCAACTTTTTAGAATGTCAATTTTTGTGTTGTTGTAGCCTCCATAGTTGATGGCGGAAGAGATGATATTGTAGTCGCCATCGTTGATGGCGGAAGAGATGGTATTGTAGCCGCCATCGTTGATGGCGGTCCAGAATCAATGATCCCGGCTACAGGAATGGCGGAATGAATTGTTGGATTTCGAGCCTTGCTCTCAACCCAATCTACGGATTTAATGGGTTTGCTACAATCATTGGCGGTGGCGAATTAAACCAAGAGCCGGATCAACGATCCCGGCTACAGAAGATCCTTGCTACAAGGCGATTTCTAGCTTCGTAAGCGTGGCTCGCTTCAAGGCAGCGGGATCGATGCTCACCCCCAACCCCGGTGAATCAGGCACGCTGATGGTGCTGTCAGGATTCAGGATAAAACGCTCATTGGTTATATCTTCTACGTAATACCGGTCGGTGGCAGAGATATCTCCGGGTAAGCTGAACCCTGGCAGCGAGGCCATCGCCAGGTTGGAGGCCCTGCCCACGCCCGTCTCCAGCATGCCCCCGCACCAGACCGGGATACCCTGTTCCATAGCACAGGTCGTGGATCAGCTTTGCCTGGCTGAGCCCACCCACGCGACCAGGCTTAATATTGATCACACGGCAGGATTTCATCTCGAGTGCCTGCCGGGCATGCCGGGGAGAGGTGATACTTTCATCCAGGCAAATGGAGGTGCGCAACCTGGCTTGCAGCTGGCTATGATCCCATAAATCATCTTCTGCTAAAGGCTGTTCGATCAGCAAGAGTCCCAGCTCATCGAGAGGGATCAATGATTCCGCATTATCCAATGTGTAGGCAGAATTCGCATCCACCTGCAGCCGTAAGGATGGGAATTCCGTGCGCACTGCACTGGCATCCCCCACATCGCGCCCAGGCTTGATCTTGATCTTCACCCGCCGATAACCCAGGTCCAGGTATCCCTGGACAGTTTCAACCAACTTCTGGGGTGAATCCTGTAACCCAACAGAAACCCCCACATCAACTTTTTTATGCACTCCACCAAGCAACTCGTTTAACGATTTCCCTTGGGCTTTACCCAGTATGTCCCAAAGAGCCATCTCGAGGCCAGCTTTAGCCATACAGTGCCCGCGTACGAATGCCATGCGTCTTTGTAAATCCTCAGCCCCCGCAATTTCCTTGCCCAGAATCGCGGGGATGATAAACTCCTGCAGGATGTGCAGCGCAGTGCCTACCGTCTCATAGGAGTAGCCCGGGTCCCAGTCAGCCGCACACTCTCCATAACCGACCAATCCATCCGCATAGACTTCCACCAACACACAGTCGCGGGTATGGATACGTCCAAAGGATGTTTCAAAGGCACTCACCAGGGGCATGCGCAGGTGATAAAGGTTGATTTGGCTGATCTTCATAATGTGCTTTCTCCATAACATAAGACATAATAACTACGGGCAGGGTGAACATCGGTGTGGACGAAATCGGTCACAATATAACCTACCCTGAACAGCTCTACAAAAATAGCGCTTGAATGGAAGCGCCATTCCAAAGCAAGCTTTAGGTCATCAGCTTTCAATGCCTGGAAATCAGCAGGAATTTCCACCAGCAGGATGGTAAGATCATTACTGAGAGGTAATTCCACCCATTCCGAAGGATGGGGGAACCCGGAGGGAATCAAATTCCGCTGGATTCAGGATTGGCGCACCCCCTGAGAGAAAGTGGTACAGGTCAAGATTTTTCCGCCTTCGCCGGCTCAGGCGGTGGTTCACCCGGTTTGAATTGACCCACCAATCCACATTGAAGCGGTCGGAGGGCAAACCCCGGTTCAAATGATCCTCCATCTTGCCATAAAAATTATGCAAGTAGGTATTACAGACCGCCCCCAGGCGGGTGATATTTAACCACGCATTCCGGCTGAGCAGGGGATCGAAGGTCCAGGTGATGCGGTCAATCCCCTGGTGGCGAACCATCTGCCATTGGGCACGCTTGAGCGTAAAACCAATCCCCTGCCCGCTAACATCCGGACGTACTCCCAACATGCTGGAATAATGTTTTACACGCGGACCATCCGGTGTGGAATATACCCCAGGAAATCCGAACACAAACCCAACCAGCTCATGATCCAAATAAGCACCGATCAACAGGCCTCCGTTGTGGACAGCTGAGTTCATCAAATGCGCCGGGACAATGTCTGTATCTTTCTCATTCCAGACCAGGCGTTGAAGTTGCTCCACCCGGTGCATTTCATCCATGTCTTCAATGATCTTGATCGTCCAGGATATTTTCATCATCAGCTTAATGCCGGCGGAAGAGATTGCGCAAGAGAGATGTTCGCCAATCGGTTTCTTTAAGGTGATCGAGCCGTTGATCAAAACGGGAAGGCAGCAGGTTAAATACCCTGGGCAATACATCGACACTGCAGGTGCGATTAACAGCCAGGTAATCCAGCCAATAGACCGAAACAGGCAACCCGGGAAACATTGATTCAAACAGCACGGTGGCGCCACGTAAATATGGCGGAAAAACATAAACCAGCCTGCGCTTCAGGTTAATCTGCTCCAGGACGGATTGCACGATGTGTTTAAAACTAACATATTCAGGACCACCAATCGAATAGGTTTGATTGATGGTCAGGTTGTTATCCAGAGACCATAACAGGCATGTCACCAGGTCTTCCACCCAGATCGGTTGGAGCAATGTCTCCCCATCTTCTGGGACAAAAAAAATCGAAGGCAGAGCATTGAGTAAACGTGCCAGTCCGCTGGTCAAATGGTCATTCAATCCATAAACCAGGGCAGTGCGGATGATGGTATGGTTAACCCCACTGCGCCGGATGTGTTCCTCCGAGATGGCTTTGGCTTTTAGCACGGGGAAAGCGGAGGCCCTGTCGGCACCGAGGTGGCTGAGATAAAAGAAACGTTTGACCCCAACTTCGGCTGCAATCTGGCTGACCACCTGTGTGCCCTGGATATCAATGTCCATCAACGATGCACGTGCACCATGCCACTCCACCCCAGCCAGATGATAAACGATATCCACATCCTGCATGGCTGAACGAATGCCGCGTGGATCGGTGAGATTGGATACGGCTACTTCTACAGGCACTCCCTTGGGTAAATTGGGAGATTTCTTAGATGGACGGATGAGCAAGCGCACCGGGTAGCCTGCCTCAGCCAGGTGGCGAATCAGTGCCCTACCAATAAAGCCTGTACCTCCAGTCACCAATATCATGGCGTGATTATAGCATGGTGATAATTGTGTAAAGTATGCAAGATCGCCGGACAGCTAGAGACACGTGTAATCGACCCCCCAACCTCCCCCAACATGGCTCACAAAGACCAGTTTCACGATGTTCGGGGAGGAGTAATCCCTGATAATCAACTACGGAAAAAATGGCATGATTAACCTATCCGGTAACAATATTATTGAAGGAGATCTGTGATCAACGCTCAAGGCAACAACGTCCTCTCTTGCCCGCCCTGCCACGAATAAAATCTGTTGGGATTGGGGTGGAAAAATTACTTGAGGTCAAACCTCAGGATCTGATTGTTGACGACTGTATAAAGGTTGTTCTGGTCGTCAAAGGTCATACCCATCACCGCCCCGTTAACTTGTAGCGTATCCAGATAACGTCCATCGCTGGCATAGATCATTACACCGGGGAAATCGGCGATATATACCTTACCCAGGTTGTCAATGGCGATCGACCTGGGAGAAGTGAACTGCCCGACTTCATCTCCACGGCTGCCAAAACGGGAGACGTATTTTCCATCTGGAGAGAAGATAAATACACCTTCGTTAAAATAGGCTAACTCATAAATATTGCCAGAACCATCCACTGCCACGCGCATGTCCATTTCAAAATCACCGGTCACATTAGCGATCGCATTTTCCACCCATAAATCGATGCCACCATTTTGATCAAATCGAATGAGGTCGTCCCTGCTTTTGTACCAGGCTGCTACCACCGATCCATCCGGTGAAAGTGTAACATCGTTGAATCCCCATCCGTCTGGATGATCCAACCTGCCCAGCAGCGTACCATTCATTCCATCATAGACATACAGGTTACTTCCTACTACCACATAGACTGCGCCATGGCGATCTCGCCAGCCATGCCTGATAAGTAAATATCACCGGTTTCCTCGCCGGTGGCTTTCCATTGCGTGAGGTAATTTCCATTCTCGTCAAATACCTGCACCCTTCCCCCGTTGAACTCGCCCACAAAGATGTGTCCATTATTGTCCACGGATACAAAGCGAGCATCCGTGAAATAGCCAGGTCCAGTGCCTTGTTGACCAAATTGAAGGGTGACATTCCCAACTGCAAATGGATTGATCCTTGCCCAAATTCCTGCCAACGGACCACCCTGGGAAGTCATGCCTGCCAGGATAGGAATGACCGTGACCATGAGAAGGAAGATGATAAATCCGGTTACAAGGCAGTTACGCCCTGTGTGTGAATTCTTCGCTGGTAGGTTGACATCCAGAGTTATCCATGGAAGATGAAAGTAACGGTTGTGTATCATAACTCATCTCTGTCTGAGGTGCGGATAAGGCAACCTCGATCCCATCGACAGCATCTTTGGCATCCTTCAGCCCGGCACCCGTTGATTGGCGAAATAACCGGATCGCCTCGATCTTGTTACCAGCAAGGACCAGCTCCATCAGCCTGTTCATCGTGGATGGGTCGAGGGTTGTGGATCGAATTGATGTTGGGACAAGCAGCTCGAGGTCTCTTAGGTCGACCTCTTCCCCCGCTGGATGGCTGCAACCAGGTCTTTAGCGTCTTTCAACCCGATCACAAAGGTCGAGCGCAGTATGCGGATGGCTTCAATATCATCACCCACCACTGCTTTCTCACGAATGGAGAGCAGGATTCCCGTGAGATCGATATCCGAACGGGAGTTATACGTATTTCCTATTTCCAAAGGCGCGGGGTCATCGAGCTTTCTCAGGCGCAATTCTGCCGGGATGATCACGGATGTATTGCAATACGGGCACTTTATGGTGGCCGAGCCATCTCCATCCAAGTCCAATGGGGCTGAGCAATTGGGGCAGCTGAAGCTTTGGGTCATAATATCCTTCTCCAATCCGCTTTCCATTTTATACTATATTTCGAAACTATCTTAAGCAGGATGGAGTTAAACATAATGATTGCACCCTTCTGACGGATCCAGCTATTGACCAATAAATTACCCAACTGGCGTAAATGGATGTACGGCTCTGGTGACCTGGGCTTCAGCCTCACCAGTACCATTGTGGCAGCTTATTTTGCCATATTCCTTACGGATGTGGTTGGAGTGTCAGCCCGGGTCGCGGCAGCAGCAATCTTTATCGGAAGAACCTGGGATTATATCAATGATCCCCTGTTCGGCTATATCTCCGACCGCACCCGTACCCGTTGGGGTAGAAGACGTCCTTACTTGCTGTTCGGACCGATCCCATATGCAATTGTATTTGTCTTAATGTGGTGGAAACCACCCCTACAAGGGGATATTTCCCTGGCGATTTATTATGCCATCATTTATGTATTGTATGATGCAGCAGCCACGCTCATCTATATGCCGTATTTTGCCCTCACCCCCGAGCTTACCTCGGATTATGATGAGCGCACCTCGATCACTTCAGTCAGGGCATTTTTCTCAATTGTTGGCAGCCTGGTGGCATTCACGATCCCATTAATGATCATTGGCAGTTTTTCTCCTGAGAACGCACCTGACGTCTTCTTAATGGGGATAGTGTTTGCCATCGTCTCTGCAATACCGATGTTTTTGGTTTTTTTGGGTACGCGTGAGCGTCCGGAATTCATGCATCAAAAGCAGCCTGGATTGAAGGAATCCCTTCGAGCTTCTTTTCAAAACCGACCATTCCTTTTTAGCGCGGGTATTTATCTTTTCACCTGGCTGGCGGTGGATATCCTGCAAACCATCCTGCTTTTCTTCATCAAGTATGTGGTCGATCGTGAATCTCAGAGTGAATTGATCATGGCTACCATTTTCGTGATTGGTATGTGTGCCTTACCCTTGTGGACATTCATATCACGCCGGTTGAATAAACGGTTGGCATATATTGCCGGGATGGCATTTTTAGCCGCGGTTCTGTTAGTGATGATAACCCTGAACCCAGCCACTCCCTTGAGCTGGATCCTGTTTTTATGCGTTCTGGCAGGAATTGGCATTTCCGCAGCGCACGTGATGCCATGGGCGATCATCCCGGATGCCATCGAATATGATGAAATGAAAACCGGGGTCAGACATGAGGGCATGTTTTACAGCCTGATCTCACTCTCGCAAAAAGTAGCCTCATCGTTTGCGATCCCACTGGCGTTGCTGGTGCTGGACACAACCGGATATATTCCCAACAGTGCCACCCAACCCCCCAGTGCTGAGCTGGGCATCCGCATTGTGACCGGTCCAATCCCAGCGGTGATGATCAGCATGGGCATCCTTTTTGCAATCTTCTATCCGCTGGGCAGAGAGAAATACACCCAAATTGCCCAAGAACTTGAAAAAAAGCGCTCTGGCACCCCAGAGGATAACCCATGAGCGATATCGAGGTCACGCCGGTTGAAGACGCTATCCCATCGCCGCCGTTTTGTGACCTTCCCCTGGCAAATCTACAAAAATGATCCACTTTGGGTGCCACCGTTGGTCAAGGAGCGACTCAAGTTCATTGATCCTGCGAGTGGTGTATTTTTTAAACGTGGGAAGGCAGATTTTTTCATCGCCTGCCAGGGATGGACGACCTGTGGGAACAATCTGCTGTGCCGACGATCGGGAAACCAACGCGAGGCGGGGATTGAAAGACTGCATGATCGGTTTTTTTGAATGCGTTCAGGATGAAAAAGTGGCTGAAGCGCTGTTTGAGCATGCGTGTAAATGGGCAATCACCCATGAACTCAACACACTTTATGGTCCCTTCAACCTGGACTATGAAGATGGGTATGGGATCCTGGTTGAGGGCAGGGATCGGCCTGTCATTGACTTCGGAGGATAACCCATACACTCCCACATTAGCGAAGAGGGCTGGTGCCAGGCTGTATAAACGTTACCGAGTTTACCTATTGAAACTTCGTAACTACTCACACAACCTCCTTCTAAAATAGCCACTGGTGACCTAGCAAAATCGATCAGTGAGTAATTACGAAACTATGTAATTACTCACCTACTCTCCCCACTCTCCAACAAGGGGCTTAAGCCCCTTGTTGGTAGACGTGCTGAAGGATGTGCGGGATACATTATGTGTCACACCCGAAATAGTCGTCGTCCTTCTGTAGGGGCGGGTCATCGTCATCTCCGCAACCAACCCGCTGTAACTATTGATCTGTCTGCCTGCATCTCCTCAGAATTGGAGACCCGCCCCTACCAATCCATGCTTTCTGGGCGATTACAGATGGGTGAGTAATTACGAAACTATAACAGAACAAGGCAAGTCAAAATATGGGGGAAAGGGGCGTTTTAAGCAATTTTCTCGAGCTTGGCCAGCTTGGTTTGCTTGCCACGCTCCTCGGTTTCGAGGATGCGCTTGCGGATGCGGTAATTTTGGGGAGTCACTTCAAGCAGCTCATCATCCGAGAGATACTCGATGGCTTCATCCAGGCTCATCTGGCGAGGAGGGGTCAGGCGGATCTCCATATCACCCCGGGCTGCCCGCACATTGGTCATGTGTTTTTTCTTGCACACATTGATGGTCAGGTCGCCGGGACGTTGGTGCTCACCTACTACCATGCCCTCATATACCTCCACACCTGGGCCATAAAACAAAGCCCCGCGATCTTCTGCATTTTTCAAGCCATAGGTGGTGGTGACGCCGTTCTCCCAAGATACGAGCGACCCAAAATCGCGTCCCTCCATGGCACCCGCCAAAGGCAGGTAGTCATAAAAAATGGTGTGCATTGTCCCCGCCCCACGGGTGGCAGTCAGGAATTGGTACCTGAAACCTAACAATCCACGCGTCGGAACCAGATATTTTAAGCGTACACTGCTGTCCTGGGTATCTTGCATATCCAACATCTGACCCCGGCGGGATCCGAGCATCTCCACCACCACACCAGTCGTCTCCTGGCTGGTTTCGATGTACACTTCTTCGAATGGCTCCAAAATCTCGCCAGCATCGCCCTCGCGCAGGATGACTTCCGGTCGAGAAACCTGGAATTCATATCCCTCCCTGCGCATGGTTTCAATCAATATTGCCAGGTGAAGCTCACCACGCCCTGAGACCAGGAAAGAATCCGGGTAATCCGTTTCTGCCACCCGCAGGGCAACATTCGAACGCAGCTCATCGAAAAGGCGTTCACGTAACCTGCGGGAGGTATTCCAGCGGCTCTCGCGCCCAGATAATGGGGAGGTGTTCACACCAAAAGTCATGCGTACGGTTGGTTCTTCAACCTTGATGGGGGGAAGAGAAACCGGGTTTTCTGGGTCTGCCAGTGTTTCACCGATGCCAATCCCTTCCAATCCTGCCAGGGCTACGATCTCTCCTGCCTGGGCGGATTCCACTTCAACGCGTTTTAAGCCCTGATGAACGTATAAATAGCGTGCCCGTTCCGGGAGCACCTGGCCTGTCACTGTGAGGCGTGCAAGGGATTGACCTACACATATCTGACCAGCAAAAATCCGCCCGACGGCAGTCACGCCCCGGTAATCATCATACCCCAATGTGGTAACCAGCATTTGCAAGGGTGCTTCCAGGTCTACGTGAGGGACCGGAATATGGCGCAGGATGGCTTGAAACAGAGGCTGTAAATCGGGACCAAGCTCAGGGGTTAAACCAGCTTGGGCTGTGATGGCATTGGCATAAATAATGGGGAATTCCGCCTGCTCATCGGTCGCACCCAGCTCGATGAATAAGTCAAAGGTCTGGTTGAGCACCCGTTCAGGTTCAGCGTCTTTCCGGTCTACTTTATTGATCACCACGATTGCCCGGTGCCCCATCTCGAGGGCTTTTTTGAGCACGAAGCGGGTTTGGGGCATGGGTCCTTCTGCAGCGTCCACGAGTAGTAGGACACCATCGACCATGTTCATCACCCGCTCTACCTCACCGCCAAAATCAGCGTGCCCGGGTGTATCCACGATATTGATCTTCACCATTCCCTGAATTTGCTCATCCCAAATCTCGATGGCAGTATTTTTTGCCAGGATGGTGATGCCCCGTTCACGTTCGAGGTCATTCGAATCCATCACCCGCTCTACCACCTGCTGGTTGACTCGAAAAACAAATGCCTGCTTGAGCAAGCCATCCACCAGGGTCGTTTTGCCGTGGTCAACATGGGCGATAATGGCAATATTGCGTAAATCTTTTCTTTCTGTAATCACGTTTTTCTTCCTATAAGCATACAAAAACCCCGACCAGTGAGGTCGAGGTCGGTTTCAGTGGAAGACTATCTTATCAGAGAGCAGGCTTTTTGAACAGGGTGCAGGTCAATCTCCAACGGTTTGTGCCAGGTTATGGATCCATTTACGGGAAAAGAAACGATACAGACCAAACAACCATTTAACGAGCTCCTCTAACATCACAAGAAGGTATACCCAATAAACCGGCAGGTGAAAAATAAACGCACCCATAAACGCCAATGGTACTCCCACCACCCAGATGACCACCCCATCCATCAGGAAACCGAAGCGGGTGTCTCCCCCACTGCGGATGACACCGATGTAGAGGATCATATTAGCGCCTCTGAGCCAAAATGACAGACTCATGATCGTCAACACCCAGTAGGTATATTCTATAACCGTCGGAGAGACGTTATATAAAGAAAGGAGCAGGTCCCTACTTGCCAGGATGATGGATCCAATCAATATGCCACTCAGGATCCCCAGGCTTTCGGAACGGGCTGCGTAACGGAAAGCTTGCTTTTCATCGCCTGCCCCAATCCGATTACCGACCAGGATGGCACAGGCATGTCCGATACCCTGGAAAATAACAAATGCCATTTGTTCAATCGATCCAGCAATATTCATAGCAGCAATCGCATCCGTTCCGATGCGGGCATACACAATGTAATAAGCTGTGATACCTGTCGACCAGAGGATCTCATTTGCCACCACCGGCAGGACTGGCTTTAATACCCGTCTGGCAAAAATACGATCGTAACCAAACAGCTCTCTAATCCTTCCCGCCGCAGGAGATTTTTTCCGATAGATGAGAAAAAGTAGCAGGATGCATTCCAAAGAACGCGATGCTAAGACTGCGACTGCCGCCCCCTGCACACCCATGGCAGGAAAGCCAAGTTTCCCAAAAATCAAGGTATATGAAAGAAAGGTATTCAGGGTAAGTGCAGTGATTGTAACGATAAGCGGCGTTTGTACATCACCCGTACTACGGAGCACCGAGGAATAACAAAACGTGATGGCATAGAAAATAAATGAAAAACCGATGATGCGTAAATATTCACTTCCCAGGGTAATTACAGCGGGATCGGTTGAATAAACACCTAAAGCAGCAGCAGGGAAAAACTCGGCAATAATCAGGAAGAATGTTGCAACGAGTAAACCCAGCGTGAGGGCCAAGCCAAGCACTTTGCGGATGTTATGGATATCTCTAACACCCCAAAGCTGGGCAGTGAACATGGCAGAACCGCTGGTGATGCCGAACAGGATCAGGGTTAACAGGAAGAATATCTGGTTTGCCAACCCAACGGATGCCACTGCAGAATCACCCAATTGACCGATCATGATCACACCCACCATGTTCAGGGAGGACATGATCAATTGTTGCAACGTAATGGGTACGCCAATTTTGATTAACCGCGCGTAGTATTCTCGGTCATTGAAAAAACAACGCAAAGATTGTAAGGACTTTTGAATCTTAAATACTGGCAATCAAATTCTCCACTCCGGAATATCTGTTCCTGGATAATGAGGCAATTCTAACAGGCATTGATGGAAACGACCAATGCCTGGTTCGATGGAACAAGTAGAACCAACCTTTTCATAGTAGAATTAGGAAAGCTATTCCTCGACATCAATGGTATATGACCACCAACCCCAACATCACCCCAACACCAGACGCGACTGTCATCACGGAAATCCTCTTCAACCAGCTGTTGAACGTGATGGGGATGAAGCGCCCCAATTGGTTTTCAAGGATATTATTTTTTATACTCTCCAAACCAGTAGCCAGGATGTCCAACATGCTGGTGGAACTGGACCGGAATATCGCCCAAATAGGCCTCAACCAGGCGATGATCCAATTTATGAGTTATTTTGTTAACGATGTGGACCTACGCGGGGTGGAAAATATCCCGGAACATGGTCCGGCCTTAGTCATGTGCAACCACCCAGCGGCTTATGATGTCATCATCCTGGGAGCCTGTATCCACCGTGATGACATCAAGATCCTTGGTTCTGACATCCAGCTGATTCAAAGGCTGCCCAACATTGCCAGCCATATCATACCCGTGCCGTACGATATCCCCGCCAGGTTATCAACGGTTAGAGCCTCCATCGACCAACTAAAAAGCGGCGGGGTATTGGTGATCTTCCCACGTGGCAACGTGGAACCTGATCCGACTGTATCACCTGGCGCGGAGCAGAGCCTATCAGGCTGGTCTCCCAGCCTGGAGTTGTTCCTGAAGAAAGTACCGCAGACAACTTCTGTTGTTACCATCGCCAGTGGAGTGCTTTCGAAAAAATGGTTCAAGAATCCGTTGATCAAGCTGTGGAAAAAGTACGAACAGCGTCAAAAAGTGGCGGAGATCTTCCAAATCGCAACACAGCTGATCACCGGGAAAATGCCGAAATCCACACCCATGGTCAGTTTTTCCGTTCCGCTGTCGATTGATGACCTGGGTGGAGCGGATTCAACAGAAGGCACGCTACTAGCCAGCATTATCGAACAAGCCCGGATTTTACTGGCAAATCACCCCCACGTTTAACTCAAGGCGTCATTTCATACGCATCCTTCAGTGGATATACCTGGTCTGTCCAGAGGCGGTTGAACTTCTCCGCATCCAACGCCGGTCGTTTGATCATTTTCAGACAATATTCCATTTGCTCAGCGGTTGTGCTCGGCTGGCTGTAAAGTTTTAATGAAAATCCAGATAAATCGCGTACCATAAAATCGAAAATCTGGTCCAGCAGATCTTCTCCGATATCATAAATATCTGCATTCTCAAGGATCAGTTGAGCGTACACCACCTGGGTGAAGGCATCACCCAGGGTTAAGATAAAATCTGTGTCGTTGATTTGCTCCTGGCTGGGGGTTGCCTGGGCAAGCATGGCTTTGAATAAACTCACCTGTTCAGAAAAGATCCTGACATTCGGAAGGTCATGGCAGGAAAATATCCTGGAGTAATCATGGAATTGAATTTTACTGAGCCCTTTGGCTGGACCCTGGTGGAAAAGGAAATCATCGTTCCTGGCTGCATCCTGGCGGATCAGCTCAGGGTAATCCCTGGGGAAAAAGAAATAGTTCGCCATGAATTTCACGATCAGGGCGATGTTGACGTGGACGGTACCTTCCAGCTTGGGCAGGGCGCGGATATCCCTGGCAGCCATCTCAAAATACATGTCCTTTTCGAAACCTTTGGCGGCAATCACATCCCAAAGCAAATTGATCACCTGCTCGCCCTGGGTGGTCACTTTCATCTTCACCACCGGGTTGTAAAGCAGGTAGCGCCGGTCATCTGGTGAGGCTGCGCGCATGTAATCTGCTGCCCTTAAGGTGAATAACTTCATCGCCACCAGGCGGGCATAGGCTTCGGTGAACATCATTTTGACGTGCGGGAAATCCGTCACAGCCATGCCATACAACCTGCGGTATGCGGCATGCCGGATGGCTTCATAAAAAGCATGCGTGCATATTCCAATCGACCCCCAGCCCAGGTTGTACTTGCCAATATTGACCGTGTTGAGGGCGGCATCCCAGGCAGCCTGGCCTTTGGAAAGGATTTCGGCTTGCGTGACCGGGTAATCCTTCAGCGCAAAGTTTGCCACGTACGATTGGCTGTGAGTCACGTTGCGGATCAGGTCATAGCCTTTTTGACGATAATCAGCCGCGAAGAATACATATTCACCAGCAGGCACGAGCTTCCCAAACGTGGACACCATCGGGGCGATGTTTCCATTTCCAATGTAATACTTTTCCCCATTGGCTAGGTAAGTCCCATCCGGTTGGGAGGCCAGGCTCATTTCGGTTGAATAAATATCCGCACCATGCTGGCGCTCGGATAAACCAAAGGCGAAGACCTCGCCATCTTCCAGGAACCGGGCAGCTTTTCGCTTCAAGGCTTCATTCTCGCTCTGCCAGATCGGTCCCAGTCCCAGGATCGACACCTGCCAGGTGTACCAGTATCCCAGCCCGTAAAATGCCAGGATTTCGTTGAACTCACAATTGCGCCAGGTATCCCAGCGGTAATCCGCGCCACCATATCCCGCAGGGGTCAATAAAGTGGCAAATATTTTCTCTCTTTTCTGGAAGTCAAGAAAATCTGAATACCACAAGCATTCCCGATCGTCGGCTTTTAGCTTAGCTTTCCCCTTGCTCTCAAAAAACTGGATCGTGGTTAACATCACTTGCCTGGAGCGTTCATCCGGATAAAAACGGTTATGCTTCCTGGGGTTAAACAGCAATGTGTTCATCTCGTTTTCCTCCTCACCAGACAATTCCAATAGCTTAAATGTTATACCAGGTATCGTAAAAGTCAATACTGAGAACTGGAAATATCTACAATCCTGGAAACCTGTTCACTTTGATAAAAACATGGCGCAATAATTTGAACAATTCGTGAAAATATTAATATCCATCAGCCCAATACTGTGCAATAATAATAAAGACTGAGGAGGAACGATATGAAAAATTATGATGATAAATCATTTTGGTTAGCCACTTATGGTGAGTATATTCCCAATCCAGCCATTAAAGGGGGATTTGAAAGTGGATATCGCCATCATCGGTGGGGGTTTCACTGGCTTATCTACGGCATATAACCTGAATAAAGATGAGCCAGGGCTGTCTGTGGCTGTGCTTGAAGCGGAAGTGGTGGGATTCGGTGCCAGCGGGCGTAATGGCGGTTTTTCGATGACACTGTTTGGTCTTGAACCGGCGGTGACCAAAGCCTTATTCGATCAACAGCGCACCGTGGAGGCACACCGCTACATGGAACGGTCCGTCGATTACGTGGATGAGCTGATCAGGGAACACCATCTGCAATCGGACTACTGGTTCCCGGGTTTCCTGCGGGCAGCGACTACGCCGGGTTATGTTAAACGCATCCAGCATGATCTGGAGATATTAACCAGCATGGGAATCAGCGGGATCACCTGGATCGAAGCTGATGAAATTAAAAAAGAAGTCAATTCGCCTCATTTTTTGGGGGGTTGGTGGGAACCAAGGTCTGGTTTGCTGAATCCGGCCAAACACGTTCGTGAATTAAAACGCCTGGCCATTCAATTTGGAGCGCGGGTGTACGAAGAGACGCCTGTTTTAGAGATCCAGCGTGAAGCTGATTTTGTACTGACCACTCCCCAGGGTAAAGTGACTGCCAAAAAGGTCATCTTCGCCACCAACGCCTACTCCCATTTGTTCCCCCAGCTTAAACGCAAACAGGTACCCGCTTTCACCCACATGGTGGTGACTGAGCCACTCAGCCAGGCTCAATTGGATGAGATCGGATGGAAGAATCGCCAGGGTGTGGAAGATGCGCGCAACCTGGTGCATTACTTCCGCCTGACCATCGACAACCGCCTGACCATCGGTGGCAGTGACGTCAGCCTGGCGTATGGCAGGGATATGGACCGTGATATGAACCGGATACATTTGCCAGGCTCGAACGGGATATCCTGTGGTTGTTCCCCCATCTAAAAGGCATCCAGATCACCCATCGTTGGGGTGGTCCGGTATCTGTCACCCTCCAAATGGTGCCTGCCATTGGCTATCTTGGCGATCAACGAGCTTTGTACAGCCTGGGCTGCGTGGGGCATGGTGTTTCGATGACGCATCTCAACGGGCGCACCCTGGCAGACCTGGCATTGGAGCGTAAAACTGACCTGACGGAGGTATGGTTCGTCAATCGGCACATGATCCCCTGGCCTCCCGAACCCATCCGCATGGCCGCCAGCCAGGTTATCCGGGGCTACCTGCGTTTGGAAGACCGGATGTTTGAGAGGCGGGTAGAAAGGGAGGCATAAAAATATAACGGCGTGTTCCTATTGGTATCGGAGCACGCCGTTATTGTCACGCGAAATTACTAATTGTCTTCATCACCTTCTCGGGTGATTACACCTCATAGCGTTCGAGATATAACCTTTGGGTTCCCCTTTCAAAGGAAACAACATATTTGTCGAACAGCTCTATTCCTAGAATTCCTTCAACTCCCGCATCAGATAGAATTGTTTCAAGCGGTGGAGGCAACTCCGCAACGCATCATGTGCGTTTCTCCAAAAAGGTCGACTGGAACCTGGTAAACTTTTGTTCCAAATTCACCCATCATCGGGTGGAACTCCATTTGGGTTTCACCTGGCTCTAAACCAGCCAATGCCTCTTTACGCAAATAATTTATCTTTGCTCCGCTATCCACATATACTTTATACATTTTCTTGTTCATAAAGATTTCAGTGCCTGGTACATCCTCAATTGTCTCAAGACGAAGTGAAAATGGGGTTGACCGAAATTTATATTCACTGAATGTGATCACCATTTCCCGGGTGTTTATCTGGAAATAAAGATCTTTGAGAACATCCATACCCACTATAAGATCAATCTTAATACCGATATATTGGCTCAGGCTGTCGGGAGAGATTTTCTTGAAAGTTGGTGGTAAGGTAAGTTGCCGGCCCAAGAAATCCCAATGGTTTTCCCTTCCAAAACTGATCTGCGAACCAGTATCCAAGAATGCCGCCTCACCCTGGTAGTTAAAGGCCAGCAGACCTCTAGCGTTTGGAATTAGCCTGAAAGGATATCGCTCAGACATGTATTTTTTCTGCATATAGGCATCGTTGTGAGAGCGCTTACGGTCTAGCTCATCCATACCTTGTTCCATTCGATGAGACATAGATCGATAATGTGAATGAGTTTCATTATTGATGAGCTTATGGTGAGTTCAGCAGGATCTATTAAGTAGCCACACTGCTTCCTGGCGCTTACCTTCCTTCTCCAGTTTGAGGGCATTGGTGGCTCGGTCTCCCACTTCTGCATATGCAAATCGTTCCATCAAGGCGACATCCTTTTGAGCGGTGTCTGATTCAGCCTTGTTGACCTGGCGAACCGATGCTGACAGATTCCAACTCAATCAAGCTACCATTCTCATCCTTTGCCTTAAAGTTGATTTTTAGCGGAATTTCGGTATTTTCCTTACCAGGCGGGATGGTTAGTTTTATATACAGTTCACGACTTCTGCCAGCAGATAATGATCCTAGGTAAACACGTAGCCTGCCCTTGTCTGGGCACTCAAAGCGCCAATCACCTAATAGGGAAACCTGTACTTCTTTCGGATAGGATAGGGTTACTTCAACCTCATGTGCCATGATCGATAATATTTCCTTGAAAACACCCTTGAATATCTCAGGGATATCGCCAGGACCTTCTATGAAGCGGAACAGACCTTCTCCCTGGTTCGCCATCTCCTCCAGCAAGTTTTGATCATAATCACGGCCGACCCCAAAGGTGGAGGTTGATACCCCTCTTCGGGCAAGTTCCCTGGCATGTGTAGCTATCTCTGTATGGTCGGTAATACCCACATTAGCCAACCCATCGGTGAGTAGCAAGGCATGGGTGAACAACGCTGGGTCACCAACCACGGCTATTTGCTGACAGCCAGTTAACCAACCATCGCATAAGTTAGTCATTCCGCCGGAATGAATACTAGCAATCCTTTGTTGAAGTACTGGCTTGCTCTCTGCATCAAGCAGCGTGCTGGGAAATTCAGTCCGAACCTGCTCATCATAATCGACCAGAGCAACCCGATCTTTTTCGTTCAAGAGATTTACAACATGGCTGGAAGCCTTCTTGACATATTCAAGCTTTTCACCTGCCATCGACCCAGACCGGTCGATAACCAGTGCCAGGTTTAATGAAGGTCGTTGGTACAATTCATCAGCTTTGGATGCTTGAACTGCCACCTCCAGAAAGCGTTCTGACTTTTCTTCCCATGCAGTCAATAGCTGGTCAAAGTTCAGTTTTACTGACAATTTCTTATTATTCAAGGTAACCTCCCTTTCATTATTTATAAGAATATTTTTCTGGCTAATTCATTAACTCCTCCAGACGCTTTTGATCGTTGGGGGTGAGCGGCTCATGAAAATGGATCTCTATTCCTGGGGCAATCACGATGCGCTGCCAGCTTTCTGATGGGGTACCTGCCACATAGTTTGCTTTTTAGATCGGCATGGGAGGCTGTGCACTGGATTTTCTGGTTTCCTGGTTATGGAATTCTGATTGTTTATTGAGCAACCTCGAGATGTAATCCAGAGCTTCCGTTGAGCCAGGCTGGAGGGTTTTGTTCTTGATTGCAGCTTCAAAGTTTGGCTTGTTCGCATTTTCAACATTGTGGCTTTCAAGGACGGATTGCACCTGTTGAGGGGTTAGCGAGTTGATTTGTTCACGGATTTCTTTGAGCGGTAGATAGTTCTTTTTCAGCTCCTGGATCAGCAATAATCGCTCAAGATGCTCTTGATTGTAATAGGCATACTTCCCACGATTAATTGGTTTGGGGAGCAGCCCTTCTTGCTGATAATAACGAATGGTTCGCAGGCTTACCCCGGCTTTTTCTGCTAATTCCTGGATCAGATACTCATTCTGAATCATGATCGAGCAGCAACCTTCCTTTCTACATTTCAATGATACTTCATCGTAACAGCATTACTGTTATTATAACACTAATTGTGTGATTAGTCAAGTTTTTTTCAAACCTGTTCAATGTGGTGAACAATGTTCGTGGTAAACTAAATATAAGTCGAAAAGTACATAACCAAGATGGATAATTTAACGGCTTCCTCCGTCGCACATCCCAATATCGCCTTTATCAAGTATTGGGGGGATGTTGACCCATCCCTGCACATCCCTGCCAACGGGTCGATCTCGATGAACCTGCAGGAGCTATACACCCGCACCCAGGTAAGGTTCGATCCAGATTTTGAGGGCGACCAATTCAGCTTGAACGGCAGGCTTGTAGAAGGTTATGGTCTCACCCGGGTGAGTGATTTCCTGGAGCGTGTGCGCCAGATGGCTGGGATGACTCCATCTTTGCGACCGTGGAAAGCTACAACAACTTCCCGGCAGGTACTGGGATTGCCTCGTCTGCATCTGGTTTTGCTGCGCTCAGCCTGGCTGCTTCGCGGGCAGCAGGATTGGACCTGGATGAGCGCGCCTTATCCCGCCTGGCACGCACCGGCTCAGGCTCTGCCTGCCGCTCCATCCCGCCCGGGTTCGTCGAATGGCAGGCGGGCAGCAGCGACCAGGATAGCTATGCGTATTCGATTGCACCTGACGGGCACTGGGATATTGTGGACTGCATCGCGGTGGTAAGCCAGGAAGAAAAACCGGTCAGCTCGAGCGCAGGTCATCTGCTGGCTGGAACCAGCTCTCTGCAAGCCCGCTCGGCTCAGCGATGCTCCTAATCGTCTCGAGCAGTGCCGGAAAGCCATCCTCCAACGCGACTTTGAGGCATTGGCTGAAGTGGTTGAGCTGGACAGCAATTTGATGCATGCCGTCATGCATAGCTTCCACTCCTCCCCTGATGTATTGGGATCCTGCCACATTGGCGATCATGCAGGCTGTCCAATCCTGGCGTAAAACCGGCCTGCCTGTGTGTTACACCATCGATGCGGGTCCGAACGTGCACGTGGTTTGCTCCGCGGATGCATTCCAAGAAATTGCATCTGAATTAGAGCTCACTGCCAGGCGTACATAAAATTTACATTTGCCCATCCCGGTGGTCCAGCGCACCTCGAAAACAGCCCGTTTTCAGCATAATTCCAGTCATTTAAAATCAATTTAAGCTTGCCAGCCTTAGAGTTCTGTTAGAATCCATCGACTGCAATTGATTCCAACTGGTTTCTTATTCCAGGAAGGGATATAATTTATTGGTTAAATATAATTTAGATCCAGTTATTCAGACTGATGATGAGTAAAGGAATAGAATGAATGTACAGACTAATCATTGAATTTATTTTCGCCTTAGGGGCGTTGATTTTTATCCATGAATTTGGACATTTTATTGTTTGCAAGCTCTTAAAAATCGAGGTCGAGGAGTTTGGATTCGGAATCCCACCTCGGGCATTGACCCTTTTTGAGCGCGGCGGAACCAAATTCACGCTTAACTGGCTGCCGTTAGGTGGCTTTGTCCGACCAAAAGGGGAAAATGCCATAGGTCCAGATGGCGAGATATTAGCCGGCAGCTTCGCATCTCATAAACCCTGGAAGCGCATCGCAGTCTTCCTGGCTGGTCCCACCATGAACCTGCTGACGGCTGTAGTCCTGTTTGCAATGATTTATGCCATTCTTGGCTTCCTGCCAGATCGTAATCGTGTACAGCTTTTGGATATCGTACCAGATTCTCCAGCAGCTCTAGCTGGTTTAGTGGCTGGGGATGTCCTGGTTACCATTGACGGCAAAGAATTTCGATTCAATGGAAGATTTCAAGGCGATCATTTATGCCAACCTGGGTAAACCAATCGATATCACCTATGAACGGGATGGTGTTATGCAAGACGGCAGCGTAACTCCTCTCCTAAATCCAGGCGATACTGGTGCTGTGGGCATCGTGATGAATTATCCAACGAAACCGTTCACAATTGGGGCAGTGATACCAGAAAGTTTCACCTCCCTGTATGAATACTGCAAGGAGTTATTCGCAATGCTTGGTAAGATGATCCAGGGCACAGCTGATCCAAACACAGGGCGATTGGTGGGCCTCAAAGGGATGTATGATTTATACTCTTCAGTACGGGTCAGTGCCAGCACACCGGATGTTCCAAAAATCGCAAATATCATGCTATTTATCGCCGGTATCAGCATATCGCTTGGATTAATGAACCTGCTTCCCATCCCTGCTTTGGATGGCGGCAGGATCTTGTTCGTCTTACCCGAGCTTTTCTTTCACCGCCGCATCCCACAGAAGTATGAAATGGTGGTGAATTTTGTCAGCTTTGCACTTCTGATCGGATTAATGATCTTCATTAATTTACAGGATATCATCCACCCGATTTCATTGCCAACCCCATGACCGCCCCAGAAATCATCTGTTCCCAAGCCGATCCCCTTTGCGAAATTGATCGATGCATTATTAGACGAAAGCATACCCTTTCACCCACGCTACCTGAACCGGTTATCTGACCTCAACCCGGAAGACGCAGCACTTGCTCTGCGAGACCTGGCCAAAAGTGTCGCTGCGCCGTCGTGAAGCCTTGCTTGAGGATTTGGAAGAAATCCACCTGGCTGACGACCTGCTCTGTTTTGAAGAAGTTGGTCGTATCGCTTTGAAGGATATGAACCCAGATGTGCGTCTACGTGCGATCCGCATCCTGCGTGAGTACGAGATGGTTGATCTTTTGCCTGCCTTCCAAGCAATCGCTGAAAGTGACCTCGATACCGATGTACGAGCTGAAGCTGCTGCAGCCCTGGGAATATACATCTACATGGGCGAAGTTGAAGATATCTCTCCAGCGAAATTAAAGCGGGTTGAAGAGTGCCTGCTGAGCCTGTTATCGAACCAGGAACCTGTCCTGGTCCAACGCAGGGCATTGGAATCAATGGGGTTCTCATCGCGCAAGGAAGTTCCAGGGCTGATTGAAAAAGCCTATACCTCCGAAGATATGGATTGGGTGATCTCTTCCTTGTTTGCGATGGGACGCTCAGCCAATTCACGCTGGTATCCAAGAGTATTGAAAATGCTGACACATCCGCATCCTGGTGTGCGTGCAGAAGCTGCTGGTGCTGCAGGCGAGCTCGAAATTAAGGCATCCAGGCCTGACCTGGTGGAATTGCTGGAAGACACAGATTTTGACGTCCGCATGGCGGCCATCTGGTCTCTCTCCCAGGTTGGCGGACAAAGGAGTAAGGAAAGCCCTGGAACGCTCGCTCGAGACGACTGAGGATGATGAGGAAGCTGACCAAATCGAAAAAGCCCTCGACAACCTGGATTTTACCGAAGAAATGCAGGACCTGGCAATCCTGGATATATCCGAGGATGGAGACGAATCTTCAGAGGATGACTATGCTGATAACGACGATGATCTCATCTCTGAGGAAGACCTGGATTGAGCGAGTTATTTACATTATTTTTTAACAATCTTTTTCCCATTTTGCTGGCAGCCGCGATCGGCTTTGCCCTGGCAAAATGGTTGGGGATCAATCCCACGACCTCTCTCGCAGGTCGTTTTTTACGTTTTCAGCCCCGTCCTGGTGTTTAATTTGATCACGAACAGCCAGCTTAGCAACCAGGACATCCTGCGTACTCTGCTATTTGCCATCATATTGATGGTCTGTATTGGATTACTGACCTGGTTGATTAGCGGTATATTACGATTTGATCGGAAAATGATGGCAGCTGTAATTATCACTGCCATGTTCATGAACGCGGGTAATTACGGTTTGCCACTGACCAGTTTTGCTTTTGGTGAGCAGGCACTTGCCTTTGCGAGTGTTTTCTTTGTCATCAGTGCTTTGTTAACCAATACCGTTGGCATCGTGATTGCCTCGTCTGGTTCTACTGGTGTGATTAATGCCATCAAAGGATTGGTAAAATTTCCTGCCATTTATGCCCTGTCCCTTGGAATCCTGTTTCTCCAATTCGGCTGGAAATTACCATCCGGGTTGGATCGCACGGTTACATTACTAAGCAATGCTGCTATACCGTGCATGCTGGTCCTGCTTGGGATGCAGCTGGTGAATATTCGCTTGACTGGTCATGTCAGACCCTTGATCCTTACCAGCAGCATGCGCTTATTGGTCGCTCCAGCGCTTGCCTATGGGTTGACCAGGCTGTTTGGAATTACCGGACCGGCACAACAAGCGGTGGTTTTGGAGGCTGGCATGCCGGTTGCGGTTCTCACCACCATCCTGGCGATAGAATTTGATGCCGAACCTACCTTTGTTACGACAGCTGTCCTGGTCACCACCTTGCTCAGCCCACTCACTTTAACCCCATTATTGGCATTATTGGGGCATAGAATGTATTATGAAGTATTTATCTGCAGAGGAATCCGCATGGATGAAGAGAAATAAATGTTTACATGCTACCGTGATTGGACGGGTCCAGGGGGTAAGTTTTCGGTACTTTGTAATTGAGATAGCAGAGCAGCCTTGATCTGACGTGGATGGGTGCGTAACAGGTGGAATGGCTCGGTCGAAGTAACTGCTGAAGGATCCTATCCAAATCTTGAGACTCTATTGACAAGCACTACGCGAAGGACCACCCATGGCGAGTGTGGATGATGTTTGTTTTGAATGGCAACCTTACACGGGGGAGTTCAAGGATTTTCAAGGTAAGAAATACTGCTTGATCGATGCTTCATTCCTACGTAAAACCCAGCCCACGTTCTTTTAATGAGACAAATCTTCCACTTCCCACGATAATGTGGTCCAGTAGCTTAACATCCAGCAGCTCCCCGCCTGCATGATGGCCCGGGTAATGGCAACATCATCCGGGCTTGGAGTCGGATCACCCGAAGGATGGTTGTGGATGACGATGATGTTGGGAGCATTACGCCGAATGGCAGTTTTAAAGATCTCAGCCACACGCACCTGCGATGAATTCACCGAGCCACGGTAGACCGTCTCGATATGCTGCACCCGGTTGCGGGTATCCAGTAACAGCACCCGCAACTCTTCCTGCTCCAAAGCACTCATCTCGTATTGAACCAGCTCGGCTGCCTCTGCCGGGCTGTGGATCGAGGGCCGTTCTTCCGGTGACTCTAATACCAGACGCCGTCCAAGCTCGATGGCTGCTTTAATCTGAGCTGCTTTGGCAAGCTTGATGCCTTTCTGGTTGCTTAATTCATCGATCGATGCCCGGTGAATGCCAGAGATACCCCCAAAGGTCTGCAGTAATCTTTGTCCCACCTGGACTGCCGACTCACCCACCACACCCACCCTGAGCAGGATTGCCAGCAGTTCAGCAGTGGTCAAGGATTGAGGTCCAAGTTTTGCCAGGCGCTCCCGGGGGCGTTCTTCCTCGCGCATATCCTTGATCGTGTAGATATTCGGGTCTGAACGGCTCATATCAGCCTACTCCTTTTATTTTAGATGGAAAACCGATGATGGATTTTTATGCTCAATGCTATAATCATATCCTGGAGTGCAATATGAATCTTGATCCACAGACTTTAAGCAATCTTATCATGGGAGCTGCTGCCTGGGGAGCTGCATTCCTGGTCGCATTATGGTTAAGTATCATCATCTGGACCTACCGTGATATTCGTTCGAGAGCGCGTGATCCATTGCTGCGAATCCTGGCAGTCATTATTGTTGCGCTGCTGTTCCTTCCAGGTGTCGTTGTCTACCTGATCTTACGTCCACCCCTCACATTGGAAGACGAATACCAACATTCACTCGAAGAGGAAGCTTTGCTGCAGTCCATCGAAGAAGTGCCCCTTTGTCCTGGGTGTGGACGACGCACGAAAGAACCATGGATGGTGTGTCCAACCTGCCATACCAAGTTAAAGAAACCCTGCCATGACTGTCAAAAACCGATGGACCTTTCATGGAACCTGTGCCCCTATTGTGGGACACCCGCACCGGGGATGCGCAAGGAAGATATGACCATGGTTGATGATACCGAAGAACCCCCACCTGATTTGGATATACTTACGGACAACTTTTCCGAGGAAGAATTTTCGATCGAAGAAAGGTTAAACATAAACGACACACCCTAGGGTGTGTCGTTTTCATATTCTTTATCAATACAGCACTAGCGTTTTAACGCATCCCAGCCTGCGTATCTGCCTGTTTCACCTAATTCCTCTTCAATGCGGAGCAGCTGGTTATATTTCGCAACCCGATCAGAACGGGCTGGTGCACCGGTTTTGATCTGACCCATGTTGAGGGCTACTGCCAGGTCGGCAATGGTCGTATCTTCTGTCTCACCGGAACGGTGTGAGGTAACCGCTCGCCATCCAGCCCGATGGCAGGTCTCGACCGCTTCGATCGTCTCGGTCAGCGTTCCAATTTGGTTAAGCTTGACCAGCAGGGCATTGGCAGCTTTCTCCTTGATCGCCCGACGGACACGCGTCGGGTTGGTGACCAATAGGTCATCCCCCACGATCTGGATGCGACCACCCAGCTCCTTGGTCATCAGTACCCAGCTTTCCCAATCATCCTGGGCTAATCCATCTTCAATCGAGACGATCGGGTACTGGTCAACCCACGATTTCCAGAAAGCCACCATCTGCTCTCCGGTTAATTTTTTGCCTTCCTTACGCAGGTTGTACAGGTGTGGTTTCTTCGTCATACAGCTCAGAGGCTGCCGGATCAAGGGCGATCCCAACCTGCTCGCCGGCTTTATAGCCAGCTTTTTCGATGGCGATCAGTATCACTTCAACTGCCTCGCTGTTCGCTTTTAATGCAGGGGCATACCCACCTTCATCGCCCACCAGGGCTGTGTACCCGCGTTCCTTCAGCACACCCTTTAAGGCGTGGTAGATTTCTGCACTCCAACGCAGGCCTTCTGCAAAGCTCGGCGCACCCAGGGGCATGACCATGAATTCCTGTGCATCGGTGGATTGCCATGCAGTATGTGCGCCACCATTCAGGATGTTCATCATCGGAACAGGCAACACGTGAGCGTATACTCCTCCGATATACCTGTACAACGGAAGACCCATTGAAACAGCAGCAGCTTTTGCTACTGCCAGGCTGGTGCCTAACATGGCATTTGCCCCAAGCTTAGACTTGTTGGGAGTGCCATCCAGATCCAGCAAAATCGTATCGATCAGTTTTTGCTCTGTCGCGTCCCAGCCGCTCAGTTCTTCTGCAATGGCATCATTCACATTTTCCACTGCCAGGCTGACACCTTTACCCAGGTAACGCCTCTTATCACCATCGCGCAGCTCAAGCGCTTCATGCACCCCGGTGGATGCACCGGATGGCACCGCAGCACGACCCAGCGATCCATCCAACAAAACTACTTCAACTTCCACGGTTGGATTGCCACGTGAATCCAGGATCTCACGCCCCAATACTGATTCAATTAATGTATCCATACTAATCCTCAATTCTTATGATTTAATATTTATCAGCTTGTCAAAAATATAATTGTGAAAACAGCCACTATTTTACCGCATTCGTAGTTATTTTTCCATCCACAAATTGATTAAATCCCAGCCCGTTGTTTGACTGCCCGTATAAAGGCAACAAATAATGGATGCGGACGGTTCGGTCGCGACAGGAACTCGGGGTGGAACTGTGTCCCCAGCATGAATGGATGGTCTTCAATTTCTGCTATCTCAACCAGCCTTCCATCGGGTGATATTCCTGAAAACCGCATTCCATTCTCCTGCAGGATATCACGGTAGGCATTATTCAGCTCAAAGCGATGCCTGTGGCGTTCCTGTACGACTTTTTGCTGATAAGCTTCAGCTGCGAGCGAGCCAGGCTGAAGCTCACACGGATATAAACCCAGGCGCATGGTTCCACCCATATCAACCACACCACGCTGGTCTGGCATCAGGTCTATCACCGGGTATGGAGTGGCACGATCAAATTCGGTTGAATTGGGTTCTTCAGTCTTATAGATCATACGCGCAAAATCGACCACCATAAGCTGCATCCCCAGGCATAATCCAAGATATGGCACCTTGTTTTCACGGGCGTAGCGAACCGCCTGCATCTTACCTTCAGTGCCACGCGAACCGAAACCTCCGGGTACCAGGATGCCATCAGCTTGTTTTACTTCATCCCAACCCCGACCTTTTTCCAGCTCAGCTGAATGCACCCACAGGATCTCCACATCTACATCCAGCTCCAATCCAGCATGCTTCAACGCTTCCCGCACGCTCATATATGCGTCGTGCAGCTCAACATACTTCCCCACCAGGGCGACCTTGATCTTGGGGTGAGGTTGGCTGACCTTTTTCACCAGACCTTCCCAGGCAGTCCAATCTGGATGGCGCCTGGCATCCAGACCAACCCGATTGAGCAGGTAATCACCCACACCCGCCTTTTCCAGGATCAAAGGTACTTCATACAATACTGGTGTGGTTACCATTGGAATAACAGCTTTCTTCTCCACGTCGCAAAACAGGGCAATTTTATCGCACAGATCTTCACCTACGGGATAATCCGAGCGGGCAACGATGACATCTGGGGAAATACCAATCGAGCGCAGTTCTGCCACCGAGTGCTGGGTGGGTTTGGTCTTCAGTTCATCGGTGGCTCCGATATGGGGCAGCCAGGTGACATGAATGTAAATGGTGTTTTCACGGCCGATATCAGAACGCATCTGGCGAAGGGCTTCAAGGAATGGCAGGGATTCAATATCACCCACCGTGCCGCCAATCTCCACCAACACGATCTCAGCTCCGGTGGTTTTGGAAACCAGTAAGATCCGGCGTTTTATTTCATTGGTGATATGCGGAATCACCTGGATGGTGCCACCCAGGTAATCACCGCGCCGTCTCCTTGGCGATCACCTCTGCATAGACCTGACCGCTGGTGAAATTGCACACTTTACTCAGGCTGGTGTCGATGAAGCGCTCATAATGACCCAGGTCCAGGTCTGTTTCTGCGCCATCATCCAACACATAAACTTCACCGTGCTGGTAGGGGCTCATCGTGCCTGGGTCAACATTGATGTACGGGTCCAACTTTTGGGCGGTTACATTAAAACCCCGTTCCTTGAGCAGTCTGCCGATGGCTGCTGCAGTGACACCTTTACCGACTGAGCTGACCACACCACCGGTGAAAAAGATATACTTGGTTGTCATCCTGCCCTCCTGTCGCTTCTCATCCTAGATAAACAGTATTCATCTAGCTTAATATATCGTAATCGGACATTAAAGGCAGTGGGGAGGGCCGTTTGCCGGTAACCTCCCCACCGAAATCTGCTGATTAACCTGGATTATCCGGTTGGATCATCCAACCACCTGCTCCAGATCTTCTGCTGCACGCTGCATCTCCAAAAAGATTAAACCGATCTTGGCATTTTTACGTGCCAGCGCAGTGAGAACGGCATCCGAACCGATGGAGGTCAGGATTACGAATCCATCATCCCCTTTGATATACACCTGTTCCAGGCTGCCACGTCCTAATTCTGCTGAGATACGTTCGCCAAGGCTAAGCATGGCGGCAGACATGGCTGAAACACGATCTTCTTCAACATCGTTGGGAAGGGCCGAAGCGATGATGAGGCCATCCACCGAAACAACCGCCGAAGCCTCGATGTCAGGTGAGGCTGCCTGCATTTGGCGTAAACGGGAAACCATTTGTTCTGTACGAGACGAAGTCATTCCTGGTCTATTGTCCTGGGTTTAGGATAAATTTACAATCTATGAGTGTACCATAATTTTATTAAAGTAAGAGGTAGTTGACTTCTTGGATATTTGTTTATATAAAGAAGCACCCGGATTTTTACCTCCGGGTGCTTCGGATTTCAACAGATCAGATGCCCACCTGACAGATATTTACTTGCGTAGGATTGGCAAGAACATGAAGGCGGTGATAGATTTAAAATTCAACCGTCCTTCAATGGCAGGTGAGATCGTCCCCATTTCGGTTATGTAATTGATCACTGAGTCGCGTACATAGAATTGGGTATCATGAACAATCTGATTCAATGGCCATAATGTCTGACCGTTATCATTGAAGTTGCACGATCCTGCTGCCAGGTAGTTGACCGTTGCAACATGGTAATATGTGTCTAGCGTCAGCAAAGTCAACCGGTGTACCATTGACCGCCAACGACAGGACATTGTTACCATCGGGTAGATACGGATAGGCATCGCGATAGGTAGATCTTGGCTGCTGAGTCAACGTCTAACATACAGGTGGTGTAATATGAGTAGCCACCATACCCAGGGACATATTTGTAGTAATAGTAGTTGCGGTACCCACGCTCAAGCAGGGTTTTCAATTGAGGCCCATTGAGATCCATGGTGACCAGGGAGTTCTCATAAGGCATCAATGTGAACATATTATCCACTGTAAGAGTGATTGGATCGGTGATCGTGGCTCCGTCGGCTACTTTCTTATTCGACATCGCACCAGAGAGATAGAAATCCACCACGATTCCATTTTGAGCCAGCTCCCACACGGCAGAGTCAGCTTGCAGGTTAGCTGCATTGGTTTCCTGGGTGTATCCCTGAAGCGCATCCAATGGGGTTGTGGTCATACCAATCTCAGTATTTCGATAGATATTGATCTGATCGGTATAGGGTTGGATGAGCGCATTGATGACTGGGTCTTCAGGTGTGGTGCTGCTTACTTTAAGGAATTTACCCGCACTTGTAATTAAATCATAACCACCATCGCCATTGGGTAAGAATCCTAGGATGACCTCGCCTAAATAATTATTATAGCGATAGGCCTGGTTGATGATCACCGGATCTCCATCTGGATTGGCAACGAAAGCAGGTAGATATTTATAAGCACCGCGATATGTACTACCAGTTGCTGTCGGATCCGGATTGGTATGGCTGTGCCCACCGATGATGGCATCGATCCCGCTTACATTCTCCGCCATATAGGTATCCACATTGTTATCTACCTCGATACTGCCTGGTAATGTGGTAAAGCCTATATGGGTGAGAGCAACAACAGCATCATTTTCATCATCCAAATCTGGGGCAAGTTCGTGCTGCCTTATCGATTGGGTTGGTGAAAGTCAGACCAGGGATATTGCTGGGTAGCTCATAATTGGGCACACGATGATTGGCAATCCCCAGGATGGCAATATCGATGTCTCCTTCACCATCTGCACCTGGAACCGCAGCTGTAATGTATGGTTCTACACCTACCTCATCCAAGCCATATTGGCCATCATCGGTGATGTTTGCGCCCAGGATCGGGAAAGTTGCCTGACCCAGTGTGCCGGTGAAGACATAATTGCCATAGTTGAACTCATGGTTGCCCAAGGTCATGGCGGTGTAATCCATGGCATTGTATTCAGCAATGATGGGATTGGTCCACAAGCTGGGATCAAACGGAGTTCCATCAGCGCCAAAGCCAGTGAAGGCAGCTTTATAGTAATATGCCATGGCATCACCCTGGATGCTGTCACCCGCATTGAGCAGCAAGGTTCGATCAGGGTTCTAATTACGCTCCTGGTTGATCAAGGTTGCCAGCTGGGTATATCCTACATATGCACCCTGGTCGGTGTTCCCGTGTGAGTCATTATGGTGCAGAATGGTTACGGGAACGATTTGATCTGGATTTGCCGGATTATAGATATCTGTTCCATTTCTGGTGATGCGTCCATCCAATATACCCGCGTACGGTGTATCATGGGTATAGGTCGCATTCACCCAGCGTCTCGACCCCATCCAGCATATCACCCCAGTAGCTGATATTCGTGACATACTTGAATGGGATAAAACCATCCTGTCCTGCTGGTGCAAGGAATTCATTCGTGGCAATCCGGTAAGTTGCACTAAGATCCAAAGGTATATAACCATTTAGACTGCGATTAAACACGCTCACATCATAAGCTCCCCAGGCATAGGGATTACGCAACTGCAGCCGTAAGCAATAGAATTTATAGCGGATCCCGGCTACCTGGAGGGCACCCTTGAACAGGGTGGCGCTTTGGTTGAGTAACTCCATGATCTGTGCGCCAGTCATTTCCCCCACCACCGTGGCATTCCCGAAGGGAAGGACGCTATACAACATGCCATGCGTGAGGGTGACGGGGAGTGTGGTGGTGATTGGGAAAGTGATGTCAGCCCGTAAACCACCGGCATTGTTGAACACCATATCGACATCATTGGCAGGATCGGTATCGGTATTCAAATCATTGTAGATGGCATCGTTAACAAACTTACCCATCTCCAAATCACCATTGTAATTGCGGACAATCGGAACATTGGTGAATCCAACCACCCGGTTGATCTGCTCCTGATACCAGGGATCACTAGCCCAAATGTTGATCCGATCAACAGTGCCAGGATCTTCTGGATCGGCAGTTCCTACGACGATCTTGCTCCAATTTATACTCACCTGCGTTCGTTTCAGTATTAACAGTGATATCAGCCCGACCCACCTTGCGTCCAGCATAGTGAGCTTGGACGACATAAGTGTTGCCAATCGGTGTAATTGGGGCTGATACATCCGTGTGACTGTGTCCACCGATGATCAGATTGACTGGTGTGCCAGCATCGATCAACCTCTGTGCCAGGGTCTTATCACCATAAACCGGGAATCCATACCCGTAACCGCCATCGTTAAGGCCAATATGGGATAGCACCACGATTACATCTGCTCCGGCGTTGAGAATGTCCTGATAATAGTGAGTGATTGAAGCTGGCAGGATCCTTGAAGCACAAACCATCGGTATTCCCTGCCAGTGTGATATAGGGTGTCTCTTGAGTGGTAACAGCCAGGATACCCACGACAGCCGTGTCGGGTGCGATACCAACGGTTTTCGTGATACCACGGTGTGGCAAACTCAGGGGTTTGCCATCCAGCAGTGTCACAATTACCCGTATCGGAAATGACAATGTTGGATGATATGAATGGGAAATGCAGCTTGTTCTGTCCGGCTGATCAAAATCGATTGTTCCCAGTCGAACTCATGGTTGCCGAAGGTAGCTGCCTGGTAACCAACGTAGTTATAGACATCGATCGTTGATTCACCATAAAACAGGTTCGAGAGTAGCGTGCCTTGCATGATATCCCCGGCATCAACGAGGAGCACATTATCCTCTCCAACCGCGGTACGAACGTCGATGATCTTTTGGGCAACGCGTGCCATGCCAGGATTACTTCCGGCCAGTTGTAAATTTCCGTGAAAATCATTGGTATGCAAAATTGTGAAATTTACGATTGCATCAGTTCCTGCAGCATCTTGCCGCTTGAGCAGCACCGAGTACCCCTGTTGGGATGGCAATCGCAATTAAAACCAATATGGTTAGAAATGAAATATATCTTTTTTTCCTCATGGAACTTCCTCCTCAATTTGTTACCAATTTTACAGATTAATTTTATTCCCACATAATTATAAAAATGCAATAAATCTGGCTGGAAATCTTATATGATTAATACCCTATCACCTCCTTTGTATTTATCATCCTGGTTCTAATGCCCCTACCAAGTCCATTAATCTAGCTTTAACTATATTACCAGATTTTGAAGGTTATGCCACCATTTTAAGATTAATATCGTTAAAATATTAATAATTCCATCCAGGATCAATATTCAATCGAAAGTATATGGGTAAAAATTGCTTCTCGAGTATTTTTATGTTATATTAAGAGATTGCCATGTGGAACCTATCTCTTTTAATGACCATTATGGTCATTGTCATCCCACACCCGCTACGAGCAGTTTGGAAGCCTGCAGCATACATGCAGGTGGTGGTTGCTTCCGATGCCAGGATCAATTCCCCAAGTGCAGGCCAGGCAATCCAGGGAAATATTACCATTCTAGGGAATACCGGCTCCAATCGATTCCAAAATTATGAAGTAAACTTTGCTTACAAAGATGATCCCACGCAAACCTGGTTCCTGATCCAGGAGGGCACTGCTCCTATCCTGGATGGAGTCCTGGCGGTGTGGGATACCACTACGATTACGGATGGAGAATACACATTGCGGCTGCTTGTCACCTTGAATGATGGTGCCCAGGTAGAAACGAAGGTCAATGCTGTCAGGGTGCGCAACTACTCCCCTATCGAGACCGATACACCCACGCCAATCCCACCCCTGGTTACCCTGGTTCCAGCCATATCCACAGCCTCTCCTACACCCAGGTTCACTCTTGAAGCAACCCTTACGCCACACCCGATCACTCCCACCCCACTGCCGACCAATCCTGCCGTTATCACCTCTTCACAAATGGCACAAACATTAGGCAAGGGAGCCGCAATTTCAATTGGATTGTTAGCCTTAATAGGCGCATACCTGGGTCTCCGTTCGATCCTTCATAAACACGTGTAAGGATAGTTGTCATGATTGATTTGGATCAAAATTCTGATTTTCAACCAAAAGAACGGAAGGGACCATTCCTCATTGCAGGGCTTGGTAACCCGGGTAGAAAATACGAGAACAACCGCCACAATGTTGGTTTCATGCTGCTGAACCGCCTATCTGGAAAGCTTGGGGAGAGTTTCGGTAAAGTTGAAACGAAAGCCCTGGTATGCAAAGCCACCTATCAGTCAGAACGAATTATCCTGGTTAAACCACAAACCTATATGAATAATTCAGGAGTATCGGTGGGATCGCTGGTTCGTTTCTATCAGGTGCCGCTTGAAAACCTGCTTGTGACCTATGATGATGTAGACCTGCCTTTGGGGGTATTGCGGTTGCGCCCATTCGGAGGTTCTGGTGGTCAAAAAGGGATGCAATCGATCATTCAGCGCCTGGGGACTGATGAATTTCCGCGATTGCGCATCGGCACAGGCCGACCTCCCGGCCGAATGGAAGCTGCAGATTACGTGCTGCAGGACTTCCCTGCTCAGGAAATGGACCTATTGAATGATACCTTGGACCTGGGAGTCCAGGCTGTCTTGACCTTTGTTCAGGATGGTTTGGATAAAGCAATGAACTTATACAATGGATAGTTTAGTTCACATGCTCTTCAAATAGATAAAATAACACACGTAAACAATATTATGGAACTCGATTCAATCATAAACAACATTGCAGCTGCTTCCGCTGACCTGTTCAAGTTGGTTAATGAAAGCCGGCTTATACCCGCATTAGGATTGCGGCGCTCAGCCAGGCTGCCATGGTTGGCTGCTCTGCATCAATCCTTGCAAAGACCGCTGCTTCTACTCACGGATCGCAATGACCATGCATTGATGCTCGCCGATGAGCTTGCTTTATGGGCTCCAAATACTCCCCGGTTGTTTTTCCCTGAGCCAAATCCACTCTTTTATGAAAATGCTCCATGGGGTATTTCCACCAGGCATGACCGACTGCATGTTCTCTCAAGCCTGGCGGAATACCATGTGCCTGGAGCGCAAAAGCCCACAACCGCATGCATTATTATCGCCCCGATCCGGTCCGTAATGGCACGCACCCTCCCCCGACGGGAATTTTTAAAAGCCATGTGTACGATCAAGAAAGGACAGGTTGTTCAGCCGGAAGAGCTGCTGCGAACCTGGGTGGCATTGGGTTATGAGCACGCCAATATCGTGGTAAGCCCCGGACAATTCGCCCGTCGTGGTGGTATTCTGGATATGTGGCCACCATCCGCCAGCCAGCCAGTGCGGATTGAGTTTTTTGGTGACGAGATCGATACTTTACGCAGTTTCGACCCAGCCACTCAGCGAACTCTGGTATCCATCCAAAGATTAGCCATATCACCGGCGCGTGAATTTATAACTCCCGAACCTGACACCCTGCAGAGAGTTAAACCTGGATGTCACCAACCTGTCAGAATTCCATATCCCGCTGTTGCACTCGTCCCCTGGCAGCCTGCTGGATTATCTACCACCGCAAGGATTGGTTTTGATCGATGACCTGCAAACGGTACGGGAAATGGTCCAGGAAGTGGAAGAACAGGCTGTGGGGCTGCGCAAGGATTACATCAAGGACAAGCAATTACCAGAAGATTTTCCACTCCCTTATCTCACCTGGGGAGAGATCGAAGATACCCTGGCAGGCAAGCAATTTATCGACCTTGGTCAATCCGTGGATCTGGAGCCGAAACTCACCGGAACATTGGATATCTCCTCCCAATTCCTTCCCGGGATGCGTTTTGCAGGCCAGTTAAAACCATTGATGGAGCATATCGAAAAACTGACCACCCAGGGAGAAGCGTTGACCATCGTTTCGCGTCAATCTGCCCGCTTGCAGGAGCTCTGGAAGGAGCACAGCCCATTCTCTTCACCTGATTTAGCACTCACGTTTTATGATACCAGCCTATCGGAGGGTTTCACGCTTGCCGCTTCCACTGCCAGGCCAATTCATTTGCTGACTGATGGTGAGATTTTCGGTTGGCGGCGACCTGAGCTGCGCCAGCGCCCGCACCCGGTCGCTGAAGCCCCTGAAGCTGCCTATGCCGACCTGGAACCAGGCGATTGGGTGGTCCATGTGGATTATGGTGTCGGTCGCTTCACGGGCCTGGTTCAGCGCTCGGTGGATGGGATCGAGCGGGAGTACCTATCGGTGGAATATGCCGAAGGCGATCAACTTTTCGTCCCGGTATACCAGGCGGACCGGTTAACCCGTTATATCGGACCAGATGCTCATCCTCCCACGCCGACTCGTTTAGGAAGCCCGGAATGGCGCACGACTAAATCACGTGTCAAGGAGGCGGTTGAGGAAGTTGCCCAGGATTTATTGGAGCTGTATGCCCGGCGTAGTGTGGTGGAGGGTTATGCATTCTCCAAAGACGCTCCCTGGCAAAAGGAGCTGGAAGCCAGCTTCCCGTATATTGAAACCCAGGATCAGATGCGTGTCATCACCGAAGTGAAACGGGATATGGAAGCACCCAAGCCGATGGATCGCCTGATCTGCGGTGACGTGGGCTATGGCAAGACAGAGGTGGCATTAAGGGCAGCTTTTAAGGCAGTCATGGACGGCCGGCAGGTTGCCATCCTGGTACCAACAACTGTGCTGGCGCAGCAGCATTATCATACCTTCTGCCAACGCCTGTCGCCATTCCCGGTGGAAGTGGAGATGCTTTCACGCTTTCGTACACCCCAACAGCAAAAGGAAATCCTCCAGCGGCTTGGGCTTGGTTCCATCGATATCATCATTGGTACCCACCGTTTGCTCCAGGGTGATGTGATCTTCAAGGACCTTGGCTTGTTGATTATCGATGAAGAACAGCGCTTTGGCGTGACGCATAAAGAAACGCTCAAAAAAATGCGCACTGAAGTGGACGTACTCACCCTGACCGCTACCCCCATCCCGCGTACGCTTTATATGACGCTCACCGGAGTACGGGATATCTCAACCATCAATACCCCGCCGGAGGAACGCCTGCCGATCATCACCCATGTCGGTCCATACTCGCCCTGGTTGGTCCGGCAGGCAATCCTGCGGGAGCTGGAACGCGGTGGACAGGCATTTTTTGTGCACAACCGGGTTCAAACCATCGGTGCCATGCGCAGCCACCTGGAAAAACTCGTTCCAGAAGCGCGGGTGGTGGTTGCGCACGGACAGATGCAGGAAGACCAGCTTTCCCAACGGATGGAAAAGTTCGCTGCCGGTGAGGTTGATATCCTGTTGAGTACATCGATCATTGAATCAGGCCTGGATATCCCCAACGCCAATACGCTTATTGTCGACCGGGCGGATACCTTTGGCCTGGCTCAGCTCTACCAGCTGCGCGGACGGGTTGGGCGTGGTGCCCAGCGCGCCTATGCATACTTCTTCCGCCACAAACACCTTGCACCGACCCTGGAAGGTCGCCAGAGGTTGGAAACGATTGCAGAGAACACCCAGCTTGGGGCAGGTTACTCGATCGCCATGCGTGACCTTGAAATCCGTGGTGCAGGTGATATTCTTGGCACCCGCCAGCATGGTTATATTGCGTCGGTTGGATTTCACCTTTATACAAGGCTGCTGTCTGATTCCGTCCAGAGACTGCGGAGTGGGAAACCCATTCCAGCCCCAATTGAAAGTCTCCAGATGGAACATGCTGCTCCTGCTTTGCCAATTTCTGTCGACTTACCCCTTCCAGTCAGCCTGCCTGCCACCTACATCCCTGAACGGCAGACACGCACACGTCTTTATCGGCGGTTGGCTGATCTTCGTACATATACGGAGATTGATGCATTAATTGAGGAATTTATCGATCGTTTTGGTCCCTTACCGGAAGAGACACGCAACCTGTTCTTCCAGCTCAAGATCAAATTGCAGGCTGAAAAAGCAGGTCTGGCTTCGGTGAGCTGTGAAGGTGGTCAAATCATCCTGCGCTACCCGCCTTTACCCGAAGGTGAGTCCGCACGACCACTTCCACAGATCGACGGTGATGTCCGCACGGGTAAAAACGCCTTCTGGTTACCTTTCAATGAAGCTGAAGATTGGCAGGGAAAGTTATCGAATATCCTCGATCAGCTTTTATCAACTGGCAAAGAAATGTAACATTTTTGGAGTAGTTAAGTTAAAATAGTAACACATATTTTGCAAGAAGCGATCTACTACTGTTGATAGCACTCAGCTCCTGATCTTATCGCTATTATGGGTGCCCAAGGAGGAATCTTATGGACTATAAGGATTTCCAGAACCGTGTCGATCATGGCACACAAATGTTTGATTCCGGGAATATGCAAGCTGCCCTTGAAATATTCACTGGTTTAATCAGTAGCGATATTTCTGACCTCGATAAATCATCGATGTGCCTTAATATTGCAGTCATATACGACAAGCTGGGTAACCTTCAGCAATGCCTGGAATGGTATACAAGGGCAGTCCAGCTCGAGAAACCACATTGCAGGTTCGAAGCCCAGGAATATTTGGCAGCCTATCTCAAGCAGATCAACCGACCACGTGAAAGCCTGAAAATCCTTGAGAGCATGTTCTCATCCACGCACCTGATGGAAGCTGACAAGGTTCGCGTCCGCAAGAACATCGACGAACTAAAAGTCGAGATCAATAAACCGGTTTACCGTCGTCCTGGTATCCCAGGAAGAAGGTAGCGGCTGATATCCAACGGATTCACCCAACAAATTATCGATGCTTAGCTGATCTTGGGTGAGCTGTGAACTTCCCCATGCACTTCTGTTCTTGAATCTTTAAACTCAGCTTTACATCAAGCTTTTATAGACAATCAGGACGTCTATTTATTAGGTGAAGACGTCTTAGATCCTTACGGGGGTGCCTTCAAGGTTACGCGTGGTTTATCGACAAATTATCCAGACCGGGTGCTGACCACACCCATTTCTGAAGCGGGTTTTGTGGGGATTGCAGCCGGGATGGCGATGCGCGGTTTACGCCCGGTGGTGGAAATCATGTTTGGTGATTTCATCACCTTGATTGCTGATCAGGTCATCAATCACATCGCCAAATTTCGCTGGATGTATAACGACCAGGTACGCTTGCCGATCGTAATTCGCACACCCATGGGTGGTCGGCGGGGCTATGGACCTACTCACAGCCAAACCCTTGAAAAACTTTTCCTGGGAGTGCCTGGGTTACAGGTTGTGGCTCCTGCGGCGTTATGTTTACCCGATGGTTCAGGCAGCCCGGGAAATTTACTCTACCGATCGATCCTGGATATTGATGATCCCTCTGATATTTATAGAGAACAAGCTTCAGTATTTACTACCCGTTCAAAGCGCTGCAGAATTGAATGACTTTTACCATCACCTCTCAGCCAGGAACCAGCAGAGTAAACTTCCCGACCTACTGCCTGTCAATTCGAGGTGCACCTCCAGCTTCCACAACGATCGCGGCCTATGGCTACATGGCAGAACTTGCAAAACAAGCTGCGATGCGGCTGGCATATGAATACGAAATTTTTGTTGAGCTCCTGATACCTACCCAATTATCACCGTTTGAAGATGATCCGATCCTACAATCAGCACGCCAGACAGGTTCCCTACTGGTTGTGGAAGAAGGCAACCTGACCCTGGGTTGGGGTGCGGAAGTGGTTGCTCGCGTAGCCGAAGCGTCTCGGCACATCAATCGATAAGGTTCAAGCGCCTGGCTTCGAAAGATCTTCCGGTACCTTCTTCAGGACCCCTGGAAGCACAGGTTCTACCGGATGTGACGCAGATTATCGATGCAGTCTTAGATCTCCGCTAATGCAGTGATTTCTCAGGCTTTACAATAGACGAAAATTATGAATGCAGATCAATGCATGGTTCGACCATTGATTCTCATGGCGAGCTTTACTTCATCAGCATAGGTGTTAAGTGTTAAAATACATACTGAAATACCCATAAACCTATGACTGAGTCTTACCCAATTACCATTCCCTTATTAAATCCCAATGAACCTGGAGCACTCTTCGCCGCCTTGCATGTTACACCCGGGCAGCACGTACACCAGGGTGACAGCTTTGCACCTTAGAAACGACCAAATCCACTGCAGAGTTGACTGCTGAAACAGATGGTTTCGTGGTTGGTCTGACTTTTGTAGCCGGACAGACCATCCAGTCCGGGGAAATCCTATGTTACTTGGCAGAATCAGCGGATTGGTCACCACCGGCTGCCCAAGAAAAGGACACCCATCAAGGGTGATTCAGTCCCACAGGGTGCGCATCAGCCAGCCCGCATTGTTCCTGGTACGGCAGCATAACCTGGATTTATCGCATCTCCCTGGGGATATTTTCATCACGGAGAAAATGGTCCGGGAGCTGATCACGTCTTCCACAAAACCAAAGCTTGTTCTGCCAGATCAACCTTATGACCCAAATGCCATAATCGTTTATGGAGCAGGCGGGCACGGCAAAGCCTTGATCGACCTGATTCGGATGCTCGGGATCATACTCCATCGTGGGTATCGTGGATGATGACCCAGCCGCCGGAACATCCATCATGGGTGTGCCCGTGTTGGGTGGTGGGAATATTTTAGAATTATTGATCGAAAAAGGCGTTCACCTGGCTGTCAATGCCGTGGGAGGTATTGGCAATATTCAGCAGCCGCATCAAGGTATTTGAGCGCCTGTCACAGGCCGGGTTCAGCTGCCCTGCACTGGTTCATCCTACTGCATTCATTGAGCCAAGCGCTATCTTAGCGGATGGCGTGCAGGTGATGCCGCATGCCTACGTGGGAAGCGAAGCCAGGCTTGGGTTTTGGAGCGATCGTCAACACGGGAGCCATCGTTTCGCATGATTGTATTCTTGGCGATTATGTCAATCTTTCACCCGGAGCGATTCTGGCAGGCGAGGTGAGCGTCGGTTCTGCAGCCTTGGTCGGGATGGGAGTTACGGTCAATTTACGGGTTACTGATTGGAGAACGGGCTCGGATTGGCAATGGCTCCACCGTAAAACAGGATGTCCCCGCAGGTGGTATCGTCCATGCGGGTAGCATCTGGCCGGATTAATCCTGTATTTTATGAACAACAACCAGATGCTAACAGGTTTTCTAGGAGATAGAAATGAAAATCAAGAAGACCAATCAAAATCCTGCTCGGATTTTTAACTGCCTGGGTAGTTATTGCACCATTTGTAGGCATTGTAGTCTGGTTTTCCTTCATGTTCATGGCTATTGGTGCTGGTGGAATACCAGTCAGCACCTGAAGACTTGGTTTTCCCAGCGGTTTTCCTGCCTTTTTTTCTTCTCTTCCTGTGTTCGTCATTCCTACAATTCGGTCTCACGGCATTTTACCTGGCTCACGTTATCTTGAATAAAACCGGGAATGATATTATGCGGGTGGTGCTGGGTATCATTGTATCTTCTTCCCATATATCGCCATGCCGGTTTATTACTTTCTTTATATATCTGCCCGAAAATCCACCCAAATGGGCACTCACAGGTATTCCCACTCAGATGCGTGGCAGCTGAACCCTCTAGCTACGAATCCAATTCAACCCAATGACTAATCAAACTCCAGGAGCTTCATGACCCAGGCAAATAATCCCTCTCTACAACCCATTCCCATGTCTTCACCCGACCTGACCGATGATGAACGCCAGGCAGTCGCCCGCGTGCTTGAAACGCCTAACCTGAGTATGGGCAGCCAGATCACAAATTTCGAAGAGAGTATCAAAGCTTATACTGGCAGCCGACACGCCATCGGTGTCAGCTCAGGCACGGCAGGTTTGCACCTGTGCGTCAGGGCAGCTGGAATTCAACCAGGAGATCTGGTGATTACCACTCCATTTTCTTTTGTAGCCTCATCAAATGTATTATTATATGAAGGAGCTGTGCCCGTATTTGTGGATGTTGAACCACGCACAGGCAACATCGATCCACACCTGGTTTTTGCAGCAGCCCAGGATATCATGCTAGGTGGCTTGAATGCAAAAGCCTGGCTGCCCCCCAAGGTGCGTCGGTCGAGTCTAAGCTAAAAGCCATCCTGCCGGTGGATGTGTTCGGTCAGCCAGCCGACCTGGAACCCATCCTGAACACTGCCTGGAAGTACAAGCTAAAAGTGATCGAGGATTCCTGCGAAGCGCTTGGAGCGAAATACAAGGGGCGACCCGCCGGTACGCTGGGAGATTATGGTGTATTTGCATTTTACCCGAACAAGCAGATCACCACCGGTGAAGGTGGCATGGTGATCACGGATGAAGACGATGCAGCCAGCTTGATGCGCGCCTTGCGCAACCAGGGACGTGCACCGGGAGATACCTGGCTGCAGCACACCCATCTCGGATACAATTACCGCCTGGATGAGATGAGCGCCGCCCTGGGTGTCACCCAAATGCAGCGACTGGATGAGCTGGTCGCCAGGCGCACCCAGGTGGCAGACTGGTATCAACCAGCGCATCAGCGAGATACCCGGTATTGAAGCTCCCATGATTGCTCGCTATACCAGCCGCGTCAGCTGGTTTGTGTATGTCATCCGCTTCGCCCAAGGATTGGATCGCGATAATATTGCTAAAAAGCTAGGGGAGCTCGGAATACCTGCCCGACCGTATTTCCTCCCGATCCATCTACAGCCGTATATGAAGGAACGTTTTGGCTATACGGAAGGCATTTTCCCGGTCACCGAAGACCTGGGCGGCGTGGATTAGCTCTACCTTTCTCTGGGGTGATGGAAGAAGGACAGGTGGAAAGGGTGTGCCAGGCACTCAGGCAGGTGATCCTGTAGTTGTACCGCTGACCATAATATCATTTATCCAAGTGGGCATTAAATATTATGAATAGACTTCCTTTTTATATCGTTGATGTTTTTACCGAAAAAAAGTATGCGGGTAACCAACTTGCTGTTTTTCGGAGTGCAGGCGGAATTTCCAGCGAAGAAATGCAAAGCATAGCCAGAGAGATTAATTTCTCCGAAACAACATTTATTCTTTCGGAAGAACCAAACAATGGCGGCTTTGATGTGCGCATATTTACTCCAAAGGAAGAAGTCCCATTCGCTGGTCACCCGACCATTAGGAACTGCACATATCATTCACAGTAAAATTATTCAGGAAAAATCATATCAGGTTATTTTAAACTTGAAGGTGGGACAAATTCCAGTTAATTTTACGCCGGATGGTTATTCTTGGATGAAACAGATACAACCAACATTTGGTCAGAAACACAAACCAGAAACTCTGGCAAACATTCTCGGAATAGATGTTTCTGAAATTGACAGACGTTTCCCAATTCAGGAAGTCTCAACAGGGTTGCCTTTCTTCATCGTGCCGTTTAAAAACATGGCAACCTTGAAAAAAGCAAACGTGGATAAAGAAAAGTACTTTGACTATATAAAAGATACACTGGCAAAAGGTATTTTAGTTTTTTGTCCTGAAACACATGAGCCACAAAATAATATCAGCGTGCGGGTATTTGTTGATTATTACGGTGTTCCCGAAGACCCGGCGACAGGTAGTGGCAATGGATGTCTGGCAGGTTATTTGGTGAAATATCGTTACTTCGGAAAAGACAATATCAATATTCGAAGTGAACAAGGTTATGAAATTGGCAGACCATCTCTGTTGCTTTTAAAAGCAGAACAAAGGGACGAAAATATAAATATTTCTGTGGGTGGAAAAAGCATTATTGTTGCAGAAGGTGTGTTTGTCTAATATTTTAAGTTTTTCCTTTCAGCCCTGGTGTAGCAAAACCTATATAAGTATCTCATAACATTTTACCCTTGCAGGTATAAATATTAGCGGTATACTTGGTCGTCATTTATGGTTTAGGAGTATATTATGAATCCTTCTATGTGGTTGAAAGCATTACAGGTAATCCCTCACGTCTCTAAAGAAGAGTGGCAGAAATTGGATGTGATCTCCAAGTGGTTGATCTCCACCCGTGCGGCGGTATTGATCATGACCTTTCTGTCGGGTGCCTTTGCAGGCATTTTTGCTTTCCGGGATGGTAGTTTTGATGTTTTGAAATGGGTGTTGATCACCCTCGGTCTGATCTTCTCGCATGCCACCAATAATCTCTTGAACGATTACACCGATTACAAACGTGGGGTGGATAAGGATAATTATTACCGCGCCCAGTATGGACCTCAACCCCTGGTGCACGGACTGTTTACCCAACGTCAGCAGCTCACCTACGCTGGCGTGACCGGTGCCATCGCCCTGGTAATTGGTATCATCCTGGTGGTAATGACCGGCTGGTGGACGCTGCTCCTTCTGCTGCTGGGGGTCTTTTTCGTCCTGTTCTACACCTGGCCGTTGAAATACATCGCCCTGGGAGAGATATCCGTCTTATTGGTCTGGGGTCCCCTCATGATCGGTGGTGGATATTACGTTATCACGGGAGCCTGGAGCTGGACAGTGGTGCTTGCCAGTCTGCCTTATGCCCTGGGTGTTACTGGTGTGATCTTCGGCAAGCATATTGACAAGTTTGAGATGGATAAAAAGCTAAAAATCCACACCCTGCCGGTGGTGATCGGAGAAAAACCAGCCCGTATCACCCTGGTGGTGATGCTCGTTTTACAATATTTACTGACCTTCGTGTTGGTAATTATGGGATATTACACATTGGTTATGGCTGCTGTCTTGCTGGCAATTCCCACCATGCGCAAGATCTGGCCAATGTTCAAGGCACCCAAACCCGAGGAAAAACCAGCCGATTATCCGGACGTGTGGCCGAATTATTTCGTTGCGGCAGCCTTCATTCACAACCGCAGCTTTGGCATCTGGTTCATGCTGGCACTGATCGTAGATTCGATCTTGAAGGTGTATGTCCTAAAATAAACAAGCTATCCTGGTGGGAAGACCAGGTCTTCCTTGCCTGTCAGGCGGTCCTGGATGCGATGGACAACAATATCCAGGTGACTGGGTTGGTGAACGAAATCCAGGTCATCCGACCGAATAGTTAATACCGGGCATACGTCGAAGATCTTGAGCCAATCCTCGTAAAACGATTCAAGCAGTGATAAATATTCACCCGTGATGCCTGTCTCAATACTGCGCGCCCGGCTTTGGATGCGTTTCATCAGCACAGTCACCGGTGCTTTTAAATAGATCAAAAGGTCAGGGGGAGGTAATTGCGAAGTGACCAGGTCGAACACGCGCCGGTACGATAAATAATCCCTTTCATTCAGGTTACCCATGTGATGCAGCGCCCTGGAAAAGATATAGGCATCTTCATAAATTGTGCGATCTAGAACCACGGATTGCTGGTCATTAGCCATCTCCAGATATTGTTGAGCTCGGTGGCCCAGGAAAAAAACCTGTAAATGAAATGACCACTGGTGCATATCTGTATAAAAATCAGCCAGGTAAGGATTGTCAGTTACCGATTCAAACGCACAACGCCATCCCAGTCGTTCGCTCAGGCGTTCTGCCAGTGATGTCTTCCCCACCCCGATATTCCCTGCCACGATAATCAGCCGTTTGGTCATCTAAATACCTCCAAATGATATTATATCCTTAAGTTATTTCCAACAGACTGGCTTTCAGGAACATATATCGTATAATTTACGTTATAACCATCGTAAGGCTTGGAAAGTTATTGATCAAGAATGCTGGATCAAATTTAAGCATTGATCATTAGGGAAAAACATATGAAACCTCTATCACTTCTCACTTTATCTATTTTGGCAATCTTTGTGATCTTTTTAACAGCCTGCAACCTGCCTGGTGTCAGTAGTGCTACGCCAGATCCGGGCCTGGCCTTTACCCAAGCAGCCCAAACGGTAACAGCCCTTCCCACGAGCCCCCCACCCACGATTGCCCCAACGGTGATGATAACTACCCTACCACCCACACTCCCACCGATCATCACACCAACCGCCTCACCCACCATACCTCCGACCGCCACACCTTCCTCCACGCCTTCCGGGACCTCCTGCACGGATCAGCTTAAATTCGTGGATGACATGACCATCCCGGACGACACCGAGGTATTGATCGGGGAGGAGTTCGTCAAAACCTGGCGATTAGAAAATACTGGCACGTGCACCTGGACCAACCAATATGCGCTGGTTTTTATCAGTGGTGAACAAATGAATGGCACCAGCCCGCAACCGTTGAGTGGTTCCACCGTGCCAGGTGCGACCCTGGACGTCTCGGTTAACCTGAAAGCGCCTGGGAAAACCGGTACTTACAAGGGTAATTGGGAACTGCGCAATGCCAGTGGAGCTAATTTCGGCTCTGGTAAGTCATCAGACCAACCTTTCTATGTTCAGGTAAAGGTGGTGGAAGGTGTGTCAGAGCTCAACCTGGGTACACCCACCTGGCGCGACCCGATGGATAACGCTTCCAATTGGTACCTGCTCGACACAGCCAATACGCAATTCACCATGAATGATGGAAAGCTGGTGATGGTATCCAAAAAGGCTGGTGGGGGTGAAGAATGGGGTCTTTCCAATCGGCCAGCCATGGAAGATTACTACCTTCAAGCGACATTCATCAACGGGAGTGCCTGTTCGGGTTTGGACCGGTACGGTTTGCTGGGACGCGCTCCCGACCCCAACAAAGGTTATGTGCTCGAATTCTCATGTGATGGTCATTATCGCCTGTACAAATGGGATGGAACGACATACACATCCATGCAAGAATGGTATCCGGCTGCATCCATCAAGGCAGGCGCAAACCAGACCAACGTGATGGGATTATGGATGAAAGGTACAGCCATCAAGATTTATGCGAATGGGCATCTGATCGGAGAATTCACGGATGACACGTATGATAAAGGACAATTTGGTCTGGTCATCGGCTCGGTAAATACGGAGAATTTCACGGTCTCGGTTGATCTGGTCGAATACTGGGAATTAAGCCAATAAACAACTGCGGAACATTTGTCATTCGAACAGACCCTGGCCAATCATAAAGCCAGGGTCTTTGGTTATATCCCTTCGGTTTGAAGAAATAAGTGCATATTGTTAATATGATTCCTTAATGATTTCTAAACAGTGTGATATTACACTTAATTCACACTGTTTAGAGGTGTGTATGTCATCTAACAAAATACTTCTTTTCACCGCAGATACTTTTATGAGGATTAATATTACCAGCTGTTTATGTAATGCTGGTTTCCTGGTGATGCCTGTAGCTCATGGTATTGGAGCCCTGGATATCATCCATAGCGAAACGCCTGTACTGATCATCCTGGATATGGAGTTACCCGACGTGAACAGCCTGGCAATCATCCGCTTCCTGCGCGCTGAAGAAGTAAATCCCAGAATACCCGTGATCTTGTTTGGGGCAAATGCAAATGAAGAAGAAGTCTTGCTGGGATTGGAAGTTGGAGCAGATTTATGCTTGCTGGAAGCTTTCAATCCGCTGGTTTTCGTGGCGCGGGTGCGGTCTCTGATACGCCGATCTGAGCAATCAAATATGCATCGCGCATGACGAGGTCAAACCAATCCTGGATTGTATGTATTAAGTAAAATGGTAAATTTGGCTCCCTGGTCGGGTTGGCTGTCTACACTAATCTTTCCTGCATGTGCCTCAACAATTGACTTAGCAATCGCCAATCCAAGACCTGATTCAGCACTGTTCTGCCTGGATTTATCGCCTCGGTAGAAGCGATCAAACACATGCGGCAGGTCTTCTGGGGAGATCCCTTTCCCATTATCGCTAACCGTGATCTCGACCTGATCCGCCACTGTGCGAGATCCCAGCCTTACCTCTCCTCCGCTGGGGGTGTAACGAAATGCGTTCTGGATCAGGTTATCCAACACCTGTGACATGCGCTCCACATCCACATTCACCATGGGCAGATCATGCTGAGCGTCAAGGCGTAACCCGAGTTGCAGCTGATCAGCATTGACTGCCTGGCGGGCTGCAACCCTTTCAATCAAGGCGTAAGGTGAAATTGGCTGCAGGTTTAAGGGAAGCTCACCCGTATCCGCCAGGGTGAGCAGGCGCAAGTCATCCACCAGACGATCAAGGTGTTTGGTCTCCTGCAACAGGATATTATAGACTTCTGGTGTTCCGGGTAGTTTATTATCACTCAAGGCTTCTGCATACCCGGTGATCACACTCAGCGGGGAGCGCAGGTCATGGGCGATATCTGCTGTCATCTGTTGGCGTGCCTTGGTTGCCTGATCGAGGTCCAGACTCATCTTGTTAAAGGATGTTGCCAGCTCACCAATCTCATCTTTGGATCGAACCTTAACCTGTTTCCCAAATCTTCCTTTGGCAATCTCAACCGTTGCTTCAGTCAGATCCCTTAATGAACGCGTCATGGTAAATGCCAGCAAACCACCTAAGATAAGGGCTAATAATACTGCAACGATTGCACTCAATAAAGTAGCACTATTCACATTCCGTAGGAAAATCCCTTCTGGTGTGTTGGAGGTAAATGTCCGCCGAACCGGGGTCAGCAACAGCCATCCAATCGTTTTCCCGTTGGCTTGTAAAGCTACAGAGCCATTCAGGTCCCGGCTGCTTACTTTTTCTCCTATATCTTTTGATTGATTGCTATATACGATGATCTGGTCTGAGCCTACGAGTGTGAGTGGGCTGCCATCTGGAGATGGATTACGCATACTACCTGGCTGGAGTGGAATATAGGTTTGTATTCTGGCAAGGTCATCAGCTACACCGATCCAAGAGCCGTTCATCTGGTAATAATAAATTAAATTCTCCGCCAAATTCTGTTGTTCCCGACTTAGGATGAAATTATCGAATGCTGTGCGGGTACGCTGTTGGATGATCACTGCCACCAGGATTGAACCGGTCAGGCCAACCAACAGGAATGCTAGGGTAAGTTTTACCGCCAAAGTTCGAAACACTATCTTTTATCCTTATTCCCGGGCTTTGAATCTATAACCCGCACCATAAACGGTTTCGATATATTGTGGGTGGGAGGCATCTGGCTCAATTTTTGCTCGTAAATTACGTACGTGCACATCGATCGTTCGTTCATACCCTTCATATGCGCTGCCTTGAATTCGCTCCAACAGCTCCAACCGAGAGAATACCCTGCCAGGAGAAGCCATGAGTGTATAGAGCATGGAAAATTCCGAGGGGGTTAATTCAACAACCTGACCGTTTACCGTGGTGGTTCTACCTGCCCAATCCAGCTCAATCGCTCCAATCCGTAGGATTTCCAGGCTTGGATGCTTCCTTCTCTGCCCTTCGCAAGACTGCCCTGACCCTGGCGGTGAGTTCCCGCAGGCTAAATGGCTTGGTCACATAATCATCTGCTCCCAGCTCCAGTCCGAGCACCTTATCATTTTCATCAATTTTTGCAGTCAGGATGACAACAGGAGTATCTGCTTCCCGGTTATAGGAACGCATGAATTCATATCCGCCCATTTCCGGCATCATCAGGTCCAGGATGATCAGGTTGGGCTTCTCATGCCGGGCAACATGCAAAGCTTCCTGCCCATCATTGGCAGTCACAACATCAAATCCTTCTTGGATCAGATAGGATTTTAATAAGTTACGCAACTCCAGCTTATCGTCAACAACCAGGATTTTCTTTGCCATAGGTGGATTTTATCATCACTCGCATTTTCCGAAGAATAATTCGTTCAAAGAGATAAAAGAGCTGTATCCGGGAGGGTCAGTCCCGGATACTTCGCTTACATTAAGGAGGAGGAGAAATGAAGCGCATCTCGCTGGATTCAAATTTACGGTTCATCGATTGGAAAGCCACCTGGCATACCTTCACCACCTCGCCCATGTGGTCCTCCACGACCGCCCCAACCGCCCATTCCGGGCATGAACATGCTGGCTATTCTTGCTCAGGATTTGGTCTGCCTGGGCTTGGGTGATCACGCCAGAGGCAACTGCCTGGTTGACTGCATCTGTGTAGGCAGACTGCATGCTGGATTGGAAGGTACTGTCATTAGACAAGGCATATTGACCTTTCATCAAATCTGCCTGTTCCTGGGTGACGTTCCCGTCCGTTACAGCCTGGTCGATGTTTGTGTAGAAGGCAGTTTGGTAGGCGGTATTCAACTCATCCAAACTGATATCCCAAGGCATCTGCCAGGTAGGTATTTAAATCGATCCCATTTTGATTTAGCCAGCCCATCCATCGATTGCCAAATGGAAACGCATCGCTTTTCGTGGCAAGCTCATCCGCCTGGGCCTGGGTGATCAAATCCTGCGCAACAGCATCGTCTAATGCAGCTGTATATGCAGATTGGTAAGCGGTATTCAGCTCTTCAACCGTGATGCCCAAAGCGTTCGCCAGGTCTTCGTTACTGTAGCCTCCTCTGGGTCCTCTTCCAGGTTCTAAATCGGATCCTGGCTGGAGCGTAGTATCCGAGGAAGCGGTGGTGGGTGTGGCAGCCAGAACTGATTGGTAGGCTGTTGCCCCAAAAGCAATCGCGACTGCCAGGGCACCCAGGACAAAAATGGTTATGGTCTTTTTGTGTTGCATTTGTAACTCCTTTCGTACTTGTTTTTTGTATTTTGATCCCGTTTGGATCTAAGGGTAGGATAACAAGGAGATATTCAGGAATTATTAAGAAGCTGTTTTGATAGGATTAGGATTTGTCCTCCCGGGAATAATTATTCAAGTACATCGTTGGTAGAATAAAAACAAAAAATCACCTTTGTGCATAATCATAACAATTTCTAAACAATCTCTGAACCTGGTCTTTATACATTTTTCTTACAATATAGCTGGGTGTAGTGTTTTATGCTAAGCAGATAAATGTTTCATAAATCGCCGTTTTCTATCTGTTAGTGTCAATCAAGGAATAAAAATGCCGCTCACAAAAAGGAATATATTTGCCATCATCAAAACCATAGAAAGGATCTGAAACATGAAGAGAAAGAGTGTTTATTGGATTATTGGGATTGTAGTCACTATTCTGGTTGCTGGTGGGGTTTATCTCAAGGTCAAAGCCACGCAGCAAACCACAAACACAACAACCGTCAGGACCGGTACGGTAGCACTCGGGATTGTTACGAGCTCGATCAGCGGTTCGGGTACAGTACAGTCACAGCAAAACGCCAGTGTTGCCTGGCAAACCAGCGGAACGGTACAGTCGGTCAATGTCACTGTTGGGCAGCTTGTGCAAAAAGGTGAGGAGTTGGCATTTTTGGATCCCACCACGCTGCCCACCAGTGTATTGCAGGCTAAAATTGACCTGATCAATGCTAAGGAAGCCCTTGAAGAGCTGAAGAAACCTCAGCCACTCAAAATTGCCCAAGCGCAGGAGGCACTGGATAAAGCCAAACAAACCTTGGATGATCTGTTAAATCCTTCAGAATCGCACGATCTCCCAAGCTCAGCTGGCAGTCATCAACGCTCAAGATGAAGTTAGACACAGCTCAAATCGGAGTGGATAGGCTACAGTATGGCCGAGGCAGTGATGAGGCTATTACAGCTGCGCAGGCAGCCTATGTGGTAGCACAGTCTGAGGTAGCGAGGTTGGAAGATATGTACGAGAAGGTGGGTGGCGATCCGAGCGAAGATCCAGCTAAAGCGCAGGCTTTGAGCGCTTTGGAAGCTGCAAAAACTAAACGTGATCGAGCGCTGGCATCCTTGAATTGGTATAAAGGTGAACGGTCACAGTCAGAAATTGAAACGACATTAAATGACCTGGTTGTAGCACAAGGGAATTTAGCTGATGCTAAAGAAGCATTAGAAAAGTTGCAGAATCCGTCTGAAGAAGATATAGCGCTTGCACAAGCTACTGTGGAAGATGCTCAGGAGACCCTGGACAGCTTAAAGAATGGTCCGACCGAGAGTGACCTGACTGTAGCAGAAACCCGGGTGATCCTGGCAGAAGCGGCAGAGGCACAGGCTACCCTGACAGCGCCTTTCACCGGGACAATCACAAGCCTGGATGTCATGCCGGGTGACATTGTCACTGCAGGCACAACGGCACTCAGAATTGACGATCTCTCCAATCTATATATTATCCTTTCGATCTCTGAACTGGATATTTCCTCAATCAAGGTCGGTCAGGATGCTACTATCACTTTTGATGCTATATCAGACAAAGAATATCATGGCAAAGTCACCCAGATCAGTCTGGTGGCGAATGTTTCACAGGGTGTGGTGAACTACCCGGTGACTATCCAAATAACGGATCCGGATGAAAACATCCTTCCAAGCATGACTGCCTCGGTAGGGATCATTGTAGCGCAAGCTAAGGATGTGCTGGTGGTTCCAAATAATGCTCTTCATACGAGCAATGGTCAGCGCACAGTGACCATATTGTTCGAAGGACAGCAGATTTCTGTTCCAGTGACTGTCGGATTGGTTGGCGATTCAACCAGCGAAGTTGTAAGTGACCAATTGCGCGAAGGCGATACAGTGGTGTTGAGTGGTACATCCACAATTGCTTCTGGTGGTGATGGTGGAGCGACTTTTCAGTTCGAAGGAATGGGTGGCGGTTTTGGACCGATCATCGCGCCTTAATTTCAAATAAAATAGGAGAAAAAATGAGTAAAAAAATTCTAATTATTACGGGTGTTATTCTGCTCGTTATTTTGGTCGGTGCTGGTGGTTTTTGGGGCGGAATGACTTATAAGGCTAACCAGAATAGCCAGGCACAAGCCAGCTTCTTTGAGCAGCGCGGTGGCTCCCCATCTACTGGACAATTTCCGAGTGACGGGCAGATCCCAGAAGGGATGCAATTTCAAGGCGCTGGTCCAGGGAACTTTGATCAGACACAAGGTATCTTTAGAGGTGGTGGAACGATGGGACAGGTGAAGAGCATTGAAGGAGATGTTCTCACGATAAGCACAGCTCAAGATGTTACCACAGTCAACCTTACGGATAACACGACAATCATGAAATCGATCGAAGGATCTACCAGCGACCTGCAACCTGGAGTGCGAGTGATGGTAGCTGGAGAAGCAGATGACGAAGGAAATATCACTGCCAATCAGATAACAATTTTAAATAATAACCCGTTAGCAGAGCCAACGAGAACGGCACCTTGATATGATCGAAGTAAAAGACCTGACCAAAATTTACCACTTAGGTGCTGTGGATGTGCCCGCCCTATGCGGAGTAACATTCCGCATTGAGCAGGGTGAAGTGGTAGCCATCATGGGGGCTTCTGGTTCGGGCAAATCCACCCTGATGAATGTTTTGGGTTGCCTTGACCTGCCTACCAGCGGGCAATATATCCTGGATAATCAAGATGTCTCCGAGCTGAGCGAGGATGAATTAGCACGAATCCGAAACCAGAAAATCGGGTTCGTATTCCAAATGTTCAACCTGCTTCCACGCATGTCGGTGCGAAGGAATGCAGAACTACCCCTTTTTTATGCTCCTCAGAATGGACATACATCGTCACAGGAGATTAGAAAACGGGCTGAAGCCATGCTGACCGCTGTGGGGTTGGCGGATCGTATGGATCACCGTCCGATGGAGCTTTCAGGAGGCCAGCAGCAGCGCGTGGCGATTGCCCGGGCGCTGATTAACGAACCATCCGTCATTTTGGCAGATGAACCGACCGGCAACCTGGATTCCCACACAGGGGAAGAAATCATGCAGCTTCTCCTGGGATTGAATAAAGAAAGAGGGCTGACGCTCGTGCTTGTTACCCATGATCAAAATATCGCCAGCCATACCCAACGTGTGATCCGCTTAAGGGATGGACTGATCGAGAACGGATGAACTTATGCACAAAGTATATCGACTTCTTATTGAAGCACTAGACAGCTTAAACGCAAACAAAATGCGTTCGATGCTGACTATCTTGGGAATTGTGATCGGCGTAGCGGCTGTAATTGCCATGTTATCTATTGGACGCGGCGCCGAACAATCCATTACATCCAGTATTGAGAGTATTGGAACAAATCTCGTCTATGTTACCCCAGGAAGTTCCAGTGAAAACGGCGTGCGAAACATGGCTGGATCGGCTGCCACATTGACCATCGATGATGCCAATCAGCTTGCTGGCCTTGAAAATGTGGTAGTTGTCGCCCCACAAACAGAGAGCTTTGCTCAGATAGTTTACCAGGGGCAAAATACAAATACTCGCCTGATGGGCGTTACCTCCAGTTATCAAGATTTAGGTTCAATGACACTGGCAGATGGAGAATTTATTTCTGATACGGATCAGGCTAACCGATCACTGGTGGTTGTGCTGGGCAGTTCCGTGGCGGAGACCCTCTTTGGCACCACTGAAGGTGTGGTGGGTCAGAAGGTGCGCATAAATAGCCAGCCTTTTAAAGTGATCGGCGTGCTCGAGAGTAAGGGCGGGACTGGATTTATGAACCAGGACGACCAGGTGTTCGTGCCGCTTTCCACAGCCCTTTACCGTCTGACTGGTGGGATACGCTTCCGTGGTTCATCTGTAATCAGCCAAATCAATATTAAAGCCTCTAACTCGAAGGTAGTTGATTCAGTGGTGGAAGAGGTGACACAAGTTATGCGTGCTCTGCATGGTACGGTTGAAGGGGCAGATGATTTCACGGTAACCAGCCAGGAAGCAACCCTTCAAACAGCCACCGCCATAACCGATACATTGTCCCTTTTCTTAGGAGGTATTGCGGGTATTTCATTGTTGGTAGGTGGGATTGGCATCATGAATATCATGCTGACCACTGTAACCGAACGAACACACGAGATCGGTTTGCGAAAAGCGGTTGGCGCTCTTACGGAATGACATCATGCTTCAATTCCTGGTTGAATCGATGGTACTGAGTTTAGTCGGTGGACTGATCGGAGTGGCGCTTGGATGGGGGATTGCTAGCCTGATGGGCAATATTCAGATTAGTGGCACCACCATTACTCCGGTGGTTGGATTGGACAGTGTGCTGCTCGCGACCACGTTCTCGATGGCAGTCGGGTTGTTCTTTGGGATTTACCCGGCAACACGTGCTGCTCGTTTACAACCTGTTGAAGCTTTACGTTATGAATAATCGGGCTTGTTGGTTTGATAAGAAAAAAAATCCAATCACCTTTTGATCGCTAAAACCAAATAAAAAGAGGGCACCCAGCAGGTACCCTCTTTACATCTATTTATACTTAATCAGCACTCAGAGTAGCCGCAGGCGTAACATTTTCGGCAGCCTTCTTCATTGACCACTGCTGCCTGACCGCATTCCGGGCATAAGTCTCCAATTTGCTGGGCGGCTGGGGTGGAAGCAAATAATTTTTCGGGGATATCGGAAGGTCGTATCGGGTATTTACCATAAAAACCATTACCACCAGTGGCGGCAGCTTCCTGGTATTCCTCAGAATCATCCAGGTATTCCGCCAGGGTCTGGGCAACCCCATCTGGCAGCGATCGCACCCGGTTGGGTCCAAATCCGAGCGAGCGACCACCTCCGATACCTGAAAGCTGTTTAACGATCTCCTTCAGCCGTTCACGCGGCAACACTGGGGAAGCGATGCGCAGCAGGTAGGATATCAACCGCCCGATCGCCTCAGACACGGCAGCAGTTTCCGATCCAGCCTTGGCGGTGCTGACAAACACCTCAAAAGGATGATCTCCACCGTTTTCATTGATCGTAACAAAAGCCTTGCCCACCGGGGTGCTGATATTGTAGGTGTAACCTCTCAGCCGACGGGGGCGAGGTTTCTTGGAGGCAGACCAAACATGCTCCTCTTCATCTGCATGCTCCACTGTAATTCCAACATGGCTACCATCACTGCTAGTTATTTGCTCTTTCTCACGTGAGGTAGCCTTCGTCTCCAGCACGACTTTTTGCCGAGAACCAGTCACATAAACGGTAATTCCCTTGCATCCTAGCTCCCAGGCCAGCATATAGGCAGTGGCCACATCCTCTTCGGTTGCCCCAACCGGGAAGTTGACCGTCTTGCTCAGACTGTTATCCACAAATGCCTGCATGGCAGCCTGAGTGCGCACATGTTCTTCAGCGCTAATATCCTGAGATACGACAAAGACGTGCTGGATCTGCTCTGGGACGGCTTCATTTCCCTGGCAGGTGCCACTTTCCATCACTTGTTCGATGATGGCTGTGCGGGTAAATTCATCAATATCTGCATCGATCAGGGCAGATTCAAACTGCGGGCTGGTATAAGTCAGCTGCAGGTCATTTCCATTATCATTAACATGCCGGATATATGCCAAGGCAAATACGGGTTCACAACCGTATCCTTCACATCCGGCAACGGTTGCAATGGTGCCCGTTGGAGCAATGGTTGTTTGGGCAGCATTGCGGATTCCATGCGTCTGGATGCCCTGGGTAACCTTCTCCCAATCCACATTCGGCCGGTTAAAATCACAACAGTATGGAGTGATGGGCACGGGTGGAACCCAGGTAAGATTTTCTGGATCATATATCGAGCCCTTGATGGCTGGAAATGCCCCGCGTTTTTCGGCCAGGTTAATACTTGCCAACATGGCATGATAGCGGATAAACTCCATCACCTGAGCCGCAAATTCCTGCCCTTCCTCCGACCCATAACGAATTTCACAGTGATACATTAAATCAGCCAGGCCCATCATGCCCAAGCCGATTCTGCGGGCTTGTTCAGCAGCCTTCTTTAGCTGTGGTACTGCCGGTACGTATGCATTCGCCTGGATAACATCATCTAAAAAGATGGTGCAGGTTTCAACAGCCTGGCGTAATTTTTCCCAATCCACGCTGTGCGCCATCCCAAACATTTCAGCCAGGTTCACCGAGCCCAGGCAGCAGTTCTCATAGGGTCCAAGCCACTGCTCGCCACATGGATTGGTAGCTTCTAACTGGTACAGGTGTGGAACCGGGTTATAACGATTGGCGGTGTCCAAAAACAGCATACCGGGCTCTCCATTATGGTGAGCTTGCATAACGATCTTGTTAAATAATTCGCGTGCACTCACCTGCTTGTAAGTGAGGATGGGTATACCCGCTTTTTCCGCCTTCTCCAAAGTGCCGTGGAACTCATGATATTGCGGGCTGGATACATCCGGAAACCGCAAGTCCCACATTTCATCATTTTCGACCGCTTGCATAAATGCGTCGGTAATACCCACCGATATATTAAAGTTGGTAATGGCATTCTCGTCAGTTTTGCAGTTGATGAAGTCCTCGATGTCCGGGTGATCGACCCTGAGAACAGCCATGTTCGCGCCTCGACGGGTTCCACCTTGAGCAATCTCACCAAAAGCCTTGTCATAAACTCGTAAAAATCCCACTGGTCCGGTTGCTTGCCCAGCAGATGATTTAACCAGGGTGTTTTTCGGTCGTAACTGTGAAAAAGAAAAACCGTTGCCTCCACCAGTCTGCTGGATGAGGGCTGCATCGCGCAACGTTTGGAAAATACCCGCTTCATGCCGGCCCATATCATCCGAGACCGGCAGGACAAAACAGGCTGCCAGCTGACCTAAAGGTGTGCCTGCTCCGGTAAAAGTGGGTGAGTTGGGGAAGAATTGTTTGCTGGTGAGTAAATCGAAGAACTGTTCAGCACGGTCCAATCCAGAACCATTCCAGTTTGCTTCCACCTTTGCAACATGGTAAGCAACACGCCAGAACATTCCTTCAACCGTTTCAGCTGGTTTCCCTTCCCTGTCACGCCGTACATAACGCCTTACCAGCACCTGGCGTGCATTATCCGTCAGATGAACCTCCGACAAACTTGATGAGATGTCGGGTGTTGGCAAAAGCCCATATCGATCCAATCGTTCATTCGTAGTCTGTGTCATAACATTTCTCCAAAACAATCCACAACTACTTAGCCCTCCAGCAAGCGATCTATTTCTTTACGAATCGAACGTAAGTCATCCAAGCCCAAGTAGACGATGGCATAGCGGATGTAAGCAATCTGGTCCATTTCTTTAAGTCCAGCAATGACCATATCCCCGACCACCCTGGAAGAAACCTCTGCCCGTCCCATTGCCTGAAGGGTGGCTTCAATCTCACCCACCAGCCTGTCGACATCAGCAGCAGGAACTGGACGTTTCGCGCATGCAATCCGGATGCCCCGGCTTAATTTCTCGTGATCGAATTCTTCTCTCGTACCATCCTGTTTTACAATCAGCGGGGTGGCAAGGACGGGGCGCTCATAAGTGCTGAAGCGCTGCCCGCAATGCTCGCATTCCCTTCGGCGCCTGACACCACCTCGCGTATCATGTGAAGTATCAATCACCCTTGACTCATCATGTCTACAATAAGGACACCGCATAGTTCTTCCCTATAATATTAGAACATTTGTTATCGCTATAGAAGGGGGTCCCACTGACAAAAACCCGTATGGGTGGCAGTGGGAGCTGACAAATTCTAGCACAGTGCACTTCACTGCGCAAGAGAAATATGAGCAAATATTCTTAAAATATTGCGATTGATTTAATTTTTTAAGATTAGTACAGTTCTTGTTGTTATTAAATGAACGATACCTGGATACTGGCAGAATAACTCCCCCATTTTTCTGCCATTTGGGGATAAAAGCAACGAACCCGTCGCTGCAATACGGGTTCTTTTCCAGCTCACCATTCCATCGCGTGTTGCGATGGTGGATGATGGGCTGGCGGGGATTGCCGGGAGGAGGAGGCCGGCAATCCCCTACCAAGCTTTCAAACTCACCCAAACGACCACGTTCAACCCTAAAACCGGATGAGTGCGGGGTGAAGGTTTTCCTGCAATAAGACTTTCGCACGTCTGGACGGATACATACCTCGCTCCTCGACCGGGAGGAATATCCTTCCATATACCCACCCGTGTTATGGACAGGTACTGGTGGCTCTCCTGGGATTTTCCGGCACAACGCCCCCCTGGCGATTATGCCGGGAGCTGCTCGTGGCATGCGGATCCCTTTCCCGAACCAGACTGCGCGATGCAATAATTATCCGTGGTGACGATTTCGCAGGAAGGTCGGAATATCCAAGTCCTCGGTGTTGAATGTGCGTGGTGCAAAATCTGACTTGGCAATCTCCGCAGCTTGCAGCTCTCGCGCCTGGTCTTCATTCTGTATCACTGGTTTCTCCAGGCGTAAAGGGTTTTTCTGCACCTCTGCAGATCGGTGGACTGGAATTCCTGAACGTTCAAATCCTGTTGCGATAACGGTCACGCGCACTTCGTCTCCCATATTCTGGTCGATGACTGCGCCAAAGATCAAATTCACATCTGGATGGGCAGTTTCCTTGATGACAGCAGCAGCCTGGTTGACCTCGAACAAGGTCAGATCAGGACCACCCGTTACGTTGAACAAAATACCGCGTGCGCCATCAATGGTAATGTCCAATAATTGGCTTGAGATAGCCTGTTCTGCTGCCATGAGGGCACGATCGTCACCGTGACCCAGACCAACAGCCATAAGCGCAGCCCCGCCCTCGGACATGATCGTGCGAACATCTGCAAAGTCAAGGTTGATCAATCCTGGTACCGTGATCAGCTCCGAGATACCCTGGACACCCTGGCGCAGGACATCATCGGCAATCTTGAATGAATCCTGCAGATTGACATGCTTATCAACGATCTGTAGCAAGCGGTCATTGGGGATCACAATCAAGGTATCAGCCTGTTCCTTCAATTTTTCGATCCCTGCTTCTGCCACCTGGATGCGGCGTTGACCTTCGAAGCTAAATGGTCGAGTAACCACACCAATGGTTAATGCACCTAGTTCGCGTCCGATCTGGGCAACAATGGAGGCTGCCCCTGTTCCGGTGCCACCGCCCATTCCAGCCGTGACGAAGACCATGTCTGCCCCTCGCAGGACGTTATACAGGGCTTCCTGTGATTCTTCGGCTGCTTTGCGTCCTTGTTCCGGGTTGCCACCTGAGCCCAAACCGCGGGTAAGCTTTTCACCGATCCGAACACGCGTCGGTAGCACTGGAAAGCATCAGGGCTTGAGCATCGGTATTGATGGCAATGAATTCAACGCCCTGGAGACCTTCCTTGATCATCCGTTCAACGGCATTGCATCCACCGCCTCCCACGCCCACTACTTTGATATGAGCGAAGGATTCCAACTGATTTGAAAAACTTGATGTTTGATTCATTTGTTCCTGCCTCCTCTTAAAATTGATGAAATCTTGTAATATTTCCCTGGTTTTGCATGCATTGCAATTCCAGATAATTGCCGAATAATAAGGAAGATGGATTATTCACTTATGGCAGCAACCTCCTCAGAAAGTTTTTAAGACCATCCCACTCGAATCCTCCCACCGTGGACCTTCCAATTCGCATCCCTTGTTGCCTGGGCTGTACATAGATGTCTGTCATTAAAAGAGCCCATTTCAACAGCCCGATGCTGGTAGAATAAGCCGGATTCTCCAGTTTATCTGCCATGCCAATTAAGTTTTCTGGTTGGGCAATGCGTACCGGTAAATTTAAGGTCTGGCTGGCCAATGCCCGCACACCGGGTAGCGCGCTTGAGCCACCCGTAAGTACCATCCCAGCAGGTAACAATCCATCGTACCCAGAGCGTTTGATTTCTTGCAGGACCAGGCTGAATATCTCCTCCACCCGCGCTTCAATCACGTGAGCAAGCTCTCGCCGGTTAATCTGCACGGATTGTTCCTCGCCAAATGGCTTGACATCGAAGGATTCATTCGCATTCACTTCATCCCGCATGGCATGCCCGTGCTTGATCTTGATCTCCTCCGCCTGCGTGAGGGGTAACCGCAGTCCATGCGCAATATCGGAAGTGATATGGTCTCCACCAACCGCCAATACATTCGTGTGCCAGACATCGCCCCCAATATAGATCGCCATGTCCGTGGTTCCCCCACCCATGTCGCATACCACCACTCCCATATCGCGTTCTGTCTCGGTTAGCACCACCTCAGCAGAAGCCAGTGGATTTAACACGAATTGCGATACTTCAACCCCAGCTGCACCTACGCATTGGCGCAAGTTTTCGACCGAGGCTGCTGAGGCGGTGATGATATGGGTTTCCACTTCAAGGCGGTAGCCATGCATCCCAAGGGGTTTCCGAATCCCTTCCTGTCCATCAATATTAAAACCACGTTGGATAATGTGGATGATCTCGCGGTTATGCGGGATGTTTACCGCTTTTGCCGTATCAATCGCCCGGGCAATGTCGCCTTCATCAATCATCCGACCTGCCACACCCACAACACCCCGGCTGTTAACCGATGAGACATGCGAGCCTGCCAGGCTGACCAGGGCAGAATTTATCTCCAGGCCACAAGTCCTTTCGGCTTTTTCCACCGAGCGCACGACTGCCTGGGATGCAGCAACCATATCCACCACCACCCCTTTGCGAACTCCCTGGGAAGGCTCTATCCCAACCCCCAGGATACGTAGCTGACCCGGAGTTTCCTCCCGGCCAACCAGGGTGCAGATTTTGGTTGTGCCAATATCAATTGCGACTATGATTGGTTCGTCCATAAGCACTTCTTCGCGGTGAGCTCACCGCTCCATCCTATAATATGGTGCGTGGACATATTCCACGCTGATCAATTCCGGTTGAATACCTTCATTCTGCAAGCGATCTACTAAAGCCTCATACACACTTACTTTCATTTGCATATCCTGATCTTCCGCTCCAAAGAAAACATCCCAGCCATTCGGGTCATTCCATCCCAATCCATGTTCGCTGTCGTATGCCAATAATGTATCAGCAGGAACTTGCGCCCCAAGCGCAAGGATGGCTGTAACGAGTGTGGGTGAAAGACTGAGGCCTGGCGTGGTAATTGGGGATGAAGCTGGCATACCAGCCTGCAAATACTGTAATTCGTTCATCGAGGCAGTGGATTTTTTGCCTGGTGGGTTGCCACGCCCTTCAACTCTCACCAGCGGATTTTCGGGGTTACCTCTTGGAGGGAAGGCTACTCCCTGGGCGTCCACCCAAACTTCGCTACCGTCCTGCGTCCAGGCAATCACAGGTACACGTTCAACAACATCCACTTTTACGGAAGCGGGTAGATTAACTTTTACTGAGACACTTACCAGCTCTGGGAAGGCTCGCTGCAGAACATCTTCCAATTTTTGCGGATCAATACTGAAAACAGAAGCTCCAAAGGTTCCCATAACCGTGTTCAGGTCTGCCATGGTTAAACGCTTCAAACCATCAGCTTCGATTGCGTTAACCTGGAAAACTGGTGCCTTCCAAATCAGGAACAAGCTGGCTGCCATCATGATGACCATCAGCAGGGAGACAGCTCTCCAGCCAATATGTATTAAAGGCAGTGAAGGCAGGCGGACTTCAGCACCTGGCACTCTCAAGGGCACATCAAATCTTCTCTTAGGAGGCTTTTGCTTGTGTAATCGTGACGAAGCAACCCGTCCAAATGCCATCCCACCCATGCCTCCGCGAACCATTACAGGTGGAACCGCTTCAGACCTTGTATCATAAACTCTGCGGTTCTTATGGGATATGAACGTCTGGTCTGCATTGGTTTTACGTTGTGTTTCTGAACGGGATGTGGCTTCGTAATGTGTTTCACTCCGTTTAACTTCATTTTTTCGGCGCACCTGATGATTTGCCAACCACGCACCGGATAAGAATAACTTCCTGGCTGTTTTATCAGTCTCAGGTTGTTGTGACTTGCGGGCTAATTTAGAGCTCAACTTGCCCGGTATGGATTGGATGGATGTTGAAGGAAGGTTGATATGGGTCGAAGCCAATCGCTCCCGGACCGATGGACCGGTTCGACGGGGCATGCGCGGGCGCGATGTGGTTCGTCGACTCGTTCCTGCTCCATTTTGAGAGGATGTGCCCACAGGTTGCTCTCGCTTTATTTTTCGCTGGCGAGCCCGGCTTAGCTCTCTATTTGATCCTTGTCGGTCCATATCCTTATCTAGCTCTGCCATAATTCATCTCGCATACCGGTGTTCTGTTTTTTGATTGTCAACTTTACGTTCCATTGCCAGCTCAATCAATCGATCCACCAGCTTTGGGTAGGGCAATCCACACGCTTCCCAAAGCTTTGGATACATGCTTATGCTTGTAAAACCAGGGATGGTATTCAACTCATTCAAATAAAGATCACCCGTATTCCTGTCCAGGAGAAAATCAACCCGGGCCATACCCAGGCAATCAATGGCTTTAAAAGCCTTCACTGCAAGCTTACGCGCCAGTTCGGAAACAGCTTCCGGGATGGGGGCTGGGATTAATAATTCCGATGCGTTGTCCACGTATTTTGCTTCATACGAGTAAAACTCACGGCTGGGAATGATCTCTCCAGGGACAGAAGCCTCGGGCGTATCGTTTCCAAGCACGCTCACTTCGATCTCGCGTGCATTCAGTCCACGTTGGATCAAGATCCGCCGGTCATAACGGGCTGCATCCATCAGTCCTTCCAACAAGTCTGCCCGGTTTTGGCATTTGCTCACTCCCACCGATGAGCCTAAATTGGCAGGTTTTGTAAACAACGGATAGGATGCTATTTTCTCAGCGGAAGCGATGATTTCATCCATGTGTTCCACCAGATCCCTGCGTAATACCAGCATGGTTTCCAGGACGGGGATTTGGTTCGCTTCCATCACACTTTGAAACACACCCTTGTCCATGCCCACCGCAGAGCCAACCACTCCCGCTCCTACGTAGGCTAGATCAGCCATGTCTAGTAATCCTTGCAAGGTCCCATCTTCACCATAGGTCCCGTGCAAGACAGGGAAAACCACATCCAGTTGAGCCAGTTGGGTGAGTATGTTTCCGTGTTCCGTTTCTCGGATGGTGTGTATTCCTGCCCGCGCCGGATCGGGCAGCAAAGCGGCAATCTGAAGTGTCTCTTCCTGTCCTGTTTCCATGGCTTCCAACACTTTCGCTCCTGTCAGCCATGCGCCATCCCGGGTGATGCCAATTTGGATCACATCATAGCGTTCTGGATCCAGCACACCCAACACTGAGCGCGCCGACATCAGCGAGACCTCGTATTCACCCGAGCGCCCGCCGAAAATGACACCAACCCGCAGCTTCTGACCGTTCTCCATCCTCATCCTCTACTGACCATCCCAATCACCCAATAATTCAATCTCGAGTTCCAGTTTCACGCCAAATTGATCCAATACCTTTTGCTGTGCCAACCTGATCAAGGCATAATAATCGCTGGCCGAAGCACTGTCCTGGTTAATGAAAAAATTGGCATGCTTGGAGCTGATCTCAACCTTACCAAGCGCCATCCCTTTCAATCCTGCTGCTTCGATTAGCCTACCGGCATTATCTCCTGCAGGATTCTTAAATATTGAACCCATGGATGCCCCGGAAGGTTGTGTGCTATTCCGCATTTTCTTAAATTCTTCCATCTTCTCCTGCACCGCCTCGGGGGTGCTCCTGGAAAGTTTCAGTTCAGCTGAAAGGATCACCGCCCAACCAGGCTGGCGTTTGATGATGCTGCTTCGGTACTCATGCTCAAATCGATCAGCAGGCCATTTCTCCCGCAAGATCTCACGCTTGTCTCCATGATTGTTCTGTATAAGGTGCAAGATTTCTGCCATCACTAAATTACCAGCCATATCTGCACCGTGGGCACCTGCATTACCATAAATTGCTCCGCCAACCGTCCCAGGGATCCCGGCAGCCCATTCCAATCCTGCCAATCCACGGGAAGCCACACTGCGTGCCAGGGAACCCAGGTTGGCACCTGATTCAACCCAGACAGTCGCAAGTTCTGTTTCGGTACTGAAGCCTGAAATTCTTTGCCCGGTTTAAAACGACTACGTGCCGAACTCCTGCATCTGAAACCAATACGTTCGATCCACTTCCAAGCACAATGAAAGGTATTTCCAACATCCAAAGCCGTTTGACTGTCTCTGCCAGCTCATCCGATGAATTTGCACGGATCAACACATCTGCCCTACCCCCGATGCGTGCCGCGGTATAGCGCTTGAGGGGAACATTTACCTGCAAGCGTTCGCCGAACGCGGCACCAAGTATTTCGGGGTTAGGGAGCGGTTTCATCAATCGTATCCTGTCAAACGGATCACATTCTCGTAATAACATCGATCAGGTATCGGATAAGCTGCGGGGAATGCCGTGGGTCTTTGCACATCACCTCAAGCTCATGTTTAGTAAATCTGCTCTTCCTACGGGTCAATGGTTTCACAAAGAGCGACTTGTAAGGCTCAAGCTCGGCATCGTATACTTGTGGAGCTTTCGGGGAGTACGCTCCCCATGTCGTTCTATTTGAATTAGTCACTTGTCTCACTCCTCTCTTTTAGCTGGGCCAGAACCCGGGTGCTGATTTGATCTGCATCTCCTGCTGATAGGACAATCAGCACGTCTCCGGGCATCAAACGGTCGACCAGGTATGAAGTAGCCTGTGAAAAATCTGCAGAATACTGTGTATCCGGATAGGTCATTGCAGCAACAATTTGCTGGGATGAAAATCCATCTTCAGGTGGTTTCTCTCGGGCGGCATAGATATCTGTCACCAATACCTGGTCCGCCTGCTCAAAAGCACCCACAAAATCTTGGAATAATAAACGTGTGCGTGAAAATGTATGCGGCTGCCATACCACCCATAACTTGCTCTTTGGGTAGCGCATGCGCGCCGCAGATAAAGTTGCTCGAATTTCCGTTGGGTGATGGGCATAATCATCAATTACGGTAATCCCATTCACCTGTCCACATATTTCAAACCGTCTCCCGGTTCCGCGGGAACTCGGATAATGCCTTGCCGGCCTGATCAATCGGCAGGTCCATCTGGTGCGCGACAGCTAGTGTGGCTAACGCATTTTGGACGTTATGCTTGCCTGGTACACGCAGGTTGATCGGCGTGTGAATCTCAAACTGTTTCCCAGCCAATGAACAGGATGTTTCAAAACTCATGCCACCAAGCATGTTTGGTGAGAGTGCTTCAGCAATATATGTGATCGGCTGGTTGGATGAGCCGTTATTGGAATTACGCACAGCATACGAAAACACTTTTTGTCCACGCCTCTGCGCAATCTGGCCCAACCTGCTGGCTCCACTGTCATTGGCACATACAAGCAATGTCCCATCACTTCCTACCTGGGTGGCAAACTGATCAAATGCCTTGAAGAAATCTTCTGGGGTGGGGTAGCAATCCGGGTGATCATGCTCAATATTGGTGATCACGGCAATTTTCGGCTTTAGCCCCAGGAACATATGATCATACTCATCAGCCTCAATAACAAACGCACTGTCCTTTTCCAGCGTGTGCATTGGTGCGGAGGTTATTTAATACTCCTCCAGAGATAAAGGTCGGATCCTGTCCCAGGTAGGTGAGCATCCATGCAATCATGGCGGTTGTGGTCGTCTTGCCATGTGTGCCTGCCACTGCAATACCCATCCGCTCATCCATCAAGCTGGAAAGGAATTCACTACGCTTCAATACCGGAATGCCAAGCTCACGGGCTGCCTTAACTTCCACGTTGTCATCCGGAATGGCTGAAGACCGGACCACCACTTGGGCAGCCTCAATATTCTCCGCACGGTGACCGATAACAACCATCACACCCTCTTCCATCAAACTTTTTGCAAGAGGTGACAGGCTGCGGTCAGAACCAGTGACCTGGTAGCCGCTTTCCAGCAGCACCCGGGCAATCGCCGAGAGGCCTGTTCCGCCTATACCTATGAAGTGCACCGATTTACGTTCTGTCATAAGAAGACCACTATCACAAAGATAAACGCCAATGCTATCGCAAAGTAAATGAATGGGATGCCTAACCAGGCAGGTGCCATATATCCGAGCAGCTTGATTGCCTCCTGTCCCTGAATGGTACTTGAATCAGGTGGCACGATGTACGAGATCGCCTGGTAGTTTGCCTGGGCTAGGAAATACCAGATTGACCCAACGATAAGGTATCCATTTAAAGCACCCAGAAAGATACCCAGCAAGGAATCCTGGAACCGCTCACGGGCAAAACGCTGTCCGCCTACCCTGGGTAAGTTAGGTGTCTGATAACCAAAAAATGTCAGCGCAAGAATAATTGCAGTACGCATCCAAAATTGAGCAGTGGAACCAGGCTCAGCAAACGACGAAGAAAGCCCTTTCACATAGGTCTCCAGGATCGTAATAAGAAATAACGCCAATATCGCACTGGCAGTTACCATCATCTCTTTGGCCCATCCACGCATTGCGCCAATGACAGCAAATAAGATCACAAAACACCAGAAAACAAAGTTCAAATAAACCATCGTTCGCTCCTAATCACTCCGATTGCGAACATTTGTTGAACCTGCTTGCTTCGATGATTTCGCCAGATCTTTGATCAATCCCGCGATCCTTGCGGATGCATCCGGTCTTGCCAGTGCTTGCATTGCTTCAGACATCTTTTCTAATCGAGCTTTATCCGCCATTAATTCGCGCACTTTTGGAACAATTTGATCTGCCAGCTGTGAATCTTCGATCTGGACAGCCGCACCGCGCCTGACCAGGTAGCTGGCGTTCACCCGTTGATAACGCCACGCGTATGGGTAAGGCACCAGGATAGTTGGTAAACCAAATACCGGTAACTCTCCCAGCGTGGACGCTCCAGCACGGGTTAATGCCAGGTCAGCCAGCGTCATTGCCGCGCCAATTTCATCGTATAGGTACGAAAACGGGCGGTAACGATTAAGCTGCTCGCTAGATAAACCAGCCCGAACCTGCTCCATGATTTGCCAATCCAACTTTCCGGTGATGTGGATGATCTGCATATCCTTTAACAGCTCCGGCAATGCAGCCGCTAAAGCCTGGTTAATTGACCGTGCCCCTCTGCTGCCACCCAACACCAACAATACCGGCAGCTGCTCCTGGAGAGCGAAAAAGCTCCTGGCATCATTCATATTCCATTGATCCAATCCCGGACGGAGCGGATATCCCGTGGCAATTCGGGATGGATGCTCAGGAAAGAATTCCTTGGATTCATCCACGGTCAGCGTGATGCAGTCGCTGAAACGTGCAATTGTCTTAAGTGCCAGTCCTGGCTCAATATCTGGAACATACAAAAGACTCTTCGATCGTTTTGGTAGGCGGGATGCCAAGGCCATCGGAACAGCTACATAACCACCGGTAAAAAAAAGTACGTCCGGTCGAAATTTACGCAGGATCCGTCTGGACGAGAAATACCCTCTGCTAAGCATCCAGAGATTGCCTGGCAAAGCACGCCATCCAACTCCATGCACGCCTGCAGCAGGGATAGCCTCAAAACGTAATCCTTCCCGCTTCACCAGGTCTTCCTCCATACCTCCAGCACCACCTACCCACAACACCTGAAGGTCATTCGATGAAGTTTCCCTGGATTGAGCCGGCTCACCCGGCACATGTTCAGGATTCGCTATCATTAGTTGCTTGAGGACTGACAGGGCGGGATACACTCCGCCGCCGGTCCCCCCTGCGCAAATTAACAACCGCATTAAATCCCTTCTCCTCACCTTGCTTTGTTTTTTCTGACACCCTGGAAATATTTAACAAAATTCCAATCGATGCCATGACCACTAATAAATTTGAACCTCCAGAGCTGATGAACGGGAGGGCATTACCAGCAAAAGGTAGTAGCCCGACCATCACCAGCATATTGATCAAGGCTTCCAGGCTCAACCAAAATGCAAGCCCACCTGCCAGCAGCATCCCCAATCCATCTGGTGCCCGATGTGATATCACCCAACCGCGCCACATTAACAATAGGAATAAGCAAACCAGTGCCACAGCTCCCAGGAGTCCTGTTTCTTCTCCCACTACAGCGAATACGCTATCGGTGTGTGGAAATGGGAGTCCATTCAGCTTGGTCTGCGATTTTCCTATACCCACCCCGATCCAGCCACCGCGCATAAACGCTTCCAGCGAACGGCGAACGTGTTCAGAGTACTGCAACGGGTCTTTCAGGCCAGCCAGGAAGCTGTCCATCCGGTCGGGTCCGGTGGGGAAAATTCCCGAGCGGAGAACGATCACCCCAACCAATATACCGACAGCCATCATGAACAGGAATTGTTTAAGCTCTCCACCAGCCAGGAAAAACATCATCCCCCCCAATATACAGATGGTAATTACCGCGCTCAGGTCTGGCTGCAAGACAATCAATCCACCCACAATACCCATAATAACGGCCAAGGGGATCAAAGCCAGGTAGATATTTTTTAACATCGCCCGTCGGTTATTCAGCCAGACTGAAAGGTAAATCACGATCCCAAATTTTGCCAGTTCAGATGGCTGGATGGAACCACGGAATAAGCTCCGCACAGATCCCAGGCGGGCATCCTGAACAATGAGAACGGCGACCAGCGCAATTATTGCCACCACCATGAGAGGTAAGGCTAATTTCTTCCACCAGTGATAATCGATCCAGGCTAGAATGAACATAACCACAGCACCAAGCCCCAGCCACCTTACCTGGCGCATGAAGATATACGATGGTGATCCATAGACCTGGTATGAGTAATCTGCGCTGGCAGAGTACACCATCAAGATCCCAAACAGGACTAGGGAGCTGACCACCAATAAAAGTGGTACATCAAAACTCAGGCGCTTCGGATGATGGACTTTTACCGAACCCTGGTTTGAATATTTCTTATCACCCTTCACATGCACGAAAGATTGAATACCCATCTTTTAAAAGCCTCCCCGCGCTCCTCGAAGTCGCGGAATTCATCAAAACTGGTCCCTCCAGGTGAAAGCAGGACGATATCGCCTTCTCCAGCCACCTGCGCTGCCACTTTCACGGCTTGTTCCAAGCCTGTACATGTATCCATTGATAAAAGGTTATTGCCCGGTTTAACCTCTCCGACTGCTCCTGCAATGATTTCAGCTGCCTCTCCAAACAGGATCAGGTGCTCCACTCGCTCGTGGATCAGCTCTGCCAGATCTCCCCAGGGTAATTTCTTGTCTCGCCCACCTGCCAGGAGCACGATGGGTCTTTGAAGGTCTGCAGGAGAGCTGAAGGCGTGGATGGCAGCCGTCACTCGTTCCGGTGCGGTAGCGATTGAATCGTTATACCAGTCTGCCCCACGCCATGTTTGCACCCATTCCAGCCGGTGGGGAACACCGGTAAATACCGTGATAGCCTCGCACATTGCCGAATTGGGCAGGTTGGCTGCCTGGCAGATGGCACAGGCTGCCATCACGTTTTCCACGTTATGCCAGCCTCTCAGCTGGATCTCATCCATCCGCACAATGTGGCTGATTTCATGCCCATTCCACGAGCAAAGCCACTCGCCCTCGATAAATACTCCCAGCATACCGTTTGCAGGTTTTTCCCTGCCAAATGAGAATTTTCTACCGCGCACATTCCCTAACAATTCCCATGCGCCGGGGTCATCCCTTCCCAAGACTGCTGTATCCTGCTCAGATTGGAATTCCAGGATGCGGCGCTTGGCTGCAGTATATGCCTCCATCGAGTCATGCCGGTCCAGGTGGTTGGGCGTGATATTCAGTACGCATGCGATATCTACAGATCTGGTCATCAGCTCTAGCTGGAAGCTTGATAGCTCCATCACTGCCAGATCATCAGGCTGCATCTCCTCCAGCATGGATATCATGGGTGAGCCAATATTTCCTCCCACCCACACTTTTCGATAGTCAGACCCTTTTCCTGTTTCGATTGCAGCCTGCGCAATTTGACCGGTCAGGGTGGTGGTGGTGGTTTTTCCAGCAGATCCCGTGATCCCGATGGTTTTACAAGGACAGGCTTCAAGAAAAACCTGTGAATCATTCGAAAGGGGAATACCGGCGCTGATTGCTTCAACGATCAGTGGCAGGTTCAAAGGCACTCCACCAGATGGGCAAACGAGATCAGCACCTTCCAGCAGGCTGATCGGGTGGTCTCCAAAGGAACATTCAATTCGTGCCAATGACTTTTCGTCCAGGTCATTGAATAGCTCTTTTATGTTTTGGAGCTGTTCAGCGGGTTTCTGGTCATTTAAAACCACATTCGCCCCATGAATAGCAAAAAAGCGCGCCAGGGCAATTCCCTGTCGGGCGGCTCCAATCACAATCACGCGCTTTCCATTCCAATCTGTCATTTCATCTTCTCAATTATTTCAAACAATTATCCAATAGCAATAGCTGCACCGATGATCGCCATCAATAATCCGATCAACCAAAAACGCTGCACCACCTGGGTTTCACTCCAACCGATCAGTTCAAAATGATGGTGAAGGGGAGACATTTTAAATAACCTCTTCCCCTTCGTGATTTTGAAGTAGCTTACCTGTAAGACCACGCTAACAATTTCACTCACCGGAATTACTGCAATTAATGGTAATAAAATCCATTGCCCGGTCATCAGGGCAACCACTGCCAGGGTGGCTCCTAATGGTAGGGAACCAACATCACCCATGATCAACATCGCCGGGTGCACATTGAACCACAGGAAACCAAACAATGCACCAACCAATGTAAAGCAGAAACGGGCTATGTACAGCTGCCCTTGCATCAAGGCGATCAGCCCAAAAACCGCAAAACAGGTGGCAGAGATCAATCCAGCCAGTCCATCCAATCCATCGGTAAAATTGATCGCATTTGAAAATCCGACGATCAAGAATGTGGCAATCAGGATGTACCAGAAGCCCAGCGTGAATTGTGCATTCATCCACGGCAGGTAGATTTCCGGTACCTGGAGCACGTACTGCAAACCGAGGGCTATGATGATCCCCAACACGATTTGGATGATGAATTTGGTGCGCGCCCGGATGCCACGCTGTTCACTCCGTTTTCCACGCAGCTTTCTCCAATCATCCAGTCCCCCTAATACACCAAATACGATCATGGTCCCGATCGGCAGGAATATTGACCGGCCTAAAAAGGTAAACCCGAGTAATGAAGCCCCATTGAACAAGACCGTGATGAGAAGCACGGGCAGGATGAATAACACGCCACCCATGGTTGGAGTACCCAATTTGGAGATGTGACCCTGAGGTCCATCCACGCGGATGGATTTGCCGATCTTAAAATGCCGCAAGATCCGCAGTAATGGCTCACCCCAGATCACTGTCAGCAAAAAGGAGAAACCAGCCAGGGCTAAAGCCAGTGCGCTTTCTCTCATGGCTGGTACTCCAATGCGGAAACGATCCGATCCATCCTCATCCCGTTCGAGCCTTTGACCAACACAACGTCATTTTGTTTTAGACCGGGCTGCAGATACTTTATGACTTGCTCCACCTGGTCCAGGATTGTAATACTTGAGGCTGGTAAACCTGCTTCCATCGCCGCCTGGGCAATGATCCGACCCCTTTCTCCAAGTGTCACCAACTCGTCCACCACTTCGGCAGCCCGAAAACCAACCATCTCATGCCCTTTATGCTCATACTGACCAAGCTCGAGCATATCTCCGAGGACCGCTACTTTCCGACCATCCAGATCATGTAACAAGTTAAGTGCAGCTAACATGGATTCAGGCGAGGCATTATAGGTATCATCCAACAGCAATGCGCCATTCTGGGTTCTGACTGCGATCAGTCGTAACTCGTTGCTTGCTGAACGCAATCCACTGACAATTTCCTGCCAGGTTAATCCATCGACCAGGCCAACTGCCGCCGCCCGTAAAACTGTTTGAACCGAATGCCTGCCAATCAGCGGCACCCGCAGCTGAATCACTTCTGCCGGTCGATTGAGCTGCTGGCGGTAATGCATCCAAAACAGGATCCCTTCCAAACCCAGGCTTTCCACATTATCAGCCCACAGGTCAACCCCCTCATCCATGCCGTAGTAAAAAACCTGAGCATGGGTCTGGTCAGCCATCTTTCGCACCCAAGGATCATCAAAATTCAGGATCGCAAAGCCATCCTCCGGAAGCGCCTGGACCAGCTCTGATTTACCCCTGGCGATCTCTTCTTGTGAGCCTGCACGTGATGCGTGTACGGTGCCAATGTTGGTTACCACGCCAATGCGGGGAGAGGCAAGCTCACATAATAGTTTTATTTCGCCAGGAACGTAAAAGCCCATCTCCAGGACTGCCCTTTCATGGGCTTCTGTCAGGCTGAGCATGGATAGGGGCAATCCAATTTCGTTATTTAAATTTCCTTTGTTCTTCAAAGTGCGGTAGCGTTGGCCCAGCACTTCTGCCACTACTTCTTTGGTGGTTGATTTGCCCACACTACCGGTGATGCCAATGACTTCCACAGCCAGCTTCGCCCGCCAAAATTTCGCTATCTGTTGCAGGGCTTTCAGCGGATCTGTTACCTGGATGCAGAATGTTCCTTCCAGCCCAGATAAACGAACCTCGAGCTCATCCGGTGAGACAGGGGTCCGTAAATCCAGGACCGGGAATTGATTACCTAACTCACGGGAGACAAGTGCAAAACCAGCCCCAGCTTGAAATGCCTCACCGACAAAATCGTGACCATCATGATGTTCTCCTGGCAAGGGCGATGAACAGAGCACCGGGATTTACCTGGCGTGAGTCAATCGCGCCTTCCGTTATTACAGAAGACGCCCCGGTTGGACGTATTCCGGTCAGTGCCTCGAGAACATCAGCCAGGGTTAACAAGGGTCAAATCCTCAATGATCTTCCATATTTTGAACGACATCATCGGGTGGAATATCCATCAGCACCACCAACCGTTCAACCATATCAGCAAAAACTGGAGCAGCTACAATTGAACCCCATGGTGAGCTCTGAGGTTTTTCAAGCCACACGTAAACCAGGAATTGTGGATCCCTCACCGGACCCCAGCCAACAAAAGATGCGTTGGTTGCGCTGGTTGAATAACCGGTTGGGGTTGCAATTTCTGCTGTACCTGTCTTTCCAGCTACCCGGTATCCTTCGACTAATGCATCGGAGGATTCGCTTTCCAATGAATTGGAAAGCATCTCGGTCAGTGTTTGGGCGGTTTCAGCTGAAATCGGTTGGCCGATGATCTGGGGCGTAGGGGTAAATTGGTAACCATCCCGCACCAACGATCGCATCACGTGTGGCATCATCATCTCTCCTCTGCCATTTGCCACGCTCGATATTGCCATCACCATTTGGATGGGTGTTACCGCAATACCTTGCCCAAAGGAGTTGGTGCCCAGCTCAGCTTCAAACCAGTCAGTATCGCCCGGGAGCTTCAGCCTTCCAGGAGCTTCTCCAGCCAGGTCAACACCGGTTGTCCGTCCAAAACCAAAATTTTGCATGTATTTATAGAAATCTCCGGCACCTAGTTGAGTGGCAATCCACGTCAGGCATACATTCAATGAGTGTGCCATGCAGCCCTGCATATTTTGCGGTCCCCAGGCACCCCAGTCCCAGTTTCGGATAGTGATCCCGCCAATTTGAATCGAGCCGGTATCCACAAACTCTGTATCCGGAGTCACAGCACCACCGTCCAGGGCAGCCGCCATGGTCAACACCTTAAAAACCGATCCGGGTTCATAATCCTGGCTGACCGCCCGGTTATATGGGGTGCTGTCGGTGAAAACATTGGCATAATTCCAATATTCATTGGGATTTAAGCGGGGTGTGCTTGCAATAGCCAGCATCTCACCCGTATTTGGGTCCATCACCAGGATAACCCCACCGTCCGCTCCGCTATCATCCAGGGCATTCTTCAGAACCTCTTCTGCTGCCGCCTGGATTTCACGATCGATCGTCAGGACCAGGTCTGAACCTGATTTCAGCTGTGGAATTTCAGCTACCTGGTATGGATCAAGAGACATCCACACGGATTGTGGAGCGCCTGCCAGGAGGTCGTTGAATTCAGCTTCCACCCCGAACATCCCCGTCCCTTCACGGTTGACGAAACCAAGGATATTCGCCCCCAGGCTGTCTTCCGGATAGTAGCGCTGCAGACGTGGCCGGTAGACCAATCCATCCAGGCTGGGCCGACCAGCATCCCCGTAATCCACATCCGGTAAATTCGAATAATTACGAGCCCAATCCTGCAGCTGGACTAATTCCTCCGGGGTAACAAAATCTGCCAGCTGCACGTAGGCTGTCCCAGCTATTTCTGCACGATGGATGGCGGAATAAACTTCATCGGAATATTCCGGGTAGTCGTATTCGGGATGAGCGGAAAGCACTTTACTCAGTGCAAAAGAGATCGTATCGGAATTTTCAACGTTATCGACTTGTACTCCCACTTCATAAACCAGGGTGCTGCCTGCCATTAAACGTCCCCAGCGATCGTAGATATCCCCTCTGGGTGGGTAAAAAATGTGTAGTGTGCGGGAATACTGGTCACCCAGGGAGACAAACTCACTTCGCTCAGGGCTGAACTGTAATCTCACCAGCTGGATAATGATCATCGCTCCAGCTAACAAAAACAAGACTCCTAATAAATTAAATCGCCAACCGGTCAGATTCTGACCGGCTTTCTCATTTGCTGTACGTGGGATATCATGGGTTTTCTCGTGCAGGAGGCTTACGACGTAGGCGTCCTGCAGGGACTACTTGATCGGCCATATATCTTCTCATGGTCGGGCCTCGCTGATATATCTGGCTGTTTTTTGCACCTGCTCGGTCACCCATTCAAATAACGACTCTCTGAATTGTGGATCAATCCCAGATGCGTTCACAACCACCGGTTGTGGAGGCGGCGCCAGTGAGGTCGTCTGCCTGTCAATATATCCAGGCACATTCATATATATGATATGTTCTCCATCAATTGGCTCCAGATTTAGGTCCTGCACTCGCTCCTGCATCACCTGGTAAGACGTTATCATTGCCAGCTGGCTGGTGAGATTGGCTATGCGCTGTTCCAATTCCTCCATTGGTACTGTTCCTTCACCAGGTTGGCTGGAAAGGTAATGATAGCCATAAAGCCGGACTTGCATCTCCTGGATCTCCCTGCCAACTGCTGCTGCCCGGGCAGTGACATTTAAGTAAATCCCGGCAATAATGGCAACACTCACCAGGACTAAAAGGATCACCCCGATCATGTACATCTGTTTACGCCAGGGTGCCTGTTCATATGCTTGCGTGAGTTTTTGTATATTCTCCATAATGTTCACCTATCTAAAAACCCGTCCGCTTTTGATTGATTGATCATCTTTCTTTGTTAATTTTTCAGGATTACAAATACTTCTTGAACCAAAATCAAAAGGAAACGGGTTTCTAGTGCAGGCTTGCAAGTCTTATGCCATTTTTCTATCGAATTTTTATATCCTCTCCGCGATCCTTAATCGAGCGCTGCGGGATCGCGGGTTATTACGAATTTCATCTTCCTGTGGGCGAACTGGCTTACTCGTCAGCTCCCGCAGGGTTGCCTTATGACCGCATGTACAGACCGGCTGCCGGGGTGGACAGAGGCAGTCTTTGCTCTCTCTTCGCAAGAACTGCTTGACCATGCGGTCTTCCAGTGAGTGGAAGGAAATCACTGCCAGCCGCCCTCCTGGGGCCAGTGCCTCGAGTGTCTGAGGCAGCACTTCTTCAAGTGCATCCAACTCACCATTCACTGCGATGCGCAAGGCCTGGAACGTACGGGTGGCTGGGTGTATTCCGCTCCTCCCACCGCTCGTCGCTCCTGCAACCACCTTTGCCAGTTGGGTGGTGGTTTGGATCGGTCTGGCCCTCACCATCGCCCGAGCCACCTGCCTTGACCTTTGTTCTTCGCCATATCGAAAGAGCAGGTCAGCCAGCTCCTTCTCATCCAGGTTGTTCACCAGGTCAGACGCACAGACCATTCCGTCAGGATCGAAGCGCATATCCAGAGGTGCTTCGACCTGGAAGGAAAAACCTCTCGCCTGAGTATCCAACTGCATCGAGGAGAGACCCAGATCTAAGAGGATTCCATCCACCCAACGCCAACCCAGTCTCGACACCTGTTCAAGCAGGCTGCTGTAGGAAGCATGTACGAGGATGGCCCGCTTGCCGTATTCAGCCAGTTTTACCTGGGCCAGTTCGATTGCTTGTGGGTCTACATCCAATCCAAGCAATAGACCATCCGGGCGGCTTCCCTGGAGTATTCCCCAGGCATGCCCTCCCGCACCCAGCGTGCCATCGATGTACAACCCTTCCCGCTGAAGTTGCATCGCGTGTATAATCTCATTGTAAAGAACCGGTAGGTGTGTCATCACCTGTTATTTAGGGTTGCTGTCTTGTCAGGTTTTCCTGGCAACCCGCTGTCATTCAGTGCTGGTGGAAAGATCGAGAACTTTAAACCGTTCAGTGTTGGCCTCAGCTTGATCCAATGCTTGTTGTTGGAGTGCCCATTCATCGGATGACCAGATTTCAAAATAACTTCCCTGCCCCACCAGGATGGCTTCCTGGTCTGAGGTTAATCCGGCTTTTTGGCATAGGAAATCTGGGACCAGGATGCGGCCAGACTTATCAACTTCCAGGCGGTTGGCTGATCCAATGATTAACCGCCGTAATGCCCTTGTCAACGGATCTGTTACACTCATCTGGTCAAGGCGATGTGAGATAGCCTCAAATGCTTTCGGTGTCAACACCATCAGGTTTCGATCAAAACCACGCAGGATATATGCGCCATCAACCATTAACTCGCGGAAACGTGCCGGCACAGTCAGGCGGTCTTTGATATCGATGCTATGGCGGTACTCACCTAAAAACATATGTTCTAGTTATCCCTTATTTGCACGAAACGCCGGAATATCCGGCGCTCCCACTTCGACCCACTTTATACCACAATCCCCCACAGTATAGTCCAGTATAATGAAAAAATCAAGTATTTTTAACCCCAATTTAATGACCAATTCTCAAAAATAGGAAATCCATATGCCCAACCCTCCTCTCAATGACTATCGCCCCCTTTTTGTCGGCCTGGATGCCCTTATTCCATTCATGGATGGCACCTGTCGCTGTTATACCAATCTGGATAACGCCGCTTCCACGCCACCCTTGAAAGCCGTCCAGCATGCAGTGGACGACTTTTTGGTTTATTACAGCAGTGTCCATCGCGGCACCGGGTTTAAAAGCCAGATATCCACCCATGCTTATGAGCAAGCCCGCCAGATCGTATTAAATTTCGTCGGGGCAGATCCCATACAGCATACATGCATCTTTGGCAAGAACACCACAGAAGCGATCAACAAGCTTGCCCGTCGGTTTCCTTTTAACTCCCAGCGGGATATTGTTCTGACCAGTGGAATGGAACATCACTCGAACGATCTACCCTGGCGGGCTGCCACACAGGTCATCCATGTGGGTCTAACCCCCGATGGGCGCCTGGATGAATCCGATTTTGACGAGCAGTTATCGAGATATGCCGACAGGGTCGCTCTCGTGGCACTCACCGGTGCCAGCAACGTGACCGGGTTCATCAATCCCATTCACCGCCTGGCAAGCAAAGCGCATGCAGCGGGAGCCATGTTCCTGGTTGATTGTGCACAGCTTGCTCCTCACCGTAAGATAGATATGCTTTCATTAAATAACCCTGAACATCTGGATTTCATCACCATCTCTGCTCATAAAATGTATGCTCCATTTGGTACGGGCGCGCTTATCGGGCGAAAGGATGTCTTTGAACAAGGAGACCCGGATATGGCTGGTGGCGGCACTGTGGAGATCGTCACCCTGGACAGTGTGGTGTGGTCCGCACCGCCGGAACGTGAGGAAGCCGGCAGTCCCAATACGGTTGGGGCAATTGCCCTGGCAGCTGCTATCCGCCAGCTTGAGAAGGTCGGGATGGCCGAAGTGGCACACCACGAAGCGCTCCTCACCCGCTATGCCCTGCAAGCTCTGAGTCGCATCGACGGTATAAAGATTTTTGGTGACCAAGACCCATCGAATACGGAAGACCGCCTTGGGGTGATTCCCGATCCAGGTCGAACAGGTCCCCCATTTCCTGGCAGCCGCCATCTTGGGTTATGAATACGGCATTGGTGTGCGTAGCGGATGTTTCTGCGCCCACCCTTATATCCTTCACCTGTTGGGATTAAGCAAGGACGAAGCAGATGAAGTACGCCAGCGTATGCTGGAAGGTGATCGCTCTGAAATGCCTGGCTTGATCAGAGCCTCATTCGGGCTGTACAATACCTATGAAGATGTGGACATCCTGCTGGATGCCCTCGCTCATATCACACGCGGTGATTACAAAACAAAATATATCCAGGACCGAACCACTGGCGAGTATACCCCGCTTGGCTGGCAGCCAGATTTTTCAACTTATTTCAAGCTATAGATCATCCTTTAATCTAGACCTGGCAAATTAATTCCCACTTCCCCAAATCAAATGATTTGGGGAGTGGAAGGCATTCAAATTCTTGATAATTTCTACCGGCTGGCAGCGTCCATTACTGCTACCGCAGCGATATTAACGATGTTCCTTACATCATCTCCGGTCTGCAGCACGTGGATGGGGGCACCCACCCCCAGCAGGATTGGACCGATCGCCTGGGCATTTCCCAGCCGCGCCAGCAGCTTATAAGCGATATTTGCCGCCTCAAGCGATGGAAAAACCAGCACGTTTGCATCCCGCACCTGGCTGAATGGGTAGCGCTGGTCAATTAGCTCTGGAATCACCGCTGTATCTGCCTGCATCTCACCATCCACCGGGAAATCCGCCCCACGCTCGCGGATCAGCTTGACTGCCTGCCTGACCTTTTCTGAATGCGGGTGGGGTGTACTGCCGAAATTAGAGAAGGATAATAAAGCCACCCGGGGTTTTATCTCCAGCTGGCGGGCAAAGTCTGCAGCCAGAAAGGCAATATCTGCCAGGTCTTCCGGGCTGGGATCGATATTCACGGTTGCATCTGTGAAGAGGTATGTTCGCCTCCCCACCACCATGATATATACTCCGGCTGCGATCCGTTTGTCTGGTTGGGTGTGGTGGATGCGCAAGGCAGGGCGGATCACATCCGGATAATCAAAAGTCAAGCCAGAAACAGACGCATCCGCATCCCCCATTTTCACCATCATGGCGGTAAATACATTCGGCTCTAAAATCCTACGCCGGGCATGCCAGATCGTCACCCCATGGCGCTGACGTAGCTTGCTATAAGCTTCAGCATACATCTCAGAACGCTCGAATTTCTCAGGGTCCACGATCAGCATATCGTCGTCCAGTCCCAAGACTTCCAGCTTGCCTCGGATAACTCTTTCACGCCCAACCAGGATGGGAATCCCAATCCCTTCATCCAATATCTGCGCAGCAGCCCTGATGATTTTCGTCTCTTCTCCTTCTGCAAAGGCAATCCGTTTTTTGGGTGTGGTGGCTTTGGCTTTGCCCATGATGAAATAACGTACCTGTTCACCCATCCCCTGACGGTATGCCAGCTGTTTGCGGTATTCGTTCAGGTCGAGCGATTTACGTGCCACCCCGCTTTCCATGGCTGCCTTGGCAACCGCTGGTGATTCCCACAACATTACACGTGGATCCAGTGGCTTGGGGATGATGTATTCCGGTCCAAATTTAAGCGAATCTAAACCATATGCCCGCAGCACACTGTCAGGTACATCTTCCTTCGTAAGGGCTGCCAATGCTTGTGAAGCTGCCACTTTCATTTCTTCGTTGATCGCCCTGGCACGTACATCCAGGGCACCACGAAAGATGAACGGAAATCCCAGCACATTATTGATCTGGTTGGGATAATCGGAGCGCCCTGTCGCTACGATCGCATCCGGGCGAGCTTCCTTTGCCAGCTCATACTTGATTTCGGGATCCGGGTTTGCCATGGCGAATATCAAGGGTCGCTCCGACATCGTCTTGACCATCCCTGGGGTTAGGATATCAGCCACAGATAGCCCATAAAAAACATCCGCCCCTCGAACCGCCTCTTCCAGGCTGCGCTTGTCCGTATCGTTGGCCAGGCGTTCCTTGTATTGATTCATTCCCTCTGTTCGCCCCTTGTAAACCACCCCGCGCGTATCCACCAGCAGGATATTCTCACGCTTTGCACCCAGGCGTATCATCAGCTCTGCACAGGAAATCGCTGATGCACCCGCACCAGAGATCGTGATGCGTACCTCAGCCAGCTTCTTTCCCACCACCTCCAACCCGTTCACCAGCGCTGCTGCCGAAATAATGGCTGTACCATGCTGGTCATCATGGAATACCGGGATGTCCAACATGCTTTTAAGGGTCTCTTCAATGTGGAAACATTCGGGTGCCTTGATATCCTCCAGGTTGATCCCCCCAAATGTCGGAGAAATCGCTGCCACCGTCTGGATGATCACTTCCGGGTCATGTGAATCGACCTCAATGTCGAATACGTCTACGTCGGCAAAGCGCTTGAACAATACCCCTTTGCCTTCCATCACCGGCTTGGATGCGAGTGCCCCCCGATCACCCAAGCCCAGGATGGCTGTTCCATTGCTGACCACTGCCACCAGGTTGCCTTTGGAGGTGTATTCATAAGCTGTCTCCAGGTTTTTTTCAATTTCCAATACTGGAACGGCTACGCCAGGGGTGTATGCCAGGCTAAGGTCTCGCTGAGTTTCCATCGGCTTCGAAGGTACCACCGAGATTTTTCCTGGTTTCCCATCCAGGTGATGATATTCAAGTGCTTCTTCACGTGTAACTTTAGTCATGATCACTCCTTTTTAGATAACTGAACATAGCGTAACCAGGGTTTATATACCTCATCATATTCCTTTTATTTTACCCCGCCAGGCCAGGAAGTTGTTATTCTTCGATCTAGTTAAAGATATCATGAATGGATGATTCGCAATTATTTAATCAATGCTGGTCTTGCAATTCGAGCCTTCTCAGAGCAACCAACAGCACAAATGAGACCACCAACAATACAACCGACAGGACCAGGGCGATCCCTAAACCCTGTTCAAATCCAACATAAATTGCCAGCGGCATGGTCTGGGTTTTCCCTTCCAGGTTACCGGCAAATAATAAAGTTGCTCCAAATTCACCCAATGCCCTTGTCCAGGATAAGATAATGCCAGTCATCAAAGCCCGGCTGGCGAGCGGCAGCATGATATGCTGAAACACGTGCCAGGAGCTCGCACCTTCCACCTTGGCGGCCTCATCCAATTGTGGGTCAATCGATGCAAAGCCGATCCTCACGGATCTCACCAGGAACGGCGCTGAAACAAACACCTGTGCCATTACCACCGCCACGGTTGTAAACGGAATGGAAATCCCGAGCTCGTTCAGCCAATTCCCGAATAGACCCTGCCTGCCGAAGGCCATTAGTAGGGCGATTCCCGCTACGGAGGGAGGCAAAACAATCGGCAAGTCTACCAACACATCCAGGAATGCCTTCCCCCGAAATGACCAGTGCGCCTGGATATATGCCAGTGGAGTTCCGGTCAGAATCGATACAACCACACATAATGTGCTGGTCATCAGGCTTAATTTAAGCGCATTGATGGCACTCTCGGTAAAAGCAAACGGAAATATCCTGATATTGGCTGAGCGCCATAATAGTGCCAATATTGGCAAGCCGATCAATCCAAGTAAAAACAAGCTTGGCACGATAAACACCCAACCAGGCGAGTCAACTTTTTTTGTTCGTTGGACCAAACGCGGTAAAGAGCTCATGGATTATTCTCCTGGTGAAAAACCCCAACTCTCCAAGATCGCCTTGCCAGCAGGCGAGACGACGTAGGCGATAAATTCTCCTGCCAGGTCTGGATTGAGGGAAGACCTGAGCACTGCGATTGGATAACGGGCGAGGATATTCAAGCCTTCAGGGATGGGAATTGTAATCAGCCCTGGTACAGCAACCACATCGCTTTGGTAGACGATACCTGCATCCGCCTCGCCTAATTCCACTTTCGTGACCACCTGCCTGACATCAATTTCGTTGGAGACGACATTCGCCAGAACAGCCGATGTAAAATCCTCACCAAAGGCTGGATCCTTACTCATCCTGGTTAGCACCTGAAGGGCGTAATTGCCTGCCGGGACGGATGGATCAGCCATGATGAGTTTTATGTGGGGCAGGGACAGATCATGCAAGGTTTCTAAATTTCCGGGGTTACCCGGAGGGAGGATTACGATCAACCGGTTGGTCGTAAAATCCTGCTCCGAATTCGGCACAACCAGGCCTTCAGATATCAAAAAGTCCATGTTCTTGTGGTCTGCGCTTGCGAATAGATCCGTGCTAGCACCCTGCTCCAATTGCATGCGTAAAACCTGGGAGCCTGCAAAGCTGAAATTAACCTGTACGCCAGGATGCGCTGCTTCAAATTCCCTTCCAATCTCCTTGAAGGCATCTGTTAATGAAGCCGCAGCAAAGACGGTAAGCGTTCTTTTCGGTGATGAACCTTGATCTGAGGGCTTTAGCATACTTTGTGCACCATTTATCTTATTCAGGAGAGGCTCACACGCGATCATGATCAGCGCTACAAGCAGGACGATAAGGATGTTGCTCTTTTTTATATTCATTTTATCTAATCAGATTGGAAGCTAATTTTAGGCGGGATTCATCCAGCCAGGTAATAATCGAGCCGAGCAACTTGATCCGCAAGTCCAGGGCTAAGTGATTGAACGCCTGATCTCCAGGCACTCCGGACTGCATTTCTTCGAGCCGCTGCATCCCCTTTACGACTTCATCCGTCTGTCTGCGGATAATTTCTTGAGTCAGGTCAGGCTGATATTGCTGAATAAAATACAATCGGGTGATAAACTCCACCCGGATGGCATGCACGCTGCAGGGAGTGGGAGCTTCCAGCCAGGTATTGAAACGATCCAATCCCTACTTCTGTTAGAGAGAAAAGCTGACGTGCAGGTAGCTTTTCTTGCTTAACGATGGTTGCCTCAATATACCCCTGCGCTTCGAGCCTTTTAAGAATACTATAAGTCTGGCTCTGGCTGACGTGCCAGATATAGCTAAACTCGTCTGTTAATCGCTTGTGAAGGTCATAACCATGCCCTGGTAGGTGATACAAGAATCCCAGCAGCACGTATTCTGGCGACAATCGGGAATGCTTTGTTTCGATACTCACTCAGTGAGTATATACTTGATAAGGATTATTTGCAAGGAAATAATGAAGATCTTGTTTTAATATACTTAATATCGATGGCTTAAACGAACTATAAGATTAGATTTCAACCTATTTATTCAATTTCATGTATAATACAAACATCGAAATCCGAATTATCTACATTTCACCCTTGGGCGAAATGTAATACCATGCACCGGGCAATAAAGGCAACTTGATTATTGAAAGATTTCCTTGTGAACTTTCTAAGCTCCTGCCCGGTAATAGGCTGACAGCTGCGTACTCTTTTTCCTTTATCCTCCACGCAGCAGCGGCTTTGATTTGAAACTGAATTGAGTAATTTGAAACCGTTCTGTGTCTGAAGAACCTGGTCTGCACTTATACGAGAAAATGTGTGCCTGGCAGAATAGGTTGGTGAAAAATTGGATAGTAATGGATCTAACTTGTGAAGGTTGAAATTAATTTAATAAACCCTCTCATCAAACCTGATTTATACTTTTGGACAGATATCTATCCGAATTCACCCTGATTCCTTAGATTGGGATTAACTCCCAAACAATGGGGCGCTTTTTAAGCGCTCCTACATTGACACTGAACTAAACCGAATACTCTCAGCGATATATCTTAGCCGTAACCCGAGGAATAAGGGCGCGGCTATTTTATTTTTGGAGTGTTATATGAACGATGCTGTCGCTGGTGGAAAAGTAACCGCACTGAAGGTACAAAAGCGCCATCCCAACCGGGTCAATGTGTACCTTGACAACGAATTTTCATTTGGATTGTCCCGCATCACGGCTGCCTGGCTTCAGGTTGGACAGGAGCTAAGCCCATCCAAGATTGCCAAGCTGCAGGCTGAAGATGCCCGTGAGGTTGCCTACGTGCAAGCCTTGCGCTACCTGGGTTATCGACCCCGTTCACGGGCAGAGGTCAAACGCAATCTGGAAAAGCATTCATTCCCTCCCGATGTCATTAATGACGTATTTAAACGTTTAGAGCGCAGTGGTTTGGTGAATGACCAACGCTTCGCCCAGGATTGGGTTGAAAATCGCAATGAATTCCGCCCCCGCAGCCGTAAAGCATTAGCCTATGAGCTTCACCAGCGTGGTTTGAATGATGCTGATATCGAGAAGGCATTGGAAGGCTTGAATGAAGAATCCATGGCTTACCAGGCAGCCATCAAGCAAGCCCGCAGGTATGAAGAGCTTCCTTATCGAGATTTCCATAATAAACTCGGCAGCTACCTGGCACGCCGAGGTTTCTCTTACGAGGTGATTAAGGAAGTTGTTGCCAGGGTATGGGAAGAAAAACACGGGCAGATCATAGAGTGAAATGCCTATCCTGAGAATTGAGTTTAGATAACAAGAGGCCAATACATGAATCCAGGTATTGTGATAATCATTGCCATCGTCACCCTGATTGCTGGGATTGCGATAGGCTATTATTTCTTTACTAGCCGCTCCAAGCAAGAAAAAGCCAGGCTGCAAATCAAGTCCGAAAATATATTGCTCGAAGCGGAAGAAAAAGCCAAAGAAGTTGAGTTGCAGGCAAAAGACAAAGCCATTCAGTTTCGTCAGCAAGCTGATGCAGAAGTATCCCGCCGCCGTGCCGAAGTCACCCGCGAGGAAGACCGTTTGACCAAGCGTAGGGAAGAGCTGGATAACCGTACCGATCGGTTGGAAAAACGAGAACAAGCTTTAAATAAACGCCAGAGTGCCGTAGATAAACGTTCCAACGAAGTCGAGGAGATGTACGAAAAAGAGGTCGGCGAGTTGGAGCGTATCTCACAATTGTCGCAGGCGGATGCACGTGGCGTGTTATTAGCGGAAGTGGAAAAGAGTGCCCGCGATGACATGGCTCGTATCATACGCCAGGTTGAAGCGGAAGCCCAGGAGGATGGAGACCGAAAGGCACGCGAGATTATCACCACTGCCATTCAACGTGTTGCCTCAGACCACGTCAGTGAAATAACCACTTCCACGGTTTCGATTCCATCCGACGAAATGAAGGGGCGCATCATCGGGCGCAATGGGCGTAATATCCACGCCTTTGAGCAGGCTGCTGGTGTTGATGTGATTGTTGACGATACACCTGAGGCAGTTACCATTTCATGTTTCGATCCCGTGCGGCGCGAAATCGCTCGGCGCTCGTTGGCTAAGTTGGTTCTGGATGGGCGCATCCACCCGGCTCATGTTGAGAAGGTGTTGAAAAATGAGCAAAAAGAGGTGGAACGCATCATCGCTGATGCTGGTGAACAGGCTGCGTTTGATGCAGGCGTTCCAGGTCTGCACCCGGAGATTACCAAAATGTTGGGCAGGCTAAAATTCCGTACCTCTTACGGGCAAAATCAGCTCGATCATGCAGTCGAGGTTGCACGTCTTTCGGCAGTCATTGCGGCAGAGTTGGGTGCAAACGTGGAAATCGCCAAGGCTGGTGGCTTACTTCACGACCTTGGGAAAGCCATGGACCATAACATGGAAGGCACGCATGCATTATTGGGTGCGGATTTTGCCAAACGCTATGGCGTTAACCCAATCGTGGTTAATGCGATTGCATCACACCACCATGAAGTGGAACAAGAATCTGTTGAAGCTGCCATTGCAGAATCAGCCGATGCCATCTCTGGCGCAAGGCCAGGAGCACGCCGAGAAAGCCTGGAACAGTACATCCAACGTGTACGCGCCCTTGAAGACCTGGCAAACTCCTTTAAAGGTGTTAACCAGAGCTTTGCATTGCAAGCCGGTCGTGAGGTGCGTATTTTTGTAAAACCAGAAGATATTGACGATCTGGAATCGATCCGCCTGGCGCGTGATATCGCCAAGAATATCGAAGAAACCATGCATTACCCGGGTCAGATAAAAGTGACCGTCATCCGTGAAACTCGTGCCGTCGATTACGCAAAATAATCTTAAAGATAACCACAACGGACACAATGGACACCAAGGAATTTTAATGAAGATCCTTAGGTCCTTGGTGTCCTTCTTGGTTATCTTATTATTTTATCTAAGATAAGAACGGATTTTCACGGCGCTCATACCCCACCGTGGTTTCTCCCCCGTGACCAGAAAGCAGCCTGGTATCATTGGGCAGGCTCAGGATCTGCGACTGAATACTGTGCATCAATGTATCGTAATCGCCTCCGGGTAAATCTGTCCGTCCAATCCCTCCCCAGAAGATCACATCACCGCAAAAAACCACTTTTTCACGCCCACAGTAAAATACTACATGTCCCGGAGTATGCCCAGGGCAATGGCGCACTTCAAACAGCCTGTCGCCCAACGGTAACTTCTGTCCATGAGATAGATGCATCGTCGGCTCAGGACCAGGGTCGATCTGCATTCCAAAATAATGCTGCCCCACCCTGGACCGAATAGAGAGGCAAATCCCCATTGTGAATCGCGATCTTGGGTGCAGGTCGAATTCCTCGCACCAACCCGGCGATCCCACCGATATGGTCGAAGTGAGCATGGGTCAGCCAAATTTGTTCGATCTTCCATTGATGTCGCTTTGCTTCTTCCAGGATCAGCTCACCATCCCAGGCAGGGTCAACCACCACAGCGGATTGGCTTTGATGGTCACCCACCAGGTAAGTATTCGTCCCCACCGGTCCAAGCACAAGCGAAATGATCTCAAGCATACTTAGAATTATAATTCCTTTGCATCCATTATTTCCGTCCTCTTCTCAGCGTATGAAGCGAGCGGGTCGCTATTTTCCTTCTTCCTTCTGGTTACCAGGCTGATCAAATCACTAGAAACAAGCAGGATACTGATTACCCCACACAACCCACCCACCAGCCTCGCCATGCTTCCACTCAAACCCATCACGCTGGTCACTATTAGCTCTAGATCGTTTACGTAAACAGGTTCCTGGATCGGCGTACTGCCATCCAGGGGTAGAAATCGCAGGGAAAGCCATACTTTTCCGTGATAAATTCCTGCCTGTTGGGTACTGACCACCCACTTGAAATGCACGGGTTGCCCGGGGGGCATGCTCACCCGGGTTGGATTGGCAGGCTCAATCGTTAACCCTGCTGCCTCGACCTTCGCTTCGGCCATGATATTGTATCTGTCGTAGATGTCATAAAATCCGTCTTTATGCTCATTCAGATGAAGGTTCTTCCTTTATGTTTTCGAAAACCAACCGGATTTCCGCCTCGTCGCCTATGCGCACTGATGTAGGCCATTCCATCCTCACCTGCCGATTTTCTGTCAAACGAGGCTGTTTTTCTCCACTTGCAAATAACCCCTCCAAGTTAGCTTGGACAGATTGAACCTCCACCAGATGTTGGGCTGGCAAAAAAGACCCTAGGATCAATACAACAGAGATGGCTAAAAGACAGAATGAAAGCAGGGGGCGTATCTTTTTCCACATCGAGCTTTGATTATACCCGTACCACCCACCCACCTTCCTTGTTTCACTCTATTTAAAATACAATGGATTGGAAATTTCATGTTAAACTATAATCTCATCCAGGAGGTCTACATGCCCATATATCCCCCCGAACCGTTTCGCATCAAGATGGTCGAACCCATTCGATTGATCGGTCCACAGGAACGCCAACTAGCCTTGCATGCTGCTGGTTATAACCCATTCAGTCTCAAAGCGGAAGATATTTTTATCGACCTGCTTACTGATTCTGGCACAGGTGCCATGAGCCAGGGGCAGTGGGCTGCTATGATGAACGGAGACGAATCTTATGCCGGTGCACGCTCATTCTTCCGCCTCACCGAATCCATCCAGCAGATCTTTGGCTTCCGTTTTTTTGTTCCCACCCACCAGGGTAGAGCGGCTGAGAACATCCTGTGTTCCATAATGGTGAGAGATGGAAAGCATATCCCTTCAAATATGCACTTCGACACAACCGAGGCCAATATCAGGGGACGGGGTGGTCAGCCAAAGAACCTTATTATTGATGAAGCCAATCATCCCACTGCAATCCTGCCCTTCAAGGGGAACATGGATGTCCACAAACTGCGAGACTTTATCCAGAAGACAGGGGTAGAGAATATCCCCTTGGGCATGATCACGGTCACCAACAATGCCGGCGGAGGTCAGCCCGTTTCCATGCAGAACCTGCGTGAAGTATCTGCTGTCTACCGGGAATTCGGCATTCCCTTCTTTATCGATGCCTGCCGTTTTGCCGAGAATGCCTATTTCATCAAGCTCCGTGAGCCAGGTTATTCCCAAAAATCCACCCTGGAGATCGCGCGTGAGATGTTTTCATTGGCGGATGGCTGCACCATGAGTGCCAAGAAGGATGCCATCGTCAATATCGGCGGTTTCCTATGCATGAATGACGAATCCCTCTTCCAGCAAGCTTGCAACGAGCTGATCATGCGCGAAGGTTTCCCCACCTACGGCGGCCTCGCAGGGCGCGACCTGGATGCCATCGCTACCGGTCTTTGGGAGGGATTGGACGAGAGCTATCTCGCCTATCGCCTCGGTCAGACCGCTTACCTGGCCGAGCGCCTTAAAGAAATCGGGGTTCCCATCGTGGAGCCTCCCGGTGGACACGCAGTTTACATTGATGCGGGCAGCTTCCTGCCGCATATACCCCAAACGCAGTTTCCTGGTCAGGCTCTCGCCATCGAGTTATACCTGGTAGGAGGTATCCGAACCAGCGAAATTGGCTCGGTCATGTTTGCCCACCCCGATCCGGTCACCGGAGCGATGGTGCACCCAAGCCTTGAGCTCGTCCGCCTGGCCATCCCGCGCCGTGTCTATACCCAGGCTCACCTGGATTATGTTGTTCAGGTTTTGAGTGAAATCGCCCAAAACAAACAAAATTTGCATGGGTACAAATTCATCTATGCACCAAAATTCTTGCGTCACTTCACCGCCAAATTCGAGCCAGTCTAAAAATAGTATCAAACCAATTTGTAAGATCAGATCCATGATCATTGAAAATGAGTTGGGCACGATATTTCGTGCCCCTACCTGTAATTATCACCATCAATCATACCTATTGACATACCTTAGGAAGAAAAATAAATTATCCAACTCATATTTTGCTTGACGTTTCCCCTGTTTACTCGTAATATACCGATGAGAATGAGGTCTATCTGCACTCCTGATCATTCCAACTTTACCTGGTGTTTAGATTAAACCAAAAACCATTATTAACCGTGAGTGCTTGTACTTTTACTAATCACTATAACTAATCACTTTTATTCTGGAGTTCCTATGGAAGTCGGTCTCGTCCGTACAATTGATATTGACCAAACCATGCAGCAGGCATATCTCGACTATGCCATGAGTGTGATCGTTGCCCACGCTCTCCCGGATGCCCGCGATGGTCTCAAGCCAGTACACCGGCGCATCCTGTATGCCATGTACGACATGAATTTGCGCCCTGAAACTGCCTTCAAGAAATCCGCCCGTATCGTCGGTGAAGTTCTCGGCAAGTACCACCCCCACGGTGATATGGCTGTCTATGAATCCATGGCTCGCATGGCCCAGGATTTCTCCATGCGCTGCTTGCTCGTGGATGGGCAGGGAAACTTCGGCAGTGTGGATGGCGACCCGCCAGCTGCCATGCGTTATACCGAAGCCCGCCTGACCGCACCTGCCATGGAGCTGCTGGCGGATATTCGCAAGGATACGGTCGATTTCTCAGATAACTTCGATGCCAGCTTGCAGGAACCGGATGTGCTTCCTGCTGCCATGCCCAATTTACTGGTGAACGGTGCCACCGGTATTGCCGTGGGCATGTCCACCAACATTCCTCCCCATAACCTGGGTGAAGTTGTGGATGCTCTCATTTACATGTTGGACAACTGGGAACGCCTGGATGATGTCAACATTGAAAATCTGATGCAGTTCATTCAGGGACCGGATTTCCCAACCGGGGGACTGATCGTCCAGGATACGCACGAAGACGACCTGACTGCCGCGTATGGCACCGGGCGTGGGCGAGTGACCGTTCAGGCGCGCTGCCACATTGAGGAGATTAGTCGCGGGCGGAACCGCATCATCGTCACTGAACTTCCGTACATGACCAATAAATCTTCGCTCATTGAGCGTATTGCCGAGCTTTCCCGCGAAGGACGCCTGGAAGGTCTTTCTGATCTGCGCGATGAATCCGACCGCCATGGATTACGCATCGTTATTGAACTTTCCCGTACCGCTGAACCGGACAAGGTGCTGCAGGACCTGTATAAGAGCACACCCATGCGTTCAACATTTGGCATCATCATGCTTGCACTGGTGGATGGAGAGCCGCGCATGCTTTCGCTCAAACAAGCCTTGCGCGTATATTTAGACCACCGCCTGACCGTCATCCGGCGCCGTGCTGAGTTCGAGCTTGAAAAAGCCCGCCAGCGCGCTCACATCCTGGAAGGTCTGCGTGTTGCCCTAAAACACCTGGACGAGATCATCGAGCTGATCAAGAAATCACCCGACGCGGAGACTGCCCGCGACCGCCTGATGAAGCGCTATCGACTATCGGAGATCCAGGCACAGGCAATTTTGGATATGCAGTTACGCCGCCTGGCAGCCCTTGAACGCAAGAAAATCGAAGATGAATACAAAGAACTCCTGGCACACATCAAGATCCTGGAGGGATTGTTGCATTCTCCTTTAAAACTGCGCCAGACCGTGGCGACTGAGCTTCGCCAGGTCAAGGAAGCTTATGCGGATCGGCGTCGCACCCAGATCACCCGCCTGGGTGTGGGTGCCAAATCCGTCCTGCCCGTTCTCACTTCCAACGATTTGCTGCCCGAGCAAACCGTGTGGGTTTCCGCCACAGATGACGGTTTGGTTTCACGCACATTGGATGAGAAACCGCCCCGCATCAGCGGATCGATGGCTCCCCGCTTCCTGTTGCAGGTCAACACCCGCGATACCCTCTTCCTGGTTTCAGAGAAAGGAGAAGCTGCTGGTATACCAGTTCAAACCCTCCCTGAAGCCGAAACTCCCCAGGATGGTGCTCCTGTTCATAAAGTATCAGCATTGCCAGAAGATGCAAAGGTAGCTTCCCTGTTCACATTACCACCCAAGGAAGAACGCCTGGAGGGTTGGTATGTATTCACCACCACCCAGCAGGGTATGCTCAAGAAGACTGCATTGGATGAAATGCCGGGTCCCACCGGGCATAGTTTCACCCTGGTCAAGGTAAACGAAGATGATAAATTGGGCTGGATTCGCCTGACGGATGGGAAGGCCGAGATTCTTCTCGCCACCGCCGATGGCATGGCAATCCGTTTTCATGAAGATGAAGTTCGTCCAATGGGCTTGGTAGCTGCGGGTGTCAATGGCATCAAGCTGGGTGGTCGTGATGTTGTCATCGGTATGGAGCTCATCCCCCGGCGCGGTGATATCCTTCTAATGGCATCGGATGGGAAGGCAAAGCGTATCGCAGCCGATCAATTCCCTCGCCAGGGGCGCTACGGTCAAGGCGTCATCGCCTGGAAGCTTCCCCGCACTGCATCGGTTGTGGGCATTGCAGCTGGTAAAGCCACCACACGCCTTACCGTGCTCATCGATAAGCTCTCACCCAAAGCTATTCGTATGGATGAAGCACCTCTCCAAACCCGGGCTGCGTCGGGTAAGACCATCATCGAGCTCAAATCGGGTTACCAGGTTCAGGGGTTAAGTGTCTCCTGGGTCGTGCCACGCGCTGTGGCAGGTGAGAAAACATCCCCGGAGAAAGAACCTGAAGTTCCGGAAGAAGCGGATGAACCTGTGGCTCCTGAAATTGAACAGTTGACCTTTGGCATGATCGAACCAGTCTCGGCTGCCATTGCGAAGGATACCAAACCCACCTCCCGCAAGCCACGCGCTGCATCCAGTCAAAAAGTTAAGTCTGATCAACCCAAAACCCGCAAAACCAGGGCTGCCAAGACCGCATTGGTCACCAAAACGGTTTCTTCCAGTAAGACACCTCCAACCACCCGTTCAAGGCGTTCAAAATCACCCAAGGATAGCACGACTGGAAAAGTAAAAACTCCTACAAAGGCTGTTCAAGCCTCGTTACTTGAAAATAAAGCAGCCAAACCGGGTCCAGCACCTGCCAAAAAAGTGGGTCGACCGGCTTCACCTAAAACTGCCCCGGTGGATAAGCCTGCCGCCAAACCTAAAACCTCCAACGCTAAACCGGGAGTTAAACCTTCTTCAGCCTCTGTAAAAAAGCCAGCTGCTAAAGCCAGTAAGATGAAAGTCAGTTCTGGATCAGCTAAGAGCACAGCCAAGAAACCAGCTGCCAAGGTGGGAGCACAAGGCTCACCTAAATCATCGAAAACTAGTCCCGGGCAAACCATGGCCAAGCCAGCTCAGAAGACTGGAAGCACTTCAAAAAAACCTGCCACCCGAAAAAAAAGCCCAAAAAAGTTGACCATTAAAAACGTAACTACCCCCATGGTGGTTATCTTACCACCCTCCTGGAAACCTAAAAAACCGAGCACTTCTCCCTCTCGTCGGATTGTTAAACCAAAGCCAGGATCGAATGAAAAATAGGATAACCTGCGCCGATGTATATCAAAATTGGAGAATAAAAACAATCATATATTAATTAAAATACTTAGTGTTCCAAACTGGCGAGGTGTTTTTTACTTTGCCCTTGGTCTTATTTGCCTGCCTCGCGAATGAAAAGAACGGATTGATTTCTATCAACCCTAAGGATTGTATACAATCTCTCCCCCACAGTAAGTGCTGTACCAATCGGCTTCTGCCTGGAAGTTTTCCTCTGCATAGGCAGCAGCCTGCTCGCTGATCTTCACCGCTTCGTCCAGGTTGACGTTTACTGAGTTGCTCCAGGCACGCGGCAGCACCATTAATGGGTCATTTACCGCCCGTTCCTCCTCCCCCAGCGGGATCCAATTGAACAGCAGGGGTCCACGGGAATATGCCGTAAATCCCAATTCATACCCACCTTCACGCGCAATTTCTGCGCTGAGCGGTGTGAAATTTCCTCCCGGCCAGATGAACGCATATGGTCGCCTGCCGAAATGCTCCTCCAACACGGGGGTGGAATTCCAGATTTCATTCTGAATTTGCTCTACGGGGGTTTCGGGCAGGATATACAACCCCCCGGTATATCCATGCGACTGGACTTCCATGCGTCCGGTTGTAAAGAGCTGGTCCATTAAGTCCCACGCAAACTGGAAGGTGTTTGGGTCGGCGATATACGCTGACGTCACTGTCCAATCATATTCTTCCAATACAGGCATCACCCATTCGCGGATCAACCCCGGTCTGCGGTCATCGACAATCATGATCATCGAGCGTGGTGGAATTTGGGAATTCATCGTTAGAAAATCCAACAGCTCCTGGGTGGTGATGGTTTCAAATCCCAGGTAGCGGGCATAATCCACAAACGCATTGAATTCGTCTCCAGTGATATCTTTCGGATCAGTCACCTGCGTGCCATTTTGAACGATACTGTGGAACATAATCGGTACCACCACGGTTCCCGGCAGGCTTTTTTCAGCCGACCAGCGCATTTGAAGGTAAGAGCATTGATCTTCCAGGTATGTTTGTGGCTGAACTCCTTCCCTCAGCACCCGTGAGCTGAATACCTGCAGGGGTGCCAGGGTAGGCGTTGTTGTGGGCGTGGTCGTTCGGGTGGGTGTTGTGCTTGGGCTGGGTGTAAATGTCGCGGTGGGAGATTGCGTGCTTGTGGGGGTTCGAGGAGCAGCAACTGTTTCACTGGGAATAGCTGTCCAGTCAGGTGTAGTGGTCGGCGCGGTGGGCTTGCTGCAGGCAAATAGGCAATAGCAAACCGTTAAAACAACGAATAATAACTTGGTGTTCTTTTTATTTGGTGACAGTAAAGAATGAGTAGTGATAATTAATTTTACCATGCGAAATACCAAGGGTATCGTTGCCGTTGCGGACAAAACCCCTGGCACAGGAGGCGGTCCAGGTAAAATGGCGAGAGCCTCCCTTCCCCCTGAAGCTTCCCAATTTAAATTTGCTATTTGGCAATATCTGGTCAAACAATTGTGTATACCAAGATGCGCAGATTATCCATTCCCTGGGTTGTTCGATTGGCGCTGATGTGGACCGCAGGCAGACCATAAAGCTTGAGGATGCTTTCAATATCATGGTCGTTCATGGCGTTGATCAAATCCACACAGATATCTTTGGTGACCTCTTTCTCAGCCCACTTATATTCCCGAATCATCTCCCACACGCCAGGAATATTACCGGAACGGGCATCTGACCATTCCCAGAAATTTACCGCGCTGAGATTAAGCTCCTTGGCTTTATTGCAAAATTCAAGCACCTCGGCCTCCGTTGGCTTCCATCCAAACTCGCGGAATGCAGCCCCGGTGGGAACTATTGGTAGGGATGGATTCTTCTTTTGGAATTCTGCCACACACCTTTCCAGCTGGTCACCCGAGTTATGTGCTTTCATCCAATATACTTGCGGCATGTTAAGGTCGCATTGTTCAAGGAATTCAACCCAAGGCACTTGAGGGTGCAAGGAAGGGTAACGATATGAGCTCAAGGCAATTGTTATGTCAGGGCAGGCTGCACGAAGTTGAGCCATGAATTTTTTGGCAGCTGCTTTTTTCCCACTCTCTTTATATTCCTTTTCCACGTCTATCACGTATCCATCCAAGGCATATTGGCGGATGCGCGCAATTGCAACACTGGCTTCTCCGTTGGGGTAATCTCCATAAATGTAGTGCCAGCCCCAAACTTTGATACCCGCTTCCCGTAACGCATTAACAACCGGCGTAGTGTAATCAGTCGGATCTCCCCAGGTGCCATTATAGACCATCGTCCCATCTGCAACTTTTATGATCAGGTGGGTCAATTCTGCTGCTTTGGCATGAATGACGATCTGCCTGGCATCACCGTGTTCGCAGTTGGGAATTTTCCAGGTAAAAAAACCCTTACCCTCTAAAGCCATACCAGTGTCTCCGGATCCATCTCTTCCAGCAAGCCTGCTGACTACTGACCACTAATTACTTCTCGCATGACCTCCAACACTGGTTCACGGTTGGGAACAAGGACCATTGCTCCGTAGGAATTGATCCAATCATAAACCTGTCCCCTCCCAATGGAATAATTGTCTATCTGAGGTGAATTTGCCTGACGTATCGCTACAGGAAGGAGGTAGGTGATTAATTGTAAATCGACATTCGTGGTGATATTTTCTTTGTAGATATCATATAATTCCGGTACACGTGATAGGCCATTTAAACTGACCACACTTTTGAATGCCGCCTCAAGCACTTCTTGCTGTCGCCTGCCACGATCGAGGTCACTGGTTGAATATCTCGCACGTACATACCATAAAGCTGTTCTCCCATTCATCCAATAATCACTTTGTGAGACACAAAAATTACCAAAATCATCCATGTGATCACAAAAATCCTTCCCAACGGATACGGTGATCCCTCCAAGCGAATTGACCCCATCTAAAAATGCGTCGAACCGGATCAAAACATAATAGTCTGGTCTCACGCCAAAGTTGTACTCCATCGTATCTGCAAGAGCTTCAAATCCGCCCCATCCAAAGGCAGTATTTATGCGTTGCATGGTATATCCAGGAATATAAACATACAGGTCACGCGGGAATGCCGTCAACTTGACAGTGCCTTCAGAAGGGTTGATCGTTAGTAATTGGATCGTGTCCGTCCGAAAACCGCTATCATTGGGTCGCTGGTCTGATCCCAATAATAGGATATTGACTTGATTGGATGGATGAGCAAGGATTCCGACAGGTGCAGGAACTTGTAAATCTGGCCACATGCTCGTGCCAGCATAATCACTCCAGGATCGCCCTTGATCAGAAATGTATTCAGCCTGTCCATCAAGTTCTGGCATCGGTGGAGGGGGTGTTTGTGTTGGTGTTGGTGCGGGTGTAGGTGTGGGGGTCGGTGGAACTGCCCTGTTCACTAACGGTGCATAGGCTACCAAATTTGTTGTTTTATTTGAAGCCTGGAAAATCGATATGCTCGGTAAATCGATCAACGAGCTGAGTGATAATTTTTGTTCTTGTGTTATTTTTTGTTCTTGTGTTATTTTTTGTACTTCGGCAATTTTTTGTTCTTGGGTGGGTGTCGGTGTATAGCCTGGTGCTGCGAGCACAACATTACCACCGAAGGATGCCAGGTTCGCTTCTGGTGCAGTTGACTGTCCTGGTAAATTTCCAGCAAACACAATTATTACGATCATGATTAAGAATGCAATTAAGGATGTTTTCATCGAGTCACCTTTTCAAGCTATACTGGCATCAATGCATGGATTAACTGAGCTTGTTAGATGCAATATTCATACCCGCTCTTGCCTAAATATAGTTAACGATGCCTTTAAACGAAAAATTGGTTACATTATTGTTTGTAACCAATCTACAAGCATGATCTTTATATACATTTAAAGGTCAGTTGATGCTGGGAGTCTCCCCACCAGATTGATCCTCAACAATTGGGATCAAAACGCTGAAGGTAGTGCCAATCCCCTCTTCCGAATCTAGCCATACGCGACCCTTGTTTAATTCGACCAATGATTTCACGATCGATAAACCTACTCCGGTATCTCCAATCCCTTGGATCAAGGGGTTTTCTATCTTGTATCGCCGCGTAAAGATGCGTGGAATATCTGCATTGGCAATACCTCCCCCCTGGTCTGTCACAGAGCAAAGCAGCAAGGTTGGTTCGTTTGGTTTTTTTTCAATCCTGGAAAACAATCGGATTTCGCCATCCTCCGGGGTTGCGATGCAGGCATTTTCCAATAAGTTGGCAAGGATCTGCTGCAGTGCTTCCTTGTTCGCCCTGATCTCAGGCAGTTTTTCTGGTAAATCAACCCGCATGGTGATGTTTTTCTCACTGATCTGGGCGATAATGTTTCCGATCGCTTCATCAATCACTGATTCAAGATCGACCTTGGAGAGGCTTTGATCCACCTTACCGCTATCGATTGCCAGCACCTGCACCAGCTCTTCCATCAGGATGCCTAATCTTTCCGATGAAGCTTTTACGCGTTCCAGGAAGTTCTTTTGCACCGCACCGAGCAACCCAACGGTCTCCCCGAGTAGCAGGTCCGTATAACCAAGAATTGCTGATAAAGGTTGCCTGAACTCCTGTGAAATTGAGGTGACCAGCTCAGTTTGTCCAACGTCATCCAGCCGTTTCATCGTTGCGAGCTGGAGCTCTAGCATCTGTTGATCTGATTTTGATAATGTGCTTGGGATGCGCGCCAGGTCTGTTAATGCTGCCCGCAGCTCCTCCCGAAGTTGTTCAACCTCTTCGATGGATGGTCTTCCCCTGGCAACCAGGAGCTCAAGTTCCCGATTTCTTTCCTCCAGTTTCCTGACTGTTTCATCCAGGTTCTTTGGATCGCCTATTAATGAAGCAGCTGCTCCTACACCAATTGCTGCTCCAGCCGCCTTCAATGCCAGATCGTCATATTTTATTTTAAGCTCTGTATACTCCTGACGCTGATTTTCCAATTCCAGCCGGGTTTTTTCCAGGATTGCCAGCTCTTCTGGATTGGCATCTCGATCACTCATGTTTCCGTCAGGCTGAGGGAACATGGCGGCCAGCTGATTGGTAAGCCCAGTTAACCGGATGGTATCAACCTCACTCCACATCGGTTGGTCAGGCTTGGATAGTACCAGGATACTCACTTCATTATCATTCTCCTTGGCCATGAAAGGAACGAGTTGAATATGTCCGGTTTGGTTAAGTCCAAGCTCGCGAAGAAGAATTTTTACTTCTGAATCTGGCTTCATGCCATCGATGCGGATAGATTCTCTGTTTTTGACTGCCTCTAGCAGCATCGGCATCTTTTTTCCATCCACAGTTAATCCATCGATGGCTCGATCATTGGATAAATTAAATCCCACCGGTATGATGAGCTGCGAACCTGTTTTTGGCGGTATCAGAAGCAAACAAATATCAGCCCCCATTCCTTGGGCGACCAATCTTGATAGTTTTAAGTAGTACTGCTGGGGTGACTTCTCACTGAATAGGTTAACGATCGATTGGATAAGCTTGTCATCCAGTGGGTATGCGCTGGAGGTAATTGCCTCGCCGCCCGCAGGCATTTGCAATTCTTCAGCACCAGTTGGTAACCTTTTGGGCAGCTCCAGCAGGATAACAAAGGCGACCATCTCACCCACCCGAACCAACCAGGCATAATCGCCTGCAGGTTGTTGCACCAGGTACTGGGCCAGGTAACCCCCCAGCAGGATAACCAGCATGGATACTCCCAGTCCCCACGCCTTGGGTCGCTGCCAAAACAGCACCAGGATTCCTGCCACCAGGAACACGATCCCGGCATAGTATGCATATCCACCAAGTAACGATGTGTTAAAGTTTTGCGCTGTATCTTGTTTGAACCACCAGACTAAGCTGACAACCCCAGCAATGAGGATGATCGCTTCTATGATCAGCACAATACCATCTACAGCCGGATTTCGTTTTGGGAATGCCCACAACCAGATCAGCACGACCAGGCTGAAAAGGGTAACGGTCCGGTCAAGCACTGGCAGGAAGGCATGTTCTTCGATAATCCCCAGCCATGCCAGCCAGGCTGATAAAAACAGCAAGAGCTGTGCGATAAGCAGGGTGACTAACCCCTGCCGCATTCGCTTTCCTTCCATGGTATCCTGGCGCCCGCTGGCGTATACACAGGCTTGATAGGCACCAAACGAAAATAGTACCAACACAAGAATTATGATCAGGTAGCCTTGCGGTGTGGATAAAAGACTGAGTATTCGATCGACGAGTTGGTTCATTCTTTGCTAATGAAATTATAGCATGCTACCTGAGGTTGACAAAACAAAAAATCCGGGTAAAATTTCCGCACCTTGTTTATTCAATTATTTTGCCGGAGTGGCGGAATTGGCAGACGCGCTACGTTCAGGGCGTAGTGGGCATTACGCTCGTGTGGGTTCAAATCCCACCTTCGGCACTGGCACAATCCCTGCATCATACCAGCAGGGATTTTTATTTCCCTTGCACGAACAATGAGGCTGGAGTAAGATAGCGTTATGCGTAAATTGGGTAATAGCTGGAAACCTGCGCTCATCCTGGTTGGTTTTGCCGTCTTAATTCTTCTGGTGATGGATTTTAACAACCGTATGGCAGAATTACGACGTCTGACCGCTGAAAAGGAGGTTGTAAGCGCACGTGTTACCAGCCTGGTTGAAACCCAGGCATCCCTCGAGACCCAGGTTGCCTACGCCACCTCTGAAGCAGCCGTCTATTATTGGGCGTATAACTTCGAACATCTTGGAAGAGAAGGGGATGTTCTTGTCGTTCCCATTCAGGTTGACGGCAGTCAGCCTCAACCCACTCCCACTCCCGTTGTCACACCCGTAGTCATCACCAATTGGCAGGTCTGGCTCTCCCTCCTGGTAGACCAGCGTTAACCCGCGCCTTGACGCCGTAGGTGGTGCATGCTATAATACCGGCCGCTCCAAAAACGGAGTGTACAAATGATGCGGGGTGGAGCAGTGGCAGCTCGTCGGGCTCATAACCCGGAGGTCCTTGGTTCGAATCCAAGCCCCGCTACTCATCTGAAACCATAGCTCGTCGGGCTATGGTTTTTTGCTTGGCCCGACGGTGGGAGATTGGCAAAATCTCAAAAATGGAGGATTTTGACATGAACCACTCACCGTCGGGCTCGTTATTATTAAGTAAGGCCATTCCAGGCTTCATCAACTACAAAACAGCCGAAGGATTAGCCCTGACGCACGATCGACTCTCACGAGCGACTGCTCAACAAATGGCTCGAACACATTGGGGATCAGGAGATCGGTAAGATCACTGCTCAAGATGTGGTCGCCTATCTGAGCTGGCTGCGCAACGAGTACACCCCACGCCGCTACAACGGGAAAACCCACCCACTCTCGCCAAAGTCACTACGCAATGTATGGGTCACCCTTTCCTCTTTCTATTCCTGGGCTGCCCATGAGTTGGGAATTACGCATATCATGAAATCCGTCCCCGCGCCGCGCATCAATAAAACTCCCATCGAACCCCTCACCCAGGAAGAAGTGCAACGCATGCTCAAAGCTTGCGTGTACTCGCGTGAAGCGCATCCCAGTAACCGCAGAAGCTTCACCATGCGCCTACGTTTTAGCCATAGAGACCAGGCTATCATCCTGACGCTGATCGATACCGGCTTGCGCGCCATGGAGCTGTGCAAATTGCTGATCGGAAATATCGACCTGAAGACCGGGCGGGTAGAGGTGAAACACGGTGTGATCGGCGGGGCAAAGGGTGGCAAAGGACGCACGGTGTACATGGGCAAAACTACTCGCAAAGCACTGTGGCGGTACTTGGTTGACCGGGATGACGCTGACGATCCCGATGCGCCGGTTTTTCTCGACCAGCATGACCGGCATTTCAACCCGGACTCACTGCGCCAATTGATCAAAGACATTGCTGATCGTGCCAGACGTAAAGGATGTCTATCCCCACAAATTCCGCCATACATTTGCGATCACCTACCTCCGTTCGGGTGGTGACATCTTTACCTTGCAGTCTCTGCTCGGTCACAGCTCTCTGGAAATGGTACGGCACTACGCCCAGATCGCAGAGATCGATGTTGCCCAGGCACACCACAAAGCCAGCCCGGCGGATAACTGGAGGCTTTGAAAATTTTATTTCCAGTCAGATAGCCAACGCTTGTCACGATCCACCTCCGGACTAAGGGGCAGCTGCTACAGCAATCACACCATAGTGTCTCAGGTAACCATTATTAATGTCGGCAAACTCCGTACATTAGCCCAGGTTTTGCTCGTAGATTGTAGGCTACCTGTTTCTTCGAACACTCTCTGGCTGATCTCCCCGGCAGCTACCAGTGCAGCCGAATTTTCAACTTAGGCAGCCTCCTGCAAGTTGTTATGCTACTTTACTTTTGCAACGCCCGATGAACCTCGCAACTCGTCCCTTATACTCCAGGTACGCAGCTCCAAAATGCGACAAAATTAGCGATGGTTTCGTCCATTAAGTCCACAAATACCATGCTGTATTTGGATATTTGCAACAACAGTAAGGAATCTGCATCCGAATTGTTCCCGCAGTATGAAGCAAGTAGAGTTGACGTGTAGCCCTGTCCATAATTGTGTGCGGTAATATAAGAATATAAAGAATCCAAGATCTCTCTATCCGGGATTCTTTTGGAAGTTAGATAGAATTCTCAATCTTACTACATCAGCTCTGGTGTTGTGTCGCCCTTCTCAGGACACGGAGTGCGAATATCTCGGCTAAAATATAGGTAAGATTAAATGTCCGAGTTTTTACGTAAAGCTAAATTTACAATTTAAGCAGAAAGGTAACAGATATGCTTCCCCTTGAAAAACCTTGGTACAGAAAACTCCTTTTACTAACGCTGTTGATTGGAGCAGCAGGTGGTGTGCTATCCCTTCTATTCTCGACCATAACTGGTGCAGGGATTGATTTCTTCTTCGGCAACGTGGGCACCGACTGGTGGGCTGGTAAATGGTGGTGGATCCCATTGATGGCCATTGGAGGGTTGTTAGTGGCCGGGTTGCGGAAAATCTGGAAGGTCCCCTCAAAAGTCCCCAGCCCCATAAAACTGGCCCATGATGCCTGGGTCGAACCAGGCACTGCAATCCCGTGGGTGATCATATCAGCCATTTCACTTATATTCGGCGCAGCGATGGGTCCCTTTTTTGGCTTCGCTGTCATGGGGGGAGGCTTGGTGCCTGGATTGTGACCCGCCTTAGAGAAGATGAAGAAGAAGAGGCAAAACAGCAATATACCCTGACTGGAATGGCAAGTGCGATGGGGGCTGCCTTTACTTCTCCTTTTTTTGCTGCTATTCTAACTTCTGAGCTTTCGCCCACCCAGAAACGCAGCTATGTAGCCGCGTTTATTCCCGCATTATTTGCAGCAACGATTGGATATATTATCTACTTTTGGTGTAACAGGCACCACGATGCTGGGCAATTATGCACTGCCACCCTATGAGTTTAAATATATCCACTTATTGATAGGTGCACTGCTCGGTGTTCTGGCGGCGTTCGTATTGATCGTCCTCGCTCTCATCAGCAAGGGAATCACGAAAGCATTTTCATTGATTCCTAATACGCTCGTGGCTGGAGTGCTTGGCGGGGCTCTGGTTGGGTTGATCACCTTTGCGCTTCCCCTGTGGCAAATTCTGGCAGCAGCCAGCTTGGTACCATCCTTCAAAATTCAGCCCTGTATGGAGCTGCCTTTCTGGTTGCCATCCTGATTGCCAAGATGTTCGTCCTTGCTCTTAGTCAGGCATCCGGATTTTTGGGCGGATTTGTCTTTCCGTTGATTTTCATTGGTGGTACTGCAGGGGTCCTGGTGAATACTATTTTTCCTCAGATTCCCATTGCCCTGGCGGTTGGCTGTATGCTGGCCGCAGTCGCAGGGGCTATCCTGAATGCACCGGTTTCCCTCATCTTGATCGCCGCTGGCACGGTGTTGATAGCGCCTACGGCATTGGTTCCCATTTGTATAGCTGTGGTTACCTCTCACTTGTCGCTGGCAATCGTGCGTTACTATATTGTCAGCGAGGATAAACTCAAGGTACAACAGCCTGATTGAATTGCCATTCAATCCAGCGCATGTAATAACCTGCACGTCCTTGTGATGGATTGATTCATGGAACTGCCAATAATCTGTGTCAACCTAACAGGGGCTAGGTTGGATGACGAAGAATAAGTTAATAATCAAAATCCCGGAAAACATGTCCGGGATTCTGTAGCTAGCAACAATATTACAAAATAAATCGTTATTCGAGTTCCGGTTTTCCTCCAGATTTCTGAGCATCAGCTACTGCCGCGCGGTAGTCTCGAAAATATTATCTGAACCGATCAACTTCAGCGTCCCGGTCTTGCGCATCAGTTCGAGCTTATCCCTCCCAACCCTGACGAGCATGAATCGAATATTCTTCTGTTTTAGTTCCCTGGCGATTTTTGATAGGATTTTATCGCCATCCATATCCATCATCATCACCGCACCCAGGTCGATCACCACAGCGAACGGTTTTTCATTCTCAACCAGGCTTATCACTGATGAACGGAAATTATCGGCATCGGCAAAAAATAACGGGCCATGGATCGCCGCGACGACAACCCCAGGTATAAATTCTGCTTCTGGATGTCGATCTGCTTCAACATAGACATTATTACTCTTATCGTAGGCCATCACGCGTACCGGCGACCTGGATGCAGAGGCGACCAGGAGAAGTAATGCCAGGACTACCCCTATCACAACTCCCACCAGCACACCGACAAAAAATACGGCCAACGCCGTAGCCAGGAATGCCAAAAAATCAACCCGGTTTAAACGATAATGTTTGAATTCCTTGATCTTGACCAGGCTGATGCCGGCATCGATGACTACCGCTCCCAGGACTGCATTGGGCAATGAGGTGAATAAACCCGCCAGGAATAAAATGGTGACCAGCATCAACCCCGCGGTGAACAGGGATGCCAGCTGTGTTTTTTGCCCAGCCATGTCGGCGACGGCAGTTTTAGAGAGGCTGCCTTCCACAGCAAAGCCACCCAGCAAGCCGGAGCCAGCATTCGCCATGCCCTGAGCAACCATCTCCTGGCTGGCATCGATTTCATACCCATATTTAGAGCCCTCTTCTTTAGCAGCTGCAAGTGACTCACTGTATCCGATAAATAGCACTGCCAGCGACCCTAAGACGATCGATGTTATGCCGACCGGGGGAAAAACAGGCCAGGCAAGGTTTGGTAGGCCGCTCGGTATCGTACCGACTACAGAAACACCATAATTGGCAAGCCCGAGGAATGATGAAACGATAATCCCCAGGATGACAACCAGTAATGTTCTCGGCCATTTTGGTAGATATCTACGCATTATCAACAACAGGATGATACTGAAAATCCCGACGATGAGGGTAGGTATACTGGTCTCTGGTAGCGATTTGATCGCCCGCAATTAACACATCAAAGTAGCTTCCAGATGCTTTCGGTACCCCCAGGATTTTAGGGGTTTGATCTGCGATCAGCCCAATACCGAAACCGAAGACAAAGCCCGCCAGCACTGCCCCTGAGAGAAAATGTGATATCCAGCCCATTTTCAGGAATCCGAGCAGGAGGTAGACCAATCCGGCTGTAAGCGCAAGCGCTGCGGTGTAGGAGACCCACTCAGCTGAACCGTAGGTTGCCCAAAGCGCCACCACTGCTGCTGATACGGCTGCGATCGCCGACGCTCGGGCCTGTAATGACCTGCCCGGAAGTGCCGAACAGGGCGTAACCAATCAGCGCACCCAATGCGGCGTATAAACCATATTGAAGTGGAACCCCGGCAATCGATCCATACGCAATACTCTGTGGGACGAGCAATGCCCATACCGATAGCGCGGCAATGATATCGAAGCGCAGCCATTCTGGTTTGTAATGCGGCAACCACTCGAGGATGGGAAAATATTTTATTAGACCTTGGCCTCGTGATTTCTTCTCCATTATGATCTCCATGATATTTTCTAGGATTCATCGTTCCACCATAAAAGCTGGAGGTTCTATTATCGAAATTTACCAAATCTATTCAGCCATGCGCGCCTCAATACGCCCTGAGCGGACTGCTTTTAGCAACTCTGCATGATCACGTTCATTTTGGTCGGCATAGACAACACTGAAATCCGCGATTGCATCTTCGAAAGCTGTGCTCTTACCCATATAACCAGCCAATACAGCCGTATCACCGCTTCGGGCATGGGCGTGTGCCAGTACCCGGCCACATAAACCAGCATAACTTTTTAGATTATTTGGATTCGCAACCTCGACTACAGGTTTGATTTTAGCGTCGCTGAGCTGACGAAGATAAAGATGCGCTTTCCCCTTGCCTGTACCCGTTGTCCAACCAAGGAACATATCACCGGCTGTCTGCATGACGACGCTGACCCACTACCACACGCTGCCCTGAATGTTCAAATGGATTGGCTCCACAATAAGGCTCCAAGACTGATTGGCGGGCATGCTTGAACTGCAGGAACAACGGATCTCCCTTGCCAGACATCAGCAAGATGATGCCACAGATTGTGCCGACGCTGCCTACACCCACTACCTTGAAGGCGACATCAACAATCGCGAAACGATCAAGCAATAAATTTACCCCCAGACTGATGTTTTTCTTATAGGTTTTCAAGGTTGTAGCCGCGATTTGTAATAATTCTTTATCCCGTTGGTCGCCATAATGGAAGATTAGGGGTGGTTGGTCAACAATACGTGGCATATCACCGCTGGTAAAGGTGAGCTTGGCAAACTCCTTTTCATGGGCGCTTTGTTCGGTGGCACCGGATAGTTTTTTGGTATAAAAGCGCTTCATTTCTTTATCAGGCATGTTCTCTATGATCGCGCCGAGATCGAAGCAGTCGTTCCATACTTGCAAGGTTGACATTCTTGTGTAGTCTGCCATACGCTGGCGGTAGCTCTGCGCAGCCAGCCACGCAGCTTCTTTGCAATCAACCGGGTCAAAACCGTTCGATCGACCGGCAATTACGAAACTGGCTGCCAGGCGCTTAATGTCCCATTCCCAGGGAGCAATCGATACTTCATCGAAGTCATTGATATCAAAAACGAGCTTGCGCTCGGTTGTTGCAAACCCCCCAAAATTCAACAGGTGGCAGTCGCCACATGCAACCAGGGATAAGCCTGTTGAAGGAGTGTGGGATAAATCAGATGCCATAATCGCGGCTGCTCCACGGTAGAAAGTGAATGGACTCACCATCATTCTGCCATAGCGAATGGGGATGAGCTCCTCCTGGCGACCCATACTATTTTTAATTAACAGGTCAACTGGATCTGCGCGGTTCGCTGGAGGGTTCCACTCACTTTGAGCTTTCCGTGAGGTGGACTCACGTAATGCTTTTCCCCTGGCAAGACGTTCTTCAACTCCCAGGATATGGGTGGCTTGCAATGGTATAGGAGCTTTGGTCAATCTGGGAAGACTCTCATCTGTCATAATGACTCCTGTGTACTTACCGTTTTAGCGATCGCAGGATAGCCCTAGCAGGAGCACCATCTGCTCCTACAACGCGAAGGGGAAGGCAAACCAGCTCATACTCTCCGGGTTTTACCGAAGCCAGGTTGAGTCCTTCGATGAGCCATATTCCTGCGCCAAGAAGGATTTGATGGGTTTCGATGCCATCGTACACATAACCGCCGACAGAGAGATAATCGATGCCAACCGTCCGGACTTTTCGCTCAACAAGAAATTGGGCAGCAGCAGCACTGATATAGACAAAATCCTCAACAAACTTTTCATCTTTCCAACATCTATCAGAGTTCTGAGTACGAAATAACACACGCTCCCCTGCTTGAAGGTTGTGAGCTTCGAGCTCTGAGGGAAAGATCGCCTGGGGGTGCTCGATCTGGATAACGCGTGCCAGTCCAATCGCGGCGTCCAGGGGCATTTCGTCGAGTCCCGCACCATTTGCCAGGAAATGCCTGGGTGCATCCATGTGCGTGCCGGTGTGTGCGCCCAGCTCGATCTTGGATACGTTGGCCGCGTCTCCATGAGCCTGATCCATCATCCGCTCGATGCTCACGGGCGGATTATCGGGCCAGTGAACCATGCCCGAGTAAAGCGGTACCGAGATGTCGATCCAGTTCGCGTTGCTTTCATCACCCAATGGTCCGATATTGTCTTTCCCAAGATTATTCTTACTTGAGTTTTCCATTAGACCTCACTGAACTGAATGATCACTTTCACGTCGTCAGGCTCTCTCTCCAGAGCATGTTTGAAGTTCTCAGGCTTTTCTCTACGTGTGATCAGGTGACTTTAACCACTTCGGGTCAGACTAGTCAGATTTTGACCTGCCCTGTACCAGTGACGCTTGTTTGCATTCACACTACCGACAATTACGTTGTTCTTTAGCACTGCAGCTGCAGCCATATCAGCTACTGCTCCACCAAGCGAACCTCCAGCTCCAATCCCTGTGAGACAAATGATACCTCCTGAGTTGACCTTCTTGATCGAGTCAGCAATCACTGATCCCACGCCGGTACACTCAATGATGATGTCGGGATTAAAACCAAGATCTAAAACCCTTTCGGTATGATAGGTTGCACCAAGCATGTGCACGAGTTCCGGTTTGAGTCCGGTTTCAACCCGATCGACCACATGGACCTCAAGGTTTCGTGCACTCAGACGAAGGGCGGCTAAAAGACCAATTGGCCCTGCACCGGTCACCAGGGCAGTCCTAGGTTCCCAATAAGACCGTTGACCAACCAGGAAAACCTGTTCCAATGCTTTTGTGATCACCGTCATTGGCTCGAGAAGCACGCCAAGGATTCCCAGGGAAGAATTCTACCTTAATGGCGTATTCAGGCTCGGTGCGCCAGCGTTCTGACATAAATCCATGGATTTCCTTAATGCCGCGCTCGGTATACTGCCCGTTGGTGCACATGTCCCACTCACCCACCGCACAATTCGGGCAGGGGACCGGATCCGGACGACGGACAATCCCGACTACCAGGTCGCCCTTTTTAAGGGATTTGCTTGCACCTGGATCAATAATGCGACCCAGGGATTCGTGCCCCAATATCAAGCGCGTCTTTCCAGGTGGTGCCCAGCCATATTTACCTTCAACAATTTCGACATCTGTCCCACACACACCCACCGCGATGGCTTCTACCAACACCGAGCCCTCGTTGATGTCAGGTTCGGGAAAATCTTCATACTGGGCGGTTCCGGGCTTTTTGGGTTCGACTGTTATTGCTCTCATTTTGTTACCTCCATATTAAAAATGTGAAAAGACCAGGGTCCGATATCGAGGTAAAGACCTCGCTCGAGAAGATCATTCCCTTCTCGTTCATAAAGTACAGGGCTCAGCAAGTCTTCGAGCCGGACGGTGCTATTTTTTATTTCAGGAAATGGCAGGTGAACATAGCATTGGCTCGGATGAGGGGTGTAATTCACCACGATGATTATCCGCTCACCACGCGATCCTTCCCAGGAATGTGCGATGAATGCATCCCAGGATACGTTTCCTTCCCAGGCTGGCTTACAAACCAGCCACTGCCATGCGCCATTTTTGAAGATAGGCTTGCAGAGCACCTTTAGTAATCCTTCATAGAATTCCGAAATCTCATCATTTGTAGATTCTTCAGGCGCACGGATGAGATGCGGTGAAATGCGTTTTTTCTTCCCTTCAAATTGCCCCTGATGGAAGAATTTTAAGCCGGGAATAAAATACGTGATTACAGCTGCCGCCCGGTGAACGGCTGGATCAAATGTGGTAGCTGCACGCGGCTCATCGTGATTCTCAAGAAAGCGTGCCAGCCTGGACTGAAATTCAAGCTCCGCATGGAGATGCTCGCGTACTGGTCGGGGGTCACCCGCCCGCAGGCGATCATACAACCGTTTGTCGTAGGTATAATCGAAGCCCTGTTGCTGGAGAGCCCACTCCAAGTCCCAATAGACCTCAGCCATAAAACAAAACTCAGGCACCCGTTCGTGTGCAAGCTGGATCGCCCGCGGCCAGAAGGGAGCAGGTTTTCTGCCCCACGTACGCTCAAATACTTCAGGCAGAATTAACATCGCCATATCACATCTCACACCGTCACATAACGCAACCACCTTCCTGAGCTCTCCGATCATGGCTTCATGGGTAAAGGGATTGCTGTAATCGAGCTGCAGGGTATCGGGCCAGCCGGGGAAATACGGATCGCGGCCATGAGCAAGGATAATGTCGCCTGTTTTTCGGTTGATACGGATATAGTTCTGCGGTTCCCGGACTAATAAATCTTCTGTCCCCGAAACAAAATACTCTGGGTGCTCTTCAACCCACGGGTGATCAAGCGCCATATGATTGGGGACAAAATCAAGCATTAGCTTCAATCCGCGTTTGGCCATCCGTTTACGCAGCCGAATCAAGGCTGCATCGCCTCCAAATTCGGCTGGGACAGTGTAAGCCGTAATGGCGAACCCTGACCCGGCGATATCGTCTTCCAGCAGGTCCGGAAGTGTCTCTTGGAATTCCTTGCGCCACCCGGCGTTCGACCGTGAAACCTGCTGCCCTGCCAGTCCAGTCTGCCAGACGCTTAAGAACCAGACCCAGTCAAAACCTGTCTCTGCCAACCGGTCCAACTCGGAGTCGGGGAGGTCGTCCAACCCCGCCGGCCGGCCCAAATTCCGGGACAGTTCGGTTAACCAGACGCGCGTGTTGACCTGGTAGAGGGATGGATTACAACCTGGCGTCATTTCTTCATCCTTGTATTCGGACTGGTATCGCCGACAGTTTCCCCCTTGCTCTGCTCGAGCATCTCCTTGGGATCTGAAACCGCGAACAAGTGCATCATGCGGGCGATCACCCCAGACCAGCCTGTCTGGTGACTCGCCCCAATGCCAGCGCCCGTGTTACCATGAAAGTATTCGTAAAACAGTGTGTATTCCTTCCAAAGGGGGTCTTCCTGAAACTTCACAAAAGCACCATGCACAGGGCGTCTCCCATGCTCATCCTCCAGGAAGATCCTGGACAACCGGCGCCCAATCTCCTCTGCCACCTGGTAGAGGTTCATTTGCACTCCTGAACCTGTTGGGCATTCGATGGTGAATGAATTTCCGTAGTACAGGTAATACTGCAGCAGGGCGCGCAGGATCAACATGTTGACCGGCATCCAGATCGGGCCGCGCCAGTTAGAATTACCACCGAACATGCCGTCATTCGAATCCCCAGGTAGATACGATACCCGATACTCATGATCACCGACCCAATAACTGAAAGGGTGTTCCTGGTGAATGCGCGATACAGCTCGAATTCCGAAGAGAGCTCAAGAATTCATTCTCATCCAACATGATACTCAGCACCCGACGCAGATTGGCTTCATTCAAAACCGATCCCAGGCGGCGATCCTGATAACCAGGTTTCAGCGGGTCATGAATGAACTCGGTCAGCCCTGGATGTGCCTGGAGATACTCCCGCATGGTTTGGCCGACCTCAGGATACTGCTTTGCCAACGCCCCTTCAAAGACGGTTACCGCACAGAAGGGCAGCAACCCGACCATCGACCTGACCTTCAGGCGTTCGCCTCGTCCGTCCGGTAAGCGCAGTACATCGTAAAAGAAGCCGTCCTGCTCATCCCACATCCCAAATTCCTCACCCGGTCGGATCATCCCTGAAGCGATCAATAGAAAGTGTCCAAGGAACTTTTTTGTGAGCTCTATATAGGTTGGATTAGCCATCGCCAGCTCGGCGCTGATCTCAACCATATTCTGGCAGAAGAGGGACATCCAGGCAGTGCCGTCGGCCTGTTCCAAATAGCCGCCGGTTGGCAAAGGCGAAGATCGGTCAAAGACGCCAATATTGTCCAGCCCCAGGAAGCCCCCTTCGAAGGCATTGTTTCCAGAGCGATCTTTCCGGTTCACCCACCAGTTAAAGTTTAGCAGCAGCTTGTGGAAGGATCGCTCGAGCCAGGCAAGGTCTCCCTGCCCGCGCTGCGCTTTCTCCAATCAGGTAGGTATAGATCGTTGACCAGGCGTGGACCGGAGGGTTTACATCCCCGAAGTTCCACTCATACGCCGGAAGCTGACCGTTGGGATGCAGGTAACGGGACTTGAGAAGCAGCTCCAGCTGTTCTTTGCCAAAGTCCGCATCGACCAGCGTCAGCGCGGTGACGTGGAAGGCCAGGTCCCAGGCAGCATACCAGGGATATTCCCACTTATCCGGCATCGAGATGATGTCCGCATTGAGCATATGACCCCAACGGTCATTGCGGATGGAACGCTGGTTGGCTTTGTACGGTTGGATGCCATGCTCTTTGAGCCAGCGGCTGACATCATAATAGAAGTACTGTTTGGACCAAAGCATCCCCGCCAGAGCCTGCCGCATGACCTGGGTTTCGTCAGCGCTCAAGGAAGCAGGAATTACGGTTGTATAAAACTCATCGGCTTCTTCTCGCCGCGCCTTGAAGACAGATTCAAACGCATTACCAAACAGAGTCTCGATATCCTTCTCAGGATCTGTCATCGGCTGGTCACTCAGACGCAGGCGAATCGTGCGTGATTCTCCAGCTCCAAGCGTTAGCGGGTAAAAAGCTGCGACTTTCGTGCCCGTCTTCTCGGGATTTACTGCCCCCTGGTCACCGTGAATGATAAAGTTACCGATGCCGTCCTTGACATATGGTGTGAGATTCGGTATGCCCCATAGCCGCTGGGTGTTGGTTTCATTTTCTGTGAAGAGGAGTTCTGATGCTTTGGCTGCGTAAAAGAAGCGCTCACCAAGCTCCCGATGCGAGAGCGCTACGATCCCGCCGTTTTTATCCTGAGCGAGCTGACGAAGGGTGGGACGAACCGTGTCGTCCCCCCATGACCAGTCGTTGCGAAACCACACGGTGGGCAGAAGCTGGAGTGTCGCCTGTTCCGGCCCGCGGTTATGAACAGTGATCTGAATGAGCATGTCCTCCGGCGACGCTTTGGCGTATTCCACGAACACGTCAAAGTACCGGTCATCGTCAAACACGCCTGTGTCGAGCAGCTCGTATTCGGGCTGCAATCGTCCGCGTTCGCGGTTCTTCTCAATCAGATCGGCGTATGGATAGGCTGCCTGCGGATATTTGTAGAGGTACTTCATGTACGAGTGGGTTGGCGTCGAATCGAGATAGAAATAGTATTCCTTCACATCTTCGCCGTGGTTGCCCTCGCTATTGTTCAGCCCAAACATGCGTTCCTTGAGAATCGGGTCTTTCCCGTTCCACAGCGCTAGGGCGAAGCACAGACCTTGTCGATCATCGGAGATACCCGCCAGGCCATCCTCACCCCAGCGATAGGCCCGCGAGCGGGCTTGATCATGGGTGAGGTAATTCCAGGCATCTCCGTTATCGCTGTAGTCTTCACGGACGGTGCCCCACTGGCGTTCGCTAAGGTATGGTCCCCACTTCTTCCAGGGAGCGATTCCTTTTCGGGCTTCTTCAAGTCGGGATAGCTCTGCTGTCAACTTCATATTTTTCACTCATCCGCCAGAAACGACCGTGATAGCATGCCTCCGGAGATAGTTTTGGCTTTGAATCCATTCTGTAACAGGATACGTGTCGCATAGTAAGCACGCTGTGCGGAACGGCAAAAGACGAGGATTTCGCGATCATGTGGCAGTTCACCCAGGCGTGCACGTAATTGTGGTAATGGGATGTTGAGCAGCGCCAGGCACGTTTTCAACAGCAAGTTCCTGGGGGTTGCGAACATCGAGCAAAAATCCGTGATCCAGTTGAATCCCAGTGGCAAAGTGGCATGTCGCCGCGCAAGATATCGGCAGCCACCATCCCGGCAAAGTTGACGGGGTCTTTGGCGCTCCCGAAGGGTGGCGCATAACTCAGCTCAACTTCTTCCAGGTCATAAATGGTACAACCCATCTGGATCGCCATGGCAAATGAATCAATCCGCTTTGCAACACCATCTTCACCAAGCACTTGCGCGCCCAGCAGGCGTCCATCTGATTTTTTAAAGATGACCTTGATCGCCAAATATTTAGCACCTGGGTAATATCCAGCATGGGAATTAGGGTAGATATAAATCTTCTCGAAGTCCGTTTCCCCCAGTTGCGTGAGAACCTTTTCTGTGGTTCCGGTTTGGGCAATTGCAGCCTCGAAGATCTGACAGATTGAGGTGCCTTGAGTGCCACGGAAGCGCGAGTCACGCCCAGTGATCACATCTGCCGCGATGCGACCCTGGCGATTTGCCGGCCCAGCCAGCGCAACCAATGACCATTTACCGGTGACGAAGTCTCTAACTTCCACTGCATCGCCCACAGCGAAGATATCCGGGTTGCTCGTGTGCATGTGTTCATCGACACGAATACCACCGCGCTCGCCGATCTCGATCCCAGCCATCTTTGCCAGTGCAGTTTCCGGACGGACTCCAATCGCAAGGATCACGATGTCTGCAGGATGTCTTTTACCTGAACTCGTCAGGACTACCAACGAGCCATCTGCAGATTGCTCAAACCCTGCCACGCCGTCATTGAGCTCAAGCTGGACGCCATGTTTACGCATGTATCGATGAACTATGTGAGCCATTTCCGGATCGAGCGGGGGCATAACCTGATTTAGCTTCTCAATTAATGTCACTTCGAGCCCACGGTGGATCAGATTTTCAACCATCTCAAGGCCAATAAATCCACCTCCAATCACCACCGCCCGCTGTGGTTTGACCACAGTCTGGTAACCTGTATAGGAGTTCATTCCAGAGTGGTCACCTATATCCCGGTCCAGCCATTCACGTATTGTCCTGGCATCCGGTACCGTTCTCACCGAGAAGATTCCTGGCAGATCAATTCCAGGAAGTGGCGGACGGATCGGCGCTGCCCCAGGAGACAGTACCAGCTTATCGTAGTGCTCGGTAGTAATCTCGCCAGTTTTATGATTCTTGAGCTCGACGGTCTTCTCGGCTGCCGAGATCCCCACCACCTCACACATCGTCCGAACATCGATTGCAAACTGCTCGCGGAATGTCTGTTCGGTCGCCACCAATAAGCTTGATTCTTTCTCAATCACACCACCCACATGATACGGTAGGCCGCAATTGGCGTATGAAACATACGGACCACGCTCGACCATAAGGATCTCTGCTTTTTCATCTAACCTGCGCAGGCGCGCTGCACATGAAGCGCCTCCAGCTACACCACCAACAATAATTACCTTCATGTTTTTATTTACCTTTTCTCCGATTTGTCATCGGTCGGCTGGCCAGTAATCTTCTGGCAGCTTAATATTTTTATTTCCTTGATATAGTAGACACTTATGAAGTCGTCTACTCAGTATCCATCCAATCCCGATGATGCTTTGGGAACCTAATAGCGTCTCGTTGACTGGTCTAGGGTTTTTCAATCTCCAATTGCAATCCCCCTGGATAGGGGGTTTCCGGTCTGACCCATTATCTGCAGATCTGCATTCACTAAGATTAGGAGTGCTTTGTTCAAATGCACTTATGGAATTAATCAAAAATGATCGAGGTTTTCAAGACCATACCGCTTTGGGGTAGTATGGTCTTGAACTCGTTGATCTCAGTGGCGAAGAATTTCAACTGCATCCCGCCTCATCAAAATCGGGATAAAGGTTAAGATCCGCGCCTGATGATATTTTGGCAGGAGATCATCGAGAACATGCCGAACTTCAGCTTTCTCCACTTGTCCATGCAGATCACCCCAAACGCTTTCGGTCAATTCATCCATGTCCACGTTCGAGACTACTGTTATCGTTTTCGCGGATCCGAGCTCAACATGATCGGCATTCATTTCAAATCTCCTTGACTACATACGAAACTACTAATTCTTCTAAAAACATACAGTCAAATCTATGGTAATACTGGGTACGATTATTGTGTAGTTTCGATCATTACGCTGCTTGCTTTCGGCTTCTGCGCATGAAGAACTTAACCACTTCATCGACCAGTAACAACACAATGACGAGACCGATACACAACAGCCATTGATCGATGGATATGGCAGTCAAACCCAGGAAGCGCTGCAGAAAATCCAGGTTGAGCGGCAGGATGATCATCAAGAACGATATCCCATACAGCATCAGCTGATGACGATTGTTCAATACCTCGCGATTGAACGCACTGCCAGTTTCACTGCGTGAGCCCAATGCCAGGACGATAATACTCAATGAGAAGAACACAAATCCCATCGTTGCTGCAACTGAAGCACCGGATGGCTCATAATACTTCTCCAAAGCGATCGTTCCAATGGACATCAGGATACCCATGAAGGCAATCCGTACCCATTGCGCTCCGGTCAGGATGGGTTGCTTTAGCGGTCGAGGCTTGTGCTCCATCAGGTCCGGGGCTGGATCATCAAACCCCAGCGCAACTGCCACCGGGATCTGAACCAGGAAGTTGATCCACAAGACCACGAAGGCAGTAAAAGGTGTTCCGCCAAGCACAAACAAGAAGGCTGCCAGCAGGTACGAGATGATGAACGCCACCAGTGATTCCATCTGGAAACGGACGAAGTTGAACAGGTTGTTGTAGATCGCCCGCCCAAACTCCACCGCTTTGACGATGGTGGCAAAGTTGTCATCGGTCAGGATCATCACCGCCGCCCCCTTCGAGACTTCGGTGCCGGTGATGCCCATCGCCACGCCGATATCGGCTTTCTTGAGGGCGGGAGCGTCGTTCACTCCATCCCCGGTCATGGCCACGATGTTATCCAGCTGTTGCAGCATCGTCACCAGGCGGATCTTGTCCTGCGGGGCGACACGTGCTACCACACCGATTTCGGGCAGCTTGCTCTTCAGCTCATCGTCACTCATGGCGGCAAATTCTGCCCCGGTGAGGGCTGTTCCAGTGATGCCCAGCTCCTTGCCGATGGCAGCTGCCGTCACGGCGTGGTCACCCGTGATCATGCGCACCTGGATCCCGGCGCTGTGGCACTTGGCGATCGCATCCCTGGCTTCAGAGCGCGGTGGATCCACAATGCCCACCATGGCCAGGAGGGTCAAATCCTGCATTAGATCGATCAGCTTGGCCTTTGGGTCGAAGGTATCCGGGTCGAAGTCTTTGCGTGCCACCACCATCACCCGTTCGCCAGCCTTTGCCATGCGCTCGTTCTCTTCCAGAGCCAATGGCTTTTTGTCTTCGGTGGCCAGCTGAACCTCGCCGCCTGGCAGCCAGAAATAACTGGCGCGGTCAATCAGGACATCCGGAGCACCTTTGACGAAGGCGCGCACCACTTTCTTGCCCTTTTCGTCGGTCATGTTGTGGAATGTTGCCATGAACTTGTAATCCGAGTCGAATGGAACTTCAGCCACCCGGGGATACATCTCACGCGCACCATCCACGCTGATGCCGCCCTTCTCTGCCAGCACGATCAGCGCACCTTCGGTGGGATCGCCGATCAGTGCTCCACTCTCGTCCAGGCGGGCGTCAGCACACAGCGCCATAGGCAGCAGGATCTGATCGAGATCGACCTTGGTGCCACCCGCGCTCAAGCAGCTTGCCTTCGGTGCTGTAGGTGAGGGTATTCTTCTGCCAGGGCTGCAATTCTGCAATCCCGGTGGCAAGTTCATATTCCCCTTGCGTTCCATAGCCTTCGCCGGTCACCGAGAAGCGGTTCTGCCCCGGGACGGTGAACTCACGGGCGGTCATCTTGTTGAGCGTCAACGTGCCGGTCTTGTCGGAGCAGATCGCTGAGACTGAGCCCAGCGTCTCCACCGATGGCAGGCGCTTGACGATGGCTCCCAATCCAGCTAACTGGCGCGTGCCCATGGAGTACATGGTGGTCACCACAGCCGGCAGACCGGTCGGGATGGCCGAGATGGCCAGTGCGATACCAGCGATGAAGATGGCTTCCATTGTCTGCCCGTTGCGATAGCCCAGGATCACCATGATGATGAATGCCAAACCGGCTAATGAGGCGATGATCACGGTCAGCTTGTCCAGTTGCTTCTGCAGTGGGGTCTTGTCCGCTTCGGTCTTGTTCAGCAAATCGGCGATGTTTCCCATCTCGGTGCCCATGCCGGTGGTGGTGACGATCATCTCAGCCACGTCCACGCGTGACCGAAGTGTTCATATACGCCATGCAGTGGCGGTCACCCAGGGGAGCATCGGCTTTGGTGATGGTTTCGGTGTCTTTTGATGAAGCAACGCTTTCGCCGGTCAGGGCAGCTTCCTCGATCTCGACGGTGGCAGTCACGAACAGGCGTCCATCCGCCGGGACGCGGTTGCCTGCCTCCATCAGCACGATGTCACCCGGCACCAGCTCCTCGGCATTGATCTCGATCGCCTGGCCATTGCGGCGCACCCGGGCGATGCTCTTCATCGCACTTGCCAGGGCAGCCAGGCTGGCCTCGGCTTTGGCCTCTCCACGCATGCCCAGGACGGCGTTGAAGACCGTCAGTCCGATCAGCACGATGGTGGTCGCCCACTCTCCAACGAAGACCTGGTTGATGATGGCTGCACCGAGCAGCACGAACTGCATCAGGTCTTGATATTGGTCTAAAAATGCCTGCAAGCCTGATTTTTTCTTCTTCTCAGCCAGCTTATTCGGGCCGTATTTCTGTAATCGTGATTTCGCTTCGTCTGAGCTCAGCCCCTTCGCCGGGTCGACCTGCAGCTGTTTGCCGACTTCCTCGGGTGTCAGGGTGTACCATTTGGTTTGGTTATTGGTTGGTTCTGGCATGATGTGTTACCTCCTTTTTTAATATTTTTGAGGAACGATGTGATATGGGTAGTTCGGCTCTTTGTAGTCACCCTTACCCTGGCGTTTAGGGAACTTGATCGGCTCACGCGGTACTTCTTCATAAGGAATCAAACTCAAGAAGTGGGTGATACAGTTCAAGCGTGCTTTGCGTTGGTCATTGGATGGCACTACATACCAGGGGCACTCTGGAGTATCGGTGGCAACAAACATGGCATCGCGCGCCCTAGAGTAATCATACCAACGCGCCTGGGCCTGCACATCCATCGGGCTGAGCTTCCAGACCTTGCGATAATCTTTATCGCGTTCCTGAAAGCGCCTGGCCTGCTCATCCATGTCCACTTCCAACCAGTACTTAATCAGGATGGTACCGGAACCGATGATGGCCCGCTCGACCAGGGGAGTAAATTTCAGGAAGGTTTCAACCTGTTCCTTGGTGGCAAAACCCATCACGCGTTCGACGCCTGCCCGGTTGTACCAGCTGCGGTCAAACAGCACCACTTCTCCAGCGGCTGGCAAATAGGGGATGTAGCGTTGGAAGTACATCTGCGATTTTTCCCGGTCGGTGGGTGTTCCCAGAGCCACCACCCGAAAGACGCGTGGACTGACGCGCTCGGTAATGCGCTTGATCACCCCGCCTTTGCCAGCTGTGTCACGACCTTCAAATAACACACAGATCTTCGCTCCAGTTTGCTTTGACCCACTCCTGCATCTTGACCAGCTCGACCTGCAGCTTTTCCATCTCCTTCTCGAACTCTTTCTTGCTCATCGATGGTGCAGGACCGTTTTCGGTTGTTCCTGTGTCACCTTGCTGCTCAACCCCAGAAACGAGCGGTGAACCAACTACATCTGATTTGCCCTTTTTATTATCTTTCTTCCCTTTCTTCTTGCCTTTATCCTTTGCCATTGACCTCTCCTTTCTAAAGTTGTGTTACATTTATCTGTCTGTGATACGAATTACGACGCTTTTAGTTTTTGGCAATTTACATATAAATTGGTTGGGTATGGTCAATACCCCAACCAAGAGGACAAATATCGCCATTGAGGTTAACCCACTCCATAAGAAAGCTGAATACATATATTAACTCCTATTCCGTCATCTTCGATCTGATCCAACCGATAAGTAAACGTGGTGCAAAACTGTCCTTACCATTGGGTGTATAAACACTTTACTGACCAGCGGTCAGCAGGAAACTCGTGATCTGCTCCTGGGCGGTTAGCAAGACGCCATAAATGCGGTCCAGCGTTGCTTTGACTGCTTGAGAATCGGCTTCCTGTGAAGCTTCTTCCACCGTCTCCAGTGTCTGGTTGAATTGATCGATGGACTGATCTAACCTGTCAATTGCTGCTTCTCCGCGCATTTCGGCCGCTTCGTTCAAGCGATTGCTGATCTCCTCGATATCCTGCTTGATAAGGTCCGCTTTCGCCTCCTGGGATGGAAGATTCCGCGACAGCTCAAGCGCCAGGTCAACTGCTGCTGTCGCCATCTCGGTAACTGCATCGATGCGATCCTGGGTCACTTCTATACGCTGCTCAATGCTACCCCGGGCGATGCGGTAAGCCTGCCGGCTTGATCTGCCAGCCCACAGGAAACCAATGATGACCAGACCCACAACAATCCCGATGATCCATCGCCATATATTTTTCATAGGTCCTCCTCAAAGATTTAAATTCCGTCACGTACGAATGGGCAGGTCATGCAGTGCCCGCCACCACGACCCTTGCCCAGCTCAAACCCGGCAATGGCAACAACCTCAACACCAGCCTGGCGCATCTTATTAATCGTGAAGGTATTACGCTCGTAAGAGACAACTACGCCTGGTTCCAATGCTACGGTATTGTTGGCGTCGTCCCATTGCTCGCGCTGGGCCTGGTATTCGTCACCACCGGTCTCGACCAGGGTGAGTTTCTTGATCTTAAGCGCATCAGCCACCGCGTCCACGAAACTTTTCTCCTCGGTTACATGGAAATCACCCGGTTTCTTGCCCGGGCGCAGGCTGATACCGCGTATATTATTGACCACCTTGGGGAATGCAGTGGCGATGTCACGGTCCAGTAAGGTGAAGACAGTATCCAGGTGCATATGAGCTCGATCTTTGGTCATCATGGCAACCAGCACGCGTTCAGCACCACCAGTTTCAAAGAGCTTCTTTGCGACCATCTCGATCATGCGTGCCTGGGTGCGCTCGCTGCAGCCAATCGCGACAGTGCCGTTACCAATCGGCTGGACATCGCCACCTTCCATAGATGCGCGCCCGAAGTCCTGGATATTAAAGCCCTTATCATCAGTCTGTTCTGGGTACCAAAAGTTAAACTTGGCTGCCTGGAACATGGGGTGATAGCGGTAGATGGTCAGCATATTGAGGCTTTCACGGCGCCGGGCTGGCCAGAACATCGGGTTGACTGTCACGCCGTTGTAGATCCAGCAGGAAGGATCACGCTGGAAGAGCGAGTTTGGTACAGGGGGCAGGACAAAATAGCCCAGCTCATCCACCACAGCAGCTGCACCCAGGGAGATCTGCCTGAACTTGCCCAGATCGAAACCTCCATTCACCATCTCACCCACTGTCAAACCTCCCACCAGGTGTTTGGCAAGCTGGTCTGGCTGCATCCTCGATAAAAATTCTCGCACTTCATCGACCAATGACCAGCCAACGGTATATTCCGAGGCGACCAAATCGATCACATTCAAGCGAGCTTCATCGGAGGCAGCCAGTGCTTCACCCAGCAGGTCCACGTGGTAATACACCTCGACGCCACGATCACGCATGGCTTTGACGAATTGATCATGCTCCCATTGAGCGCGTTCTACCCACAAGACATCATCGAAAAGCAATTCATCATGGTTCGTGGGAGTTAGCCTCTTCAGGCTGAGATCCGGCCGGTGAACCATCACCTTACGCAGTTTGCCGACTTCTGAATTGACACCAAATTCGTTGCTCATAATCATTTACTCCTTCTTTTGTTTTTATTTATTCTTGATATCCAAATGATCGGTCGTCGAATGGAGCGAATAGTGTTTGCTATGGGATAACATTCGTTCCAGCTTCGCCTGCGACGATCTTTTCGATATCCTGGAGGCTGCCAATGGCAGCGCGCTTACCGGTCTTCTCCACGAATTGGATGGCTGCTGCCACCTTGGGACCCATTGAGCCTGCCGGGAATGGATGGTCTTTCAGCTCCTGGACGGTTACTTTTCCCAGCCTGCGCTGTTCCGGCTTGCCCCAATCCAGGTAGACTCCATCTACATCGGTAGCGATCACGAAAAGGTCGGCGTCGAGCTCACGTGCCAGCAGCTCACTCGCCAGGTCTTTATCAATCACAGCCTCAATGCCCGCCAGTGAGCGCTGCTTGCCAGCTTCGTACATGGTGGGGATACCACCACCGCCTGCGCAAATGACCAGTGTACCGTGTTCAAGCAGCCATTTAACGGGACGGATCTCAAAAATCCGCTTGGGTAACGGGGAAGGCACCACCCGCCGCCACTTCGCACCATCCTGTTTAAATACCCAGCCCTTCTCAGCTTTTCAGCTTATCAGCTTCTTCCTGCGTCATATACTGGTCCGACAAATTTGGTTGGGTTCTTGAAGGCAGGGTCGTCGGGGTCAACTTCGACCATCGTCAGTATGGTGGCAAACGGCACCTCGAAAGGAAGCAGGTTCCCCAACTCCTGTTCGATCATATAGCCGATCATCCCTTCGGTCTGAGCTCCAAGAACATCCAGAGGATATGCCTCGACATCCTTATACGCCGAAGCCTGGAGCGCTAACAGACCGACCTGCGGTCCATTGCCATGTGCCAATACTACCTGGTGCCGTTGGGCAACTGGCGCAATGGCTTGCGCGGCAACCCTGATATTGGCACGCTGGACATCGTGGGTCATCGGTTCACCCCGCTTGAGCAAGGCATTACCACCTAATGCAATCACGATTCTCATAAGTTACTCCTCTCTAATGCACAGACAAGACAACTTCAAATATCTAGTCTCCCAGTGTGGCAACCATGATCGCCTTGATGGTATGCATGCGGTTCTCCGCCTGCGCAAAGACGATCGAGCGCTCTGATTCGAACACCTCTTCAGTAACTTCCAGGGCATCTAAACCGGTCTTTTCGTAAATATCCTCGCCAACTTTGGTCTCACGGTTGTGGAACGCGGGTAGGCAGTGCATAAACTTCACATTGGGGTTGCCGGTCTTCTTGACCACATCCATGTTGATCTGGTAGGGCTTGAGCAGCTTGATGCGCTCATCCCACACTTCTTTGGCTTCACCCATGGAGACCCATACATCGGTGTACAGGTAGTCCACGCCCTTGACGCCCTCTTCCACACTCTCCGTGATGGTCAGGCGAGCTCCGGTTTCCTTAGCGATATCCCGGCAGGTCTTGACCAGGTCGTCTGCAGGCCACAGCGCCTTGGGGGCACACAAGCGCACATCCATGCCCAGCTTGCAGCCGGTGACCATGAGTGAGTTGCCCATGTTGTTGCGCGCATCCCCCAGGTAGCAATAAGAAATCTCACTGAGATGCTTATCGCTGTGCTCCAGCATAGTGAGGATATCGCACAACATCTGGGTGGGATGGAATTCGTTGGTCAGACCATTCCACACCGGCACACCGGCGTACTTGCCCAGGATCTCAACCAGCTCCTGCCCAAAGCCTCGGTATTCGATCCCATCGAACATATGTCCGAGTACACGAGCGGTGTCCTTCATCGACTCTTTGTGCCCGATCTGCGAGCCGGTTGGTCCCAGGTAGGTCACATGGGCACCCTGGTCGTAAGCAGCCACCTCGAACGCACAGCGGGTACGGGTGGAGGTCTTTTCGAAGATCAGGGCAATATTTTTACCCTTGAGCTTTTGCTGCTCATAGCCGCCATACTTGGCTGCTTTGAGGTCAGCAGATAGTTTGAGCAGGAACTTTAGCTCATCCGGAGTAAAATCCAGCTCTTTGAGAAAATTGCGATTGCGTAAATTGAATGCCATTTTATTTATCTCCTTTTACTTACATTATTCCTTTAGATATATCTATATTTTCTACAGCTCGCTGTCACCACCAGAAAACCAACGATGGAAAGCTGAGGTATATTTATACTGACAACAACACCCCACCGGCCAATACAATGATGGATAGCACCACCAGCACAGCCAGCAGGATTGCTACGAACTTTAACCACACCCCATAGCCCACCCGGGCGATAGCGAGTCCACCCATGACGACTGCTGAAGTAGGGGTGATCAGGTTCACCAACCCATTGGCAGCCTGGTACGCAGTCACAACCAGATAACTTGGAACACCCGAAAATTCAGCCAAAGGTGCCATAATCGGCATGGAGACGGTCGCCAATCCGGAGCTGGAGGGGATCAGGAATGACAGGGGAAGATACAGCAGGTAGGTGACAATGATAAAACCCACGCTACTCAATCCAGCCACCGCTTGTTCTGCCCAATACAGCACCGTATCCGTGATCAGACCGTTGTTCATGATCACCGTGATACCGCGGGCCACCCCGATAATCAGCGCCACTCCCAGCATATCGCGGGCACCATCCACGAAGGTGTTCACCAGATCTTTTTCCGATAGCTTGCCGATGATCCCAATCAGGATACCGAAGAAAAGGAAGTTAGCCGTCATCTCGGGGAACCACCACCACCAGGTGGGGATGGCAAGGCCCAGGTCTTCCCACGGGATCACTCCGTACACCATCACTACAAACGCTAAAAAGAAGAAAAACAAGATCACTTTATGCCGGGTGGTGAATTTACCAAAATCGGTGCCCTCACTCTTACCAGACATAAACTGCTTTTCATTTTCGGCTTTCATATCATAGATCAACGATTTGGTAGGATCTTTCTTGACCTTTTCAGCATAGCGCATCACAAAGAAAATACCAATGGCAGTACCAACAACCAATAGTATTATTCGTCCTATCAAACCATCGCTGAGGGTGGAGCCGGCGAAACCGGAAGCGATACCCGTGGCAAAGGGATTGACTGTGGATCCCAATACGCCGATCCCAGCTCCGATGAGGATCAGAGCGGCTGCACTGAGCGCGTCATAGCCTGCGGCGAGCATCACCGTGATGATCAAGGCATAAAAAGCAAGCGTCTCTTCAGCCATGCCGTAAGAAGTACCGCCAATGGCGAAGATGACCATCAGGATCGGAAACAGCCATTTCTCCTTGCCCTTGAGGATGCTTACCACCCAGGCGATCCCTGAATTGACCGCCCCGGTCTTCATCGTCACACCCAGGAAGCCACCGATGATGAGCACGAACATAGCTACATCGATGGCGCCGAACAACTCGCCGTAGTTCCATACGTCTACGTTGCCGGTGTCATCCTGGATACCATACATTCCCGATGATCGGTCCTTTTAGTGCGCTGGATAGCAGCGCCTGTGGATTGGCCTCCACTTCGTGGTATGTACCCGGAATGGGTGAGCCTTCTTCATCGTAATCATACGAGCCTGCTGGGACAATCCAGGTGGCGAGTGCAATCACGACCAGCAGGAGAAATAAAATCGTGAATGCGCTCGGAAAGCTAAACTTTTTCTTGGTTTTTTCTTTGGCCATTTTATCTTCTCCTTATAAATTCCAGAAAAATTTATTGGAATGATCAGAGGAGTAATTATTTGTTCGCTGAATTCAATAAAACCTTATTTTTTTATTAGATAGAAAATGAGCTAGAAGGTATGTCTATGGAATGATCGTCTTGTAAATGAGTTTCAAATCCGATCAGGAGGAGATGGGGAGTGTGTAAATCGCTAAATCTGCTCACGGACCCCCGATCTCCTCATAATTATCTAACCTCAACTCACGACGATAGTTTTTTGATCTCCTCAACAATGACTAACCCTTAGCGAATATGCAATAGATATTACGCAACCGGCTGGGCAGGGGGAGGTGTGTAACCGGGGATGGCATTGCGGTTGTTATAGGCGGTATGGCCATAGTGACCAAGGTCAAGGACGACTGCCATGATCAACCAGAACCAGTCCCAACCATATATTCCGCCCACACCCCAGGCTAAGATCAAATACATCAAGGTGGTGAATGGCAGGAAGATAATCCCCAGGGCACCCCACCACCATTTATCGTTGAATGCATTACTAAACTGGGTTGGGCGGGCGATCCAGATGAAGATATCCGCCAACCGTGGGAACATTCCGGCAAACAGGGCAAATAAACAAGGCATTTTATTCTCTCCTAAAAACTGAATTTGATTTACTAGGCATTTTCGAATGCCATTCTCTGGCATTCCCGATGGGTGACCTTTGAGGTCGTGGACGACCTCAAAGGTCATTTGGAACTCAATACACTGGCTGGTTACGGCACAGTGATGTAAACATAGAACTCACATAACAGGCTGCTACGTCCCATGCGACCTGCCACAGCTCACCATACGATCCCTGGGTCAAACGGGAGAAATCATCGGCACGGTGAAGTTGTAGGTCGAGCCGGGTGCGACCAGTATTGCGGTCAGATCATAGATATCGGATCCCTGGTGCAAGAGGATGTTATTCTGTGCCGCGATGTAGCGGATATCGACCTGACCTGCTTCCCAGTTGCCGGTGCCGGTGTTCTGCAGCACCCAGGTGGTGTTAAAACCCGTTCCAGGGGCTAAAGAGGGTGCCATCGGCGGGGTCCTGTGAGACGAGTGCACAGCTTGGTTGCCAGTAGCCGGTGGGGACTTCGGTTGGGGCTGCTGAGGTCGGAGGTGGTCGTGGCTTCGAGGCTGGAGGAGTTGGTGGAGCCGGTGGAGCAGCGACAACCGGTACAGCGGATGTATCTTGGGTATAGACCCAATCGGCCGATACCCAACCTAACCCGTCTGCAGCGTAGGTTGTGGAGATCTTCACCTGCCACCAATAAGCCATCCGAGCTCTTGCCAGTCACTTCAGCGGAGGCATTGGGCGGTGCAACGACCAAGATCGTGTAGTTGGTGCCAGGTCCGCTGCGTACGTTCACATAGTCAACCGCAGTCGCTACCGGTACACCAGTAATGGCGGTGGAGGTGGCGGGGCAGTTTGGTACCCGGTCGGGTTGGCAATGGTCTGGATACTATCGACATTGCTGGCCTGAGTATACGCAGCCTTCAACCCAGCCATAACCCGCCCCGATCTTCTCCGGATTGAGCCTTACCACCCACCACAGCCCATCCTCGCTCTTACCGATAACTCGTCCAGATACACCAGCCTGGGCAATGCCATAAGCGGGATAGTTGACCGCTGGACCCGTGCGCACGTACGAATTGGCGATCACCACTACTTGTGGATCTGATTCACCCGGCGGGATGAGCTCAGTCGTGGGTGGCACGGGAGGTGTAGGAAGCACAGGAACACCATCGGCTCCACTCACAGTTACCCAGCCAGAGTTCACCCAACCTGCTCCGGTGGGAACAACCGGCACACTGATCGCCCACCACAGACCATCTTCGCTCTTCCCGACCACCTTGGCGGTCTTACCACCAAGTAGGGCAGCGTAAACCACATAATTAGTGCCCGGTCCGCCGAAGATAACCGTATTGTAATTGGCAATCGCAGCCGGCTCACCAGGCGGCTGGTGTTGGGAAGACTGCCACGGGGATGTTCGGATCGGGGGTAGGGCCGGGAGGTGGCGGTGTTTCTGTTGGTGCCGCCATCGGCTCCACTGTAGGGGGAGGGACTTGTGTTGCGGGTGGGGGTGCATTCTGGGTTAGATCTGCCACTACAGTTTCGGCTGATTGTGTCTGGATCAGCGCCACATCCTGAGTAGGTGCAGGGGTGGGGGCAGGAGCGCAGGCGCTCAAAACAAATACTCCTATGATAATCAGACTAAATAACAACACTGCTGGTTTTGTTTGATGGTTTTTTTGCATAGATTTTCCTTTCATTTCTAATTTTCGTTCTTTAGACGGAGGGGTTCTTATCTTCTTCCGCCTCAAGCGCCGCTATCTCCTGATCGGTGGGTTCCTGACCTTCGATGCCCAGATCGGCCATGGCGGCATCCAATTGTTCTTCAGAAAGGTTCTCAACCTTCTGACCGGTTTGTTGCTCAACTTGCTGTACCTCAGATTGACTCATCTTTACAGCACTGGTTCCAGCAGCAACGAGCACTGCGCCACCAATGATCATTCTTCGGCGCATACGCCGGCGCATCCGGCGATGCCTGCGCATCACCATCCTTCTACCGGGACCTCTTCCTGGACCACCTCTTCCGGGTCCGCCTATTCCACCTCTTCGCATGATAGTTCTCCTTTCTTTCTATATTGATCGATATGTTTTTTTATTTTGACCATCAGCTTTAGGCCAAGCTACCAGATATAGATATGCATGATGGCTTTACCATGATTTCCGCTCATCCCGGTCAAGCATCCAGGCATATCACCGAAAGTACGAGCAAATGCAACTCATAGATTGTGGTAAGCACTCCAGCCAGGGCAGCCTGGTCTGTCAACTCACCTTCCAAAGTTGTGATCGGGGTATTGTCCTGCCCTGTGCCATGGTAGACCACCATACCTCCAGGACGAGTAGACCAGGATGAATCAATCCTGCCCTGTACAGTGATCCGATAGTTGGCTGGCTGATCAAAAGGAATATATTTCGTGGGTGAGGTATCCATGATGTATCATGATAGACGATTGTGGCGCGTAAAACTACCAACAAAAAGTTGTAGTAATGATGTATTAATGATGTAGATCAGTTTTGTGCTTAGGAAATCAACGTGGAGAAAGAATTTTCAATTCTTCAGCCCTTGTAACCGCGTCCCAACGTCGATTAACCCCCAACTTGCTGTAGATATTGGCTGTGTGGCGCCTGCAGGTCTCATAAGATATGTTTAGTTTATAGGCGATTTTTTTGATGCTCATCGGTTCTCTCAATAAATCCAGGATCTCGAGTTCACGTGGGGTTAAGGGATCAACCAGCATGGAAGGAGTCGGTAAAGCAGGAAAGTCCTCACGAACTGTACTGATCTCAGGCTGCGGATTTTTATTGTCAATTGAAAATGCAGCCAGGATGGGACGAATCGTTTCTACGGAATCGCCTTGACCTGATAGCCGTTGCAGTAGCTCCTGCATGGGTTTGCCTAAATCCACAAAAACCCGGACGAAACCTCCTAATCGTGCAAGGTTGAGTGCGTTCTTCAGGTCAGCCTCCGCCGAGGTCCCTTTCTCCCTGTGCTTCGTGCGCCAGGGCGCGTATTGCCAGGATCTCGATCTTATAGGGAGTGTTATGCGTCCTATCTACAATCTCATCCAGCGCGTCCAGTACTTGCATTGCCAAAGTCAGGTCGCCTTGTGATCTTCTGGCGACCAGGATGCGCGCCCGGGTCACTTGCGGTTCCTCCAGCCAGATAATTGGTTGGTCTGGGGGTAGACTGCTGAAACGTTTCAACCCATCGGAATGCGCCTGCCAGATCGCCTTGCAGGAGCTGCAGCCAGGCGCGCACAGAGCCTGTTCGGCTGTCTTCAGCGCCTGTCTCCTCGATGTCAGACCTGCTGATTGTCTCGACCAACTGCCAGGCAGTCGCTCTCTCCCCTTTTCTCTGCTGGATCAACGCCAGACCCGTAACCGCATCGCGGTAAGCGGAGCCGTGGGCTACATAACGGTTTTTAATAATTTGGTTGAAGTAATTCTCGGCGAGTTCTAATTCATTGCGTTGATAATAAGCCACTCCGACAAAATAATCACCCCAATTTTTCATGATCGTGATGTTGCTGGCGGTTGCCCCCTGGATCAACACCTGCCCTATTTTTATAGCCTTCTCAAGCTGACCTGTCCAAAGGTATATATAACCCAGGGATTGCAAGTTAACCAATGGATAAATCTCGGTCTTATCGCTGCAAGACCCATATTCATCGAGCAGCAGCCGCTCAGCCTCTACGAACTGACCCCTGGATTGCATGGCTAGACCTAGCCATAACATCGCAGCACCGCGCACGAATGTCCACATTGGAGGTAAAAGTGCCAGTGCCTCACGGGTCATTTCGATCACTTGCGTGGTCTGATTATAAAAATACAACTGTTGGGATCTTATCATCAGGATTTGGCCGCGTAGGATTTTTAGGTCATCCTCTGGCATCGATGCGCCTATATCTGAATTGACCAGTTCCTCAACTTGCGCGATTACCTTGGCTTGTTGCTCAAGGCGCCATGTTAACTCCAAAATCCAAACCCTGATCATTAAAAGCCAGGGGTCTCTCTGGATCATCTCTTCCGGCAGTAGGCGCAGCCAGCGCACCAGGGTTGGCCAGTCTTCACGGTTGATCACATCGCGCATACCGATTGTCATCTGATGGTTTGCCAGCTGCGGGTCCCCGGCTGCCAGGGCGTGTTGCATGGCTTCTTCAAGCAGGTTATGCTCCTCAAACCAGATGGATGCCTGGTGATGCATATTCGCAATCTGCTCAGGAGACATTTCGTTAGTCAATCTTTGTTGCAGTAATTCCTGGAATAAATGATGGTAGCGGAACCATTCTCGGTGGTCATCCAGAGGTATTATGAACAATTCGGCGCGCTCAATCCAATCCAGGCAGGCGCGCACACTCCAGGCAGAGTCGTGCTCGCCAAGGATGGCTTCGCAAAGGGGAGCACAAAAACGATCCAGGATGGAGGTCTTCAATAAGAAGGAGTGGATTACTGGAAGCTGTTGGTTTATCACCTCAGTAATCAGGTATCCAGTAACGTTGCTTTTATCTGTGGGTAATTCTGATAATACGGTTTCCTGGGTAATTTCGGAACGCATGGTAAGCGCAACCAGATGCAGACCAGCCGGCCAGCCTTCAAATTGCTCTTGAAGGATATCCAATGCGTTTTGGGATTGATCGGAGATGTGCATTTGTTTCAGATAAGCAAGGGTCTCATCGGGTGTAAAACGTAAGGATCGGGAGCGAATCTCGTTGAGCATCCCTTTCGCCTTTAAATTATCGATCGGTAAGGGAGGGTTGACGCGCGAAATCAATATCAAGTGTAAAGATTCTGGCCAATGGCGGGTCAATTCCATGAGCAGATTGGGCACAGCCTCTCCCCGGATGAAATGGTAATCATCAAGAACGAGAATAAATTCTCCGGGAAGCTCGTCTAGTTCGTTGATTAATGTGGTGTAGATGACCGACGGTGGTGGTTGTTGCCATGACTGTAATAATACGAGCGTCGCCCCACATGCATTATTAAAGATTGTCCGCACTGCTGCTATAAAATAGCGTAAAAACAGGTTGAGGTCAGAATCGTTTTCGTCCAGTGATAACCACGCTGAAGGTAGGGTCAGTGACTTATCACTTTGACCAGTCTCCATGTGGTTAAGCCAGGTGGATATAAGGGTGGATTTGCCAAAGCCAGCCGGTGCACAAACTAGTGTAAGCTGGCTCCCAATATTGCGATTGAGCAAGTCGATTAACCGTTGCCGTACAACCAAATCGCGTGATAGGCGCGGACCTGTGAAGCTTGGTTTGCAGGATAGCTTGATCATTATTGGCCATTTAAAAGAAGACCTTAAACGTAAATATTGTACCTTAACCCACTTTTTAGTTCAATGAATTTGAACCAATGCTGCCCTTTCGGTAACATTATCTTTTGACTTGACAGGTGAATTGATCATTATTCAAAAATGAAGAAGAAAATCACTGAGAGTAATTTGTTGTGATAATTCTCCGGTATAAATATGTGCATTTATTGTGAATAAATATCCTTGCTCTTTTGAAGCTAATTATATGTAAGTTTATTCTAGCGAATTCAGTGTATTGTGTTATATTCTCACTTTGTATTTTTAGAAGAATCCCATTAGTACTATTACACTGTGGTATATCGGAGGACTAATGCTTGGCACTCTATTCGGATTTTTTTACTCGAATTAGGTATTAGAAAAATATAGTTTTTACCCAAATAGTATTATATAAATAATGAAACTCGAAGCAGAAAAAGGGAGCTCTCTCCTTACGCATAATTCCTGGTAGTTATTGATCTAGGCAGGCAATACCTTCAGGTTCTGATTGAAACCAAATTCATACAATTCAGTCGTGACGCAGCAGAACGAGCGTACATGTATCAAAGACCTGTTGCCGGAGTTTCTCGTAAGGCGGTTCAAACCTGTTAGAGACATTTATAACGTCGTGCAATTCAACGCAGTACTGAAATGCTATCGGGCGGTGAATGAACTCGAGGTGATCGAGGTCATGATTGAGTTCTGAAGAAGGAGGTACAGACCTGACTGCTTGGACAGACGACTAGCTGGAAAAGATCGAAATGTCAGAGAAGTTCTGAATAAGTGGTGTCAAACAAGTCCAATTGAACCTGCGATCTAGAAAATTTCGTCGGATTATCCCGATAATCGACTTGCTACGACCCTTAACACCTTTGATAGATCAGCATTGGATAATTGACCTAACATGCCATCGATTTCTGTGTCTGGCATTGAATCATGGTCCGATGTTAGTCTGGCGATGCGATCTTTAACCTCTTCCGATAAAATGGGTGCATAAATGCTGTCTGTGATCTTGATGTCGTTGTGCATTAAATTCAACGAGACCGCTTTATAATCCGCCATGGTCTGGGCTTTGAGGAGGCCGTAAACCGCGTGACCATGACGAAACTTATGGGCTGATTTATAGGGCAAACCTGCCAGAGTGAATAACCTGCGCAGGCGCTTGTCCAATGCCTGATGTCGATTCTTTCCTGGTTCAGACTCTACGAGAGTTTGACTTCCCCAACGCGAAGAGATAGGCGCATACCAGGGGGCTGTTGGTGGCAGCTTTAAGCGGACCACATCATCCCAGATCTGAGCCACCAATAATAACTCCGGAATAGGTAACAAATAGGTTGTTGCTCGTTTACCATTTTTGGTAGCTACGCCCAACTCCGGCCACTGGAGCAAGGTCCTGGCCGGCAGATCCACCGCAGATACGGGCAAGGTGGTGAAGGCGCTTGCTCGAGCTCCTGAAAGAAAGAGCATCGCTGCAGCAGCTTTATCCCGCATAAGCGCAAGATCGTCTTCGTTATGGGAGATTGCAATCAATTGCAGGACTTCTTCCAGCGAGACATATTCATGTTCATTGTTAGTCTCCCTGAGCCGGGGTGATCGCAAGCTCTCCAACCATGCGGTTGTCAGAGAACCAAATTCCTTGGGATAGTTCTGCTTTCCCCAGGTGAAAAACCGCTTGCCGACTTCGATGATTTTCTTTTGGGTGACCGCCGCCAGTGGCATCTCTCCATTCCGGCCGGGTAGATTACTGACATAGCTTGGGAATGTTGGGCGCAATTTGGCTGCCTGCTGAAATGGCGTTTCCCCAACCCAAAGCAGCAAGTGGCGCAGATAGAAGCGGTAGCGAACCAGTGAGCTGCCTGACAACTGGTAGACCTCCCCCAGATCCAGGAGGTACCGCCTGACCAGCAGGTAGTTACTGCGTCGAATCACGCCGCGCTCCCCGAGAGACTCTCCCATTGCAATGTGGGCAAACACCTTGTATATAAACCAACTTGCCAGAGGATTGGCGACGAGTGGGATGAAGCATCATCACAATGCGGTTGCAATTCATGCAATACCCCTCGCCAGGTTGGAGTCTGACTCGCGGGCCTTTCTTCCGCTGGCTGGAAACCCAGACCTTGAATGCCTGCCCATCTACCCAGATGTGCCCCAATCGATCACGGGTATGTGGAGCGCCGTGGTGCAGCCAATCACGCAAAGTGCGTTCTGGCATACTTAGCTCGTCCGCCAGTTCACGGACCGTGTACAGCATGGGGAGCAGACCTGGGGATTTCACGATGACTGCGTGGGGAAGCTTGGTGCGGGTATTTATCAGCTTTTGAGACATGACGGTTACCTCCTGCAGAAATTTGTAGTAACTACTGTTATTACTGTCTTTGTAACTGCAGGGATATCCCGTTGTCCATATCCCAGATTATCCCAATTTATCCCTTTTCTTACCTTCGGCGCGGTACCAGCTCTTCACCGAGCGATTTGCGCAGAAGGGTCAGCTGGTTCAGGACCGTCTTTTCAGTCTTGGAGGTGCGCAGGGCAATCACCTTGGCAGTCTGGCCGGACTGCCACAAGCGCAGCAGTTCTTGCTGGTCGTCCCGTAAAACCAGATTATCCCGCGGGATATCCCGATCTTCGGTTTCATTCTACTCGTTTCTTATAACCAGGTGATGAAGTCACCGGCTCGAGAATTCGCTGCCTTTCAATGATCAGACCATACACGGGGATCAACCCCAGGCGTGTTTTGCAGCACGGACTGGATTTCCTGCAGGCATTGGATACGAAATTGATGCAGATAGCGTGCAAGATATGCCAGCGCTCTGGCCCGGTCGCCTTCGGCATCCATGATGCGGACGACAGCCGCTGGTGGTGGAAGTGCATCGCGGATAGCATTCTTCGTGAATTTCAACTTCTGCTTCACTGGGAAAGGTTGGCAAACAAAAGCGCAACAAAACCTGGCTGAGATCGACGCTTTCCAGCTCAATCCGACCCACGGCCAACCAACGGGGAGAATATAGGTGGAATACATCAGCTGGATCCAGGCGAGCAGATTCACCATTGTTACCTTGAGAGAAGGGGATGGAATTCATCATCAGGCTTTTGATCAAGGCGCTGCGGACCGATTCTAGATCTCCCCCCATCACATATTGGATGGATGACATAGTGATTGTCTCATCACTCATCATATAGCATAGCTCCCTTCTCCCGCTCCTCTATCGAGACATAGCTCTGGCGAGTCACATCAATCCGGTTATGTCCCAGCTTGTGGGATGTCTCCAACAATGCCTGGCGGTCATCCGCGCCGCGTGATCTCGCCCGATGATATTCCTCCACGCTGAACGTCTTGCGATAACCATGGGTCCCCAGCTGTCGGATGCCTAATTCTCGGCAAGCCTGGCGCACCAGCTTTCGCGCCCGGTCGGGCAATCCCAGCCGGTCAGCGAAAAGGTGACCGGTTGGCTGGATGTCCGGAGAGTTCTTGAGAGCGGTCATAAATTCCTGAGCCATAGGTGAGTAAGAAAATATCCGTGGCTTGCCGCCCTTGGTACGGTTGACATTTCCTTCCTGGTTCAGGGAGATTGTCCCATTCACCAGGTCGATATCCTGGGCGCGCAGATAGACCGCTTCGCTGATGCGCAACCCGCCTGCCCACATCAGCGTGAGCAGCCTGGCAACGATCGGATCCTGTGGAGCGATGAGTGTGATGATCGCTTTGGCTTGCTCTTCGGTGTAGGGGATTGGTTTTGGTTTAGAATGGAAGCCGCCTGGTCCTCCCTGATCTTTGTAGGGTAGCAGCGGTGGTGCATCTAGAGGGAAGATGCCGGTCTTGCGGCAGGCGACGTCCAGCTTGCGCAATGAAGCGCAGACACGTGCAATCCTTCCACCTGATCGTTCTCGGTCATCTCAGTTCTTCGATATAGGCAAGCGCCATTTCTGACCTGACCTCGGACAGGTCTTTCACCTCAGGCCAATTGACTCGAATGAACCGGGCGAACTGATGCACATCTGCCGACATGCAGCGCATGGTGCTGATGCCGGTGATCAGCTCTCCATCACGGTGATATCGCTTGGCTTTATGTCGGCTGGCGCCAGGTTGAAAGATGCCCTGCAGAGCTTTCATCATCTGATAGCCCAGGCTACCTTGACCATCTTTACTCATAATTCACCTCCACATATCCGAGATCATTGGTTCTTGACCCAGTAACGCTTTTCCCTTAGTTTCCTATCTAGGCATTCTGCTTCGCCAACCTCGGTAAGACAACTTGCCGGCACACCGCCTTAGGGTTGCAACTCCCCGATCTGGGGAGAGCCTGCTAATTTCGCAGGTTGATCGCTTGAGTGAGGCCCACGCTGAAGTTGAGCGACCCAACAGCTTCAGCGCGCTGCCCAACCGTCCGGCGAAAGTGCGGCTGGGGATGGGAAAACGGGGATATGTATCGTAGTCGGGTCACCTCCATTTTTTCTAGCAAATTTTGCCAATTGCTATTCTCGTGCAAGGTTCAACCAAAGCTGTCGTTGGAACTATTTCCACTTGAATGGCTGTGGTATTAAACAAAAAACCACACGCTATTCCAGTAGAAAAATGCTGCTCACGTGTGGGGATTGGTCAACTAACGTTCTATCCGGCGCTAAAGAGCGCACGGCAATTATTCAATTGTTTAGGTCTTACGATTTCTATAATACCAGCGAAATTCTCTTTGTCAAGCGTCTTTGAGATATTCGGGACATGTGCCCACCTATGACGGGACATATGTCCCGGTTCCAGGTGTGATCTTGGGTAGACAGTTGTAAATAACTAATAGCGTTATTTACACCTTGGTTATAGAATGACAACTGATCATACCCATATCTTCAGATCTTACTGTCATGGTTCCCGATGAATATTCATCGCAGCTCTCTGCAGGACTGCCCATTTGACCCCTTGGAGTGAAAGATGGCACACAAAAAACGCACCCAAACCCCCAAAACCCCAGGATATTAATGGGAGCAAACCTTGCTGGATGCCTATTACAATTATCGCTGGTGGCAGGTGCTTGAGCCGCTGTATCAGAAATTCCAGCAGTGGAAAGCCGGTGAGCTGGATCACATGGACATGGACGAAGCCATTCACCAGACCCATAAGCAGACTCAGGAAGTGTATGTATTCTTCACCCAGAAACGTAATTTGCTGGTGCGTGTGATCCAATTCGACCAAGCCTGGTTCCATGCATGAATGAAAGACAATCCACTGCCAGCAGGTTATACGCTTGGGTGAGATGATCTACCCTTGCGATGATTCAATTTGCCTCAAGCAGACACTCATGTTCTCCCACCGGCTAAGATGTAGCTCCGGCCAGGTTACCTATTAAGCCATCCAATACAACAATCCTTAACTTACCAACAAGGAAGCACATTGTATTATGTGACCATTATTGGTATAATATAGTCACAATTGGAGGTAATACTATGAGCGAAACGCGGGTCGGAGTCCGGGATTTGAAAGCACGTTTGAGTAAATACCTGCGCCAGGTCAGCCAGGGACAGACCGTCATTATCACTGATCACGGCCGTCCGGTCGGTCGCTTGTCGCCGGTGGATCAGCCCATTGATGACCGACTCAAAGCGTTGCAGGATGCCGGATTGGTTGCCTGGAATGGTCAAAAACTGAAATCGGTTACAGCCGCGGCTACCAACCGTGGTAAACGACAGGTCTCAGATATCCTGGTGGAGATGCGCGAATGATCTTATATCTGGATGCCAGCGCTCTGGTGAAACGCTATATCCAGGAAAAGGGTTCCCAGGATGTCAAAGCCTGGATCGAGGCAGCCGATATGGTTGTAACAGGATTGATAAGCCGGGTTGAGGTCGCTGCAGCAATTGCTCGAGCTGGTCGGATGAAGCTCATCACGCCGGATGAATCCCTTGCTGCCCTGCGCCAGTTCCGCTCGGAATGGGAGAGCTTCCATCGCCTGCCGATCACCGAGAATACGGTGGCGCGCGGTGACATTCTGGCAGTTGAGCATGACCTGAGAGGCTATGACGCCACTCATCTAGCTTGCGCACTGATATGGCAGGAGACCATGGGGATGCCGGTAACGCTGGCATCTTTCGACAGCCAATTGATCGAAGCCGCCAAGGCTGTTCAGATGGCTTATCTTCCTGCTTGAAATTAAACAACTTTACCTATGGAACTTTATCAAAGATCTCTTCCAAAATCTGAACACTTGGGATTTTGATAGATCTTAATCGACTTCTCTCCCCATTAACATGAAAATCATATCAGATAATATACATTTTTTGTATATTATCCGATATGTTTTAGTAGATTCGGTATCTCATCTACCTTAGAATACCTCTCCTTTTGGATTAAATTTGTAACTCTATCGGGATATCCCGATTACGATCGCATAGCGGCTCATCAATCAACAATAAGCTATTTACAGCAAAAATTCTCCAATCATGCTACAATTTACTTATCAAACAACCCATCTCTCCCCGTCAGGTCTGCGAGAACCACTCTTCGTCGGGCTGGGTCAAAAGTACGGGCTTGAAGGTCGGAGGTAGCGGAAGCGGGTTTCCCACTCATAACCCGGAGGTCCTTGGTTCGAATCCAAGCCCCGCTACTAAGGCAAAACCAGGGTCCAATGACTCTGGTTTTTCGTTTAATCAAGCACAGGTCCTTGGTCCCCGTGGAGGGGATATATTCGAATCCAAGCCCCGCTATTTAACAGAAAATAAAAACACCTAACCCCCCAATTGCAGGGGGGTTAGGTGTTTTTAAAGTTTTATATTGGCAGGAGTGCACCTAATCGGTTTTTCTTTCAGGTTCGAAGTAGTGAGCGTTCATTGTAAAAAAGGGTGATATAGAGAAACCCAATAAACTGTTATGCTATAAACCCCTCCTTCGCATTTCGATTTTTTATTCAACGATTGATTTGGCTTGCCAATAAAAAAAGAGGCGGTGAATGGTTCACCGCCCCAGATAAAATATAAATCTGCCTGGTTATCTAGGGTTGATTTCCCTGATAACCACCGTTTCCATTACCTCCACCCTGGCTACTACCCCCAACTTGTGTATCTCCAGCGATGATAGCCTGGTATGCATCAAAGCTCAGATACTGCGCCTGATAAGTCTCTCCGCTTTGTAGCTGAAATTTCGCAACAAAAGCCCTCAGGTGGTTTTCAGACCCCAACAGTAAATTTTCATATACAATTTGAATATCCGCATTATCGGTCTGTGCCAGACGTTCTTTCAGGTCAAGGATGTCAATCTCTTCAATTGCTGCTCCAACACTCAATGCCTCTGCCAGTGATTGGCTGCCACGCGCAACTACCTGATTATAAAGCGCTTGTAAATCAGGGTTGGTAAAAATCCCCAATTCACTTGAAGCCAGGTCCGTCAATCCATAGCGGTCGATCAAGGTCTTTACGGACTCAATATGAGTCAACTCGCTTTGGCTGATATTTTGGAAATTACGTGTTTCAAATTGTGAATAAAAATTGACATAAACATCATGCGCCAGTTTCTCCTCTTCGCGCATATAAAGAAGGCCTGCAACTTCATCATCACTCAACCCATCCTCGCTAACCGGAGGAAGGATGATTTGCTCATCGGTATGCTCTTCATTTTCGATCTGGATCAGGTCATTTTTCCCATCCAGTTGGGAATCCGGGGATTGAGAAATAATGGATTCATACCCATTTTGATTTAAGGTACTGCTTTCATCATTTACCTTTGCCAGGCTGCGATTAACTGCCCCAAACACGAGAATTCCTATGATAACGACCAAAGCCATTGTGACGATAATTTTTTTCAACATTTGATTTTCCTTTCGAATGAATATTTTTGATTTAGAAACGTTAATTAGTGATGGATGTCGGTTTTACGATTTGCTTAGACGGTACTGCCAGATTCACCATTTTCCCACTCACCTTCGTGATCCATTTCCAGTGGATGGCGATATGCACCAATGCTGCGATAATAAGTACCACACCAGCCCAGGTATGCAGCAGATCCCAGGTTGTTCGACTAAACAGGATCATCGGATCTTGCACATTATGCCCTTCTGGGGTAAAAAAGAAATATACGCCGCTGATTGCAGTGAATAGAAAACTTAGTGCAACAATCAAGTTAATCAGCAGGTTCATCCGCCCATTTTTGCTCATACTCCGATTTTTTCTGGTAAGCTCATTCCAGATCTTGCGGGACATGCTGACCACCCATGACGAATGCACCGCCAGGTGGATGAGTACTACCCCGATCATCACGATCCCACCCCAGGTGTGCAGGTTATCCCATGTCTCGCGTTGAAATAAGATACGCACGTTATAGTACGGGTTGCGTCCACCCTGGTATCCGCCAATCGGGAGAAAAAGGAAATAAATTCCCGATAATGCTGCGAGCACAGCACTGCTAAATAAGGTAGCAACAATCCACCAGTTCCTTTGAGTTTGTTTCGATAGAATTTGTGTTTTCATATAATCACCTTTTCCGACGAATAAGATTGAGAAGAATCAGTGCTCCATGTTTAATAACATTTCGCACCGACTCCTGCATCATACATTTACCGGGTAAGATACAGGTGAAGAACTCATGGAGATTTTATGAATTTTTTGTGAATTATTTCATCATGGGAGTGAAGTTACTTCAAACGCCCACAATCCTCGACCAGGTAAAAGCCTGCATGCGTCGTAATAAGCGAAGAATTCCTCAATCCCCCACAGTGGAATGGTAAAGGATCATCGTCCCCCTTAAATATAAACAATCGATTTCCAATTGGAATCCTGTAATTTAAATCTGACAACTCATCCTAATTTCTCGTATTTCCCCAATTTCATGCGATTCCCAATGCGTATTTGGGTTTGAGGATGCTTTTTATTTAGCATCTCACGCGCCAGCTCAATGACTTCCTCAGGGATGATGACCTGATCTGTCCATTTTTCATCAATATATTTTTTCATTGCGTTAATGGTCTTCCAATAGAAAGCAAAATCAAAATACTCCACAAATACCTCTTGGTAGAGACCTTCCTTCAATACTTCCTCGATCGCCTTGTCTGCAGCGAAATCATATTGTATCGTCGGACTCATATCAATATCTCCAGCTGATTCCCTGCCTCCCTTGTAAATGATTTCCAATGGGACGTTCACCGATAGTGGGCGGACATCGATCATGGTCCCTTTCGGGACCAGGACCCGTTCAGCTTCCTTCAGGGCATGCACCATGCCCTCAATATCGATTCATCAAAGCGATGAAGCAAAAATAACGATATTAAAAACACCGGGTGGAAAAGGCAAATTCTCACCGATCGACTGGAGGAAGGATATCTTCGTTCCAGCCTGATTTGTTTTTGCTGTAATCAGGTCAGGCAACGCAGGGTCAATTCCAACTAATCGGTTGGGTAAGTCCATATACTGGCGAATAAATTTCCCGTCTCCACAGCCGATCTCCAGGATTTCCTTTCCTGCCAACGGGCAGGCTTGAAGCAGGTGACTTATTTCTGCTCCTTCAGGGTCACGTAAGGTTTTCATATCCACCTCAAATGGCACAGACTCAGGTAAGCTTATCTGCAACTATCAGCTTGCTTTTTCGTATTAATTATACAGTTATATATAGAATGAAAGTTTTATTATGTTTTTTGTGTTAAAGTATTCCTGGTGGATCTTGTTAATGGATGAGTTAAACCCATCCCCACCTATACTTGACATATTCGAAACAAACTGATATTTTTTACTTATCCAAACCAAAATTTACGGCTGACCAGAAAGAGGTACCTAATGAAATTATTCCTGCATTGGCTCGTCACGGTGATCGCCCTGTATGTCGCCACCCTTCTCCTGCCCGATGACCTGATGTCGGTTCAAGGCGCAGATGCCTGGTTGGCATTCACCATCATGGCAATCGTGCTCGGCTTGGTCAATGTATTTATTCGCCCCATCCTGAAGTTTCTCTCCTGTGGTTGTATCATTCTCACCCTGGGTCTCTTCACCCTGGTGATTAATGCCTTCCTGCTCTGGTTCTCCTCATGGCTCTGCCAGCTGATGGGCATTGGCTTTTATGTCCAATTTCCCTGGGGTGCTTTTTGGGGATCGATCATCGTCAGCGTCGTATCCTTCGTTTTCAACCTGTTCATCCCTGATAAGAAATAAGCTGCCCACCGCTCCGAAATATACGATCAGGTATCATGGATATTCACGCACTAGGTTCACACTTTGTAGATGACCTCGGACGCCGGGTGATGCTGCGCGGGGTCAACTTGGGTGGCAGTAGTAAAGTCCCCATGAAACCCGATGGAGCCACCTATATCCGCCAGGGTTTCTTCGACCACCGCAATCTCTCCTTCGTTGGGCGTCCCTTTCCTATGGATCAGGCCGATGAGCACCTCGGTCGCCTCAGGGACTGGGGGTTCAACTTCCTGCGCCTACTGGTCACCTGGGAAGCCATCGAGCATGCCGGTCCCGGTATCTACGATGAAGAATACCTTGACTATATCGTCAAAGTGGTGAAGAAAGCCGGCGATTATGGCTTCAATCTGTTCATCGACCCGCACCAGGATGTGTGGAGCCGCTTCTCAGGCGGTGATGGTGCTCCTGGTTGGACGTTCGAAGCAGTTGGGTTTGACATCACCCATTTCGCCGAGACCGGTGCTGCCATCGTGCATGCCACCCATCCCGATCCTTACCCGAGGATGATCTGGTCTTCCAACGCCAACAAGCTTGCCTGCGCCACCATGTTCACCCTGTTTTTCGCCGGGAATGATTTCGCCCCGCATACCCTCATTGATGGTCAGCCAGTTCAGGAATACCTTCAGGGGCATTACATCAATGCCATCCGGCAGGTGGCACTCCGCCTGAAAGACCAGCCCAATGTAATCGGCTATGACACGCTGAATGAGCCGTCCAGTGGCTATATTGGATGGAAGGATCTCAATTCTACGCGTGGTTCTGTCAACCTGAATTTGAGCCCAACGCCTTATCAGTCCATGCTGCTTGGAGCAGGGCTTTCACAGGAAGTTGATTATTGGTCGCTCGGGTTGGCCAGCATCAACAAGACCGGTTCGCGCCATTTGAATGAGTCTCGTCAACGGGCATGGCTGCCCGGGTATGATTGCATCTGGAAGCAGCATGGCGTGTGGGATTTCGATGCTTCAGGAGCGCCTCACCTGCTTCGCCCGGATTATTTCAACCAGGTCAACAGCCAGCCTGTCAATTTTTCACGTGATTATTACCGGGTTTTCAACAATCGCTTCGGAGAAGCGATCAGTCAGGCTCACCCTGGAACCCTGATCTTCATAGAAGCGGAACCAGGTGTTCCACCTTACATGAACGGGTGAGCACGATTTTAAAGACATCGTGTATGCCCCGCATTGGTACGATGCCTTCGTTCTGGTGAAGAAAGAATATGTACCTTTCATCGGGGTGAACAGCCATAGCCGCAGGGTCGTCTTCAGTCCAGCCATCCGTCGTTCTTACTTCAAACAGCTTGCTACCCTTAAACAACACGCTGACCATCAGCTGGGCGGGGTGCCGTTCGTCCTGGGGGAATTCGGCATCCCCTTTGACCTGCATGAAAAACACGCTTACATGACGGGCGACTTCCGCATCCAGGTGAAAGCCCTTCAGCGCAGCATGAAGGCTGTCGAAGATAATCTGCTCGATTACACCCTCTGGAACTACACCTCCGATAACACCAATCAGCACGGTGACCTGTGGAATGACGAGGATCTATCCATCTATAGTGCCGACCAGCGTAGCGATCCGCGTGACATCAACTCGGGTGGGCGAGGTCTGCAATCCGTGGTGCGCCCATACCCAATGCACACCTCAGGTGAGCTGAGGCAAGCCTCGTTTAACCCGTTCAAGCGCTTATTTAAGATGAAATTCCAGCATGACCCGGCGATTTCAGCCCCTACTGAAGTTTTTGTCCCTAATTACCAATATCCGCATGGTTATTCCATTAAAGTAAGCGATGGTCGTTACGAGATTAAGCACTCCCAACAGCTCCTGCTCTACTGGCCAGGTGAGAATCGGAATATCCACACCATAAGATTAAAGCCATAATGTATTCTTAGTAGTGGCGGGTCTGAGACCCGCCGCCACTGTCATTGCATGTGACAATCACTACTGCAATCCCCCACTGAGCTTAACATTCGCAGCTTCAGGTGGAATGCCGTTTTTAGCCTGTTCAGACTCGTCCTCCCGGTAATGGCAGCCCCGGCTAACCCGGTTGCGGTGTGCTGCATATGCCACGATCAGCGCGGTTTGCACGCTGTTGCGTAAGCCGATCAAGCTATCGCTCAGGCGTGTTTTCCGATAAAACTCCTCAATATCCAGCCATTGCTGTCGAAGATCGCGGATCGCCCGGTTCAGGCGGTACTCGCTGCGCACCAGTCCAACGTAGTGCCACATCAGGTTGCGCACACCTTGCATATCCCCCTGGATCAAATTCGGGTCACCATCATAGATCAACCCGCTGTCATTCCATTCTGGAACGTCTTTTTCACTTAAGAGCAACCCGGGTGACTGCGCCCGGATGTCCCCCGCCGCCTGCACTCCCCATGTTAACCCCTCCAGCAGCGATGTGCTCGCCAGCCGATTGGCACCATGCACACCCGTACAGCTCACTTCTCCCACTGCATATAGGTTCGGGATGCTGGTCCTCCCTTGCAGATCCACCTGCACGCCTCCACAGAAGTAATGTGCAGCAGGTACGACTGGGATGGGCTGGCGGGTAATATCGATGTTCTGCTCAAGGCAGTGGGCATATATATGAGGAAAGCGTTCCCGGATATACTCCGCCTGTTGGTGGGAGGCAATATCCAGCAGAACGTATGGGTAGCCCTTATCAACCATCTCCGAATAAATCGCTCGGGCGACAATATCACGCGGCGCAAGGTCCTTCCACTCAGGCGAATAGCGTTCCATGAATGGTTTACCCTGCGGGGTGAGCAGGATACCCCCCTCCCCACGCACCGCTTCGCTGATCAGGAACCTGGTAGCGCCGGTCGAATTCAAAGCAGTCGGGTGGAACTGCACATACTCGGCATTGATGATGCTTGCCCCAGCGCGGTAAGCCATCGCAACCCCATCCCCGCGCGCACCGACTGGGTTGGTGGTATTCAGATAGATTTGCCCCACCCCGCCCGTGGCAAGGATAGTTTGGCGTGCCAGGATCGGCAGCACCTGCCGCGACTCCTGGTTGAACACGTACGCACCGTGGCAGGTGAGCGATTGATATACTGCCAGGGGATCGGTGGCATGGTGGGGGAATGTGATCAAGTCGACCACAGTATGCTGTTCCAGCAGGCTGATATTCGCTTTCTCCCTTAGCTTCTTGAGCAGTGCCATCATAATACTTGCACCCGTTCCGTCCCCAACGTGCAGGATCCGGCGTGTGGAATGAGCTGCTTCCAGGCCCATCATCAGATTTCCCTGCTCATCATGGTCAAAGTGCAAACCAGCTTGCCCAATCAGGATTTCATCGAGTAATCTTGGTCCACGTTCTGCCAACAGCTTAACTGCCGGTGGGTATGATAGCCCCGCTCCGGCTGCCAGGATATCCTCTTCGAGAAGTTCGGCACTGTCACCCACCCCACGCCCAACGATGCCTCCCTGGGCATAATTCGAGTTGCTGTCGGAGGCCTCTTCGGCGCGGGTGATCACAGTGATCTGGCGCTGGGTGTCGGCGGCAAGCTGTAATGCTGCGGTGACACCTGCGATACCGCATCCAATTACGAGTACGTCGGTTTGCATGTACACCTCTCCCGTTACCCGATGGCGATCATGCGCTCTACCGCACGGGCAGCGCGTACACGGATGTCTTCCGGGATGTCAATCACATACTGATTTAATTGTAAGCTCTTGAGCGTATCTTCCATCGTGATCAGGTTCATATGTGGGCAGCGCACCATGCACAAGCGCAACATATCCTTATCGGGGTTGGCAGCTGCAATATTATCACCCATGGCACACTCGGTCAGAACAAGGTATTGCGGGGCGTTGCTCTCCTTCACATACCGGATCATGGCATTCGTGCCGCCTGAAAAATCAGATGCCGCTACCACTTCCGGGCTGCTCTCCGGGTGGGTGAGCACCACCACCTCGGGGAACTGCTGGCGTACCGCCTGGATATCCTGGATGGTGAACTTCTCATGCACCTCGCAGCGCCCATGCCAGCCAATCAGTGTCCCGGGTTTGCCCACCCCCTGGTAATCCAGCGTGGTGGAAGGTTGGTTATCCCCTTCCTGCAAGGTTGGGAAGATGACATGCCTGCCGGTCTCAATCGCAACGTTGCGCGCCAGATATTCATCCGGCAGGAAGATGACCGTGTCGGAATGCAGCGATTCAACCACCGCATTGGCGTTGCTGGACGTGCAGCAGATATCCACTTCAGCTTTCACATCTGCGTAGGTGTTCACGTAAGCCACCGCCGGAACGCCCGGGTAACGCGCACGCAGCTGGCGCACGTCCTCCGCAGTGATGCTGGCAGCCAGGCTGCAGCCTGCTTTTTCAGCCGGCAGCAGCACCGTCTTGCTGGGGTTGAGCAGCTTGGCCGTCTCAGCCATGAAGCGTACCCCGCAAAAAACGATGATATCCTTATCTGTCTGGGCAGCCTTGCGGCTTAAATCCAACGAATCACCCCGGAAATCAGGGATGGAATAGAATAATGCTGGCTCCATATAATTGTGGCCCAGGATGACCGCATTTTTTTCCTTCTTGAGCTGGTTGATCTCAACAGCCAGTTCGGCTTTATAGCGCAGCTCGAAATCAGGTACCACGCGGCTGAGCTTGCTCTTCATTTCTTCGTACATACTTTCAACAGACATTTTTAGTGCTCCAATTTCCAAACCTGCCAGGTTTTGCAGATTCTGGACTTAATCTATCCTATTTTCATGCTGATGTCAAGTGTGGGGGCGGAGTGCGTCAGAGCGCCTGAGGAGATGAAATTTACGCCTGTTTCAGCGATCTGGCGTACGTTGTTAAGATTGACGTTGCCGGATGCTTCCAGTGGGACGCGCCCATTGCCTACCTGCACCGCCCGGCGCATCGTTTCCAGGTCCATGTTGTCCAACATGATGCGATCGACCTTCAGGCTAATGGCTTCCTCCAGCTCACCCAGATTCTTCACCTCCACCTCGATGGCATATTGCTGACCATGCATCTGCCTCACCCGCTGCACGGCTGCCGTGATGCCACCTGCTCCAGAGATATGGTTATCTTTGATCAGCACCATGTCGAAAAGCCCTATGCGGTGGTTCTGGCCACCCCCACAGTGAACGGCATATTTATCCAGGTAGCGCAAACCTGGAGCGGTCTTACGCGTGTCGAGGATCACCGCCTTGGTGTCCTTGACTGCCTGAACATACATATAGGTCATCGTGGCGATTCCAGACAGCCTGCCCAGGAAGTTGAGCGCTGTACGCTCGCCTGCCAGCAGTGCCCTGCCATCCCCTTGCACCTGTGCTAAAACCTGTCCCTTCTGCACAACATCTCCATCCTTGACCGTTCGCCGGAATGAGATGGTTGGATCCACGATATTAAATACCACTTCAGCCAGCGGAAGCCCAGCTACCACCCCGTTAGCCTTGGTGCGGATGTATCCATTGAGCGGGTTGCTCGTCTGGATGGTCGCCATGCTGGTGATATCACCCTCTGCCAGGCGGCCTTTGTAACCTGTCAGGTTGGCGGTTTCGGAAAGGTCTTCCGCCAATGCCAGGACAAGCAGCGTAAAGATCGCAGGGTGTTGAAGCTCGCTGGGCAGGAGCGATCTGGATAGTTCAAGGCGCAGATTTAGATGGTCATCGATTTCGTTCATGGATTCACCTCTCGACCAATTGTACCGCAAGCATGATGTGAATATGGGGGAATGTTCTTAAGCAATTATCCACAACGTACATAAAGGATTTTTTATAATTTTCCCCGTAGGGGCGGGTCGTGACCCGCCTTTTTTTATCTGAGGAGATTCTATGACCAAAATATTTTGAATGTTCCCGGATGTACTATTTACATAGCCTGGCGATTGTTCTTAAAAGTGAAGATACGTACAATGCCAGGATCGGTGATCCCGGTTCAACACCTCTCTCCATTCCTTACTTCACCACGATCGATGCCACCATGTCATCCAGGAAATCTAGCGACGGATACAGTGTCACTACTCCGGCATTGAGCAATTCCTCGATACGGGTATTGAATTCGTCATACGATTTTTGTGCCTCATCATACTGACCTTCCTTCCACTCGAGAAGCCAGCCAAAATCGTCTCCGAATAGTTGGTCTTCAATGATATAAGGGTGAAGGATCGGTCTGAATAAGCCAGTTATATACAAAAAGGATCCTTCTCCACCCTCTGTGCATTATGTGTTCATTCTTAAACCCCCAACCAACAAACCACATCTATCCTCCCTTATTATAAAACCTTGCTTGGGACGCATAAATCGCTTCCCCATTATCCTGATTTTCAACCTTCTCCGCTTTGCTGGTCGATTTCCCCGGGTAGACCTCCAACGCAAAACCGGTGGATAGACCCACATCGCCCTGGGTCACATCCACCGGCTCTTTCTTAGTTACAGCTACTCGGGCGATCGGCACTGTTTGGAAATAACCAGTAACAGCGGATCAACCAGCAGCTCCTTTATTTTTTTTATTCGGTCGTGGTTTCGGTGGCTGTCTGAACCTGGTCCAGCGCTTCTTCCGACACTTCGTGTGTTTCCGGTTTTCCGCCCAACTCAGCGAGTTTGGCAGATACGCCAGCCGCTTCGTCAGCATGCGCCAGGATACCCACCGCGGCTTTACCGCCATCCAGTTCTTTGCCGATCCTGGCTAAATCATCCTTCGACAATCCCAGACCTTTGTGGAAGAAGGCACCCAGAATACCACCAACGACCGCACCGCCTAAAACTGTCACACCACCCGAGAGGACACCCGCCAGGGCACCAAGAACCGCAAAGGTTCCTGTCTTTTTCTGACCCAATTTTTGGGTCTTAATCTTACCCTTGTCGTCCTTTACCAAAACACCGATTGCACCGAGCTTGACCTCTTTGCTGGCTTTGTCCCACTGCTTGATTTTGCTCACAGCTTCATCAGCAGCAGCTTCACTTGCAAAGAATCCCAATACCAGTTGTTTTTTTGCCATTTTATAATCTCCTTTTAGAATATTTTTTTCAAACCTGGTGGCGATTCTTCCACAGTTTCAGTGCCTCTCGGCTGTTTCAAAATCACGATTTCGATATTCTTGCTACCCCTATTGCGCAGCATTAATTCGACCAAGTAAGTAATCTAATTATACCTTATTTATCTCAATAACTCAAGCTCAGAATCATTATTCGTACCCCACTAGAACTACAACAGAAATAATTTGATTTACGCATTCCCGATCTACGATTTTGTGTTGGAAACCCACCTCCAGCACTACCTGGCTGGATTTGGAAATCCCCCATGTCGAATATTTCCATTTAGGTTTTAGGCTGGATAAGCGATCGCAGTATCCTCGGTTGAATTTACCAAATGATGGCAATATAGTGTAACAAAACTCATCATTCCCAGTTAATTTATCACGAACTACATCCCCATGGAGGCACGCATTGGACTCAACCAAATCCTTACGAGAAGAGTTACCCAACCCGGCGGATACGATCATCGATGCAGACATCTGGCATCAAGACTCGCATGAATTAAGAGATCTTGCTGAGACCATGGTGGACCGTCATCCCAGGTTTGCGTGGATGGTCGTTGATGTATGGCTGACCAAGCATAATCAACAATTGCTCAATAAATAACCATCTAAAACCCCGCTTTTATTTAGCGAATCAGATAATTAAGACCTGGCAGGTTTTGGAATCCTGCCAGGTCTTATGGCGAAAATCATTAAGATTTTTATTTCAATTTTCCTCAGAGATCTTTTTGTATTTCGTGGTTATTTTTTAAGATACCCGCCTAAAGCCCTATCAGTCCTTCCTTTCCTGCGATTACAATAAATTATAAATATTCATTCTCGATTATGCCAGTGGTCAGTTCAACCCACCTCGCCCAATCCTAATTGTCCAGCGATGTGAGCTGAGATCAGTCGGTAAGCGGGTTGGTATGCTAGGCTATAGGCTTCTGAATGGTGCACTGCCTGGGAAGCCCAAACCCTCCACCCAGGTCGTGAATGCGTGAAAATCGCCAACTTTGAGGCTGGATAATTGCCCTTGCTCACAAGCCTGCCCGAAGCCGATCCAGGCAAGCTTAAACGCTTCCAAGTCACTCTTAAATGCCCGGGCCGTCTCCAGTAAGCCTGGAACCAGCACGTCTACCGGCAAGTTCAAGGCTTTATAAGCGCGCAGGTTGATGCGGAAGAGGGACTGGTCAGGCAGGATGGGTTCCAGGAGACGCTCCGATGGATCTGCCTGCAAAGGCTCGAATTCTTCATTCAGATAGCTGATGAATCCCTGTGGGGAGCCAATCAGGTGTTCCGAGCCCATCGCGCCTTGGTAGACCAGTTTATAAACATCGCGCAGTTCCATCCGAGGGTACCAGTAAGGTGCTGCTGAATGGTCGATATCATGGGAGAACTCTGGTTGAATTTCGCGCCATTGTGTCCAAAAAAATGGGTAAAAAAAGGGAAGGCTAGCTCTCGTGCACTGGCACCAACAATAGTGGAAGGTGGGTTTGTGTGGCAAGCTTGGGCGTCACGCTACCGGACCAGAAGGCATCCATGGCGGTCTTGCTGTGCGTGCCAAGCACGATCATGTCTGCCTGGACGTCCCCAGCCGCGCGTGCGATCTGCTTGGCCGGGTCACCCCGTAGCACTTCACCCGTTACCAAAATGTTTTGATCGAGCAGCTTTCCCATCCGTTCAATCAGGTAGAGCTCTGCTTCTTCACAGTCCAGCTCCAGCATCGCAGAGGCAGTATTTCGTAAAAATGCGGCTGAGGCTGCTTGTTCACCTGGCAGGCTGGATGGATCAGGAACAACCATCACCAGGTGCAATTTCGCCTGGCAGACCTGGGCAAGCTCCACGGCCATTTCCAATCCTGCTTCATGCTCTGTGTCACCGTCCAGCGGCACCAGGATGCACTGGCATTGGAATGACTCCATCCTTATGTGCTTTTTCGGGTGCGACCAGCAGCACAGGCACTACACCAATGGATAACACCTTCTGGGCGATGTTTCCAAAGATGCGTGTTTGGAGCCCACTCTGTCCATGGGCACACATCACGATCAAGTCTACGTTCATCTCCTTACTGTGGAACACGATGCTGGCTGCCACGTCCTTCTC